>NZ_JBWKMT010000007.1:0-396018 GCF_059415185.1 Acidovorax sp. GW821-FHT10E04
CTGTTGCGGGGTGAGCATGGGCGTCGCAGCGCCCATGCCTCGTGCTCTGACTCGCCGTGGTTGTCCGAGCGGCGCGCCGCAGGCGCAAAGCGAGTTCCACGGCGCACCCGCAACCGCCCCGCCGCAGGTTGCCCCTTCGCACTGCGAAGGGGTCGCAGACTGGGGGGCGCCCTTTCTTTGGTGACTTTCTTTCGGCGATGCGAAAGAAAGTTACTCGCATGCCGGGCGACTCCCGGCCTCTGCCCTCAAACCAAGCATGCTTTTCAAACCAGCACGCCCTGGCATCGATGGGCTCAGCCCGAACGGTAGGCAGAAACTCGATAACTATAAAAACGATAGCTGCTAGCGCTTGATAGAAAAGCTCTAGCAGCCAAAATGACCACGAACCGGGGACCCAGAGTGCGCCGAAATCCAGTCGGCGCTTTTACCAAAAGATCGTTCAGCCCGCTACGCGGTCTGCACCGCTATCGCGGCGGCCAGATTTCAGCTCTTGCTGAAATCTGGCTTTCTCTTTTCCATAAACGCCGAGAACGCTTCCCGCGCTGCCGGCTCGCGCAGCATGCGACCAAAGCTCGCGCCCTCTTCCGCCATCACCGCCAGCACCTTCCCCGTCTGCCCCCCCTTCATCAGCCGCTTGGTCTCGATCAGCGCCGACAGCGGCTTGGCCGCCAGCTTGCGCGCCTGCGCCTGCGCCACGCCATTGCACTCGGTCGGCGGCACCACGCGGTTGACCAGGCCCACCTCCAGGGCGGCCTCGGCCATGAAGGGCTCGCCCAGCAGCAGCGCCTCGGCCGCGCGGTGATAGCCCAGCATCTGCGGCACCAGCAGGCTCGATGCGGCCTCGGGGCACAGCCCCAGGTTCACGAAGGGCATGGAGAACGCCGCGTTGTCGCCCGCATAGACCAGGTCGCAATGGAACAGCATGGTCGTGCCGATGCCCACGGCGGGGCCACACACCGAGGCGATGATGGGCTTGGGAAAGGCCGCGATGCCGTGCAGGAAGCGGAACACGGGCGAATCCTGCGTGGCGGGCGGCTGCTTCAAAAAGTCGCCGATGTCATTGCCCGCGCTGAAGATCGCCACGTCGCCCTGGAACACCACCACGCGCACGCTGGCATCGGCCTCGGCAGCGGCCAGGGCATCGGCCATGGCGGCATACATGGTGGTGGTGATGGAGTTCTTCTTGTCCACACGGTTGAAGGTGATGGTGGCCACACCGGCTTCGGTGTGGACGAGGATGTCTTGGGTGGCGTCGGTCATGGTGGTGAAGGTTCCGGGGTCGGATGGATGAGGACGGGAGGAATGCACGGTGCAGAGCAACAGGCCGACTTCCTATTCCTTGTAGTAGACGATCTGGTGGCTCGTGGCCAGCATGGTGCCAGCCTCGTTCCACAGCTGCACGGTCTGGTCGAAGAAACCGTTGCGAAACTCCTGCCCGCGCGCCTGGCCGAGCAGGTAGCCGGAGCCCGTGGCCTGCAACTGCTCTGCCGTGGCATGGAAGTACACGGTGATGGACACCGTGCCCGCAGGCACCTGGCGCGCACGGCGCAGCCACACGCGGGGGAAGAACACGTCGGCCAGTGCCGCCAGCGAGGTGAAGTCGAGCGGGCGCGGCGGCGCGTCGCGCATCCACAGCTGCGTGAGGCTGTGGTCGCCGCTGCCGTCCCAGGTGCGCGGGATGAATCCCGCGATGGGGCGCATCTCATAGCGGCTGAGCCATTCCACCGCCCCCTTGGGCGCGACGATGGCCTTGTGCTCCGCGGGGGGAGGCACCTCGGGCATGGGCACATCGCCCACGCTCCAGGTCTCGCGGCGCACCGCCGTGACGGCCGTGGCGGTGGTGGTGACCACCTGCGCGCCGTCAGCACCGGCCTGCAGGATCGACAGCGTCCAGTGCTGGGTAGAGCGGTTGGTGCGCACGGGCGTTGCCTGCACGGTGAACACACCGGCTGTCAGTGCGCCCGCGTAGTTGACGGTGAGCGACAACGGGTCGCCGAGCCGGTCAGGGTGCTGCAGGATGGCCTGTAGCAGCGTGGCGGCGGTGATGCCACCAAACGGGCCCACCATGTTCCAGTAGCCGGGGTGGGTTTGCCCTTCGTACTGGCCGGTCGGAGCGGACGAGGCCGTCAGTTGCAGCGCCTCGTCCAGCGGGTGGGCTGCGGAGGACGAAGAAGTGGATGAAGAGGAAGTCATGCTGCGAGTGTGCCGCGAAACGACCGCTCAGGCCGTCGTACCGGAGACTTCGCCGTGGTGCACGCCGCCACCCAGGGCGGCCAGCGCAGCCGCCGCGCGCGGCCACAGGCTCTGGCGAAACTGGTCGCGAAAGAAACCGAAGTGCCCGATGCGGCGCACCTGCAGATCGGCCGGCGTGATGCTCTCCACGCGGCGCTCGGTGTTGGCGTACAGATTCACCAGGTTGTGCGTGCCCCGCAAGGTCATCAGCTCGTCGTCGGCCATCGACAAGGCCAGCACCGGAAAACGCACCGCGCCGTAGCTCTGCGCCACGGCAGGCCCCTCGGCCCCCACGCTGTAGGCCGGGTGCAGGCACCAGCGGCGCCACTGCAGGATCACGCCCGCAGGCAGGTCGCCCACCTTCTTGAGCGTGCGCCCCGGAAAGTACCCGCACAGCCGCGTGGCCAGCGGCACCAGCACCCACCAGAAATACGGAACGATGCGCTTGAGCTGCGGCGCGTTGTCGCGCCAGTAGCCGCTGCCTGCGGCCACGCTCAGCAAGCCATCCACCTGCTCGGGCTTTTTCAACAGGCCCGGCAACTGCGCCCCCAGGCTGTGGCCCAGCAAGTACAGCGGCTGCGACGGCAGCGCGGCCTTGGCGGCTGTGATCACCGCCTCGTAGTCCTGCGCCCAGTCGAACAGATCCGCCTTCACATCGCGCATGGCGCCCTGCAACGAATCGCCATGGCCCCGGTAGTCGAACGTGGTGACCCGAAACCCTTGCTGCGCCATCCACAGCGCAAAGGCCTCGTAGAACGACTGCCGCACCCCCATCGCGCCGCCGATCACGACACTGGCGCGCGGAGCGCCCTCGGGTTGGTAGACACGCAGCGCCAATGACACTGCCCCGTTGACCTGCAAAGTTTGCTTGTCCATGTCTGTCTCCTTGGTTCGAAACCGATCTGCGCCGGCTTGAAAAGAAAACTATCGCTGAGGGCAGAACCCTGGCTTCGACAGGCTCAGCCCGAACGGTTTGAGTGGGAGCGATCAAGCCTTACCCCGCCCGTTCCCCCGCCTTCACACCCCACCCTCCAGGGCGTAGCGAGCGGGATCAGCTGCTAGGCGGACGGAGCACAGGAACCGGAACGTACTTGAAGTACGTGAGGATTCCGAGCACCGCCCAACGACGCAGATGACCCGCGCAGTAGCCAGCTAACTCACAGCGCTTCAATAATTCCAGCGGCGCCTTGGCCTGTGCCCACGCACATCGTGACCATGCCGTACTTCAGCTTGTGGCGACGCAGTGCGTGCACCACGGTGGCGGCGCGGATGGCACCGGTGGCGCCCAGCGGGTGGCCCAGCGCAATGGCACCGCCCATCGGGTTCACGTTCGCAGGGTTCAGGCCCAGCGTATTGATCACCGCCAGCGACTGGGCCGCAAACGCTTCGTTCAACTCGTACCAGCCAATGTCGTCACTCTTCAAGCCCGCATAACGCAGGGCTGCAGGAATCGCCTCGATGGGGCCGATGCCCATGATCTCCGGCGGCACGCCGCGGGCGGCGTAGCTCACAAAACGCGCCAGGGGCGTGAGGCCGAATTGCTTCACGGCCTTTTCGCTGGCCACGATCAGCGCACCGGCGCCGTCGCTGGTCTGCGAGCTGTTGCCCGCCGTGACGCTGCCGCGCGCAGCGAACACGGGCTTGAGCTTGGCCAGTCCTTCGAGCGAGGTATCGGGGCGGGGGCCCTCGTCCAGGCTCACGGTGCGGCGCTTTTCCACCACTTCGCCGGTAGCGAGGTTGGGCGAACGCTCCACGACCTCGAAGGGCGTGATTTCGTCGCTGAACTCACCGGCCTTCTGCGCCTTGATGGCGCGCAGGTGCGATTCCAGTGCGAAGGCATCCTGCGCCTCGCGGCTGATCTTCCACTGCTGCGCGACTTTCTCGGCCGTGAGGCCCATGCCGTAGGCGATGCCCACGTTCTCGTCACGCGCAAAAATTTCTGCGTTGAATGATGGCTTGTTGCCGCCCATGGGCACGAGGCTCATGGACTCGGCGCCACCGGCGATCAGCACGTCGGCCTCGCCCACGCGGATGCGGTCGGCCGCCATCTGCAGCGCGGTGATGCCCGATGCGCAGAAGCGGTTCACGGTCACGCCGCCCACGGGGTGGTCGAACGCCAGGCCCACGGCGATGCGGGCCATGTTCATGCCCTGCTCGCCTTCAGGGAAGGAGCAGCCGATGATGGCGTCCTCGATCGCCTTGGGGTCCAGCGTGGGGACCTGCAGCATGGCGCTCTTGATGGCGGCGACCAGCAGGTCATCGGGGCGGGTGTTCTTGAAATAGCCGCGGCCCGAGCGCCCGATGGGGGTGCGCGTGGCGGCAACGATGTAGGCGTCCTGGACTTGTTTTTGAGCCATGGTGTTGAAACTCCTTCAATGCTTGGCGGGGCGGCTGGAAGGAATCCAGGCCCACGTAAATACACATTCGACCGGCTCCACGCCGGCTTCGTCGGTCACGGTGACGGTGACCTGCACCTCGCCCTTGTCGCTGGCCAACATGGCGGCGCGCTGCTCGGCGGTCAGCGTGGCCACGGCCTTCAAGCCACCCGTGGCGCGCTTCTTGAACGCCATGGACAGCTCCTTGGCCAGCGGTATGCAGTCATCGCGCACGTTCATGCCCACCACCATGCCGGTGGCCGTCTCGGCCAACAGGTTCATGGCCGAGGCGTGCACGCCGCCGATGTGGTTCTGCACGCGGTGCTCATTGGGCAGGCGCACTTCCACACGCTCGGGCGTGAGCGACACGAACTTCACCCCGGCCGTGCCGGTGAAAGGCACGGCCCGGCGCAGGATGATGTTCTGCACGAAGCCGCGCAGGAAGGCGGGTGCCTCGTCCAGGCGCATCAGCGAGCGCTGGAGTTTGTTGGGGGCGTGGTCCGTCATGGCGATGGCGGTCAGTTGCGAACAGGCTTGCCTGTCGAGAGCATGCCCAGGATGCGCTCGTGCGTCTTGGGCTGTGCGATCAGGTGGCAGAACACCTTGCGCTCCAGCGTGAGCAAATATTCCTCGCTCACCAGCGCGCCGGCGTCCACGTCGCCGCCACAGACCACCTCGGCGATCATGGTGCTGACCTTGAAGTCGTAGGCGCTGATGAAGCCGCCGTCGCGCATGTTCACGAGCTGCGCCTTGATGGTGGCCAGGCCGCTGCGGCCCGCCACGGGGAACAGGCGCTTGTGCGGCGCGCGCCAGCCACTGGCGGCCATGGACTTGGCTTCGTTGATGGCCACGAACAGCAGCTCGTCCTTGTGGGGCACGATGATGTCGGACTCCAGCAGGAAGCCGAGCTTGCGCGATTCGAGCGCGCTGGTGCCCACCTTGGCCATCGCGGCGGCGGTGAAGCCCTCGGTCAGGAAGGGCAGGATGTCCTTGCCAGTAGAGGCCGCCATGTTCTCGGCCGCGCGGCGCGCGATGTAGGTCAGGCCGCCCGCGCCGGGCACCAGGCCCACGCCGACTTCCACCAGGCCGATGTAGCTTTCCATGTGGGCCACGCGCTTGGCGGAATACACGGCCAGCTCGCAGCCGCCGCCCAGCGCCATGCCGTGGATGGCCGCGACGACGGGCACCTGCGCGTAGCGGATGCGCAGCATCAGGTTCTGCAGTTCCTGCTCGATGCTTTCGACCGCATCGGCGCCGCCGACCATGAAGGCCGGCATGGTGGCTTCCAGGTCCGCACCCACGCTGAACGGGGCGTCGCCGGACCAGATGACCATGCCCTGGTACTCGGCCTCGGCCAGCTCCAACGCTTCCATCAAGCCTTCCATCACTTCGGGGCTGATGGCGTGCATCTTGTTCTTGATGCTGGCGATGAGTACCTGGCCATCCAGCGTCCACGTGCGCAGGGCTTTGGACTCTGCAATGGTCGTGCCGGCGGTGCGCCAGTCGGGCAGGTTGGTCTCGCCCAGCAGCGACTCGGGGAAAATCTGGCGCTCGTACACCGGCAGCTGGCGGCGGGGCACGAACTTGTTCTGCGATGCGCTCCACGAGCCTTGCGCGGTGTGCACGCCACCGGCTTCGGCCACGGGGCCCTTGAAGACCCACTCGGGCAGCGGTGCCTTGCACAGCGCTTTACCCGCGTCGATGTCTTCCTGGATCATCTTCGCCACGTCGAGCCAGCCGGCTTCCTGCCACAGCTCGAAGGGGCCCTGCTTCATGCCGAAGCCCCAGCGCATGGCTTGGTCCACGTCGCGCGCGTTGTCGGCGATGGTGCCCAGGTGCACGGCGGCGTAGTGGAAGCCGTTGCGCAGGATGGCCCACAGGAACTGGCCCGGGGCGCCTTCGGCGTTGCGCAGCAGGCGCAGGCGCTCGGCGGCGGGCTTCTTGAGCATGCGGGCATACACCTCGTCGGCCTTCTGGCCGGCGGGCACGTACTCTTCGCTGTCCAGCTCGAAGCGCATCACGTCGCGGCCGACCTTCTTGAAGAAACCGGCCTTGGCCTTCTGGCCCAGGTTGCCCAGCTCCAGCAGCTTCTTCAGCACCGCGGGCGTGCCAAAGCTTTCGTAGAACGGATCGGTCTCGATGCTCAGGTTGTCCTGCAGCGTCTTGATCACGTGGGCCATGGTGTCCAGGCCCACCACATCGGCGGTACGGAAGGTGCCGCTCGATGCGCGGCCGAGCTTCTTGCCCGTGAGGTCGTCCACCACGTCATAGGTGAGGCCGAAGTTCTCGACCTCCTTCATGGTGGCCAGCATGCCGGCGATGCCCACGCGGTTGGCGACGAAGTTGGGGGTGTCGTGCGCGCGCACCACGCCCTTGCCCAGGCCGCTGGTGACGAAGGCTTCAAGCTGGTCGAGCACTTCAGGCTGGGTGGTGGGGGTGTTGATCAGCTCCACCAGCGTCATGTAGCGCGGTGGGTTGAAGAAGTGGATGCCGCAGAAACGCGGCTTGATGCTCTCGGGCAGCACTTCGGAGAGCTTGGTGATCGACAGGCCCGAGGTGTTGGACGCCAGGATGGCGTGCTTGGCCACGTGGGGCGCGATCTTGGTGTACAGGTCGAGCTTCCAGTCCATGCGCTCGGCAATGGCCTCGATCACGAGGTCGCATTCCTTGAGCAGGTGCATGTGCTCTTCGTAGTTGGCCTGCTGGATCAGCGCCGCGTCGTCGGCCACGCCCAGGGGCGAGGGCTTGAGCTTCTTGAGGCCTTCGACGGCCTTGGTGACGATGCCGTTCTTCGGGCCTTCCTTGGCGGGCAGGTCGAACAGCACCACGGGCACCTTCACGTTGACGAGGTGGGCGGCAATCTGCGCGCCCATCACGCCTGCGCCGAGCACGGCGACTTTCTTCACTTGAAATCGGGACATGGGTTGGTTCCTTGTTGGTGGCCTGGCGCCGCCGCGCGCCGGGCACGGCGCAGGCAGACGGGCAGGCAGGCCACGGGCGTTGGGTTTACTGGACGCGGATCCAGGTCTGCGAGCGGCCGAAGGGGCCGATGGAGCCCCGCACTTCGAGCTTCTTGCCGCCGTCGATGGGGGTCATGCGCAGGGTGTAGTTGCGGCCGTTCTCGGGATCGAGGATCTTGCCGCCTTCCCACACTTCCTTGCCCTCGGCCTTCTTGGCGCCACGGATGATCTCCAGCCCCAGGAGGGGCTTGCCCTTGCGGTCGTCCGAGCATTCGTCGCAGACATCGTCGGGCTTGGCGTCCTTGGACAGGCGCTTTTCCAGCGCCCCGTGCAGCACGCCGCCGCCGATGTCGCGGATGCGGATCTCCGCCTTGGCCTCGCCGGTCTTGTCGTCGATGTTGCGCCACAGGCCTTCAGGCGTCATCTGCGCCCAGGCCGGCAACGCACCCGCTACCAAAACAATAGCTGCTACCGCTTTGTACATAAGCGCTCCGTGGCAAAAAGGCTTGAAATCCGCACGATGCACCGATCAGGCCAGGGCCAGATCGGTGTCCATCAGCACCTTGCTGCCGGCACGGGCCGTGCGCATCAGCGTCGCCGTTTCAGGGAACAGCTTGGCGAAGTAGAAACGCGCGGTCTGCAGCTTGGCGCCGTAGAACGGGTCGGTGTTGCCGGCGGCGATCTCGCGCAGCGCGACCTGGGCCATGCGGGCGAACAGGTAGCCAAACACCAGGTGGCCGGCCACGCGCAGGTAGTCCACGGCGGCGGCGCCCACTTCGTCGGGGTTTTGCATGCCCTTGAAGCCGATTTCGGTGGTGAACTTGGTCATCTGGTCACCCAACATCGCGACGGGGTTGATGAACTCGGCCATCTTCTCGTTCACGCCTTCTTCTTCCACCAGCTTGCCGATCAGCTTGCCCAGCTTCTTGAGCGTGGCGCCGTTGTTGCCCAGGATCTTGCGGCCCAGCAGGTCCAGCGACTGCACGGTGTTCGTGCCTTCGTAGATCATGTTGATGCGGTTGTCGCGCACGTACTGCTCCATGCCCCATTCCTTGATGAAGCCGTGGCCGCCGAAGACCTGCATGCAGGCGTTGGTGCTGATGTGGCCGTTGTCGGTGATGAAGGCCTTCACGATGGGGGTGAGCAGCGCCACCATCTCTTCGGATTCGGCACGCACCTTTTCATCGGGGTGGCTGTGCACCTTGTCCAGCAGCAGCGTGCAGAAGATCTGCAGCGCGCGGCCCCCTTCGGCGTACGCCTTGGCGGTGAGCAGCATCTTGCGCACGTCGGGGTGCACGATGATGGGGTCGGCATCCTTGTCCTTGGCCTTCACGCCCGACAGGCTGCGCATCTGGATGCGGTCCTTGGCGTAGGCCAGTGCGTTCTGGTAAGCCACTTCGGTCAGGCCCAGCGACTGGTTGCCCACGCCCAGGCGGGCGGCGTTCATCATCACGAACATGGCGGCCAGGCCCTTGTTGGGCTGGCCCACCAGGGTGCCGATGGCGCCATCGATGGCGATCTGCGCGGTGGCGTTGCCGTGGATGCCCATCTTGTGCTCCAGGCCCGTGCAGTAGATGGGGTTGCGCTCGCCCAGCGAGCCGTCGGCCTTCACGTTGAACTTGGGCACGACGAACAGGCTGATGCCCTTGCTGCCCTTGGGCGCGTCGGGCAGGCGGGCCAGCACCAGGTGCACGATGTTGGCGGTCATGTCGTGTTCGCCGGCGCTGATGAAGATCTTGTTGCCGGTGATCTTGTAAGTGCCGTCGGCCTGGGGCTCGGCCTTGGTGCGCAACAGGCCCAGGTCGGTGCCGCAATGGGGTTCGGTCAGGCACATGGTGCCGGTCCACTCGCCGCTGGTGAGCTTGGGCAGGTAGATCTTCTTTTGCTCGTCGGTGCCGTGGGCGTGCAGGGCTTCGTACGCGCCGTGCGACAGGCCGGGGTACATGGTCCACGCCTGGTTGGCCGAGTTCATCATTTCGTACAGACACTGGTTCAGCACGAAGGGCAGGCCCTGGCCGCCATAGGCGGGGTCGCACGACAGCGCCGCCCAGCCGCCTTCGACGTACTTGGCGTAGGCGGCCTTGAAGCCCGACGGGGGCTTGACTTCGTGCGTGGCCTTGTCCAGCACGCAGCCTTCGGTATCGCCGCTGATGTTGAGCGGGAAAGTCACTTCGGCGGCGAACTTGCCGGCTTCTTCCAGCACGGCATTGATGGTGTCCACATCCACCTCGGCGTGGGGCGGCATTGCCTTGAATTCATCGCTGACCTTGAGCACTTCGTGCATGACGAATTGCATGTCGCGCAGGGGCGGCGTGTAGGTAGGCATGGGTTTACTCCTTGGAGGTGGTGGTTTGGTTGGAAACTTTGCGGCGCTTGGCGGCAGCAGGGGTGGCTGGCGCGGCGGCGGCCGGCGTGTCGGCGCTGTAGCGCGCCAGGATGTTGTGAAAGCCCTGCACGGCCCGACCCATGGAGCCGGGGGTTTGCAGGAAGCGCGCTTCGTAATGCAGCGCGAGGATGAGGCCGTGGATCTCGAACAGCATCTGCTCGGCATTGGTGTCCGCGCGCAGCTCTGCGAGGCCCTTGCACTGCTCGATGGCGCGGCGCATGGCGGCGTGCCATGTCAGCACCGAGCTGGCCAGCGCGTCGCGCACGGGGCCGGTGCGGTCGTCGAACTCGACCGCGCCGCTGATGTAGATGCAGCCCGAGTCGATTTCGATGGAGGTGCGCTTCATCCAGTTGTCGAACATGGCCGACAGGCGCGCCACGCCGCGCGGCGCGGACATCGCGGGGTAGAACACCTCCTGCTCGAAGCGGGTGTGGTATTCGCGGATGACGGAGATCTGCAGCTCTTCGCGCGAGCCGAAGTGGGCGAACACGCCCGACTTGCTCATGCCCGTGACATCGGCCAGCGCCCCGATGGACAAGCCTTCCAGCCCGATGTGCGTGGCCAGGCCCAGCGCCGCCTCGACAATGGCCGCCTTGGTTTGCTGGCCCTTTTGCAGGGCGCGGCCGGTACCGCTGCGGGCGCGCGGGATGCGGGTGACCTGGCTGGATGAAGAGGTGGCGGACATGCTGGCAAATAAAAACGAACGTTCGTTCTATTTTGCAGCAAATTCGGCGACCGGCCAAAACCCCGGGAAAAAATAGGGAGCGGCCCCCAAATCACCCGTTGCGGCGGCGCCACCGCCTGGCGGGCCCGCTCTCCAGCGTGCCGGGGCCCCGCCGGCGGCACCGCCAGCGGGGCGGTGCTAGAGGATCAGCGCGAGGCTGGCTTCCAGGTGCTCGGAAGGCGGGCGCTTGAAACCCGAGCGCGCATAGCGCTGCAGGCGCCCCACCGCAAACGCCGTGAGCACGCTGGCCGCCACCTGGGCATCGACCGTGGGCGTCGCGGAGCCCGCCGCGGCCGGGCGCAGGCACTGGCGCAGGGTGGACTCGATGCGGTCAAAGAACTGGTTCATGCGCTGCTGCAGGCGCTCGTGCTCGAACACCAGGGCATCGCCCACCATCACCCGCACCATGCCGGGGTTGCGCTCGCCAAACTGCAGCAGCACGGCCACGATGCGCGCCGCCTGCCGCTGGCCCACGTCGGGCGGCTGGGCGGGGTCGGGCACCTCGCGGCCGGTGATCTGCTGCACGAGGGTGAACACGGACTGCTCGATGAAGTCGATCAGCCCCTCGAACATCTGCGCCTTGCTCGCGAAGTGGCGGTACAGCGCCGCCTCGCTCACCGACAGGCGCGCCGCCAGCGCGGCGGTGGTGATGCGCTCCGCGCCCGGCTGCTCCAGCATGGCCGCCAGCGCCTGCAGGATCTGCACGCGGCGCTCGCCCGGCTTGGGCCGCTTGCGCGCGGCCGGCGTGTCACCCGCGTCGTCGGTACTGGCGGGCTCTGGAAGGGGAGAAAGTTCGGACATGCAGGACAGGGGCTCTGGTAGGGCCATGCGGCCAGTGGCACCCGGCGCCCGGTTCACATGCCGGATGGGCATGCACGGGCCAGCGGCAGGCGTAAATCATGTATGGAAATGATTCTCGCACAGGCTTTTGCCCGGCCCGCGCACGGACACGCGCAAGGAGCGCGCGGGCGCGGATCTACAGCGGAAACACCACAGCCACCAGCAGCCCGTGCCCCTGGGGGCCCGTCCCGAGCGTCAGGGAGGCGCGGTGCACACGCGCGATCTCGTCGGCGATGGCCAGCCCCAGGCCCGTGCCCTCCCCCACCGTGCCAGGCACGCGGTAAAAGCGCTGCATGACGCGGGCGCGCTCCGCCTCGGGCACGCCCGGGCCGTCGTCCTCGACCTCCAGGTACACGCGGGGCGGCCCGGTGCGCCCCTGGCGCATGCCGCAGCGGATGGTGACAATGCCCCCCGCCGGCGTGTACTTGATGGCGTTGTCCACCAGGTTGGACAGCAGTTCGCGCAGCAGCCAGCCATGGCCGGTGACATGCACGGGCTGCACGTCGAGCCCCAGGTCCAGCCCCTTGCCGGTGGCCGGATCGAGAAAGGTCTCGAGCAGCGCCTCGCACAGGTCCTTCAGGTCCACGCGCTGCGGCGGCTGCGCATCCAGGCTGCGCGCGTCGGCGCGCGACAGGGCCAGCAGCTGGTGCGCGAGCTGTGAGGTCCGGCGCGTGGCATTGCGCAGCTTCTCGATCTGATCAACTCCTAAAACAATAGCGCCTTTCGCTTGACCATCCTGCGCCAGCGGCATTTGTCGATCAAAGTCCGGCAGCGATACCCGCGGGCCGGCGGCCTTGGCCATCATCGCCCAGGCCTCGACCTGCGCCTGCAGGCCCGCCAGCGGGGTGCGCAGCTGGTGCGCCGCGTCGGCCACGAAGCGGCGCTGCCCTTCCGCCTGCGCATTGACCAACGCGAACAGCCGGTTGAGCGAATGCACGAGCGGGCGCACCTCGGCGGGCGACGAGGCCTCGTCGATGGGGCTGAGATCGCGCGGCGAGCGGTGTTCCACCGCTTCGGCCAGATCCACCAGCGGCTTGAACGCACGCCCCACGGCCCAGTGGATGGCCAGCGCGGCGGCGGCCACGAGCACCAGGTTGGGCAGCAGCACGCGCAGCAGAAGCTGCTGCGCCCACTGCTGGCGCGGGTCCGACCCGTCGGCCAGCGCCACCACCAGCTCGCCGGCCCCCGTGCGGCCGCGCTGCACGGCCACCCGGTAGGTCACGCCGCCAAATTCGACGCTGTGGAATTCGGGGGCCTGCGTGGTCGGCACGGCGCTGTGCACCCAGTCGTCCCCCAGCAGCAGGCGGCCGGAGGCGTCGCGCACGCTGTACCCGGCAAACCCGGCGTTCTGGCGCAGGAAGTCCTCGACCGGCGGCGCCAGCAGCAGCAGGGGCGGCTCGTTGTCACGGATCGCGGGGGCCAGTACCGAATCGGCCAGCGCCGGAAGCAGCCGCAGCAGGCGCTGGTCATGCCGTCCGGCGGCCTCGTCGGCCGAGCGGTAGTCCAGCCACACGCCCGCGAGCGCGAGCAGGCACAAGGGCAGCACCAGCAAAAGCAGCAGCCGGTTGCGCAGGTCGGAGGTCATGGCGCGCAGGCCAAGCCGCTGGGAAGGAGGGGCCCGGTCCGGCATCGTCATGGTGGGTCTTCACCGGCGCGGGCGCTGAGCCAGACCGATTCCGATCAGGCGGCCTGGAGTTCCAGACGGTAGCCGAACCCGCGGATCGAGCGCAGCGCCACGCCATGCGGCTCGAGCTTGCCGCGCAGGCGCGAGACGTAGACCTCCACCGCATTGGGTGTGATCTCCTTGTCCCACCCCGTCAGGGCCTGCAGGAGCTTGTCCTTGCTCGCAGGCTTGGGGGCGTTGATGAGCAGGTATTCGAGCACGGTCCATTCACGGGGACCCAGTTCGATCACCTGCTCCCCTTCGCCGGTGCGGATGCTCGCGCGGCGGCCTGCCGTGTCCAGCTCCAGCGGCCCGAAGCTGAGCACCGCCGTCGTGGCGGCCTGCGAGCGGCGCAGCAGGGCCCGCAGGCGGGCCAGCAGCTCGGGCAGCTCGAAGGGCTTGACCATGTAGTCGTCCGCCCCCAGGTCCAGCCCCTGCACGCGGTCATGCAGGGCATCGCGCGCGGTCAGGATCAGCACGGGCATGGCGGGGCTGATCATGTCGGGACGGCGCAGGCGGCGGGTGAGCTCCAGCCCATCCATGGCGGGCAGGCCGATGTCGATGATGGCCGCGTCGAAAGACTCCGTGCGCAGCACCTCTTCGGCGCGCTCCCCGCTGCCGACCCAATCCACGGCGTATCCGGCGTCGGTCAGGCCCAACTTGATGCCGCTGGCCACCATGACATCGTCTTCAACCAACAGCAGGCGCATAGCAGGCTACGAAAAGGGTCAGTGCGAGCGGATCATGGTCCCGTAGGCCTGGTCGGTCAGGATTTCGAGCAGCATGGCATGCGGCACACGGCCATCGATGATGTGCACGGCGTGCACGCCGGCCTTGGCGGCATCGAGCGCGCCCGCGATCTTGGGCAGCATGCCGCCGGAGATGGTGCCATCGGCGAACAGCGCGTCGATCTCGCGGGCCGTGAGGTCGGTGAGCAGGTTGCCCGCCTTGTCCAGCACGCCGGGCGTGTTGGTCAGGAGCATGAGTTTTTCAGCTTGCAGCACCGTGGCCAGCTTGCTGGCCACCACGTCGGCGTTGATGTTGTAGCTCTCGTTGTTTTCGCCGAAGCCGATGGGGCTGATGACGGGGATGAAGGCATCGTCCTGCAGCGCCTTGACCACGCTCGGGTCGATGGCCACGATGTCCCCCACCTGGCCCACGTCGTGCTCGATGCTCGGGTTCTTGTTGTCCACCATCTTGAGCTTCTGCGCGCGGATCATGCCGCCGTCGCGGCCCGTGAGCCCCACGGCCTTGCCGCCGGCCTGGTTGATCAGGCCCACGATGTCCTGCTGCACCTCGCCGGCCAGCACCCACTCGACCACTTCCATGGTCTCGGCGTCCGTCACGCGCATGCCCTGGATGAACTCGCCCTTCTTGCCCAGGCGGTTCAGGGCCGTCTCGATCTGCGGGCCGCCGCCGTGGACCACCACGGGGTTCATCCCCACGAGCTTGAGCAGCACCACGTCTTCGGCAAAGTCGGCCTGCAGCGCAGGGTCCGTCATGGCGTTGCCACCGTATTTGATGACCATGGTCTTGCCATGGAACTTGCGGATGTAGGGCAGCGCCTGGGCCAGGATTTCAGCCTTGTCGCGCGGAGCAATCGAAAGAAGGTCGGTCATGGAGGCGGGCCATCCAGAGAAAACGGTGAGGCGCAAATTGTGCCGCATTCGCGCGGCACCCTGGGGTGGCCTGCGCAACAGCCCTCAGTGGCGCAGCCAGTGCGGCACCTTGAACCGCACGATGGCAAGGTACGCCATCACATAGCTGATGACGAACAAGCCGCAAAACGCCATCAGCAGCGGGGTATTGCTCCAGAACAGCACCGCCGGCACCACCGTGAGCAAGGTGAAGCCCCAGAGGTAGGGCGACGTGCGGTTGTTGCGCATCAGAACCCTGCGGGATTCGTCGTCGTGGAAAACGCCCCGCACGATGCGCCGGTAGATCAGCTGGTGAAAATGCAGTGCATCGGCCACGCCGGGGGACACGCCCCGCACCGTCTTGCGATAGATCGAGAAGATCGTTTCCCAGACGGGGTAGATCAGCAAAAGCATGGGGAACCAGGGCGACACGTCGGCGTTGCGCTGCACCAGCGAAATGCTGGCCAGGGCGATGACCACGCCCCAGATATATGCCCCGCCATCGCCGGCAAACAGCATTCCCCGCGGGTAGTTCCACACCAGGAAT
Organism: Acidovorax sp. GW821-FHT10E04; assembly: GCF_059415185.1. Taxonomy (NCBI): domain Bacteria; kingdom Pseudomonadati; phylum Pseudomonadota; class Betaproteobacteria; order Burkholderiales; family Comamonadaceae; genus Acidovorax; species Acidovorax sp. GW821-FHT10E04. The sequence continues at coordinate 15,365 of NZ_JBWKMT010000007.1, forward strand.
CCCCCGGTGGCGGCGGCGGTGGACACCAGCAGCGCCGCCAGGGCGCGATCCCCCACCTGCAATGCCACGTGCGCCAAGGCCAGGCACACGATCAGTGCGACCATGCCCGCCAGGCCGTTGTAGCCGTCGATGATGTTGAACGCGTGGGGCAGCCCCGCAACGGCAAGGACAACGATGGCGATGCCCAGCCACGGGGCAGCGGCCAGCACGGAGTCCAGCCAGGGCCACCCCATGCGGGGCAGGGACAGGTCCAGCAAGACCACCGCCAGGGCACCGGATGCGCCCGTCAGGCTTAACCGATACCGGACGGACAGGCGCTGGGTCATGTCCTCCGCGATCCCCCCCAGAGCAGCCGGCAGCATGACCACCAGCCAGCCGCCGACCCATGCCCCCAGCCTGAGGGAACCAGGATCTCCCCAATGGGACGACTGCAGCATGCCCAGGCTCCAGCTGCACCCGATACCCAACAGCAGCGCCCCTCCGCCCAGGCGGGGAATATCCCCGAGGTGAAAACGCTGTGGCATGGCGCTGCCATACACGGAAGCGTGGCTGCGCATCCACCGCACGATGAACCCTGCCGCCAACGCTGCAACGATGAATGCCACCACAGATAACCAGATCATGAGCGGCCGATGGTACCCGTACTCTGCGCGGATGCCTGTAAGAAAGCGCTAGCTGGCGCTGCCCGCGACGGCATCCCCGCGCCGTTTGCGTGAAATACGGCCGCCCGCCGCAGGAAGTCGGCAGTGGCGCCTCGGCTGCCTGGACACAGGGTCAACCCAGGCCAGCGCCGGCGCAGACGGTTCACGAAAAAGCCCACGCTGCAGGGTCCAGGGCCACTACCGCGCCATGCCGCGGTAAAAGCGCATCACCTTTTCCACGTATTGCTGTGTTTCGGGATACGGCGGAATCCGGCGGCCGTGCTTGATCACGGCTCCTTCCCCGGCGTTGTAGGCCGCCAGTGCCAGCTCCTTGTCGCCATCGAACATGCGCAGCAGGTCCGCCAGGTAACGGGTGCCGATCTGCGCATTCACCTTGGGCTCCATGGCGGCATGTTCTCCCTCTGAAGGCGGACGGGCCGCGACCCCATAGCGCTCGGCCGTCGCGGGCATCACCTGCATCAGGCCCAGGGCGCCCTTGCGCGAAACGGCCTTCACATTGAAGGCCGATTCCGCAGCGGCAACGGCGATCACGAATGCCGGATCCAGCGACTGCGCCTCCGCCGCCGCCTCCAGGTGCTGCTTGACATCGTCGTAGCCAGGAAACTGCAGTGCGGAGGTGCCGCGCTCCTTGCTCCTCATCACGGAGGCAGGAGGCACACGTTGGAGCCAGACCAGCCCCCGCGACGCGGCCGCCCCCGGCGCCACGTTGCCAATGTGGGTCACTCCATCCTTGTCCACGAACTCCCACACCTGGTCGGCCCAGGAAGAGGCAGGGAGCCCCATCAGGAAGATCACTGTGAGCGCCGCCCTGCGCAGGCTTTCCACCATGTTCGATCCCCATCCGCGCCCGTCGGAGCTTCTGCGAAATTCACTCTTGCTTGTCATTTGGCACCGCGTCCCTGGTACAAGAAGCTCTTCAGCCGGACCCCGACCCGTTCAAACCAGGGGGATGGCACGGGGGCCTGTGCCGCCGGCCATGCATCGCCACGGCGCGAGCGCAGCAGCCGAGCGGGCATTCCCGCCGCCACCATCCCCGCGGGGACATCCTGCCGCACAAGCGCACCGGCAGCCACCACCGCGCCGCGCCCGATGGTAACCCCCTCGAGCACGATGGCTCCAGCCCCTATCCAGGCGCCGTCCTCGACGACGATCTTTGCGCGGGTGATGCGGTTGCGCGCGATGACCGCATCCCCTTCGTCTATGGCGTGGCCGGCCGACAGCAACTTGACGTGGGGGCCGATCAAAACGTCCTCGCCAATCTCCAGGCCCCCTTCGCCAGACAGATAGCCGCCCACGTTGACAATGGTGCGGGCGCCGATGCGGATTCCCACGCAAGGGTCCGCGACCACATCCCCCAGCACCAGCCTTGTCTGCGCGTAGATGCTGACCCCGTCCGACAGGCACAGCACGCCAGGGCGCTGCCCAAACCGCATGACGGAAACGGACGGATCGATCCGGCAATCCGCACCGATGCTGTCCACGCCGTCATGCGATGCCGTGAAATCAGGAACCCCGAGCAACATGTCCGTTCCGCAATCCGTCACGCGCCGTCCGCGCGGCCCAGGAGTCTGCGCTTCAGCCGCAGCCATGGGCCTGCAGGAGGAGGAGGTTCGGGCTGGGGCTGCGCTTGCAGCGCGGAGAGTTCGGCCTCCACCGCGGTCTTTTCCGTCCGCAGCAGCTCCATGTCAGCGCGCAGATCCTTGATCTCCAGCTGCATCTTCGCGATGATGTCCTTGGCTTCCGAAAAGGCTTTCTGGTGCTCCAGCAACGATGCACGCTCACGCTGGTGCACCACCGTGAGGGCCTGCAACTCGTCGCGCAGCCTGTCCGCTGTGCCACGTGCCTCGGCCAACTCCCAGGCGGAAGCGTCGATGGAGGGCGTGACCACCACCATCCACTGGTACACATCGAAATCCTGCCACCCCGCCAGCAAGGCCTGGCGCTGCTCGCCGGGCAGGGCGCTCCAGTACCAGGCGAATTCGCTGCATTCGACAGGCACCCTGTTGGCCTCCCAGATCCGGGGAGCCCACCCGCAGTCCAGCAGTACTTTTTCAATGCTACGCTTGGTAAAGAACCGGACATGGGTCCTGTCCAGCTGGCCCTTGTCCGAGTAGTCGAAGATGCCATTGCGCATCGCCGCCAGCACCCCGGCATAGGCAATGTTCGGGACGGAGATCAGCAGGCGGCCCATGGGGGCCACAAATTCGCTCAACCGCTGCAGCACGTCCTCCGGTTTTCTGAGGTGCTCCAGCACATCGCAGGCCATCACCGCATCAAACCGCCTTCCCGCGATCGCATCCAGCCAGTCCGTGCCATCCAGATTTCCGGGAATGACCTCCACGCCCAGCGTCTTGAGCACTTCCAATGCCTCGGGGTCGTTTTCAACCACCGTGACGCGATGGCCCCGCGCCAGCAGGACGCGGGTCATGGCGCCGGGCCCGGGCCCCAGCTCCAGCACCGAGCCTCCGTCGGACGGAATACGGCGCAGCAACCGGGCCGCCCACTCCTCGCCGTCCGGGTCGAATGCGTAGTCGTATCGCTCAATATTGGTCATGCGTTGCCTCCGATGCGGACGGTGTCCACATCTGCTCCCACTGCCCCCAGTGCCACCAAGCCCATGGACGCTCCCGTACATCCTGCTCCAACCGTTGAATCACCGCATCAATGGCCTGGCGTGGATTCTCTGGCAAAGTCTCCACCACCACCCGAAGCCGATCAGGTCGCTCCGAATATGTCACCGCGTGCAACAAAGGGACCTTGGCTGATTCCGCAAGGCGCTCGATCCCTGTAGGCAGGTGCAACTGTCCTCCGAGGAAAGGGTGGCTGCGCAATCGGGTGAACCCTGGAGCCCATGCATCCGCAAGAATTCCCCACGCCTGCCCCGCCCTCAAGCTCTCATACACCGGGCGCATTCCCTCGGTGGAGGTCCGCCACTGGCCCCGGGCGATCTGCGTGAATGAACGCACCTTCCGAATCAGAAAGTCACGCTGGACAACTCCCAGACCAGGATTTTCGAGAATCGGCATGGTCAGCGTGTTCAGCGACAGCCCTCTCAGAGCCAAAGCGACTGCCGATGTCAGCAAACGGTCGAAATGATTCAATACCAGAATAAAGCCTTGCTTTCTTCTAATCAGGGCGTCCACATGCTCCCATCCCGTGACCTCAATGGCAGGACCATTGGGCTGTCCCAAACGGTGCAGCGCGGACGCATCCATGATTTCCTGAGCCAGCATCGCCAAATGCGCACGCGCCCACTGACGATGAGCCACCGCCGTGGATTCAGGGAATACCTGCTCAAAACGCGCCACTAGAAATTGCTCTGTCAGGCGACGTGCCGAAGAAGGGTCGCGCCCGATGACCGAGGCAAGGTGCCACGGAAGGGTGGTGGGCATTCTGCTCAGAGCAGGGAACGCAAACCGCAGGCGCCACTCATTGATCATTCGCTCGGCAGCCATTCGTGATCCAGCCACACAAGACCCACTTCGCGATTCTTCTGATTCAACACCGTGAACGGCTGAATCAGCTCGGCCATGTCCAACACCTGAAGGCCCGTATCGTCCAAGGTGTAGACATTCCAGAGATACTCGCCAGAGAGCAAGGGCAGACGAGGAAATCGGACACGCAGCCGATGCGTTCCTGCTCCGCACAGAGGGCGCGGAGGATTGTGAAACTGCGTGCTGGTTCCAAACACGTTGTCCTTGTCCGGCCGGACTATGGAGAAGCCTATGTGAAATTTGGCATCGCAATAGGATTCAACCTGTATTTCTACCGTCAGGTCCTGGAAGGAGTCGACTTGCGCCGGATTGGTACCATCGCTTGTTTCCGTAATCAGGTGTGTGATTTTGACAAGCGGGGCCGTGGTGATTCCCACCGCGGGCGCGGGAGACGCGGCATTCGGGGGAGCATCGGCCACTGCATCCGTCCGCAAATGGGCGTACCGGCGCCGCTCGTGGGCTTCATAGGCAGTCACTACACCCTCGGTGGCACCGATGGCCTGTATGCGGCCACCGTGAATCCACGCCGCCCGCTGGCACAGGCTGCGCACCTGGTACAGGTTGTGGGAACAGAAAAGCACGGTGGCGCCACGCTCGCGCAGCTCCAGGATGCGGTTCAGGCTCTTCTTCTGAAAATGCAGATCCCCCACCGACAAGGCCTCGTCCACGATCAGCACATCGGGATCGATGGCCGTCGCTGCGGCAAATGCAAGCCGCATGAACATGCCTGAAGAGTAGGTCTTCACCGGCCGTTCGAGTGTCTCCCCGGTCAACTCGGAGAACGCGGTGGCCCGGATGATGAAATCCTCCATGGCACCGCCTTCCAGGCCATGCAGGGCAGCCATGAAGCGGATATTGTCGTAGCCCGACTCCTCCGGGTGGAATCCGGCACCCAGTTCCAGCAGCGCGGCAACACGGCCTTCCTGCGACACCTGGCCATGGGTAGGCCGAATGGTGCCCGCGGCAATCTTCAGCAAGGTGCTCTTGCCCGCGCCGTTTTCACCGATCAGCCCAAACGTTTCTCCTGCCTGGACTTCAAAGTCCACGCCGGTCAGCGCCACGTGCACGCGGTGGCGCTGCCTGCGGGTCACCCACTCCCACAGCCTGTCCTGGGGGCGGCCGTACACCATGTAGGTTTTTTCTATGCCCTCAAAGCGTATGGTCATGGCGTTACAAGGCCTCGCCCAATGCCGACTTCATGGAACGGAAAAACCACCATCCGCCCCCCGCCAGCAGCACGACCCAGACGGCCAGGGCCACCGGAGTTCCCGGCGGGACAGGCATGTGCAGCACCGTGCTTTGCACCATCAGCACCAGGCACGCCAAGGGATTGAAGAGGAACCAGCCATGGAACTTCTCGGGCACCTGGGACAGCGGGTAAACAATGGGCGTCACATAGAACCAAAGCTGCAACGCGAAAGCCACCATCGAACCCACATCACGCCAGAGAAAGTGGGCCATGCTCAACAACAGGGTAAGGCCAAAGGTCAGGGCAATCTGTGCCAGCACCAGCACAGGCAGCCACGCCATCGATGCGTAGGGCCCCACGCCCTGCGCCACGGACAGCACCAGCAGCAACCCATAGCCGATCCCGAGAACCAGCAGGCTCCCGCCCACCGATACCGCGGGCAGGATTTCGGCCGGCATGGGCTGCTTGCGCAGAAAATCCTCATAGGCGGCCAGGCTTCCCACGCCCCGTCCAATCGCATCGGTGAAGGGGAGCCAAACGGCCAGCCCGGCGAGCAAGTGCAGCAGGTAGCCATTGCCCACGTCCAGTCCCGGAACGCGCACGGCAAGAACCAGACCAAACAGGACGTAGAAGATGGCCAGGGTGGCAAGGGGTTGGACGAACGCCCACGCAAAACCCAGTACCGAGCCCGCATAGCGGGTCTTGAACTCGCGCATCATCCAGTACCGCCACAGCACCCACAACTGGCGCGGATTGCGTGGCGCGGCCGAAGACACGGCGGAGGAAGGAGATACAGGACGCGTCATGCCACCGTCCGCAGCCATTCGACCGACTTGGACACCCCTTCATCGAAAGCCATGGCCGGCTTCCAGTGCAGTTCTTCCTGGGCACGCTGAATGTCCAGCACATTGACGGGCGGATCAAACGGGCGTGCCGGGAATACACGCCGTTCCACAGGGTGACCGATCAATTGTTCCAGCGTGCGCACGATGTCATTGACACTGTGCCCCGCGCCGCCACCAATGTTGAAGACCCGGGCCTCCCCCTCATGGCGCGAGGCGGCCACGAAAGCCCGCCCCACATCGGCGGCATAGACAAAGTCGCGCACCACGGAACCATCCCCCCATACATCCACGGGCAGGGCCTTGAGCGCGCGGTGCGCAAAAACAGCGATCACCCCCTGGACGCCGTGGGGCTGTTGCCATTCCCCATACGGATTGCTCAAACGCAGTATCCGGCACGGCAGGCCGTGTTGCGCCTCCTCGATGCGCAAATGGTGCTCGATCGCCAGCTTGGTGGCCCCATAGGCACCCATGGGCATGGTGGGGTGTGTCTCTGCCAGCGGTACCGACTGCGGCCGGCCATAGACGGCGCCTCCCGAGGATGCAAACAGCAACCTGGGACGTGCAGCCTTCTGACGCAGCGCCTGCAGCAGGCGCAACGTGCCCACCAGATTGGTCTGCACGTCCTGGATCGGATCTTGACTGGCCGTGGCTGGCACCGTGGAGGAAGCAAGGTGAACGATGACGTCCGCCCCTCCCACCGCATCCCACCAGGAGGGCAAGTCAAAACAGTCCGCCTGCACCGCGCCAGCCAACCAGGGGGCGCTGCCCGGCGCGGGCAATGCGCGGTCGACCGACCACACATGTGCTCCTTCGGTCGCCATGGCCCGGCCAATGTGGCGCCCCAGGAAACCCGCTCCTCCGAGAATCGCGCAACGCATCAGGATTCGCCCCGCGGATTCTGGGCCCGGGCGTGCAACAGGGCCGACTCGAAGTCCTTCGCCACCATGTCCCAGGTCTGCGCCCGGGCAAACACTTCGGCGCGCTCGCTCAGGGCATGGCGCCGCGCATCGTCCTGCAGCAGCGCGCAAACCGCATTGGTCAAGCCCTCCGGAGAAGAATCGGCGAGCATGGCCACGTCGTCGTTGAGCAGCCATTCCACATTGGGGCCACGGTTGGACACCACGGCGCAGCCGGAGGCCATCAGCTCCAGGGGCAGCAGCGAGGCATTCGTCAGCGAGAGCACCAGCGCCACGTCGCACTGGCTGTACAGATCGGGCAAATCATCCAGCGCCACGGTGCCGCAGGCAAGATGGGGGAACGGAATATGGAAGCCGGCGGTGTCCCAGCCTGCGAGCACGAACTGCGTGTTGGGCATGCGCTCCCACACGGCATTCAGCACCAGCAGGCCGATTTCAAATGCCCGCCGGGGCGTGGGGGGACGCGCATAGAAGAAAACCCGGCGTATCTCGGGCTCCCTGCGCGGCAGGCGCCGGTAGCGCTCCAGTTCCACGCCGAAACCCACAGGATGTGTGACCATCCCATACTCCTGCGCCAGCTTGGTGGCCAGCCAGCCCCCTGCCGTGATGCCGAAGAAACCGAAGTGGTAGGTATTCTGCGCCAGCACCGACTCGGACCCCACCGGGTAGAAATGCGGCTCGTAATCCTGCACAAAATACAGCTTGTGCGTGGCACCGGTGAATGCGCGGACCGCGTACGCCGTGTCCCAGCCTGTGGCAACCGCAAATTCGCATGGCGGCAAGTTCTCCAGCCCCAGAAGCACCTCCGCCTGCAGGGGAAAGAAGTGCTCGCGAATGGCATCGCGGGCCTCTTGCGCATCCTGGTGCATGACGGGCGCACCGATCACGATGCTGGACGTGTATCCCATCTGCTCCAGATGCCAGATGGTGCGGAAAATATTCAGATGACCGCCGGAGCCGAGATTGAAGTCCGGGATGAACCACAGCAGCGACCCCTTTGCGGGCTCGCCCGGCTGGGCCGGCAGGACATAGGGCAACGCAAAGCCGTAGTGCCGAAAGACATCGACATACCGCCCAGGCCCCTGGCGCAGGCGGCGCACCACGGCCCGCAAGGCGGCGAACACCCCTTCCTTGCGCGCCATCTCCTTCACGCGCCAGAGCTTCTTTGACAGGTTCAACGCCATGGTCAGGCCGCTCCCGCGCGCTGCAATTGCTCATCGCGCGACACCGAGCGCAATAGCCATGCCGGCAAGCGGTCGTGCCGGGTGCCCAGGTACTGCCCTGCGACCCGCGCCATTTCCACAAGGCTCATGTAGCCCGCGTTCTTGAAGAGCCGCCAGCCGCGCAATCCCCCGCTGCGCAGCCAGCCCAGATCACGCTTTGCAAGGTGCACGCCGGATTTCAAGGCCTGCACCAGGCTGTCCTGAATGCGGTAGCCAAAATAGAGGTTGAAAGAACGCGCTTCGTCAAAATTGCGCTGCAGTGTCTCCCAGACACCGAAGTCGTGTGAGTGGTACACCATGGCCTCAGGCGCGTAGGCCTTGCCGTAGCCCGCCTCAATCGCCCGCAAGGCCCAGGTCTGGTCCTCTGCAAAAGCCACGTCCGGCAGCGGAAGTCGCTCCCACACCGACCGGCGGATACAAGAATTGTTGCTGGAGAAAAAATGCAGCCACTGGCGATAGCCCGGATCGACCGCAAAACGGTTCTTGTCCTCAAGGCGAACCACCGAGAGTTTGTCCCCAAATCCCGCGAAGTGAAGGCTCAGTTCGCAGTGCGTGACATGCCTAGCATGGGGATGTGCTCTGTGGGGACCAAAAGCCCCAGCCACGGACTCTTCTGTGCTGCATGCCTCCACCATATGACGCAGCCAATGCGCACTCGCAGGTTTGGCGTCCTGGGTCAGGAAAACCAGGAACTCCCCCTTGGCCAGAGACGCAAGAAAATTCCGCGTGCGGCCATGACCGAACTCTTCCGAGGCAATGACCTCACAGCGGACGCCGCGATCTCGCACCAACTCAACCGACCCATCCCTAGAGCCAGAGTCCACCACAATGATCTCAAAGGGCCACGGGGCCTGCTGCTTGAGAATAGTATCGAGCACTTCGCCGAGCAATGGACCGCCGTTTTTGACAGGAATTAATACGGAAGCACGGACGTCGGTCATTCATTAGTGCCTACGGAGGCAGTCGCTCAAAGGGAAGTCTTGGCCAGCACGAACGCTACAACGCGCTTGGCAGGGCAGACGGGACTGACCGCTGCGTTCTGGATAACTCACCATTGTACTGGCCGCGCCGGGCGAAGCAATATACGCTTGTAACGACCGCCCCCGAAAGGCTCACCGCTTGGATTCGGATTTGTCAAACACGCTGCTGATACCCGCCGCATCCATCACCATTCCATACTTGGACAGCAGATCTTCCTCCAGTTTCTTGTTGCCGGTTTGGCGGCAGTAGCTCACCGCCCTCGCAGAAGCGGAAACGGCCACTTCATCCCAAGACAACTGACGACCTTCACGCTTTTCGCTGATGGAGAACAAGTAAACAAAATCCCCTTCGCGCACTGGGCCTACCATATCGCCCGCTCTGCTCGTCGCCAGGGCACGCACGATGGTGTTCTCCTCTGCAAGAATCACCCACCCCACATCTCCCTGTGGATCCAGACGATAGATGGTATCAGCCCGCTTCACGACGCCGTCGAATGTTTGAGCTCCGGAGGCAATGGCCTGGGCCTGTGCCATGAGCCACTCCATGGCATTCTGCGAATCCACAGCTTCGGCAATGGGCAGCATCACACGATTCACACGCGCCATAGGCGGCACAAGAAACGCCTTCGGATTTTCGTCATAGAACCTGCGCACCGCTGCGCCGTCCGCCGGAGGACTGCAGACCGGGGCCAGTTTTTTGAAAATGGCGAAAGCGTAAGCATCGTCGAACCGGCCGGACTCCTGGCCAGACAACCGCGGCTCTCCGAGGCGCTCCCCTTCCAGAACGAGGACCCGTGTAAGGGCCATCTCGCGCACGATCCTCTCAATGCCCCATTTGTTCCGGGCACTGCTGCGCAAATCCACACGGCGATCCAGGTACTGCGCCATATCGGATGCGGTAATGACTTCGCCACCCGCAAATTTCGCCAGATTCGCAGCACACGCCGCCACCCCTCCCAACAACCCCGTCAACGACAACAGCGATACACCCAGGATGCGGCGGTAACTTTCAAAACGATTGCTCATCTTCTTTACAACTCCATCAACGCGCACGCTGCTGACGCGCACGCTCCACTTTAGCGCCTTCCCACAACGGGCCGTACACCACATCAATCACATCTCCCGCAGAGTTGAACGCGACTACATCGCGTTCACCATCCTTGTCGACATCAAGTATCTGCAGCCGAGTGGCAAAGCCACTCACCTTGTGCCAGCGCGTTTCCAGGACGTCGCCCTTCACGTCCAAGCGCTGCAGGTAGAGTTCGCCATCCTCCCCCCAGATGACCAGGTCATCCTCCAGCGGCGCCGTTGACACACTGCCAGTCAGAGGGGATTGAATCCATTGGAGTTCCCCTGTTTCCATGTGAACCCTGGCATTGCGCGCCCCTGTTTCGAGAGAAACAAACACCCAATTGCCGGACGGAGACGGCGCGGCATTGCGAGAAACGGCGGGGAAGGAAGCCAAAACAACCGGAGTCGACAGCACACTCGACTCAGGCACAGCAACAAGGCGTTTATCGTCTAGACAGGCCACCGCAACCGCCGCCCCATTGATGCCAGGAGCCTTGTTCAACTTGACAGGGTGCCATGGTGCCTCACACCAGTGGATTTTCTTCACGGTGGGCTCCCGCTGATCCTCCACCGCCCAGTCCATGACCCAAGCGACTTCCTTTCCGCTATAGGGAGTCACCAGCAGCGTATACCTGCCCCGCGCCGCCTTGGCAACCATCACGTCACGGGGCGCAAACCCGACCGGAATCTGCTGGAGGCGCTCGAGCTTTGCTCCTTTGACACGAAATACGTCCAAACTGGCAGTCGCTTCTACCGCCGCGACCAAGAGATCATCGGACAGCCACACAGCCGAATCGGGATGGTAAGCAACAGACAGGCGGTCAAGCTGCGTGGACTTCCGTCCGTCAATCTTGTGCAGCGCCACCATGCCGTTCTCATGCTCTACTGCCACTAGCAGACAGTTGCTGGCGCCGCAACGCACCTCTCCGCCCCAAGCCACAGGAACTGGCACCACAATCTGCTGTGGCCCAGATGTGACCGAACCTTCAACCTCGCCCGCAGCGTCTTGCAAGGGTTGCATTTGACAACCAGCCACAAAGCAGGCCACCGTAATCGCCATCGCCCAGGAAGGCACAGATCGAAACCTCAAAGCCATATTCAACCCCTGAAATGCAAAAAAAGATAGCGCCTTGCGGCGCTATCTTTACTGTCCTTCAAGGTTGTTACCTACAAGTGCAACAACCATTAGACCGCACTCAACAAGCAGACACCAAAAGGTGCCTGCCATGCCAAGCGTGTATTAAGGAGCGATGGTGGTGTGTGCGCCCAGCAGGGTCTGCACAGCGCCAAAGGCAGCCGAGCTGATCTGCGAGTAGGTGAACACGGAACCCGTAGACTTAGCCGCCAGGGCATCGCCAGTCGCGCCACCCAGAGCTGCGTAGTCGCCAGGCACAGTGTTTGGCGTCCACTCGATGAAGCCATCGGTGAAGGTTGCAGGCAAGCCGGCGATGGATTCAGGATCGAACCAGTCCAGTTCAGCCTTCTTCAGAGCGAAATTAACCGACTTACGGTTTTGCTTGTCATCATAGATGTTGACAGTGTGGGTACCGCGATGGTCACCCGTGGACCAGACCACAACAGCGGTATCCAGGCCGCCAGGAGCTTGGTCAATTGCGTAGCGCATGCTGAACGTAGGCGCAACGGAACCAAAGGTCTGTGCAGCACCAGCTACAGCTTCCAAGCTGGTGGGACCCATCTTGGTGATATCAACACCGCTAGTAACAAGCAGAGGGCCATCGATCACTGGAACGAAAGCCACGTCCTTGCTGATTGCGTTTGCCTGGAAAGCATTGGCAGACAGGGACACATCACCAGCCGTAGCCAACACAGCCGCGCCAGCGCAAGCGGTCTGAGCAGCACCACCAACGGTGGATGCACCTGCAGCGAACACCAGGTAACCACGAACATTGTTCAGACCACCACCCGATTGCTCAGACCAGATGAAGGACTGATAGTCCTTGCTGGTCATGGTGAAGCAACCGTCGGTCACGTGCTGAGAGTTTTGGTCGAAGAACGTCCAGTACACGGCACGGGTACCAGCGGATTGGTTGATCAGGCCAACAGCGGTCGTGTCGGAAGAGCCGTTGTGGATCACGTTAGGAACCACAAAGCCATTGCTGTACGTACCCACGGTGTACGCCTGCGCCACACCAGCACTCAGCGCAGCGGCTGCAACGGCTGCCATTGCAAATTTTTTCATCTTCTCAGTCCTTAGATAATTGAAGGAAGCTTTCCCACCCTGTGCGGGATCTGCAACCCATCCGTACTCCGTTTGGGTTGATGCAATCTTATACTGATACCTTTAATTTTTTCAACCTATTTCCGCCAGAAACTCGTTACCCGCTTGTTTGTTGCACCCAAACAACGACACTTCTAGTTTTGCTCTTTGGTGAACATCACGCTGCGGCGCAGTACGTGGTGCCAGACGCCGTCGATGCGTCGCCACTCGTCTTCAGCCGTCGCTTCCTTGCTCTTGATCCGCAGCATTGGCAGCGAGTAGCGCATCCAGATATTCACCAAGGCGCGATCCCCTTCGATACTGCGGACACCCCGCACCTCCACGGCGTCGTAGCCAATGCCACCCCGCTTGAGGTATTCCTCCAGCGTGGCCTTGGGATCCTTGGATACCTCCTCATAGGGCCAGGCCGCCAGATTGTCGTTGGCGCGCAGCAATGCCCAATAAGCGTGCGCGCGCTTGAGCAATGCGGCCTTGTCATCTTCGGGCGACACAGCGCCCCCCCCCGTGGTGGCACAGCCTGCAAGTACCATTAGGGCTGCAGAAGTGGCAACGCACGTGAACAAATGGCGACGAGTGAAAGACTCTGTCATGTAAAGACTCTCCTGTGGGATATGGATTCGACGCAGCGGGTACAGCCGCAGCAGCACCCGTCCGGCGACTCAGCGCCAGGGCTGAAGCGGCACGTCCGCAGGGCGGATATTGAAAGGCTGCGCCTGCAAGGACAGCGAACGCATGCGCTCGCGCATCTCAGCGCTGGCCGAACGCAATTGGTCGTCATCCTCCAGGGCACGCGGCGTCATCAGCACCAGCAATTCGGTGCGATTGCGCTTGTTGGACGTGGTGGAGAACAATGAGCCCAACACCGGGATATCCGCCAGGCCTGGAATACCGCTGCGACTTCCGCTGTCGTTTTCACGAATAAGCCCACCCAGCACGATAGGCTCACCCGAACGCACGGCAACGCGCGTCTGAATCTGGCGGGTCTGGAACACCCGTTGAGTCGTCGCGATGTCTTGCTCACCAACGTCTGTGACCTGCTGGGAGATATCCATGCTGATCAATCCCCCCGCATTGACAGAAGGCGTCACTGAAAGCATCACCCCCGTGTCCTTGTAGGTGATGGATTCGGTCACCAAATTGCCTGTCGTGACCGCGGTGGAACTCTTGATAGGCTGCTGCTGGCCCACTTGGATGGTGGCGTTGTGGTTATTCAGTACCAGCACCGAGGGGCTGGACAGCAAGCGCACCTGCGACTTTTCGGCGAGTGCGTTAAGCGTGGCGCGCACCAGATTGGCCTTGCTCAAGTTCACGATGCTGTACGAAAAACCCGGTTGCTTTGGCCCTATGCCCCCGCTCGTGTTCATGTTCAGCGACGCCTGCCCTTCACGGCCGCCACTGAGGCCATTCTGCAGATACCACTCAACGCCGTATTCCAGATTTCCCGTTAGGCTCACTTCCACGATGCTGGCCTCGATCAGCACTTGCATCGGCGCCTTGTCAAGCTCCCGCAACGCCTGCTCAATGCGGCGGTACTCGGTTCGTGGGGCGCGGATCAGGAGGGCATTGCGTTTTTCGTCAGCTACAACCCGCACATTGCCATCCAACTGGCTGGTCGAAGTGAGCGATGTGTTGTTGGGAGATGTTGTTCTATTCCCGCCGGCACCGAGGGCTCCCCCCAGGGAACCGCTGCCCATGCCGCCCGTGCTGCCCGTGTTGCCAAAGGGGCTGGAACTGCTGCTTGAAAGACCGGAGCCAGCACCAAATCCCCCCCCACCCAGACCCGCGCCCTGGGAAAACTGCGTGGGAGCAGAGCCCGATGCCACACCGCCGGATCTGCCTTGCCCGGATTGCCCCCCACCGAACAGGCCATTGAGCATTTCAGCCAGTTGCAAAGCCGAGCCGTTTTGCACCGGATAGACAAACAGACTGGCCTCCAACGTATCGGTCGGGCGATCCAGGCGCCGAATCCAGGTTTCCACCTGGGCCAGCAGGTGGCTTCGCGGAGTGACCACGACCAGGGCATTGAGACGTTCAACCGGGAACACCCGAATGAGCCCGCCCAAGGGAGTGGCCACCTGCGCGGATGCTCCGCCACCTCCAGCGCTCGCTCCGCCACCCGCATTTGGCAATCCACCCACTCCCGCTGGTGCTGGTGCCGCGCCTCCTGGTGGCGCCGCACCGGTGCCGCTGTCCGCACCCAACATCGCCTGCAGCGCATCACGCACTACGTTGACGTTGGCATTCTCCAGCACGAACACTCCCAGCGACATTCCGGAAAGGAAATCCACGTCAAAGGCTTCGACCATCTCCAGCCAGCCACCCAACTGGGCCTTGCTTCCTTGCAGCACCAGCAGGTTGCGCATGGCATCCACGTAGACGATGGCTTCGCGCGGTGCGATGGGCGCCAGTATCTTGGCCATTTCGGCCGCAGCGATGTGGTTCAACGGAACGATGACGGTCCCGGCCCCCGACAAATCCTTGAAACGCGACGCGCCCACTACCGGGCGAGCTCCCAAGGTGACGGTGCGCTTGGTAACGTGGTAAACGCCTGCGTTGTCGCGGACGATCGCCAGGTCATGGGGAAGGAGCACAGCGTCCAGCACGTCCAGGACTTGGCTGCGCAGCAGCGGCTGGCGGGTATGCAGGCTCACCACCGTTTCGCCGCCGGCGTCAATGGTGTAGTTGAGCTTGAGCAAGTCACCCAGCAACGCCACCGCCAGATTGCTGACCGTGACATTCTCGAAGTTGAGTGCGACCTTGTCTCCTTTGGCGAGGACGGGGTCTACTTGCGGCGCAACGTCACGCTTGAAGAACTGGTCATTTCCAGGAAAAAGGCGGGTGCTGGAAGGCGCACTCTTTTGCTCCGGGACCTTGGCCCCCTTCGCAGCCTCCGCAGTATTGGGTGCCACAGGGGCAATTGGCACAGGCGCAGCCGCCTTAGGCGACGGGCTTGCAGCAACATCGGATGATGCCGCCACCGTTTGCTCGGGCGAAGGAGCCGCGGCAGGCCCGCCCTGTGTGCTGGCGCAACCCGCAGCCAGCAACGCCAGCAAAAGGATGGATGGCCGAATGTTCATAGAGATATAGCTCCAATATGGGGGTATGCCGCAGTGGCTTACTGATTTATGGTGGGCCTGCGCAGGCGATCGCCAATAGGACCGGCTTTGGGCGCCGCAGCGCTTCCTGCTTCCAGCGGGCGTTCTACGCGTTGATCGTCCGCAGATAGAAACACCGCGTTGCGGCCGTCAAATGACTCTATCCGCCACGGTTTTGTTTCCCCGGTGATCTTGAGTGTGGTGCCATCCGCACGCTGAAGGATAGCTACACGCTGCAGGCCGGATTCCAGTACGGCCGTAAGGCGTGACTGCGTCAATTCCGTAACCAAGCTGGTCTTCTTTTCATCCACAACCACCGGGCGCCGAGACGTCCAGAACAATGGACGCTCTACGGCCTGCTTAGCGCGGACGCTTATTGGCTCGGGCATGGGTTCGACCTTGGGGAGGTCAGGCTTGCGCGGCGGCGGTGGACTCCATCGATCTTTTTCGTTATGCCACCAGTAAGCACTGGCCGCCAATGCGGCAACCGCCAGTACCGGGCCAAGATGCCAAGGTTTGATCATGGCTTGACCTTTTCTGGTGCCAAGGGAGCCTCCAATTGCAGCGTCAGACGGGCAGTCTGGGGACCGGGCCCGGAGCTCCCCCCCTCGCGCATGATGTTGGCAGTGCGCACCCAGAACGGCGCACGTTGCGTTTGCAAGCTTTCCATGAAATTCACAAGTTTGGCCCATTCGCCACTGACGGTGGCCGTCAGGCGGATGCGCGCCAGCTTGCCCTCCCCCCCTGGCTCCAACGCAACCTGGGAGGAAACCAGCGTACTCCCAGAGGCCATGATCAACTGGCGGATCTTCTGCTGGATATCGTTCTGCGCAGCCTCACCGGCGGGGTGAAGCAAAGGGGCAACGGTATTGCTCGCGGAGCTGAGCAGCGTCTCGATTTCAGAGCCCGCGTTGACCACGCCCTCCAGCCGCTCGCTGCGAGGCTCCAACTGATGCAGCGCACCTTCGTAGCGTACCCAGAGTGCTCTATAGACCAATGCAGCACATGCCAGCGCACCAATGCACAGCACTAGCAGCAAAACGATCGAATGACGCCGCCAAACATTCATCTTCATGGCTTTGCCCCTTCACCTCGCCAGCGCAATTCGATCGTGAAGCGCTCCTTGTTCAACGCGCCATCGCGCACGTTCGCAGCAGTTGCCCGCACATCGGCAAATCCCGGTTGCCGTCCGAGGTGCCCAATGAGTTCGGTGGCATTGGCAGTCAGGCCAGTGATCTTTATCTCGGATCCATTGACTTCGAGACGATCGAGCCAGGTGTCGGCCGGGATCGCAGATGAGAGCCCGTCAATCACGCTGGCCAGAGGCATGTCGATGGCGATGCTCTTGCGCAACTCTTCCGCCATTCCAGCCTGACTGCGCAGTTCATCCATCTTCTGGCGCAGAGGAGCCGCCTTGGGCTCAAGCATGCCGACATGCTGCACAGCGCGGACCACCGCCTGCCGTTTTAGTACGAGTGGCATCAATGCGGGCAGCGACAAAGCGACCAGCAACAGCAACAATAATGCTGCGGCGGCTCCATCTATCCAGTGCTGGCGGCTGCTCTGCTTTTGCCATGCCGCACCATGGACAGGGAGAGCGCGCCCTTGGCGGACCATGTACACCGGTGCGTTCCCCGCAAATCCGTGCTGCGCCAGTTGCTGCTCCAGGGAGCTGCGCCGGCACATACCCCACTCGACCACCCATCCGCCCTGGGCCTTCGGCTCAGCACGCCAGGCAGCCACGATCTGCTCTGGAGGCATGGGTGAAACCCGCCAAAGGGCTTCCTCCACCCCCCCGGCCAGGGAGCGCTGGGGCATGTCCGGCAACTGCACCGTGCCCCATAGGCAGTCAGCTTCTGGCACCAGCAGGCTGGCCGCCTTGCGGTTGTTGGTGCGCTTGCGCAGACGCGTTCCTGAAATGGACCAGCGTCCGCCATCGGAAGCCACGGCGGGATTCGCGATCGAGGGCCAAGCCCCATGCTCCACCAGGACTCGCTTCAGATCACCAAAACCCCAGGCCATTCGGTCCAGCACCTTTTGCGCACGAAGAGATAGTTGCCCCCAACCTGTCATGGCTTGAATTCCTGTTCTGGCTTGTTAAAGCGGCGTGTCGGCTCCAGCGAGAGCATTGTCCAGGGCGTCAAGTTGCCTGGACGCTCGCTGAGATCAACCCATGCCTCACGCTGCCACCATCGATCACCCTCAGTCCGCACAAACGCCTTGACACGCACTGTTTGCCCACCGCCTGCCCGGGTAGGCGAGAAAAAGTCGGCTGCGGCTCCTGTTTGGAGCGCCGCAGCCCGCATTTCTGGAGAGGAATTGTGAATGCGAGCCCCCAAGCCTGGCTGCCCCGAAAGGGCGTCGATCAGTGCTGGAGGAGCCGAACCGGTTTCGATGCGTTGCTGCCCATTGATACCCAAGTGGGGCGCGATTATCTCATAGAGCTCCGACGTCATTCCCAGCACCGATCTCAACTCAGAGAGGTCATCCAGGGCCGCATTGCGGGGCTTGGCGGGCCAGCCCGCCGCACGGTACTGAGCCAACTCGGCCCCCCCCACACCGCCAGGCGTATCGTCAGGATCGATGAAATCCCGCACGCGCGAAGCCAGGATAGCGGCTTCGCCGGATGTCAGGCCGCCCGCCCGTTGGAACAAGGCCTGCATCAAGGCTTCACTTGCGACATTCACATCCACCAGCCCGCCGGAGGGAGTGATCTCCACCCAAACATCATTGCCCCCCAGGGACAAACGCTGAATGCGGTATCCACTGTCCGCAGTCTTCTCCGACATGACCCGCTGCACCGCCAGCTGGATGACCGCATCCAGCACGGTCTCCGAACGCATGCGCTCCAGATCCAGAGCCGCGCGTTGTGTCTGCTGACGAACACCCCGAGCACTCGCCATCACAACCAATGACAGGGAAGCCACCAGCCACAGCACCAGAATCAACGCTGCGCCTTTGCTACGGCGTTTACTGCGGGCCATCATCTTGCCCTCGTCAAAGGGAAAATCAGCATGGGCCAGTCCCCCTGCGCATCGGCAAGCTCAACCTTGACCCGCGCAGGATACTGTGCTTTGGTGGAGTCCCACTGTTGCGTCCACTCCCCCGTCTGACCATCCTGGTAGTACCACTGGAGTGTTCGAACGTCCGGCAAAAGCGTCTCTCGCAAGGCACGACTCCAATCCAACGCCATCAGAGCCCCGTCATAGGGGATAGCCTCGACAGACAGATCGACACGACCATTCTCATGGCGCAACGGTGTTGTGCGGAACACATACAGCCCTCCCGCATCGCCACGCTCCGGCAAAGGGGCTACCCAAATGGCACCCGCCGCATTGCCGCTGAAAAATGTCACAACCTTGTTTTCGCTCGTACGCTGCATCAGCAAACGCAGGGTGTCAAACTTGCGCCCCAGCCACTGGCTGACCACCATCATCCGCTCGGACCGGTCGATCACCCGCTGGTTGCGCTCCTCGGAGCGGCCTATCACGCCGACACCCGCAAACATCAGCGCCACCACGGCTGCCGTGACGGCCAGGGCGATCAGCAGCTCCAGCAAGGTGAACCCGCGAGAGGTTTTGCGAAAGGCCTGGCTCATGACGCAGACCTGTATGGTTTCCAGGTGGTCCACGTCACCGCGGTCACCCCATCTCTGCTGACCTCCACCGTGACCCTCGCCGCGCGCACGGGCCCTCCTGGCGCAGGACGACCGCTTTCGTCCATCATGGGAACCTGCTCGGGCACCACCTGGATGCGCCAGCGCCACACGCCCGACTGCCCGGAATCCTGCTTGATCAGATCTTCGGCATAAACCCCGGCGGCCAGCGCTGACTTGGCCACCAAAGAGGCCTCCACGCGAGCCTCCACATCCATGACATTCTTGGAGCTTTGCCCCACGCTTCGATAGAGGCTTGCCAGTGCAATGGAAGCGATGGCCATGGCAACCAGCGCCTCCAGCAGGCTGAACCCCCGCTGCGGTCGAGGCTTTCGCCTGCATTGCTGAAAAAACGGGTTCAGAAAAGGGGGCAGGCAGCGCTTCACCGTCATGACGGGGCCACGGTCGTGGCTTGCTCCACCGTTCCGAGCAACCAGTTCACGCGAAAAGTGACACCTTGCCCACCGCGCAGGACCGCCAACCGCCCGCCTCGAGCACCACCGTCTGCACTGAACACAAAAATCGGCTCTCCCGCTGCGGCTGCAGCCTTGGTGGACTTGGGATTGCGTTCGATGGCTTCCCACTGAACCAGCAATGGTCCAGGCACGTCCAGAGTCAACCGTCCGTCCACTACAAGCCTGCGGATTTCCGGCTGGTAGGTCACGGTCACCGGCCGGCCCTCCTGGACACTGAGTGCGCGCGCCTTGTTGAGCTGGCTGGAGACGTCCCGCACCACCTGGCTGTAGCGAGACCGCTCCATGTACGCCTGCCCCCCGGCGCCGACCACCGACACGGTAATGGCGGCCAGTACCAGCACGACCAGCATCTCCAGCAAAGTGAAGCCCTGGACGCGGCGCAATGGCGCCATCAAGAGAGGGCTCATGCGAAAGAAACCACCAAACGGTGCTGCAAACGGGGGCGCGGCTCAGTTAAAAACGTCCGAGTTTTCGCCATCCCCGCCCTGCTTGGCATCGGCCCCCAGGGAAAACACGTCCGGCCCCCCGTTGCGGCCCGGGTTCTTGTAAAGATAGGCGGCACCCCATGGGTCAGAGGGCAGGCCCTTCTTCAGGTACGGCCCATTCCAGCCCGGCGCTGTCGCGGGCCGGTCCGCCAGGGCGCGCAGCCCCTCGGCGTCGTTGGGGTAACGGCCCACATCCAGTTTGAAGAGATCCAGGCTTTGTTCGATTTCAGAAATCTGAATACGGGCGGTCTTGGACTTGGCGCCGCCAAGCTGATCCAGCACCTTCGGGCCCACCAGCCCTGCAAGCAGCGTGAGGATCACCAGCACCACCAGCAATTCGATCAGTGTGAAGCCCGACGAACGCTTCGCCCGCGCCATTCCGTTGCTGCCAGAATTCTTTACATTCATATCAAATCTCTTAAACAATCAAAATCAAATTGTGTCGTTAATCGACAAGACACCACCCAGGATTGCAATAATGATGAATGCAACCAAGGCCCCGAGAATAATAATTATCAAAGGCTCCATGGCCGCCAAGACACGCCCCATGGTCCGGCGGCCCTCATCCTCGTAGCGATCCGCCAAGCCCAGCAGCGTAATATCCAGTTGGCCGGTTTCCTCTGCCACGCGAATGAGCTGCGGAGTGCTGGATTTTGCAAAGTACGGAGACGAAAAACCCGTGGAAAGCCGCTTGCCGGTTTTCACGATACCGACCAGCGGCTCGATATCCTTGCGCAGCGCGGTATTGGTCAACGTATCCACTGCAATGCGCAAGGCATCCACCATCGGAACGCCCCGCTGCAGCAAAATGCCGAAGGTCCGGAAATAGATGGCGAACTGCAGGTTCCGCAGCACCTTGCCGAACAGGGGAAGATCCAGCAGCACGCTGTCGAGACGCAACCGCCCCGTGGGCGTTGCGCTCCATCGCGAGCCCAGGAACAGCGCAACCGCCAAGCCTAACAGGATCGCCATCCAGTGGGAGCGGATCAGATCGCTGAGGTCGACCACCAGCCGGGTCGAATAGGGCAGCTTGTCGCCCATGGAGTCGAAGATTTCCCGGAACTGGGGAACCACGAACGCCAGCAGGAGAACGACAGACAAGACAGCGACCACCAGCAAGATGACCGGGTACGTCATGGAAGAAATGACGTAGTTGCGCAGCTTGTCCTCGGCCTCGAGCTGGACCGTGAGTTCCTTCAGGACCACATGCAGCGAACCAGAGGTTTCCCCAGCCCGTATCAGGACCAGATACTGGCGCCCCAGGTCCCGCTCGAAAGGCAGCAGAGACTGGTACAGCGATTTCCCGCCCCGTACCCCCTCCTCCACCTTGGCAATGAATGCTTTCAGCCGCTCCGTGTTCGCCGTCTCCTTGAGCATGACCAGCGCCTTGTCGAGCGGCATGTTGGCCTGCTTGAGATGTGCCATCTCACGGCTGAACAGCAGTATTTCGCTGCGCTTGAGCTTTGCGCCCCGGCCTTGCGGCTCATCCTGGGAGACCGCCCCCGATCCATCCGCGATGCGCACCGGTGTCACGCCCTGCCCGATAAGCCGCAGCCGCGCACTTTCCAGATTCAGCGCGCGGACGGTCCCCTGGCAGGCCTTGCCGTCGGACGTGATGCCATCGTATTGAAATTCAATCATTTTGACGAGCGACGCGCAGGACTTCTTCTGCCGTTGTCAGACCCTTGAAGACCTTGGTGGCGCCATCCTGCAACAAGTTCCCCCCGGCATAGGCGCCGTCTTCGCTGCTGAGCTTGGAGCCCCTTTCAAGGACCACCTTCTTGACGTCTTCCGTGAGGACCAGCAGTTCATGGACGGCGATCCGCCCCCGATAGCCCGTGCCCCGGCAGGCGGCACAACCCACGGATTTATAAATGACCTGCCCCTCTTGCAAAGGCACCCCCAGGGATGCCGCCGCGGCCTGCGCCTGGTCCGGCAAAAGCGGGGTCTTGCACTCCTCGCACAGCTTGCGCACCAGGCGTTGCGCCAGCACGCCGACCACGGATGCCGTGATCAGATAGGGCTCCACCCCCATGTTGATCAGGCGGACGATGGCGCCGAGCGCACTGTTGGTGTGCAGCGTGGACATGACCAGGTGACCCGTCAGCGCGGCCTGCACGGCGATTTCGGCGGTTTCGCCATCACGCATTTCGCCGATCATGATGACGTCCGGGTCCTGGCGCAGGAAAGAGCGCAGCACCTTGGCAAAGGTCAGTCCGATCTGGGGCTGCACCTGCACCTGGTTGAGCCACTGCAACCGGTACTCCACCGGGTCTTCCACCGTCAGGATCTTGAGGTTTTCGCCCTCCAGCTCCTGCATCGAGGCATACAGCGTGGTGGATTTACCCGACCCCGTGGGCCCTGTCACCAGAAAGATACCATGCGGCACGCTCAGAAGCTGGCGCATGGTTTTCAGCGTGGGCGGCGTGAAATGCAGGCTTTCCAGTGAAAGCAGGTCGAAGTTCTTTTCCAGCAACCGCATGACGACGGATTCGCCGAACATGGTGGGGATGGTGGACACGCGCGAGTCCATTTCCTTTCCATGCACGCGCAGCTTGGTGCGGCCATCCTGGGGCATCCGGCGTTCCGCAATGTCCAGTTGCGAGAGGATCTTGATGCGGGACACGACCGCGGGAGCATCCTTGTTGTCGATCTCGTCGATGGGATACAGCTCGCCGTCCACCCGAATGCGGACCACCGATTTTTCTTCGTAGGTTTCGATATGGATGTCCGAGGCCTGGGCTGCCACCGCCTGTGAAAGGATGTGGCTCACCCGCTGGATGATGGGGGCCTCCGAGGCCATGTCCCGCAGGTGCTCGATGAATTCGGAGGCCTCGAACTGGTCGCCCCCGGTTTCTTCGTTCTGTTCGGGGTCCTGGACGTACCACTCGTTGAGCTGGCTGGATATTTCGGTTTCAAGGCCAAAGAATATCTTCGGCACATCCCCGAACACCAGGCGCAATGCATCGCGCAATGCAGCGCTCCGGGGGTCCACCGATGCAAACTCCGGCATGGAGTCCGCATCCTCCGCATTGCCCAGGGGAAGCAGGTTGTTGGCCAGCAAGAAGCTGGTATTGAGCCGCGACGTGGCGGGCTTTTCCTTGGGGAAGGCGTCCTGGCGCACCAGAGGCAGGTCAATCTGCCGGGAGAGTGCGGCGTACACATCGACCTCGGAAACCAGTCCCAGGCTGATGAGCAGGCGGCCCAGGCGTCCACCCATGGAGCGCTGGACCTCCAGCGCCCTCTCCAGGTCATTGCGCGACAATTTCTGGTCCGCAAGGAGCATCTCCCCGAGCCTGGGCGCAGCGACATCAACGCTTTCCACTTCACCTACTTCAGCCGAGAGCTTCATTACCGACGCCTTTGAACATTCTTTCAACAACCAAAATACCCAGGCATGATTTGCATCAACCGCAGGGGCGAATCACTTGAACCACAACAAACAGCGGCTTAATCGATCCAGCTCGGGACCCACATAATATTGGCGATATCCCACAATCCTCGCCACAAGCGGCCCGTCCCTCCACGCCAGGTATTTTGACACGTAGCCCTCGTCCAGCCCCAGGGCTCGCAACCGCTGCTGCAGCGCCCGGGCCTGCAGATAGGTGCCCTCTCCCAGCGACCTGACGCGCCTGACGACCCCGCGGCCGTTGGTGAAAAAGCGCAGCAAGCGCGTCCCCAGGCTGCGGTCCTTGGCGCCCAGTTGATTGGCGCCATGCTGGCGGTACAGTATCTGCGGGGTGCGAAGGAAGCTCCGACGGCCACTCCCGCTCACCAGCGCACACCACCAGTCATGCATGATGGCATGGGGCGGCATGGGCAAGGCCATCTGCAGCAGGGTGCGGTTCACCATCATCGTGCATCCCGTCACCTCGTTCACGCTGAGCAGGGAGAGCGAGGAACATTGCCGGGGATCCATCCTCTGGTACGCGGCGAACGAATCGGAGATCACATTCAGGCTCTCGTCGACCACGGTCAGATCGCCATGGACCAGGCAGGGCAGGCCACGCCCTCCTTCCTCCTCCATCCGCATCATCTCCTGCAACGAAACCTCTATTTTCCGGGGCAGCCAGACATCGTCCTGGTCCGAGAACACGGCCCATTCCGCCAGCCCGTCACGCAGGCTGGCTGCCATGAGATTCTCGAAATTGCGGACAACCCCATGGCCACGCGACGGATGGGGCAGCACCACCAGCCGCTCGCCAAAGCGCTCCTTGTAGCGCGCCAGGATCGCCAGCGTCGCATCCGAGGAGCCATCGTCGCTGACCAGGAGCCGGAAGTTCCTGTAGGTCTGGGCCCAGATCGAGTCGAGCTGGCCTTCGAGGTACTTGGCCCCGTTGTAGGTTGCCAGCAGCACATCCACCAGCGGCAGCGCCGTGGTGGCAGCCCCGCCGGATCCAGCGGGCAAGGAAATGGGCCCATCCGCGTGGGAGATCACGGCGCCCTCGTGCCTGCCGCCGCGCTGCGAGGGCGGCATTCCGAATGCATCAGCGCCTCATAGGCATCCGTGATGCCATCCCAGGTGTAGTGCTCCGCCACAATGCCCCGCGCGCGCTGGGCGCGCCGGTGCCGCAGGGCGTCCGACTCGCGCACCACCAGATCCAGGCTGCGCGCGAGCTGCTCGGGGGTCGCAAAATAGTCGGCCGCATCGCGCGCAACCTCGCGGTTGAACGGGTTGTCGTGCGCGATCACCCAGTTTCCACAGGCCAGGGCCTCCAGAAGCGAAGGGTTCGTCCCCCCCACCGAATGGCCATGCAGGTAGCAGGCGGCATGCACGCGCAGGCTCGCCAGCTGCCCGCCGTCGTAGATGCCCCCGATGAACCGCACGCGCTCACTCGCGTGCTGCTGCAACTGCCGCTGGTAGGCCGTGGCACCCGAGACATCCCCCACGATGACGAGTGGCCAGTCTCCGCCGTGCATCACATGGCCCTGGATGATCTCGAGGATATGGTTCTCTGGCTCGGGCCGCGCCACCACCAGCATGTACCGATGGGCTTGCAGGCCCCAGAGGGAAAGCACGGCAGGGTCCACTTGCCGCCCCTCGACCAGTTCCGCGCCGTAGGCGATGAAGCTCGACGGCGCCCCCCGGGGATAGGTCTGGCGGAACCGCTGCGCAATGACCTCGGCGTCGGCGATGAGGCGCGTCGCGGCCTTGGTGGTTACCCATTCCATGCAACGCAAATACAGGCGCGCGCCCCGGCCCCATTTGCTGCGGGCCCATTCGAGCCCATCCACGTTGATCCAGACCGGGACACCGAACACCCGGGGCCACCAGCAGGCCCATGCAGCGCCATAGCCCAGCATGTAGACAAGGTCGTAGCCACGGCAGGCATCCCAGAGGCAAGCACAATCGTAGGCCAGGACCGATGCCGCCCCCCACCGCGGACGGCGCTTGTACCGCACGCGAACACCCTGGTAGAAAGTGTCCTGCACCGACGACTCGCCGGTTTCCGCATACACGGTGACCTCATGGCCCCGCGCCACCAGGCGGGTAGCGAGCTGTTCGGCGAATGTCTCGAACCCCCCATAACTCGCCGGAATGCCCCGGGCTCCGAGGATGGCGATCCGCAGCGCGGCCGGATTTGTGCGGGCGCCGGTCGCAAGCACCTGCGTCGGTGCCAAGCTCAAAGGTCCGCCTCGGCGAACCAGCGTCCCGCCTGGTCCTTCGCGGACAGCTGGATGGCGGCATCGACGGCAGGCCAGGCGATGGCCAGCTGTGGATCGTCCCAGCGGATGCAGCGTTCGTGCTCAGGGCTGTAGTAATCGGTGGTCTTGTAGAGGAAATCAGCCGATTCGGACACCACCAGGAAACCATGGGCAAGCCCCGGCGGCACCCAGAGCTGCCGGTGGTTGTCTTCCGTCAGCAGCGCTCCGACCCACTGGCCAAAGGTGGGCGATCCCTTGCGGATGTCAACGGCGACATCAAACGCCGCGCCCCGCACCACCCGCACCAGCTTGCCCTGGGCCCTGGGAGGCAGCTGGTAGTGCAGGCCACGCAGCACGCCCTGGCTGCTTCGGCTGTGGTTGTCCTGCACGAAGTCGCACTGGACGCCGGTAGCCTCCTGGAAGGCCTGCTGGTTGAAGCTCTCGTAGAAGAACCCCCGGCTGTCGCCGAACACCTTGGGCTCGATCAGTACGACATCAGGGATGGATTGGCGGATGGAATGCATGGCGGTTCAATAAACTTTGTCGTTCAGCAGGCGCTGAAGGTACTGGCCGTAACCGTTCTTGGACAGAGGCTGGGCCAGGCGCTCGAGCTGGGCACTGTCGATCCAGTTCGAGCGCCAGGCGATTTCTTCAGGGCACGCGATCTTGAGGCCCTGGCGGTGCTCCAGCGTGGCAATGAACTGGCTGGCCTCCAGCAGGCTCTCGTGGGTGCCCGTGTCCAGCCAGGCGTAGCCACGGCCCATGATCTCGACATTCAGCTGGCCCTGGTCCAGGTACAGGCGGTTCAGGTCGGTGATTTCAAGTTCACCCCGTGGCGACGGCTTGAGGCTCTTGGCCATCTGTGCCACCTGGCTGTCATAGAAGTACAGGCCGGTGACGGCATAGCTGCTCTTGGGCTGGGCGGGCTTTTCCTCCAGGGACAGCACCTTGCCCTGCGCGTCGAATTCAGCCACGCCATAGCGTTCCGGGTCGTGCACATGGTAGGCAAACACGCTGGCACCCACCGTGCGCTGCTGTGCATTGCCGAGCAGCTCATGGAAATCATGGCCGTAGAAGATGTTGTCCCCCAGCACCAGGGCACTGGGCGCGCCGTCCAGGAATGCTTCACCGATGATGAAGGCCTGGGCCAGGCCATCCGGGCTGGGCTGCACGGCATATTGCAGGTTCAGCCCCCACTGGCTGCCATCGCCCAGCAGTTGCTCGAAGCGCGGGGTGTCCTGCGGCGTGCTGATGACCAGGATGTCACGGATGCCCGCGAGCATCAGCGTGCTCAGCGGGTAGTAGATCATGGGCTTGTCGTAGACCGGCAGCAGTTGCTTGCTGATGGCCAGGGTGGCCGGGTGCAGCCGGGTGCCAGAGCCTCCGGCGAGGATGATGCCTTTGCGTTGCGTCATGGTCAGGTGCCGTTCAGAGAGTTTCAGCCAGCATGCGCGCCACGCCAGACTGCCAAGGCGGCATCTGCAGGCCAAAGGCGGCCTGCAGCTTGCCGGTGTTCAAGCGCGAGTTGTGCGGGCGCACCGCAGGGGTGGGGAATGCGCTTGTCGGAACTGGCGCCACTTCTATTGCTTTTATTTCAATAGCAGGTTGTACAAGCTGTGCTTGCGCAAGAACGTATTTTGCGTATTCATTCCAGTTCGTCTCGCCGGCCGCCACGCAGTGGTAGAGCCCGGCGTCCTGCGGGCGCTGCTGCAGGTGGCGCAGTGCATGGGCGGTCACATCCGCCAGCAGGTCCGCGCCGGTGGGGGCTCCCCACTGGTCATCGATGACGGTCAGGCGATTGCGCTCCTGGGCCAGGCGCAGCATGGTCTTGGCGAAGTTGCCGCCGCGCGCGGCGTAGACCCAGCTGGTGCGCAGGATCAGGTGCTTGGCACCGGCCTCTGCGATCAGCTGCTCGCCTTCGAGCTTGGTGCGGCCGTAGACGCTCAACGGGGCAGGCGCATCGGTCTCCACCCAGGGGCGGCGGCCGCTGCCGTCGAACACATAGTCGGTGCTGTAGTGCACCAGCCAGGCGCCCAGCCGCGCAGCCTCCTGCGCGATGGCGCCGGGAGTGGTGGCATTGAGCGTGCGCGCAAAGTCGGCCTCGCTCTCGGCCCTGTCCACGGCGGTATGGGCCGCGGCATTGACGATGACGTCGGGGCGCAGGGCGCGCACCGTGTCGACCACCCCTGCCGGGTTGGCAAAGTCGCCGCAGTGGTCGGTGCTGTCATGGTCCAGGGCCGTCACCGTGCCCAGCAAGGACAGGCTGCGCTGCAGCTCCCACCCGACCTGGCCGCCCTTGCCAAAGAGCAGGATGTTCATGCGCTGGCGTCCGCGACGGCAGCGGCTGGTGCCTCCTGCGCGTACTGGGTCTGCACCCAGTCGCGGTAGGCACCGGTCTGCACGCTGGCCACCCAGTCGGCATGCTCCAGGTACCACTGCACCGTCTTGCGGATGCCGGTGTCGAAGGTTTCGGCAGGCTTCCAGCCCAGCTCGCGCTCGATCTTGCGCGCGTCGATCGCGTAGCGGCGGTCGTGGCCGGGGCGGTCCTTCACATAGGTGATCTGGGAGCGGTAGCTCTGGCCGTCTGCACGGGGGCGCAGCTCGTCGAGCAGCGCACACACCATGTTCACGATCTCGATGTTGGGTTTCTCGTTCCAGCCGCCCACGTTGTAGGTCTCGCCGGGGGCGCCGGCCTCCAGCACGCGGCGGATGGCGCTGCAGTGGTCCTTCACGTACAGCCAGTCGCGCACCTGCATGCCGTCGCCATACACCGGCAGGTTCTTGCCCGCCAGGGCGTTCACGATCATCAGCGGGATCAGCTTCTCGGGGAAGTGATAGGGCCCGTAGTTGTTGCTGCAGTTGGTGGTGAGCACCGGCAGGCCATAGGTGTGGTGCCAGGCGCGCACCAGGTGGTCGCTGGCGGCCTTGCTGGCGCTGTAGGGGCTGTTGGGCTCGAAGCCGCGTGTCTCGGCGAAGGCCGGGTCGGTGGGGGCCAGCGATCCGTACACCTCGTCGGTGGACACATGCAGGAAGCGGAACGCCGCGCGCTCGCCCTCGGGCAGCGCGCTCCAGTGGGCGCGCACGGCCTCCAGCAGGCGGAACGATCCCACGATGTTGGTCTGGATGAAGTCTTCCGGCCCGTGGATGGAACGGTCCACATGCGACTCGGCCGCGAAGTTGACCACGGCGCGGGGCTTGTGCTCGGCCAGCAGGCGGGCCACCAGGGCGGTGTCGCCGATATCGCCCTGCACGAAGATGTGGCGCGCATCACCCTGAACACTGTCCAGGTTGTGCAGATTGCCAGCGTAGGTGAGCTTGTCGAGGTTGACCACGGGCTCGCTGGAGGCAGCAAGCCAGTCAAGAACGAAGTTGGCGCCAATGAAACCCGCGCCGCCAGTAACCAGAATCATAGGGAGGGCTGTGTGAAATGCCAGCTCGGCAGAACCCGCGATTATCCCACCCTGCCCGGCCACCAGGTAACAGAGTTCAACGCATGGGCATCTGCGCGGGCCGGACGGTCGTCAGAAGTGGATGCCGCGCATCATCTGCTGCAGCGCCACCGCCTCGGCCGACAGCTGCGGCTTGGCGCCCTTGTCACCCTTGGCGGCGGCGGTGGAATCCGGGAACATGCGAAAGCTGGTGTTCATCGTGATCTGCGCCACGCGGGGCACCAGCGCATGCAGCAGCTGGCCGGTGATGCCCAGGCGCGTGGCGATGCGCACCGGCTTGAAGATGCAGGCCTGGGCGATCATGTCGGCCGCCTCCTCGGGGCTCAGCGTGGGCACGTTGTTGTAGATCTTGGTGGGCGCGATCATGGGCGTGCGCACCAGCGGCATGTTGATGGTAGTGAAGGTGATGCCCTGGTCGGCGAACTCGCTCGATGCGCAGCGTGTCCAGGCATCCAGCGCCGCCTTGCTGGCCACATAGGCCGAAAAGCGCGGCGCGTTGGTCAGCACGCCGATGGAGCTGATGTTGACCACATGGCCCTTGCGCTTGGCCACCATGCCGGGCAGAAAGCCCATGGTCACGCGCAGGCAGCCGAAGTAGTTGAGCTGCATGGTGCGCTCGTAGTCGTGGAAGCGGTCGTAGCTCGACTCGATGGCACGGCGGATGGAGCGGCCTGCGTTGTTGATCAGGAAGTCCACGCCGCCGTGGTTGTCGATCAGCAGCTGCACGAAGCGGTCGCAATCGGTCATGTCGGCAATGTCGGCCGAATACGCGATGAAGGCGTAGCCCTTGACCTTGGCCTCCGCGCACGCCTCGTCGAGCTTGTCCTGGTCACGCCCGCAAATGATGGTGGTCGCACCCGCCTCGGCGAACTTGTGCGCCGCCGCCAGGCCGATGCCCGAAGACCCCCCGGTGATCAGCACGACCTTGCCCGCCACCGTGCCCTTGAGCGTGCGGTCGATGAACAGCTCGGGATCAAGATTGCGCTCCCAGTAGTCCCACAGGCGCCAGGCGTAGTCCTTGAGGTTGGGGCAGGTCACGCCCGAGCCCTTGAGCGCCGCCAGCGTTTCGCGGCAGTCAAAGCGCGTGGGGTAGTTCACGAAGGTGAGCATGTCCTCGGGCAGGCCCAGGTCCTTCATGACGGCATTGCGCACGCGGCGCACGGGCGCCAGGGCCATCAGGCTTTTCTTGATGCTCTTGGGGATGAAGCCGAGCAGCGCGGCGTTGACGAACAGGTTCATGCGCGGCGCATGCGCGGCGCGGCTGAAGATGTCGAGCACATCGCCCACGCGGTAGCCGACCGGGTCCACCAGATGGAAGCACTTCTTGCCGATGTCCTTCTGGTGGCTGATGACGTTGAGCGCGTTCACCACGAAGTCCACCGGCACGATATTCACGCGCCCGCCCTCCAGGCCCACGGTGGGCATCCAGGGCGGCAGCAGCTGGCGCAGGCGCTGGATGAGCTTGAAGAAGTAATACGGGCCGTCGATCTTGTCCATCTCGCCGGTCGTGCTGTCGCCCACCACCATGGCGGGGCGGTACACCGTCCAGGGCACCTTGCAGTCCTGGCGCACGATCTTCTCGCTCTCGTGCTTGGTCTGGAAGTACGGGTGGTCCAGGCCCTCGGCCTCCTCGAACATGTCCTCGCGGAACACGCCTTCATACAGGCCCGCGGCAGCGATGGACGAGACGTGGTGGAAGTGCCCGGCATCGATGGCCTTGGCCAGATCGACCGTGTTGCGCGTGCCCTCGATGTTCACGGCGACCTGGGTTTCCTCGTCGGCGGAGAGGTCATACACGGCGGCCAGGTGGTAGAAGTGGTCGATCTGCCCCTTGAGCTTCTTGACGTCTTCCGCAGCCACACCCAGCTTCTTCGCGGTGAGGTCGCCAAACACGGGAATGGCGCGCGTGGCACCCACGCCCCAGAAGCTGCGCAGGTCGGCCACCTTGTCCGCGCTTTCCTTGCGAAGCAGGAAATGCACCACCGCGCCCTTGCGCTCCAGCAGCTTCTTGACCAGCCGCTTGCCAATGAAACCCGTTGCCCCCGTCACGAAATACTGCATGGAAAACTCCTGTGAGATAGCTTCATTCTTGCCCAAGGCCTGCGCGCACCGATTCAGCAGAAACCCGCGCCGATCCTAGGGCCCGCAGCCCGGGGCGGGCTAGACGGCACGCTCTACATTTTTAGGAGCGCGCGCCTACACCTTGCGCGCCGCGCGGCGTACAGTGCGGCCATGCGTCAGAGGCAATCCGCCCTGGCAAACCCACCCAACCGCACAACGGAGGCCCCATGGTCAAGAAACTGCAGAAACTCAGCGCCGACAAGAAAAAGAGCAACGCCCAACTGTCCAGCACCGTCAAGGACTCCGCCCAGCAGATCTGGCTGGCGGGCCTGGGCGCCTTCTCCAAGGCGCAGGAAGAAGGCGGCCGGGTGTTCGAAGCCCTGGTCAAGGAAGGCCTGACCATCCAGCGCAAGACCCAGGCCGTGGCCGAGGAAAAGATCACCGAGGCCACCAGCCGCGTGACCACCATGGCCAGCGACATCGGCTCCAAGGCCCAGGGCCAGTGGGACAAGCTCGAGAACATCTTTGAAGACCGCGTCGCCAAGGCCCTGTCCAAGCTGGGCGTGCCATCGGCCCGCGACCTGCAGGCACTGAGCGCCCGCGTGGATGCACTGGCCAAGGGCGGCAAGGCAGCCCCCGCCAAGGCCGCAGCTGCCGCAAAACCCGCCGCCAAGGCCCCGGCCAAGAAGGCCCCCGCGAAAAAGGCGGCCCCTGCCAAGGCGGCTGCAAAGCCCGCCGCCAAGGCCGCTCCGGCCAAGAAGGCCGCCGCCAAGAAGCCTGCCGCACGCGCGGCAGCCGACACCGGCGCCAACACCCCGTCGGGCAGCTGATTGCACATCAGGCAGGCGGCAGGCAACACCACCGTGCCGCCCCTGAAAAAAGGCGGCCAATGCGCGAGAGCGTGTTGGCCGCCTTTTTTTGGCCGGAGCCCGCGCCTTCGCGCCAGGCCGCCCACGGCAGGGCTACAGCGGCGCTGATATGCAGACGCGATGCCGCAGTGCAGCATTTCTGTGTCGGTTAGAGTAACCACCAGAGACATCGAAACAACGACGCAAAACGACGCGAAGGGGCCCGCACACATGGTGAAGAAAGCGCCACGCCGCACCGCAGAACGCATTCTGGAAGTGACGCTGGACCTGTTCAACCGGTTCGGCGAACCCAACGTCTCCACCACCCTGATTTCCGCCGAGCTGCGCATCAGCCCGGGCAACCTCTACTACCACTATCCCGCCAAGGATGAGCTGATCAACGCGCTGTTCGACCGCTACGAACGCTCGCTCACCGAACTCCTCACGGCCAGTGACGGCGTGCGCAATGTGGAGGATGCCTGGTTCTTCATGCACACGCTGTTCGAGCTGATCTGGCAGTACCGCTTCCTGTACCGCGACCTGAACGACCTGCTGTCCAAGAACCGGCGCCTGGAAACCCACTTCCAGGCCATCCTCAAGAACAAGACCCGAGCCGTGCGCGCCATGCTCGATGGCATGGGCCGCGCGGACAGCCTGCACATCGACTCGCGCGAGCTGGAAGCCACCGCCACCAGCATGGTGGTGGTGCTGACCTACTGGCTGAGCTTCGAGTACGTGCGTGACCCGCGCCGCGCGCTGGAGCCCGAAAGCGCCCAGGCCGCGCTCCTGCGCGGCGCCCACCATGTGCTGAACCTGCTCATGCCCTACCTCGAAAGCAGCCAGCGGGCCCACCTGCTGGAGCTGGTGGGCGCTTACGCCACTGCGCCGGGATAGGCGCAGGCAGCAAGCACCCGCCTCACGGCAGCACGACAGGGCAACCCCCCTCCCACAAGAACTTCAGGAGACACACACCATGGCCAAATGGACCCCCTTCCCCCACGCAGGCGACTATGCGTTCGACGCCGCGAGCGTCAAGAAGCACTGGGCCCGGCTGCACAGCGGCGATGCCGAGCCCTGCCCCAAGGACACCGCGGTGCTCGAAGCCTGGGCGATGTTCCACAACGGCGACTTCGAGAAGGCAGCGGCGGCCGGCCTGGCGGCTGGCGGCCCTGGCATCACGGTGGCCAACAAGGCAGCCTCCATCTACGCCAACTACCTGGAGCAAAGGGAAAAGACCCGGCTCGACCTCTTCACCCAGGTGGCGGAGCGCGCCGAGGCGCAGGCCGCGGCGGAGCCCGGCAACGCCAATGCCTGGTACTGGCACGCCTACGCGCTGGGCCGCTACAGCCAGGGCATCAGCGTGGCCAAGGCGCTGGCGCAGGGCCTGGGCGGCAAGGTGAAGGAATCGCTGGAAAAGGCCATCGCGCTGTCGCCCAAGCACGCCGATGCACGCATCGCACTGGGCGCATTCCATGCCGAGGTGATCGACAAGGTGGGCTCGCTGATTGGCGGCATGACCTACGGCGCGAAGAAGGACACCGGACTCAAGCTGTTCCAGGAGGCCCTCAAGCTCAACCCCGGCTCGGCCATCTGCATGATCGAATACGCCAACGCCCTGGTCATGCTCGAAGGCGACAAGAAGATGAAGGAAGCCACCGGGTTCTACGAAAAGGCCGCCGCCAGCGAACCCGCCGATGCGATGGAGCGCCTGGACGTGGAGATGGCGCGCGCCGAACTGGAAGATTGAATTCGGAACACCCCCTGGCCTGGCCGCGCCCGTCCTGAAAATCCAGGACCGCCCGTGGCGCCGCGGAATGCGGCCGGGCCGCGAAGCCCGCGCGCTCCAGGTCAGCCGGCAAAGCGGCGCAAGGCAATCTCCAGCAGGCCGTCGAAGATCAGGTTGTCCACCAGTTCGAAAGGGCGCGTCATGCTGGGCGCCATCTTCCAGCCCGCGCCGCCGGTCATCAGGCACGCCGGCTCCTCGCCGCAGTGCTGGATGACGTGCTGCACCATGCGCTCCACGGCCCCCGCGATCGCATAGGTGCCGCCGCTGGTGAGGGCATCGCTGGTGTTGGTGGGAAACATGCGCACCTCGCCCGTGGGCACGTGCAGCCCGGCGGTCCCGGACTCCAGCGCGCGCAGCATGATGCCGTGGCCCGGCAGGATGAGCCCGCCCATGAACCGGCCCTCGGTGTCGATGCACTCCACCGTGACCGCCGTGCCCACCATGACGACCACCAACGGCCGCGCCGGGCCCTGGCGCAGCACATGGTGGCGCGCACCGACCATGGCGACCCACCGGTCGGAGCCCAGGCGCGAGGGATGGTCGTAGCCGTTGGCAAGGCCTGCCTCCTGCGCCGACGACACCACCCACGAGGGCTCGACGTTCCAGATCTCCATCTGCTCCTCGACCCGGCGCTTGACGGCGTCGCCCGCCACCACGCACCCCAGCATGCGCTGGGGGTGCGGCAAGGGCGCCCAGCTGCCCTCGGCCAGGCGGTCGATGTGATCCAGAAACTCGGCGCCATGCGCCAGCAGCGCAGCCCCGGGGCGGGGAGCGTCGTACAACGCCCATTTGAGACGGGTGTT
Organism: Acidovorax sp. GW821-FHT10E04; assembly: GCF_059415185.1. Taxonomy (NCBI): domain Bacteria; kingdom Pseudomonadati; phylum Pseudomonadota; class Betaproteobacteria; order Burkholderiales; family Comamonadaceae; genus Acidovorax; species Acidovorax sp. GW821-FHT10E04. Next base: position 50,289 of record NZ_JBWKMT010000007.1, read on the forward strand.
GCCGACGTCGATGGCCAGAAATGTCATGCGGGGGATTATCCCGAGTTTTGCGGCGCCCCCGCGTACCCGCGGCGACAGGCGCCGGCGGCGGGATGGCGCGGAAAGAATGTCAAAAATCGTTTCGCGCGCCTGTGCGACACACCAGCGCCACGCTTTGCACGCTACAGTGGTCGTTCCTGTTTCTGCAACTTTAGGAGGTACGACATGGGTCTTTTCAGTTTCATCAAGGAAGCCGGCGAAAAGCTGTTCGGCGGCAAGGAGGCCCAGGCAGCCACGGCCGCTGCGCCCACGCAGGATGAACTCAATGCCAAGGCGGCCAAGGCCATCGAGACCTACATCGCGGCCCAGAACCTGGGCGCCAGCAACGTGCAGGTGGCGTTCGACGGCACGCAGGGCAAGGTCACCGTGAAGGGCACCGCCCCCACGCAAGGCGCCAAGGAAAAAGTCACCCTGTGCTGCGGGAACGTGGCCAGCGTGACCAGCGTCGAGAACCTGATGGAAGTGACCAATCCCGAGCCCGAAGCCCAGTACCACGACGTGGTGCGCGGCGACACGCTCAGCGCCATCGCCAAGAAGTTCTATGGCGACGCCAACAAGTACCCCGCGATCTTCGAGGCCAACAAGCCCATGCTGACCCATCCCGACAAGATCTACCCCGGCCAGAAGCTGCGCATTCCGCCGCTTTGAGCAGGGCAAGACGTCCTGACGGGCAAGCGGGCCACCAGGCCCGCTTTTTTTTGGGCGCGCCCATCGCGCGCACCGGCGGGTCGTCTCTCAGTTCTGCCGCCAGGGCAGCCCGTGAAAGCGCCAGCCGCCCTTCCTGCCGCGCTGGCCCTGGGCGTCGGCATCTCCCTCGAAACCTTCCAGGATGTTGTAGGCCGTGAAGCCGAGTTCGGTGGCGCGCCGCGCCGCGGCGATGGAGCGCACGCCGCTGCGGCACAGCATCACCAGCGTGGCGCCGGCGGGTGCGGCCGCGCGCAGCTGGGTGTCGAATCCGGCGTTCAGGGCCATGCCTGGCCACTGCTTCCAGGCCACGGCGGCGCCCCCGGGCACCTGTCCCACCCATTCGCGTTCGGCGTCGCTGCGCACGTCCACCAGCACGGCCTGGCCGGCCTGCATCCACTGCCAGGCCTGCTGCGGCGTGACATCGCCCGCGTAGCCTTCGGCGGGAGTGATCGTTGGGATGGTCATCAGCTAGCTCCTTTCATCTCGGTTAACCGGTCCACGGGACGGGCCCACGGCCCGCCACAGGGGCGAATGCGTCACTCCCACAACGGAGCGGGTTCATCGCGCAGGCGGCTGCGCAGCACCGCGTAGTCGGGCACCACGGTGGCCACGGTGTCCCAGAAGCGCGGGCTGTGGTCCATCACGCGCAGGTGGGCCAGCTCGTGCGCCACCACATAGTCGATGATGGCCGGGCGGTAGTGCAGCAGGCGCCAGTTCAGGCGGATGGAGCCGTCGGCCTTGGCGCTGCCCCAGCGGGTCTGCGCGCTGGACAGGCGCAGGCTGGCCCAGCGCACCCCCAGCAGCGGGGCGAAGTGGTCCAGCCGCGCGGTGAAGTGGCGGCGTGCATCGCGCATGAGCCAGGCCTGCACGGCGTCGCGGATCTGGGCGGCGCTGGCACTGTGGGGCAGGCCGATGTGCAGGCTGCGGGCGACGGCAATGCCCTCTTCCCCGGCCGAGGGCGGCGCGGACGGCACCAGCGCCCCGCCCCTGCCGGCAAAGCCATGGCTTGGGTCCAGCACCACCGTGAGCGGCTCGCCCAGGTACGGCAACACCGCGCCATGGGCCCAGACGATGCGGCCGCCCTCCATGCGCTGTTGGCGCTCGCGGGCCTCCGACAGCTTGCGCAGGACCCAGTCCGACTTGTCGCGCAGCGCGGCGTCCACCGCCGAAAGGGTCACCCAGCTGGGCGCGCGCACGGACAGGCCATCCGCGCCCACGGTGAAGCCGATGGTGCGTCGCCGTGCGCGCTGCAGCGCATAGGCGACCACGGCGTCGCCCAGCAGCACTTCGCGGCTGGCCTGCGGGTGGCGGAACTCGGCCGGGGACAGCAGGGACGGCAAGGGCACCGCCGGTGCCGCAGGCCTGCTTGCTATCGTTCTAGGAGCTACCGGCGCTTGATCATTCTGCGCCAGCGGCGCTCCAGGCTTGAAACCTGAAGCCTGCGCCGCCGATGCCGCAACCGGTGCGGCCGGCGGGTCGAAAAGGTCGAGCGCCAATTGCACAAGCCGGTGCATGGAATCAATAGCTCCCCAGCGGCGAGCAGCCATCCAGGGCATCCGCCACCGGCGCTGCCCAGGCCAGCAGCCGCCGCGCCAGGGCCGCCCCGCCACGCTGGCGGCGCCTTGCCGGCATGCGCTGGTGGCGCCCTCCCTCCCGAGCGGCGCGGCACTTCAGGAGGAGCAGCTCAGGGGGTGTTCTCATAGGCCTCGGGGTCCAGGCGGCGCATCTCGGCCTCGATCCAGGCCTCGACCTCGCGCATCAGCTCGTCGGGCTGGCGGCCCACGCTGGAAATGGGTTTGCCGATGGACACGTCCACCACGCCGGGCCGTTTGATGAAGGCCTTGCGCGGCCAGACCTTGGCCGAGGTCACGGCGATGGGCACCACGGGCGCGCCGGTGTCGATGGCCAGGCGCGTGCCGCCGGTCTTGTAGTTGCCCTTGCGCCCGCGCTCGATGCGCGTGCCCTCGGGGAACATGATGATCCAGATGCCCTTGGCCAGCAGGTCCTTGCCCTGCTGCACCACCTTGTTGAACGCCTGCGTGCGCTGGTTGCGGTCGATGTGGATCATGTCCAGGCGGCCAATCGCCCAACCAAAGAAGGGAACGTAGAGCAGCTCCTTCTTGAACACGTAGGCCAGCGGGCGCGGCATGATCGTGGGCATGAGGAAGGTTTCGTACGTGGACTGGTGCTTGACCAGCAGCACGGCCCCGGCGTTCTCGCCCTGCGGGAGGTTTTCCATGCCGGTCACATGGGCGCGGACGCCCAGGATCACCCGGGCACCGCTGATGCACAGCGACAGCCATGCCCGTGCGATGCGGTACAGCGGCCCTCCCCGCACGCCCAGCAGGGTGCCCAGCATGATGGCCAGCGCATAGGGCACGACGGTGATGCCCATCCAGAGAAGGTGAATGACGGAACGGATAAAAGCCATTTTTAGGAGTTTTCGGCTGCCAGCGCTTGATCATCAAGCGCTGAAAGCTATTAAATTAATAGCATCAAGACGATGGGGCACTGCCGTGCAGGGGCAGGGGAATGGCCGCCAGCGCTGCCGCCGGCACCTGCACCGCGGGCAACAGCTGGTCCACGAAATCCCCCAGGCTGGCGTGCACCAGCGTGCCCGCCGGAATGCCCGCCGGCAGCGGCCCGCCGGGGTGCACCTGGGCCGACTGCCCCGTGCACACCAGGTGCAGCTGCGCGCCCAGCGCGGCGCCGGCCTGCAGATGGGCTGCACAGCTGCCCACCACCCGCACGTCCTGCCGCTCCACGCCATAGCGGTCGCTGATCTGCTCCAGCAGGCCCGGGGCGGGCTTGCGGCAGGCGCACTCCTCGTCGGCCGCGTGCGGGCAGTAGAACACCGCGTCGATGCGCCCCCCCACGGCGGCCACCTGCCGGTGCATCTTGGTATGGATGGCATTGAGGGCCACCACGTCGAACAGCCCCCGGCCCAGCCCCGGCTGATTGGTCGCCACCACCACATGCCAGCCGGCATGGTTCAGGCGCGCGATGGCTTCGAGCGCGCCCGGCACGGCGGTCCACTCGTCGGCGGAGGTGATGTAGTCCTCCCCCAGCGGGTTGAGGGTGCCGTCGCGGTCGAGGATGGCGAGTTTCATGGGGCTTGGTTACCTTGTGAGAATCGCCAGCCTATCAGCTTGGGCCATCCGGTCAAACGGCCAGGCGCGAGAGGTCGGCCACGCGGTTCATCGCGTTGTGCAGCATCTTGAGCAGACCCAGGCGGTTCATCCGCACATCCAGCTGCTCGGCGTTGACCATCACGTCGTCGAAGAACGCATCCACCGGCGCGCGCAGCACGGCCAGGGTCTGCAGGCTGGCGGTGTAGTCGCCCGCGTCGAACTGGGCGTTGGCCTCGGGCACGAAGCGCTGCAGCGCGGCGTACAGGTCCTGCTCGGCCTTTTCCTGCAGCAGGTCGGGGTTCACGTGGGCATCCACCGGGCCCTCGACCTCGGCCTTTTTCAGGATGTTGCCCACGCGCTTGTTGGCCGCGGCCAGGGCCGGGCTTTCGGGCAGTGCGGCAAAGGCGCGCACGGCCGCCAGTTGCTTTTCGACCAGGGCCAGGCGCTGCGGGCGCAGGGCCAGGACGGCGTCGACCTCCTGCGCGCGGTAGCCCTGCTCGCGCAGGCTGCCGGCGAGGCGGTCGTAGATGAAGTCGGCAAGTTGCGCGGATGCGTCGGTGATCTTGTCGCCAAAGGCGGGCACCGCACCGGCGAGCAGGTCGTTGAGCTGCAGCGGCAGGTCTTTTTCGACCAGCATGCGGATCACGCCCAGCGCATGGCGGCGCAGCGCGAACGGATCGCGGTCGCCGGTGGGCAGGTTGCCGATGCCGAACATGCCCACCAGGGTTTCGAGCTTGTCGGCCAGCGCCACCACCACACCGGCGGTGTTGCGCGGCAGCGTGTCGCCCGCAAAGCGGGGCTTGTAGTGGTCTTCGATGGCGTGGGCCACGGTCTCGCCCAGGCCGTCGTTCAGGGCGTAGTAACCGCCCATGATGCCCTGCAGCTCGGGGAACTCGCCCACCATGTCGGTGACGAGGTCGGTCTTGGCGAGTTGTGCGGCCGTATCAACAGCAAGTTCAAGCGCAGGGCCCTGCACCTCAGGAGAGCCGTAGCTTGGGGAAAGCGCTTTAGCAATCGCCTTGGCAATGGCCCGCACCCGCTCAACCCGCTCACCTTGCGTGCCTAGCTTGTTGTGATAGACCACCTTGCCGAGGCCTTCGACGCGCGAGGCCAGGGTCTTCTTGCGGTCCTGGTCGAAGAAGAACTTCGCGTCGGCCAGGCGCGGGCGCACCACGCGCTCGTTGCCGCCGGTCACGAAGCTCGTGTCTTCGGGGCTGATGTTGCTCACCACCAGGAACTTGTGGGTGAGCTTGCCCGCGGCGTCCAGCAGCGGAAAGTATTTCTGGTTGGCCTTCATCGTGAGGATCAGGCATTCCTGCGGCACGTCGAGGAACTCGGTCTCGAATGAGCAGGTGACCACGTTGGGGCGTTCGACCAGCGCGGTCACTTCGTCGAGCAGCGCCTCGTCTTCGATGGGGCGCGCGCCGTTGCCCACCTGGGCGGCAGCCGCGGCCAGCTGGCGGGCGATCTCGGCCTTGCGCTCGGCAAAGGAGGCGATCACGGCGCCGTCTTGTCGCAGCGTCGCGGCGTAGCTGTCGGCGTCCTGCAGCACCACGGGCGACACGGCGGCTTCAAACCGGTGTCCCTGCGTGCTGTTGCCCGCCGACAGGCCCAGCGCCTTCACCGGCACCACGGTGCTGCCGTGCAGCGCGACCAGGCCGTGCGCGGGGCGCACGAAGTTCACGCTGGTCCAGCCGGGCAGTTCGCAGTCGGTCTCGAGCTGGTAGCTCATGACCTTGGGGATGGGCAGCTTGGCAATCGCCTCCTGCAGCGCTTTCTGCAGGCCGTCCTGCAGCGTCGCGCCAGGCACCACGCTGTCGTAGAACAGCGCCTCGGCCTTGCCGTCCTGCGCGCGCTTGAGCGCCGCCACGGCGGCTGCCGGGTCTGACACATCCGCCCCCAGGGCCTGCAGCTTTTTGAGCAGCGCCGGGCTGGCGTTGCCGCTGGCGTCGAGCCCCACGGCCACAGGCATGAGCTTTTGCTGCACGGCCTTGTCGGCGGCCTTGTCGGCCACGCCGGTCACATGCGCGGCCAGGCGGCGGGGCGATGCAAAGGGCGTGACCACGGACGCTGCCGTGGCCAGGCCCTGCGCCTTGAGCTGGTCGCCCAGCACGGTGGCAAAGGCATCGCCCAGCTTCTGCAGCGCCTTGGGCGGCAGCTCTTCGACAAACAGTTCAACGAGAAGGTTTTGGGTTGTCATCGTCATTTCTCTCACGCAGCCTTCTTCGTCATCTGTTCCACCCACTCGCGCGGCGCCATGGGGAAGCCCAGGCGCTCGCGGCTCTCGTAGTAGCTCTGCGCCACGGCACGGGCCAGGTTGCGGATGCGGCCGATGTACGCGGCGCGCTCGGTCACGCTGATGGCGCCGCGCGCATCCAGCAGGTTGAAGCTGTGCGCGGCCTTGAGGACCTGCTCGTAGGCGGGCAGCGCCAGCTGCTGCTCCATCAGGTACTTGGCCTGCTTTTCGTGCGCGTTGAAGGCGGTGAACAAGAAGTCCGCGTCGCTGTGCTCGAAGTTGTAGGTGGACTGCTCCACCTCGTTTTGCTTGTAGACGTCGCCATAGCTCAGCGTGTCGGTCCACTTCAGGTTGTAGACGTTGTCCACGCCCTGCAGGTACATCGCCAGGCGCTCCAGGCCATAGGTGATCTCGCCCGTGGCGGGCTTGCAGTCGATGCCGCCGACCTGCTGGAAGTAGGTGAACTGCGTCACCTCCATGCCGTTGAGCCACACCTCCCAGCCCAGGCCCCAGGCGCCCAGCGTGGGGTTCTCCCAGTCGTCTTCGACGAAGCGGATGTCGTTCTTCTTCAGGTCGAAGCCCAGGGCTTCGAGGCTGCCCAGGTACAGCTCCAGGATGTTGGCCGGCGCGGGCTTCAGGACCACCTGGTACTGGTAGTAGTGCTGCAGCCGGTTGGGGTTCTCGCCGTAGCGGCCGTCCTTGGGGCGGCGGCTGGGCTGCACATAGGCGGCCTTCCAGGGCTCGGGTCCGATGGCGCGCAGGAAGGTGGCGGTGTGCGAGGTGCCGGCGCCCACTTCCATGTCGTAGGGCTGCAAAAGAGCGCAACCTTGCGCGTCCCAGTAGGACTGCAGCTTCAGAATGATTTGCTGGAATGTCAACATGGCGTCTGTGGCACTGGCAAGCCAGGGCCGGGCAAGTAGGAGGAGAAAAGAAAACGATGCAAGGCGTGGGCGCAAGGCCTGCCGACCACCCCGGGCAGCACGGACGGGCATCGCACACGCGAACCGATCATTTTACGGCGCCGCAGCAAGGCCGCCCTGCAAACACCGCGACGCCACCGCCAGTCGCTGCCAGCAGCCAGAGGTCGAAACCGCCCGCCCCATGAAAAAAGGCCAGAGCCCTCGTGGAGCCCCAGCCTTTCCAACCCATCCGCGCCGCCCATAAGCCACCGCGTGCAGGTGCCGCCCTTGCAGGCAACCATCGGCGCACAGCAGCACGCCAAATCAACAAAAATCCGTCGCTCGACTCGCACAACCCAAGGTCCAACTGGACACGCGGCCATCGCGAGAGCACCCGTGGATCTGGCTCCGCCAGTCCACCAGGTTCCCCCTTAGGGGGAAGGCGCGCAGCGCCTCAGGGGGAGACTAGTACTCCCAGAAGATGCGTTGCAGCTCTTTGCTGTCGTTGGTCTTGGTGAGCGCCACCATGGCAAGGATGCGGGCCTTTTGCGGACGCAGGTCATGCGCCACCACCCAGTCGTACTTGTCGTCGGGCTGCTCGGCGTTGCGCAGCACGAAACCGTCGGGCACGCGGGCCGAGCGCACGATCTGCACGCCCGCCGCACGCAAGGCCTTGAGCGAATCCACCGCCTGCGCGGCCACCGAGCCGTTGCCCGTGCCGGCGTGGATCAGCGCCTTCACGCCGGCCTTGCCGTAGGCCTCGATGCCCGTGGTGTTCATGTTGCCGTAGCCGTACACGATGTCCACGGCGGGCAGGGCCTGGATCTCGTCGATGTTGAACTCGGAATTGGCGGTGTGGCGCTTGACGGGCGCGCGGAACCAGTAGTTCTTGCCCTCCACCACCATGCCCAGCGGGCCCCACTGGCTCTTGAAGGCCTCGGTCTTGATGTTGATGGTCTTGCTCACGTCGCGGCCGCTCTGGATCTCGTCGTTCATGGTGACGAGCACGCCCTTGCCGGCGGCGTCCTTGCTGGCCGCCACGCTCACGGCGTCGTACAGGTTCAGCGCGCCATCGGCCGACAGGGCCGTGCCGGGGCGCATGGAGCCGACCACGACGATGGGCTTGTTCGTGCGCACGACCAGGTTCAGGAAGTACGCGGTTTCTTCCAGGGTGTCGGTGCCGTGGGTGATGACGATGCCGTCCACGTCGGCCTGCTTGGACAGGGCCGAGACACGCTGGCCGAGCTTGAGCAGGTGCTCGTTGGTGAAGCTCTCGGAGGCGATCTGGAACACCTGCTCGCCCGAGACCTTGGCGACGCTGGCCAGCTCCGGCAGGCCCGCCAGCAGCTTGTCGACCGGCACCTTGGCCGCGGCGTAGGTGGCGCTGTTGGCGGCCGAGGCGCCCGCACCCGCGATGGTGCCGCCCGTGGCAAGCACCACGACATGGGGCTTGGCGGCCTGGGCCATGGCCACGGCCGAGGCGGCGGACAGCAGCAGGCCGGCCAGCCAGCGGTGCACGGGGGGGGAAATGCGCATGACAGAAATCTCCAGACAGTTGTTATGAAGAGGCCGCCAGCGGAATGCGCTGACAACCCGGCCGCTCGTTGGCGGTGCCGGATCGTATGAGAGAGTCACACACATCGTTAGGGAATAATCAGCCTCTTCTTGTGAATTTCACTCATACCCCTACCACCGGACCCTGGCCATGAACCTGCGGCAACTCGAGGTGTTCCAGGCCGTTCTGCAAACCGGCAACATGAGCGCCGCGGCGCGGCTGCTGTGCATCACCCCCTCGGCCGTGAGCAAGGCCGTGGCGCACACCGAGCTGCAGCTGGGCTACCGGCTGTTCGTGCGCACGCCGGCCGGCCTCACGCCCACGCCCGAGGCGCAGGTGCTGGCCACCGAGTCCACGGGCATCCACCGCCAGCTCGACGCCCTGCGCCGCACGGCGCGCAACCTGGGCACCAGCGACACGGGCGACGTGCGCCTGGCGGCCATCCCCTCGATCACGCACGAGTTCCTGCCCCTGGTGCTGCAGGAGCATGCGCTGCGCTACCCGCAGGTGGGCGTGGAAGTGCGCACCATCCACCAGGACCAGATGACGCAGGCCCTGCTCACGCGCAGCGTGGATTTCTGCCTGGGCTTCTACAAGCACCCGCACCCGCAGATCCGCAGCGATCTGCTGGTCAGCGGGCGCATGTACCTGGCGGTGGCGCAGTCCGTGTGGACGCGCGCGCCGCGCGCCGTGGCGCCCAGCGCCCGGCTGGCGCAGGTGCCGGTGATCCGCCTGGTGGGGGACGACCCCATGCGCCAGTCCATCGACGACCTCGCACAGCGCCTGGGCACGCCCGCGGGGCCGGGCCTGCAGGTGCAGACCTCGCGCCTGGCGCTGGACCTGGTGCGCCGGGGCATGGGCTGGACGGTGATCGACTTTCTCACCGCCACCCAGCTCGACCCCGGGACCATGGTGGCGCTGGAGCTGCACGAGCTGCCGCCCATGTCGCTGTACAGCTACCACGCCCGCGCCCTGCCCCAGGGCCTGCCCGCCACGCGCATGCTGGCCATGCTGCCGGGGCTGCTGCACCGAGCCCTTTCGGCAAAGGCGGTATGAAAAAACCCGCCCATCCCTCGCAGGATGGCGGGTTGCGCTGAAAACCTCGCGGCTCAGTTATCCCAGCGGCGCAGGACCAGGCTGGCGTTGGTTCCGCCAAAGCCGAAGCTGTTGGACAGCGCCGTGCGGATGGGCGCATCGCGCGTCTCGCGCACCAGGGGCATGCCCTCGGCGGCGGGCTCCAGCGTCTCGATGTGGGCCGAGCCCGCGATGAAGCCCTGGCGCAGCATCAACAGGCAGTAGATCGCCTCCTGCACGCCCGTGGCGCCCAGCGAGTGGCCGGTGAGCGACTTGGTGGACGAGAACGGCGGAATCGCGTCGCCGAACACCTCGCGGATGGCGCGCAGCTCCGGCACGTCGCCCACGGGCGTGGAGGTGCCGTGGGTGTTGATGTAGTCGATGGGTTCGCTCACGGTGGAGATGGCCTGGCGCATGCAGGCGATCGCGCCGTCGCCCGAAGGGGCCACCATGTCGGCGCCGTCGGACGTGGCGCCGAACCCGATGACCTCGCCCAGGATGGTGGCGCCGCGCGCCTGCGCATGCTCCAGGCTCTCCAGCACCACGGCGCCGCCGCCGCCCGACAGCACGAAGCCGTCGCGGTTGGCGTCATAGGCGCGCGAGGCCTTCTCGGGCGTGGCGTTGTAGGCGCTGGACATGGCGCCCATGGCGTCGAACAGCAGGCCCATGCCCCAGGTGACCTCCTCGCCGCCGCCGGCGAACATCACGTCCTGCATGCCCCAGGCGATCTGCTGGGCGGCCGCGCCGATGCAGTGGGCCGAGGTGCTGCAGGCCGAGGTGATGGAGTAGTTGATGCCCTTGATGCCGAAGTTGGTCGACAGGCAAGCGGACACGGTGGAGCTCATGCAGCGCGTGACCTGGTAGGGCCCCACGCGGCGGATGCCCTTGCTGCGCAGGATGTCCGCCGCCTCGATCTGGTTGGCGGGCGAGCCGCCGCCCGAGCCCATGATGAGGCCGGTGCGCGGGTGCGACACCTGTTCGGGCGTGAGGCCCGATTCGGCGATCGCGTTGGCCAGCGAGATGTGCGCATAGGCTGCCGCATCGCCCATGAAGCGCAGCTGCTTGCGGTCGATCAGCTCTTCGAGGTTGATCTGCGGCACGCCCGCCACCTGGCTGCGCATGCCCAGCTCGGTGAACTGCGGCATGGCACGGATGCCCGAGCGGCTCTCCCGCAGCGACTGCGTGACGGTGCCCATGTCGTTGCCGATGCACGAGACAATGCCCGCGCCCGTGATCACCACGCGTTTCATGCTGCGGCTCCTTGTGCGGCGCCATCTTCCTCGCGTTTGAACAAGCCCACACGCAGGTCGTTGGCCACGTAGATTTCCTTGCCATCGGCCAGCAGCCGGGCATCGCCAATGGCCATGACCAGCTTGCGTTTGATGACGCGCTTGATGTCGATTTCGTAGGTGACGAGCTTCACGTCCGGGCCCACTTCGCCGGTGAACTTGACCTCGCCCGCGCCCAGCGCCCGGCCGCGGCCAGGCAATTGCAGCCAGGTCAGGTAAAAGCCGATGAGCTGCCACATGGCGTCCAGCCCCAGGCAGCCGGGCATGACCGGGTCGCCCTGGAAGTGGCAGGCAAAGAACCAGAGGTCCGGGCGCACGTCAAGTTCGGCGCGGATCTTTCCCAGCCCGTGCGCGCCACCATCGCTGTCGATGTGCGTGATGCGGTCAAACATCAGCATGGGCGGCAGCGGCAGGCGCCCGCTGTCAGCGCCGAACAGCCGGCCCTCGCCCGAGGCGATCAGTTGTTCGTAGGAAAAGGAATCAGCCATCTTCAGTCGTGCTCCAGAACAGCGGTGGGCCCGCTTCAAATCATCGTTGTATGCAAACACAAGCCCCCGCTTGTGGGGCTCCATTATCAAGGCAGAGAAAGACACATCCCGGTTTTGGCCCGGCAAGGCACCGGGACACCCCGGCAGCACATGACCTGGATCAATTCCCGCGCACCGTCTGCCACCGCCTCGCCACCAGGGCAAAAACCAGGGCCAGCCCCCCGAAGATCCACAGGGGCACCAGCCCCCAGCGCGACACCCACCACGCGTACGGGGTGATGTGCCAGCCACTGGCGGCATCCATCCCCCGGCCCCACACCTCGCCCTTGAGCACGCCCCGCGTGTGCCGCGCCAGCTGGTGGGTGACCACGCCCCGGTGGTCGATGATGGCGGTGGCGCCCGTGTTGGTCGCGCGCACCATGGGGCGCTCGAATTCCAGCGAACGCATGCGGCTGATGTGCAGGTGCTGGTCGATGGCCACGGTGTCGCCGAACCAGCCGATGTTGCTGAAATTGACGAACACCGTCGGCGCCTGCGCCGGGTTGGCGAACCGCGCGCCCAGTTCCTCGCCAAAAAGGTCTTCGTAGCAGATGTTGGGGGCGATGCGCTGGCCTGCCCAGGCAAACGGGGCCTGGCCCACGGTTCCGCGGTTGAAATCGCCCAGCGGGATGTCCATCATGGCCGTGAACCATCTGAAGAACGGCGGGATGAATTCCCCGAACGGCACCAGGTGGTGCTTGTCGTAGCGGTACGGCGTCTTCTGGCGGCCGGGGCCCATGCCCAGCACCGAATTGGTGTAGCCCAGCGTTTCGCTGCCCAGCGGAATGCCCAGCAGCGCCGCCTGGGAGCCCTGCGCGTAGCGCTGCTGGATGCCTTCCAGGTAGCCCGGCATGAGCTGCTGGGGCAGCAGCGGGATGGCGGTTTCGGGCGCCACCACCAGGTCGGCCCTGGCGTCGCGCAGCGCATCGGCATACCACTTGAGCGCCATCGGCACGCCGCTGCCCTGCTGGAACTTCTCGTCCTGCGGGATGTTCCCCTGCAGCAGTTCCAGGGTCATCGGCGGCGCCGCGCGGGCCGACGGCGTGTGGCACAGGTTCACCGCGCAATGGCGCTCCAGCGTGGCGCCCGCCAGGCCCGCCGCGAGAACGCCGGCCAGCCCCCACAGGCGCCAGTGGCGCAGGTCCCCCGGGCGCCATTGCACGGCCAGCATCGCCAGCATCGCAGCCACCGCCCCGATGCCGTACACGCCCAGGATGCGCGCCAGCACCGCCAGCGGCCCGTCAACGTGGGCGTAGCCGCCCGCGCCCCACGGGAAACCCGTCCACAGCGTGCCGCGCGCCAGTTCGGCCAGCAGCCAGAACGCTCCGAAAACAATAGCTGTCAGCGCCCTGTTGGCAAGCGCCAGGCGGCAAAAAAGCCCCAGCATCACCGCGTAGTAGCTGCCCAGGAACGCCGCGAGGCCCAGCACCGCCGCCACCGCCAGCGGCGCGGCCAGCCCGCCGTAGGTGTGCATGGAGATGAAAAGCCACCAGAACGTGCCCGCGAGCCAGGCCGTGGCGAACAGGCCGCCGATGGCGGCACCGCGCCGCCAGGCCACGGACGCGGTGGCCTGCGGGCGCACCAGCCAGGCCAGCACCGCCATGGAGGCGATCTGCAGCCACCACAGGGGCTCGCCGCTCCACGGCCAGGCCAGCGAGGCCGCCTGCGCGACGCCGGCAGCCACGGCCAGCAGCGCCTGCAGGGCCAGCGGCAGCCCCGGCGTCGTGCGCGCGCGGGCCATCAGCCGCCGGCGCTGGCGTCTTCGACCCGCGACACCTTGAACCAGCGCACGGCGCCGCCCTTGGTGTGCAGCACGACGAAGTGCAGCCCGCCCAGTTGCAGGTGCTCACCGCGCTTGGGCACATGGCCCATTTCGTGGGCGATCAGGCCACCGATGGTGTCGAAGGTTTCGTCGGGGTCGCTGCCCTGGACCAGCACGTCGAACGCCTCGGAAACCCGTTCGACCGAGGTGTCGCCGCTCACGCGGTAGGTGCGGTCGGCTAGCCCGAAGATGTCGCCGTCGTCCTCGGGAATGTCGAACTCGTCCTCGATCTCGCCCACGATCTGCTCGAGCACGTCCTCGATGGTGATGAGCCCGGCCACGCGGCCGAACTCGTCGATCACGATCGCCAGGTGGTTGCGGTTGCCGCGGAATTCGCGCAGCAGGTCGTTCAGGCCCTTGCTCTCGGGCACGAAGACGGCGGGGCGCAGCAGCGCGCGGATGTTCAGCTCGGGTGCCCGCTGCAGCTTGAGCAGGTCCTTGGCCATGAGGATGCCGATGATGTTCTCGCGCTCGCCCTGGTACACCGGAAACCGCGAATGCGCGGTGTTGATGACAAGGTGCAGCAGCTCGTCGAACGGCGCGTCGATGTTGACGAGGTCCATGCGCGGCGCGGCCACCATCACGTCGCCCGCCGTCATGTCGGCCATGCGGATGACGCGCTCGAGCATCACGCGCGATTCGGCCCCGATGACCTCGTTGTCCTCGGCCTCGGCCAGGGTTTCGATGAGCTCTTCCGTGGAGTCCGGCCCCGGATGGATGAACTCGGCCACTTTCTGCAGGAAGGTGCGCTTGTCTTCCCTCTCGGGCAAGCGCCCGGGGTGCGCAGGGTGCGGGTCAGACACTGAGGACGTGCGGGTAGTGAATCAGGCCCCTAGGATAGCGGATTGTTGTGACAGCGCGCCATGGCGCCCGCGCCTTGCGGCCCGGGCCCGCCGCCCGTCACTCGGCGGACTGGTGGCGCGCGTGCTGCACGCCGCTGCGCACTTCCTGCACGCCCGCCAGGAAATCCCAGAACTGCTTGGCCTGCTTCTTGATCTGGTAGTCCACCTCGGCAAACTGCTGCTCCACGATCTCGGCCATGCGCGTGTCCAGGCTGGCGGGCTGGATCTGGAGGTAGGCCTCGGACTCCGAGCCGTCGCGGCGCACGGTGGCGCCCGCCTTGCGGGCAATCTTGAGCATCGCGGTGTTCTCGGACAGCGCATGGATGAAGACCATGTTCACGCCTTCATTGCGCGCATGCATCACCGCGCGCTCGAACAGGCGTGCGCCGAAACCACGGCCCCGCGCCTGCTTGAGCACGGAAACGCCAAACTCGGCGCAGTGCTTGTGCTCGGGATGCTCCGAGAACGCCAGGTGGGCCATCGCGATGAGTTCCAGGCGGCGGTTGTAGATGCCGAAGATCTCGTCGCGGTTGAAATCGAGGTGCTCGGCATACCGGCGGATCTGCTCGTCATTGGCCGCGTAGCCGAAGCGCAGATAGCGGTCCGCCGGTTCGAGCTTCAGCAGATGCTGGGTGATCCGCTCGCGGTAGGACGGGCCCAGGGCGCGGATGGGAACCATCATGGGCACCTCCTGCTTTGCGTGGGTGTCATGGGGAGACGGGCCGCCCGTCACCGGGCGCAGCATGTCCCTGCCTGCGTGCCAGGATGCCTTGAGCCAGTCTTTCGTTGCGAACATGGCTGTAAATATAAGGGTTTTCCCTCATTATTTCCAGTACAAATTGCTGCATTGCAACAAAGTAGTGAGATGCCTCAAATCAAGGCAGAAAATAGCTTTCAGCGCTTTGTCCATGGGCGCTATAAGCTACTAAATTCATAGCAATTGCCTTGCGCCAGGGCCCACGGATGTCTTCTGCGCGACCCATCCCGGCCCCGCAGCGCCGGGTGCCGGCCGCCCGCAAGGGTATAGCGGCGGCCATCGCGCGGCAAGCGGCCCGGGGCGCGAGGCCATCACACCGGCACGGCGGTGGTGGCCTTGACCCGGTCGAGCACGAAACTGGTCTTGCAGTCCTGCACGCTGGGGTGCTTGAGCAGGGTGTCCATGATGAAGCGGCTGTAGTGCGCCATGTCCGCCACCACCACGCGCAGCAGGTAGTCCATCTCGCCCGTGAGCGATGCGCATTCCACCACTTCGGGCCACGTCTGCACGCTGGCGCGGAACAGGTCCATGGGGTTGCGCTTGTGGCTTTCGGTGTGCTTTTCCAGCCGCACATTGAGGTAGGCGGTCAGCCCCAGGCCCACGGCCTCGGGGGGCACCAGCGCCACGTAGCGGTCGATCACCCCGCTTTCCTCCAGGCGCTTGACGCGGCGCAGCACCGCGCTGGGCGACAGGCCCACCTGCTCACCGATGACGTCATACGTCTCCCGGCCATTTTCTTGCAGACGGCGCAATATGGCCCTGTCCAGCTTGTCGAGTGCGCTTGAGGCTTGCATAGCGCAGGATTTTATGGAATCCGCGCATTTTTCGCTTGCCAGATTGCATGCTGGGGTATGTCCCGATAGTGACACCACGCCGGGACCAGAAGAATGAATCCCGCAAAAACGCACGGTCGTTCGTTTTTTGCAGGCACAAAAACCATATCCAACGGAGACAACCACATGACCGGATTCCTCAGCCGCTTTCTGCGGCGCCTCGCGCTGGCGGCCAGCGCCGGGCTCTTGCTCCTGGGGGCCAGCGCCCAGGCCCAGAGCGGCTACACCCAGACGCGCTACCCCATCGTGCTGGTGCACGGCCTTTTCGGCTTCGACTCGGCCCTGGGCATCGACTACTTCTATGGCATTCCCGACGCCTTGCGCCAGGGCGGCGCGAAGGTCTACGTGGCGCAGGTGTCCGCCGCGAACAGCACCGAGGTCCGGGGCGAGCAGCTGCTGGCGCAGGTCAAGACCATCCTGGCGATCACCGGAGCGGCCAAGGTCAACCTCGTGGGCCACTCCCATGGCGGACCCACCACGCGTTATGTGGCGGGCGTCGCGCCGCAGCTGGTGGCGTCGGTCACCTCGGTGGGCGGGGTCAACAAGGGATCGCGCGTGGCGGACATCCTGCGGGGCGTGGCCCCCGCCGGTTCGGTGTCGGAGGCCGTGGCCAGCGGCGCGGCCAGGGCGCTGGTCAGCCTGATCAACCTCACGTCCGGGGGTTCGGCCCTGCCCCAGATGCCGACCGCCGCGCTCGATTCGCTGACCACCGCCGGGCTCGCGGACTTCAACCGCCGCTTTCCGCAGGCCCTGCCCAGCGGCTGCGGCAGCGGTGCGGAGCTGGCCAACGGCGTGCGCTACTACTCCTGGACGGGCACGCAGCCCCTGACCAACGTGCTCGATGCCAGCGATGGCCTGCTGAGCGTGCTCAGCCTGGTCTTTGGCGAGGCCAACGACGGCCTGGTCTCCGCCTGCTCGTCGCGCCTGGGCAAACACCTGGGCGACCACCGGCAGAACCACCTGGACGAAGTGAACCAGCTGCTGGGCCTGCGCGACTGGTTCTCCACCGACCCGGTGACGCTGTACCGCCAGCACGCCAACCGCCTCAAGACGCAGGGCCTGTAAGCCGTGGAAAAAAGGTCCCGCGCCTTCGCCGCCGCAGTGGCCCTGGCCGCCGCCACGGCCGCCGTGGTCTGGTGGACGGCCCCGCACGGCCTGCAGAGCGCGGAGGACCCGCATCCAGGCGCCGGCGGCGCCGGCCCGCAGGCCGGCAGCGCGCGCCAGAACCCGTCGGGCTCGGCACGGCCCATGGAGAGCAGCTTCTTCGCCGCCCGCCGCGCCGCCGGCCCGGACCGCCACGAAGACCCCCTGCTGGTGCACGGCCTGCGCGATACGCTGGAGGCGCTGCTGATGGAGGCGCAGGACGGCGGCGCGGCGGACCCCGCCACGCTCAAGCAGCGCCTGGCGGGCCTGGTGGGCAAGCACTTCCCGGCGGCACTGGCCGCCCGGGCACTGGCACTGGCCGAGCGCTACGTGGACTACCGCGTGGCGCTGGGCCAGCTGCGCACGCCCCCGGACCCGACCGACCCCGGCGCGCTGCGCGAAGCGCTGGAGGCGCGCCACAAGGTGCGCCAGCAGTTCTTTGACGGCCCCGAGCACGACGCCCTGTTCGCCCGCGAGGCGGACCTGGACCGCTACACGCTGGCGCGCCTGGAGATCGAGCGCAACCCCCGGCTCACCGCCGAACAGCGCACCCAGGCCTTGCGCGATGCAGAGAACGAATTGCCCCAGGCGCGCCGCGCGGAGCGCGCAGCGGCCACCGAACACCTGAGCGCGGCGGCCCAGACCGCCGCGTTCAACGCACAAAACACCGACGAACGCACCCGCCACGCCGCGCGCAGCGCGCAGTACGGCGAGGCCGCGGCCCACGCCATGGCCCAGCTGGACCGGGAGGAGCAAAGCTGGCAGCAGCGCCTGGACCAGTACAGCCAGGCCCGTGCCCAGCCGGGCGACGGCAGGGCACTGGAATCACTGCGCCAGCAGCTGTTCTCACCGCAGGAGCAGCAGCGCCTCGATGCCGCCCTGGCGCTGCGAAAGCTCCCGCCGGCCACGCCGGGCTCCTGAGCGCAGGGCGCCGGTGCCATTCGACGGTGCGCCCGGGTGGCGCGCCTGTCCTGCGCCATTTTTTGACCATTCGCAACATTCCTGCAAATCAAAGGCCAAAGCCTCTTGATTTCGCCAGAAACATGAGGCAGGGCACGCCTACAGTCCATGGCATTCCTCAACGAATGCCGGAGACACCCCATGAACGCCGCCTTGCCCCAAACAACCGCCACCCAGCTGGAAGCCTGGGACAACCCCATGGGCCTGATGGGCTTCGAGTTCGTCGAATTCACCTCGCCCACACCCGGCGTGCTGGAAGCCGTGTTCGAGAAGCTGGGCTTCACCCTGGTGGCCAAGCACCGCTCCAAGGACGTGGTGCTGTACCGCCAGAACGGCATCAACTTCATCCTCAACCGCGAGCCCCACAGCCAGGCGGCCTACTTCGGCGCCGAGCATGGCCCGTCGGCCTGCGGCCTCGCCTTCCGCGTGAAGGATGCGCACAAGGCCTACAACCGCGCGCTGGAGCTGGGCGCCCAGCCCATCGAGATCCCCACCGGCCCCATGGAGCTGCGCCTGCCCGCGATCAAGGGCATCGGCGGCGCGCCGCTGTACCTGATCGACCGCTTTGAGGACGGCAAGTCCATCTACGACATCGACTTTGAATTCATCGAAGGCGTGGACCGCCGCCCCGTGGGCCACGGCCTGAACCTGATCGACCACCTCACGCACAACGTGTACCGGGGCCGCATGGGCTTCTGGGCCAATTTCTACGAGAAGCTGTTCAACTTCCGCGAGATCCGCTACTTCGACATCCAGGGCGAGTACACGGGCCTGACGTCGAAGGCCATGACCGCGCCCGACGGCAAGATCCGCATCCCGCTGAACGAAGAGTCCAAGCAGGGCGGCGGCCAGATCGAGGAATTCCTGATGCAGTTCAACGGCGAAGGCATCCAGCACATCGCGCTGATCTGCGACAACCTGCAGGACGTGGTGGACAAGCTGGGCATGGCCGGCGTCTCGCTGGCCACCGCGCCCAACGACGTCTACTACGAGATGCTGGACACCCGCCTGCCCGGCCACGGCCAGCCGGTGGCAGAGCTGCAGTCGCGCGGCATCCTGCTCGACGGCACCACGGCCGACGGCACGCCGCGCCTGCTGCTGCAGATCTTCTCCACGCCCATGCTGGGCCCGGTGTTCTTCGAGTTCATCCAGCGCGAAGGCGACTACCGCGACGGATTCGGCGAAGGCAACTTCAAGGCACTGTTCGAATCGCTGGAGCGCGACCAGATCCGCCGTGGGGTGCTCAACACCTAAGACATCAGACATCCCGGGTTAACCCTGACCAGATGCCTATACTGCGCGCTCCCCGGAACTCAAAAGGATCCCGATGTCGCTCCGTAGCACCTTGTCCAGTGTTGTTCTCGTCCTGCTCTGCGCCGCCACGGCGGCGCAGGCGCAGAACCCGTCCGCCCCCCTCACCATCGTGGTCCCCTACCCTGCCGGCGGCCCGCTGGACACCTCGGCACGCATCGTGGCCGAAGGCGCCGCAGCCCAGCTGGGCTCCATCACCGTGGAGAACAAGCCTGGCGCCGGCGGGGGCACCGGGGCCGACCAGGTGGCCAAGGCACCCAAGACCAGCAACCAGATCCTGATGGGCGCGGTGGCCACGCATGCCGTCAACCCCTGGCTGTACAAGAAGAACTTCCCGTACAACCCGCTCAAGGATTTCAAGCCCCTCGTGCTGGTGGCGCGCACGCCCAATGTGCTGGTGGTGAACGCGGAGCAGGCCGCCAGGCTGGGCATCAAGACAACGCCGGA
This sequence comes from Acidovorax sp. GW821-FHT10E04, assembly GCF_059415185.1. Lineage (NCBI taxonomy): Bacteria > Pseudomonadati > Pseudomonadota > Betaproteobacteria > Burkholderiales > Comamonadaceae > Acidovorax > Acidovorax sp. GW821-FHT10E04. The sequence continues at coordinate 69,841 of NZ_JBWKMT010000007.1, forward strand.
CCTGGTGCAGTACCTCAAGAAGAACCCGGACCAGGCCAAGTACGGCTCGGGCGGCAACGGCAGCATCGGCCACATCTCGGCCGAGATGTTCAAGTCGCTCACCAACACCCGCATGGGCCACACGCCGTTCCAGGGCTCCAAGCCCGCCCTGGCGGCGCTGGAGTCGGGGCAGGTGCTGATGGTGTTCGACAACCTGGCCTCGGCGCTGCCGCAGATCCAGTCGGGCAAGCTGCTGGCGCTGGGCGTGACCACGCTCAGCCGCAACGAGTCGCTGCCCAGCGTGCCCAGCATCAACGACAGCGTGCAGGGCTTCAACGTGTCCACCTGGTTTGGCCTGTTCGCGCCCGCCTCGCTGCCGGACGCCGACGCGCGCCGCTACGCCAACGCGTTCTCGGCGGCCATGCAGTCGCCCGCTGGCAAGGAGAAGTTCAAGAAGATGGGCATCACGCCCGAAGAGCTGACGCTCGACGGGTTCGCGCAATTCGTGCGCTCGGAAAACAGCAAGTACGAGTTCCTGATCCGGGCCGCAAAAATCAAGATCGAATAACCGCCGCCCGGGCAGGTGCGCGCCACCCGGCGCGCCGCACCAGGACGGCCAAGGAGCACAAAATGGGACAAGCCCCCGTCGTCTATGGCCAATCCACCCGCCCACCCCGGGGCGACTACTCGCGCGCCAGCGAGGACTACACCTGCCCGCAGGACTACGCGGCCTATACCGCCGCAGACCACGACACCTACCGCCGCCTGTACGAGCGCCAGCGCGCCCTGCTGCCGGGCCTGGCGAGCCAGGCGTTCATCGACGCCCTGCCCTCGCTGGGCGCCAGCGACCGCATTCCGCGTTTTGAGGAAGTCAACGAGCGCCTTTACAAGGCCACGGGCTGGGAGCTGGTGGGCGTGCCCGGCCTGATCCCCGAGGTGCCCTTCTTCACGCTGCTGGCCCACCGCAAGTTCCCGGTGACGGACTGGATCCGCAAGCCCGAGGAGTTCGAGTACATCGTCGAGCCAGACATTTTTCATGACCTGTTCGGCCACGTGCCGCTGCTGTTCAACCCGGTGTTCGCGGACTATGTGCAGCGCTATGGCCAGGGCGGGCTGAAGGCGCAGGGGCTGGGGTCGTGCGAGATGCTGAGCCGCCTGTACTGGTACACGATCGAGTTCGGGTTGATCCGCGAGGCGGGGCAGTTGCGGGCGTACGGCGCGGGGATTCTGAGTTCTTCGGGCGAACTGGCGTATTCCGTGCAGAGCCCGGAGCCACAGCGCATTGCGCTGCAACTGGAGCGCACCATGCGCACGCGCTACAAGATCGATACGTACCAGCAGACGTATTTCGTGATCGACAGTTTCGAGCAGCTGTTCGAGATGACGGCGGCGGACTTTGCGCCGATCTATGAGCGGCTGCGGGGGTTGCCGGAGTTTGCGGCGGATGAGCGGGAGGCTGTGGCGGCTTGATTTTTGGTGATATTGGCTGCTAGCGCTAGTGAATCATGCATTGACAGCTACGTCTTTGATAGCACCCCTTTTGCACCCAGCAATACTTGGCCGAGGCTGTCGGAGGTTGTGGATGTATCGGTCTCCGTGCCTGGGTTGAGGGCGGAGGCCGGGAGTCGCCCGGCATGCGAGTAACTTTCTTTCGCGTCGCCGAAAGAAAGTCACCAAAGAAAGGGCGACCCTACTGCGCGCGTCCCTTCGCTACGCTACGGGCAACCTGCGATGCTCGGACAGGGGGTGCGCCGCAGAACTCACTGCGCGCTACGCGCTCCGTTCAAACAACTGCGGCAAGTCAGTACACGAAGTGCGTGTGTCCTTCGGCACACGCACGCACCCCCTGCCCTGCGCTTCTCGGCACGCGCAGAAGGGAACCCAGAAACGGACATCCACACGGGCCATTGCTTCGCTCGGCCCCCTCTCGCGGGCGCAAGCGCCACGCGCTGCGCAAACTGGGCCGAGCGCAGCGATGGCCCGAATGGATGTCCGGCTGTTCGGTTGTTTGGATGTTCTGCTGTCCACCCCCTGCTGGCTGCGCCTGCGGCGGGGCGGTTGCGGGGTGGCATGGGCGTCGCAGCGCCCATGCTTCGTGCTCTGACTCGCCGTGGCTGTCTGAGCGGCGCGCGCAGCGCAAAGCGAGTTCCACGGCGCACCCCGCAACCGACACGACGCAGGTTTGCCCCGGAGCAAAGCGCAGGGGTCGCAGACTGGGGGTCGCCTTTTCTTTGGTGACTTTCTTTTGGCGAAGCAAAAGAAAGTTACTCGCCTGCCGGGGCGACAACCCGGCTCCCGCCCTCAGCAAAGGCATACGGCTAAATCAGCACACCTAACAAAAACTACAAAATTGATAGCTACCAACGCTTTATAGAAAAGCGCCAGCAGTCAAAAAAACTCACAAAATCACCCTCGACCTATCTCCTCCAGACAAGCCTCCATCACCCCAGGGTCAACCGCCATCTGCACATGCGCGACGCCCTCCACCAACCGGTTGTCCGCCCCTGGCAACGCCGCGGTGCTCGCCGGGAACACGATGTTGTCGCAGTTCGAATACCAGCACGTGAACAACGCCGCCCGCCCCGCCGGCTCGGCCCGCTGCAGCGCCACCACCCAGTCCCCCGCCAGGCTCATCTGCCGCCCATTCACCGCCCGGCTGAAGCGCCCGAGCCACGTGCCCCCATGCGGCGTGCCCAGCGTCAGCACCCGGTGCACCCGCCCGTCCGCCTGGTGCGCGCGCAGCCAGGCCCGCACCGCCAGCCCGCCCATGCTGTGGCACAGCAACACCGGCGCCTGGCCCGTGGCCGCCGTCACCTTGCGCACGGCCTCTTCGATGATGTCGGCGTACTCGTCAATCGAGCCCATCACCGGCTCCAGGTTCACCGCCACATGGGCATGGCCCCGGGCTTGCAATGGCGCGAACCACGGTAACCACAGGCCCCGGTTGCACATGAAGCCGTGCACCAGCACCACGCCGCGCTTTCCGGTCGGCTGCGCAGGCAGCCAGTCGGGCAATGACTGGTGGCGAAACGGCTGGCGCCAGCCAAAGACCATCAATGCCACCCACACCTCGGCCCACCAGGCGGCCAGCACCTGGGAGAGGCGCGCACGGGGCGCGGCGTCCTGGCGGTTGGTGAGGTGCATCAGCACAAACTCCACCGCCATCACCGCGAGGTATATCCCCAGGGGCAGCAACGCCCCCAGCACGGCACGCAAGGGCGAATGCGGCCACTGCCACACCAGCCAGGCGGCCATGGTCAGCAGGATGAACAGGAGCAGGGTTCGTTGCCAGCGCGCGATCATGGTGGTGATGGGCAGATGTTGTAATTGACCAGCCGCATTGTGCGGTCTGGGCCCTGCCCTGGCGCCCCCCGCACGTAGAAAGGACCCCGCCCCATGGATGCCGCCCAGACCATCCGCGACTGCATCGCCGACGTCACGGCCCTGCGCCTGCACCGCACCGGCGATGCCGCACTGGGCGCGGCGGTGGGCCAGGTCAAGACCCTGCAGGCACGGCGCTTCAGGGGCACCTATGCCGACCTCATGGGCTCGCCCTCGTTCGGCCCCGCGGCCCGGTTCTTCCTCGAGGAGCTGTACAGCGACACCGACTACACCGAGCGCGACCTGCAGTTCGGCCGCATCGCGGGCACGCTGCAGACCATGTTCCCCCAGCCCGTGGTGGCCACCGCCGTGGCGCTGGCCGTGCTGCATGCGCAGACCGAGGGGCTCGACCAGGAGATGGGCCGCGCCTGGCTCGACGCCTCCGGCGGGGGCGGCATGCCGGACGCCGCCCGCTACACCGCCGCCTGGCGCGCCGTGGGGCAGCGCCATGCGCGCCAGCAGCAACTGCAGCGCGTGCTGGCCATGGGCACCGACCTCGCCCGCCTGACCCGCACCCCCGGCCTGCGCATGATGCTGCGCATGATGCGCGCGCCCGCCCAGGCGGCCGGCATGGGCGCGCTGCAGCGGTTCCTGGAGGCGGGCTTCGACACCTTTGGCCAGCTCGCGCGCCAGCGCGGCGGGGTCGAGCAGTTCCTGGCCACCATCCAGGAGCGCGAAGGCGCGCTGATGGCGCAGCTGTTCGATGCCGATCCTGTCACCTGCGAGACCCAACTGGCGCGCACCCTAGGACAAGCCCGGTAGCTGACTGCACGCCCGCGCTTCCACAATCTGTGCCCACCCTTTCACTGGCGAGCACAAGGAAACAAGCGCATGGAAAAGATCTGGCTCAAGAGCTACCCCCCGGGCGTACCGCACGATGTGCAGCCCGAGCAATACCGCTCCGTGGCCCACCTGCTGGAGGAATCCTTCCGCAAGCACGCAAAGAGCCCCTTCTCGGTCTGCATGGACCGGTGGATGACCTATGGCGAACTGGAGCGCCGCTCGGCCGCGCTGGGCGCCTACCTGCAGAGCCTGGGCCTGGCCCCCGGCGCGCGCGTGGCCATCATGCTGCCCAACATCCCGCAGTTCGGCGTGACCATGGCGGCCGTGCTGCGCGCGGGCTACACCTGCGTGAACGTGAACCCGCTGTACACGGCGCGCGAGCTGGAGCACCAGCTCAAGGACTCGGGCGCCACGGCCATCGTGATCCTGGAGAACTTCGCGCACACGCTGGCCGAGGTGGTGGACCGCACCGCCATCCAGCACGTGGTGATGACCTCGATGGGCGACCTGCTGGGCGCCGCGTTCGGCGCCTGGATCACCTTCGCGGTGCGCCACCTGGCCAAGATGGTGCCGGCCTACGAGCTGCCTCTGACCGGCGGCCGCAAGCTCGTCACCTTCAAGAAGGCGCTGTCGCTGGGCGAGCACAAGTCCCTGGCCCCGAGCCAGGCCACGCTCGACTCCATCGCCTTCCTGCAGTACACGGGCGGCACCACGGGCCTGTCCAAGGGCGCGGTGCTCACCCACCGCAACATCGTGGCCGCCACGCTGCAGGCCGAGGCCTGGTTCACGCCCGCGCTGTCGAAGGTGGGCGACATCAGCAAGGCCAACTCCATCGCCGCGCTGCCGCTGTACCACATCTTCGCGCTCACGCTGTGCCTGCTGGCCATCCGCCAGGGCTCCAGCCTCACGCTGATCCCCAACCCGCGCGACATTCCCAAGTTCGTGGCCGAGCTCAAGAAGCGCCCCTTCCACATGCTGCCCGCCGTGAACACCTTGTTCAACGCGCTGCTGCAGAACCCGCAGTTCCGCACGCTCGACTTCTCGCACCTGTGCGTGTCGCAGGCCGGCGGCATGGCCGCCAGCGAAGGCACGGCCAAGCAGTGGCAAAAGGTCACGGGCAGCACCATGATCGAAGGCTGGGGCATGAGCGAGACCTGCGCCATCGGCACCAACAACCCGGTGAACAACACCACCTTCAGCGGCACCATCGGCCTGCCGCTGCCGGGCATCGACATCGCCATCAAGGACGACGCCGGCCACAGCGTGCCCCAGGGCGACCCGGGCGAGATCTGCATCCGCGGCCCCAACGTGATGACGGGCTACTACAACCAGCCCGAGGAGAACGCCAAGGCCTTCACGCCCGATGGATTCATGCGCACGGGCGACATCGGCATCATGGACAGCGAGGGCTACACGCGCATCATCGACCGCAAGAAGGACATGATCCTGGTGAGCGGCTTCAACGTGTTCCCCAACGAGCTGGAGCAGGTCATCAGCCTGTGCCCCGGCGTGGTGGAATGCGCGGCCATCGGCATCCCCGACGAAAAGCAGGGCGAGGCGATCAAGGTGTTCATCATCAAGAACGACCCCACGCTCAGCGAGGAAGACGTGGCCCGCTACTGCCAGGAGAACCTCACCGGCTACAAGCGGCCCAAGTACATCGAGTTCCGCGACGAGCTGCCCAAGAGCAACGTGGGCAAGATCCTGCGGCGGGAGTTGAGAACCGCCGCCTGAGCGGCTCCGCCTCCTTTCCTCTTCTCCTTCCTTTCCCCCTTCTCCTCACGCGCTTCGCGCCAGGGAAAGGGGGCACAACACCGGCGCGGCGGGGCGGGCCTTGCGCGGTGTTCCTGGCAAGGCAGCGCGCAGGTTTCCACGCCCTGGCGCCACGGCCCGGCCCTTGCTCTTCTCTGCGGGGCCCCTCCTCCCATCCACCCCCTCCAAGCCCCGCGAAGCCAGGGCCGGGCTCCGCGCAGGGCGGCACGGCGGCAAAGCCGTTCCCGGCTTTCTCCCCGCCAGGCCATTGCGTGCTATTTCAGGGTTTTCACCCACTAGCAAACGTTTGCGCAAACGTTTGCTTTCGATATGATTCGCGCCGCGGCATCGCTTTGGCGGGTCGCCCGAAGCGTTTTTGTGGGCGCCGCTGGCGCTTGAAGCCCCATTCCAACAGGAGACACCATGCAGTTCACCCGCCGTTCCGTTCAGACCGCCGCCGCCCTTGCCGTTGTGGGCAGCCTGCTGGCCAGCCCTGCGTTCGCGCAGGACAAGCCCAAGATCGCCCTGGTCATGAAGTCGCTGGCCAACGAGTTCTTCCGCACCATGGAAGACGGCGCCAAGGCGCACCAGAAGGCGCACGCCAGCGAATACACGCTGGTGGCCAACGGCATCAAGAACGAGACCGACACCGCCGCGCAGATCAAGATGATCGAGCAGGCCGTGGCGCAGAAGGTCAGCGCCATCGTGCTGGCCCCGGCCGACTCCAAGGCGCTGGTGCCCGTGGTCAAATCCGCCATCGACAAGGGCATCCTGGTGGTCAACATCGACAACCAGCTCGATGCCGACGCGCTGAAGGAAAAGAACATCACCGTGCCCTTCGTGGGCCCCGACAACCGCGCGGGCGCCAAGCTGGTGGGCGACCACCTGGCCAAGACACTGAAGGCCGGCGACAAGGTGGGCATCATCGAAGGCGTGTCCACCACCTTCAATGCGCAGCAGCGCACGCTGGGCTACCAGGACGCGATGAAGGCCGCCAACATCACCGTGGTGGGCGTGCAGTCCGGCAACTGGGAAATTGAAAAGGGCAACACCGTGGCCGCCGGCATGATGCGCGAGCACCCCGACCTGGTGGCGCTGCTGGCCGGCAACGACAGCATGGCCCTGGGCGCCGTGGCCGCCGTGAAGGCCGCCGGCAAGACCGGCAAGGTGCAGGTGGTGGGCTACGACAACATCGGCGCCATCAAGCCCATGCTGGCCGACGGCCGCGTGCTGGCCACCGCCGACCAGTACGCCGCCAAGCAGGCCGTGTTCGGCATCGAGCTGGCGCAGAAGGCCCTGGCCGCCAAGACACCCCAGGCGCAGCTGCCCGCCCTGGTGAAGACCGACGTGGTGCTCGTGACCAAGGGCAGCAAGTAAGACGCACCCCGACCCCAGCCGCACCCGCTTCGCCCGCCATGCCCCGCACGACCGCCGCCCCCGCCCTGGCCACTCCCCTGCTCACGATCGACGCCGTGGGCAAGGACTACACGGCCACGGTGCTGGACGGCGTGACGCTGGCGCTGAACGCGGGCGAGGTGCTGGCGCTGACGGGCGAGAACGGCGCGGGCAAGAGCACGCTCTCCAAGATCATCTGCGGGCTGGAGTCGCCCACGCGGGGCGGCATGCGCCTGGCGGGGCAGACCTACACCCCCGGCTCCCGCCGCGACGCCGAACGCCAGGGCGTGCGCATGGTGATGCAGGAGCTGGGCCTGGTGCCCACGCTCACCGTGGCCGAGAATCTGCTGATGGGCCGCCTGCCGCACCGCCTGGGCTGGCTGCGGCGCGATGCGCTGCACACGGCCGCGCGCGCGCAGCTGGACAAGATTGGCCTGCGCGGCATCGACCCCGCCACGCCGGTGTCGCAGCTGGGCATCGGCCAGCAGCAGATGGTGGAGATCGCGCGCAACCTGCAGGACGACACGCGCATCCTGGTGCTCGACGAGCCCACGGCCATGCTCACGCCGCGCGAGACCAACTACCTGTTCGAGCAGATCGCGCACCTCACCGCGCGCGGCGTGGCCATCATCTACGTGTCGCACCGGCTCGAAGAGCTGCGGCGCATCGCCGACCGCGTGGCCGTGCTGCGCGACGGCCGCCTGGTGGACGCGCGCCCCATGGCCGGGATGAGCGAGGACGACTTGGTGCAGCGCATGGTGGGCCGCGTGGTGAGCGACCTGGACCACCGCCCGCGCCGCCCCGCCGGCCCGGTGGTGATGGGCGCCCGGGGCCTGGGCCGGGGCACCGCCGTGCAGGACGTGAGCCTGGAACTGCGCGCGGGCGAGATCTTGGGCATTGCCGGGCTGGTCGGCTCCGGCCGCACCGAGCTGGTCCGGTTGCTGTTTGGCGCCGACCGGGCAGACCGGGGCAGCATCACGCTGCACCCGGAATTTGAGCAAAAACAGCCCCCAGTGCTTGATGAACAAGCGCAAGCAGCTACACAAAACATAGCAAACCAGGCGGCCAAGGCGCCCCTCGCCACACCACGCACCATTGCGCGTGGCTTCGCATCCCCCCTGCAGGCCATCGCCGCCGGCGTGGGCCTGGTCACCGAAGACCGCAAATCGCAGGGCCTGCTGCTGGCGCAGCCCATCCGCATCAACGCCACGCTGTCCGACCTGTCGGCCGTCTCGCGCGGCGGCTGGCTGCTGCGCGGGCTCGAAAGCCGGCTGGTGCAGGGCTTTGTGCGCACGCTGGGCATCCGCTGCCGCAGCCCCGAGCAACCCGTGGGGCAGCTGTCGGGCGGCAACCAGCAAAAGGTGGTGTTCGCCCGCTGGCTGCACCGCCAGGGCCGCGTGCTGCTCCTCGACGAACCCACGCGCGGCGTGGACGTGGGCGCGCGCGCCGAGCTGTATGGCGAACTCGATCGCATGGCCTCGGAAGGCCGCGCGCTGCTCATGGTGTCGTCCGACCTGCGCGAACTCATGGCCATGGCCGACCGCATCGGCGTGATGAGCGCGGGCCGCCTGGTGGCCGTGTTCGAGCGCGGCGAGTGGTCCGAGCAATCGCTGCTGGCGGCCGCGTTTTCCGAGCCCGGCGGCCGTACCGGCACCACCCCTTCCACCCCTTCTCCTGTCACCGCATGAACGCCCCCGCACACTCTGCCGCCCCCGCGGCGGCACCTTCCGCCTCCTCCGTCTGGCGCAGCCAGCTGGGCACCTACCTGGGCCTGCTGGCCGTGCTGGCGGGCATGGTGGCGCTGTTCTCGTCGCTGTCCGACTACTTCTGGAGCGCCGAGACCTTCATCACCATCGCCAACGAGATCCCGGCCCTGGCCGTGATGGCGGTGGGCATGACCTTCGTGCTCATCATCGCGGGCATCGACCTGTCGGTGGGCTCGGTGATGGCGCTGGCCGCCGCCACCTCGGCCGCCGCCATCCTGCAATGGGGCTGGACGGTGCCCGCCGCCGCAGCCCTGGCGCTGGCCACCGGCCTGGTGTGCGGCACCATCACGGGCGCCATCTCGGTGGCCTGGCGGCTGCCCTCGTTCATCGTGTCGCTGGGCATGCTCGAAGCCGTGCGCGGCAGCGCGTACGTGGTCACCGACTCGCGCACGCAGTACGTCGGCGATGCGATCTCGTGGCTGTCGGCGCCGTTTTTCGGCGGCATCTCGTTCGCCTTTCTGCTGGCGGTGCTGCTGGTGGTGGTGGCGCAGCTGGTACTGTCGCGCACCGTGTTCGGCCGCTGCGTCGTGGGCATCGGCACCAACGAGGAAGCCATGCGCCTGGCGGGCGTGGACCCGCGCCCCATCCGCGTCATCGTGTTTGCCATGACCGGCCTGCTCGCGGGGCTGGCGGGGCTGATGCAGTCGGCCCGGCTCGAAGCCGCCGACCCCAACGCCGGCACCGGCATGGAACTGCAGGTGATCGCCGCCGTGGTGATTGGCGGCACCAGCCTCATGGGCGGGCGCGGTTCGGTGGTGAACACCGCGTTTGGCGTGCTCATCATCGCGGTGCTGGAGGCGGGCCTGGCCCAGGTGGGCGCGAGCGAGCCCAGCAAGCGCATCATCACGGGGTTCGTGATCGTGGCGGCCGTCATCGTGGACACGCTGCGCCAGCGCCGCGCCGCCGCCTGACACCCCTCCCTCCTTGCCCACCGACTTCCTCTCCTCCCAATTTTTTTCTTCTTCCCATGGCCACTATCAAGGACGTTGCGCGCCACGCCGACGTGTCGGTCACCACGGTGTCGCACGTGGTCAACGGCACGCGCCGCGTGAGCCCCGAGGGGCGCGAGCGCGTCGAAAAAGCCATCCGCGCGCTGGGCTACGTGCCCAGCGCCATCGCGCGCAGCCTCAAGAGCAACAACACGCGCACGCTGGGCATGCTGATCCCCAACAGCTCCAACCCCTACTTCGCCGAGATCGTGCACAGCGTGGAAGACCGCTGCTTCGGCGCGGGCTACAACCTAATCCTGTGCAACACCAACGACGAGGCGCACCGCCAGGGCACCTACCTGCAGGTGCTGGCCGAGCGGCGCATCGACGGACTCATCGTCGTCTCCACCGGGCATGACGCCACCCTGCCCACACAGCTGGCGGGCCTGTCCATCCCCACCGTGCTGGTGGACCGCGAGATCGAGATCGCCGAACAGCCCTGCGACCTCGTCGAGACCGCGCACATGCAAGGCGGGCAGCTCGCCACGCAGCACCTGCTGGACCTGGGGCACCGCCGCATCGCGTGCATCAGCGGCCCCGAGGGCCTGGTGCCGAGCGAGCAGCGCATCGCGGGCTGGCGCGCCGCCCTGTCCGCGGCTGCGGATGCCCGCGGCGAGGCGCCCATGCTGTGCAACGGCCACTTCACCAGCCAGGGCGGCTACGACGCCATGCACGCCCTGCTGCGCGCGGACACGCCGCCCACCGCCGTCTTCGTCTGCAACGACCTCATGGCCATGGGCGCGCTGTGCGCCGCGCATGAACGGGGCCTGCGCGTGCCCGAGGCGCTGTCCATCGTGGGCTTCGACGACATCGAGCTGGCCGCCTTCACCAGCCCGCCGCTGACCACCGTGGCCCAGCCCAAGCAGCGCATCGGCGCGCTGGCGGTGGACATGCTGCTCGAACGCATCGACGGCAAGCGCCAGGACGCGCGCAAGGTGATGCTGCAGCCCGAGCTGCGCGTGCGCGCCTCCACCGCGCCGCCCGCCCTGGAGACCCGCGCATGAGCGCCTCCGCCGCGCGCGTGCCGCGCATCGCCGTGGTCGGCAGCCTGAACATGGACCTGGTGCTGCAGGTGCAACACGCCCCCGGCCCCGGCGAGACCGTGCTGGCCGACGCCCTGCACCTGGTGCCCGGCGGCAAGGGCGGCAACCAGGCCGTGGCCTGCGCCCGCCAGGGCGCCCGGGTGGCCTTGTTTGGCCGCGTGGGCGACGATGGCTACGGCCACACGCTGCGCGCGGGGCTTGACGCCGACGGCATCGACCACGGCGGCGTGCAAACCGACACAGAAACCACCACCGGCGTGGCCGCCATCACCGTGGAGGCCAGCGGGCAAAACCGCATCGTGGTCGTGCCGGGCGCCAATGGCCGCTTTGTGCTGGATGCCGCCGCGCTGGGCACCGCACTGCAAGGCGCAGGCGGCCTGGTGCTGCAGTTTGAAACGCCCCTGCCCCAGGTGCTGGCCGCCGCCGAGATGGCGCATGCCGCTGGTTGCCCTGTGGTGCTCAACCCCTCGCCCATCCAGCCCCTGCCCGAAGCCCTGTGGCCGCTGGTGCACACGCTGGTGGTGAACGAATTGGAAGCCACGGCGCTGGCAGACCAGAACGTGACCACGCCCGTGGAAGCAGCCAAGGCCGCGCAAGCCCTGCGCGCCAAGGGCCCGGCCCAGGTGGTGGTGACGCTGGGCGCGGCAGGCGCCGTGGCCGCCGACGCTGCCGGCAGCCGCCACCACCCCGGCAGGGTGGTGCGGGCCGTGGACACCACGGCGGCGGGCGACACCTTCCTGGGCGCGCTGGCCGTGGCGCTTGCGCGCGGCGAGCCCCTGGATGCCGGCGTGCGCGACGGCATCCGCGCCGCCGCGCTGTGCGTGACGCAGCCGGGCGCCCAGCCCTCCATCCCCACCCGCGCCGCCGTGGCGCACAGCCCCCTGCCTCCCGACTGGATCGCCCTGTGAAACGCACCACCCTGCTGCATGCCGAACTCTCCCACGCCATCGCCAGCCTGGGCCACGGCGACATGATGGTGATCGGCGACGTGGGCCTGCCCATCCCGCCCGGCCCCCGCCGCATCGACCTGGCGCTCACCCCGGGCATCCCGGCCGTGGCCGACGTGCTGCGCGTGGTGCTGTCGGAGATGCAGGTGGAAAAGGCCGTGATCGCCACCGAGGCCGTGGAGCGCGGCGCAGGCCATCTGCCCGGCTGGTGCCAGCTCCCGGTGGAGCCGCAGGCCGTGCCCCACGACGACTTCAAGCGCCTGACCCAGCAGGCCCGCGTGATGGTGCGCACGGGGGAGTGCACGCCATACGCCAACGTGATCCTGGTGGCGGGTGTGACGTTCTGATACAGGCTGGGCCTGCGGGGCCACGAGGCGGAGAAGCTGTTTGCGGGTTTTGGAGGGCTTCGGGCGGCCCCCACCTGCGGTACGCTGGGCAGCAGCCCACGGCGCGGCACGCATGCCCGCCACCGACGCCATCGAATTCCCGCCCCCATGCCCACCACCGCGCCCCACGACCTCCTGCCCCCCGAAATCACCGTCCTCGAACGCGGCTGGCTGTCGGCCAACAACATTCTCTTCATCGGCCACCACGACACCGCGCTGGTGGACACGGGCTACTGCAGCCATGCCGAGCAGACCGTCGCCCTGGTGCGTGACGCGCTGGCCGGCCGCCCGCTGGACCGCGTGCTCAACACCCACCTGCACAGCGACCACTGCGGCGGCAACGCCGCGCTGCAAAAGGCCTGGCCGGGCGTGCTCACGGCCATCCCGCCCGGCCAGGCGGACCATGTGCGCCAATGGGACGCCTATGCGCTGAGCTACACCCCCACGGGCCAGGAATGCCCGCCCTTTCGGGCCGACACGCTGCTCACGCCCGGCTCCTGCGTGCTGCTGGGCGACAAGCCCTGGCAGGTGCATGCCGCCCCGGGGCACGACCCGCATTCGGTGGTGCTGTTCGAGCCCCAGGGCCGCGTGCTGATTTCGGCCGATGCGCTCTGGGAAAGCGGCTTTGGCGTGGTGTTTCCCGAGCTGGAAGGCGACGATGCCTTTGCCGAGGTGGGCGCCACGCTGGACGTGATCGAGAAACTCTCGCCCCAGGTGGTGATCCCCGGCCACGGGCCGGTGTTTGCCGATGCGCCCCGCGCCATCGACGGCGCGCGCCGGCGCCTGGACGGCTTCGTGCGCAACCCGGCCAAGCACGCGCTCTACGCCGCGAAGGTGCTGCTCAAGTACAAGCTGCTGGAGTGGCAGCAGATCAGCATGGCCGACCTCACGGCCTGGGCCGAGGCCACGCCCTATTTCGGGATGCTGCGCGAGCGCTACTTCGCGGAGCAGACGCAGGCCGAGTGGCTGCGCAGCCTGGCCGATGACCTGGTGCGCTCCGGCGCCGCGCTGCGCCAGGGCGAGGTGCTGCACAACGTGTAAGCAGCGCGGGGGCGGCTGCAGGCGGCCGCGCCACCGCACGTGGCCCGGCGGCGTCCGGCCAGCGCGGGCCCCCCCTGCGGGAAGGCGCGCGGCGCCTCACGGCAGGCTCAATGCTTGTACTGCTTGTCGCACCCCATCACGTGGTTGTAGCTGCTGGACATGCACTGGTAGAACGACTTCTTGTTGCCCGACGCGCCCTGGCAGTCCGACACGCTGTACTTGCCCTTCGCCTCGCGGATCTTGGGCGCCGTCTTGTCGAAGTCGGCCTGGGCCATGTAGCCATCGCGCACATTCTTCTGCCCCACTTCCAGCATGGAGTCGGCCTGGTCGTGGATGTTGCCCACGGCGGCCTGGCAGTTCAGCGGCACCTGCTTGCTGTCGACCGTGCCCAGGGCCTTCGTGGCCCCCTCGGCAAACTCCTGCACGTCCTTGGGAATCTTCTTGGTGCCGTCCGCGTTGTACTGGACGCTGCCGGGCTTGCCGCCCCCTTTGCCGCTCGCACCGGCGCCACCGGTTCCGTTGGTGCCCTGCAGCTTCAGCGGCTCGGCATCCTGCTTGGACGGCGGCGGCTGGGAGCCATAGTGGGTCTTGCCCTCGGCATCCACCCATTTGTAGACCGGCTGCGCCTGGGCACCGGTGCCCAGGACCATGGCCATCACCGCCACCGCCATGGCGGCACGGGCCGCCATCTTTTTGGCATCGCTCATCTCGCTTCCCTCCGTAGTTTTTGATTCCAATGGGCTCCACCGCTTTTCACCAAAGCGCCGGCAGCTCATGTTTTTATAGCAATCCCATGCGGCAGTCACCCCCTCCCCGTGTCAGGGAAGGTCCTTGTTCACCTCGGGCGCGGACGCATCGCGCGGGCCGATGGTGCCCAGGCGGCTCTTGAGCGACTGGGGCTGGCCCGTGAGCATGGCGGCGTAGTTGGTGGTGTTGGCCAGCACTTTCTTCACGTAGTCGCGCGTTTCGGCAAAGGGCACGTTTTCGGCCCAGATGGCGGCGTCGAGCACCGGGCCGTTGCGCCAGTTGCGCGGGCGGCCGGGGCCGGCGTTGTAGGCGGCGGCGGCCATGGGCATGGAGCCAGCGAAATCGTCCAGCGCGAGCTTGAGGTAGGCCGTGCCGATGGTGATGTTGGTGTCGCGGTCGTTGATCTGGTCGGGCGTGAAGTTGGCGAGGCCGATCTTCTTGGCCGTCCAGCGCGCCGTGGCGGGCATCACCTGCATCAGGCCCGAGGCGCCCACGTGGGAGCGCGCATCCATGATGAAGCGGCTTTCCTGGCGGATCAGGCCGTAGACATACGCCGGGTCCAGGCCGATGCCGGTGGCGCGCTCCACCACGGCGCTGCGAAACGGCGTGGGAAAGCGCTGCGTGGTATCCACGACGGCCTTGGTGCGCTCGCTGGTGTTGATGCAGCGGTCCCACACCTCGCGCTGGCACGCGAAGTCGGCGGCGGCCAGCAGCTCGCGGTCGGCCATGCCGCCGCTCTGGTGCAGGTTGGTGGTGTAGTTCCACTCGCGCACGCCCTCGCTGCGCAGGCCGAGCAGGATGGCGTACAGCGCGCGGTTCAGGCCCGGGTTGGCGCGGGCTGCCGCCTTTTCTTCCGGCGTGAGCGGCGCGGGCGCGGGCGGCACGGTGATGCGCTGGCCCAGTTCTTCCAGCGCCAGCTGCTCGTAGAAACCGCGCGTGCTGGCAATGCCTTCGAGCAGCTGGCGCGCCTCGGCGCGCTCCGCGTCGGTCACGCGGCCCGCCAGGAGCGAGCGCGCCTTCCAGTACACCCAGGTGCTTTCCTGGCGCGCCTCGGGGCCCATGGCGTCCACGGCCTTGCCCACTGTCTTCCACTGGCCGGCGCGCAGCGCGGCCCGCACCTTCCAGCCCAGCAGGTCGTCGTTCAGGTCGCTGTCGCGCGTCACGTTGGCGAAGTAGCCGTGGGCGTTGCTGGCCAGCTTCTGCGCGGCGGTCTTGCCGATCACGGCCCAGGCCCAGTTGCGCTCCTCGGACGAAAGGTGCACGCCCCACTTGCTGTCGAGCTGGTGGGCAGCGCCTTCCGGGTCGGTGGTGGCCAGCTTCAGGAGCGCGAGCAGCACCAGTTCCTGCCTGGCCTTGCCGGCGGCCGTGGCGCGCGAGAGCAGGTACTTGGCGGGCGCGTCGAGCACCTCCTTGACCTGCGGCAGCGATTCGGGCGAGACGATCTCGACCGCCGTGCGCACGACGCGGGGGCGGTTGGCCTCCACGCCCAGGCGGGCCTTGCGCCAGATGTCCAGGGCCGACAGCTTCTTGTAGCCATGCAGCTCCCGCGCCGCGTGGGTGCAGCCGTCGTCGCCATCGCGCTGGGCGTACCAGTTGCTGCGCACGTCCTCGGCCACCGTGGGGCTGGCCGTCCCCTTGATCTGGTCGATCAGCAGTGCGTAGCAGCGCACCTCGCGGTCGTCCGACATGCGGTAGCCGGGATGCTGCTCGGCGAACTGGCCCCAGTCGCGCCGCTGGCCCAGCAGCAGCAGCCAGTCGTTGCGCAGGCGGTCTTCCTGGTAGCTGCCCGCGTAGCGCTGCAGGAAGGACTGGATCTCCGATGGCGACGCCTCGCCCAGGCGCAGCTTGAGCTCCCAATAGGCCGCCCAGGGCTCCAGCGCATGGCCGCGTGCGGCGGGCAGGAGCTGCTCGAGTTTCTTGCGGTCTCCCTTGCGGAAGGCCTGCTGCATTTCGAGCAGGGTATCGTCACCACGGTTTTGCGCCATGACAAGGGGCGCGGTGGCGGCCAGCAGGCTGGCCGCGACAAGGGGTGTCAGAATCGCTCTGAGAAATTGCATGGGGGAATTATCTGATGGACAAAGCAGCCCTTCGGCGCGCGTTGATAGAAGAACGCCTCAACCTGCCCGACCGCCTACAGCGGGCCGACCTGTTACAGCAGGTGATGCGCATCTGGCTGGTCAACCGGCCCGACACCGTGATCGGCGCCTACTGGCCCATCAAGGGCGAATTCGACCCCCTGCCCGCCCTGCACCGTTGGAAGGAAGACGGCGAGCTGCTCGATGAACCCCAACTGCGCCGCATCGGCCTGCCGGTGGTGAACAAGCTGCACAAGACCCTCACCTTCCACGCCTGGTACCCCGGCTGCCCCATGGAGGAGGACGCCTACGGCATCCCCAAGCCCAAGGACACCGAGGTCATCGTGCCCACCCTGCTCTTCGTGCCCTGCGTGGGCTACGCGCCGGGCGGCTACCGGCTGGGCTATGGCGGCGGCTTTTACGACCGCACCCTGGCCACGCTGCAGCCCAAGCCGTTCACCGTGGGCCTGGGCTTCACCCATGGCTACCTGGACGACTTCGAGCCCGAAGCGTTCGACCTGCCGCTCGATGCCATCCTGAACGACAACGGCGTGGTCTGGCCGGTCTGACCCGCCAACAGGGCCCGCACGGCCCGTGATGCGTGCCGCGCATCATTGGGGCCGCGTTTTCGCATCGCTGGCGCGCGCCACTGCCGCTAGCATGGCGGACTGGCTTTCTTTTCTCTGATTTCCATCGGCAGGTGCCCCATGCTCAAGCTCTATATCGGCAACAAGAACTACTCGTCCTGGTCCATGCGCCC
Source organism: Acidovorax sp. GW821-FHT10E04 (assembly GCF_059415185.1). NCBI lineage: Bacteria > Pseudomonadati > Pseudomonadota > Betaproteobacteria > Burkholderiales > Comamonadaceae > Acidovorax > Acidovorax sp. GW821-FHT10E04. Next base: position 86,885 of record NZ_JBWKMT010000007.1, read on the forward strand.
CTGGGTGCTGCTCAAGCAGGCGGGCATCGTGTTCGAGGAAGTGCGCGTGCGCTTCGACAGCTTCGAAGCCAATTCAGAATTCAAGCGCGCCATCGGCGCCGTGAACCCCACGGGCAAGGTGCCCGTGCTGGTCGACGGCGACCTGGTGGTGTGGGACACCCTGGCGATTGCCGAATACGTGGCCGAAACCCACCCCGTCCAAAAGCTCTGGCCCGCCGATGCCAAGGCCCGCGCACGCGCCCGCAGCATCTGCGCCGAGATGCACAGCGGCTTCACCGCCCTGCGCAGCCACTGCCCCATGAACATCGAGGCGAACCTGGCCGACACCGGCGCCCTGATCTGGCGCGACCAGGCCGGCGTGCGCGCCGATGTGCAGCGGCTGGTGGACATGTGGAGCGCGCTGCTGCAGGAACATGGCGGCCCCATGCTGTTCGGCCAATTCACCGTGGCCGACGCCTACTTCGCCCCCGTGTGCATGCGCCTGCACACCTACGCCCTGCCCGTGCCACCCCACATCGCCGACTACGTGCAGCGCGTGCGCGCCCTGCCCGGCGTGAAGGCCTGGATCGACGAGGCCCTGGCCGAGAAGGACTTCCTGGACTTCGAAGAGCCCTACCGCCTGCGCCACACGCAAGGCTGAGCAGCGCCATGGCCGTCACCATCTACCTGCGCTACGTGCTCAACACCAGCAAGTTGAAAGAGTTCGAGCACTACGGAAAACTGTGGATCCCGCTGGTCGAGAAGTTCGGCGGTAAACACCACGGTTATTTCATGCCCAGCGAGGGCGCCAACAACATCGCGCTGGCGCTGTTCACGTTCGAGAGCCTGGCGGCCTACGAGGTGTACCGCCAGCAGTCGATGCAGGATGCGGAATGCCAGGCGGCGTTCCGCTACGCCGAGGAAACGGGCTGCATCGTGAGCTACGAGCGGAGTTTTTTCAGGCCGGTGTTCAGCTGAACGGGCACGGGCAGCCCGGCCACGCTACCGAAACTGCTTGCGCAAAAACGGCTTGTGCCGCGCGATGTGCGCCAACTGGGCGGGGGCCACGGTGCCGCCCAGGTCCTCCTCTTGCGCGTTGAGCACCTGGTTGGCATAGGCCAGCGCACGCGCCACCACGTCCTCTTCGCTCACCCCCTGCTGCGCGGCCAGGTCGAGCGCCACGCGTTTCATGGCGCGCTGCGACAGCATCCACATCGCGCCAAAGGCATCCCATGCGGCCATCGCTTCCTTGAACTTGTCGCGATCGGCCAGGATTTCATTCAGCGGCTTGGCCAGGATCTCCTGCAGGTCGTCCACCTTGGCTTTCAAAGCTTCGAACTGCACCTCGCGCTGCAGGGCTTCCGCTGCAGCGTTGGCGGCTGCGTCGGGCGCCGTGGGTACGGGCACGCTGCCGTCGGGGTTGAGCTGGGCAATGGTGAGGTCGGACGATAGGGGCATGGTGGGCTGGAATATACGGCCGGGGGCCCGGCCTAAACTACACCGATGCAAATCTACATGGTGGGCGGCGCCGTCCGCGACAAGCTGCTGGGCCGGCCCGTGAACGACCACGACTGGGTGGTGGTGGGCGCCACGCCCGAGCAGATGCTGAAGCTGGGCTACCTGCCCGTGGGGCGCGACTTCCCCGTGTTCCTGCACCCCGAGACGCGCGAGGAGTACGCGCTGGCCCGTACCGAACGCAAGAGCGGGCGGGGCTACCGGGGTTTTGTGGTGCAAAGCTCGCCCGACGTGACACTGGAAGAAGACCTGTCGCGCCGCGACCTTACTATCAATGCGATAGCTAGCAGCGCTGATGGGACAAGCGCCACAGGCCTATTTGATCCCTATCTTGGTGCCAGAGACATCGCGGCGCGGGTGCTGCGCCACGTGACGGATGCCTTTCGCGAAGACCCGGTGCGCATCCTGCGCGTGGCGCGGTTTGCGGCGCGGTTCACCGACTTCACGGTGGCGCCCGAGACGATGCAGCTGATGCGCGAGATGGTGCAGCATGGCGAGGCGGACCACCTGGTGGCCGAGCGCGTGTGGCAGGAGCTGGCGCGCGGGCTGATGGAAGAAAAGCCGTCGCGCATGTTCGAGGTGCTGCGCGAGTGCGGCGCGCTGCAGGTGCTGCTGCCCGAGGTGGCGCGCCTGTGGGGCGTGCCCCAGCGGGCGGAGTACCACCCCGAGGTGGACACGGGCGTGCACCTGATGATGGTGCTGGACATGGCCGCCCGCCTGCAATCCCCGTTGACGGTGCGCTTTGCCTGCCTGGCGCACGACCTGGGCAAGGGCACCACGCCCGCCGACGTGCTGCCGCGCCACATCGGGCACGAGGAGCGCAGCGCCGCGCTGCTCAAGGACGTGGCCGAGCGTCTGCGCGTGCCCGTGGACTGCCGCGAGACGGCCGAGGTGGTGGCCCGCGAGCACGGCCACATCCACCGCAGCAACGAGCTGTCGGCCGCCGCCCTGGTGCGGTTGCTGGAGCGCTGCGACGCCATTCGCAAGCCTGCGCGCTTTGCCGACATCCTGCTGGCCTGCGAATGCGATGCGCGCGGGCGCCTGGGGTTCGAGGAATCGGCTTACCCGCAACGCCCCCGGCTCCTGGCCGTGCTGGGTGCCGTGCAGTCGGTGGCCACGCGCGACATTGCCGCGCAGGCGGCGGCCAAGGGCCTGAGCGGCCCGCAGGTGGGCACGCTGATCCACCAGGCGCGGGTGGCGGCGGTGGCGCGGTGGCAACACCCCCGCAGCGAGGCTGACTGACCCCGCGCAAAACGCCGCCACAGCGCGGGCAGAACCCTGCCTACAATCCGCGTCCGCTCGCACCCCCTCCGGGGTGCGCCTCTTGCCAGCCCCGGGGGCGCATTTTCGCGCCCCGCGGCCCTCTCCACGCCTCCATGACCACTGTGCACATCCGCCTGGCCACCCCGGCCGATACCGACACCATCGCCCCGCTGTTTGATGCCTACCGGCAGTTCTACGAGCAGGCGCCGGACCTCGCCGGAGCACGGGCATTCATTGCGGAGCGGCTGGAGCGCGCAGAGTCGGTGATCCTGCTGGCGCAGGACGCGTCCCGGGCGGCAGTGGGCTTTTGCCAGCTGTACCCCACGTTCTGCTCGGTGGAGGCGGCGCCCATCTACACGCTGTACGACCTGTTCGTGGCCCCCACGGCGCGCAAGGCGGGCGCCGGGCGCAGCCTGCTGGTGGCCGCCGAGGCCACGGCCCGCGCCCACGGCAAGGTGCGCATGGACCTGACCACGGCGCACACCAACACCGCCGCGCAGGCGCTGTATGAATCGCTGGGATGGACGCTGGACACGGTCTTTCGCGCCTACAACAGGCGGGTGGCGGCCTGAGCGGCGGCCCGCCGCCGGGCCTGCGCCGATAGCGGCTACCAGCGCAGCAGGCGCGGCCCCAGCACGGCCCCCAGCGCCGTCGGGATGGCCATGCCCGCCAGGTACCAGACCGCCAGGAACGGCGCGGCCATCTCGGGGCAATGCAGGGCATACACCAGCGCGCCCAGCGCGCCCGCGAGCAGGCCGGCACCCGCGCCCGTCCAGGCCAGGCGCGTGGGTGCGGCACCCCTGAGGGCCCAGAAGCCCGCGGCCAGCGCAGGCACCGACAGCGCGGCGATATTGAACGGACAGGTGCGCCAGGTGCTGCCCAGGATGAGCGGCACCCGCTCCGCCGCCGTCACCTGTGACAGGGCCAGCAAGGCCAGGGCCCACAGCAGCAGCGGCGGCACCGCCAGCAGCAGCGCCGCAGGCCGCACCGCCATGCCAGGCCGGGCCATGCGGCGCAGCAGCGCCAGCCCGGCGGCGGCCAGTGCAGCGGCAAACACCAGCTTGCCCCAGAACATGGGCTGCGCCAGGGTCGCCGGCAGGTCCGGGCGCAGGCCGAACAGGCCCAGCATCAGCACCCCGGCACCGGCAATGCCCACGGCGGCGGCCACGGCAAACCGTTGCTCTATCGCGGTGGTCCGCACCGGTCCGCCATCAGCGGCCAGCAGGTGGATCAATTCATCGGTTTTCATGCCATTCCTCCTGGGACTTGCGCAAATCAGGACGCGCCAACGACCCGTCGGCCGTGGCGGGGGATTTGCGCAAGCCCTGTTTTGCGTGAGTCATATCCCTCATCCTGGCGGCCAGGGCCTTGAGCCCCCGGTGCACGCCGACCTTGACGGCCGACTCCGACAGCCCCGTGAGGCGCGCCGTCTCGATCACCGACAGACCTTCCAGCTTCACGTACTCGATCGGCAGGCGCTGCTTGTCCGGCAAGGTGCGCAGCAGCTGCCCCAGGTCGCGCCGGGCTTCGGCGGCCTCGCTGTCGCTGCTGGCAAACAGCTCGCTGGCATCGTCCAGCGGGTCGTTGCGCCCTTCCTTCACGGCGTGCGAACGCAGCCAGTCGATGAGCTTGTAGCGCGCAATCGCATGCGCCCAGGCCGTCACCGGCATCTCGGGCCGGTAGGTGTGGCGCTGGTTGTGCACCGCCAGCAATGTTTCCTGCACCAGGTCCTCCACCTCATCGGGCCGCTGCGCCAGGCGGCGGCGCAGGAAGGCGCGCAGGTGCGCGCTCAGCTCCTTCAGAAAGCGCTGGTAAGCGGCTGCATCGGCATCCAGCCCCTGCAGCAGCAAACCGCGCAGGCGCTCTTCCACAATCTCCATGGCGTCTCCCTGCAGGCAATTCGTATGCCGGGGCCAACGGGTTACAGGCACCGCAAAAAATTTTCTTGCACTGCCACCGCATTTTTTTGCGCAGCACCGTAACCGGCCCGCCGCACTGCGCGAATTACAACGCAGATCGGGCAGCTGGAATCCACCTTCGTGCAGCGCCCCGGTCGGATGCAACCCTCAACCCTTGGAGATCCCACCATGACCACACGCACCCTCAGCCTCGGCGCCCTGGCCCTTGCCGCCCTGGCCTCTGGCGCCGCCATCGCCCAGACCGCCCCGATGGACGGCGCCAAGCCCGCCATGGAGAAGTGCTACGGCGTCTCGATGGCCGGAAAGAACGATTGCGCCGCCGGCCCCGGCACCACCTGCGCCGGCACCTCGAAGATGGACTACCAGGGCAACGCCTGGAAGTTCGTGCCCGCGGGCACCTGCGCATCGATCAGGACGCCCAAGGGCATGGGTTCGCTGACACCCGCCAAGGCCTGAGGCCATGGCGCTTCCCACCGCTGGCCTGGGCCTCAAGCCCCCGCACTACGACGAGGCGCTGCGGTGCACCGCCCCCGGCCTGTGGTGGGAGGTGCACCCCGAGAACTACCTGGCCGACGGCGGCCCGCGCCTGGCCTGGCTGGAAGCCATCCGCGCGCGCCACCCCGTGGCGCTGCATGGCGTGTCCCTGTCGCTCGCTGCCGATGAACCGCCCGACACAGCGTACCTGGCCCGCCTGGCCGCACTGGCGCGGCGCGTGGAACCCGTCCTGGTGTCCGAACACCTGGCGTGGTCCCGCTGGCGCGGGCAGTACCTGCCCGACCTGCTGCCGTTTCCCCGCACGCACGCGGCGCTGCACCGCATCGCTGGCAACATCGCCCGCACGCAGGACGTGCTGCAGCGGCCCATCGCCATCGAGAATCCCACGCACTACCTGCACATCGACGGCCACGATTGGGCCGAAACCGAATTCCTGGCCGAGCTGGTGCGCCGCACCGGCTGCGGCCTGCTGCTGGACGTGAACAACGTCCATGTCAGCGCGAACAACCTGGGCTGGCGCGCGCAGGCCTACCTCGACGCATTCCCTCTGCACGCCGTGGCCGAGATTCACCTGGCGGGCCACCACGCCGACCCGGTGCATGGCAACGCCTTGCTCATCGACAGCCACGACGCCCCGGTGGCCCCCGCCGTGTGGGCGCTGTACCAACGCGTGATCGAGCGCACAGGTCCCATCCCTACCCTCATCGAGCGCGATGGCAACCTGCCCGGCTTCAGTGAACTGCTGGGCGAGCGCGACCAGGTCCACCACGCACTCATGGCCGCGCACGCCGGGGAGGCCGCATGCAGCTGACCGAATTTCAGGACGGTTTCTCGGCCGCCGTGCTCGGCACCGGCCGTGCCCCGGCCACCGCGTGGTCAGCGGCCCTGGAGGCCCAGCCCGGCTTTGCCGTGTACCGCAACACCGTGCTCAAGGGCTGCATCGACGCCCTGCAGGCCAGCTACCCCACGGTGTGCCAGCTGGTGGGCGAAGACTGGTTCCGCGCGGCAGCGGGGGTGTATGCCCGTGCGCGGCCGCCCCGTGACGGGCTGCTGATGGACTACGGCGCGGGGTTTGGCGGTTTTCTGGCCGGGTTCGAACCGGCCGCCGGGCTGCCCTACCTGCCCGCGGTGGCGCGCCTGGACCGCTGCTGGACCGAATGCCACCTGGCGGCGGATGCCACCGCCGTGGACCGTGGCTGGTGGGCCCGGCAAGCGCCCGGTGCGCTGCCCGGCATGCGGCTGCGGCCGCACCCCGCAGCGCGCTGGCCCTGGTGCGACGAACACCCCGCCTACGCCCTATGGCAAAGGCACCGCGATGGCCTGGACATCCCCACGCACCTGGCCTGGGTGGGTGATGGCGGCCTGCTCACCCGGCCCCGGGCCGAAGTGGCATGGCGCCCCCTATCGCGTCCGGGGATGGCCCTGCTGGACGCCTGTGCCGGGGGCCTGCCCCTGGAGGCTGCCGCCACCTGCGCACTGGCCACCGACCCCGCCACCGATCTTGCCGCGCTGATGGGCGCCCTGCTGGACGCGGGCGCCCTGGTCCAGCCCCCTTCACACACAGGCTGAGGAGCCCCCATGGCAACAACCACCCACTTCCCCACCGCCCCCGCCAAGGGCCCCCGCGTGCTGCTGGCACGGCTGGCCGATGCCGCCGCCCGCCTCACCCCGCACGGCCTGCTGGCCCTGGTCAACCGGGTGGCGGTGGCGGGCATCTTCTGGCGATCGGCGCGCACCAAGGTCGAGGGCTGGTTCACCCTCTCCGACAGCGCCCATGCGCTCTTCCGCGAGGAGTACCGGCTGCCCCTGATCGCGCCGGAGCTGGCTGCGCAGATGGCCACCGTGGCCGAACATGTGTTCCCTGTCCTTCTGGTGTTGGGCCTGTGCACGCGCCTGTCCGCACTGGCCTTGCTCGGCATGACGCTGGTCATCCAGGTGTTTGTCTACCCCGATGCCTGGCCCACGCACCTGTCATGGGCGGGGTTGCTGCTGTACCTGGCGGGGCGCGGCGCGGGCAAGGTGTCGCTCGACCGGGCGCTCGGAATTCGCTGACGCGTGGGCTTTTTTTAGCCCGCCGCCGTCCGCACCCAGCGCACGATGTCCGCCGCGCCGAGCGCCCCCGAGATGCGCGCCACCTCGCGCCCCTGCTGGAAGAGGATCATGGTCGGAATGCTGCGGATCGCATAGCGCGCCGCGATCGCCTGGTGCTCTTCGGTGTCGAGCTTTGCCAGGCGCACGCGCGGCTCCAGCTCGCGGGCGGCCTGCGCGAACGCCGGGGCCATTTGCCGGCATGGCCCGCACCACGGCGCCCAGAAATCGACCAGCACCGGGATGTGGCTTCGGCCCACATGGCGATCAAAAGTGTCGGCGTCGAGCGCAAGCGGCGCGCCCGCGAACAGGGGCTGGTGGCATTTGCCGCAGTCGGGCGCGCTGGCCAGGTCGGCACCTTGCACGCGGTTGGTGGTGTGGCAGTGCGGGCAGACGATGTGCAGGGCGTCGGTCATGCGGTGGACGTGGTGGGTGGAGGGGTAAGGGGATCGCTTCCTTCTGCACAGTGCGGCCAAGGCGTGGCATTTCAAGCCGCGGCCGGCAACTCTTCGCCCGGCGCAAACCCGCGCACGGCCAGTGGCAGGAAGTTACGCACGATTACCACGGCCAAAGCCCCCTTCCACGGGAGGCGGTTTAGCGCCATCTGCTAAGGTCCTGCCCCATGCAGCTGCTCCCGTTACTGACAACTGCCCATGCGCTTTTTCTCGATTTCGACGGCACGCTGACCGAGTTGGCACCGCGCCCCGAGGCGGTGCGCGTAGCCTCCGGCCTGGTTCCCACACTGGCGTCCCTGCATGCCCATCTGGGGGGGGCGCTGGCCATCGTGACCGGGCGGCCCGAGTCCGACATCGATGGATTCCTCGCGCCGCTGCGCCTGCCGCTGGCCAGCGAACACGGGGCGCAATACCGCCTGGGCGACACCTCCCACCCCGCCATCGAGCCGCCGGACCTGGCGCCCGTCCTGCAGGCCGCGCGGAACCTCGCGGCGCGGCACCCCGGCCTGCTGGTGGAGGCAAAGCGCGCCAGCGTGGCCCTGCACTACCGCCTGGCCCCCCCGCTGGAAGCGTTGTGCCACGACACCCTGGTGCGCGCGATGCAGCACCTGGACGGCGTGGAACTGCTGCGCGGCAAATGTGTCTTTGAAGTCAAGCCCCGTGGAGTCCACAAGGGCCAGGCCATCGTCGACTTCATGACCCAGCCGCCGTTCGCGGGCCGCACGCCGGTCTTCGTGGGCGACGACGTCACCGACGAGGCCGGCTTTGCCGCCGTGCAGGCGCTGGGGGGATGGGGCATCAAGGTCGGCGAGGGGCCGACCATGGCACAACACCGCTGCATGACATCCGCCGCGCTGCGCGGCTGGCTGTCTTCTGCACGCACCACCTGGGAGCGCGAACGATGAACACGCCAGCCACCGAACCCCAGCCCGGGTCCTTGAACCTGGGCATGATTGGCAACTGCGCCATCAGCGCGCTGATCGACGACCACGCCCGCATGGTGTGGTGCTGCCTGCCCCGGTTCGACGGCGACCCGGTCTTCAACGCCCTGCTGCAGCCCGGCGATGAGGGCAGCCACTTCGCCGTCGAACTGGAAGACCTGGCCTCGGCCCACCAGTGGTACGAGCCCAACACCGCGATCCTGCGCACGCAGCTGTTCGACAAGGCCGGCCACGGCATCGAGATCACCGACTTCGCCCCGCGCTTCTACAGCCGCTCGCGCTACTTCCGGCCCATGACGCTGGTACGCCGGGTGCGCCCCATCCAGGGCGCGCCGCGCATCCGCGTGGCGCTCAAGGTGCGCTACGACTGGGGGCAGACGGAACCCCGGATCACGCGCGGCAGCAACCACATCCGCTATGTAGGCGAGGGCATGACGCTGCGCCTGTCCACCGATGCGCCGGTCTCGCACGTGCTGTCGGGCCAGGCCTTCGTGCTCACGCGCGAGCACAACTTCCTGCTGGGAGCCGACGAGACGCTGGTGGAGGGCATCGCCGACACCGCCCGCCTGTTCGAGCAGGAAACCACCTCGTACTGGCGCAACTGGACCCGCGCCCTGGCCGTGCCGCTGGAGTGGCAGGACGCGGTGATCCGCGCGGCCATCACGCTCAAGCTCTCGCTGTACGAGGACACGGGCGCCATCGTGGCGGCCATGACCACCAGCATCCCCGAATCCGCCCACAGCGGGCGCAACTGGGACTACCGCTTCTGCTGGCTGCGCGACGCGTTCTTCGTGGTGCGCGCGCTCAACAGCATCTCCGAGGTCGGCACCATGGAGGACTACCTGCGCTGGCTCAGCAACGTGGTGGTGGAAGGCGGCGACGGCCACATCCAGCCGCTGTACGGCATTGGCCTGGAGCACGACCTGCCCGAAAGCCTCGTGCCCCAGCTGGCGGGCTACCGGGGCATGGGCCCCGTGCGCGTGGGCAACCAGGCGGCCGAGCATTTCCAGCATGACGTGTACGGCAACATCGTGCTGGGCGCGGCCCAGGCCTTCCACGACCACCGCCTGCTGCACCGCGCGGGCCTGGCCGAATTCACGCGGCTGGAGCAGGTGGGCGAGAACGCGGTGCGCGTCTATGGCCAGCCCGATGCGGGCATGTGGGAGCTGCGCACGCGCGCCCGGGTGCACACCTCGTCCGCGCTGATGAGCTGGGCGGCCTGCGACCGGCTGGCCAAGATCGCCGCCACCCTGCAACTGGCAGACCGCGCCAGCCACTGGCAGCAGCATGCGGACCGCATGCGCGCCGAGATCCTCGACAAATCCTGGTGCGAAGCGCGCCAGGCGTTCGCCGAGAGTTTTGGCGGCCATGAACTCGATGCCAGCGTGCTGCTGATGGCCGAGGTTGGCCTCATCGACCCCAGGGACCCGCGCTTCGTGAGCACCGTGGAGGCCATGGAAAAGAGCCTGTGCGACGGCCCCTACATGCGCCGCTACGAGGCGGCCGACGATTTCGGCAAGCCCGAGACCGCCTTCAACATCTGCACCTTCTGGCGCATCGACGCGCTGGCGCGCATCGGCCGCAAGGCCGAGGCCCGCGCCATCTTCGAGACCATGCTGGCCGCGCGCAACCCGCTGGGCCTGCTGTCCGAAGACACGCACCCCGAAACGCGCGAGATGTGGGGCAACTTCCCGCAGACCTATTCGATGGTGGGCGTGATCAACGCCGCCGTGCGCCTGTCCGCGCCCTGGGACAGCGTGATTTGAGGCCGTGTCCGACAGGCGGCGCCCCCCAACCCCGTCGATGATCGGGGGATGAGCCGCCTCGTCGTCGTATCCAACCGCATCGCAGACCCCCGCAAACCCGCAGCCGGGGGTCTGGCCGTGGCACTGGGCGACACCCTCAACCGCACGGGCGGCCTGTGGTTTGGCTGGAGCGGCAACATCGCGGAGGCGGGCACGCCCGGCGAAGGCGAGCTCCAGACCCGCCAGGCGGGCCCCGTGACGCTCGCCACCGTGGACCTGTGCCGCGAAGACCATGACACGTACTACCACGGCTACAGCAACAGCGTGCTCTGGCCGGTGTTCCACTACCGGCTGGACCTGGCGGACTTCAACACCCGCTACATCGCGGGGTACCGGCGCGTGAACCAGATGTTCGCGCGCAAGCTGCTGCCCCTGCTGCGCGACGACGACATCATCTGGGTGCACGACTACCACCTGATTCCGCTGGCCGCCGAGCTACGTGCCATGGGCTGCAGGCAGCGCATCGGCTTCTTCCTGCACATCCCCATGCCGCCGCCGCTCATCATGGCGGCCATCCCGCAGCACGAATGGCTGATGCGCTCGCTGTTCGCCTACGACCTCGTGGGCCTGCAGAGCGAAGCCGACGTGTCGCACTTCACGCGCTACGTGCGCAACGAAGGCAGTGCCGAGGAGGTGGATGCCCAGCGCCTGCGCGCCTTTGGCGCCACGGTGCACGTCAAGGCCTTTCCCATCGGCATCGACGTGGACGAGTTCACGCGCCTCACGCAGGCCCCCGACGCGGTGGAAACCTACGAGAACATGCGCGACGAGTACTCGCGCCGGCGCCTGCTGCTGGGCATCGACCGGCTGGACTACTCCAAGGGCATACCGCACCGCGTGCGCGCCTACCGCGAGCTGCTCGACCGCTACCCCGAGAACCGCAACAGCGCCACCATGATCATGATCGCCTCGCCCTCGCGCGACGACGTGCATGCCTATGCCGACCTGCGCCAGGAGCTGGAGGGGCTGTGCGGCGCGGTGAACGGCGACTATGGCGAGCTGGACTGGATGCCGGTGCGCTACATCCACCGCATGGTGGCGCGCAAGCGGGTGCCGGGGCTGTGCCGCGCCGCCGCCGTGGGCCTGGTCACGCCGCTGCGCGACGGCATGAACCTGGTGGCCAAGGAATACGTGGTGGCGCAAGACCCGGACGACCCGGGGGTGCTGGTGCTGTCCCGCTTCGCGGGAGCGGCCGAGCAGCTCAAGGAAGCGCTGCTGGTGAACCCCTACGACACCCAGGGCATGGCCGACACCATCCAGCAGGCGCTGCAGATGCCGCTGGCCGAGCGCCAGGCACGCCACCAAAAGCTCATGGCCCGCATCCGCGAACATGACGTGCACTGGTGGCGCAGGTCGTTCCTGCAGGCGCTCCAGGCGGCAGGCGACTGAAGCCGCCACGCGCGGCGGCACATTCTGCCCCGGTGCGCGTGCCGCAGGGGGTCAGAGCAACTTCGTGAGCAGGCTCACCACAAAGCTCAGGAGCAGCGTCGACGCCAAGGGCACGTCCCAGTCCCGGCCCAGCCAGCGAAAGCGCAGGTCGCCGGGCAGGCGGCCAAACCCCATGCGCCTGAGCAGGGGCGACAGCCAGCTCAGCAACATCAGAGCCAGGAAGATGACGAGAAGCCAGCGGATCATGCCCACAGTGTAGGGCTGCAGGCCCGGTCGCCCCCCCCACGGCGCAGGCATGCGGCGTGCCCTCACGGCATCCCGCGCCGCGAGCGCCGGGCTGGCGCCGACCCCTTCAGCGCTGCACGCCCCAGCGCCGCACCGTCAACCGTTCCAGCGTGTGGAAACCCAGGCTCTCCACCGCCAGGCCGATCAGGATCACCAGCACCAGGCCCCCGAACACCTTGTCGGTGTAGAGCTCGTTGCGGTTCTGGAAGATGTACCAGCCCAGCCCGCCTTTGCCCGACGAGGCGCCGAACACCAGCTCGGCCGCGATCAGCGTGCGCCAGGCAAAAGCCCAGCCGATCTTCAGGCCCGACAGGATAGACGGCAGCGCGGCCGGCACCAAGATCTGCAGCACATAGCGGATGCCGGTGAGGCCGTAGTTGCGGCCGGCCATGCGCAAGGTCTCGGGTACGGACTGGAAGCCCGCGTAGGTGTTGAGCGCCAGCGGCCACAGCACCGAGTGGATGAGCACGAAGACCAGGCTGCCCTGCCCCAGGCCGAACCACAGCAGCGCCAGCGGCAGCAGCGCGATGGCCGGCAAGGGGTTGAACATGGAGGTCAGCGTGGACAGCAGGTCGCGCCCGAACTGGGTGGACACGGCCAGCGTGGTGAGCACGAAGGCCCCGAGGATGCCCGCGAGGTAGCCCTTGAGCAGCACCGACAGCGAGATCGCAGTCTTGCCGATCAGCTCGCCCGACGCCAGTCCTTCGACCAGCGCCCTGGCGGTCTGCAGGAAGGTGGGCAGCAGCAGGTCGTTGTCCTGCCAGCGCGCCACCACCTCCCACAGCACGGCCAGCACCGCCAGGATCACGAGCTTGCGCACAAAGGCCTGCTGCCAGATGCGCGCCGTCAGCGGCAGGGGCAACACGGGCGCGATACCGCCCAGCGGCTCCAGGCTGCGCTCGAACTCGGGGCGCACGGGAGGGGTCAGCAGGGAGGCACTCATACGGAAATCTGGAAGGGCAGCGAACCCGCAGGCCGCTGTGGGGGAATGAGCGGCACGCCACCACGGCGGCCAGGTGCCAGAGCTTCGGCATCGGCCTGTACCGACCCCGGCACGGCACCGGCGGCGGGTTCGTCGAACAGCAGGCGGTGGATGCGCTGGGCCGTGGCCTGGAACTCGGTGCCGCCCAGGCTGTGCAGGCCGAACTGGTGGCTGTTGACCTCGGCGCGCAGCCGCCCCGGATGCGGCGAGAGGATGGCGATGCGGTTGCCCACCACCAGTGCCTCTTCGATGGAGTGCGTGACGAAGATCAGCGTGAAGCGGAACTCGTCCCACAGCGAGAGCAATTCCTCCTGCATGCGCCGGCGCGTGAGGGCGTCGAGCGCGGCAAAGGGTTCGTCCATCAGCAGCACCTGGGGCTGCATGGCCAGCGCGCGCGCAATGGCCACGCGCTGCTTCATGCCGCCCGAGAGCTGGTGCGGATGCACGTCGGCGAACTTGGACAGGCCCACCTTGTCGATGTACAGAGCCGCGCGTTCGGCCGCCTCCTTGCGGCCCACGCTGCGCGAGGCCAGCAGCGGGAACATCACGTTGTCGCGCACGGTCTTCCACGGCGGCAGCTGGTCGAACTCCTGGAACACCACCACCCGGTCGGGCCCGGGCCGCGTGACGGCGCGGCCATCCAGCAGGATCTGGCCCTCGCTGGGCGCGATGAAGCCGGCGATCGACTTGAGCAAGGTGGACTTGCCGCAGCCCGAGGCACCGAGCAGCACGAAGCGGTCGCCCGCAAACACGTCGAAACCCACGCGGTGCGTGGCGCGCACCACGCGCTCGCGCGTGCGGTAGTCGATGCTCACGCCCTGCACCTGCAGCAAGGCGGCGTTGGGGCGGGTGGGCGCGGCGGAGGCACGGCCCTCGCCCATGGCCCAGCCCAGTGCCAATGCCTGCGCCTCGTCCTCCAGCGCATTGCGTTCGCTCTGCAGCGGCGGCGAGAAGGGGCCCATGCGGAGGGTGTGCTCGCTCATGCCCGAGACTCTCTCAGTTGCCCGACGCCGTGTGCGCGTCTTCGAAGAAATAGTCCTTGAGCGCGGCCGGCTGGTTCTTGATGGCACCCACGCGGTGCAGGAACTGGCCCATGCCCAGCGTGTTCTCGGGACGCACCTTGAACTGCACCTCGGGGTTCTGGATGATCTTGAGCAGCAGGCCCCGGTCGGTATTGCCGCCCGACACCTTGAGGTAGATGTCGGCCGCCTTCTCGGGGTTGGCGGCGACGAACTTCGCGGCCTCGTCGAGCGCATCGACGAAGGCCTTGTAGGTCTTGGGGCTCTCGGCGCGGAACTTCTCCGTGGCGTAGAGCACGGTGGCCGATGCCGGGCCGCCCAGCACGTCGTACGAGTTGAGGACGATCTTCGCCTTGGGGTTGCCGGCCAGTTCCTGCTCCTGGAAGGGCGGGTTGCCGAAGTGGCCCGTGATCTCGGTGCCGCCCTTGATGATGGCGGCCGCCGCATCGGGATGCGGCAGGGCCACCTGGTTCTTGTCCAGGCGGTTGAACTCCTTGTCGCCCCAGAGCTTGGCCGAGGCCATCTGCAGCACGCGCGACTGCACCGAGACACCGACGGCCGGCAGCGCGATGCGGTCCTTGTCGGTGAAGTCGGCAATGGTCTTCACGGCCGGGTTGTTGCTCACCAGGTAGTAGGGGAAGTTGCCCAGCGAGGCCACGCCCTTGACGTTCTGGCGGCCCTTGGTGCGGTCCCACAGCGTGAACAGCGGGCCGACGCCGGCACCCGCGATGTCGATGTTGCCCGACAGCAGCGCATCGTTGACGGCCGAACCGCCCGACAGCTGCAAAAACTCGACCTTGATGTCCACGCCCGCGGCCTTGCCGTGCTTCTCGATGAGCTTGTTCTCCTGCGCCACGTTGAGCAGCAGGTAGACGATGCCGAACTGCTGCGCGATGCGCAGCTGGCCTTCAGCGGCATGGGCAGTAGCGCTCAACCCGCCGGCCAGCAGCAGGCCCGTGGCAGCGAGCCACGCGGCGGTCTTGCGGCCGAGGCTTCGGCGGTCAAAACGGTGGTGGGTGGAGGTGGTCATGGAAGTCCTTCAAATCAAAAATCAAACAAAATATGGCCTCAGCGCTTATCCAACAAGCGCTGACAGCTATTAAAAACAGAGCAAACTCAGAAAGGCAGGTCGCCTTCGATCGTGGTTCTGTACAGCTTGCGGCGTTCGGTGTCTGGCGTGCCCGCCGCCAGGTGCATGACAGACCGGTTGTCCCAGAACACCAGGTCGTGCGGCTGCCACGGGTGGCGGTAGGTGAACTCGGGGCGCACGCTGGCGGCGAACAGCTCGGCCAGCAGGGCCTGGCTTTCGTCCTCGGGCAGGCCGACGATGCGCGTGGTGAAGTGCTCGCTCACGAACAGGGCCTTGCGGCCCGTCTCGGGGTGGGTGCGCACCACGGGGTGGATGGAGGGCGCCACCTCGGCGATCTGCGCCTGGGTGAGCTTCGGGCGCCAGGGGCTCCTGGCGCGCAGTTCTTCGTACTTGGCCAGGTAGCTGTGCTCGGCCTGGAGCGGCGCGATGCGCGCCTTCAACGCTTCGGGCAGCGCATCGTAGGCGGCATGCTGGTCGGCGAACAGGGTGTCGCCGCCTTCGCCCGGCAGCTCCTGCGCGTGCAGCAGCGAGCCCAGGCTGGGCTTGTCCTTGTACGACAGGTCCGAATGCCAGTAGTGGCCCGCGTCGCCCAGGCCGATGGGCTGGCCGGCCGCATCCTTGATGTTGGAGACGATCAGGATCTCGGGGTGGTCCGCGAGCTGGAAGTTCTTGAGCACGTGGATCTGCAGCGGCCCGAACAGGCGGCTGAAGTCGATGTGCTGCTGCGGCGTGATGCGCTGGTCGCGGAACACCAGCACATGGTGGTCCAGGTGCGCGCGGTGGATGCGCGCGAAGTCCTCGCGGCCCAGCGGGCGCGACAGGTCCAGGCCCAGCACCTCGGCCCCCAGCGGGCCGGCAGAGCCCGCCACAGTGCGGATCACCAGACCTTGCGGTGGCGCGTCGCCATCGGTGGCGGAAAGGGACGGGAATGACGGAACAGCCGACATGGGAGCCTCGTGGGGAATGGGGACAGGCGTGCCCCGAGGTCTGCACTCTAGGCCGCGTTGCTTATTCAGGGAACGAAGGTTTTCTCAGTTGTTAACAACCAAAACAGCTAACGTGCCCTGTGGCTCCCACCCGCTATGGCGCTCTGCGGCACGCACATGCCATCATCGCCACCGGGCCCACTTCCATCCTTGCCGATGCCTGCGACCTACCACCACACCGTCAGCGGCCAGCGCTGGTCGTTCTGCGACCTGCGCGAGGTGATGGCCAAGGCCACGCCCGCGCGCTCGGGCGACACGCTGGCCGGCATTGCCGCAGGCTCGGCGGTGGAGCGCATGGCCGCGCGCATGTGCCTGGCCGACGTGCCGCTGGCGCGCTTCCTGAACGAGGCGCTGGTGCCCTACGAGAGCGATGAGGTCACGCGCCTCATCATCGACACGCACGACGCGGCGGCTTTTGCGCCCATCGCCCACCTCACCGTGGGCGGGCTGCGTGACTGGCTATTGGCAGCTGACACGGCCGCCCTGACCGCCGTGGCACCGGGCCTCACGCCCGAGATGGCGGCCGCCGTGAGCAAGCTCATGCGCAACCAGGACCTGATCGCCGTGGCGCGCAACTGCCGCGTGGTCACGCGCTTTCGCAACACCCTCGGTCTGCCCGGCCACCTGGCCGTGCGCCTGCAGCCCAACCACCCGACCGACGATGTGCGTGGCATCGCGGCGTCGATGGTCGATGGCCTGCTGTACGGCGCGGGCGACGCGGTGATCGGCATCAACCCGGCGACGGACAGCATCGCTGCCCTCACGGGGCTGGTGCACATGCTGGACGACGTCATCACCAAGCTGCAGATTCCCACGCAGTCGTGTGTGCTCACGCACGTGACGAACACGGTGCAGATGATCGAGCAGGGCGCGCCGGTGGACCTGGTGTTCCAGTCCATCGCAGGCACCGAGAAGGCCAACACCGGCTTCGGCATCAACTTGGCGCTGCTGCGCGAAGCACGCGAGGCGGCCCTGTCCCTGAAGCGCGGCACGGACTTTGGCGATGGCCGGGGCGACAACGTGATGTATTTCGAGACCGGCCAGGGCAGCGCGCTGTCGGCCAACGCCCACCATGGCGTGGACCAGCAGACCTGCGAGGCCCGGGCCTACGGCGTGGCGCGCGCGTTCTCGCCGCTGCTCACCAACACGGTGGTCGGCTTCATCGGCCCGGAGTACCTGTACGACGGCAAGCAGATCATCCGCGCCGGCCTCGAAGACCATTTCTGCGGCAAGCTGCTGGGCGTGCCGCTGGGCTGCGACGTCTGCTACACCAACCATGCCGAGGCCGATTCGGACGACATGGACACGCTGATGACGCTGCTGGGCGTGGCGGGCGTGGCCTTCATCATGGGCGTGCCGGGGGCGGACGACATCATGCTCAACTACCAGAGCACTTCCTTCCACGACGCGCTGTACCTGCGCGAGGTGCTGGGTCTGCAACGCGCGCCCGAGTTCGAGGCCTGGCTGCAGCACATGCACCTGGCCGATGGCGCGGGCCGGCTGCTGCCTGCCGCACAGCAGCAGGCCGCCATTGCGCAGTTGCGGCAGATCGGGATGCGGAGATGAGCGAGCCGGCCCCTATCACCGGCCCTCTGCCCGACCCCTGGGATGACCTGCGCGCCCACACCGCCGCGCGGCTGGCGCTGGGCCGCGCGGGCACGGCCGTCCCCACGCGCGAGCTGCTCCGTTTTGGCCTGGCCCACGCGCAGGCGCGCGATGCCGTGCACCTGCAGCTCGGCGCGGAGGCGCTGGCGGCACAAATCAGGGCGCTGGGCTGCAGCACGCTGCAGGTGGCCAGCGCCGCACCCGACCGCGCCACCTACCTGCTGCGGCCCGACCTCGGCCGGCGGCTTGGCGATGCGGATGCGGAGCGGCTGCGCGGTCTGGGGGACGGCCACACACCCTGCGACCTGCTTGTGGTCGTGGCCGACGGGCTCTCGTCCCTGGCCGTCGAACGCAACGCCATGCCCCTTGTGGAAACCATCGTGCGCACCGCGCCGCAGGGCTGGCAGATCGGTCCGGTGATCGTCGCCACCCAGGCCCGCGTGGCGCTGGGGGACGAGGTGGGCGCGCTGCTGGGCGCACGCATGGTCGCGGTGCTGATCGGCGAACGCCCGGGCCTGAGCTCGCCCGACAGCCTGGGCATCTACCTCACCTGGCACCCGCAGGTGGGCCGCAGCGACGCCGAGCGAAACTGCATCTCCAACGTGCGGGCCGAGGGGCTGGCGCCGTCGGCTGCCGCAGCCCGCCTGTGGTGGCTGTGCCAGGAGGCCCGGCGCCTGGCCCTGACGGGCGTGGGCCTGAAGGACCGCAGTGATGGCGTGGTGGTGGGAAACGCGGCAGGCAAGGTGTTGCCCGGCGGGCCCGCCGCGGCCTGACTACAGCCGGTGCGACCGGTCCCCGTGCACGAACCCCACGGGCTCCCACGCCTCGCCCGCGCCGAGGGCCAGCACCTTGAACAGCTCGCCCATTTCATGTTCCATGATCAATTTGGCCGCTATCGCCCGCTGTGCTTGCGGTAGTTGCTCCATTTTTTGCAGCAACCCGCAGTTGATGAGGAAGTGCGCCTGCGTGGTGTAGCCCAGCACGTTCAACCCGGCCTCCTGCGCGGCCAGGGCCATGGCGGTGAAGTTGACATGGGCGGTGATGTCCTTGCGCCCCACTTCCACCAGCGGGTCGCCATCGGCCTGGTGGCCTTGGTGGCACATCACGGTGCCCATGTGGCGCTGGGGGTGGTAGTACTCGCTCTCGCCAAAACCGTAGTCCAGCAGGAAAGCCGCGCCGCGCGTGAGCCGGTCGGCCAGCGTGCGGATGAAGCCCTCGCCCTGGGTGTGGATCTCGGTCAGGTAATCCTGCGGGCCGTCGATGTCGACGGGCGGGCGCAGGCCGGTGGGGACGTCGGCCCAGGCAAAGCTGCCGTCAGCCTGCACCACCACGCCGCGCTCGTGCCACGCCCCATTCTGCTGGCCGCCGTGGCGGGCGAGCAGTTGCACGGGCATGGCATCGAGCACTTCGTTGCCCACCACCACGCCGCTGAATTGGTCGGGCAGTGCATCCACCCAGCGCAGCTTGTCGGCATGCGCCACCAGCTTGGCCTGCTGGCGAGCCCGCAGGCTGCCCGACAGATCGACGATGGTGTAGCGCCGCACCTGGTCGCCCAGGGCATCCAGCAGTTGCAGCGCCAGCGCGCCTGAGCCCGCGCCAAACTCCCACACCTCGGAGGTACCAGTCTGCGCCAGGGCCTCGCCCACCTGCACGGCCAGCGCCTGGCCGAACAGCGGGGTCATCTCAGGTGCGGTGACGAAGTCGCTGCCGGACTCGGGCATGGCGCCGAACTTGGTGGAATCGTTGGCGTAATAGCCCAGGCCCGGGGTGTACAGGGCCAGCGCCATGAAGCGGTCAAAACCCAGCCATCCACCCTCGGCGGCAATGGCCTGGGCAATGTGCTGGTGCAGGGCGGTCGTTAAACTGTCGGGTCTTTGGGTCACGGCCCGCATTGTCTCCCACCCCACATGTCCCACCCCGCCCCCGCACGCACCGTTCTGGTCACAGGCGCCGCCAAGCGCCTGGGCCGCAGCATTGCGCTGGCCCTGGCGGCGGGGGGCTGGCAGGTGGCGGTGCACTACCGTTCATCCAAGCAGGATGCTATCGATACCGTAGCTGCTTGCGCACAACTGACAAGCGCCAGCGCCCATTTTGACGCTGATTTCGAGGACGAGGCCGCCGTGCGTGGCCTGCTGCCCCGCGTGGTGGCGCACTTTGGCGGCGTGGATGCGGTGGTCAACAGCGCCTCGCTGTTTGAGCACGACAACGCCGCCACCTTTGGCTTTGCCGCGCTCGAAAAGCACCTGCGCAGCAACACCGCCGCCCCCATGCTGCTGGCCCAGGCGCTGCACCAGCACGTGGCCGACCGCGTTGCCAAGGGCGAGGCCGACGCGCAGGGCGCCGTGGTCAACTTGCTGGACCAGAAGCTCTGGAACCAGAACCCCGACTTCGTGAGCTACACGCTGTCCAAGGCGGCGCTCGAAGCCGCCGGCACCATGCTGGCGCTGGCCCTGGCACCGCGGGTGCGCGTGGTCGGCGTGGCTCCCGGCCTCACGATCACGAGCCACATGCTGGCGCAGGAAAAGTTCCAGCAGCTGCATGCGCTGAGCCCGCTGGGCCGATCGTCCACGGCCGAGGACGTGGCCGCGACCGTGAAATTCGCGCTGGAGAACCGCTCGATCACCGGCACCACGCTGCTGGTCGACGGCGGCCAGCACCTGATGAAGTTCGAGCGCGACTTCTCCATGATGTGAGCACATGCTCACGCAGAAAGCATCCATCCATGAACAACGCCGCTGGCACCCAGATCCTCACGCTCACCGGACTGCGCTTTGACGCCAACCTGGGCATCCTGTCGCATGAGAAGACGACGCCGCAGCCCATCCAGGTGGATGCCGAGCTGAGCCTGGGCGTGCAGCCGCTCACGCCGCGCGACGACGACATCCTGCATGTACTGGACTACCGCAAGGTGCGCCAGATCATCATCGACGAATGCCGGGCCGAACATGTGAACCTGCTCGAGAGCCTGATCGGCAAGCTGGCCCACCGCCTCATGCAGCTGCCCGGCGTGCTGGGCGTGCGCGTGAAGATCGCCAAGCTGGAGATTTTTGATGACTGCGAAGTGGCGATTCGCGTAGAGACAGGACAGTGGTGAGGTGACCCCATGAGCGCAGCAACGATGACGATGACGACAGCAACTCACCCCGGTGCCCAGACCCGGCCGGATTCCACCTGGGCCATGGCGGACGTGCCCGAGGCCGCCGCGCCCGCGGTGCCAGAGGCCGGCGCTCCGGCACGACTGAAGATCGAGCGCGAAACCCACAAGCTCGAGAAGCGCCTGTGCCGCGAGGTCGGCAAGGCCATCGTCGACTTCAACATGATCGAGGAAGGCGACAAGGTGATGGTCTGCATGTCCGGCGGCAAGGACAGCTATGCCCTGCTCGACATCCTGCTCAAGCTCAAGGCGCGGGCGCCCATCCATTTCGGCCTGGTGGCCGTCAACCTCGACCAGAAGCAGCCCGGCTTTCCCGAGCACGTGCTGCCCGAGTACCTCCGGAGCACCGGCGTGCCGTTTCACATCGAGAACGAGGACACGTACAGCATCGTCAAGCGCCTGATCCCCGAGGGCAAGACCACCTGCAGCCTGTGCAGCCGCCTGCGCCGGGGCATCCTGTACCGCGTAGCCGACGAGCTGGGCTGCACCAAGATCGCGCTGGGCCACCACCGCGACGACATCCTGCAGACCCTGCTGCTCAACATGTTCTTTGGCGGCAAGATGAAGAGCATGCCCCCCAAGCTGGTGAGCGACGATGGCAGGCACGTGGTGATCCGCCCGCTGGCCTACGTGGCCGAGAAGGACACCGCCCGCTGGGCCGCGCACCGCGACTTCCCCATCATCCCCTGCAACCTGTGCGGCAGCCAGGAGAACCTGCAGCGCAAGCAGGTGGGCGAGATGCTGCGCGAGTGGGAGAAAAAATTCCCCGGCCGCGTGGAGAACATGTTCAACGCCCTGCAGAACGTGGTGCCCTCGCACCTGCTCGACGGCGGCCTGTACGACTTCAAGAATGCCAAGGCCACGGGCGTGGCGAACGAGGACGGCGACAAGGCCTTCGACAAGGAGGAGTTCTCGGCGCCGTCGCCCTCGCTGCCGGGTGTGCAGGTGGTCCAGCTGTCGTGAACCTCCCGGGTGCCGCAGCACTCTGACGGGAATCCCTTTTCCTTCCGCCCAGGAGGCTTCACCATGACGCGCCGATGGATTTCCACCCTGTTCCTGCATGCGGCCGCGGCCGTCCTGATGGGCTGCAGCAGCGCCCCCCGGATCGTCGAGGGCCAGGTGCAGAGCTTTTCCACCCTGGCGGCCCTGCCCACGCCCGCCACCTACCGCATCGAGCGCCTGCCATCGCAACAGACGCCGTCGTTCGACCCGATCGCCACCCTGGCTGACCAGGCGCTGGCGCGCGCGGGCCTGCAGCGCGACGAGACCGCCCCCCGGCTGCTCGTGCAGATCGGCGCCCACGCCGACGCCGTGCCGCGCCACGACCCCTTCCGTCCGTACGGCCCCTACGGCCCCTATCCCTGGGGTTTTGGCGGCTGGTACGGCCGGGGCTGGGGCATGCAGGGCGCCTGGCGGTTCAGCGAACCCACGCCCCTGCACCGCCGCGCGGTCAGCATCGTGCTGCGCGACGCGGCCACGCAGGCCGTGGTGTACGAGACCTCCGCCGTGCACGAGGACGTGTGGGTGAGCGACCCGGCCGTCTATGGCGTGCTGTTCGATGCCGCGCTCAGCGGATTCCCCAAGCCGCCCGGCGGGGTACGCCAGGTGCGGCTGCCGCTGGCGCCGCCCGCGCCCTGAAGAACGCTCACCAAACACTGTTTCATTTCCGCCCGCCCGCCCACACACACCGCCACCTGCATGCACGCCACCCGCATCGTCGCCATCCGCCACGGCGAAACCGCCTGGAATGTGGACACCCGCATCCAGGGCCACCTGGACATCCCCCTCAACGACACCGGCCTGTGGCAGGCCGACCAGGTCGCCCGCGCCCTGGCGGGCGAGCCGATCGCCGCCATCTATACCAGCGACCTTCAGCGCGCCCACGCCACGGCCCAGGCCGTGGCCCGCGCCACCGGTGCGCCCCTCACGGCGGAGCCCGGCCTGCGCGAGCGCAGTTTCGGGCATTTCCAGGGGCGCACCTTCGCGCAGATTGAGGCCGAGCTGCCCGAAGATGCCCTGCGCTGGCGCAAGCGCGATCCGCACTACACGCCCGAGGGCGGCGAATCGCTGGTGGCGCTGCGCGAGCGCATCGAGCGCACCGTGACGGCCCTGGCCCAGCAGCATGTGGGCGAGCAGGTGGTGATGGTGGCGCACGGCGGTGTGCTGGACGTGCTGTACCGCCTGGCCACCCGCCAGGACATCCAGGCGCCGCGCACCTGGCAACTCTCCAACGCGGCCATCAACCGGCTGCTGTGGACCCCGGATGGCCTGACCCTCGTGGGTTGGGCCGACACCCAGCACCTGGACAACGCAGCGCGCGATGAAACCCATTCCTGACGCCCTCCAGGCCACCGTCGGCCTGCGGGTGGACCTGATCGACACCCCCTCCCTCGTCATCGACCTGGACGCCATGGACCGCAACATCCAGCGGATGGCCGACTTCGCGCGCAAGCACCAGGTGCGCTGGCGCCCCCATGCCAAGCTGCACAAGAGCGCCGAACTCGCGCTGCAGCTGCAGCGCGCGGGCGCCCAGGGGGCATGCGTGCAGAAGGTCGCCGAGGCCGAGGCCCTGGCGGCGGGCGGCGTGGACGACATCACCATCACCAACCAGGTCATCGCCATGCCCAAGCTGCACCGCGTGGCACGGCTGGCGGCCCTGCTGGCGGCACGGGGGGGCCGCCTGGGCCTGGCGGTGGATCACCTGGAGGGCATCGAACGCCTGAACGAGGCGATGGCGCAATCCGGCAGCGACGCGGGCATCGACGTGCTGGTCGAGATCGACGTCGGCCAGGGCCGCTGCGGCGTGCCGCCGGGCGAGGCCGCCGTGCCGCTGGCACTGGCCGTGGCGCGCAGCCCCCGCCTGCGTTTTGCGGGGCTGCAGGCCTACCACGGACGTGCCCAGCACCTGGCCAGCACGGTGGGCCGCAGGGAGGCCATCGCCGCCGTGGTGCGCGCCGCGGAACACACGCGCCAGCTGATCGAGGCCGCCGGCGTGCCCGTGCCGCTGGTCACGGGCTCGGGCACCGGCACGCTGGTGCACGAGGCGGCCAGCGGGGTGTTCGGCGAGCTTCAGGCGGGATCCTTCCTGTTCATGGACGCTGACTACGCGCGCAACGAACGCGAACCCGCGCAGCCCCCGTTCGAGCATGCGCTTTTCATCAAGACCCAGGTGGTATCGGTGCGCGACACCCATGCGGTGTGCGACGCGGGCCACAAGAGCCACGCCATCGACTCCGGCCTGCCCACCGTGGCCCTGCTGCCCCCGGACCGCGCGCTGCGCTTTTCCAATGGAGGCGACGAACACGGCGTGCTCCACGCCGATGGCCCCAAGGCCCGCCTGCCCGCGCTGGGCCGCATGCTGTGGCTCATCCCGGGGCACTGCGACCCCACGGTGAACCTGCACGACTTCATGACCGGGGTGCGCGGCGGCCTGGCCGCGGGCGTGGTCGAGCGCATCATCAGGGTTGATGCCAGAGGCGCATTGACCTGATTGGGGCAAGAATGCTGCGGCATGAGCGCCGCACCGGGCCGCGCCAGCCAGCTCGCACCGCAATGCGCAGCACCGAGGTAATCCAGTGAGCCCCAGCCAGATCATCGTTCTCGCCACCCCCGTCTTCTTCCTGCTGATCGCCATCGAGCTGGTGGTGGGCTACCGGCGCCGGCGCAATACCTACCGGCTGGCCGACGCGGTCAGCAGCATCAGCCTGGGAATGCTCAGCCAGACGAGCGCCGTGTTCACGCGGCTGCTGCGCATTGGCATCTACACCGCCCTGTTCGAGCACGTGGCCCTGTGGCGCAACGACGCGTTCTGGACCAGCCTGCCCGGCTGGCTGCTGGCGCTGGTGTTCTACGACCTGTGCTACTACTGGCTGCACCGCATGGGGCACGAGTCGGCGGTGCTGTGGGCGGCGCATGCCGTGCACCACCAGAGCCAGGACTACAACCTGTCCACCGCGCTGCGCCAGACCAGCTCTGGCGCAGCGCTGGGCTGGATCTTCTATGTGCCCATGGCGCTGGCGGGCGTGCCGCCGCTGGTGTTTGCGGTGGTGGCGCTCATCGACCTGCTCTACCAGTTCTGGGTGCACACCGAGCAGGTGGGGCGCCTGGGCTGGTTCGACCGCTGGTTCTGCAGCCCCAGCAACCACCGCGTGCACCATGCGGTGAACGACGCCTATCTCGACAAGAACTACGGCGGCATCCTCATCGTGTGGGACCGCCTGTTCGGCACCTTCAAGGACGAAGACGACCAGGACCGCTGCGTGTACGGCACGCGCGGCCTGCTCAACAGCTGGGACCCGCTGTGGGCCAATGCCCAGGTATACGCGGGCCTGGCGCACGACAGCTGGCATGCGCGCAGCTGGGCCGACAAGCTCCGGGTGTGGCTCAAGCCCCCGGGCTGGCGGCCCGCCGATGTGGCAGAGCGTTTTCCCAAGCCCCCCTTCAGCATGGCGCAGATGCAGCTGTACCACCCGCCGATGGCACGCGCGGTGCAGTGGTTCGCGCTGGTGCAGTTCGCGCTGCTGCTCACGGGGGTGGCGGCCTTTCTGTGGCAGGCCGACAGCGCGCCGCTGGCCAGGAACGCCGTCTGGTTCGCCACGCTGTTGGTCGCGCAGTGGGCGCTGGGCGCGGTGATGCAGGGGCGCATCGGCATGCTGATGGCCCTGGTGCTGCAAAGCGGCGCGCTGGCCACGGCCACCAGCGCGCTGGGGTTCGTGCAGTGGCACTGGGTGTTCAAGCCGCTGACCATGGTGATTGCTATTGTCTTGGTAGCTGCCAGCGCTTACCAGTCAAGCGACAGGGGCAGATTTGCATCAAAAACCCTGGCACTGCTGGGTGCCGCGCTGGCAGGGTCGCTGGCGGGCGATGTGTTTCTGATGTTCGAGGGCTTTTTCATCCCCGGACTGGTGAGCTTCCTGGTGGCCCATCTGTTCTATGTGGCGCTGTTCAAGAACGGCCAGCGGTGGTTTCCGCACCGCGGCGCGCTGGCGGGCACGCTCGGTGTCGGCGTGGCGATGTATGCCTTTCTGTGGATGGGCGGGTTGCCCGCCGCGCTGCGGGGGCCGGTGGCAGCCTATGTGCTGGTGATTGCACTGATGGCCGCGCAGGCCATCGGGCGGGCCAGCGTGCTGCGCGATGGAGCGTCGGTGCTGGTGGCGGTGGGGGCGGTGTTCTTCATGCTCAGCGATTCCCTGCTGGCCACCCACCGCTTCGTGCAGCCCCTGCCGTGGTCGCAGGTGTGGGTGCTGGGCACCTACTACGTGGCGCAGGCGTGCATCGTGGCGGGGGTGCTGAAGGCGTTGCTGGTGCCTGCGCTCGAGGCCACGGCGCCTGACAGCCCGCCGGTCGTTGTTGCTTCTGTTCCTGTCGTGGCTAATGCGACCACGTGCGGGCCAGCGCTGCGGCCGGAATGTACGCCGCACCCGCAATGAACAGCACACCGGCGAGGGTGAACGAGCCGGCGCTCAGCAACCACAGCAGGGTGTCGGCGTTGTACCAGCCAGGCCGCGCCTGCAGCAGGGCGGCCATGGCCGCTTCCTGCACGGCAATCAAGCCCCGCCCGGCGGTGTAGTGGTACACGGCGCCTCCCAGGGCCCAGAACCCGGTCAGCACCAGCGCCAGGCCATAGAAGGCGTACCCGGTGCGCCACCGCTTGGTGGAGCCTGCCGTGCACCATACACCCAGGCAACCGGCCAGCACCGCACCGGCCACCAGCCAGGCCTGCAGGCGGTCGCTGGCCACCGGCAGCAGCCAATGCCAGGCCCAGGGCAAGGGCGCCAACAGCCATTCCGATTGCGCGGCCAGCCCCGGCCAGCGCTGCGCAGGCAGGTCCATGGAGAAGCGCGGCCTGTCCACCATCCACAGCACAAAGGTCACCGGCACCAGCACGGCGAACAGGATGTAGGCGCTGGCACGCCACACCAGCAGGCGGTGCGACCACGCGGCGGTCGTCCTGCCCCGCCTGTGGCCGTCGATCAGGTGCAGTGCCAGGCCTGCCACCAGTGCGGCCTCGGCCACCGCCGCGCACACGGCGACGCGGCCGCGCAGGTCGGCAAAGCCTTCCAGCACAAAGATGGACAGCTGGCCATAGATGAGCGCGCCCAGCGCATGCAATGCGACCGTGCCCGCCAGCAAGGCCACGGCGCAGGACCGCAGGAACTGTTGCTCGGGCACGGTCACGGGTCCGTCCGACCCCGCCCAGCCCCGCGCAGCGCGCGTCCGGACCTCGGCGCGCAGCTGGCGGCGTCGGTCGCTCTTCTTGGGATGCTTGCGCGGTGTTGACATGGCGGTGCTGCGCGGCCTGGGCGGCGGCGGACGTGAAGGTCGGTAGGAGGCTTCTCAGGCGCCAAACAACCCCGGCGCCCCGGCGCTGGGCGGCGCCACCCCCAGGTGCCGGAATGCCGCCAGCGTGGCGATGCGCCCGCGCGGCGTACGCTGCAAAAAACCTTGCTGGATGAGATAGGGCTCGATCACGTCCTCGATGGTGCCGGCCTCTTCGCCGATGCTGGCGGCGATGTTGTCCAGGCCCACGGGACCGCCGTCAAAGCGGTGGATCACGGCTTCGAGCAGCTTGCGGTCCATCACGTCAAAGCCCTGCGGGTCCACGTCCAGCATGGCCAGCGCCTTGTCGGCAATGCCTTTGGTGATGCGGCCGTCACCCTTGACCTCGGCATAGTCGCGCACGCGGCGCAGCAGCCGGTTGGCGATGCGCGGCGTGCCGCGCGAGCGGCGGGCGATCTCGAAACCGCCTTCGTCGTCCATGGGCGCGTTGAGCAAGCCAGCGCTGCGCTTGACGATGCGCGCCAGCTCTTCGGATGTGTAGAACTCCAGCCGCGCCACGATGCCGAAGCGGTCGCGCAGCGGGTTGGTCAACATGCCCGCGCGCGTGGTGGCGCCCACCAGGGTGAAGGGCTGCAGGTCGAGCTTGATGCTGCGCGCCGCGGGCCCTTCGCCGATCATGATGTCGATCTGGTAGTCCTCGAGCGCGGGGTAGAGGATTTCCTCGACCACGGGCGAGAGGCGGTGGATCTCGTCGATGAAGAGAACGTCGTTCTTCTCCAGGTTGGTGAGCAGCGCCGCCAGGTCCTTGGGCTTTTCAAGCACGGGGCCGCTGGTCTGGCGCAGGTTCACGCCCAGTTCGGCCGCGATGATGTGGCTGAGGGTGGTCTTGCCCAGACCCGGCGGGCCAAACAGCAGGACATGGTCGAGCGCCTCGCCGCGCTTCTTCGCCGCGCCGATGAAGATCTCGAGCTGCTCGCGCGCCTTGGCCTGGCCCACATACTCCTGCAGGAGCTTGGGGCGCAGGGCGCGCTCGATGGCTTCTTCCTGGGGCGATGCGGGCGCGGCGGAGATCACGCGTTTGGAGGGCGCAGGGGCGAAATCGTCGGTCTGGATGGTCATCTTTTTGTGTGCGCTCTCGCCGTCTCCGGCATCAGGAACCGGGCATCAACCAGGTCTTGAGAGCCAGCTTGAAAGGCAGGTCGAAGCGCCCGTAGTGGTCAAGGCCCGTGGGCGCCGCGCAACTGGACGATCCGCCGTAGAGCTGGCCGACCAGGTACCGCCTGGAGCCGATGGTGAAGAACAGGCCGGAGCCGCTGCTGCCGCCCTCTGTCGTGCCCTCCGTCCATCCCACCGCGTAGAACTTTCCGTCCTGCTGCGTTTCGGGGAAGCACCGTTCGCCGCTGCAATAGCTGAACTGGGCCACCGAGCCAGCGCTCGTCTTTTGCAGGTCGCCACGGGGATGGTGGATGCCCACCACGGCGGCGGAGGTGTTCACGGATCCGACGTACGAACCCGCATACACAACGCCCTGCGGCGGCGCGCTGTTCAGGCGCATGAAGGACGTGTCAGTCTGCGAGTCGGCAAACAGCAGCTCTGCGCCGCCCCTGACCTTTTGCGTACCGGGATTTGCGGTAGCGTTGTTGCAGGCCGACGAGCGGTAGAACCAGTCGGTGGTGAGGGACGATGCGACCGTCTGGGTGGAAATGCAGTGGTGCGCCGACAGGAAGTGCGGCTTCTTGCTCGACGGGGCGTCGTTGAGCAAGGTGCCCGTGCACAGGAAACTGCCGCCCTCGACGACAAACACCATGCGCGCCACCGATCGGCTTTCGGCGCTGAGTTCGGGCTTGCAAGATACGTCGATGTTGCAGGTGCCGGATTCACCCAACTTGGCAAAGCTTGCGGCCGTGGCCTGGTCGGGCGACACGAAGAAGTGCGAGAGCATGGGCACCGCGATGTCCAGTTCCTGCTCCAGCCGCGCGGCCACGGGAACCTCCAGCTCCAGCGTGGTCTCGGCCCCGCCAAAATCCGGGCTCCAATAGGTGCGTGCCGCATCGCCGGTGTCGCCGGCATCCAGGTTGCGCTGGATGCTGCGCAGCACTTCGGCGCCCGAAACCTGCACCGAATCGCCGCCGGCCTGGGCGTAAAAACGCAGCACCGTACCAGCGGGCAGTTGGCGCACCACCAGCCCCAGCCGGACGCCGAGGGCGCCCTCTGCTGTGAAACTGATGGCGGCCCGCTGCAGGCCCGCACCTACCGGCTGCCAATTGAGCTGGCCCATCAGGTCGCGCGCCTTGGCGGTGGCTGCCACCGGGCGGGCCACACCAATCTGCTGGGGATCACCCTTGGTGAGCCCCGCGGGTTGCATGGCCTTCTTCACGAGGGCCTGGGTGTCGCCTTCCAGCGGGCCGAGGCGGATGGACGTCGCCTGCACGGCGGTGCCGCTACGCACTGCGACCTTGGCTCCGGCGCTGCTGGCGGATTTGGGAAGCCCCGTGTCGAGCGGCTCGATACGGTCGGTGCTCACCGGCGTTGGCGTGACGGGAACGGTGGGGGTGGTAGGCTGTTCCGGGCCGGCCGGGGTGGTCGGCACCGGGGGCGCTGCAGGTGAATCCCCCCCGCCGCCGCCGCCACAAGCCGCCATGGCCAGCGCGACCAGCAGTCCGGCAAATTTGAACGAAGCGCGATACGTCATCTCGGTTATCCCTCCGGTTGAACCCGTTACTTGGCCAGCGCCTTCAGCGCCAGCTTGATCCCGTCACTTACCCCTACCTCCGCCGGCAGCGCCTTGAGCGCCGCCGCGGCTTCCTTGTCGTTGTACCCTAACGCCAGCAATGCCTGGAGGATATCCGCCTGCGCGTCGCTGGTGGCGCCACCGTGCAGGGCCCCCATGTCGGCCCCCAGCTTGCCCTTGAGCTCCAGCAGCAGCCGCTCGGCCGTCTTCTTGCCGATGCCCGGCACCTTGACCAGGCGGCCCGCTTCCTGCAGCGTGATGGCCTGCGCCAGGTCGGCCACACCCATGCCGGACAGGATGGACAGCGCGGTGCGCGGCCCCACGCCCGAAATCTTGATCAACTCGCGAAATGCCTGGCGCTCCGGCGCCGTGGCGAAGCCATACAGCAGCTGCGCGTCCTCGCGCACAATGAACTGGGTGAGCAGGCTCACCCGCTCGCCCACGGCGGGCAGGTTGTAGAACGTGCTCATGGGCACATTCACCTCATAGCCCACGCCGTGGCAGTCCAGCAGCACCTCGGGGGGATTCTTCTCCAGCAGGGTGCCGGTCAATTTGCCTATCATTGATGTCCTTTGCCGCGCACTGCGGCGATCCAACGGGAATTATCCGCGTGATCCTGCGCCACACCTTCACCCCCCACAACAACACCCGGCTCACTCACCTGTGCGGCCCGGCCGACGCACACCTGCGCACCATCGAAGTGGCCCTGCAGGTGAGCATTGCGCACCGGCATGAGCAGTTCAAAGTGGACGGCCCCAAAGCCAAGGCGACCCAGGCCATGGAGTTGCTGCAAGCGTTGTACGAGATGGCCGAGCGCCCTGTCACGGAAGACTACCTGCAGCTCATGCTGGCGGGCGACACCGCGCTGGTGGAGGCGCCCGAGGGCGCCATCGTGCTCAACACCCGCCGGGCCGACCTGCGGGGCCGCACACCCACGCAGAACCTGTATCTGGAAAACATCGCCAGCCACGACATCACCTTCGGCATCGGCCCTGCCGGCACCGGCAAGACCTATCTCGCCGTGGCCTGCGCCGTGGACGCCCTGGAGCGCAGCGCCGTGCAGCGCATCGTGCTGACCCGCCCGGCAGTCGAGGCGGGCGAACGCCTGGGCTTCCTGCCCGGCGACCTGGCGCAGAAGGTGGACCCCTACCTGCGCCCGCTGTACGACGCGCTGTACGAACTGATGGGCTACGACAAGGTGCAGAAGGCCTTCGAGCGCAACGCACTCGAAATCGCGCCGCTGGCCTTCATGCGGGGCCGCACGCTGAACAATGCCTTCGTGATCCTGGACGAGGCACAGAACACCACGCCCGAGCAGATGAAGATGTTCCTCACCCGCATCGGCTTTGGAGCCAAGGCCGTGGTGACGGGCGACGTGAGCCAGATCGACCTGCCCAAGGGCGCGATGAGCGGCCTGATCGACGCCGAGCGCGTGCTCAAGCGGGTGAAGGGCATTTCCGTCACCCGCTTCACCTCCGCCGACGTGGTGCGCCACCCGCTGGTCGCGCGCATCGTGGATGCATACGACGCGCCACGCCGTGCGGCGCCCGCTGCGCGCCGCTGAGCATTTGCTCCTGTTTTTATAGCTATCCGCGCTTTCCAATCAAGCGCCTGAGGCCCCAATGCCCTTGAACCACCTCTCCCTGTCGCTGCAATTCGGTGCATTTGACGGCGCGGCGGCACACCGCGCCGTGCTGCCGCGCCACAAGGTCACGCGCTGGATTCGCCACGCCCTGGCCACCGACGCCGAGATCACCGTGCGCATCGTGGGTGAGGACGAGGGCCGCCAGCTCAACCACGCGTACCGCAAGAAGGACTACGCCACCAACGTGCTCACCTTCGACTACACGCAGGAGCCCGTGGTGACCGCCGACCTGGTGCTGTGCGCCCCCGTGATCGAGCGCGAGGCCAAAGAGCAGAACAAAAGCCTGGAAGAGCACTACGCCCACATGCTGGTGCACGGCACGCTGCATGCGCAGGGGTGGGACCACGAGACCAGCGAAGAAGATGCGCAGGAGATGGAAGCATATGAGACGGACATCCTGCGCGAACTGGGCTTTGCCGACCCGTACGCGACCTCCTGAACGCCATCCCTACTGCCGAGGGCAGCGGCGCAATTTTTACCATTTGGTACAAAGTGCTCGCATCTGCCGGGGCCCGGCGTTGTCTTGATAAGCGACGATTGACTCCTCCAGTGGGCGTCTCGCAGACCTGCCAGCACTCCCGCCGCGCGCCCTGCCTGTCTTCCCCCATTCTTTCAGGAGTCTTCTCTGTGACCAATTTCCCGCGGCACCCTGCCCCCATGGCAAATTCGGGCCTCCCATCCTTGCATCGCGCATTGCTGCTGGCGGCGCCACTCGTTCTGGCGGCGTGCGGGGGTGGCAGTGGCGAATCGGAGTCCGCCGGACTCTCGGCCCCTCCCGGCTTCAGCGTGGCGAGCTACGGCCCCAAGACCTACAACTTCGGTTGGGCCGTCACCCCGGGCGCGATGCGCTACGAACTGTTCGAGGACCCTGATGGCGCGGGAGGCCCCCAATCCGAATCGCTGTTCGGCAGCGCCAACGCCAACAACGCCACCAGCTTCCCTCTACAGATTGGGGGGCTGCTGCACGAGCGGGTGAACGCGAGTTACCGGCTGCGCGCCTGCGACGCGAGCGGCTGCGGCCCGTTCACTGCCGCGGTAACACCCGACCTCACCCAGGCCATAGGACGCTTCGACCTTGCTGGCGGCGATCCGACCAAGCGATTTGGTGGCTACACGAACGCAATTGCCCTGTCGGCCGACGGTGCAACGCTGGCCGTCGGTTCGCCCCGCGAGGGCAGTTCAGGTGACCTGGCAGGGGCGGGCGCGGTGTACATCTTCAGCCGCAGCATGCCAGGTATTGGCATGCCAACCCCTGCCTGGGGTCTGCGGGCGCGACTGGAAGGCAGCAGTCCCGCCGCAAAGATGGCCTTTGGCGCCAGCCTGGCACTATCGGCCAACGGTCGCACGCTGGCAGTGGGTGCACCAGAGGAAAGAAGCAATGCACGCGGCATCAACGGCGATGCGGCCAACCGCGACGCGTATGGCGCGGGGGCTGCGTATATCTTCATGGACAACGGCAGCACCTGGAGCCAGCAGGCCTACATCAAGTCCCGCAACACGCCTGCGAAAGTCGAAACCTGTAGCCGCCTGGACATCATGGGCACGGCTATATTTCCCTGCACCCCCCAACACTTTGGCTTCAGCGTGGCTCTGTCAGCCGACGGGAACCTGCTGGCGGTAGGAGCGCCCGAAGAAGGCGCTAACTTCACCCCGGGGTCTGCCGCCGTGTTGGGTGGGCTCTCCTTCACCGGCGAAACCATTTTTGGGGGCGGCGTGGGAGCCGTTCACACCTTTGCCCGCAACAACGGCGGCTGGGCCGAGCAGGCGCACCTGCCAGGCAGCAGCGCCGACCCGACCATGGCCCGCTTCGGGGCGGTTGTAGCCCTGTCCAGCGACGGAACCGTGCTTGCGGCGAACACCGACAAGGACGTCTCGGTCCTGACCCATCTCGGCGGTGCCTGGAGTGCACCCACGCAGGTGTGGCGCGTTCCAGCCGCCGGTGTGCTACCGGCTTCGCACAATCCCTTTGCAATGTCCAGGGACGGAAGCACACTGGCCGTCTTGGACCGCTCTGGAGGTACTGACGTTCAGCTGCGAACATTCACACGCACGGCGGGGGACGCCTGGACGCAGCAGCCCGCACTGCCGGTCAAGGCTGCCGGCGGGTTCTTTACAAACAGTGTCATGTTGTCGCTTTCTGCGGACGGCCGCACGCTCGCCGTGGGCGACCTCAACGATGCCAGCAACGCCTCTGGCATCAATGGCAACCCCAACAACCAGGCCTTATATTCAGCCGGAGCCGTCAATGTCTACCGCCGCGACGGCACGACTTGGGGCCACCGCGCCTATCTCAAGCCCCCCCAACCGCAAGCACTCGCGAGCTTCGGCGCTGGCGTAGCGCTTTCCGGTGATGCCAGCACCCTGGCCGTGGGCACCAGCAGCGCTACGGATGGCGTAACACCCGCCGTGCCCAACGCAGCCTATCTGTACTGAGGCGCTGAAAGCGCCGGTCGTTGTGCGGCCTTGGCCGCAATGGCAACCGGCACCCATCGACGTAGTCGCAAGCAAAAGTGTTGCATCCGCGCCGTCGCCAATGGCGGCAGCGCCACCCCCTACCATCGGTGCATGCTCGACGCCCCTTTGCTGCTCACCGCCGCCTTCGTCGCCGGCGCCCTCAACGCCGTCGCCGGAGGCGGCAGCTTCCTGACCCTTCCCGCCCTGGTCTTCACCGGCGTGCCGCCCGTGGTGGCCAATGCCACAGGCACGGTCGCGCTGCTGCCCGGCTACATGGCTGGGGCGTGGGGGTTTCGAGAGGACACGGCACCGCCGCCAGGGCTGTCGATGCGGCTGCTGGTGGTGTTGTCGCTCATCGGCGGCGCGGCGGGTGCGGCGCTGCTGCTGGTCACGCCCGACGCCACCTTCCGCCGCGTGGTGCCCTGGCTGCTGCTGGCGGCCACGGCGCTGTTTGCATTCGGGCCTCAGTTGCGCCGGATGCTGGCGGGCGGCAAACCCTCCACCGCCAAGGCCACGGTGGGCGTGCTGGCGGTGGCCGCCTATGGCGGCTACTTCAACGGCGGGCTGGGCATCCTTCTGCTGGCGCTGTTCGGCCTGCTGGGGCAGACGAACCTGAACGCCATGAACGGCCTCAAGAACTGGGTGTCGGCCCTGCTCACAGCCATTGCCGTGCTCATCTATGCGGCGGGTGGCGTGGTGCTGTGGCCGCAGGCGCTGATGATGATGGTGGCCGCCACCGCTGGCGGGTACGGCGGTGCACGCGTAGCGCGCAAGCTGCCTGCCAACGTGCTGCGCTGGGGCATTGTGGCTACCGGGATGGTCATGGCCGCTCTGTTCTTCTGGCGGCAGTGAGCGGCAATCCCCTGCCGTCCTCGTCGGCGCCTCCATCCTTGCCCGCGGGCAGCGGCCGGCCATCACCGCGTGCGCTGTGGGCCATGCTGCTTGCGCTGCTCAGCGGGTTTGCACTGAGCCAGGCCTTTCGCACCACCACGGCCATGGTGGCCCAGGGACTGACGGCGGACTTCGGGCTCTCGCCAGGGTCGCTGGGCGCGTTTGCGGGGCTGTTTGGCCTTTCCTTCGGCGTGGCCCAGTTGCTGATGGGCGTGGGGCTGGACCTGTACGGCCTGCGGCGCACGGTACTCACGGCGTTTCCGCTGGCGGTTGCGGGGTCGGCGCTCTCGGCCACCGCGCCGGCCTACCCCTGGCTGATGGCAGGGCAATTGCTGATCGGCGTGGGCTGCTCGCCCGCGTTTCTGGCCTGCACGCTGTTCATTGCGCGGCATTTTCCGGCAGAGCGGTTTGCCTACCTGTCGGGCGTGGCGATGGGTGTGGGTGGCCTGGGCCTGCTGTTCACCGGCACGCCGCTGGCCTGGCTGGTGCAACACGGCGGCGGCTGGCGCACGGGTTATGCCGTGTTGGCGGTGCTCAGCGCGCTGTCGTGGCTGCTGATCTGGCTGCGCGTGCACGAGCCCACCCCGCTGGTGCCGCCCCCGGCGCAGCGCGAAACCTGGGGCCAGGCGCTGCTGGGCTTTGGCCAGTTGCTCACGGTGCCGCACACCTGGGGCATCCTGCTGCTGGGCATGTCGGGCTACGCCGCGTTTCTGTCATTGCGCGGCCTGTGGCTGGCACCGCTGCTGATGGACCGCTACCACCTCTCGCTGGTAGACAGTGGCAACGTTGCGCTGGGTCTCTCGCTGATTGCCCTCTTCGCGCCGGGTCTGGGCGGTCGGCTGGACCCGGGCATCGCCCGCCGCAGGCGCTGGATCGGCAATGCCTCGCTGCTCATGGCGAGCCTGTTCATCGTACTGGCGTTCCTGCACGGGAACGCTTGGGCCAGCGTGGTGCTGATTTTGCTGATGGGCCTGCTGTCGGGCTACGGCGTGCTGCAGTACGCCGATGTGCGGGCCTCCTATCCGCCCACACTCACAGGCCGGGCACTGTCGGCCTACACCATGGCAATGTTCCTGGGGGTGGCGCTGATGCAGTGGTTCACGGGCATCGTCGCCACCTGGGCGCAGCGCCACGGGTGGGATGCCTACACGGCCGTCATGCTGGCCATTGCCACCTGGCTGGCGCTGGCGTCGGCAGGGTTCCGGGTGCTGCCGGTGTCGCCCTTGGCTTCCCTCGAAAACAAGAAGAAAACAAGGCCATAGCGCTTATCCACCAAGCACTGAATGCTATCTTTTTTGACTACCAAGCCGCTCTAGGAGGTATCCGCAGCGGGATGGTCACCGGGCCGTCATTGATGAGATGCACCTGCATATCGGCGGCAAACTGGCCCGTGGCCACCTCGGGGTGCACCTTGCGCGCCTGGGCAACCACATAGTCGTACAGCCGCCGCCCCTCATCGGGTGCAGCCGCCTGGGTGAAGCTGGGGCGGTTGCCGCCGGTGGTGTCTGCCGCCAGGGTGAACTGGCTGACCAGCAGCAGGCCGCCACCGGTGTCCTGCACGCTCTGGTTCATCTTGCCTGCGGCGTCCGAAAAAATGCGCAGCTTGAGGATCTTGGCCAGCAGCCTGTCGGCCTCCACCTCCGTGTCACCGCGTTCAGCACACACCAGCACCAGCAGGCCTGCGCCGATGGCGCCCACGGTCTGCCCGTCCACATCTACGCGCGCTTCGCGCACACGTTGCAATACGCTGATCACTTCACTGCGTCCTCGGTGTCGTCACGGGGGTCGTCGAAATGCGCTTCCACGTCGGAGGGCAGCAGCTCGATGGTGGCGCGCAGGCCGGGCACGGCGGCCATCAGCGCGCGCTCGACCTGGCCGCGCAGCTCGGCGGCGTGGCGCAGGGTCCAGTCGGCGGGCATGTGCAGGTGCATGTCCACAAACCGGCGCTGGCCCGCGCGGCGGGTGGAGACATGGTCGAACCGCACGGCGCCGGGCGCCTGCGATTGCACGAACTGCTGCAAGGTGGCGTCGATGGTGGCTTGCACCTCGGGTTCCACCGCCGAGTCCATGAGGCCCTGGGACGAGCGCCAGACCAGCTCCAGCCCCTCTTTCAGGATGTTGAGCGCCACCACGATCGCCGCCAGCGCATCCAGCCACAGCCAGCCGGTCAGGGCCGCGCCGGCGATGCCCACCAGCACGCCGGCGGAGGTCCACACATCGGTGACAAGGTGGCGGGCATCGGCCTCCAAAGCGATGGAGCGGTGCTCGCGCGCCGAACGGAACATGAGCCAGGCCAGCAGGCCATTGAGCACCGAGCTGAGCACCGACAGGCCCAGGCCCCAGCCGACCTGCTCCAGGGGCTGGGGCGCCACCAGGCGGTGGCCCGCCGCCCACAGGATGCCCACGGACACGCCCACGATCAGGATGCCCTCGAACCCCGACGAGAAGTATTCGGCCTTGTGGTGGCCATAGGGATGGTCGTCGTCCGCCGGGCGCTGCGCCACGGTCACCATCGCCAGCGCGAACATCGCGCTGGCCAGGTTGACGAACGACTCCATCGCATCCGACAGCAGCCCGACAGACCCCGTCACCAGCCAGGCCAGGGTCTTGAGCAGGATGGTGACCACGGCCACCGCCACGGAAGCCCACAGCAGGTTGCGGGGCGAGAACCAGCGATGGACCACGGAGGCAGTTGCAGGCATGAGAGAGGCATCCAGACGCGACAGGGGAAACGGAAACCGGCGAGCGCAGCCGATTACACCAGAGCCAGAGAGGCTGCGCCGCGCAGCCACCGCCAGGGCCCCATGCCAGAATCGGCGCATGACCAGGGCATGGCGCCGCCGTTTCGCGCGGGTTCATTTCACCGGCCTGCTGCTGTGGGCCGTGGTGGCCTGCGCGGGCGCGGGCTGGCTGGTTCACGCGCGCCTGCAGCAGCTGCGGGAGGCCTTCGAGACCGATGCCCGCATCGTGCACCGGCTCCTGAGCCAGCGCGTGGTGCAGCACGACGCGGTGATGGCCACCCTGGCCCTGCTGCAGCCTCCGGAGCCAGGCGCCACCCCGGATGCCGCGCGCGCCACCGAAGAGGCCACGGCAGCCTCCCCGCTGCCGCGCCTGCCTTCGGTCTACCCGCAGATCCTTTCCGTGCTGCAGCGGCCTGCGGGGGGCGCATGGCCCACCGCGCTGCAGCCGGCCCTGGCGGCCGCCGAGGCCGCATCGCGCCAGTCAGGCCATGCCGAAATGGCACTGCCCGACCTGCCTGCGGGCCGCTACCACCTGGTGCTGGCCAGCACCCCCGCAAGCTATGCGCTGCAGATCGACCTGCGCATGACCATCCCCCGGGACGAATGGCCGATGGCCATGGACAGCAGCCCGGTGCGCGTCACGCTCGCCCAGGGCGGCACGGCCTTCGTCGTGCAGCCGGGCCGCACGGAACCGGGCCGCTGGGGCCTGGGCTGGTCGTATGGTTTTCACAAACTGCTCGCGGCGCCGAGCCAGCCCCTGGATGTGGTGGCGCAGCGCCATGTGGGCCTGCGCGAGCTTCCCTGGCTGGGCATGCTGGGCTGGTGCGTGCTGACCGCCGCGCTGTGGGCGGCGGGCCGGGCGCTGTGGCGCCAGCGCATTGCGCGCCAGCGGGCGGAAGAGCTGCTGCGGCTCGGCCAGGTCGCCCGCCTGAACACCCTGGGCGAGCTGGCCGCGGGCATGGCCCACGAGCTGAACCAGCCGCTCACGGCGCTGCTGTCCAGCACCCAGGCCGCGCAGCGGCTGCTGGCGGACGACCCGCCGGATCTGGAGACGGCCCAGACGGCCATGGCGCGCGCGGTGGAGCAGGCCCGGCGTGCCTCCACGGTGGTGGGCCGCCTGCGCCGCCTGGTGGAGCGACCCGACCTGTCGGCGCAGGCCCAGCCGCTGCACCTGGCCACGGCGCTGCAGGATGTGCTGCACCTGCTGGAGCCCGAGCTGGCGCAGCGCGCCATCGCGGCCGAGGTGACGGTGGCGCCCGACCTGGCGCCCGTGCTGGCCGAGCCCGTGGCCTTGCAGCAGATCATCCACAACCTGCTGATGAACGCCATGCAGGCCATGGAGCAGGTTCCCCCCGCCGAACGCCGGCTCACGCTGCGGCTGTCGGCGCGGGATGGCACGCGGATCGCCCTGTCGGTTCGCGACCACGGCCCCGGCGTGCCGCCCGAAGCCCGCGAGCATCTGTTCGAGCCCTTCTACACCACGCGCTCGGGCGGCCTGGGGCTGGGCCTGACACTGTGCGAAAGCCTTGCCCAGGCCATGGGCGCCAGCCTGGAACTGGCCCCTGCGGCGCCAGGCAACGCCGCCGCCCAACGCGGCGCCGAGTTCGTGCTGGTGCTGCCCGCGGCGCCTGGCACCCCTGCCGGCCCCGCCGCCGCGCCCCCCTCTCCGCAGCCATGAGCGACAGCGCCACGTCCCTTTCCCCCCTCATTCACCTGGTGGACGACGACGCCGCCGTGCGCGACAGCCTGGGCCTGCTCATCAGCACCGTCGGGCTGCGCGTGCAGACCTGGGCCGACCCGCATGCCTTCATGGCCGGGTTTGACCGGGCCAGCATCGGCGCCATCGTGCTGGATGTGCGCATGCCCGGCATCAGCGGCCTCGCGGTGCTGGAGCAGCTGCTGGCGCAGGGCGTGGACCAGCCGGTGGTCCTGCTCACCGGCCACGGCACGGTGGAGATGTGCCGCCGCGCCTTCAAGACAGGCGCGGCGGAGTTCCTGGAAAAACCGGTGGATGACGAGGTGCTGATCGAAGCCCTGCAGAACGCCGTGCGCCAGCATGTGCGTTCGCGCGAACGCCACCAGGCCGACCAGCAAGCCCGCGAGCGCTACGCCCAGCTCTCGGGCCGCGAGCGCGAGGTGCTGGGCCTCATCGTCGAGGGCCTGACCAACAAGGAAATCGGCCGGGTGCTGGCACTCTCGCCCCGCACGGTGGAAACCCACCGCGCCAACCTGTTCGCCAAGCTCGGGGCCGAGTCGCTGGCGCAACTGATCCGGCGCTACGCCGCCCTGGTGCAATAGCCAGCCCGCGGGCTGAGGATGCGGCCTTCAAACCGCCCACCGCCTGGCGGGCACTGCGTAGTTCTACGGAGGCTCTGGCGTAGGCGTACGAATGGCCGGAATCCACGCCGTTTCCTACAGTTCTCCCACGGCGCCACAACGGGTGGCACCGGACCCGAAACCACCGAACGCCCACGGAGAACACCATGCAGAACACCCTTGCCAAAGCCGCCGCCCTCACCCTTTCCCTGGCCGCCTGCGCCGCTGCCAGCGCCGAAGGCGTGCGCACCGAAAAGAACATCTCGCTGGACCTGGCCAACCAGATCGCCGCCCACACCGTGGCCGCGTGCACGGCCTCCGGCTACAACGTGACCGCCACCGTGGTGGACCGCGCCGGCACCGTGCGCGCCGTGCAGCGTGCCGACAACGCCGGCCCCCACACCCTGGAAGCCAGCCGCCTGAAGGCCTACACCTCGGCATCGGCCAAGAACACCACGCTGGCCATCATGGAAGGCTCGCAGAAGAATCCCGCCGCCGCCAACCTGGGCCAGATCCCCGGCTACCTGCTGCTGGGCGGCGGCGTGCCCCTGAAGGTGGGCAATGAAGTCATCGGCGCCGTGGGCGTGGGCGGCGCGCCCGGCGGCCACCTGGACGAGCAATGCGCCATGGCCGCCATCGCCAAGGTGGCGGACCAGCTGAAGTAAGCCCACAGCGCAGCGCCCCGTCCTGGGGCGCTCGCCCGCTGCGCAGACACCCGCCAAAGCACCACGAACCGCTGAAGGGACACGCCATGAACCGACACACCGCAATGCCCCTGGCCCTGGCCGCGGCCCTGCTGCTGGCGCAGCCCGCCCAGGCGCAGGTGGCGCCCACCGCGGCGCAAACGGCGGCCTACCAGGGCCTGCACGCCGCCGCCGCGCGCGGCGATGTGGGCATGCTGCAAAAGCTCGTGGCGGCACGCGCCGATGTGAATGCCCGCGATGCCCACGGCCGCACGCCGCTGCACGTGGCCACGTTCGCCCGCCAGCGCGATGTGATCCGGCAGCTGGTGCAGGCCCGGGCCGATGTGAATGCGCTGGAGAACGACCGCTACGACGCCGTGACCATCGCGGCGGTGGCGGACGACGAAGACACCCTGCGCCTGCTGCTGGCCCTGGGCGCCCGCGCCGGGCAGGTGACGAGCCGGTACGACGGCACGGCACTGATCGCCGCGGCCCACCTGGGGCACGACGGCGTGGTGCGCCAGCTGATCGCCGCCGGCGCTCCGCTGGACCATGTGAACAACCTGCACTGGACGGCACTGATCGAGTCCATCGTGCTGGGCGACGGAGGCCCGCGCCACCAGGCCACGCTGCAGGCGCTGCTGCAGGCCGGCGCCAGCCATGCGCTGACCGACCGGCAGGGCAACACGCCACTGCAGCTGGCCCGCCAGCGGGGCTTCAGCGAGATGGTGCGGATGCTGGAAGCATCAGGCGCCAGGTAGGTAGCCAGCGGATGCGGGATGCACCCGTGCGGGCGCACTGCCCCCACTTCAGCGGTACAGCGCTGCGCCCGCCATGCGCACCCTGTCGGCGCGTACCGCGCCCAGGGCATTCACCACCGGCTCCCACACA
Source organism: Acidovorax sp. GW821-FHT10E04 (assembly GCF_059415185.1). NCBI lineage: Bacteria > Pseudomonadati > Pseudomonadota > Betaproteobacteria > Burkholderiales > Comamonadaceae > Acidovorax > Acidovorax sp. GW821-FHT10E04. Next base: position 128,486 of record NZ_JBWKMT010000007.1, read on the forward strand.
CTCGCGTAGGCGGGCATGGAGTCCGGTGCAAATGCGGTATGCGGCCAGTCCGAACCCCACACCAGCCGCTCCCCCGCCAGCCCGGCCACGCGGCGGATCGCATCGTGCAGTTCGGCGTAGGGCGCCGCGGCCTGCAGGCGGTACCAGCCTGACAGCTTGATCCACGCCCCCAGGCCGGCCAGCCTTGCCAGCGCCTGCCAGGCCGCATCGTCCCGCGCCAGGGCGGCATGCATGCCCGCCAGGTGGTCCAGCACGCAGGGCAGGCCCGTTTGCGCATGCAGCTGGGCGATCTGCGCCAGCTGGGCAGGCGCCGCATACCACTGCACATGCCAGCCCAGCGCCTTCAGGCGGGGCGCCAGCGACTGCATGGCCTGCGCCCCGTTGCCCACCGGGGACACCAGATTGAAACGCACGCCGCGCACGCCCAGCGTGTGCATGGTCTGCAGCGCGTCGTCGGCAATGTCGGTATCCACCACGACCACCGCGCGGTGCCGACCCGGCTCGCGCGCCAGGGCCTCGAGCACAAGCCGGTTGTCGGTGCCGTACACGCTGGGCTGCACCAGCACGAGGTGCCCCACGCCCAGCCTCGCGGCTTCGGCCTCAATGCGTTCGAGGGGCTGGTGCGCGGGCTGGTAGTGCCCGGCCTGGACCGGGGCGGCGGCATCAAAGACATGGACATGCGTGTCCCATCCCTCCGGGACATCCCGCAACGGCGCGGAGGGGGCCAGCGCACCCATGGGTCAGCCCACCACGATCTTGCGCTCGCGGATGACCTTGCCCCATTGCGCTTGCTGGGCCTGGATGAACCTGCCCGCGCTGGCCTGGGTCGCGTCGGGAAAGGCATCGCCGCCCAGCGCGCGGATGCGGCCCAGCACCTCGGGGTCGGCCAGCGCCTTGCGGATGGCGTTGACCAGCTGCGTGCGCACCTCGGGCGCAATGCCCGCCGGGGCCAGCACCGGATTCCATTCCAGCACTTCGTAGTCGGCCACGCCGGCCTGCGCCATGGTGGGCACATCCGGCAGCGATCGGGCGCGCAGCGCACTGGTTACCGCCAGCGGCCGCAGCTTGCCCGCCTGGATGTGGCCCAGGGACGAGGCCACATTGGCAAAGAACAGCGGCACCTGCCCGCCCATCACGTCGTTCATGGCGGGGCCGCCCCCCCGGTAGGGAATGTGGGACAGGCGCACGCCCGTGCGCTCTTCAAACAGCGCCCCGGCCAGATGCTGGGCCGAGCCATTGCCGGACGACGCATAGGCCACGTCCTCAGGCTTGGCCTTGGCGCGCGCGATGACTTCCTTGACGGAATTGACACCGAAGCCCGGGTGGCACACCAGCACGTTCGGAAAGGTCGCCAGCACGGCCAGCGGCACAAAGGCGGTGTTGCTGTCGTAGGGCAGCTTGGGATACAGCGATGGATTGACAGCGAACGACGACGCATCGAGCAGCAGGGTCGTGCCATCCGGCGTGGCGCGGGCCACGGCCGATGCGGCCAGCTGGCCGCTGGCGCCGGGCTTGTTGTCCACCACCACGCCTTGCCCCAGCGCTTCGGCCATGCGGGGCGCGATGATGCGCGCCATCAGGTCGGCGCCGCCGCCTGCGGGGTAGGAGACGACCAGGGTCACGGCGCGCCCGCCCCCCACGCCCGCAGCGTGGGTGCGCACCCAGGGCGCTGCCAGCGTGACACCCACGGCAGCCAGCGCCGCACGACGCGACAGATCTGGTGAATTCAGAGGATCGGATAGATGGTGCATACGGGTCTCCTTGGTTTCGTCTTCAGTCGTTCATGGGAGTGCGCCTGAAGCGGCGCGCCCCAGGCCGGCAGGCGCAGCGGCACGGGCCTTGCCAGGCCCGTGGCACCGCACAGGGGTGCCGTTCATGTAATGGTCACGGTGTAGTGAAAGGCGTGGGCATCGCCGCGCGTGGTGCGCCATTCGATGCAGCGCCCGCCCAGGTCGTAGGCGGCCCGTTGCACCACCACGCCCGGATGGCCTGCGGCCAGCCCCAGGTGGACGGCCTGCGGGGCTGTCAGCATGGCAAAGCCAATGTCGTCCACGGCCCGGTGCACATGCACACCGCAGCGGCGCGCGAACATGGGGTACAGCAGGTCGTCCCACTCGGCGGTGTTTCCTTCTGCCAGGGGCGCAAACACATCCAGCGGCAGCCACATGTCTTCCAGCAGGCAGGGCTGGTCGGCCAGCAGGCGCAGGCGCTGCAGCCGCAGCACCATCTCGCCCGTCGCCAGGCCCAGCCTGCGGGCCACGGCAGCCGGGGCCGCCATGCGCTGGCGCGACAGGATGCGCGAGCGCGGCATTTCGCCGCCGCCGCTGTCAAACCGGAAAAACCGCAGCATCGAGGCGCCGGCAATGCCCTGGCGCACAAAGGTGCCCCGGCCGTGGATGCGCTCCACCAGCCCTTGCGCCACCAGGAGTTCCAGCGCACGGCGCATGGTGCCCAGCGCCACCTGGTGCTCCGTGGCCAGCAGGCTTTCTGCCGGCAGGGCCGAGCCGGGCGGCCATTCGCCGGCCACCACGCGGGCACGCAGTGCAGCCGCCAGGGCGGCGTACCGGCTCAGGCCCGGGGAGGAATCCAGCGCCACGACTTTTGAATGGGAGATCATGGCAAAGAACTATAGTCCTCTATAGGTCTTTGCACAATAAGTGAATACCACAAGCACGGCGGCGGATGCCCAGGCTTCGGAATGGGGGTCCCGTTGCGGACGATCAGCTACCCACAAAAAGGAGCAAAAAAAACCGCCGGACAAGGTCCAGCGGCATTTGCCATCCTGAGGGGGGGGTGCCCGCTCGGCAAGCCGCCATCAATCCATCACCAGGCGGGCTTTCACGGCCTTGCCCTTCACCCGGCCCTGGTTCAGGCGCTGCGCGGCCTGGGCGCCGATGGCGCGGTCCACCGCCACGTAGGTGGAGAAGTCGTTCACGTTGATCTTGCCGATCTGCTCGCGGGTGTAGCCCATCTCGCCGGTCAGCGCGCCCAGCACGTCGCCCGCGCGGATCTTCTCCTTGCGGCCGCCGATGATCTGGATGGTGACCATGGGCGGCACCAGCGGGCCGCTGCCCGCGGGCGTGAGCTCCGCCACCGGGAACCAGCGCGACTCCCGGCCCTGCAGCACCTCGATCTTGCCCACGCTGCCCATCTCGTCCAGGCTGGCCAGGTTGAGCGCCAGGCCCTCGGCGTCGCCCCGGCCCGTGCGGCCGATGCGGTGGATGTGCACCTCGGGGTCCGGCGTCACGTCCACATTGATCACGGCGGCCAGGTTGGCGATATCGAGCCCGCGCGCCGCCACGTCGGTGGCCACCAGCACCGAGCAGCTCCTGTTGGCGAACTGCACCAGCACCTGATCGCGCTCGCGCTGCTCCAGCTCGCCGTACAGCGCCAGCGCGCTGAAGCCCTGCGCCTGCAGCACGCCCACCAGGTCGCGGCACTGCTGCTTGGTGTTGCAAAAGGCGATCGACGATTCGGGCCGGAAGTGGTTGAGCAGCTGGGACACCGCGTGCAGGCGCTCGCTGTGCTTCACCTCGTACCAGCGCTGCTCGATCTTGCCCTCGGCATGCTGGGCCTGCACCGTGATCTGCACCGGCGCCTTCATGAACTGGGCGCTGAGCTTGGCGATGCCCTCGGGGTAGGTGGCCGAGAACAGCAGGGTCTGGCGGGCCGAAGGGCACTGGCGCGCCACGGTAGCGATGTCGTCGAAGAAACCCATGTCGAGCATGCGGTCGGCCTCGTCGAGCACCAGGGTGTTGAGCGCTTCCAGCGAGAGGTGCTGACGCTCCAGGTGGTCCATCACGCGGCCGGGCGTGCCCACGATGATGTGGGCGCCGTGCTCCAGGCTCAGCGTCTGGGCGCGCAGCGGCACGCCGCCGCACAGGGTCACGACCTTGATGTTCTCTTCCGCGCGCGCCAGGCGCCGGATCTCGGTGGTCACCTGGTCGGCCAGCTCGCGCGTGGGGCACAGCACCAGCGCCTGCACGGCGAAGCGGCGCGGGTTGAGGTTGGCCAGCAGGGCCAGGGCGAAGGCGGCGGTCTTGCCGCTGCCGGTGCTGGCCTGGGCGATCAGATCCTTGCCCAGCAGCGCGGGCGGCAGGCTGGCCGCCTGAATCGGAGTCATTTGCATGTAGCCCAGCTGCTGCAGGTTGGACAGCATGGCAGGGCTCAGGGCCAGCGTGCTGAAGTCAGTGCCGGCTTGGTTTTCTTTGGAGGTCATGGCCCGATTATCCCGCCCGGGGTATCCGGGCAACTACCTTGCACGCGTGCAAGGTCTATCGGCTATAACGGAAGAACGTGCTGGCGATCTCCACGGGGCCGCGTGCAGACCGCCACACCTTCTCAGCACCGGGTGGGACATGCCAGATTCAATCAACGCAGCCAACGCCCCTGGCCAGGGGGGCTCCAGCGACTCGCTGCTGCGCCTGATCGCCGATTCCGTGCCCGCATTGATGGCGTACTTCGACCTGCCCGGCCTGCGCTGCCAGTTCGCCAACCAGGGCTACGCCGCCTACAACGGCCACACGACCGAATCGATCCTGGGGCTCACGGTGCAGGAAGCCATTGGCGACAAGGCCTGGCAGGTGATCCAGCCGCATGTGGAGCGCTCCACGCGCCGCGAGCACGTGAAGTACACGCGCGAGCAGATCCTGCCCAATGGCGAGACGCGCATGATCGAGGTCAACCTGATCCCGCACTTCGGCGCCGGCTCGCAGCAGCTGGGCTCGTTCGTGCTGATCACCGACATCACCGAGCGCTGGCGCGCGGAACGCCAGGTGCGCCAGAGCGAAGAGCGCATGCGCAAGTTCACCGAGGCCACGGACGAGGCCATCGTGTTCCACCGCGACGGCATCATCACGGACGGCAACGAGGCGCTCACCCGCCTGGTTGGCTACGGGCTGCAGGAGGTGCTGGGGTTCTCGATCTTCCACTTCATCAGTCCCGAATGGCGGGCCGTGGCGCTGGACTACACCCGCAGCGGGCGCGAAGACCCCTACGAAGTGACCATCCGCCACAAGGACGGGCATGCCATCCCCGTCGAGGTGGTGGGCAAGACCATGCCGCTGCACCATGCGGACTACCGCATCGTGGTGGTGCGGGACATCACCGCGCGCAAGCAGGCGCAGGAGCGCGAGGCCTTCATCGCGCTGCACGACACCCTCACGCAGTTGCCCAACCGGCATTTCCTGATGGAGCAGCTGTCGCAGGTGCTGTCGCTGGCGCGCAGGCGCCACGGCCGCGCGGCCGTGCTGTTCGTGAACCTGGACCATTTCAAGACGGTGAACGACTCGCTCGGCCACCACGCGGGCGACCAGTTGCTGTGCAACGTGGCCGAGCGTCTGCGCCAGGGCGTGCGCGATGCCGACGTGGTGGCGCGGCTGGGCGGCGATGAGTTCGTGGTGGTCCTGACCGACGTGCAAAGCCCCGATGACGCCGCCAGGGTGGCCGACAAGCTGCTCGACTCCATGCACGGCGTGTTCACGCTCGACCAGGTGCCGCTGACCGTCTCGCCGTCCATCGGCATCAGCCTCTTTCCGGAGCATGCCGCCACCGGCGACGCGCTGCTGCGCTGCGCCGACGCGGCCATGCACCACGCCAAGGAAAGCGGCCGGGGCAACCGCCAGTTCTACGAACCCAGCATGGAGGCCAGCGCCATCGATGTGCTGCAGCACGAGCGGCTGCTGCGCGAGGCCATCGTCCACAACGCCTTCGTGCTGCACTACCAGCCCCAGATCTGCCTGGAAGACGGCTCGCTGCGCGGCTTCGAGGCCCTGGTGCGCTGGCGCCATCCCCAGCGCGGCCTGGTGGGGCCGGATGAGTTCATCACCTTCTCGGAATCCCGCGGCCTCATCACCCCCATTGGCCGCTGGGTGATGCGCGAGGCCTGCCGCCAGCTCCGGGAGTGGCAGGACCAGGGCTTGGCCATGGTGCCGGTGGCGGTGAACCTGTCGGCCCTCGAATTCCGCCAGCGCGACGTGGCGGGCGAGATCGCGGCCATGCTGCACGAGACCGGGCTGGCAACGCAGTACCTGGAGATCGAACTCACCGAATCCGTGCTGATGCACCAGACGGGCCAGGTGCTGGACACCCTCAATGCCCTCAAGGCACTCGGCGTCGGAATCTCCATCGATGATTTCGGCACCGGGTACTCATCGCTGGCCTACCTCAAGCGCTACCCGATCGACAAGCTCAAGATCGACCGCTCCTTCGTGGTCGACACCCCGGACAACGCCGACGACGTGGCCATCGTCACCGCCATCATCCAGATGGGCCGCAGCCTGCAGATCAGGACCGTGGCCGAGGGGGTGGAGACACAGGCGCAGGTGGATCTGCTGGCGGGCCTGGGGTGCGACCTGATCCAGGGCCATGTGGTGTCGGTGCCCCGGGACGCCGCGTCCATCCTGCGCTGGATGCGCGACTTCCACGGCCTGGAGCCCCTGCTGGCGGTCAATTCCTGAGGCCCTCCGCGGCCCCGGCGCCAGCCCGTCACACAAACACGTTCCCGGCTTGTGGACAATAGGGGCATGCCCCTCATTCCCGACTTCATCGCCCCCACCCGCCACACCGACCCGGCCGAAGCGCTGGCCCAGGTGCAGCGCATCTACCAGCAACAGATCGGCCACCTGCGCGATGCCATGCAGCGCTTCGTGGCGGGCGAGACGCCCGAAAGCGCGGTGCGCGCGTTCTATCCCTTCGTGCGGGTGCACACCACCACGGTGGCACGGGCGGATTCGAAGCTGGCCTACGGCTTCGTGGAAGGCCCCGGGCGGTACGAAACCACCCTCACCCGCCCCGACCTGTTCGCCAACTACTACGCCGAGCAGTTCCGCCTGCTGCGGGCCAGCCACAACGTCGAGCTGGAGGTGGGCACCAGCGCGCACCCCATCCCCATCCACTTCTCGTTCGCCGAGCACGACCACATCGAGGGCACGCTCACGGCCGAGCGCCGCATGCTGATGCGCGACGTGTTCGACCTGCCGGACCTGGCGGCCATGGACGACGGCATCGCCAACGGCACCTGGCAGGCGCGCCCAGGCGAGGCGCAGCCGCTGTCGCTGTTCACCGCGCCGCGCGTGGACTACTCGCTGCACCGCCTGCGCCACTACACGGGCACCGCGCCCGAATGGTTCCAGAACTTCGTGCTGTTCACCAACTACCAGTTCTACATCGACGAGTTCGTGCGCCTGGGCCACGCCGAGATGGCCAGGGAAGACAGCGAGTACGTGGCCTTCATCGAGCCCGGCAACGTGGTCACTCGCCGCGCGGGCCTGTCCGCGCAGCCGGGCGACGAGCTGGGCATCGCCCCGCCGCGCCTGCCGCAGATGCCCGGCTACCACCTGGTGCGCAAGGACGCGAGCGGCATCAGCATGGTCAACATCGGCGTGGGGCCGGCCAACGCCAAGACCATCACCGACCACATCGCCGTGCTGCGCCCGCACGCGTGGATGATGCTGGGCCATTGCGCGGGCCTGCGCAACAGCCAGCAGCTGGGCGACTATGTGCTGGCCCACGCCTACGTGCGCGAGGACCACGTGCTGGACGAGGAGCTGCCGCTGTGGGTGCCCATCCCGGCGCTGGCCGAGATCCAGATGGCGCTGCAGCAGGCCGTCGCCGACGTGACGCGGGTGCCGGAGGACCAGCTCAAGCGCATCATGCGCACCGGGACCGTGGCCAGCACCGACAACCGCAACTGGGAACTGCTGCCCGACAACATGCCCCAGCGCCGCTTCAGCCAGAGCCGCGCCGTGGCGCTGGACATGGAAAGCGCCACCATCGCGGCCAACGGCTTTCGCTTCCGCGTGCCGTATGGCACCCTGCTGTGCGTCTCCGACAAGCCGCTGCACGGCGAGATCAAGCTGCCGGGCATGGCCAACCATTTCTACCGCGAGCGCGTGGACCAGCACCTGCGCATCGGCATGCGCGCCATCGAGATCCTGCGCAACGGCGGCGTGGACAGGCTGCACAGCCGCAAGCTGCGCAGCTTTGCCGAAGTCGCCTTCCAGTGACGACAAGAAAGAAGCAGCGCCCCGTCTCCCATGCCCCTGGACTTCCTCACGCTCATGGCGGCGATGGCCGCCAACCTGTTCATGATCTCGGCCGTCCTGCCGCTCATCATGGGGCGGGATGTGAGCCGCGCCGCACGCCACGTGCAGGCCAGCATGCTGCTACAGGCGCTGGCCTGGGCCGCCATCATCGCGTCGTCCTCGCTATGGGACCGGGCGCTGTCCACGCTGTCCATCGCATGCAACGCCGCTGCCCAGTGGATGCTCTACCGCGCGCTGGAAGAATGGCTGGGCCCCCGCCCCCTGCGGCGTGTGCTGCTGGCGCTGGTGGTGGCCGCGCCGCTGGGCTACACGCTGGGTTTTGACCACTACGCCTGGCGCGTGGGCTGGGCCAACGGGCTGATGGCGGTCATCCTGTGCATCGTGGCGCGGGCCACGCTGTACCCGCTGGTGCTCGCCGACGTGCGCTGGCGCAGCCTGCTCCTGGGCTGCCTGGCCACCTCGGCCGCCTTCACCCTGGCGCGCGGGCTGCTGGGCGCCTTCACCGACGAGTACCCCAGCTTTCGCACGCCGCACCCGGTCAACCTGGCCGCGGCGCTGGCCACCAACGTGAGCCTGGTGCTGGGCACCGTCGCCGTGCTGGTGGCCTGGCGGTACGAGGCAGAGCAGAAGCTGCGCACGCTGGCCATGACCGATGGGCTCACGGGCCTGCTCAACCGCCGAGGTTTCACCACCCAGGGCGAAAACCTGCTTTCGCATGCATGGCGCCACCGGCTGCCGCTCACCGCGCTGATGCTGGACCTGGACCACTTCAAGCAGATCAACGACACCCACGGGCACGACGCGGGCGACCGTGCGCTGCAACTGTTTGCGCGGCTGCTGGGCGACACCTGCCGCAGCGGCGACCTGATTGCGCGGCTCGGGGGCGAGGAGTTCGGCGTGCTGATGCTGCACAACGCGGCGTCGGCGGGCGTCTCGTTCGACCGGCGCCTGCGCCACAAGCTGCATGACGCCAGCGCGGCAGAACTGGGCTTCATCCTGGACTACAGCGCCGGCATGGCCGTGCTGCAGCCCGGAGAATCCAGCCTGGCGGCCCTGATGGCACGGGCCGACAGCGCGCTCTACGACGCCAAGGCCACGGGCCGCGGCCGGCTGACCGCCGCCACCTGAAGACCACCTCCGGGCAACGGCAGGCGGTCAGGGAACGATCAGCGCCGCGACATCGTGCGCCGCCCCCTGGCGCTCCAGCGCCAGCTGCGCGACGAGGCTGGACCGGTCCGCGGGCGTGCGCTGCTGGGACAGGAAGCGCTTGCCCTCGAGGCGGGTGACTTCGATCTCGAAGCCCCGCAGATGCAGCGCCGCCTCGTCGATGAAGGCGGGCGAGGCATCGTGCAGGGACCACGGCTGCGCGCGGTGCGCCTCCTGGGACGCCGTGAGCGCGGCAAGGTGGTCCCTCATCCAGCCGCCGTCGTCGACGAAGCGGATGCGCCCCCTGACTTCCACCGCCACATAGTTCCAGCTGGGGGCCAGGCGCGCGCTGCGCTGGCCGTTCACGTACCAGCGCGGAGAAATATAGGCATTGGGACTCTGGAACACCGCGAGCACCTCCGCGCCCTGCGGGACAGACCGCGCCAGCGTGTGCATGCGCGCCACATGGCCCTGAAGCAGCCCCAGGCCGCCGCCTTCGGCCAGCAGCAGAAGCGGAAGCAGGTGGGCCTCCAGGCCCGCGTGCGCCGCCGCGACCACGGTCGCCAGGGGGTAGGAGCGCACCAGGCCCTGCAGTTCGCGGACATCGTCGATGGAGAAGAGGGATTGGCTGTACATCGCACGGGCTCAAAAAAGAGGGAAGTCTGGCCGTTGCGCACGCGCGCGTCTTGAAGGTTTCGGCCAACGCCGTCAGGGCAAGCAGGGCGCCCGCCGGACCAGCGGCGCCGGTGCCGGCGCGGCGGGCGTGAAGCCCCCGTAGCGGCGGAACTCGCGGGTCATGTGCGCCTGGTCGGCATAGCCCGCCGCCAAGGCGACCTCGCCCAGCGAAGGGCGGCCGGCCTGCAGCAGGTCCATGGCGCGCTGAAAGCGCAGGATGCCCGCCAGGCTCCGCAGGGGCAAGCCCGCCACCGCCGCCATGTCCCGGCGCAGCGTGCGCGAGGAGGGTACGGCCCAGCCGCCACCGCCTTCCTCCACGGTCTGGCCCTGCCGCACCATCTGCTCGATGGCCGCGAGCGCCCGACCCTGGGCCGCTGCCACCGAGGCCCGGGCCGCCAGCGCGCGGGCGGTGGAGCGCAAGGCCTGCTCCACGCCCCGCAGCGTGCGCGCCTGCAGCAAGGGATTGGTGGCACAAGAAGGACCCAGCATCCGCGCGGCCTCGGCGCCGAAAACCGTCCGGTTGCGCAGCGCCCCGGGCGCCGTGCCCAGGCAGGCGCCGCCCCAGCCCATGTGAAAACGCACCCCGAGGACGACCGTCGCGGCGCGCAGGCTCACGAACGCAGGCTGGTCGGCGGGGCCCGCGATCACCGGCCAGACCGACGCCACCGTGCCATCGGGCCGCAGGGCGCAATGCACCACCAGGTCCATCCTGCCGTCCGGCAGCACCAGTTGCCGGCCTTGGGCCGCCGCGTCGTAGCGCCAGACGGCTTCGATCCGGGTCGCATCCAGGGCGTCCAGTGGCAATTCGACATAGCTGGTATCGGCGGGGCTGGGTTTCATGGTGCAGGCAGGATGGCGCATTTCTCGTTCAAAGGGGCGGGCGCTCTGCGGGGGTGCGGCCATCATCCGCCGCGCGGCCCGGGGTGCCAGCATGGCACACAATCAGGCCATGACCGCACTCTTCGAAGCCCTGCAACTGCGCAAGCGCTATGGCAACACCACCGTGGTGGACGATGTCTCCTTTTCCATCGCTCCCGGCGAATGCCTGGGCGTCATCGGCCCGAACGGCGCGGGCAAGACCACCACCATCCGCATGTGCCTGGGCCTGACGGCGCCCGACGGCGGTGCGGTGCACTTCACACCCGCGCCGGGCGGCGCCCCGCTGCACATGCCGCGCGATGCCCTCGCCATCAAGGCCCAGCTGGGCGTGGTGACCCAGTTCGACACCCTGGACCCCGACTTCACCTGCGCCGAGAACCTGCGCGTGTTCGGCCGCTATTTCGGGCTCAAGGGCCCGGTGATGGACGAGCGCGTGCCGCGCCTGCTCGACTTCGCGGCGCTCACGCACAAGGCGAACGCCAAGCCGGGCGAACTCTCGGGGGGCATGAAGCGGCGCCTGAGCCTGGCCCGCGCACTCGTCAACGACCCGCGCCTGCTGCTGCTGGACGAACCCACCACGGGGCTGGACCCGCAGGCCCGCCACCTCATGTGGGAGCGCCTGCAGTTGCTGCTCCAGCAGGGCAAGTCCATCCTGCTGACCACCCACTTCATGGACGAGGCCGAGCGCCTGTGCTCGCGCCTCCTGGTGCTGGACCACGGCAAGAAGATCGCCGAGGGCCGCCCGCGCGAACTGATCGCGCAGCACCTGGAGCCGGACGTGGTGGAAGTGTTCGGCGTGGGCGCCGTGGCGCTGGCCGAGAATGCCGCCCTGCGGGCCCTGGCGGCGCGCGTGGAGATCAGCGGCGAGACGGTGTTCTTCTACACCCAGAACGCAGGGCCCCTGCTGCAGGCGCTGGGCGCGCACCCGCACCTGCGCACCCTGCACCGGCCGGCCAACCTGGAGGACCTGTTCCTCAAGCTCACGGGGCGGCAGATCCGCGAGGATGGCTGAACTGAAGTCTGGATCAGTGCACTCCGGTGCGCCACGCTTCACGCAACGGCGAAAACTGACACAGCGCAAGCCGGTGCCACCGTGGAACTGGCTTTGCCAGGCCACGGGTGGCGTCCCCCTCCCGCGAAGCGAGACAGAGGGAAGGCGCGAAGCGGCTCAGGGGGTGCGTGGTTTCACCTTGCTGGCCGCCAGCTTGGCATTGGTGCGCGCCGTTTCCACCTCGGCCGCACGCGCCAGTGCCACGCCCATGCGGCGCTTGGCAAAGCTCTCGGGCTTGCCGAACAGGCGCAGGTCGGTGCCGGGCACGGCGAGGGCCTCGTCCACGCCGTCGAACACGATGCCCTGGGCCTCCACGCCGCCGTAGATGACGGCGCTGGCGCCGGGGTTGCGCAGGCTGGTATCGACTGGCAGGCCCAGGATGGCGCGGGCGTGCAGCTCGAACTCGCTCTGGTGCTGGGTGCACAGCGTGACCAGGCCGGTGTCGTGCGGGCGCGGGCTCACCTCGCTGAACCACACCTGCTCGCCCTTGACGAACAGCTCCACGCCGAACAGACCTTGGCCGCCGAGGTTGTCCGTCACGGCCTTGGCGATCTGGCGCGACTTCTCCAGCGCGGCCGGGTGCATGGGGTGGGGCTGCCAGCTTTCCACGTAGTCACCGCTCACCTGCACATGGCCGATGGGGTCGCAGAAGCTGGTGGCGATCTGGCCGTCAGCCCCCACCGAACGCACGGTGAGCTGGGTGATCTCGTAGTCGAAGTCGATGAAGCCCTCGACGATGACACGGCCATGGCTCACGCGGCCGCCGGCCATGGCGTAGTCCCAGGCCTTTTGCACGTCGGCCGGGCCGTCGATCTTGCTCTGGCCCTTGCCGGAGCTGCTCATCACGGGCTTGACGATGCAGGGGTAGCCGATTCCGGCATCGATGGCCGCCTGCAGTTCCTCAAGCGAGTTGCAGAACTTGTACGGGCTGGTGGGCAGGCCCAGCGTCTCGGCGGCCAGCACGCGGATGCCTTCACGGTCCATGGTCAGGCGCGCGGCGCGGGCGGTGGGGATCACGCGCACGGTGCCGGCGGCTTCCAGCTCTTCGAGCATGGGCGTGGCGATGGCTTCGATCTCGGGCACCACCAGGTGGGGTTTCTCGGCCTCGACCAGGGCCTTGAGCTGGGCCGGGTCGCTCATCGTGATGGTGCGCTGGTGGTGGGCCACCTGCTGGCCGGGGGCGTTCTCGTACCGGTCCACGGCGATGGTTTCCACACCCAGGCGCTGCAGCGCGATCAGCACCTCCTTGCCCAGCTCGCCCGAGCCCAGCAGCATGACTTTGGTGGCATGGGGCGACAGCGGGGTTCCGAGGGTGGTCATGGGAGGCTTTCCAGAAAAAAGTGAGGACGGGCGGCAGAAAGGGTCGTGAAGCCGCGGCGATCGGCCAACTTTAATGCACGGGTTGCGCGCCCCGCCACCCCGGCCACAGGGCGTGCGGACTATTTTTTGCGCCGGGTGGATCCAGGCGGCGCTGGCGCGCGTACTCCCAGGGGCAGCAGACCGTTCTTGGGACCGCTGCGCTTTTTCAACCCACTGAAGAAAAGGGAAATACCATGCACACCCAGCCATTGCGCTCCCGTTTCGCGGCCCTGACGGGCGCACTTGCCGCCACGGCCCTGCTGGCCGCCTGCGGGGCGATGAAGCAGCCCACCCCCAGCCCCATGTTCTCGCAGGACAGCCTGCCGGACGCCATCAAGGTACCCGCCGGCAACCGGGTCGCCATGGAAACCGTGGGCGTGGGCGACATCACCTACGAATGCCGCGACAAGGCCAACGCGCCCGGCCAGACCGAATGGGTGTTCGTGGGCCCCAAGGCGGTACTGAACGACCGCAGCGGCAAGCAAGTGGGCACCTACTACGGCCCACCCGCCACCTGGGAGTCGGCCGATGGCTCCAAGCTGACGGCCACCCAGTTGGCCGTGGCGCCATCGGGTGCAGGCAACCTGCCCTACCAGCTGGTCAAGGCCCACCCCGCCATGGGCGGCGGCGCGATGGCAGGTGTGACCTTCATCCAGCGCGTGGCCTTGAAGGGCGGCGTGGCGCCTGCCTCGCCCTGTGCGGCCGCCAACAAGGGCGAGCGCCAGAGCGTGAAGTACCAGGCCGACTACATCTTCTGGAAAGCGGCGTAGGCCGCTGCCCGCCCCGCCGCGCCCCGCTCCGCGCATCCATCCGCATTGCGGGGCCAGCGCGTGGGGGTAGGGATTGATGGCACGCCCTAGTACTGCTTGTACGGCAGGAACTTGCCCGACAGCACCACCTTCACGCGGTCGCCCTTGGGGTCGGCCTCGCGCGTGATGTCCATGCTGAAGTCGATGGCGCTCATGATGCCGTCGCCGAACTCCTCGTGGATCAGTTCCTTGATGGTCGTGCCATACACGCTCACGATCTCGTACCAGCGGTAGATCAGCGGGTCGGTGGGCACGGACGTGGGCAGCGAGCCCTTGTAGGGCACGACCTGCAGCCACTTCTGCTCCTCGGCCGTGAGGCCGAAGATCTTGCCCAGCACCTTGGCCTGCACGGGCGATGCGGTCATCTGGCCCAGGCACAGGGCGGTGGTCCACTCCTTGGACTGGCCGACCTTCCTGGCAATGGCATCCCATTGCAGGCCCTTGGCGACCTTGGTGCTGATGATCTTCTCGGTGACGTCGTTGCGGTTCATGGGGGCTCCTTGGGGGCGGGTGTCGGATCAGTGCGCTATGGCACGACCGCAAGCAATGCCCGTGCCTGCCGGTCCCACGGGCCCGTGGGGCGGTGGACACGGCCACCTATCCACCCCCGGCCCGACACAGCACAATAAGCCCATGCAATCCGTATCCCCCTCCACGGCAACCGCTGCCGCCCCGCCCCTTGCCTCCGTCTGGCGCGCGCCCAGCCTCTCGGCGCGCTGGTGGCCCGTGTTCCTGCGAAACCTGCTGGTCTGGCGCAAGCTGGCCATCCCCAGCCTGGTGGGCAACATCGCCGAGCCGCTGATGTGGCTGGTGGCGTTTGGCTACGGCATGGGCGCCCTGGTGGGACAGGTGAACGTGGGGACGGCGGGCGGCGCGACGACGCAGGTGCCGTACATCCTGTTCCTGGCCAGTGGCTCGATCTGCATGAGCGCGATGAACGCCGCCAGTTTCGAGGCGCTGTACTCCGCCTTCTCGCGCATGCATGTGCAAAAGACCTGGGACGGCATCATGAACGCGCCGGTGCGGCTTGACGACGTGGTGCTCGCCGAAATGCTGTGGGCCGCCTTCAAGGCGCTGTTCACGGTGACGGCCATCCTGGGCGTGATGCTCGCGCTCTCCATCAGCCACAGCCCCAAGCTGCTCGTGGCCTGGCCGGTGCTGCTCTTCGTCGGCATCATGTTCTCCAGCATCGCGCTCATCTTCAACGCGCTCGCCAAGGGCTACGACTTCTTCACCTACTACTTCACGCTGGTGCTCACGCCCATGATGTTCCTGTCGGGGGTGTTCTTCCCGCGCGAGCAGCTGCCGCCCATCGTGCGCGCCATCTCGGACTGGCTGCCGCTGACCAATGCGGTCGAGCTGGTGCGGCCCCTGTTCATGGACCAGTGGCCTGCCAATGCGCTGCGCCACGGGCTGGTGCTGGTGGTGACCACGGTGGTGGCCTTCTGGGTGGCCCTGGCGCTCACGCGCAGGCGCTTCAAGGCCTGAACCGGCGGCACCCGCCATGGCCCTTCCCCCGCTGCTGGATCCGGACCGCATGGCCATGGTCGCCAAGGGCGTGTCGGCCATCGTGGCATCGTGCAACGCCCAGCTGCAGCCGAGCATCATGCGCGCGGTCGGCTCCCACATCAGCGCGGACGGGCATCAGGTCACCGTCTTCCTGCGCCGCAGCCAGTCGCGGCAACTGCTGCAGGACATTGCCGAGACAGGGCAGATCGCCGTCGTCTTCAGCGAGCCGTCCACGCACCGCACGCTGCAGCTCAAGGCCAGCCGGGCGGTGCAGCGCCCGGCCGCCGCCGCCGACGCGCCGCTGCTGGAGGCGTACCTGCGCTCCATGGAACACGAGGTGGGCCTGGTGGGGTACGGTCCGCGCTACGTGGGCGCGATGCTGGCAGCGCCGCTGGCGGACGTGGTCGCCGTCAGCTTCACGCCGGCCAGGGCCTTCGACCAGACACCGGGGCCGCGCGCGGGCGCCGCGCTGCCCGCGCCGCAGCCATGAGCCAGTCCCTCCTGTCCCTGCACACGATCCGCCCCTGCCTGGAAGGAGCGATACCGGCCGTCATGGCCACCTGCGACGCCGATGGAACCCCCAACGTCGCCTACATCTCGCAGGCGGTGTACGTGGACGAAGGGCATGTCGCCCTGTCGTTCCAGTTCTTCAACAAGACGCGCCAGAACATCCTGCGCAACCCCCGCGCCTCGGTGCTGGTCCTGGACCCGCGCACGGCCAGCTTCTACCGCCTGCACCTCGTCTACCAGCGCACGGAAGCCACGGGCCCGGTGTTCGAGAGCATGCGCGCGCAGCTGGCGGGCATTGCCTCGCACGCGGGAATGGCGGGCGTCTTCGAACTCAAGGGGGCCGACATCTACGCGGTGGACCGCATCGAATCCGTGGCGGGCGAGAGCCTGCCTCCGCCAGCGCCGCGCCCCGGCATGCTGCACGCGCTGCGGGCCTGCAGCGAGCGCATGGCCCGCTGCACCGCGCTCGACGAGCTGCTGCAATGCACCCTGGGCGCATTGCGCGAGCAGCTGGACATCGAGCACGCGATGGTGCTCCTGCTCGACGCGCCTTCCAGCCAGCTCTACACGGTGGCCAGCTGCGGCTACGCAACCTCGGGCGTCGGATCGGAGATCCGCCTCGGCCAGGGGGTGATCGGCGTCGCGGCCCAGGAAGGGACACCCGTGCGCATCAGCCATTTCACCAATGCCGCCCGCTACAGCCACGCCATCCGCGAGAGCCTGGATGCCCATGCCGGCACCAGCGATCCCCAGCCCGCCCGCGGCCTGGACATTCCCTACCCGGGCCTGGCCCAGCCGCACAGCCAGGTGGCGGTGCCCCTGATGTCCGCCGGACGCCCGCTGGGCGTGCTGTTTGCCGAAAGCCCCCAGGACATGCGCTTTGGCTTCGAAGATGAAGACCTGCTGGTGGCCATTGCGGGCCAGCTGGCTGCCGCCATCGACCTGCTGCAGGCAGCGCCCGATGCGACCGAGCCCCTGCCCGCCCCCGCTGTAGCAACGCCAGTGAGCGGCAGCGCGCTGCGGGTGCGCCACTTTGCGGCCAATGACAGCGTGTTCATCAACGACGACTACCTGATCAAGGGCGTGGCAGGAGCCATCATCTGGAAGCTGCTGCGCGACCACCAGCACACCGGGCGCGTGGACTTCACCAACCGCGAACTGCGGCTGGACCCCACCCTGCGCCTGCCCGATGTGGCCGACAACCTGGAGGCCCGCCTGCTGTTGCTGCAGCGCCGCCTGCAGGAGAACTGCCCGCACATCCATATCGAAAAAACAGGGCGCGGGCGTTTTCGGCTGTGCGTGCTGCGCCCCGTGGTGCTGGAAGACGCCTGACGCCTCAGTGCACCAGACCAGGCACCACCGGCAGGCCCAGGCTGCGCATCAGCTTGGTCCACTCGGGCTGCGTGAGGTGCGGCTGCACTTGCGCCAGCACGGCGGCCAGCACGGGGGCGGGCGCATGCTGCTGCATGTCCGACAGCATGGCCGTGCGCTCGGCCGGTGACATGTAGGGCACCATCCAGCGGGCTACCACCATCATTTCGTGCGGCGGGATCGAGGCCACCAGCGCATCGTGCACACCCGCCAGTTCCGCGTCGGTGTAGCACTGCCAGAGCACGCGGTTGTGCGCAGTCTCTTCCTCGTGCATGTGCTCGAAGTTGTGTGCCACAAACAGCGCCAGCTGGCGGTACAGGGCCAGGTTGGCCGCAGCCCGTGCGGGCTTGGCACAGGCCATAAGGTGGTTCACCCCGTCTGCCAAGGCCGTGATGGCCTGTTCGTGCTCCACATGCTCACCCGCAATGCTCTGGCTGGAGCCGGGCTGGCGCGCCTCCATGGCGGCGTGCACAAACTGGTTCTCGTGGTGCAGGTGCGCGCGGCACAGGTCCAGCAGCTGCATCACACGGTCGCAGGTGTGGGCGAACTCCAGGTCGTCGTCCACATCCATGCGGCCCAGGCCCAGCAGCGTGTCGGCCATGAAGGCGCGCAGCGCCTTGTGGATGCTGGCGTACATGTCCATGCGGGGAGCGGCGGGCTGGGCTTGGGTCAGTGCGGCAATTTCGCGGGCATCAATCTTCATCTGCTTCTTTCATGGCCTCGTGGGGCCTCTCAACACCCTGCTTCTAGGGGTGCCGGGCCGGGTGCACCATGCACCCGCTTCCATGAAAAGAAGTCTAGAAAAGCGCGGCCGGTTTGCCTGTTAAAAACTCCTTAAGCAGACCTTCTTCGAACCTTAAAAACCGCGTTCAGTGCCACAAATGTGAATTCCTTCACACCCGCGCACGCAGCAGGTCCACCGCCTTCTCCGCGATCATCACCGTCGGTGCGTTGGTATTGCCGCTCACGATGCGAGGCATGATGGACGCGTCCACCACGCGAAGGCCCGACAGGCCATGCACGCGCAGTTCGGCATCCACCACGTCCATGGGCCCCGTCCCCATGCGGCAGGTTCCCACGGGGTGGTAGATGGTGTCGGCGTACTGGCGGATGAACTGCTCGATCTCCACGTCGGTGCGCGCGTTGGCGGATGCCGCCAGCTCCTTGGCGCCGAACTTCGCCAGCGCAGGCTGCGCGAGGATCTCGCGCGTGCGCTGGAAGCCGCGCACCATGCGCCGCATGTCATCGGGGTCGGCAAGGAACTGCGGGTCCACCAGCGGCAGGGCCATGGGGTCTTTGCTCGCCAGCGTCACCGAGCCCCGGCTGCGCGGCTGCAGCAGGCACACGTGGGCCGAGTAGCCGTGGCCGAACACCGTCTTGCGGCCGTGGTCCACGAGCTTGCCGATCACGAAGTGCAGCTGCAGGTCGGGCGCGGGTTCGGACGGATCGCTCTTGATGAAGCCACCGGCCTCGGCGAAGTTGGTGGTCAGCATGCCCGTGCGGCTGCGCCGCCATTCGCGGATGCCGCGCAGGGTTTGCGCCATGCCCGAGAGCGACAGCCCGAACAGGTCCTTGAGCGCGGGCGCATCCATGACCTGCACCACGTCGGGATGGTCGTGCAGGTGCGCGCCCACGCCGGGCAGGCCATGCAGCACCGGGATGCCGTGGCTTTGCAGCTGCGCGCCCGGCCCCACGCCGGAGAGCATGAGCAGCTGCGGCGACAGCAGCGCCCCCGCGCTCAGCAGCACCTCGCGCGAGGCCTTCACCTGCCGCAGCGCGCCGCCCTGGCGGTATTCCACGCCCACGGCGCGCCGGCCGTCAAACAGGATGCGGGTGGCCTGCGCGCCGGTGACGACCTGGAGGTTGGGCCGTGCCAGGTGCGGCGTGAGGTAGCCCTTGGCGGCGCTGTGGCGCTCGCCGTTCTTGTGCGTGACCTGGTACGGCCCCACGCCCTCCTGCGTGGCGCCGTTGAAGTCGGCGTTGTACGGATGCCCGGCCTGCACCCCCGCGTCGGCGAAGTACTGGCTGAAGCGGTTTGGCGCGCGCAGGTCCGCCACGTTGAAGGGGCCGCCCTGGGCATGCCAGGCATCGGCGCCGCGCTCGTTGTTCTCGGCACGCAGGAAGTAGGGTTTCACATCCTCCCAGCCCCAGCCGGGATTGCCCTGGGCGGCCCAATGGTCGTAGTCGGCATGCTGGCCCCGGATATAGACCATGGCGTTGATCGAGCTGGAGCCCCCGAGCACCTTGCCGCGCGGCTGGTAGCCGCTGCGGTGGTTCAGCGCGGCCTGCGGCGTGGTGTTGAAGCCCCAGCCGTTGAGTTCGAACTTGGCCATCACGGCCAGCCCCGCGGGGCAATGGATGAGCACGCTGCTGTCGGCCGGGCCTGCTTCGAGCAGGCAGACCCGCACGGCGGGGTCTTCGGTCAGCCGGCCCGCCAGGACGGAGCCCGCCGAACCGCCGCCAATGACGATGTAATCGAACATGTTGTGTTGCCTCCTGCGCCGTACATGGCGGCGGTGTGGAGGCACGATAACCGAACGGGCGTTCGATTCGCTTTACCATGCTGCCCGTCTGTTTCACTTTGAAGAGAGCTCTCTATATGACGATTCGAACGGTTGGCATCATCGGCGCGGGCACCATGGGCAATGGCATTGCACAGGCCTGCGCGGTCTCTGGCATCGACGTGGTGATGGTCGACATCTCCGATGCCGCGGTGCAAAAAGGCCTGGCCACGGTGTCGGGCAGCCTGGACCGCCTGATCAAGAAGGACAAGATCACGGCGGCCGACAAGGACGCGGCGCTGGCGCGCATCAAGGTCTCCACCAGCTACGACGACCTCAAGGCCGCGCAGCTCGTGATCGAGGCCGCCACCGAGAACTACGAGCTCAAGCTCAAGATCCTGAAGCAGGTGGATGCGCTGGTCGCGCCCGAGGTGCTGATCGCCTCGAACACCTCCTCGATCTCCATCACCAAGCTGGCCGCCGCCACGTCGCGTGCCGACCGCTTCATCGGCATGCACTTCTTCAACCCCGTGCCCATGATGGCGCTGGTGGAGATCATCCGCGGCCTGCAGACCAGCGATGCCACGCACGACGCCGTGAAGGCCCTGGCCGAGGCCCTGGGCAAGAGCCCCATCACCGTGAAGAACGCGCCCGGCTTCGTGGTGAACCGCATCCTGGTGCCGATGATCAACGAGGCCTTCTTCGTGCTGGCCGAGGGCCTGGCCACGCCCGAGGACATCGACGCGGGCATGAAGCTCGGCTGCAACCAGCCCATCGGCCCGCTGGCGCTGGCCGACATGATCGGCCTGGATGTCTGCCTGGCGGTGATGGACGTCTACCTCACCGAGTTCGGCGACAGCAAGTACCGCCCCTGCCCGCTGCTCAAGGAAATGGTGGCCGCCGGCCGCCTGGGCCGCAAGACCGGCCAGGGCGTTTACACCTACTGAGGACCCCAGGCGCGCTGTCCCCCCGGGGACGGCGCGCCCATCGCGTTGGGTTTTCAATCATGGGCAAGGAGACATTGCGCCCATGACCAGCAGCATCACCCCCACCACGCCCCCGGCCGAAGGCTGCATCGACACCCAGGTGCTCGGCCACATCCTGCTGATCGGCATCAACCGCCCGGCCAAGCGCAATGGCTGGACGCCGCCCATGTTCCGCCAACTGGCCGAGGCCTACACCCGGCTCGACGATGACCCAGAGCTGCGCGTGGGCGTGCTGCATGCCTTTGGCGACCACTTCACCGCCGGGCTGGACCTGCCCGCCGTGAGCGCCTACATGCAGCGCGGCGAAAAAGCCATCCCCGAAGGCCTGGTGGAGCCCCACGACTACGGCCTGCCCGGCTACCGGCGCCGCAGCAAGCCCATGGTGGTGGCGGTCAAGGGCATCTGCTTCACGGTGGGCATCGAGCTCATGCTGGGCGCCGACATCGTGGTCGCCGCCGATGACTGCCGTTTCTCGCAGATGGAGGTGCAGCGCGGCATCATGGCCACGGGCGGCGCCACGCTGCGCATGGCCGAACGCGCGGGCACCGGCAATGCGCTGCTGCATTTGCTGACCGCCGACGAGTTCGGAAGCAGCGAGGCGCTGCGCTTGAACTTCGTGCAGAAGGTGGTGCCCGCCGCGCAGGTGCTGGACGAGGCCATCGCCATCGCCCGGCGCATCGAGGCCCAGGCGCCGCGGGCCGTGGTGGCCACGCGGCTCAACGTGCTCAAGGCCATCGAGCAGGGGCAGGCCGCCGCGGTGGCCGATTTCATTCCCGTGCAGAAACAGCTGGCCAACAGCGAGGATGCGGCCGAGGGCGTGCGCGCCTTCGTTGAAAAGCGGCCCGCGCATTTCACCGGGCGTTGACGGCCCGCAGAGGCCGCGTCCAGGCTGGGCCGGGCCTCTTGCGCCTTGATGGCACGCGCGCCGCGCGCGGATAGCACCGTGGGCGAAAGGCCGCCGCGTCCGTCCGCAAAAACCAATCCAGCAACAAAAGATTACACAATTCAATTGCGCACAATTGAATTGCACCGCACAATCCACCCCATGGCACGCAGCAACACTTCCACCACCCCCAGCCCGGCAGCGCTGCGCCTGGACAACCAGGTGTGTTTCGCGCTGTATTCCGCCTCGCTGGCGATGACCAAGCTGTACAAGCCCCTGCTGGAGGCCGTGGGCCTGACCTACCCCCAGTACCTCGTGATGCTGGTGCTGTGGGAGCAGGACGGCGTGACCGTCTCCGACCTCGGCGAGCGCCTGTTCCTCGACTCGGGCACGCTCACCCCGCTGCTCAAGCGCCTGGAGACCTCGGGCCTGATTGCCCGCATCCGCGATGCGCAAGACGAGCGCCGCGTGCGCATCAGCCTCACGGCCCCGGGCCGGGCGCTGCGCGACAAGGCGGAAAGCATTCCGCCCTGCGTGCTCGAAAGCAGCCAGTGCACCCTGCCCGAGCTGACCGCCCTGACCGGCCAGCTCAAGACCTTCCGCGACCGGATCAACCCGCCGCGCTGACCCTTTTCTTTCACCGTTCGTTTCCACCCCCCGTCCGCATCGCGGACATTCATTGACCCACTGCAAAGGAAGACACCATGACGCAACTCGAAAAAGTCCTCTACACCGCCAAGGCCCACGTGACCGGTGGCCGTGACGGCGCTGCCAAGACCGATGACGGCCGCCTGGACGTCAAGCTGTCCTCGCCCGGCACCTCCGGTACCGGCACCAACCCCGAGCAGCTGTTCGCCTCGGGCTACGCAGCCTGCTTCATCGGCGCGATGAAGGCCGTGGGCGGCAAGATCGGCATCCCCGTGCCGCAGGACGTGTCCATCGACGCCGAAGTGGACCTGGGCCCCATCCCGAACGCCTACGGCATCGCCGCGCGCCTGGCCATCAGCCTGCCCGGCCTGGACAAGGCCACGGCCCAGAAGCTGGTGGACGCAGCCCATCAGGTCTGCCCCTACTCCAACGCCACGCGCGGCAACATCGACGTGACCATCACGCTGGTGTAAGCCATGGGCCGGCTGCTGCTTCCCCGCATCGCGGTGGCCCTCGTGGCCATCGAGCATGTGTACATCCTGGTGCTGGAGATGTTCTTCTGGAACAAGCCCCTGGGCCTGAAGACCTTCAACCTGACCCAGGAGCTGGCCGATGCCACCGTGACGCTGGCGGCCAACCAGGGGCTGTACAACGGCTTCCTGGCCGCCGGGCTGTTCTGGGGGCTGTTCACCGGCAACCGGCTGTTCAAGATCTTCTTCCTGGGCTGCGTGATCGTGGCCGGGGTCTTCGGCGCCGCCACCGCCGTGCCCAAGATCTTCTTCACCCAGGCGCTGCCGGCCATCATCGCCCTGGCCCTGGTGCTGGCCCTGGACAAGCCAGCGCGCCAGCGCAGCCTGCAATAGCTACAAAAATCATAGCTTCCAGCGCTTGCCAGCCAAGCGTTGGAAGCTATTTTTACGTGCGGCATGGCGCTCCCCGGCGCCCGGCCCGCGCGCTGCAAGCTGGCATTCAGCCACGCGCGCGATGATGGTGCCCAATACTCGCGCCATGAAGACCGCCCTCCTCTCCGACATCCACGCCAACCGCCAGGCCCTGGACGCCTGCCTGCAGCATGCCCGCGCGCAGGGCGCCCAGCGATTCGCCCTGCTGGGCGACCTCGTGGGCTACGGCGGCGACCCCGTGGTCGTGGCAGACCAGGCCATGGCGCTCGCGCAGAATGGCGCGCTGTGCGTGCTGGGCAACCACGACGCCATGGCGCTCGCGCCGCCCGCGACGCCCCGCAACCGCGCAGAGCTGGGCGCGCGGTGGACACACGACCGCCTCGCGTCGCGGCACCACGCCTTCCTGCAGGCCTTGCCGCTGACCGCGCGGCTGGGCGGCAACGCCCTGCTCGTGCACGCCAGCGCCGACGCACCTGCCCAGTGGCGCTACGTGGACGACTCCAACGCGGCCGAGCGCTGCATGATGGCAGCGCAGGCCATCGACCCCGCCATCCGCTATGTGTTCTGCGGCCATGTGCACGAGCAGGTGCTGTACTTCCTCACGCCCACCGCCAAGCTCATGCGCTTTGCGCCCGAGCCCGGCGTGCCCGTGCCCGTGCCGCCGCACCGCCAGTGGCTCGCCATCGTGGGCTCCGTGGGCCAGCCGCGCGACGGCGACGCACGCGCCATGTACGCGCTGTTCGACGACGCGGCGGCGCAGATCACCTTCCACCGCGTGCCGTACGACCACCTGGCCGCCGCGGCCGCCATCCGCGCGGCGGGCCTGCCCGGCTTCTATGCGGACCGCCTGGAAAAAGGCCAGTAGGGATGAAACACCCCCCTGAGCGGCCGCGCCGCTTCTCCCGCCCCCGCATCGCTGGGGGATGCGGGCAGGGGGACGGCGCCAGCGCGGCACGCGGCGCAAGGGAAAATCAACATGAAACTGCTTGAGCCCGGCACCGAGATCGACGGCTTTCGCGTGGCCGAATGCATCCACGCGGGCGGCATGGCGCATATCTATGCCGTGGAGTACGCGCAGGCAGGCCGCAGCCCCGGCTTTCCAATGGCGATGAAGATCCCGCGGATGACCGCGGGCGACGGCGCGGAGAACATCGTGGGCTTCGAGGTCGAACTGCAGATCCTTCCGGTCCTCACCGGCCCCCACGTGCCGCGCTTCGTCGCCGCCGGCGACCTGGTGCGCCTGCCCTACCTCGTCATGGAATACGTGCCGGGCCAGACGCTGCAGCACTGGCTGGACAGCGCCGCCAGTCCGGGCATGGCGCCCACCCCGCCAGAGACCATTGCGCGGCTGGGCGCGGCCATTGCCCACGCCGCGCACAGCTTGCACCAGCAGAACGTCTGCCACCTCGACCTCAAGCCGGCCAACGTGCTCATCAAGAGCGACGGCGACGCCGTGCTGCTGGACTTCGGGCTCTCGTGCCACGCGCACTACCCCGACCTGCTGGCCGAGGAAATGCGCCAGGCCGTGGGTTCGCCCACCTGGATCGCCCCCGAACAGGTGGTGGGCGTGCGCGGCGACCCGCGCAGCGACATCTTCGCCATCGGCGTGATGCTGTACGAGCTGGCCACCGGCGAGCTGCCCTTTGGCTCGCCCACCACGCAGGGCGGCCTGCGCCAGCGGCTGTGGATGACGCCCGCGCCCCCCCGCAAGCACCGCGCCGACATCCCGCCCTGGCTGCAGGAAGCCATCCTGCGCTGCCTGGAGCCCGAGGCCGCCAGCCGCTACCCCTCGGCCGCCCACCTGGCGTTCGACCTGACCCACCCGGCGCAGGTGCCCATCACCGCGCGCGGCCAGCGCACGCAGGGCACGCCGCTCACCACGCACCTGCGCCGCTGGGTGCGCGCGGCGGGCATGCACTACCAGCCCAGCCCCCTGCCCGCGCAGCAGATCGAGGAGACTCCCATCCTCATGGTGGCCGTGCCACATGCCGACGTGAGCGATGCCACGCTGTATTCGCTGCGCCAGGCGGTCGCGCGCTCGCTGGGCATCCGGCCCGGCGCGCGCCTGGCCTGCGTGACGGTGATCTCGCCCTCGGCCAGCAGCACGAGCGACAGCGAACGCAGCGAGACCACGCTGCACCGCCAGCACATGGCGCGCCTGCGGCAATGGGCGCAGGGGCTGGACCTGTCGGGCCACCACGCGAGCTACCACGTGCTGGAAGCCAGCGACGTGGCCCAGGCGCTGGTGCGCTACGCCGCCAGCAACCACGTGAGCATGATGATCCTGGGCGCGGCCACCCACGGCCTGCACACCCAGCGCTTCATCGCGACGGTGCCCATGCGCGTGGCGCGCGACGCGCCCTGCACCGTCATCCTGGTCAAGCAGGCGCTCCCGTTCGAGCAGCTGGCGCACCCCCTGGGCGGCTGAGCGGCCGGGCCGCGCTGTCGCGCAGGCGGCGCGGGCATCTTGAGCCGGCGGGGGGTTTCGTTTAGCGTCGCGGCATGAGCACCACCACCACCCTCCTCGTGCGCCAGGACCAGCTGGCCACCACCCGCCAGTGGGCCGCCGAAGAACCTGCACTCGCCGAGGGCCAGGTCCGCGTGCGGGTCGAACAGTTCGCCCTCACGTCCAACAACATCACCTATGCCGCGCTGGGGAACATGCTCAACTACTGGCAGTTCTTCCCCACCAGCGAGCCCGGCTGGGGCATCGTGCCCGTGTGGGGGTTTGGCACGGTGACCGAGTCATCGCACCCCGACGTGGCGGTGGGCGAGCGGCTGTACGGCTACTGGCCCATGGGCACCCAGGCGGTGCTCTCGCCCCAGCGCGCCAACGCGGCCGGCTTCAGCGACGGTGCCCCCCACCGCGCGGGCCTGCACGCCGTCTACAACCACTACCTGCGCACCCGCACCGACCCGCTGTACCGCGCCGACAACGAGGACGTGCAGGCGCTGCTGCGGCCGCTGTTCGTCACCTCGTGGCTCATCGACGACTTTCTGGCAGACCAGCAGTTCTTCGGCGCCAGGCGCATGCTGCTGTCCAGCGCGTCGAGCAAGACGGCCTACGGCACCGCGTTCCAGCTGGCGCAACGGGGCGGCATCGAGGTCGTGGGGCTCACCTCGCCGGGCAATGTGGCCTTCTGCGAAAGCCTGGGCTGCTACGACCGCGTGGTCACCTACGACGCGCTGGAATCGCAGCTCGACGGCGCCACGCCCAGCGTGTACATCGACTTCGCGGGCAGCGTGGGCCTGCGCCAGCGCATCCACGCCCACTTCACGGGCCTGGCCTACAGCTGCTCGGTGGGTGCAAGTCATGTGGGCGATCTGGGCGGCGCCGGCCAGCTGCCCGGCCCGCGCCCGGTGATGTTCTTCGCGCCCGCGCAGGTCAAGAAGCGCCACGCCGACTGGGGCGCCCAGGGCCTGAATGACCGCCTGGTGGCGGCCTGGAACCAGTTCAGCGCCGCCGTACAGACCGCCTCCAACCCCTGGCTGGTGGTGCAGAACCATGAGGGGCCCGAGGCCACGCAGGCGCTGTTTGCCGCCGTGCTGGCCGGCAGCGGCGACCCGCGCGCCGGGCACATCGCCACCATGCTGCCCCGCTGACACGCAACGCGCGGGACATGCCGGGGCGGGCGGCGACAATGGGGCATGACCCCATTGCCTCCCGACACCGCGCCCGACACCCGCCCCCCCGCCGACCAGCACCCCTACGCCCGCCTCACCCCCGACCAGGTGCTGGACGCGCTGGCCGGCGTGGGCCTGTATGGCGACGGGCGCCTCATGGCCCTGTCGTCGTACGAAAACCGGGTGTACCAGGTCACGCTGGAAGACGGCGAGCGCGTGGTGGCCAAGTTCTACCGCCCGGGCCGCTGGAGCGAGGCGCAGATCCTGGAAGAGCACGCCTTTGCCGCCGAGCTGATGGCCGCCGAGGTGCCCGCCGTGGGGCCCCTGGTGCTGAACGGCAGCACCTTGCACCAGCACGACGGGTTTGCGTTTTCGGTCAGCCCCTGGCGCGGCGGCCGCCAGCCCGAGCTGGATGACTTCGAGGTGCTCGAATGGATCGGCCGCTTTCTCGCCCGCATCCATACCGTGGGCGCGGCCCGGCCGTTTGTGCACCGCCCGCTGCTGGACGTGCAGACCTTTGGCACGGCGTCGTACGACTGGCTGCTTGCCCGGGAAATCATCCCGCTCGACATGCAGGCCCTGTGGAAGGCCCAGTGCGAAAAAGCTCTTGAATTGATAGCTGCCAGCGCCTATCCATCAAGCGCTGGAGCCCCATTTAGCTTGAAAGATGCCACCCCCATCCGCCTGCACGGCGACTGCCACCCCGGCAACATCCTCTGGACGCCGCTGGACGAATGGGGCCGGGGCGGCCCGCACTTCGTGGACCTGGACGACGCCCGCATGGGCCCGGCCGTGCAGGATCTGTGGATGCTGCTGTCCGGCGACCGGCGCCAGCGCACCCACCAGCTCGGCGCCCTGATCGACGGCTACGAGCAGTTCCGCGGCTTCGACCGCCGCGAGCTGGCGCTCATCGAGCCGCTGCGCACGCTGCGCCTGATCCACTACAGCGCCTGGCTCGCGCGCCGCTGGCAGGACCCGATCTTCCCGGTCAACTTCCCGTGGTTCGGCACCAGCGACTACTGGCGCGGGCAGGTGGACATGCTGATCGAGCAGATCGAGGCCATGCAGGAAGAGCCCCTGTCCGCCTGAGGCAGCCCCGCGGCCTGCGTGCCGCGCCACGGGGTTCGCGCTGCGGGTGCCGGCGATGCCCTTGGCGCCTCTTCATTGCAAACGATTGTCAACCCGTGTGCACGCGGGTGCGATGTCGCGCACCATCAGAAAAACGACCTTCAAGAAGGGCATTTTCCTGACTTGCGAAGGGCCTCCAGGCCCGAAGACTCACACCACCATGCGCATTGCCGTCCTCAACGACGACCCCCTCCTGCCCGACATGATCAAGGGCGCCCTCGAGCGCCTCCACCACGTGTGCCACTTCTATGCCAGCGGCGCGAGCCTGCTCAAGGACGTGCGCCACGAGACCTTCGATCTGCTGATCGCAGACTGGCATCTTCCCGACATGAACGGGATCGAGGTCATACAGCGCATGCGCGAGATGATCGGGCACCAGCTTCCCATCCTGCTGGTCACCCGGCGCAACGAGGAGCGCGACGTGGTCGAGGCCCTCAACCGGGGCGCCGACGACTTCATGACCAAGCCGGTGCGCATGGGCGAGCTGGTGGCACGCGTCTCGGCCCTGCTGCGGCGGGCCTACCCGCAGACCATGGGCGAGGCGCTGGTCTTCGGCCCCTACCGCTTCGACGCGGAGCGGCGGCTGCTGACCCTGCACGGCGCTCCGCTGGCGCTGAAGAACCGCGAGTACGAACTGGCCTTGTTCATGTTCCGCAACGCGGGGCGGCTGCTGTCCCGCGCGCACCTGCGCGAAGTCGTGTGGGGCGAAATCAGCGAGGCGGCTTCGCGCTCGCTCGACACCCATGTATCGCGCCTGCGCGCCAAGCTGCAGCTGACCCCGGGCAACGGCTACACGATCACCGCGATCTACGGCATGGGCTACCGGCTGGATGCCGCGGATTCGCGCGGCTAGACGGCCCCCGCGCCCTCCCCCGCCAGCGTGCGGGCCGGCCCACGCGGCGCACACGCAGCCCGCGGCACACACCCGGCGGACCTCCCGCCCCCCCCACACGCATCCCGGAATGAAAAAAGGCCAGCACGCAGGCAGCGTGCTGGCCTTGGACCGGGCCGCGAGCAGCAGGCTATCCCGGCGCGATCACCGCGATAGCCGCTGCCACGCGCGCACTACCGGCGGCGACCCACGGCAGGGTGCTGCCAGGCCATCAGCCCCAGCAGGACCGCCAGCAGGATCAGGCCCCACTCGGACAGCGTGGGGATGCTGCTGGTGGTGTTGGACACCGTGGTCGTGGCGCTGGCCGTGTTGTTGGGCGGGTTGGTATCGCCCGGCGCATCCACGGTGGCGGAGTTCACCAGCGGACGTGCGCCGCTGTAGGGGGACGACAGCATGGTGCTGATCGTGAAGGTGCGCGAAGCCCCTACCGCCAGTGCGCCGACCGCACAGCGCACGGTGCCCGAGGCATTGACGCACCCGGCAGCGGAGACGAAGTTGACACCCGCCGGCAGCACATCCACCACCTGCGCGCCATCGCTGGCCAGCGGGCCGTTGTTGGTCACCACCAGCGTGTAGTCCAGCGCCGCGCCCGGTGCGATCGGGCCCGCGGGCGCCGTCTTGGTCAGGGCCAGGTCCGTGGCCACGGTGAAGCGGCGCGCGGTCGTGTCGTGCGTCACCACGTTGTTGGCCAGCGTGGTCTCGGTTTCCTCCACCACCACGCTCGCCTGGTTGAACGCGGTGCCGCTCGTGGCCCCCGCGACGGTGAGGGTTTCAGCGCGCATCACGTAGGTGATGGTGGCGCTCTGGCCGCTGCTGAGCCCTGGGAAGGAGCAGATCAGCGTGCCGCTGGTCGCGCCCACCGCGGGCTCGGTGCAGGAGCCGCCCGCATTCACCGTGAGCGAGCCCCGGTAGCTGAAGGTGGCCGTCGGCGAGGAGCCCGGCGCGGGGAACACGTCGGTCATCACCACGTTGGTGCCGAAGGACGGGCCGCTGTTGTTCACCGTGATCGTGTACGTCGTCGACTGCCCCAGGTCCACCGGGTCGGAGCTGTCCACCTTGTTCACCAGGATGTCCAGCTGCGGCGCCGTGACGGGCGTCGTGGTGGTGGCGCTGTTGTTGGCCAGGCTCGACTCGGTGGTGGCGGTGGTCGCGGCGACGCTGTTGACCACGCTGCTGCCTGCCGCGTTGCCCAGGGGACGCATGCGGTAGTTCACCGTCTGCTGCACGCCGGCATTGATGCTGGCCCAGTTGCAGGTGAGCGTTCCGCCCACCGTGCCTGCCGCGATGGGGACGCAGCTGCCGCCCCCGCTCACGCTCACCACGTCGATAAAGGCGGCATTGGACGGCAGGGTGTCCACCATCTGCACGGTCTGTGCCGTGGAAGGCCCCGTGTTGCCGATGGTCGCCACGAAGGTGATGGGCGCACCGGCCGCGACCGTGGAGGGCGTGGCCGTCTTGGCGGCGGTCACGTCCACGATGGCCGTGACCTGGCTGGTCACGCTGCCGCTGTTGTTGGCCTGGTTGGGGTCGCCCACGTCGGCGGAACGCACGGTGGCGATGTTGGTGCGCGGGCCGGTGGCGGCGATGCTGGGGCGCACCACCACGGTCACCGTGGCCTGCGCGCCGGAGTTCAGCGTGCCCAGGTTGCAGCTCAGGTTCTGCGAGGTGCCGTTGGTGACGCCGTTGGGCGTGCAGCTGCCCTGCGAGGCCACAGCGGACTGGAAGCCGCCGGTGGTCACCAGGCTGGCCAGCGTGTCCGACACAATGACATTGCTGGCGGACGCCGGGCCGACGTTGTCGACCGTGATGACGTAGGTCAGGTTCTGGCCCGCGACCACGGGGTCCGGCGCTGCGGTCTTGGACACGACGCGCAGGTCGGCCTGGGTGGCGGTGGCGGTGACGCCCACGCCCACGCAGTTGTTCGTCCCGTTGCTGTCCACTCGCGCACCTCCCCCCAGCGCCACGCAGGCATTGTTGGTGACGGTACCCGCGCTGGCCAGCACGGCGGACACCGTGACGGCAGGCGCACTGGAGTTCGCGTTCAGGCCCGTGGAGCGGGTGCAGTTCCAGGCTGCCACGCCGTTGCCGACAAAGGGCAGTGCATCGCAGGTCCAGCCCGTGGCGCTGACAAGGCTGTTGAGCGTCACACCGGCAGGCACCACGTCGGAGATGGTGATCGCCTGGCCGTTGGGTACCGCCAAGGGGCCGGTGTTGCGCGCCGTCAGCGTGTAGTTGAACGCCTGGCCCGGCACTACCGGGTTGATGCTGGCCGTCTTGGTCAGCTGCATGTCCGCATCGTTGCTGGCCGTCACGTTGACCGAGTCCGAGTTGTTCGCGGGCACCGGGTCGGCCAGCGGCGTGTTGACGGCGGCCGTGTTGCCCAGCGTGCCCGCGCTGTTGGCCGTGGCGGTCACGGTGATGACGGGCATGTTGGTGAAGTTGGCACCGGTGTACTCCGTGCGCGTGCAGGTGATCGTGGCGTCACAGGTCCAGCCCGTGCCCACGGCGGACACGAAGGTGAGCCCCGCGCCCAGCGTATCGGTCACCGTGACGGGCCGGCCCACCAGCGACTCCCCGCCATTGAGGCGCGGCGTGAGCGTGTACACCACGTTGGTGCCCTGGGCCACATTGGAGCTGGCGGCGCTCTTGGTGATGGCCACATCGGCACCGGAGGCGGAAGTCACGTCGGCGGAGGTGGTGTTGTTGGAGGTGTTGCCGTCCGGCATGGCCGAGTTGTCGGGCTTGAGGCCGTCGATGGCGAATGCGGCGGTCACCGTGCCGTTGACGTTGGACACGGCGGGGACCGTCAGCACGGCGGCGGACGCTCCGTTGGCGAGCGTGCCCGCGCGGGTGCAGGTCACCGTGCCGCTGTTCAGCGGGTAACCGCCCGAGGCCGTGCACGACCAGCCCGTGCCCGTGGGCGTCGACGTGATGGAGGCGCCGGCCGGCACGGTGAAGGTGATGCGCTGGCTCCCATCGGCCGCATTCGGGCCGTTGTTCGCAGCCTGCAGCGCATAGCTGTAGGCCTGCCCGGCCACCACGTTGGCCGTGGAAGGCGTGGCCACGAGCGCCAGGTCGGCCGCCTGCGTGGCGGTGGTGTCCTGCACGCTGTTGACATTGTTGCTGGTGTTGGGATCGGACGTGGCGCTGGAGGCCGTGGCGGTGTTGGTCCACACGCCCGCGGAAGGCAGCCGCACGCGGATCGTCACGGTCTGGTTGGTGTTGAACGCGATGTTGCCCACGGCGCAGTTGACGGTGCCGCCGGCCTCGCTGCACGAGCCCGCCGTGGTGTTCACGTCGATGAACGTGGAGCCCGCGGGAAGGGTGTCCACCAGCGTGACGCCGGTGGCGCCGTTCGGGCCGTTGTTGTCGATGCGCAGCGTGTACGTGAAGATGCCTCCGGCGGGCCCCGGGTCCGGGGAATCCGCATGGTTCACCACCAGGTCGGCGGACTGCGCCAGGGCGGCCCCGGCAAACAACCCGCTGGCCAGCAAGAGCCAGCGGAAGCGGCGCACGGCGCGCTGCGCGGGCGCAGCCGCAGGAACCTCGCGTGCCTGCGCGGTGGCATCGCTGGCAGGCTGCATGGACCCGCTGGATGTCTGCGCGCGCCAGGGAGCGCGGCCGCTCGTCCATAGTCGCGTCAATCGATAGGGCATTGAATTCTCCTGAAGTGGATGGCTCGAACTTCCGGCCACGCCGCGACCTCACCAGGCCCCTCAGGGCTGGCAAAAAATGCGAGGGAGTGCGTGAACGCGCCTGGGCCGCCATGGGCAAAGGCAGGGCCTGAATTTATCGAGCGCGGCAGGCGTAATCCGCGCAGAAACAATCGTTAACGTTCGTGAACCGTATTGCGTATTGTTTCCACCACGCAGGCCGTGGCGCGCAGGCGCCCCCGGGCAGTGGACCGGCTCCACGGCACTGGGCTATGCTGCGCCATTCCAGATCCCCCAGCGAGTTGCCCCGGCCATGAAGGATTTGTTCCGCAACCTCTTTTCCATCCGCCAGCAGCGCCGGCCTGCCCCGGTGGGGCCCTTGCCGGCGGTGGGCACGTTCATCATCCGGGGGCCGGTCAAGATGGCGATCACCTGCCCCGTGCCGCCCGAGCTCTGGGACTGGCTGGTGCTCTCGGGCTGGCGCAACCTGCCCGTCAAGAATGACCGGCGCAAGGGGCTGCTGGCGCCGCAGGGCGCGCTCAAGGAGCTGATCGACGCCGACCCGCAGGAGCGCAACCGCGCGCACGACCGCCTGCTGGAGCAGGCGCGGCCGGAGGATTGAGGCGCACCGCCCCCGCCCGCTGGCGCGGAGGACGCCAGCGCCGGCGCAAAAAAACCCCGTGATGCCCTGGCATCGACGGGGTTTGCTCTATTTTTAATAGCTATCGGCGCTTGATGGCCGGGCGCCAGGAGCCTATTTCATCCCCGTCACACCAGCAGCGCATTCACCCGCCGCACGTAGGCCGCCGGGTCTTCGGGCAGGCCGCCTTCGGCCAGCAGCGCCTGGTCGAACAGGATGTGCGCGAGGTCGTGGAAATGCACGCTGCCGTCGAGCTTCTTGACCAGCGCATGCTCGGCATTGACCTCCAGCACGGGCTTGGTCTCCGGGGCCTGCTGGCCCGCCTGCTTGAGCATGCGGGCCAGTTGCGTGCTCATGCCGTCGTCCTGCACCACCAGGCACGCGGGTGAATCGACGAGGCGCGTGGTCACGCGCACGTCCTCGGCCTTGTCCTTGAGCGCCTCCTTGAGCTTGGCGAGCACGGGCTTGAAGGTCTCGGCGGCCTCTTCGGCGGCCTTCTTCTCGGCCTCGTCCTGCAGCTTGCCCAGGTCCACCGCGCCCTTGGCCACGCTTTGCAGCGGCGTGCCGTCGAATTCGTGCAGGTAGTTCAGCGCCCACTCGTCCACGCGGTCGGTCATGAGCAGCACCTCGATGCCCTTCTTCTTGAAGACTTCGAGCTGCGGGCTGTTCTTGGCCGCGGCCAGGGTGTCGGCGGTGATGTAGTAGATGGCCTCCTGGCCTTCCTTCATGCGGGCCTTGTAATCGGCAAAGCCCACGGTGGCGGTGTCGCTGGTGGTGGACGCAAAACGCAGCAGCTTGGCCAGGCGCTCGCGGTTGCCAAAGTCTTCGCCCAGGCCTTCCTTGAGCACGGCGCCGAATTCGGCGTAGAACTGGCTGTACTTGCCTTCCTTGGCCTTGTCGTCGGCGTCGACCACATCGGTCACGCCGTCGTCGCCCGCCGTGGCCTCATGCTTGTCGTGCTTGGCCAGGTCTTCCAGCATGCTGAGCACGCGCTTGGTCGAGCCTTCGCGGATGGCGCGCACGTCGCGGCTTTCCTGCAGCAGCTCGCGGCTCACGTTCAGCGGCAGGTCGGCCGAGTCGATCACGCCCTTGACGAAACGCAGGTAGGTGGGCATCAGCGCCTCGGCGTCGTCCATGATGAACACGCGCTTGACGTACAGCTTCACGCCGGCCTTCTTGTCCCGGTTCCACAGGTCGAACGGCGCCTTGGCGGGGATGTACAGGAGCTGCGTGTACTCGGTGTTGCCCTCGACGCGGTTGTGCGCCCAGGTCAGCGGGGCTTCATGGTCGTGGCTGATGGTCTTGTAGAACTCGGCGTACTGCTCGTCGGTCACGTCCTTCTTGGGGCGGGTCCACAGGGCGCTGGCCTTGTTGATGGTTTCCCACTCGCCGGTCTTGACCATGCCGCCGGGCTGGCGGCCGCCGGCTTCGTCGCCGGGGGTGATGAGCTCGCCGTCTTTCCACTCTTCCTTTTCCATCAGGATGGGCAGGCTGATGTGGTCCGAATACTTGGCGATGACGGACTTGAGCTTCCAGGCGTTGAGGTATTCCTCGGCGTCGTCGCGCAGGTGCAGGATGATGCTGGTGCCGCGCTGCGGACGGGTGATGGTTTCCACCTCGAAGTCGCCCGTGCCGCCGCTCACCCAGCGCACGCCTTCGCCGGCAGGCAGGCCCGCGCGGCGCGACTCGACCGTGATCTTGTCGGCCACGATGAAGCCCGAATAGAAGCCCACGCCGAACTGGCCGATGAGCTGCGCGTCCTGCTTCTGGTCGCCCGAGAGCTTGCCCATGAAGTCCTTGGTGCCGCTCTTGGCGATGGTGCCCAGATGCTCGATGGCCTCCTGCTGGCTCATGCCGATGCCGTTGTCGGTGATGGTGAGCGTCTTCGCGTCCTTGTCGAAGGTCACGCGCACTTCCAGGTTGGGAGCGTCCTCGAACAGCGCGGAATTGTTCAGGCCTTCGAAGCGCAGCTTGTCACACGCGTCCGAGGCGTTGGAGATCAGCTCGCGCAGGAAGATCTCCTGGTTGGAGTACAGCGAGTGCGTGACAAGGTGCAGCAGTTGGGCCACTTCGGCCTGGAAAGACAGGGTCTGTTTGGTGCTCATGGTGTCTTGGAGATTGCTGTGTAAGGTGCAAGGGAACGCCTTTCACGGGCCACGGGGGTGGCGAGGAAAGGCGTTCGCGCGTGTTCACCTCGGGGCGGACTGGCTGATTTCAAGGGTGTTTCGCACACGGCGGCCTCCGGCGCGGCCTGCCGTCCGTCCCTGCAGACGGCGGGCAGGCGGGGCCGGGCGCTGAAGATTGTTGACAATTTGCAGGCAACTGGCAGTATTTTTTGTCATTTGCCCCCCATAAGATGCACGCGCCGCCGCTGTTCCGAAGGGAGCAGCCTTCCAGAACCCTGTGCCCTTTTTTCTTTCGGAGCCGTCCTGCCATGCCCACATCCCTTCAAAAATGGTCCGCCGAGTTCCTCGGCACGTTCTGGCTGACCCTGGGCGGCTGCGGCAGCGCCGTGCTGGCCGCGGCCTTTCCTCAGCTGGGCATTGGTTTTGTCGGCGTGTCCCTGGCCTTTGGCCTCACGGTGCTGACGGGGGCCTATGCCCTGGGACCGATCTCGGGCGGGCACTTCAATCCCGCCGTGTCGGTGGGGCTGGCGCTGGGTGGCCGCTTCAAGGCGTCCGAGCTGCCCGGCTACGTGCTGGCCCAGGTGCTGGGCGCCATCGCCGCGGCGGGCGTGCTGTACCTCATCGCCACCGGCAAGCCGGGCGCGGACATCGGGGGTTTCGCCACCAACGGCTATGGCGAACACTCCCCCGGCGGCTATGGCCTGGTGGCCGCCGTGGTGACGGAGGTCGTGCTGACGGCCGTGTTCCTCATCGTGATCCTGGGCGCCACGGCCAAACGCGCGGCCAGCGGCTTTGGCGGGCTGGCGATCGGCCTGTGCCTCACGCTCATCCACCTGATCTCCATCCCGGTGACCAACACCTCGGTCAACCCCGCGCGCAGCACCGGCCCGGCGCTGTTTGGCCCGGCCTATGCGCTGTCGGAACTGGGGGTGTTCTGGGCAGCGCCCATCGCAGGCGCGCTGCTGGGCGCCGCCATCTACCGCGCGCTGCTCAGCGACGACTGAGGGGGCGGGCTTCAGCCCTCGATCGTGATGCGCTGCACCAGCGTCTGCAGGATCTTGTCGGCCTTGTCGTTGGCCACCTGGCAGGTGCCCGCGGCCGCATGCCCGCCGCCGCCAAACTCCAGCATGAGGTTGCCGATGTGCACCTGGCTGCTGCGGTCGAGGATGGACTTGCCCGTGGCGAACACCGTGTTCTGCTTTTGCAGGCCCCACATCACGTGGATGGAGATGTTGCACTGGGGGAACAGCGCGTAGATCATGAAGCGGTTGGTGGCCCAGATGGTTTCTTCCTCGCGCAGGTCCAGCACCACCAGCTTGCCGATGCGGATGGCGCAGCGCTGCAGCTGCTCCTGGGCCTTGGGGGCATGGTCGCGGTACAGCTGCACGCGCTCCTGCACGTCGGGCAGAGCCAGGATGTCGGCGATGTCGTGGTCGCGGCAATACTGGATGAGGTCCATCATCAGCGCATAGTTGCTGATGCGGAAGTCGCGGAAACGCCCCAGTCCCGTGCGCGAATCCATCATGTAGTTCAGCAGCACCCAGCCCTGGGGGTCCAGGATGTCTTCGCGGGAGTACTGGGCGGAGTCGGCCTGGTCCACCGCCGCCATCATTTCGTCGGTGATGCGCGGAAAGGCCGCCTTGCCGCCGTAGTGGTTGTAGACCACGCGGGCCGCCGACGGCGCATGGGCCTCGATGATGTGGTTTTCGTCGCGCCGGCCCGAGTTGCGCACGGTTTCCGATTCGTGGTGGTCGAAGACCAGG
This sequence comes from Acidovorax sp. GW821-FHT10E04, assembly GCF_059415185.1. Lineage (NCBI taxonomy): Bacteria > Pseudomonadati > Pseudomonadota > Betaproteobacteria > Burkholderiales > Comamonadaceae > Acidovorax > Acidovorax sp. GW821-FHT10E04. The sequence goes on from NZ_JBWKMT010000007.1 coordinate 165,586, forward strand.
TGGGCCCCCGGCACATAGGGCAGGTTGGTGGTGATGTCGCGGCTGGTGATGGCGATCTTGCCGTCCTGCATGTCCTTCGGGTGCACGAAGGTGATCTCGTCGATGAGATTGAGCTCATTGAGCAGCACGGCACACACGAGGCCGTCGAAGTCGCTGCGGGTTACCAGCCGGTATTTCACGTCGCTCACTAGTTTCTCCTTGTCACATATTCATGGCCACATGGTAGCCGCGGGCCAAGGCCCCACAAGGCCGTTGGCGTGGAAAAGCGGACCACCGGACCGCTTTCCTCCCTTTGCCGCTCACGCGGGCCGAAGCCACTGCTCCAGCTGCCGCGCCACGCCCGCATCGCCCAGCAGCGCCAGATGGCCCATCCGGTGGAACACGGCCTGCCGATCCTTGGCAAAACCCAGGGTCCGCCGCGCATCATCGTGGATGCCCAGGGCACTGTGCAACGGCACCAACCCGTCGCCCACCAGCCGCTCGGCCACCGGACTGCGCCGCGCGGCCAGCGTGGCGGCGACGGCATGGCAGGCCACGCCCTCGGGCAGCGGCACCGGAACGCGCCGGTCAGGCTGCCGGTGAAAGCGGTCGCGCCCCTGCCCGTCGGATTCCAGCACGTGGCCGTGGCGCAGGTCGGTGATGCCCGCGCTGCGCAGCTGCGCCAGCCGTGCGAAGGGGCGCGAATACGGCGTGCTGCCCAGCAGGATGTCCACCCAGTGGCCGGCTTTTTCCAGCGGCGCGCCATGGTGGGGCGTGCCCAGGCACACCAGGTGGCGCAGCAGCGCCGGCCAGCCCAGCCCCTGCGCCACCGCCTGGTGGCACGCACTGCGCGCGACCAGCCCGCCCATGCTGTGGGCCAGCACCGCCACCTCCGTCACGGGCACCGGCCAGTCCCTCACGAGGGATTCCAGCTGCGCCGCGAGCTCCGCGCCATTGGCGCAGGTGTGCAGGCCCGTGTTGTAGCGCAGGTAGACCGGCGTGCAGCCCAGCGCCTGCGCGAGGTAGGCGCCATGGTCATGGCCGCCGTGCCGCCACTGCAGATCGTTCATGCACAGGCCGTGGACCAGCACCAGCACCTTGCCGGTGGCCGCGCCGCTGGCGGCCAGGGCGGGCAGGTCGAGCGGCAGCCCCTCCCGGTGGAACCCCATGCGGGTGCACAGCGGGTTGCCGTCGCGCTGGAGGCGGTCCCCCATCACGCCGTTGAGGGCGGCCAGCACGGCCTCGCGCTCCCACTGCACGCCGGTGTGCGGCACGGCAGGCTCGAAAAACGGCTCCAGCCGCGCCAGGCCCGCCTGCAGCCCCGCATCCACGAGCCATGTCACGCCCCGAATGCTCTGGTAGACCAGCCCCGTGAGGCCCCGCGCCTGCCCGGGCTGCGCCCCGCCATGCAAACCGAGGGTGCCCAGCACCGACTGGTGCACGCCCTCGGCCACGCGGCTGATGCCCGTGGTGGCCTGCGTGGCCAGCCGTGCCACGCCGCGCAGGTCGGAAACGCGCAACTGCCGCAGGGGGCCAGGCGTGGAAGGTTCGGCGGGGCGCCTTGCCCCGGGGCCGGCTGCATTGGCGCCGCGGCGCGGTGATGGGGACATGGGTGGAAAGGCTCCGTTCAGGAATGGTCAAGCGACACAGGAAGAAGCCGGGGCGCGCGGCCTGTCAGAACCGTTCGCCGGGAGAAAGGTAGCGCCACTGCCCGACCGGCAGGTTGCCCAGGGTGACACGGCCGATGCGAATGCGCTTGAGCCCCACCACCTTGAGCCCCACCAGCTCGCACATGCGGCGGATCTGGCGCTTCTTGCCTTCGGTGAGCACGAAGCGCAGCTGCTCGGGGTTCTGCCAGTCGACCTGGGCGTGCTTGAGCGGCTGGCCGTCGAGCGCCAGGCCGTGGCACAGCCGCGCGAGCTGTTCGCGCGGGAAGGCCGACTGCACGTCGGTGGCGACATCGCCGTACTGCACGCGCACGAGGTACTCCTTGTCCACCGTGGAGTCCTCGCCGATGAGCTGGCGCGCCACACGGCCGTCCTGGGTGAGAACGAGCAGGCCCACCGAATCGATGTCCAGCCGCCCGGCCGGCGCCAGGCCACGCAGCTGCGGCGGCGAGAACCGGTTGCGGCTGGGGTCGTCGCGCCAGTGCGTGCGGGGGTTGATCAACGCCACGGCGGGCGTGTGGCCGTCCTCGGCCTGCCCGCTCACATAGCCCATGGGCTTGTGCAGCAGGATGGTGACGCGCTGCTCCTGGAACCCCTGGGCGACCTTGTCGACCTCGATGCGGTCGGTGGGCAGCACCTGCACGCCCATCTCCGCGACCTCGCCATTGACCTTGACCCAGCCCTGGGCGATCCAGTCATCCGCCTCGCGCCGGGAGCACATGCCCAGCTCGGCCATGCGCTTGTTCAGGCGGGAGCTGACCAGGCCGTTGGGTGCCACGGTGCGTGCGGCAGGCGGGGGTGCCTGCCGCACCGGCGCGACAAAGCCGCCCGACGCCGTGCGGTAGGTGGGCGGTGCGGGCGCGCGGGAGGGCCGGGGCGGCGGCGCGGGACGGTCGGGCGCTGCCTTGGCCGCCTTGGCTTCGATGACGGGACGGCGAAGCACGGGGCGCGGCGCGGGTGCGGACGGGCCGCCGGCATCCGGGGCGGGAGCCGCCGCGGGGCCGGCGGGCGGACGGGAACTGGAAGAGGACATTGCGCGTATTTTCGCCTGTGGGCCGCACGGGCCTTGCGGGCCCGGCGCGGAAAGGCCGGCCGGCGGTGCCTCTGCGGCATCCGCCACCGGTGAAAAACCGGACAGCTTACCCCTGGCGCGCCTGCCAGGCCAGGAAATCATCGACGGGCAGGGGCCGTGCAATGTGGTAGCCCTGCGCCTCGTCGCACGCCAGTGAGCGCAGCCGCTCCAGGATGTCCGCGGTTTCCACGCCCTCGGCCACCACGCTGAGCCCCAGGTTGTGTGCCAGGTCGATGGTCGAGCGCACGATCATCGCGTCGTCCTCGCCCGCCGCCATGCCCATCACGAACGATTTGTCGATCTTGAGCTCGTCCACCGGCAGGCGCTTGAGGTAGGCCAGCGAGGAGTACCCCGTGCCGAAATCGTCGATGGAGAGCTTGAAGCCCTGCTGGGACAGGCGGTTGAGCATGGCCTCGGCGCGCTGGGGGTCGTCCATGATGGCGCTTTCGGTGATCTCCAGGCAGAAGGCGCTGGCGGACACGCCATGGCGCACCAGGATGTCGGCCAGCCGCGCGCTGAGCTCCGGGTCCAGCAGGTCGCGCGTGGACAGGTTGACCGAGACCCTGAGCGGCAGGCCCCGGGTGCGCGGGTCGGCCAGCAGGCGCGCGACCTCCTCGAACATCCACAGCGTGAGCTGGCGCACAAAGCCCGTCTGCTCGGCGAACGGGATGAACTGCATGGGCGGCACCAGGCCGCGCTGCGGATGCTGCCAGCGCACCAGGGCCTCGGCGGCCAGGCCGGGCTGGCCGCGCAGCGCCACCTTGGGCTGCAGGTACAGGCGCAGTTCGCGGTGTTCGACGGCGCGGCGCAGTTCGGTCAGCAGGGACAGGGTCTGCGTGCTGGCCGAATCGAACGACGCGTCGTACTGCAGCGCCCCGCTGAGCTTGCGCTTGGCGGCGTACATGGCGATCTCGGAACGGCTGAGCAGCGTGTCGGCATCGTCCGCGTCGCCTGGCCAGCAGGCAATGCCGATGCCGGCGCTCAGGTCCACCGTCTGGTCCTCGAAGGCCAGCGGCTCCTCGAACGAGCGCGTGATGCGCAGCGCGGTGTCGTGGGCGGCGGCCGCATCGGCGCCCTGCAGCAGCACGGCGAATTCGTTGCCGCCCAGGCGTGCCACCATGTGGCCGGGCAACGGCACCTGCTGGCGCAGGCGCTCGGCCACGGCCTGCAGCAGGCGGTCGCCGAAGGCATAGCCGAGCACGTCGTTCACATGCTTGAAGCGGTCCAGGTCGAGCGTGAGCACGGCCAGCGGCTGCGGTGGCCCTGCCGCCACGCCGCCCGCGCCCGCGATCGCCTGCACCACCGCTTCGCGAAAGCGCTCCCGGTTGGGCAGTCCGGTGAGCCGGTCCCAGTAGGCCAGGCGGCGGATTTCCGTTTGCTGCGCGCCGATGTCCACGCGCATATGGTCGAACGAGCGCGCGAGGTTGCCGATCTCGTCGCTGCGGGCGGTGTGCGCCAGCGGCACGTCGTACTCGCCGCGCGAGAGGCGCTGCGTGGCGGCCAGCAGCGAGCGCAGCGGCGTGGTCAGGCGCTGCGCCACCAGCCCCGTGCCCACCGCGAACAGCAGCACGCCGGCGACGGTGATGATGGCCAGCAGCACCTGCAGCTGGCGGTAGGGCGCGAGCACCTCGTCCACCGAGCGCAGCAGCAGCGCCTGCACCTCGCCGCCCACGCTGTGCAGGCGGATGGTGCGCGCCAGCAAGGTGCCTTCCGGCGTCTGCAGTTCACCCGAAGCAATGCCCTGGCGCTGCAGCAGCGCCAGCGGGCCGGGCGGCAGCGTGCTCACGGGCACCTGGACCGAGCCGTCCGCGCCCTGGACGACCAGCGCCACATGCACCGACAGCAATTGCCGCATCTCGTCGGCCAGCGGCTGGTGGATGGGAAAGCCCATCAGCACCCAGCCGATGACCACCGGTGCGCGCAGCGGCACCATCACGAACTGGTAGGGCACGCCGTCCATCACCGCGATCTGGCTGCCCTGGGCCTGCGCGGCCAGCGGCGGCACCAGTTCGCGCAGGGTGGCCGGAAACGCCTCCATGCTGCCCGACAGGCTGACCGCGCGCAGCGTGAGGTCGGTGCCCAGCAGCGCCGTCACGGCGGCGCCGATGCGGCTGCCGTGGTTCTCCAGCACGGACTGGATGGTTTCCTCGTCGCCCGAATTCACGGCGGAGCGAAAGCCGTAGTCGGCCGCGAGCAGGGCCGAGCCCTGGCGCAGCTTGTCGGCGTTCTGTTCGAGGAGCCGGCGCCAGACGTTCTCGTCCAGGTCCAGGGCCTGGGCGATCTGGGCGCGCGCATTGCGCTCGATGGTGGCGCGCACCACCGCAAAACCCGCCGCCTGCACGATGAGCAGCAGCAGCAGCGAGAGTCCCACCAGCCGCAGGATCAGGCTGCGCCGCAGCAGGCGCAGCTGCATCAAGGCTGCAACCCCGCCAAACGCACCGACGCGGCGACGCCGCCGGCGGCGGGCACCGTCAGCGCCTGCTCCTGCGCGGGGGCGCCCACCGGCAGCCGCGTGTGCCAGGCGCGCAGCGTGTAGGTGCCGGGCGGCACATTGTCGAGCTGCGCCCTGCCCGTGGCGGCGGAGCTGCGCGCGTAGTGCGGGGTGTCCACCACCAGGATCCAGCCCACCATCTGGTCGTGGATGTTGCAGCCGAGCACCACCACGCCCGGCCGGTCGAACAGCACGGGATTGGAGGGCGTACCGGTGTAGAGCTTGAGCTCGAATTTCTTGGCGGGCGAGAACGAATAGACGTGGTGGCGCACCGAGTCATGGTTGGGAAAGCGCACCTCGGTGCCCACCGGCACCACGAGCACGCCGGGCACGAACCTTCGCTTCTCCTGCGCCATCTCCACACCGGCCAGCGGCCGGGCCTGCCGGGCCGCGTCGGCCGAGTCGAGGAACACCACGGCGTCGGCCAGCGGCTTGCCCGCGGTGTCCAGCACGTCCACCTGCACCGTGGCACCCCGCGCCGCCGTGGCCAGGCCCGCCATGCACGCACCGGCCAGCAGGAACGCGGCCACCGGGCGCCCGGTGCGGCGCGCGGGAAAGCAGGCATGCGTCATGGTTCGATGGCCATGCCCAGCAAGGGCGCGCCCTCGCCCACCCTGCCCAGCGCACGGGTGGCGCCAGTGTCCAGGTTCACCAGGTGCAGCCGCGTCTGGCCGTCGGCCGGCGTGCGCACGGCGATCAGCGCGGTGTTGCCGACATCCGAGATGTCGAACGACACATCGGTCAGGGGCCCCAGGCCCAGCGGCCCCACGGTGCGCAGCTGGCCGGTGTTGGGCGACACCACGGGCGTGGCGCCTTCCCGCGAGCCCTGCGTCACCAGCACGCCGAGCGCACGGTCGATGGCGTAGTTGGTGGTGAGCTTGCCGTCCTGCGCGTTGTAGGTATAGGCGGCGCCCGCGATATCGGGCGCGCGGCCGGCGTTCGTGTCGCTCCAGGCATAGCGCAGGGCCGGGTCGGGCTGCACGCCCTCGACGGCCGGGTCGCCGTCCACCACGGCGCCGGTGTCCGGGTGCAGCCGCAGGTTCTGGCCCGCGTTCGAGACGACGCGGATGCGGTCGGCCACGGGGTTGAAATCAAAGCCGAAGGCCGTCCCCCGCAGGGCCAGGACGGCCGGCGTTGGGCCCACGGGGCGCAGGGCGCCGGTGGGGATGTCGAGCGTGTACAGCCGCCCCGCCTGCGAGAGCGCATACAGCACGCCGCGCGCCACGCGAAAGTCCAGGCCCACCAGTCGCTCGCCCGGGGCCAGGCCCGTCACGGAGCGGCGCTCCAGGATGCGCTCCGGCTGGCCGGCATGGAAGGTGATGAGCTCGTGCGACGCCGTGACCGCGACGACCAGTTCGCGCTGGTCCGGCGCGGGTGCCGTGGCGCAGCTGGCGAGCGCGGCGACCACCAGCGCGGCGGCAGCGGCGCGGCACGCCAGGGGGAGGGAAAGCGGGTTCATCCTGAGGCCTCACATCTGTAACGGGTTTATACATGATGGGGTGCGCCACCGGGAGCCACCGGCCAACGAAGCACCCGCCAAGTGCTACCAATCAAATAGCAAAAAACCCAATGCAGCACACCGATTTTCCGCATTTTCCCTCATTTTCCACAGCCTCCACCCCGCCTTCTGCCGTGCGGGAGTGGTGCACGCCCTGGAAGGCCATTTGTAACAAACACCCATGCACAACGGGCATGGCGCCATCCGCAAGCCTCATGACACTTCTTGTCAATTCTGCCTACACTGCCCTGGGCCGGCGTGCGGGGCGCGGCCGCCGGCCCGGCTGATGCGGGCCCCGTTATTGCTTTGCCTTGTGCATCCCGATCCATTGCACCCAGAGACCTCAAGGAACACCATGCCGGCCGCTTCATCACTTAAATCCCTGTCGATCTCCAGCCGGCTCGGCCTGGGCTTCGGCTGCATGCTGGTGCTGGTGGTGGCCGTCGCTGCCGTGGGCCAGCTTTCCGTGGGCAAGGTGCATGAGCAGATGCGCCAGGTCACCGGTGCCGGCGCCAGCAAGTCCAAGCTCGTCAACGGCATGCTGGAGAGCGTGAGCGCCATCGGCATCCAGAGCCGCTCGGCGGCCATGCTCAACGATATCGACCCCAAGCAGGCACACGAACAGATCGCTGCAATTTCCGCGACGCTCAAGGAATATGGCCGCCAGGAAACCGCCCTGGGCGAACTCCTCACCCCCGCCGGCGCCACGCCCGCCGAGATCAAGCTGCTGGGCGAGGTGCAGGCGCTGGGCCGCAAGGCGCGCCCCGAACTCGACAACGCGATCAAATCGGCCGACGACGGCGACACGGTGAGCGCGACCCTGGCACTGATGACCCGCGTGGCGCCCGTGGAAACCGCGTGGCGCGCCAAGCTGCGCGAACTCATCGAGCTGCAGAACAGCCTCAACGCCGACGCCACGGCCTCGGCCGAGCAGACCCAGAGCAACGCCCGCATGGTGGGCGGCCTGCTGGTGCTGCTGGCCATCGGGCTCGGCGCGCTGATCGCGTGGCGCATCACCGCCAGCATCACCGCCCCCATCGGCCGCGCCGTGGTGGTGGCGGAACGCATCGCGCGCGGCGACCTCACCTCGCAGGTGGAAGTGCGCATCCAGGACGAAACCGGCCGTCTGCTGGAAGCCATCGCCGCCATGCAGGAGCGCCTGCGCACGCTGGTGGGCGAGATCGGCCAGACCGCCGACTCCATCCTCGTGGCCAGTTCGGAAGTCGCCTCGGGCAACCTGGACCTGAGCCAGCGCACCGAGCAGACCTCGCACAATCTGCAGGGCGCGGCCACCGCGCTGGTGGACCTGACCGGCACCGTGTCGCAAAGCGCCGACTCGGCCCGCCAGGCCAACCAGCTCGCCTCCACCGCGTCCGACGCGGCCACGCGCGGGGGCGAGGTGGTGTCACAGGTCGTGCGCACCATGGACACCATCAGCGCCAGTTCGCGCAAGATCGCCGACATCATCAGCGTGATCGACGGCATCGCCTTCCAGACCAACATCCTGGCCCTCAACGCCGCGGTGGAAGCCGCCCGCGCCGGCGAACAGGGCCGGGGCTTCGCCGTCGTGGCGGGCGAAGTGCGCAGCCTGGCCGGCCGCTCGGCCAATGCCGCGCGCGAGATCAAGGCCCTGATCGGCGCCAGCGTCGATCAGGTGCAGGAGGGCAGCACCCTGGTGAACCACGCGGGCAAGACCATCGAGGAGCTGGTGCTGTCGGTGCGCCGCGTGTCCGACATCATGGGCGAGATCACCGCCGCCACGCAGGAACAGAGCCAGCGCATCGGCCACGTGAGCCATTCGGTGGGCGAACTCGAGGAAATGACGCAGCAGAACGCCGCCCTCGTGGAGGAAGGGGCCGCGGCGGCCGACAGCCTCAAGGACCAGGCGGGCCGCCTCACCCAGATGGTGGGCACCTTCCGCCTCACGCGCGATGGCGGCGGCGAGAACCACTGGAGCGGCGGCGCTGCCTCGCCCGCGCCGGTGCCCGTACCGGCGCCCCCGCAGCGCGCCAGCCTGCAGCCCCCTTCGCGCGGCCAGCAACCCTCGCTGCCGGGCTGAGGCCCGCCGCCGCTCAAACGCCCTGCTGCAGCGGGAAGATGCTCGAGCGCAGCGCCAGCAGATCCAGCACGCGCAGGCCGCCGTATTCCACCCGGATCGCGCCCTGCGCCTCCAGCGCCGCCAGCGCCTCGTTCACGCGCTGGCGCGACAGGCCCACCAGATAGGCCAGCTCCTGCTGCGTGATGCGCAGCACCTCCCCCACGCCGGGGTACAGCACCGGGTTGAACAGCGATGCCAGGCTGCGGGCCACGCGCACGTCGGGGTTGTTCAGGCGGTCGATCTCGCGCGCGGCGATGAACTGGCCCAGCCGCTCGTTGAGCTGGTTCATCACGAAGCGGTTGAAGCCGATGGAGTGGTCCAGCAGCCAGTGGAAGCTGTCGATCGGCAACCCGGCCACCACGCTCTTGCGCAGCGCCTGGATGTTGTAGCGGTAGGGTTCGCGCTTCAAGGCCGTGCCCTCGCCAAACCAGCCCCCGGGCGGCAGGCCGGCGTAGGTCATGGTCTGCCCCTGCGCGTTGTCGCTGCTCATCTTGAGCAGGCCCTCCACCACGCCAAACCAGTAGGTCACCGGCCGCCCCACCCGGCAGACGTAGTCGCCCGCGTTGGCGTCCCCCACCAGCAGCGACGCCACGGCCCGCTCGCGCTCGGCGGGCAGCAGCAGGCTCAGCCAGGGTATGCCGCCGAGCTCGTCCACCGTGGGCGGCCGGCGCCGCTGGTGGAGCGAAAGATCCTGGTTCATGCGTGAGTCCATGGCGGTGCGGGTCCGGGGGAGAGCAACAAAGGGGGCATGCGATGCGGGAATACCACGACCCGGATTGTCGTCAGAACGACAAAAAAATGTCAATTGTGACGGGATGATGTCGCCTCCCCAGCAGCCGATGCGCCCGCCTGGGCCACCCGAGGAGACACGCATGCCCGACAACCACCCGCCCGCAGGCCTGGCACGGCCAGCCATCCGCCCTTCGCCACGCCTTGCCCGGCGCCAGCTGCTGGCCGCGGCCGTCAGCCTGCCCTGGCTGGGACTGGGCAGCGCCCGCGCGCAGGAAGGGGCCATCCGGATTGCACAGTCCACCGCCCTCACCGGCCCGCTGGGCGATCTCGGCTCGGCCATGCACCAGGGCGCCAAGGCGGCGTTTGCGGGCATCAATGCACGGGGCGGCATCCACGGCAAGACCATCGAGCTGGTCACCCAGGACGACACCTACGACGTGCCCAAGGCGCTGGCCAACATGACGCAGTTCCTGGCCGATCCGGGCACCTTCGCGCTGTTCAACTGCATGGGCACGCCCATGATCGACGCCATGCTGCCCAAGGTGGTCGACAGCGGGATCCCGTTCTTCGCGCCGTTCACGGGCGCGCAGCTGAGCCGCACCAAAAGTGCCCGCAACGTGTTCAACATCCGCGCGAGCTACGCCGACGAGGCCGAAAAGCTGGTGCAGCACCTGTCCACCATCGGCATCCAGCGCATCGGCATCGTCTACCAGAACAACTCGTTCGGCAAAGAGGTGTTCACCGCCGCCAAGCAGTCGATGGACCGCCTCAAGCTGCCCGAGGCGCTGACCGTGACGGTGGAGAACAATGCCTCGGACGCGGGCACGGCGGCGGCCAAGCTGGCGGGCGGCAACCTCGAGGCCATCGTGATCGGCCTGGCGGGCAAGCCCACGCTGGAGTTCGTGAAGGCGTTCCGCGCCATCAAGCGCGGCGTGACGCTGTATGCGCTGTCGGTGATGGGCACGCCCGCCACCGTGAAGGCCCTGGGCGCAGACGCCACGGGCATGGCGATCTCGCAGGTCGTGCCGCTGCCCTCCAATGCGGTCATGCCGGTGGTGCGGGACTTTCAGGCGGCCTGGAAGGCGGCGGGCGCCACCGCAGAACCTTCGCACCTGGCGCTGGAGGGCTACATCAACGCCCGCGTGTTCGCCGAGGCACTGCAGCGCGCGGGGCGCAACCCCACGCGCGCCGCCTTCATCGATGCCACCTGGAACCTCAAGAAGTGGGACCTGGGCGGCTTCGAGATCCATGCCACCACCCCGGACCGCAACGCCTCGCGTTTTGTCGAGCTGACGCTGGTCGGGCGCGACGGGCGCTTCCTGCGCTGAGCCCGGGCCTCGGCGGCCTTCGGCCGTTCTGCCCTCCCCCGGCCACCGGACGGGCGCCGCCCGCCCCGTGGCGCGGGCGGAATCAGGGCACCTGAACCACCACCGCGGCGGACAGGGGGCCTTCGTTGCCGGATGCGTCCAGCATGCTGACCTGGTAGCTGTGGCTGCCGCTGAGCGCGGTGGTGTCGGTGTAGGCCGGATCGGTGACCGTGGCGATCGCCACGCCGTCGCGGTACACCCGGTAGCTGGCGGCACTGCTTGCAATGAAGGACTTCTTGACCGCCTGCATCTGCGGGTTGGTGCCAGACTGCGGCAGATAGCCGTAGTTGATGGTCCACACCAGCGTGCCGCCCAGGCCCTGCTCGCGCACCCATTTGCCCTTCTCGGCGATGGAGCGCTCATCCTCGAAGCTCAGGTAGGTGACCGGCGTGGAGCCCCGGTACCAGGGCTGCGAGTACGTGATGTACCCCTGTTTGGCCACGTCGTCCCAGCGATACGCGGCGCCGGGCTGCCCGAAGGCGTTTTCCTCCACCAGGCGCTGGTAGTTGTTCATCCAGTCGCCGTTGTCCACCCAGCCCTGCATGCCCGTGAGGTCCTGGCGCGGCCCCGTCACCGGACGGGGGTAGTACACGCCGTAGAGCCCGATGCCAATGCCCAGCTTGGTGCGCGGCACGCCCGCGCTCAGGTAGGCCTGCACCGTGGAGGCGATGGACGTGGGGTGCAGGTCCCCCTCGCCGAACAGGGGGGAGTGGTGCCACGACTTCCAGCCCCAGTCGCCCGCCATGCTGTAGGTCATCAGGTTGTACTGGTCCACCAGCTCGGCCACCTGGGCGTGCCAGGGCGTGATGTCCGGCTGGTTCTTGTTCACCCAGAAGCCGGGCCAGCTCAGTTCCAGCGGCGCGTTCGGCGCCTGGTAGCGGGCACGCAGCGCCGAGGCGGCGCGCAGCTCGCGCAGCAGCGCCAGGGCCTGGGCGCGGCCGACCTCGGTGTCCAGCTTTTCTTCCCAGTCGATGTCCACGCCGTCGTAGTTTTTCTGCACCGCCTTGTCGAGGATGTTCTTGATGAAGCGTGCGCGCACCGTGGGGTTCGCCGTGGCGGCGATGAACCCCGCGCCATCGCTGTCCCCGCCCACCATCATCACCGCCTTGACGCCCGCCGCATGGGCCTTGGCGATCAGCGCGTCCTCCACGTTGGCCAGATGGCCCGTTCCGGCGCCCTCCAGCAGATCGCCCGCCTGTCCGCCGGGCAGCGAGCCCAGCGCGGGCGCATAGCGGCCGAACACGAAATGGGTCATGGTGGTCATGTCCACGGCGTCCGGCGGGAACAGGTTCCAGAACCAGCCCGCGTAGTAGCCATTGACCCACTTGCCGCTCTTGGTCACGGGGGTCCAGCCAACACGCACGCCCTGCTGGGTGGCCGTGGCGGTGACGCCGCCCACCGGGGGCAGCGGGTTGCCTGCGTCCACCGTCACGTTGACGAGCGCGCTGGTGGCCTGGCCCGCGCTGTTGACGCACTCCAGCGTGTAGGCGGCGCTGGCGGCAGGACTGACCTGCTCGCTGCCCTGCACCGGGCGCGCACCGCTCCAGCCACCCGAGGCGGTGCAGCCGGAGGCGTTCTGCGACTGCCAGTCCAGGCGCGCGCTTTCTCCCGGCCGGATGCGGCTGGGCGTCGCGGCGAAGCTGGCGATGGTGGGGGGCACCGGCGGCGGACTGTTGCGCACGAGGATCACCGTGGAGGCCCCGGTGGCGTCTCCCTGCGCGTTGCTGCAGCTCAGGCTGTAGGTGGTCGTCACCACCGGGCTGGCGGGGGCGGTGCCGCTGACGGGGCGGTCGCCGCTCCAGCCGCCGGATGCCGTGCACGTGGCGGCGTTCTCGGTGCTCCACGCCAGGGTGCTCGTGGCGCCAGCGTCAATGGTGCCCGGGTCCGCCCCGAACGACAGGATGCGTGGCGGCGCGGGCGGCGGCGGCTCGGCCCCGCCTTCGATGACGAGCTGGGCCAGGCCTTCTCCGCCGGCCTCGAAATACTCCATGCGCACCGTATGGTTGCCGGCCGCCAGGGGCAGTTCGGCCACGTCCATCGTGATGCCGTGCGGGGTCCAGTTGTCGATCACCCGCTGGCCGTTGACGAACACGCGCACGCCATCGTCGGTGAACGTCACGAACCGGGCGGTGCCGGCCGCAAAGGGCACCGAGGCCGTCCAGCGCGCCGAGAAACCGTCCACCGGCAGCCGGGGGTCGGGGCTGTCGGTCATCCAGTAGCGGTCGATCGGCCCCTCCTCGCAGCGGGTCAGCACCGGTGCGCCGGACAGTCCGGTATTGGGAAAGTACTCCGCCAGCCACTGGCCCGGCGCGCAACTGGCCTGCGCCATCGCGCTGCCGCCGGCCAGCATCCAGGAGGCGGCCAATAGCCGCAGCAGGGTCCCGGCATGGCGGGACCGGATGCGCCAGGAGCGCGCTGCGCGCTCCCTCGCCGCTGGTAGATGGGGCATGGTGAAATTTCTCCTGGAAGACAAGGCAAAGGGCAAAGGAAAACAAAAACGCCGCGCGGCAGAACGGTGTGATTCCCGAATCAAATGTGGCTTTGACGCTTGTCCCATATTGATTCTTTGCTATTGGATTCATACCGGCAGCAGGCACGGCGCTTTGGCGGCGGCAGGCAGGAACGCAGGCCTTGCAGGCAGCGCTCCGCCACCGGGCCCATTGTCCGAAGGGGTGGGCGGCAAATCCATCCGACTGATGTCCTACGACCTTGTGCGCCGGGTCGTAAGACCCGCTCCCCCCACCCCGAACGCGGCGCGCGGCAGAAAGGCGTGGCCGCCCCGTGCACCGGCGCAGGCTCCCCCCGGTGGCGCACCGCGGTCCACCGGCCCACGCCAAGCCCGGCCCGCACGGAGCCCAGGCGCTCGCCGCCCTGCGGCGGCGGCCAGCCCCGCAAAAGCGCGCTCAGCGCGGCCCGCGCCAGGAGAGCAAAAGAGTCCACGGCCGCGCCACGGGCGGCCCTGGTGGAGCGGCAGGCATCATGCAGACGCACCGGCCGGCATCCCAGGGGGTGCCGGCGCCCCGGGGACGCCCTATTGCGCGGCCACCGCGTACCGGTAGCCGCGGAAGGTCCAGACCGTGCGCCCCGGCTCGATCTTCTCCAGCACCAGGCCCGGCGCGGCCTGGTCGCCCTCGTGCAGCACCTGCCCGTTGACGATGGCCATGCGGTACACCGGGTTGCTGGAATGCGTGGCCCCCGTGACCTTGAGCGCGGGCAACTGCGCGCGCAGGGTGTCCGGCAGGTCGGTCTGGGCGAACACCGGGCTCGCGGGCGGCGGCGCGGCGCCGGGGTCCTGCGTGGCGCGCGGGGCAGACCCGTTGGCTGGGAGCGGCGCGCCAAGCGACTCACGCGGGCGCGCCGGATCGGCCGCCGGCGCCCGTGCGGCGGGTGGTGCCACCACCACCGCGGCCACAGGCCGCTCGCGCTCACGCGCGGTGCCGCCGCGCTTGTCCGCCGCGCGCTTGCTGTCCGCCGGGCGCGGCTCGGGTGCGGGCGCCGGCGGGGCCGCCCGGGCGAGCGCGGGCTCTGGCGGCGGCGCCGGCACGGAAGAAGCCAAGGGGGGCGGCGGCGCCACTGGAGCTGCCGTTGTGACAGGTGCTGTGGGTGTGGCGGGCGCGGGAGGGGCAGGCGCCACCACGGCGGGCGCGGCCGGGGCCGCCGCCGTCGCCACCGGGGCCTGCGGCCGCAGGGCCCACCAGGTACCACCGGCCGCCAGCCCGGCCACGCCCAACACCACCACCGCCACGGCCCAGAGCGGGGCCGGCGCCGCCCGGTGGACGGCGGGCAATTCCCCGGCCGCGGGCGCGGCCTGGGAGTGCAGGCCCGGCACGGCCCCCCGGCCGCGTTCGGCGTCGGCACGCCGCAGCGCATCAAGGATGTAGGACATGGTCAGTCTCCGTTGCGCAGGCGCGGCTCGTTCACGCCCGTGGCGCGGTTGAGCAGCATGAGTGTCAGGGGGCCGGCACGGCCATCGGGCGTCACGCCCTGGGCCAGCTGGAAGCGGTGGATGCGCGACTGGCGCAGCGCGGGTGTCACCGGCCGGCTGCCGGAGCCCGTGCCGCCGGCCGCCTTGCTGGCCAGTTGCTGGTCCAGCCAGGCCGCGCCGGCCGGGGTGTCGCTGATCTCGCCGCGATCGGGCATGCCGGCCGGGGCGCGCCACAGCGTGGCGATGTCGCCGCGCCACGCCTGCGCCAGTTCGGCCACCGGCACCCGCAGCGTGCGGCCGCCGCCTTCCAGCGTGGCGGTCTCGCCGTCCAGGCCGCGCAGCAGCACGGAGACCGGGGCCTCGGCTTCATCCGACGGATACAGCGCGAGCAGCACGGGCCGGTCGATCTGCCGCACCAGGTTCAGGCCCGCGCGGCGGTTGCGGTAGCAGCGCAGCCCCTCGCGCGGCAAGGTGGCGCAAGCGTCCGCCCCCGCGGGCAGCTTCACGCCCCAGGCCGAGGCCAGCGCCTGCCAGGCCGGCGCGTCGCTGGCGGGCTGCGCCAGCACGAATTGCTCCAGCGCGGAAGGTTGCGCCCCCGGCGGGATGGCGGCCGCGGCCGCCCCCTGCGCGGCGGACGCGGTGGACGCCGCCGCCAGCACCGCGGGCGCCACCAGGGGCGCGGCTATGGGCGGCGGGGGCGTGGCGGCGGGACGGGAGGCCGCGCGCGATGGAGCGGCGGCTCCGGCGCCCGTGGCCGCCTGCGGCCCCGGCTGCGGCGCGGGCCACAGGCCCAGCGCCCAGCCCGCCGCCGCCACGGCCACGGCACCCGCCACGGCGCCCAGGCCCGTGGACGCCCAGCGCGGCAGCGGTGGCCGCGCGCTGCGCGCCGCGGCGGCCGATGCCGGTGCGTCGAACACTTCGCGCGCGGCGCGGTTGACGATGGCCCTGGTGACCTGGCGCGCCCCCGCCGCGTAGGCGCCGAGCAGCGCCCGGTCGCACAGCAGGTTGATGCGCCGGGGCACGCCGTGGGAGAGCGCATGCACGCGCTGGATGGCGCGCCGCTCGAACGGGATCGGCCCGTTGAGCCCGGCCACGGCGAGGCGGTGCGCGATGTACTGCTGCGTCTCCTGCGGGGTCAGGGCGTCCAGGTGAAAGCGCGCGATCACGCGCTGGGCCAGCTGCTCCATCGAAGGCCGCGCCACCATGGCGCGCAGCTCGGGCTGGCCGATGAGAATGATCTGCAGCAGCTTGCGCTCGCTGGTCTCCAGGTTGGTGAGCAGGCGCAACTGCTCCAGCACGTCGGCCGCGAGGTTCTGTGCCTCGTCGATGATGAGCACGTTGTTGCGCCCCGAGGCGTGCGCGGCCAGCAGCGACGCGTTGAGCGGGTCGATGCAGTCCTTGACCGTCTCCACCCCCGGCACGGCCGGCTTGTGCGGCACGCCGAACTCGTCGCAGATGGAACGCAGCAGCTCGCCCACGGTGAGCTTGGGATTGAAGATGTAGGCCACGTTGCAGTTCGCCGGAATCTGCTCCAGGAAACAGCGGCACACCGTGGTCTTGCCCGTGCCCACCTCGCCGGTGAGCAGCACGAAGCCGCCGCCCGCATCCAGCCCATACAGGAGGTGCGCCAGCGCCTCGCGATGCCGCTCGCTCATGAACAGGTAGCGCGGGTCCGGTGCTATGGAAAACGGGGGATGCTGAAGACCGAAAAACGGGGCGTACATGCCGTGAGGATACCGCCCCGCCATGAAACGACCCCCGGCCGTACCCGGGCACAGCGCGGGGCCTGCCCGGACAGGGAGGCAGGGTTTCACCCACCGAGTAGTTTCCCGTAAATTGTCGTCGGCAAGACAAGATGGCGTCAAAGTGGGTCCTAGCATTGGACCCAACGCGCTGCCACAAGGCACCCAGCCGCGCCCCGGCAGCCCCCGGGCCGACACCTCTTACTTTTAGGAACCGGAATGAAGACCACGTTCCCGCAATTGCTGCTCAAGCATGCCGCCGAGCGCCCCGACGCGCCGGCGCTGCGCGAAAAAGAATACGGCATCTGGCAGACCCACAGCTGGGCCGACCTGGTGCGCCTGGTGGAACAGGTGGCGGCCGGCCTGCACCTGGCGGGCCTGCAGCGCCACGAGCACATGGTGGTGATCGGCGCCAACCGCCCCCGCCTGTATGCCACCATGCTCGCGGCGCAATCGCTGGGCGCCATTCCGGTGCCCCTGTACCAGGACGCCGTGGGCGCCGAATGCATCTTCCCCCTGAACAACGCCGAGGTGCGCTTTTGCCTGGTGGAAGACCAGGAACAGGTCGACAAGCTGCTCGAGATCCGCGCGCAGTGCCCGCAGATCTCGAACATCTTCTTTGACGATCCGCGCGGCCTGCGCAACTACGAGGAAGAAGGACTCGCGTCGCTGGACTCGCTGATCGAGGCGGGCAAGGCGCATGCCGCCAGGAACCCCCAGTGGTTCCGCGCCGAGGTGGCCAAGGCCCAGCCCGACGATGTGGCGGCGATGTTCTTCACCTCGGGCACCACGGGCAACCCCAAGGGCGTGGTGCACACCCACAGCACGCTGCTGGACCGCGCATCCGCGGGCGCCGAGTTCGACAAGCTCACCAGCAGCGAAGAGGTGCTGGCCTACCTGCCCCCGGCCTGGATCGGCCAGAACATCTTCAGCTATGCGCAGTGGCTGGCCTGCGGCTACGTGGTGAACTGCCCCGAGTCGGCCAGCACCGTGACCATCGACCTGAAGGAAGTGGGCCCCACCTACTACTTCGCGCCACCACGCATCTTCGAAGGCCTGCTCACCAGCGTGATGATCCGCATGGAAGACGCGGGCACCCTCAAGCGCAAGATGTTCCAGGCCTGCATGGCCGTGGCCCAGCGCGTGGGCCCCGCGCTCATGGACGGCCTGCCGGTGGGCACGCTCGACCGCATCAAGTACGCCCTGGGCAACCTGCTGGTGTACGGCCCGCTGCGCAACAACCTGGGTTTCAGCCGCGTGCGCGTGGCCTACACGGCGGGCGAGGCCATCGGGCCCGACCTGTTCACCTTCTACCGCTCCATCGGCATCAACCTCAAGCAGCTGTACGGCTCCACCGAGACCGCCGTGTTCGTGTGCCTGCAGCCCGACAACCAGGCGCGCGCCGACACCGTGGGCGTGCCCATCCGGGGCGTGGAGATCAAGGTCGCCGACAATGGCGAGATCCTGGTCAAGTCCGCCGGCCTGCTCAAGGAGTACTACAAGAACCCCAAGGCCACGGCCGAGGTGCTCACGGCCGACGGCTGGTACCACACGAGCGACGCGGGCTTCCTCGACGCGCACGGCCACCTCAAGATCATTGACCGCGTGAAGGACGTGGGCCGCATCAAGGGCGGCGCCAACGATGGCGCCATGTTTGCGCCCAAGTATGTGGAGAACAAGCTCAAGTTCTTCCCGCACATCAAGGAAGTCGTCGCCCTGGGCGACGGCCGCGAGAAGGTGTGTGTAATGGTCAACATCGACTTCGACGCCGTGGGCAACTGGGCCGAGCGCCGCAACCTGCCCTACGCGGGCTACACCGACCTGGCGCAAAAGCCCGACGTGTACGAACTGATCCGCGAGTGCATCGAGAAGGTCAACGCCGACCTCGCCACCGATTCCATGCTGGCGGGCAGCCAGGTCAGCCGCTTCCTGGTGCTGCACAAGGAACTCGATGCCGACGACGGCGAGCTCACGCGCACCAACAAGGTCCGCCGCGGCTTCATCGCCGAGAAATACGGCGTGCTCGTGGACGCTCTCTACGCGGGCCGCACCGAGCAGTACATCGAGACCCAGGTCAAGTTCGAGGACGGCCGCACGGGCAGCGTGAGCGCCACCCTGAAGCTGTCGGACACCAAGACCTTCGCGCCGGTGAAAAAGGCCGCATGACCCCGCACCCCACCCATTGAGTCCAGGCATTCAATCCATGACCAAAAAGAAGATCGGTGACGTCATCCTCGACGTCAAGAACATCAGCCTGCGGTTTGGCGGTGTGAAGGCGCTGACGGACATCTCGTTCAACGTCAAGGAGCACGAGATCCGCGCCATCATCGGCCCCAACGGCGCGGGCAAGAGCTCCATGCTCAACTGCATCAACGGCGTGTACACGCCGCAGGACGGCTCCATCACCTTCCGCGGCAAGACCTTCTCGCACATGAACTCGCGCCAGGTGGCCGAGATGGGCGTGGCGCGCACGTTCCAGAACCTGGCGCTGTTCAAGGGCATGAGCGTGATCGACAACATCATGACCGGGCGCAACCTCAAGATCAAAAGCAACCTGCTGATGCAGGCGCTGCGCATCGGCCCGGCCGAGCGCGAGGAGATCCGCCACCGCGAATACGTCGAGCACATCATCGACTTCCTGGAAATCCAGGCCTTCCGCAAGACCCCCGTGGGCCAGCTGCCCTACGGCCTGCAAAAGCGCGTGGACCTGGGCCGGGCCCTGGCCATGGAGCCCCAGGTGCTGCTGCTCGACGAGCCCATGGCCGGCATGAACGTGGAAGAGAAGCAGGACATGTGCCGCTTCATCCTCGACGTGAACGACGAGTTCGGCACCACCATCGTGCTCATCGAGCACGACATGGGCGTGGTGATGGACATCAGCGACCGGGTGGTGGTGCTCGACTACGGCAAGAAGATCGGCGACGGCAGCCCCGACGAAGTGCGCAACAACGAAGACGTGATCAGTGCCTATCTGGGCACGAGCCACTAAGGGCGGGAGAAAAAAACAATGGCATTCTTTCTCGAAACACTGATCGGCGGCCTCATGGCCGGCATGCTGTATTCGCTGGTGGCGCTGGGCTTCGTGCTGATCTACAAGGCATCGGGCGTCTTCAACTTCGCGCAGGGCGCGATGGTGCTGTTCGCCGCGCTGGCCATGGCCCGCTTTGCCGAGTGGATTCCCAAGTGGACGGGCATCAGCAGCCCCATCGTGGCCAACCTCGCGGCCTTCGTGATCGCGGGCGCCATCATGTTCGTGGTGGCCTGGCTGATCGAGAAGCTGGTGCTGCGCCACCTGGTGAACCAGGAAGGCGCCACGCTGCTCATGGCCACGCTGGGCATCACCTACTTCATGGAAGGCCTGGGCCAGACGCTGTTTGGCAGCGACATCTACAAGATCGACGTGGGCATGCCCAAGGACCCGATCTTCATGCTGGACAGCCTCTTCCAGGGCGGCATCCTGGTGAACAAGGAAGACGTGATCGCCGCCGCCATCGCCGCCGCCCTGGTGGCGCTGCTGTCGGTGTTCTTCCAGAAGACGTCCACCGGCCGCGCCCTGCGCGCCGTGGCGGACGACCACCAGGCCGCGCAATCCATCGGCATTCCGCTCAACCGCATCTGGGTGATCGTATGGTGCGTGGCCGGCGTCGTGGCCCTGGTGGCCGGGATGATCTGGGGCAGCAAGCTCGGGGTGCAGTTCTCGCTGACCACGGTGGCGCTGCGCGCGCTGCCGGTGGTGATCCTGGGGGGCCTCACGTCCGTGCCCGGCGCCATCATCGGCGGGCTGATCATCGGCGTGGGCGAGAAGCTGTCCGAGGTGTACCTGGGCCCGTTCGTGGGCGGGGGCATCGAGATCTGGTTCGCGTATGTGCTGGCGCTGGTGTTCCTTCTGTTCAGACCGCAAGGTTTGTTCGGGGAGAAGATCATCGACCGCGTGTAACCCATAACAACAAGAACAGGAGACTTCCATGCTCTACCGCGAAAACGGCCAGTTCAAGACCAGCTACCGCGCCGACCAGCAGATCTTCCCCATCGCGCAGGACCGCATCGCCATCGCGCTGCTGCTGGCCGTCGCCTTCCTGGTCGTGCCCATGCTGGCCAGCGACTACATCTTCCGCGCCATCCTGATTCCCTTCGTCATCATGGCGCTGGCGGCCCTGGGGGTGAACATCCTCGTGGGCTACTGCGGCCAGATCTCGCTGGGCTCGGGCGCGTTCATGGCGGTGGGGGCCTATGGCGCCTACAACTTCTTCGTGCGCTTTCCGGGCATGCCGCTGATTCCGGCGCTGATCCTGGGCGGCCTCTGCGCCACGTTCTTCGGCATCCTGTTCGGGCTGCCCAGCCTGCGCGTCAAGGGCCTGTACCTGGCGGTGGCCACCCTGGCCGCGCAGTTCTTCTCCGACTGGATGTTCCTGCGCATCAAGTGGTTCACCAACAACTCGGACTCGGGCTCGGTGTCGGTGAACAACCTGCAGGTCTTCGGCCTGCCCATCGAGAGCGCCACCAGCAAGTACCTGTTCTGCCTGGCCCTGCTGGTCGTCGTGGCCCTGCTGGCCAAGAACCTGGTGCGTGGCGCCATCGGCCGCGAATGGATGGCCATCCGCGACATGGACGTGGCGGCGGCCGTGATCGGCATCCGCCCCATGTACGCCAAGCTCAGCGCCTTCGCCGTGAGTTCCTTCATCGTGGGCATGGCCGGCGCGCTGTGGGCCTTCGTGCACCTGGGCGCGTGGGAGCCCGCGGCCTTCTCGGTGGAAATCTCGTTCCGCCTCCTGTTCATGGTGATCATCGGCGGCCTGGGCTCCATCTCCGGGGGGTTCTTTGGCGCCGCCTTCATCGTGGTGCTGCCCATCGTGCTCAACCAGTTCCTGCCAGCCTTCATGGGCCTGTTCGGCATCGAGGTGTCCACCGCCGGTGTCTCGCACGCCGAGCTGATGATCTTCGGCGCGCTGATCGTGTGGTTCCTGATCGTGGAGCCGCATGGCCTGGCCAAGCTGTGGTCCACCGCCAAGCAGAAGCTGCGCCTGTGGCCCTTCCCGCATTGATTGATATGCACCCCCTGAGTCGCTTCGCGCCTTCCCCCTCTCCTTCGGGAGGGGGACGCCACCGGCGGCCTGGCAAAGCCAGTTCCACAGTGGCGCTGGCCTCGTGCATGCCAGTGCAAAGCTCGCAGCCCTTGAATCCGTCGGTTTCTTCCCCGTGCTTCAACACATTCATCCAAAGGAGACATCCATGAAGCTTTCGAAACTCGTGATCGCCGCTGCCGTGGTCGCCGCCGGTGCGTCGACCATCACCACCAGTGTCTTCGCACAAGCCAAGGAGCAGTTCTTCCCGCTGCTGTCGTACCGCACCGGCCCCTACGCGCCCAACGGCGTGCCATGGGCCAACGGCAAGCAGGACTACATCAAGATGATCAACGCCCGCGACGGCGGCATCAACGGCGTGAAGCTCACCTTTGAAGAATGCGAAACCGGCTACGCCACCGACCGTGGCGTG
The DNA here is from genome assembly GCF_059415185.1 of Acidovorax sp. GW821-FHT10E04. NCBI lineage: Bacteria > Pseudomonadati > Pseudomonadota > Betaproteobacteria > Burkholderiales > Comamonadaceae > Acidovorax > Acidovorax sp. GW821-FHT10E04. The sequence goes on from NZ_JBWKMT010000007.1 coordinate 187,650, forward strand.
GAGTGCTACGAGCGCCTGAAGGGGCGTCCCGGCGTGTCGCTGTTCGACCCGCAGGCCACCGGCATCACTTTCGCGCTGACCGAGAAGGCCCCCGTGGACAAGATCCCGCTGATGACGCTGGGCTACGGCCTGTCGGTGGCGCAGGACGGCCAGGCGTTCAAGTGGAACTTCCCCTTCATGGGCAGCTACTGGACCGGCGCCGACATCCTGATCCAGCACATCGGCAAGGCCGCGGGCGGCATGGACAAGCTCAAGGGCAAGAAGATCGCCCTGGTGTACCACGACAGCCCGTTCGGCAAGGAGCCGATCCCGCTGCTGCAGGAACGCTCCAAGATGCATGGCTTCGAGCTGCAGATGCTGCCCGTGACCGCGCCCGGCGTGGAGCAGAAAGCCACCTGGCTGCAGGTGCGCCAGAGCCGCCCCGACTACGTGCTGCTGTGGGGCTGGGGCGTGATGAACTCCACCGCCCTCAAGGAAGCCCAGGCCACCGGCTATCCGCGCGACAAGATGTATGGCGTGTGGTGGGCTGGCGCCGAGCCGGACGTGCGTGACGTGGGCGAAGGCGCCAAGGGCTACAACGCGCTGGCCTTGAACACCTCGGGCCAGCAGCCCAAGGTGATCCAGGACATCCTGAAGAACGTGCACGACAAGGGCCAGGGCACGGGACCCAAGGACGAAGTGGGCTCGGTGCTGTACACCCGTGGCGTGATCATCCAGATGCTGGCCGTGGAATCGGTGCGCCGCGCGCAGGAGCGTTTTGGCAAGGGCAAGGTCATGACTGGCGAACAAGTGCGCTGGGGCATGGAAAACCTGGCCCTGGACCAGAAGAAGCTCGACGCCATGGGCTTTGGCGGCGTGATGCGCCCCCTGTCCACGAGCTGCGCCGACCACATGGGCTCCACCTGGGCCCGCGTGCACACCTGGGATGGCGCCAAGTGGAACTTCTCGTCCGACTGGTACCAGGCCGATGAGCAGATCCTCAAGCCCATGATCAAGGCGGGCGCCGACAAGTACCTGGCCGACAAGAAGATGACGCGCCGGGATGCGGCGGACTGCCAGTCTTGATTCGGACCATCCCCCTGAGGCGCTGACGCGCCTTCCCCCTTCTCTCTTGGCGCTTCGCGCTGCGGGAAGGGGGACGCCACCAGCGCGGCGGGGCGGCCCTTGCGCGGTGGCCCTGGCCTGGGCAGCGACCGTTTCAAGGGCCAGTGAACAGCGGTTGCCTCTTTGGCAGCCGCCAATCCAAAGGGTTGTGCAGCAGCTTTTTGGATTGGCACAGGAAGGCAAGACCATGGACTCCAACAGCAACATCGTTCTCAACGTCAACGGCATCGAGGTCATCTACAACCACGTGATCCTCGTGCTCAAGGGCGTCTCGCTGCAGGTGCGCGAAGGCAGCATCGTGGCCATCCTGGGGGGCAACGGGGCGGGCAAGACAACCACGCTGCGCGCCATCTCCAATTTGCTCAAGGGCGAACGCGGCGAGGTCACCAAGGGCAGCATCGAGCTGCGTGGCGAGCGCATCGAGAACCTCTCGCCCGCCGACCTGGTGCAGCGCGGCGTGGTGCAGGTGATGGAGGGGCGGCACTGCTTCGCCCACCTGACGATCGAAGAGAACCTGATGACGGGCAGCTACACCCGTACCAGCAAGGCCGAGATCGCGGCCAACCTGGAGAAGGTCTACAACTACTTTCCGCGCCTGAAGACGCGCCGCACCTCGCAGGCGGCGTACACGTCGGGCGGCGAGCAGCAGATGTGCGCCATCGGCCGCGCGCTCATGGCCAACCCCAGCATGGTGCTGCTCGACGAGCCCTCCATGGGCCTGGCACCGCAGATCGTGGAAGAGGTGTTCAACATCGTCAAGGACCTGAACACCAAGGAAAAGGTCACCTTCCTGCTGGCCGAGCAGAACACCAACATGGCGCTCAAGTACTCGGACTACGGTTACATCATGGAAAGCGGCCGCGTGGTGATGGACGGCGCCGCCAGCGACCTGGCCAGCAACGAGGACGTCAAGGAGTTCTACCTGGGCGTGGGCGGTGGCGAGCGCAAGAGCTTCAAGGATGTGAAGAGCTACAAGCGGCGCAAGCGCTGGCTGGCTTGACGTGCCCCCTGAGGCGCTGCGCGCCTTCCCCCTCAGGGGGACGCACCCGGTGGCCTGGCGAAGCCAGTTCCACGGGTGCGCTGGCGGGAGCAGCGCACTTTCTGAGACCACGGATGAATCCACTCCCAAATTCATAGCTGATTGCGATTGATGGACAAGCGCTAGAGGCCAATTTCACTTCAAACCACTTCACAAGGAACACCAGGCATGAGCACGTTCTATGACGCCCTGGAAACCCGCAGCCCCGCAGAGCGCGAAGCGGCCCTGATGGCCGCGCTGCCGCGGCAGATCGCCCATGCCCAGCAGGCATCGCCCGCGTTTGCCGGCATCCTGGCGGGCGTGGATGCCGCCGCCGTCACCAGCCGCGCTGCGCTGGCGCAGCTGCCCGTCACGCGCAAGTACGAGCTGCTGGAGCGCCAGCAGGCGGGCCGCGCCGCCAACGTGTTCGGCGGGTTCAGCGCGCTGGGCTTTGGCCCCGGCATGACCCGCGTATTCGCCAGCCCCGGCACCATCTACGAGCCCGAGGGCACGCGCCGCGACTACTGGCGCATGGCGCGGGCCATCCATGCCGTGGGTTTTCGCAGCGGCGAGCTGATCCACAACAGCTTCAGCTACCACTTCGTGCCCGCGGGCTCGATGATGGAAACCGGCGCCCACGCGCTGGGCTGCACCGTGTTTCCGGGCGGCACGGGGCAGACCGAGCAGCAGGTGCAGGCCATGGCCGAACTGCGGCCAGCGGGCTACATCGGCACCCCCAGCTTCCTCAAGATCATTGTCGAGAAGGCCGCGGAAATGGGCATCGCGCTGCCCAGCGTGACCAAGGCGCTGGTCTCGGGCGAGGCGTTCCCCCCCTCGCTGCGCGACTGGTTCGCCGAGCGCGGCATCAGCGGCTACCAGTGCTACGCCACGGCCGACCTGGGGCTGATCGCCTACGAGACCAGCGCGCGCGAGGGCCTGGTGCTCGATGAAGGCGTGATCGTGGAGATCGTGCGCCCCGGCACCGGCGACCCCGTGCCCGAGGGCGAGGTGGGCGAGCTGGTCGTCACCACGCTCAACCCCGACTACCCGCTGATCCGCTTTGGCACCGGCGACCTGTCGGCCGTGCTGCCCGGCGACTGCCCCACGGGCCGGACCAACACCCGCATCAAGGGCTGGATGGGCCGCGCCGACCAGACCACCAAGGTGCGCGGCATGTTCGTGCACCCCGGCCAGGTGGCCACCATCGCGCGGCGCTTTCCGCAGGTGCTGCGCGCGCGGCTGGTGGTCAGCGGCGAGATGGCCAACGACCAGATGGTGCTGCAGGTGGAGACCAGCGAAACCGCCGAGGGCCTGGCGCGCCAGCTGGGCGACGCCATCCGCGAGGTGACCAAGCTGCGCGGCGATGTGCAGATGGTGGCCCCGGGCACCCTGCCCAACGACGGCAAGGTGATCGAGGACGCGCGGAGTTACAAGTAGCCGCCTGCGTCGCCTTCGGCGCCTTCCCCCGAGGGGACGGCCCGTTCGCTGCGGGGCGGCCCTTGCTCGGCGCCTCCCGCCTGGCCTGCGCCGGTATCGAGCGCAGAGGACTGAAGCGGTGCGGTGCAAGCGTGCAGGCAGACAGACAGGCACCCGGTCACTGGACCACCTGCAGTTTGCGGCAACGCAAGAAATGCCCACTTGGCACGGCGGGTCACCGCAGTGTTTACCCTAATCAATACTCCTTTTTTTATAGCATTTAGCGCTTTATTGACGGGCGCTGCAGGCCTTTTTCACTTAAAGCCCCTGCCCCGGGCGGGCTACGTAATATCCGCAATGTTCCCGTAAACCCCCCTCGCTATCATGGCCCGTCATTCACAGGAGAGACCATGAAAAAGATGCTGAAACTCGCACTGATCGCTGCCGCCGCAGCCACCGCTTTCGGCGCCAGCGCCCAGGAGTTCCCCGCCAAGGACAAGACGATCACGATCGTGGTCCCCTACGCCGCGGGCGGCCCCACCGACCGCGTGGCGCGCGACCTGGCCGAAGCCATCCGCAAGCCCCTGGGCGGCATCAGCGTGGTGGTGGACAACTCCGCCGGCGCGGGCAGCACCATCGGCTCCGCCAAGGTGGCGCGGGCCGCACCCGATGGCTACACCCTGCTGCTGAACCACGTGAGCATGGCCACCATGCCCACCATGTACCGCAAGCTGGCCTTCAACGTGGCCAATGACTTCGAGTACCTGGGCATCATCAACGACGTGCCCATGACGCTCATCGCGCGTCCCTCGATGCCCGCGAACAACTACAAGGAACTGGCTGGCTGGCTGCAGCAGAACAAGGGCAAGATCAACCTGGGCAATGCAGGCCAGGGCTCGGCCTCGCACCTATGCGGCCTGATCTTCCAGAGCGCCGTGCAGGTCGACATGACGGCTGTGCCCTACAAGGGCACCGCGCCCGCCATCACCGACCTGATCGGCGGCCAGATCGACCTGCTGTGCGACCAGACGACCAACACCACCTCGCAGATCGAGGCCAAGAAGGTCAAGGCCTACGCCGTGACCACCTCCAAGCGCCTGACGACGCCCGCCCTCAAGGACCTGCCCACGCTGGCCGAATCCGGCGTGAAGGACTTCAACGTGACCATCTGGCACGGCCTGTACGCGCCCAAGGGCACGCCCGCACCGGTGCTGACCAAGATCAACGAAGCCCTCAAGGTGGCCCTGAAGGACCCTGAGTTCATCAAGAAGCAGGAAGGCCTGGGCGCCGTGGTGGCCACCGACAAGCGCGTCGAACCCGCCGAGCACAAGAAGTTCGTGCTGTCCGAAACCGAGAAATTCGGCGCCGCCATCAAGGCCGCGGGCTCCTACGCGGACTGATCGGCACCTGCGCCCCCAGCCCGCGACCCTGCGGGCTGCGGTGCTCAGGATTGCTTGAAGGATTGAAGGAAGCCGGCAAGCCACCACGCCCCCCGGGCCTGGTGGCTTTTTCCTGCCCGCGCCGCCACGGGCCGCCGCACGCCGCCGCGCTCCGGGTAATCCATGTGAACCCCGGCATGCCGGCCCGCGTAAAAAGGGGACCATCGTGGCATTCTCTTGCCGGCAGATCCTCCCTCACAACGAAAGCCCGCCCATGGCGCAACATCGACAAGCCCACCACCACCACCTTGCGCGCAGCACCTCCCAGCCCCGCGCCCCGGCGCGCAGCCGCCGCGAGGCCCTGGCGTTCGCATTCACCCTGAGCGCGCTGGGCGCCATGGCCATCGCGGCGGCCGCCACCCTGCTCGCGCCGGGCTCCGCCCACGCCCAGGCCACGCCCGCCGCGGGGGGCTGGCCCACCAAGCCCGTGCGCATCGTCGTGCCCTTCGCGCCCGGCGGCACCACCGACATCCTGGCCCGCGCGATGGCCCCCGAACTCTCGCGCGCGTTCGGCCAGCAGTTCATCGTGGACAACCGCGCGGGCGCGGGCGGCAACGTGGGCGCCGAGATCGTGGCGAAATCCCCCGGCGACGGCTACACCCTGCTCATGGGCACCGTGGGCACGCACGGCATCAACCGCGCGCTGTATGCCAAGCTGCCGTACGACCCCATCAAGGACTTCGTGCCCATCACCCTGGTGGCCGCCGTGCCCAACGTGATGGTGATGAATGCCGACAAGGCCAAGGCCCAGGGCATCCACAACGTGCAGGACTTCATCCGCGTGGCCAAGGCCAGCCCCGGCAAGATGAACATGGCCTCCAGCGGCAACGGCACGTCCATCCACCTGGCGGGCGAGCTGTTCAAGAGCATGACGGGCACCTTCATGCTGCACCTGCCCTACCGCGGCTCGGGCCCGGCCCTCATGGACATGGTGGCGGGCAATGCGGACGTGATGTTCGACAACCTGCCCTCGTCCATGGCGCAGATCAAGGCGGGCAAGCTCACCGCGCTGGCCGTGACAAGCTCGGAGCGCTCCAGCGCGCTGCCCGACGTGCCCACGGTGGAGCAGGCGGGCGGCCCCGCGCTCAAGGGCTACGAGGCCAGTTCCTGGTTCGGCCTGCTGGCTCCCGCGGGCACGCCCCCCGACATCGTCCACCGCATCCAGCAGGAAGTCGCCAGGTCGCTGGCCACGCCCGCGATGAAGGAACGGCTCGTGGCGCAGGGCGCGATCCCGGGCGGCAACACGCCGGCGGACTTCGCCAGGCACATCGACAGCGAGCACAAGAAGTGGGCGCAGGTGGTGAAGACCTCGGGAGCGAAGGTCGACTGACCCACCACGCCGGCGGCAGGCCCCCGGCGCAGCCGCCTGTCGGTCAAGTCACGGTGGCGCCGAGGGGGGCGCGGCCAGCAAGCGCTTCTCGCCCTGGGCGAACGAGGCCCGCTGGATCCGCCCCTGGGCCACCTCGTAGACGCAGAGCATCTCCAGGGTGCCCAGCCCCTCCGGGAAATTGCGCGTGATCAGTTCGAGGTCCACCACCACGCCGCCCATCACCGTGCGCGACAGCAGCCGCGCATGCAGGTCGGGCTCGGCAAAACGCGCCAGAAAGCGCGGCCGCATTTCAGCATGCCCGTGCGCGAGCCGTTCTCCATGGAGCACATGCTGCTGCGCATCGGCGGCGTAGGTGGCCAGCAGGGCCTCGATGTCCCTGGCGTTGTAGGCATCGAGTTGCGCCTGCACGACGGCCAGCGGCGAAGGGTCGTGGATCATGATGGATGGTGAAACAAGGAAAGCGCAGGAGGGCATGGCACCCGGCCCGCACAGGGGCCCGGCAGGGCGGACAGCGGGAGCCCGCGCTGGCGCGCCGCCATTCATGCGGTGCTACACGCCCCAGACCACGTCCACGTCCGCCGCCGCGCTGCGCTTGAGCATCTCGATGAACGGCGCCACCCGCTGGCGCAGGCGCACCGTGTCGGCGCGCTCCTCGGCCACGGCGTCGTCGCTGGCGTCCTCGGGCGGGGGCAGCGTTTCCTCCGCCGCCACGGCGGCCTCGAGCGCCGCGATGGCGCCCGGGATCTGCGCCGCCGTCACGATGCCGCTCGCACCGGGTGTCTTGCCCATGATGGTCACGATCTGCCGCCCTTGCGGCTCCAGCATGATCAGATCGGCGGCAGCTCGGGACTTGAATTTGTAGAGCATGGTGAAACGTATTCCTCGGTAGGGCTTGAAGCGGCCGGCAAACCCGGCACGGCGATGGTGGACAGGCGTTTGCGGGCCGCTCCGGTTCAGCGGTTGTACATGTAGTCGCGCGTGAACGGATAGTCCGATTGTGCGCCGGCCAGGGCCCCGGCCGCCATCTGGCCGTCGGGCTTGGTGGCCAGCATCTGGTGCAGCGCCATCCAGCCGCGCTCGAACCCCAGCGCGCTGCCCGCCAGGTACAGGCGGTAGGCACGCAGCACCTTGTCGCCCTGCTCGGCGCCGGACTGCGCGGCCAGCACCTCGCGTGCCGCGGGCAGGCGGGCCTCCAGCCCGTCGGACCACGCCCACAGGGTGCGCGCGTAGTGGGGGCGCAGGTTCTCGGTGTCCACCATTTCCAGGCCCGCCCGGGCCATGTCGTGCAGCACGGCGCTCACGTGGATCAGCTCCCCCCCGGGGAAGATGTACTGCTCGATGAAGTCGCCCATGCCCGCGCCGAGCTGCGCGTTGTCCACCGCGCCCGCCGTGATGCCGTGGTTCATCAGCAGGCCCCCCGGGCGCAGCAGCCGGGCCACGGTGGCGAAGTAGCGCTCCATCTGCGCGCGGCCCACATGCTCGAACATGCCCACGGACGCCACCTTGTCGAAGGGCCGGTCCGCCTGCAGCTCGCGGTAGTCGCACAGCTGCATCCGCACACGGCCCTGCAGCCCCCGCGCCTCGATGAGCTGCTGCACATGCGCGTGCTGGTTGCGCGACAGCGTGATGCCCGTGGCATCCACGCCGTAGTGCTCCGCGGCCCACAGCAGCAGGCCGCCCCAGCCGGCGCCGATGTCCAGGAACCGCTCGCCGGGCGCCAGGCGCAGCTTGCGGCAGATGTGGTCCAGCTTGGCCTCCTGGGCCCGGGCCAGCGACATGCCCGCATCCCGGAAATAGGCGCACGAATAGACGCGCCGCGGGTCGAGCCAGAGCGCGTAGAAGTCGTCCGAGAGGTCATAGTGGAACTGCACCTGGCGGGCATCGCGGGCCACCGTGTGCGCCGCCATGGACCGTGCCCGCGCCAGCACCCGGCGCCACCAGCCGCTGTGCTGCTCGCGGGCCGGGTCGCGGGTGAGCAGGCCCGCCGCGGCGGCCATCAGGTCGCGCATGCCGCCCTCCAGCGCCACGCGGCCCTCGACGATGGCCGCGCCCACGTTGCCGATCTCGCCCATCGCCAGGGCCACCAGCGCCATGCGGTCGCGAAACCGCAGCGTGACGGCGGGCTCGGACGCGCCCAGCTGCTGCCCGGCGGGCAGCTGGACGGCCATGGGCACTGGCAACGCAGCCAGCCGCCCCTCCAGGGTGTGCAGCAAGTGCTTCATGCCGCCTATTTTTGAATGGGTGCTGCACTGCGTCAACACCTCCCCCGCACGCCCCCGCCGGGAAGGCCCCATTGACAGTATTTTGTTTAGGTCTAAACTATTTTCACATGAACATCCTCTGCATTGGCGGCGGGCCCGCAGGCCTCTATTTCGCACTGCTCATGAAGCAGCAAAACCCTGCCCACCGGGTCACGGTGGTCGAGCGCAACCGGCCGTTCGACACCTTTGGCTGGGGCGTGGTGCTGTCGGACCAGACGCTCGAGAACCTGCGCGCGGCCGACGGACCGACGGCCGCGCTGATCGGCGATGCGTTCAACCACTGGGACGACATCGAGGTGTTCTTCAAGGGCCGCAGCGTGCGCTCCTCGGGCCACGGCTTTTGCGGCATCGGGCGCAAGCGGCTGCTCAACATCCTGCAGGACCGCTGCCTCGCGGTCGGCGTGGAGCTGGTGTTCGAGACCGACGTGGCCGACGACCAGGCGCTGGCCGCCCAGTACCAGGCCGACCTGGTGATCGCCAGCGACGGCCTCAACAGCCGCATCCGCACGCGCTACGCCACCACCTACCAGCCCGACATCGACCTGCGCGAATGCCGTTTCGTCTGGCTGGGCACTCACAAAAAACTCGATGCTTTTACGTTTGCTTTCGAGCAGACCGAGCACGGCTGGTTCCAGGCGCACGCCTACCAGTTCGACGCCGACACCTCCACCTTCATCATCGAGACGCCCGAGGCCGTGTGGAAGGCCCACGGCCTGGACCAGATGGAGCAGCCCGAGGCGATTGCGTTCTGCGAGAAGCTGTTTGCCAAATACCTGGACGGCAACGCGCTCATCAGCAATGCCACGCACCTGCGCGGCTCGGCCAACTGGATCCGCTTTCCGCGCGTGATCTGCAACACCTGGGTGCACCGCGAGACCATCGGCGGCAAGCGCGTGCCCATCGTGCTGATGGGCGACGCGGCGCACACCGCGCATTTCTCCATCGGCAGCGGCACCAAGCTCGCGCTGGAAGACGCGATTGACCTGGCGAACGAATTTTCGACGGGCCTGCCTATCGATGAGGTGCTCACCCACTACGAGGCGCGCCGCAGCGTCGAGGTGCTCAAGATCCAGAACGCCGCGCGCAACTCCACCGAGTGGTTCGAGAACGTGGGCCGCTACACCGGCATGGAGGTGGAGCAGTTCGCGTATTCGCTGCTCACGCGCAGCCAGCGCATCAGCCACGAGAACCTGCGGCTGCGCGATGCAGCATGGCTGGAGGGCTACGAGGCGTGGTTGGCAGGCGGCAAAGCTGCTATTCCCCCCATGCTCACACCGTTCACGCTCAACGGCCTCACGCTCAAGAACCGCATCGTCGTCTCGCCCATGGCCACCTACAGCGCGGTCGATGGCGTGCCGCAGGACTTCCACCTGGTGCACCTGGGCGCGCGCGCACTCGGCGGCGCGGCGCTGGTGATGGTGGAGATGACCAGCCCCACGCCCGAGGGCCGCATCACCCCCGCCTGCACCGGGCTGTGGAACGACGCGCAGCAGGCCGCGTTCACGCGCATCGTGCACTTCGTGCACGGCAGCAGCACCGCCAAGATCGGCCTGCAGCTGGGCCACAGCGGCCCCAAGGGCTCCACGCGCGTGGGCTGGGAGGGCACGGACGAGCCGCTGCCCCACGGCAACTGGCCGCTGCTGGCGGCCAGCGCGCTGGCCTACGGCGAGCAGAACCAGGCGCCCGCCGCCATGACCCGCGCCGACATGGACCGGATGACCGCCGCCTTCGTGGACAGCGCCCGCCGCGCCGTGGCCTGCGGCTTCGACTGGCTGGAGCTGCACTGCGCGCACGGCTACCTGCTGGCCAGCTTCATCAGCCCCATCACCAACCAGCGCACGGATGAGTACGGCGGCAGCCTGCAGGGCCGCTGCCGCTACCCGCTCGAAGTGTTCGCTGCCGTGCGCGCCGTGTGGCCGGCCGACAAACCCATGAGCGTGCGCATCTCGGCCCACGACTGGGCGCCGGGCGGCACCACGCCGGACGACGCGGTGGAGATCGCGCGCCTGTTCCAGGCGGCCGGCGCCGACCTGATCGACGTGTCGTCCGGCCAGACCACGCGCGCCGCCAGGCCGGTGTACGGCCGCATGTACCAGACCCCGTTCGCCGACCGCATCCGCAACGAGGTGGGCATCGCCACCATGGCCGTGGGCGCGATCACCGAGGCCGACCACGCCAACAGCATCATTGCCGCAGGCCGTGCGGACCTGTGCGCCATTGCCCGCCCGCACCTGGCCGACCCGGCCTGGACGCTGCACGCGGCCGCGCAGCTGAGCCCCGTGGCCGCCGCGCACACCGACTGGCCCGTGCAGTACGCCAGCGGCCGCGACCAGATGCTGCGCGAGATTTCCAAGCAAAAACAGCTTGCAGCGCTTGCCAATCAAGCGCAGGCAGCTACCAAAAGCAGAGCACCCGAGGAAGAAGGCTAGCCATGGACCTTGAAGCCCGCCTGCACGACGCCGCCCCCAGCGAGCACCCCGAGGCCCTGCGCCTGTGGCTGCGCATGCTCACCTGCACCCAGCTCATCGAAAAACAGGTGCGCAGCCACCTGCGCGCGCAGTTCGACACCACGCTGCCGCGCTTTGACCTGATGGCGCAGTTGGAACGCGCGCCCGAGGGCATGAAGATGAAGGACCTCTCGCGCCGCATGATGGTGACCAGCGGCAACATCACCGGCATCACCGACCAGCTCGTGGCCGAAGGGCTGGTGGAGCGCATGGACGTGGAAGGCGACCGCCGCGCGTACCTCGTGCGCCTCACGCCGCAGGGCCGCCAGCAGTTCATCGACATGGCGCGCCAGCACGAGCAATGGATCGTGGAGGCCTTCGCCACGCTGGGCGAGCGCGACATCAGCACCCTGCACCGCCTGCTGGGCAAGGTCAAGGAACACACCCAGAACAACTCTTTGGAGACCACGGAATGAAGCATTTCATCGGCGCGAGCAACCCCATGCGCGAGCAGTTCAACCCCCAGGCCAGCTACGTGGCCGAGCATTTCGCGTGGAGCTTCGATGCTGGCGTGGGCACTGTCACGCTCAACCGGCCGGACCGCAAGAACCCGCTCACCTTCCAGAGCTATTCGGAGCTGCGCGATTTTTTCTACGCGCTGCGGTTTGCCACCGACGTGAAGGCCATCGTCGTCACCGGCGCGGGCGGCAACTTCTGCTCGGGCGGCGACGTGCACGAGATCATCGGCCCGCTGACCACCATGACCATGCCCGAGCTGCTCGAATTCACGCGCATGACGGGTGACCTGGTCAAGGCCCTGCGCGCCTGCCCGCAGCCCGTGCTGGGCGCCATCGACGGCATCTGCGCCGGTGCGGGCGCCATGATGGCGCTGGCCTGCGACATGCGCTACGGCACCGAGGCCACGAAGACCGCTTTTTTGTTCACCCGCGTGGGCCTGGCCGGTGCCGACATGGGAGCCTGCGCGCTGCTGCCCCGCATGATCGGCCAGGGCCGCGCGAGCGAGCTGCTGTTCACCGGCCGCGCGATGACGGCGCACGAGGGCCTGGCCTGGGGCTTCTTCAACGACCTGTATGAAAGCGCCGACCTGCTGGCCAACGTGCAGGCCACGGCGCGCACGCTGGCGGGCGGCCCCACCTTCGCCCATGGCATGACCAAGACCATGCTCAGCCAGGAGTGGAGCATGACCATCGAGCAGGCCATCGAGGCCGAGGCGCAGGCCCAGGCGATCTGCATGCAGACCGAAGACTTCCGACGCGCGTACGAGGCGTTTGCCGCCAAGCAAAAGCCCGTGTTCCAGGGGGATTAAGAGCATGCACGTCGCCACTCCACCCGCCCCCTGCCCGCCCTCCACGGCGCACCTGGCCCTGCCCTTCTTCGACGACGCCCACCGCGCGCTGGCCGAGGGCCTGGTGCCCTGGGCCGCCGCCCAGCAGGTCGATGAGACCGACGACCGCGCCGCCTGCCGCGACTGGGTGCGGCGCCTGGGCGCGGACGGCTGGCTGCGCTACTGCGTGCCCGCCGCACAGGGCGGCGCGCTGCCCGCGCTCGACTCGCGCGCACTGGTGCTGCTGCGCGAGACACTGGCCTACCACTCGCCGCTGGCGGACTTTGCGTTCGCCATGCAGGGCCTGGGCAGCGGCGCCATCACCCTGGCCGGCAGCCCGGCGCAGCAGGCGCACTACCTGCAGGGCGTGGCGCGCGGCGAGCTGATCGCGGCGTTCGCGCTCAGCGAGCCCGAGGCAGGGTCCGACGTGGGCGCTATGCAAACAGTAGCTACCAGCGCTTATCCATCAAGTGCTAGCGGCCAAAAAGACTCATATTCCCTCACCGGCACCAAGACCTGGATCAGCAACGGCGGCATTGCAGACTTCTACTGCGTGTTCGCCAAGACCGACCCCGCCGGCGGCACGCGCGGCATCAGCGCCTTCATCGTCGATGCGGACACGCCGGGCCTCGACGCCTCGCGCCACATCCACGTGATGGCGCCGCACCCGCTGGCCACGCTGCAGTTCAGCAACTGCACCGTGCCCGCCACTGCCCTGCTCGGCGAACTGCACGGCGGCTTCAAGCTGGCCATGCGCACGCTCGATATCTTCCGCGCATCGGTGGCGGCTGCGGCCCTGGGCATGGCCCGCCGCGCATTGGCCGAGGCCGTGCACCACGCGCGCCAGCGCCGCATGTTCGGCCAGACGCTGGCGGACTTCCAGCTCACGCAGGCCAGGATCGGCGAGATGGCCGCGCTGGTGGACAGCGCCGCGCTGCTCACCTACCGCGCGGCCTGGCTGCGCGACGAGGGCGAAAAACGCGGAGGCACCCGCGTCACTGCCGAAGCCGCGATGGCAAAAATGACCGCCACCGAAAACGCCCAGCGCGTGATCGACATGGCGCTGCAACTGCACGGCGGGCGCGGCGTGGAAGTGGGCAGCAAGGTCGAGTCGCTGTACCGCGACATCCGCTCGCTGCGCATCTACGAAGGCGCCACCGAAGTGCAGCAACTCATCATCGGCAAGGCCGTCCTGCAGGAGTGATCCCATGAAAGCCGCATCCGCCCAGCCCGACCATTTCGTGCACGACCGCCTGCCCCCGCCCGGGGCCTGGCCCACACTGCGCTACGACCTGCCGGAGCAGCAGATCCCCGAGCAGGTCAATCTCGTGCACGCCCTGTTCGATCAGGCCGAGCGCGCGGGCAACATCGACCGGCCCCTGCTGCGCGGCCCGCACCGCACATATACCTACCGCGACGCCTGGACCGAGGCCGCGCGCATCGCCGAGGTGCTCACGCAGGACCACGGCCTCGTGCCCGGCAACCGCGTGCTGCTGCGCGGCGGCAACACGGTGGAGATGGCGCTGGCCTGGCTGGGCACCGTCTACGCCGGGCTGGTGGCGGTGGCCACCATGCCGCTGCTGCGCACGGGCGAACTGGCCAGCATCATCGAGCGCGCCCAGCCCACGCTGGCGCTGTGCGATGGCCGCCTGCTGGCCGAGCTGCAGGCGGCGCAGGCGCAGCACCCGGTGCTCGCCGCCATCGTGCCCTTCCACACCGCGCCCGACGCGGCCGACCTCATCCAGCGCGCCCAGGACAAACCCGGCACCACACCGCACTGCCCCACGGCGGCGGACGACATCGCTCTCATGGCCTTCACCTCCGGCACCACGGGCGCGCCCAAGGCCGCCGTGCACACCCACCGCGATGTGCTGGCCGCCTGCGAGGCCTGGCCGCGCCACGTGCTGCGCGCCACGCCCGACGACATCGTGGCCGGATCGCCGCCGCTGGCCTTCACCTTCGGCCTGGGCGGCCTGCTCGTGTTTCCGATGTGGGCCGGGGCCAGCGTGTACTTCCCGGACCAGCCCTACACGCCCCAGACCATGGTGACGCTGATGCGCGACGCGGGCGTCACCATCTGCTACACCGCGCCCACCTTCTACCGGCAGATGGCGCCGTTCGCCCAACAGATCGGCCTGCCCCAGCTGCGCATCTGCGTGAGCGCCGGCGAGGGCCTGCCCGACGCCACGCGCCAGCTGTGGAAGGGCGCCACCGGCATCGACATGACGGACGGCATCGGCGCCACCGAGATGTTCCACATCTTTGTATCGTCGGCGGGCGGCGAAACGCGCCCCGGCGCCATCGGCAAGGTCGTGCCCGGCTACACCGCCAAGGTGGTGGACGACGATGGCCATGAGGTGCCACGGGGCACCGTGGGCAAGCTCGCCGTCATCGGCCCCACGGGCTGCAAGTACCTCGACGACCCGCGCCAGGCCAAGTACGTGAAGGACGGCTGGAACTATCCCGGCGACGCGTTCACGCAGGACGCCGACGGGTACTTCTTCTACCAGGCGCGCGACGACGACATGATCATCACCGCCGGCTACAACGTGGGCGGCCCCGAGGTGGAAGACGCCCTGCTGCGCCACCCCGCCGTGGCCGAGTGCGGCGTGATCGGCGTGCCCGACGAGGAGCGCGGCATGGTGGTCAAGGCCATCTGCGTGCTCAAACCCGGCCACACGGGCGACGCGGCCATGGTCAAGACGCTGCAGGACCATGTGAAAGCGACCATCGCCCCGTTCAAGTACCCGCGCGTGGTGGAGTTCGTCACGGCCCTGCCCCGCACCGAGACCGGCAAGCTGCAGCGCTTCAAGCTGCGCCAGGGCGCCGTCGCCGCCACGACCACCACACCCTCCTCGACCAAGACACCATGAAGAACACCCTTTTGCAACCCGAAGGCTGGGTGACCCCCAAGGGCTACGCCAACGGCGTGGCCGCGCGCGGCACGATGGTCTTCACCGGCGGCCAGATCGGCTGGAATGCGCAGCAGCAGTTCGAGAGCGATGATTTCATCGACCAGACCCGGCAGACGCTGCTGAACGTGCGTGCGGTGCTGGAGGCCGGCGGCGCGGGGCCCGAGCACCTGGTGCGGCTGACCTGGTACGTGGTGGACCGCAAGGAATACAACGCACGGTTGAAGGAGCTGGGCGCGGTGTACCGCGAGGTGCTGGGGAAAAATTTTCCGGCGATGGCGTGTGTGCAGGTGGCGGGGTTGATGGAGGAGCGGGCGAAGGTGGAGATCGAGGCGACGGCGGTGGTGCCGGATGCCGGGTGAGCGATATCTTTGCAACGGGATTGGAAGGCAAATCATCGGTTTGCGCCTGTCCTTCAATCGCTGTTAGCTATTGTTCTTATAGTTCACGCCATGCCTGAGTGAAGGGCGGAGGCCGGGATGTCGCCCCGGCGGGCGAGGTACTTGTTCTTTGCTTCGCCAAAGAAAAGTACCCAAAAGAAAGGCGACCCACAGTCTGCGACCCCTGCGCTTCGCTGCGGGGCAAACCTGCGTCGGTGCGGTTGCGGGGTGCGCCGTGGAACTCGCTGTGCGCTGGCGCGCGCCGCTCGGACAACCACGGCGAGTCAGAGCACGAGGCATGGGCACTGCGGTGCCCATGCTCACCCCGCAACCGCCCCGCCGCAGGCGCAGCCAGATGGGGGTGGGGAGCGAACAGCCAAACAGCCATACGGGCCATCGCTGCGCTTGGCCACGCCTGCGCAGCGCGTGGCGCTTGCGCCCGCGAGATGGGGCCGAGCGCAGCGATGGCCCGAAGGGATGTCCGATTTGTGGGTTCCCTTCTGGATGCGCCTGGGGCGCACAGGGCGCGGGGTGGCATGTGTGCCGAAGGACACACATGCTTCGTGAACTGACTCACCGCAGTTGTCCGAGCGGAGCGCCAACGGCGCGCAGCGAGTTCTGCGGTGCACCCCGTGACCGAGCACCCCAGGTTGCCCCGCAGCGAAGCGAAGGGGTCGCAGACAGCAGGGTCGCCTTTTCTTTGGTGACTTTCTTTTGGCGAAGCAAAAGAAAGTCACTGCGCCGCCGGGCGCACACCCCGGCCTCCGCGCTCAACCGAGGCACACCACCAACTACAAACCAACAGGCAACAACCAACCCTTATTACCCAGCCAGCTATCCAGCCCGATACCCCACCCACGACGCCCTCCGCGCCACCCACCACCCCTGCAACGCCTTGCCATACAAAATCAACACCAGCGCCGCCCCAATCAAAGGCAACGCCGCAAACACCCACCCCGTCAGCAACTCACCCCCCAGCGCCACCCCCACCAGCAACGCCACCGCCGGATTCACGAACGAATAGCTCCCCGCCAGCGCGGCCGACGTGTTCTGCAGCAGCCACAGGTATGCATTGAGCGCCACCAGCGTGCCAAAGACCAGCAGGTACACCCACGCCGCCCACGACCGGGCGCTCACCTGCCCCAGCGCGCTCACGGGCTCGAAGCACAACGCGGCCACCAGTCCCATCGCGCCGCCCACCAGCCACTGCGCCGCAGCCGCCATGGCCGGCGCGGGCAGCGACAGCTTGCGCGATGCGTACGAGCCCACGCTCCAGCACAGCGGCGCGCCAAAGGCCAGCACGGCCCCCAGCCAGGTGGCGGAAAAGTCGCCCTCCATCGCCAGCAGCAATGCGCCCACCACGCCCAGCGCCAGGCCGATCCAGCTGGTGGCCGGCACGCGTTCGCCGCCCCAGTGCGTCCACAGCGCCAGCCACATGGGCATGGTGGTGACCACGGTGGCCATGAGGCCGGAGCCGATGCCCAGCTTCTGCGCAAAGCCCACGAGGTTCATCGCGAGGAAGACCATGAGGGCGCCGACGATGGCCGAATTGCGCCACTGCGCGGCCGTGGGCAGCGCATGCCCTTGCCACAGGGCCACCAGCAGCATCACGCCGCCCGCGCACAGAAAACGGATGGCGCTCATGAACAGCGGCGGCATGGTCTGCAGCGCGATGCCGATGGCGAAATAGGTGGTGCCCCACACCACATAGACCAGCAGCAGGGCCACGGCCACCGCCCAGGTGCGCTGTGGGCGGGCTTGCGCATTGAAAATCGCCGGCATATTCTTCACCTTACCGAATAATTTATGGAAACCGCGAGGTTTTCGGAATTTTTACCAAAATCAGGCGGCTATGCAAGCAAATATTCAGACAGATGACATGGACGCCAGAATTATTTCGGCATTGGGTGCGGATGGCCGACGTTCCTATGCCGATGTGGGCGCCGAGGTGGGGCTGTCCACCGCCGCGGTGCACGAACGGGTGAAGAAGCTGCTGGACAAGGGCGTGATCCGCCGTTTTTCGATCAGCGTGGACCCCGAGCGCGTGGGCCTGAACTTCACGGCGTTCGTGGCCATCCGCAACGATGGCGGCATCCACTGCCGCGACGTGGCGCCGCGCCTGCGCGCGATGCCGCAGGTGGAAGAACTGCACAGCGTGGCGGGCGAGTACGACTTTCTGGCCAAGGTGCGCACCACCCACGCGCGCGCGCTGGAAGACGTGATCTACGAAATCAAGGCCATCGCGGGGGTGGCGCGCACCACCAGCACCGTGGTGCTCAACACCGAGTTCGAGGACCGGCCGCTGGACCTGGGGTGGATGGGCAGCGGCAAGGCCCCGCCCTGACGCGGGACACTGCCCGGCCCACCCGCCAGGTCAGCGCACCCACGCGGCCGAGCAGCGGTACGGGTAGGCCACAGACTTTGCCTGGGCAGGCGCATGGGCCACACGGCCCATCAGCGCCACATAGTGCTCCAGGGCCGGCGTCGGCAGGCCAGGCACCTTGGCATGGTCGTCGTAGCGGCGCAGGCGAATGGCCTCCTGGGCAAAAGGCAGGGCTTCGAAGCGCATCGCCTCCTGCGCCGTGAAAGGCCCCCCCTGCAGGGCCAGGCTGTGCCGCGACGCGGGCGAGAGCGTCTCCCGGTAGCCCGGCTCCAGGGTGCACAGGTAGCGCTTGGCGTCCACGTGCAGGCGGATGGGCTCCAGCACCGCATCGGGCAGCAGGCCGCGCAGGAACGGGAGGGCCATATACTGGTGCAGGTCGTCCTGTGCGGCCGCATCGCCACCGGGGCGCCAGCAGGTGCCCCAGGTCATGCAGCAGGGCGGCCACCACCGTGGCGGGGGTCTCGCCGGATTTCTCTGCCCATTGCGCGCACTGCAGCGCGTGCTCCAGCTGGCTGACGGCCTCGCAGCCGTACTGATGGATGCCCCGGGTGGCCAGCAGGTGGGCGATGTCTTCAAGGCTCAATGCCACGGTGCGCCCCTGTGTCAGACCAGGGCCTTGCGGATGCGCGCCGACACCACGTCGATCGCGCTCACGGTGACCACGATGATGAGCATCACCGCGCAGGTCTCGGCGTACTGGAAGCCGCGGATGATCTCCCACAGCACCACGCCGATGCCGCCGGCCCCCACCATGCCCACCACCGAGGCAGAACGCACGTTGGCCTCGAAACGGTAGAGCGTGTAGGAAATCCACAGCGGGGTCACCTGGGGGATCACGCCGTAGATGATCTCGTGCAGCGCGCTCGCGCCGGTGGAGCGGATGCCCTCCACGGGCTGCGGGTCGATGGCCTCGACCGCCTCGGAGAACAGCTTGGCCAGCGTGCCGGTGGTGTGGATCCACAGCGCCAGCACCCCCGCGAACGGGCCCAGGCCCACGGCCACCACGAAGAGCATGGCGAACACCATCTCGTTGATGGCACGGAAGGCGTCGAGCACGCGGCGCACCGGCTGGTTCACCCACCACGGCGCGATGTTGGACGAGGCCAGCAGCGCCAGCGGCACGGCCGTGACCACCGCGAGCGCCGTGCCCCACAGCGCGATCTGCAACGTGACCAGCATCTCCTGCACGTAGATCTGCCACTGCGAGAAATTGGGCGGAAAGAACTCGGCCGCGTACTGGGCCATGTTGCCCGAATCCTTGACGAGGTCGAGCGGGCGCATGTCGGCGCCCTTCCAGGAGGCGGCCAGCACCACCAGCAGGATGCCCCAGGAGAGGTACCAGGCGAGGCTGCGCTTGGGCGCGGCGGTGCTCGCCAGGGTCGCGAGCGAAGGGGTCAATGCGGAAGACATGGTGGGGGCTGGCCGGATGCGTTGCGTGCTTGCGTGTTTACTTCAGGGACGCCAGCTGCTGGTCGATCTCGGCCAGGCGGGTCTTCTTGTCGGCGTCGGCCAGCGTGGCATCGGCCTCGATCTTGTTGCGCTTGCCGAACAGGTCGAGCTGGCGAATGGGCGTGAGCTGCGCATTGGTGGATGGCTTGAAGCCCGAGAGCTTGGAGATCTTCATGACGATCTCCTTCTCGCGCGCATCGGTCTTGGCGTAGTTGTAGAAGAAGTCCTTGATCTTGGCCTTGAGCGGCTCGGGCAGGTCCTTGCGGATCACCATGGGATCGAGCGGGATCAGGGGCGATGTCCAGATGACCTTGATGTCCTTGAACTTCTCGGGCTGGCGCTCCTTGAGCTTCTCAAGGTTTTCGCTGTTGTTGGTGGCCACGTCGACCTGCTTGTTGGCCACGGCCAGGGCGTTGGTCTCATGGTTGGCGCTGCGCGCGATCTTGAAGTGCGTCTTGGCGTCGACCTTGTTCTGCGCGAAGGCGTAGTAGCCGGGCACCAGGAAACCCGAGGTGGAGTTGGGGTCGCCGTTGCCGAAGCTCAGCGACTTGCCGTTCTTGAGCACGTCGTCCAGCGAATCCAGGGGGCTGTCCTTGTGCACGATGAGGTGCGAGTAGTAGCCCTGCGTGCCATCGGCGTTGACCATCTGCGCGAACACTTCACCATTGGCGCGGTCCACCGCCTCCATGGCCGACTTGTTGCCCAGCCATGCCACCTGCATCTTGTTGAAACGCATGGCTTCGATGAGGCCCGCATAGTCAGACGCGAAGAAGGCGTTGATCTTCAGGCCCGTCTGCTTGGCCATGTCGTCCAGCAGGGGCTGCCAGTCGGCCTTGAGGTTCTGCGAGGCTTCGGTCGAGATCATGCCGAAGTTGATGGCGTCCTGGGCGAGGACGCCCGTGGCCAGGCCCAGGCCAAGGGCCAGGGTTGCGCAGAATTTCTTGATCATGGAAGGCTCCGGAAGGTGAAAGCGGGAGGGGAGAAAGGCAAAAACGAAGGGCGAAGAGACAGGGGACGGCGGGCAGGCCTCAGGCAGCCTGCGCCAGCGGCTGTGCGGCCCAGCCGGGGGTCGGCGCCTGCGCCGGTGCGGGCACCACGGCCAGGGGCAAGGTGGCGCCCAGGATCTCGTCGGCCTGCACGCCATACAGCTCGCGCAGCAGGGCGGGTGTGAGGGCGGCCGAGGGGCCGTCGTAGACCACACGGCCCTGGTGCAGCGCGACCAC
The DNA here is from genome assembly GCF_059415185.1 of Acidovorax sp. GW821-FHT10E04. Lineage (NCBI taxonomy): Bacteria > Pseudomonadati > Pseudomonadota > Betaproteobacteria > Burkholderiales > Comamonadaceae > Acidovorax > Acidovorax sp. GW821-FHT10E04. The sequence goes on from NZ_JBWKMT010000007.1 coordinate 208,357, forward strand.
GCGGGAGCAGTACTTGATGGCCACGTCCACCTGGTGCAGCGAGACGATGACGGTGCTGCCGTCCTCGCGGTTGATGCGCGCCAGGATGTCCATGACCTTGCGCGAGGATTCGGGGTCCAGCGAAGCGATGGGCTCGTCGGCCAGCACCACCCTTGCGCCCTGCACCAGGGTGCGCGCAATGGCCGCACGCTGCTGCTGCCCACCCGAGAGAGTGGACGCACGCTGCGCATGGCAGTCGGCGATCCCCACGCGGGCCAGGGCCTCGAGAGCCAGGGCGCGCTCATGCGGGCGGAATACGCGCAACCAGCCGCGCCATGGGGGCGTGCGGTGCAGCAGGCCCACCAGCACGTTCATCATCACCGGCAGGCGGTCCACCAGGTTGAACTGCTGGAACACGAAGCCCACCTGCGAGCGCACCTTGCGGATATCGCGGTGGATGCGCCCGCCCTGCTGCACGCAGCGGCCATCGACCTCGATCAGCGAGCGGCTGTCGCCATCGGCCACCACCAGGCCGGCCACATGGCGCAGCAGCGTGGACTTGCCCGAGCCCGAGGCGCCGATCAGCGCCACCATCTCGCCGGCATGCACCGTGAGGTCGATGTCGCGCAGCGCGTGCTTGCCGTTGGCGAAATGCTTGTTCAGTTGTTCGATGCGCAGGGCAATGGGCATGGCGGATTCCAAGTCGTCTATACAAATGCAGTGTGGAAGGCGGCTGTGACAGTGCCTTGACAGTTGCGGGAAATTTGCATGTCAGGCTACGTTCAGAGCACGCGCTGCCCTTCGCGCCAGACACCGCGCACCACGGCCTGCTGTGAGCCATCGGGCAGCTCGGCCATGTGCACCTGGACCAGGTCGGCGCGCAGGCCCGCAGCCAGCTCGCCTCGGTCCTGCATGCCCGACGCGCGTGCCGGGTTGCGCGTGACGGTGGCCACGGCCTCGGGCAGCGTGAGGATGCCGTCGTGGACGAGGCGCATCACCGCGCTCAGCAGGCTGCCGGGCACGTAGTCCGACGAGAGGATGTCCAGCAGGCCCTGGCGTGCCAGGTCGGCCGCCGCCACGTTGCCCGAATGCGAGCCGCCGCGCACCACGTTGGGCCCGCCCATCACGGTGAGCAGGCCGCGCTCGCGCGCGGCCCTTGCCGCCGCCAGCGTGGTCGGGAACTCGGACATGCCCGCGCCTTCGGCATGGGCCTGCTCGACGTGCGCCACCGTGGTGTCGTCGTGACTGGCCAAGGCGATGCCATGGGTGCGGCAGTAGTCCACGAAGTAGGCACGGTGCGGCTCGGCGTACTGCGCCTGCAGGGTGGCGGCATGCTGCACCTGGCGCTCGAACTTCTCGCTGCTCCAGCCCTTCTTGCCGGTGTAGTAGGTGCGCGCCTGCTCGATGTTCTCCCACTGGCGCTGGCCGGGGGTGTGGTCCATCAGCGAGATCAGCGACAGCCGCGGGTGGCCCTGGAAGGGGCCGAACAGGGCGATGGTGTTGGGCGCGGGCAGCTCGCAGCGCACGTGCAGGTGGTGGTCGGCGCGCAGCAGGTTGCGCTCGGTGCAGGTGTCGATGGTGTCGAGCACGCGGTTCCAGGCGCTGCCGCGCAGGCTGTCCACGTCGGCCTCGCCCACGCCCAGGGCGTCGAGCACGGTGGTGATGCCGGCGGCGGCGATCTCGGCATCGTGCGCGAGCAACGCAGGCATCTCGGCCCACTGCACCTTCGGGCGCGGCATCAGGTGGCGCTCGAAGTTGTCGGTGTGCACCTCCACCAGACCGGGCAGCAGGTAGTCGCCCCCGAGGTCGATGCCCTGCAGCGCGGCGGTGCCGCCCGAGGCCAGGGCGGCTATGCGCCCGCCCTGCACCGAGAGCGAGCCCTGCACCACCTCGCCGGGCAGCACCATGCGAGCGTTGTGAAAGACCGCAGCAGCGCTCATGCGGCCACCCCGCGGAAGTCAGCCACGTTCACGCGGCGCGTGGCGACGGCGGCACCCACGTGCGCGTCGTGGAAGATGCCGACCAGGGCGGCGCCGCGCGCCACCGCCTCGCCGATCAGGGCGATCACCGTGTCGGTGTTGGCGGCGTCGAGCGATGCCGTGGGCTCGTCGAGCAGCAAGAGGGGCTTGGGCTTGATCATGTTGCGCGCGATGTTGATGCGCTGCTGCTCGCCGCCCGAGAAGGTGGCGGGCGGCAGGTGCCACAGGCGCTCGGGGATGCGCAGGCGGGTGAGCCACTGGCGCGCGGTCTCGCGCGCGGCTTCCAGTGCGTGGACGTCGTCGCCCGCGTCTTCGGCCAGGGGTTCGGCCACCACGTCGAGCGCGCTCACGCGAGGGATCACGCGCAGGAACTGGCTCACGTAGCCCACGGTGTCGCGGCGCAGTTGCACCAGCGCGCGCGGGCTGGCCTGGGTCACGTCCACCGCCGGGCCGCTGGCGGGCTGCACGGTGATGCTGCCCGCGTTGGCGCGGTAGTTGGCGTAGATCATTTTCAGCAGCGTGCTCTTGCCCATGCCCGAGGGGCCGTCGAGCACCACGCATTCGCCCGCGCCGACGGTAAGGTCCACGTTGCCGAGCACGGGCAGCTCGATGCCGTTCTGGTGGTGCAGGGTGAAGCGCTTGGCCACGCCCTTGAGCTCCAGGATGGGTGGGTGGGTGTTCATCATCATGGTTGCAGTACCGAGGAAACGAGGAGCTGGGTGTAGGGGTGCTGCGGGTCGTCGAGCACCTGGTCGGTCAGGCCCGACTCGACCACGCGGCCGCGCTGCATCACCACCATGCGGTGCGCCAGCAGGCGGGCCACGGCCAGGTCATGCGTGACCACGATGGCGGCCAGCTGCATCTGCCGCGTGAGCTGGCGCAACAGGTCCAGCAGGCGCGCCTGCACCGACACGTCCAGGCCCGAGGTGGGTTCGTCCATGAACACCAGGCGCGGCTGGGTGACCAGGTTGCGCGCGATCTGCAGGCGCTGGCGCATGCCGCCCGAGAAGGCGCGCGGCGCGTCGTCGATGCGGCTGGCATCGATCTCCACGCGCTGCAGCCATTCGGTGGCGGTGGCGCGCAGCCGGCCGTAGTGGCGCTCGCCCAGGCCCATGAGGCGCTCGCCCACATTGGCGCCGGCCGAAACGTCCATGCGCAGGCCGTCGGCCGCGTTCTGGTGCACGAAGCCCCAGTCGGTGCGCGCCAGCAGGCGCTGCTGTGCCTCGCCCATGGCCAGCACGTCCTGCAGCGTGCCGCTGCGGTCCTGGAAGTGCACGCTGCCCGCATCGGGCCGGCTGCGTGCGGCCACGGCGTTGAGCAGGGTGGACTTGCCCGAGCCGGACTCGCCGACCACGGCCAGCACCTCGCCGGGCCACAGGTCGAACGAGGCATCCTGCAGCGCGACGCGCTGGCCATAGCGCTTGCCGATGCCGCGCACGCTGAGCAGGGGGGTGGGGGATGAAAGGGTGGCGTCCATGGCGATCAGGGTTCGATGGAGAAGCTCAGGCCATGCTGCGCAAAGCCCAGGGATTCATAGAAGGCATGCGCATCGGTGCGCTTGCGGTGGGACGACAGGGCCAGCTTGTAGCAACCGACCTCGCGCGCCAGCTGCACGGCGTGGGCCATCATCTGGCGACCGATGCCCTGGCCCTTGCGGTCGGCGGCCACCACCACGTCCTCGACGACGGCCGAAGGCGCGCCCCGGTGGGCCAGGTTGTGCATGACCAGCAGGGTGTAGGTGCCGACCACGTCGGCGCCCGACCCGGTGCTCTCGCAGGCCACCCACAGCCGGTAGCTCGGGTAGGTGCTGAACTGCACCAGCATGGCCCGGGCCTCCTCCAGCGTGAGCACGTGCTCGGGGCTGTCCTCGATGCCCTGGTACAGGGCCAGCACCTCGTCGAGATCGGCCTCGGTGGCTTCGCGCAGGATCACGGTGCTCATGCGGGCGCCCCTTCGGACACAGTTGCCGCCGCCGCGGCAGCCTGGCGCTCCTGGCAGTAGTCCGAGTCGGAACAGACATGCATGCGCGTGCCCTGGTCGTCGGTGATGACCTCGTCGAGGAAGCTGTCCGTGGCGCCGCACAGGGCGCAGCCGCAGTCCCAGCGCTGCACCTCGAAGGGGTGGTCCTCGAAGCCCAGGCTTTCCACCGGCGTGTAGGGCGGCACGGCGTAGATGCGCTTTTCGCGGCCCGCGCCGAAGAGCTGCAGCGCCGGGTTCATGTGCATCTTGGGGTTGTCGAACTTGGGGATGGGCGACGGCGCCATCACATAGCGGCCATTGACCAGCACCGGGTAGTCGTAGGTGGTGGCGATGTGGCCGTAGCGCGCGATGTCCTCGTAGAGCTTGACGTGCATGAGCCCGTACTCGGCCAGGCCGTGCAGGGTGCGTGTCTCGGTCTCGCGCGGCTCCAGGCGCTGCATGGGTTCGGGCACCGGCACCTGGTAGACCAGCACCTGGCCCTCGGTCAGCGGCGTCTCGGGGATGCGGTGGCGCGTCTGGATCAGCGTGGCCTCGGTGGTGCGCGTGGTGGTGGCCACGCCCGTGGTGCGCTCGAAGAAGCGGCGGATGTTGACGGCGTTGACCGTGTCGTCCGAGCCCTGGTCGATGACCTTGAGGCAGTCGTCAGGCCCGATGATGGCCGCCGTGACCTGGATGCCGCCCGTGCCCCAGCCATAGGGCAGCGGCATCTCGCGCGAACCGAAGGGCACCTGGTAGCCCGGAATGGCCACGGCCTTGAGGATGGCCCGGCGGATCATGCGCTTGGTGCGCTCATCCAGGTAAGCGAAGTTGAAGTGGCCGTCCGTGGCTGCGGCATCGGCCGGCAGGCCCATCAGTGCGGGCTCGTGGGGCGCGTTCATGCGTCGTCTCCTTCGGGGGTGTCGTCGGCAGGGGCTGTGGCCGCGGTGGCACGCATGCGGCGCACCAGCTCCAGCTCGGACTGGAAGTCCACGTAGTGCGGCAGCTTCAGGTGCTGCACGAAGCCCGAGGCTTCCAGGCTGTCGCTGTGCGAGAGCACGAACTCCTGCATCTGCGCGGGCGACTCCACCGGCTCGCCCAGCTCGTCGGCGCGCAGGGCGCGGTCCACCAGGCTCATGGCCATGGCCTTGCGCTCGCTGTGGCCGAAGGCAAGGCCGTAGCCGCGCGTGAACTGCGGCGGCTGCTGCTTGCTGCCCGCGAACTGGTTGACCATCTCGCACTCGGTGAGCTCAATGTCGCCGATGGAGATGGCAAAGCCCAGTTCCTCGGGCACGACTTCCACCGCCACCGTGCCCAGGCGCAGCTCCCCGACGAAGGGGTGCGAATGCGCGTAGCCGCGCTGCGTGGAATACGCCATGGCCAGCAGAAAGCCCTCGTCGCCGCGCGCCAGGTTCTGCAGGCGTGTCGCTCGATTGGCCGGAAAGCGCAGCGGCTCGCGCGTCAGGTCGGCGGGGGCCGGATCGCCTTCAGGGATGGGGCGGGTCTCGATCAGCCCTTCCTGGTTGAGCAGGTCCACCACGCGCGGCGTGGTGGCGGGCGCATCGGTCAGCAGTGCGGGCACTGCGGCGGCGGGCGCATCGCCCCGCGCGAGCAGCGTGAAGTCAAGCAGGCGCTGGGTGTAGTCGTAGGTGGGGCCGAGCACCTGGCCGCCAGGCAGGTCCTTGAAGGTGGCGGAGATGCGCCGGGTGAGCGCCATGCGCGCCGTGTCCAGCGGCACCGTGGTGCCCAGGCGCGGCAGCGTGGCACGGTAGGCACGCAGCAAAAAGATGGCTTCCACCAGGTCGCCCGCGGCCTGCTTGATGGCCAGGGCCGCGAGCTCGGGGTCGTAGACCGAGCCTTCGGTCATCACGCGGTCCACGGCCAGCTTGAGCTGCGCACGGATCTGCGCCACCGAGAGTTCCGGCTCGGCCGTGTCGCCCCGGCGCTGCTCGGCCAGCAGGCGGTAGCTGTTGAGGATGGCGGTTTCCCCGCCCTTGACGGCAACGTACATGCGGCTCAGGCCTCCACGGTGGATGGTGATTCGATGCGGGTGGTGCGCGGCAGGCCGGCGATGTGCGTGGCCGTGGCCAGCACCACGTCCACCCCGCGCGGGAAGGCACCGTGGTTGTCGGCCCACTGCGTGCAGAAGTCCTCTGGCAACCCCGCGACATGCAGGTGCTGCGCACTGCGGATGCCGGGGCCCGCAAGGCGCCAGGCGCCTGCGCCCTCCCCAGCCGGTGCCAGCACCGCCACGTCGATCACGCAGGTGGCGGACTGGTCCGGGTATTCGTCGCTGCCGCGCTGCAGGCGGGCCAGGGCGGGCATGGCATCGCCCGCAGCCACCCAGGCGAAGCGCGCCTGCTCGGGCGCCTCGACCAGCACGCAGCCGGTATGAAACCGCAGCCACACGCCGGCCTGGCTGGCCGCGAGTTGGGGGGACAGCCACAGCGTGCATTCGCTGTCGAGCAAAGCCAGCAGCACGGCCGCAGAGGCCGCGTGCCCGGTGGTGGGCACTTCGGCATCGTGCACGATGGCGACCGGGGCGCCCGGCTGCGACAGGGCCCGCAGCACCGCGCGGAACACGCCCTGGCTGCCCAGGGCCTCGCTGGAAAAGCCCGCACCCAGTGCGGACAGGGAGGTGGTAGGGGTGGTGCTCATTCCTGGTCCTCTTCGCTGCCGTCGTCGTTGATGCTGCCGCTCTCGCGCGCCACGGTGAAGAAGTCCACCCGCGTGCTGGCCGCCCGGGCCTGGCGCTCGGACTGCACCTGCACCAGGTGGCGGCGGATGGGATCGAGCAGGCTGGTGTCGAGCCCGGCCTGGCGCGCGGGGTCCTGCAGCAGCGCATCGGCCAGGGCCGCCAGTTGCACCTGGCGGTGCGAGCGGCCGAGCACGTAGGCCACGCCCACGGTGGGCTCGCCGCCATCGGCGCCGTCCACGTCCACGCGCAGTGCGCAGCGGGTGACCGTGACCTCGCCCAGGTTGAAGCGCTCGCCGGTGCCGCCGGCGCGGCCCTGCACCATCATCAGACCCGTTTCCGGGGCGCGCAGCCAGCGGGCAGGCAGTGCGGCGTGGTCGTGCAGCGCGGGCTCCAGGATGTCGATGGGCGCGCGGGCCAGCAGCGCCATCCAGTGCGCCCGCGAGAGCGGGCGGCCCGGGCCCGGGTTGTCAAAGGCTTGAAACATGGAGGTGGTACTCTTTAAGTTGTATAGACAAATTGAACAACTGGCGCCAGCTTAGACAGCGCGCATGTAGGTTTCATGACAGCCACCACCAGCACACAAGTTCTTGCCCACCCCGCCCCTGCAGCACGCCCGGCACGCGACAGCTTCTGGACCCGCATCGCCGCCGAACTGGCCGAGGCCATCGGCAGCGGCATCTACCCCCCGGGCCAGCGCCTGCCCTCGGAGCACGCACTGGCCGAGCAGTTCGGGGTGAACCGCCACACCATCCGCCGCTCGCTGGCCAGCCTGTGCAGCCAGGGGCTGGTGCGCATCACCCAGGGCAGCGGCACCTACGTGGAGGACTTCGCGGTGGACCTGGCGCTGGGCAAGCGCGTGCGCCACCAGCAGGGCCTGGCGCAGGCCGGCCTGCGCGGCAGCCTGGTGGTGCTGCAGGAACAGACGGTGCGCGCCACGGCCGCGCTGGCCAAGGCCCTGCAGGTGCCGACGCGCAGCCCGCTGCTGCAATTGCGCGTGATCGGCCAGGCCGAGGGCCAGCCGCTGCACGTGAGCGAGCGCTACTTTCCCCTGCCCCGCTTCGCGGGCCTGGCGGCCGTGGTGCGCGAGACCGGCTCCATCACCGCCGGCTTCACCGCGCATGGCGTGGCCGACTACACGCGGCGCGAGAGCCGCATCACCGCCGAGCTGCCCGATGCCGCCGTGGCCGCCGAGCTGCGCCAGCCCGCCGCGCGCCCGGTGCTGCTGGTCGAGAGCCTGAATGTGGACCTGGCCGGCACGCCCATCGAATGGGCGCGCGCCTGGTTCGCGGGCGACCGCGTCAAACTCACCATCACCCATGACGAATAACCACGCCACGGCCCCCACGGCGGCCCACCGCTATGCGGTGTACTTCGCTCCCCACCCCGGCACCCTGGCCTGGCTGGCCGGCAGCCACTGGCTGGGCCGCTGCGCGGCGCTGCTGCGGCCCCTGCCACAACTGGACATCCACGGCGTGGCCAAGGAAGAACTGGAGCGCCTGACCGCCGCCCCGCGCCGCTACGGCTGGCATGCCACGCTCAAGGCGCCGTTTGCGCTGGCACCGGGCGTGGACTGGCTCACGCTGCAGCATGCCGTGCAGACGCTGGCCGACAGCCTGCGCCCCTTCAGCATGCCGCCCCTGCAGGTCCAGCGCATCGACGACTTCCTCGCGCTGGTGCCCATGCCCTCGCACCCGGCCAACGCCGAGATCCAGGCCGCAGCCGCCACCTGCGTGACGCAGCTGCAGCCGCTGGCGGCGCCCCTGTCCGCCAGCGACCTGGCGCGCCGCCGCGCGGCCGGGCTCACGCCCCGGCAGGATGCGCTGTTGCAGCAGTGGGGCTACCCCTTCGTGCTGGAGGAGTTCCGCTTCCACCTGTCACTGACCGGCTCCCTCGCGGGCGAGCGCGAAGACACCGTGGAACTGGTGCTCGATGCGGCCGAGCAGTTCTTCGCCGACCTGCCCCCGCTGCGCTTCAACAGCCTGGCACTGTTCGCCGAGCCCGCGCCGGGCGCCGACTTCGTGCTGCTGGACCACCTGGAGCTGGGCGCATGACGGCCCGGCTGGTGTACTTCATGGGCCCTTCCGGCGCGGGCAAGGACAGCCTTCTCGGCTGGCTGCACGCGCACCTGCCAGCCCCCTGCCCCGTGCACTGGGCACGGCGCACCATCAGCCGCCCCGCCGCGCCCGGCGGCGAGGCGCACGAGAGCGTGCCGCCCGAGGCCTTCGCGGCGCTGCGCGGTGAGCAGGCGTTTGCCCTGCACTGGGAGGCCAACGGCCTGGGCTATGGCATCCGGGCCGCGCAGCTCGCGCCACTGGCCCACGGCCAATGGGTGCTGCTCAACGGTTCGCGCGCCTACCTGGCCGATGCACTGGCGCGGTTCCCCGACCTGGTGGCCGTGCACATCACCGCCAGCCCGCACGTACTGCGCGAGCGGCTGCTTTCGCGCGGCCGCGAGACCCCCGGGGAGGTGGAGGCCCGCGTGCAGCGTGCGGCGGCGTTCATGCCGCCCCCGGGCGCGGCCAGCCTGGAAGTGCGCAACGACGGAACGCTGAACGACGCCGGCCAGCAACTGCTGCACGCGCTGAAGCGGTTGCCGGGCTGGCCCGCGCACGGTGGCAAACTTTCAGGTCTTCACACCGCCCCTTCGTCAGCAAACCACCACGCCCCACCATGACCGCCATCACCATCTATCACAACCCAAAATGCGGCACGTCCCGCAACACGCTAGCCATGATCCGCAACAGCGGCGCCGAACCGGAAGTCATCGAATACCTCAAGACCCCGCCCGACCGCGCCACGCTGCTGGCGCTGATCGCCGCCACGGGCGAGCCCGTGATCAACGCCGTGCGCACCAAGGAAGCGGTTTTTACCGAACTGCAACTGGATGCGCCCGGCGTCACCGATGACCAGCTCATCGACGCGATGCTGGCCCACCCCATCCTCATCAACCGCCCCCTCGTCGCAACGCCGCTGGGCACGCGGCTGTGCCGTCCCTCGGAAAAGGTGCTGGACATCCTGCCCTCGCCCCAGCAAGGCGCCTTCACCAAGGAAGATGGCGAGGTCGTCGTCAACGCCCAGGGCCAGCGTGTCTGAGACCGTGGCGCCTCGCACGGCATGAGCGCCGCGCCACAGCGCTGGACCGTGGCGCGCCTGGGCACGGCCCAGACCCTGGCCTGGGCCTCGTCCTACTACCTGCCCGCCATGCTGGCCGTGCCCATGGCGCGCGACCTGGGCGTGGCCACGCCCACCGTGTTCGCCGCGTTCTCGCTGGCGCTCATCGTGTCCGCCCTGCTGGGGCCGCTGGCGGGCCGGACCATCGACCGCCATGGCGGCCGGCCGGTGCTGGTGGGCACCAACCTGCTGTTTGCCACCAGCCTGGCGGGCATGGCACTGGCACAGGGCCCGGTGGGCCTGTTTGCCGCCTGGGTGCTGATGGGCGTGGCCATGGGATCGGGCCTGTACGAAGCGGCCTTTGCCACGCTGGTGCGCCTGTATGGGCAGGGCGCGCGCGGCGCCATCACCGGCATCACGCTGATCGCGGGCTTTGCCAGCACGGTGGGCTGGCCGCTGTCGGCCTGGATGGAGGTGCACTGGGGCTGGCGCGGCGCGTGCGCGGGCTGGGCCGCGCTGCACCTGCTGGTGGGCGTGCCGCTGAATGGCTGGCTGCCCCGCACCGCGCCCGGCGAGCATGCCCCGGCCGCACCAGCGGGCGCCGCCCCCGCCGCCACGCCGGTGGCGCCCGCAGTGCCTGCGCCAGGCCACGCTGTGCGCACCACCGTGCTGCTGTCCTTCGTTTTCGCCGTCACCTGGTTCACCAGCACGGCCATGGCCGCCCACCTGCCGCGCCTGCTGCAGGCCAGCGGCACCTCGCTGCAGGCGGCGGTGGCCCTGGCCGCGCTGGTCGGCCCGGCCCAGGTGGCGGCGCGGTTGCTGGAGTTCGGCTTCCTGCGCCGCCTGCACCCCTTGCTGTCTGCGCAGCTGGCGGCCGCGGCCCACCCGGTGGGCGCGGCCTTGCTCATGGTGGTGGGCGGCCCGGCCGCGCTGGTGTTCACCGTGCTGCACGGGGCCGGCAACGGCATCCTGACCATCGCCAAGGGCACGCTGCCGCTGGTGTTGTTCGGGCCCGCCGGCTACGGCGCGCGCCAGGGCCTGATGATGGTGCCCGCCCGCGTGGCGCAGGCCTTCGCGCCGGTGCTGTTCGGCATGCTGCTCGATGGCGTGGGCGCAGCCGCCCTGTGGGCCACCACGCTGCTAGGCCTCGCGGCGCTGGCGGCGCTGTGGGTTCTGCGGCCGGTGGCGCGGCCCTGATCAGCCGCGCGGCGGCACAAACTCCGCGCGCGCCCGCAGCGCCGTGGCGCGCGAATGGCAGCCTTCCAGGTGGTCGTTCACGAGCCCCATGGCCTGCATGAAGGCGTACACCGTGGTGGGGCCCACGAAACTCCAGCCGCGTTTTTTCAGGTCCTTGGACAGGGCGATGGACGCGGGCGAAGTGGACAGGGTGCGCGCCACCTCGCGCGTGAGGCGCCCGGGCCGGTCGGCGGAGGAAGGCTCATAGCGCCAGGCGTAGTGCGCCAGCGATCCGAACTCGCGCCGCAGCTCCAGCACGCGCCGCGCGTTGTTGATGGTGGACTCGATCTTGCCCCGGTGGCGCACGATGGCCGCGTCCTGCACCAGGCGCTCGACGTCGGCCGGGCCGAAGGCGGCGACCTGCTCCGCGTCGAAGTGGGCAAACGCCGCGCGAAAGCCCTCGCGCTTGTTCAGGATGGTGAGCCAGCTCAGGCCCGACTGAAAACCCTCCAGGCAGATCTTCTCGAACAGCCGCCGGTCGTCCGCCACGGGAAAGCCCCATTCGTGGTCGTGGTAGTGGCGGTAGAAGGGCGTGGCCTGGCACCAGGCGCAGCGCGGGCAACCGGCCTCGTCGGCGAACAGGCCGGCAGGCAGGTCGGGGGTGGGTTCGGCGGTCATGCGCCGCATTCTAGAAACTGCACCGGCCACGCTGCTGACAACCATTCGGACGCCCGGCGCGATCTTCTGCCCATAAACTGCCCCCATGCGCCAGTTTCTCCCCCGCCTGCGGGCCGTGTCCGCCCCGTTGCTTTGCCTTGCACTGTCCGGGTGTGCCAGCACGACCGGTTCGCTGGGCTACTACTGGCAGTCCATGGTGGGGCACCTGGAACTCATGCAGTCGGCCGAGCCCATCGACCGCTGGGTGGCACGCACCGACATCGCGCCCGCGCTGCGCGAGCGCCTGCAGCTGGCGCAGCGCGCCCGGGCCTTCGCCGTGGCCGAGCTGGGCCTGCCCGACAACGCAAGCTACCGCCGCTACGCCGACCTGAAACGCCCCGCCGCCGTGTGGAACGTGGTGGCCGCGCCGCCGCACGCGCTCACGCTGCACACCTGGTGCTTTCCGGTCACGGGCTGCATCGGCTACCGCGGCTACTTCGCCCAGGCCGACGCCCAGGCCGAGGCCGACCAGCTCGCCGCGCAGGGGCTGGAGGTGGAGGTGTACGGCGTGCCCGCGTACTCCACGCTGGGCTACATGAACTGGGCGGGGGGCGACCCGCTGCTTTCCACCTTCATCTCCTGGCCCGAGGGCGACTTCGTGCGCCTGCTGTTCCACGAACTGGCGCACCAGGTGGTGTATGCCGAAGGGGACACGCTGTTCAACGAGTCCTTTGCCACGGCGGTCGAACGCATTGGCGTGGCGCGGTGGCTGGCCACCCATTCCACCCCCCAGGCGCGCGAGGCCTACGCCACCAGCGAGGCGCGGCGCGGCGCGTTCCGCGCGCTCACGCGCGCCACGCGCGAGCAGCTGGCCGCCATCTATGCACAAAAAGATGCCCTGGCGCTGGACGATCAAGCGCTGAATGCTATTAAAAATGAAGCAATGCAGGCATTCCGCGGGCGCTACGCCCAACTGCGCGCGCAGTGGCTGGGCACGGCTTCGGGCACCCAGCCTTCGGTCACCACGGCCCAGGTGGCAGGCTACGACCGCTGGGTGGCCAAGGCCAACAACGCGAGCTTTGCCGCCCAGGCGGCCTACGACGAACTCGTGCCCGCGTTCGAGGCCCTGTTCGAACAGCAGGGCCGCGACTGGCCCCGGTTTTATGATGTCGTACGGCAGCTGGCGCAGCAGCCCCAGCCGCAGCGCCGCGAGGCCTTGCGTGCCCTGCTGCCCGCGCAGCCCCCACAAAAATCCTCTTAAGGAGACACCCTGTGCCTGACATCCACATCCATCGCGAACACCACCTGGGCCTGAAAGAGGCCCGCAAGATCGCCTTCTCCTGGGCCGAGAAGGCCGAGGAAAAATTCGACATGGAATGTGTCTATGAAGAGGGCGACACCGAAGACACGCTCACCTTCACGCGCTCGGGCGTCAAGGGCACGCTGCTCGTGGACGCGCGGCAGTTCGAGATGAAGGCCCAGCTGGGTTTTCTGTTCGGCGCGTTCAAGGACCGCATCGAGGCCGAAATTGGCGAACAGCTCGATGCCCTGCTCAATGCGCCCCACCCCGGCACCAAGAAGCCCGCCACCGACAAGAAGAAACACGCGGCAGAGGCGGGCGCCGGCAAGCCGGGTACCAAGGCGGCGGCCAAACCTGCGGCCAAGGCCAAGAAGGCGTAGCCGCCAGGGCCCGGACCATGACATCCACCGCCACCGCCGCCCACAGCCCGGCGTTCGACACCCTGTCCGCGCTGCTTCACACCCGCTACAGCTGCCGCGCCTTTCTGCCCGAACCCCTGCCGCGCACCACCATGCAAGCCATCCTGGCCACCGCGCAACGCACGGCCTCGTGGTGCAACGCGCAGCCCTGGCAGCTCACCATTGCCAGCGGCGCCACGCTCGAGCGCCTGCGCGGCGCACTGCAGTCGCACATGTCCGCGGCAGCCCCTGCGCCCGACCTGCCCTGGCCCCGCGAATACCGGGGCGTGTACCAGGAGCGGCGGCGTGAATGCGGCTGGGGACTGTACGAGGCCCTGGGCATCGCCAAGGGCGACCGCGAGGCCTCGGCGCAACAGGCGGCGCAGAACTTCACGATGTTCGGCGCGCCGCATGTGGCCATCGTCAGCAGCGATGAGGCGCTGGGCGTCTATGGCGCGGTGGACTGCGGCGCGTACGTGTCAAGCTTCATGCTGGCCGCGCACAGCCTGGGCGTGGGCTCCATCGCGCAGGCCGCGCTGGCCTCGTACCCCGGCGTGCTGCGCGAGGTGCTGGGCATCGGCGCGGACCGCACCATCGTCTGCGGCATCTCGTTCGGCCTGGCCGACCCCGCGCACCCCGCCAACCACTTTCGCACCACGCGGGCAGACCCTGCCGACAGCGTGGTGTGGCGCGACTGACGGGGCGGGCACGTCCTCAGGCCGCCGCGCGCAGCAAGGGGCCGCGCGCGTGCAGCACGCCAAACAGGTTCTTGGGGTCGGACAGTTCGGGGATGAGTTCGATGGGCTGGCCCACCCCCAGTTCGGCCGCGGCATGGCGCATGAACCGCAGCGCGGAAAAATCCTCCAGCGCGAAGCCCACCGAGTCGAACACGGTCACCTGCGCATCGCTGCCGCGGCCCGGCAGGCGGCCCGCCAGCACCTCCCACAACTCGGTCACCGCGAAGTCGGACGGCAGTTGCTGGATATCGCCCTCGATGCGCGTCTGCGGCGCATATTCGACGAACACCTGCGCCTGGCGCAACACGTCGGCATGCAGCTCCGTCTTGCCGGGGCAGTCGCCGCCCACCGCATTGATGTGCATGCCGGGCGCCAGCATGTCCGGCGTGAGGATGGTGGCGTTGGTCTTGTCGGCCGTCACCGTGGTCACGATGTCGGCGCCGCGCACGGCCTCGGCCGCGCTGGCGCAGGCCACGGTGCGCAGGCCGCCGCCCTGCAGGTTGGCCTGCAGCTTGGCGGTGGCGGCCGGGTCGGTGTCGAACAGCCGCAGCGTGTCGACGCCCAGCAGGTGGTGGAACGCCAGCGCCTGGAACTCGCTTTGCGCACCGTTGCCGATGAGCGCCATGGTGCGCGCGCCGGGGCGTGCCAGGGCACGTGCGGCCACCGCCGACATGGCGGCCGTGCGCAGCGCCGTGGTGAGCGTGAGCTCGCTCAGCAGCAGGGGCGCCCCCGTGGCCACGTCGGCCAGCACGCCGAACGCCATCACGGTCGACAGGCCCAGCCGGGTGTTGCGCGGGTGGCCGTTGACGTACTTGAAGGCATACGTCTCCCCGTCGGCGATGGGCATGAGCTCGATCACGCCGTCCCGCGAATGGCTGGCCACGCGCGCCGACTTGTCGAACGCCTGCCAGCGCAGGAAATCGGCATGGATGTTGTCGGCGATGCCGCGCAGGCAGGCCTCGATGCCCTTGCGGCGCACCAGGTCGATGACATCGGGCGCGCTGAGGTACAGGGTGGTGAAGGTGTTCTGGGAACGCATGGTGCTTGTCTCCGTAAGGGATGGGACAAGTTTCCCGGAGCGCCGCAGCAATGTGAATCGCCAGAACTGCCGCATATTGCAGGCCGGGTTGGCGAAACGGCAGCGCAAACTGCCCTTCTGCCCAATCCCGCGCACCACCTCTGTCTCAGCCTCTTCTGGCTACACCTGCCCGTTCAGGCGGCGTGCCGCCTCCAGCACCGCCTTCACGTAGCGCTCGTCATAGCGGTGCGCGGGCATGGTCAGCGTGACCGCCGCCGCCAGGCTGCCATCGGCATGGAAAACCGGTGCCGAGATTCCGGCGACCTCGTCGAGCCGGTCGCCCACGCTGGCGGCATAGCCATCGGCCCGGATGCGCGCATGCAGCGCGCGGTCCCGCGCGCCCGGCACGCGCCCGGGAGCCGGATCGAACGCCACCAGCACCCGCCCGCCCGTGCCACGCTCGAGCGGCAGCAGATCGCCCGCGCGAATGTGGTCGCGCACGGGGTGTGGCGAATCCACCCGGAACTGGCACAGGCGCACGTCCCCCTGGCGCACGTGGTAGGCCGCGCTTTCGCCCGTGGCGGCCACCAGATCGCGCAGCACCGGCAGCACCACCCGGTCGAGGGAGAACGCGGCGGCGTACAGCGCATACAGCCGCGCCACCTCGGGGCCCAGGGCGTAGCGGCCGTCCGCGAGCCGCTGCACCCATCGTGCATGCTCCAGCGATGCGAGCAGGCGCAGCGCCGTGCTCTTGTGCAGCTGCGTGCGCGTGGCCAGTTCCGCGAGCGGCAGGGCACCGTCGCCCTGCCGGAACGCACCCAGCAGCGTGAGCGCGCGGTCCACGGCCGCCACGCCGCCCGGGGCGGCATCGGCATCGGCCAGGGATTCATGGGTGGATTTGCGGGGCATGCGGGCGCGGGGTGGAAACAGGACGCAGGGGCGGGGGCTTGACGCAAAAGCGCAAACCGTCAATCATTTCAATAGAAAGAACTTCGTTCCATCTATTAGAACGACAACCCTCCGCAGCGTCAAGCCCCGGCGCTCGGCCAGCCCCGCAGGAATCCGCCCATGCCCGTCCCCGACATCCTCATCAGCGAAGTAGGCCCGCGCGACGGCTTGCAGTCCGTGAAAGCCACCATGCCCACGCAGCACAAGCTGCGCTGGATCGACGCGCTCGTGGCGGCGGGCCTGCGCGAAATTGAAGTCGGCTCCTTCGTGCCCGCGCGGCTGCTGCCGCAGATGGCCGACGTGGCCGAGGTGGTGCGCCACGCGCTCACCCACCCCGGCATCACCGTGATGGCCCTGGTGCCCAACCTGCGCGGCGCCGAGGCCGCGCTGGCCAGCGGCGTGCACAAGATCACGCTGCCCGTGTCGGCCAGCGCGGCGCATTCACTGGCCAATGTGCGCAAGAGCCCGGACGCCATGGTGGACGAGCTGCGCGCCATCACCCGCCTGCGCGCCGAGACCGCGCCGCAGGTGCTGGTGGAAGTGGGCATTTCCACCGCGTTCGGCTGCACGCTGCAGGGCGAAGTGCCCGAGGACGACGTGATCCGCCTGGCCGCCAGTTGCGTGGCGGCGGGCGTGGACGAGGTCGGCCTGTCGGACACCACCGGCATGGCCAACCCCGCGCAGGTGCGCCGCCTGTTCACGCGGCTGCGCAGCGAGATCGGCCCGCGCGCCGGCGCGGCCCACATGCACAACACGCGCGGCCTGGGCCTGGCCAACTGCCTGGCCGCATACGACGTGGGAGTGCGCACCTTCGACGCATCGCTGGGCGGCCTGGGCGGCTGCCCCTATGCGCCGGGCGCCTCCGGCAACGTGGTCACCGAAGACCTGGTGTTCATGTTCGAGGCCATGGGTCTGTCCACGGGTGTGGACCTGCACAAGCTCTTCGCGGCCCGCGTGCCGTTGCAGGCGGGGCTGCCCGGCGAACCGGTCTACGGGATGACGCCCGAAGCGGGCCTGCCCAAGGGCTGGACCCAGGAGACACCACATGCCTGAAAACAACGAGAGCGCCCCAGGCGGCGGCCGGACCGCCCTGCCCTACACCGGCATCCGCGTGGTGGAGTTCACCCACATGGTCATGGGCCCCACCTGCGGCCTGGTGCTGGCCGACCTGGGGGCCGAGGTCATCAAGGTCGAGCCCATCGGCCATGGCCGCGAGGGCGATGCCACGCGCAAGCTGCGCGGGTCGGGGGCGGGCTTCTTCCCGCTGTTCAACCGCAACAAGAAGAGCCTGGCGCTGGACCTGGAAACCCCCGAGGGCAAGGAGGCCGTGCTGCGCCTGATCGCGACGGCCGACATCGTGAGCGAGAACTTCAAGCCCGGCACCATGCAGAAGCTGGGACTGGACTACCCGAGCCTGAAGGCCCTGAACCCGCGCCTCATCTACGTGAGCCACAAGGGCTTTCTGCCCGGCCCGTACGACCACCGCACCGCCCTGGATGAAGTGGTGCAGATGATGGGCGGCCTGGCCTACATGACCGGCCGGCCCGGCGACCCGCTGCGCGCGGGCACCAGCGTGAACGACATCATGGGCGGCATGTTCGGCGCGATCGGCGCCATGGCCGCGCTCGCACAGCGCGAGAAGACCGGGCGCGGCCAGGAGGTGCAGAGCGCGCTGTTCGAGAACAACGTGTTCCTCGTCGCGCAGCACATCATGCAGTTCGCCGTCACCGGCCAGCCGGCCGCCCCCATGCCCGCTCGCATCTCGGCCTGGGCGATCTACGACGTGTTCCAGGTGAAGGACGGCGAGCAGATCTTCCTGGCCGTGGTGAGCGGTGGCGCCTGGGCGGTGTTCTGCGATGCCTTCGGCTTTGCCGACCTGAAGGCCGACCCGCGCCTGGCCAGCAACAACGACCGCGTGCGCGAACGCGCCTGGATGATGCCGCTCTTGCGCGAGCGGCTCGCGCCCTTCAGCGCCGCGCACCTGGCCGACGTGTTCGAGCGCCACGCCCTGCCCTTTGCGCCCATCACGCGGCCAGAGGACCTGCTGGACGACCCCCACCTCAACGCCACCGGCGCCCTGGCCCCCATGACCCTGCCCGATGGCCGCGCCACCCAGACGGTGCTGCTGCCGCTGGCCATGGACGGCCAGCGCCCCGGCGTGCGCCTCTCGCCGCCCCGGGTGGGTGAGCACAATGCGGAGCTGCTGGCCGAGCTGGGTTACGACGCTATAAAAATTGAAGCGCTTGGCGCTTACCCAGCAAGCGGTAGCGCCTGATTTTTCTCTGGTTGCTGAGGATCTGCCAAAAAACAAGCGGCCGAGGCCGCTTGTTTTTGACTCCGCCAGCCTGCCCACCAAGGGGCAGGGCCCAGACCAGTGTCACCATGGAACCGGCTTTGCCGGGCCACCGGTGGCGTGTCCCCCCTGAGGGGAAAGGCGCGCAGCGCCTCAGGGGGCTACTGGAGTGACGTGATCAGGTCGACATATTGCTGCTTGGCGGCATCCGCTTCGGTGCCCTTGAGCTTTTCCCACGCGTCCCATTTGGCACGGCCCACCATGTCGGAGAAGCTGGGCTTCTTCTCGGTGTTGTCGCCCGCGGTGGCCTGCTTGTACAGCGCGTAGATCTTGAGCAGCGTGGCGTTGTCGGGGCGCTCGCTGAGGTTCTTGGAATTGGCTACGGCGGCTTCGAAGGTGGCGTTCAGGTCGGCCATGTCGGTTGCTCCTTGGATGGAAAACGAAAGAAGGGGAAGGGGGAGGGAAAGAACGGTGTCGGCAAGGGTTTGCTGCGTTGTATCTTACGGGCTGCGCACCGCGCCAAGCGGTGCCATCCATAGAGGCAAGCCCCCAAAAACAACCACAACAGGTGTACATCTGATGGTGACCCGCATCCCAGCCCCCCGCGCCCCGGCCACCGAAGGCGCCGCCAGCCCCCTGCGCAAGGTGCGCGCCCAGGCCCCCGACGTCGCCCGCCGCGCGGCCCAGGCCCTTCCGCCCGCCGCGCGCAAGGCCGCCGGCGTGGTGCAAAAGAACGTGCGGCGTGCCGCCACCGGCATGCTGGGCCTCTCGGGCGAACGCATGAGCAAGGTCGACACGGCCTGGCTGCGCATGGACTCGGCCAGCAACCTGATGATGATCAACGGCGTGTGGACGCTCTCGCCCGGCATCGGCTGGGACGCGCTGTGCGAGCGCGTGCAGCAGCGCCTGCTGCAGTACCCGCGCTTTCGCCAGCGCGTGGTGGAGGACGCGGCCGGGGCCACCTGGGTGGAAGACCGCCAGTTCGACATCGCCGCCCATGTGCTGCGCGAGACGCTGCCCCGCACCCCCGGGCAAAGCATGCAGCGCGCCCTGCAGGACCGCGTGGGCGAGCTGGCCATGCAGCCGCTGGACGCGCGCCGCCCGCTGTGGCAGATGCACCTGATCGAGGACTTCGTGGGCGACGACGGCCAGCCCGGCAGCGCCCTCGTGGTGCGCATCCACCACTGCATCGCGGACGGCATCGCGCTGATCTCGGTGACCATGTCGCTGGTCGATGGCGGTGCCGAGCCCCCCAGGCGCAAGTCCCGTGCGGACAAGGAGGCCGCCACGGCGGAGGACTGGATCGCCGACACGCTCATCAAGCCTTTCACCGGCATGACCGTGAAAGCGCTCGATATGGCCGGCGACAGCGCGGCCAGGTCGCTGCAGATGCTGGGCGACCCCGAGAAGGCGATGCAGAACGGCCTGTCGGGCACCCTGGACATGGCGCGCGTGGCCTACCAGCTGGTGAGCGACGCGGCCGCCCTGGCGCTGATGCCCGACGATTCACCCACGCGCCTGAAGGGCCAGCCCGGCCAAGCCAAGCGCGTGGCGTGGTGCCCGCCCATCCCGCTGGAGGAGGTCAAGGCCATCGGCAAGGCGCTCAACTGCTCGATCAACGACGTGCTGCTGTCCTGCGTGGCCGGCGCCATCGGCGGCTACCTGCGCAGCCAGGGCGACGACCCCACGGGGCAGGAGATCCGCGCCATGATCCCCGTGAACCTGCGCCCCATGGAAGAGGCCTGGAAGCTGGGAAACCGCTTCGGCCTGGTGCCGCTGGTGCTGCCCATCGGCATGGCCAACCCGGTGGAGCGCGTGTACGAGGTGCGCAAGCGCATGAATGCGCTCAAAGGCAGCACTCAGCCCATCCTCGCGTTCGCGATGCTCGCCGTGGCGGGCCTGATGATCAAGCCCGCGCAGGACGCGCTGCTCAACCTGTTCGGCCGCAAGACCACGGCGGTCATGACCAATGTGCCGGGGCCCAAGGAGCAGCTCACGCTGTGCGGCGCGCGCGTCACGCAGTGCATGTTCTGGGTGCCGCAGTCGGGGGACATCGGCCTGGGGGTTTCCATCCTGAGCTATGGCGGCGGCGTGCAGTTCGGCGTGATCACCGACACCACGCTGTGCCCCGAGCCGCAGCGCATCATCGACGCGTTCGCGCCCGAGTTCGACCAGCTGTCGCTGCTCACGCTGATGCTGCCCTGGGGCGAATGAAGCGGCACCCTGTGACGCTGCGCGGCCTGGCGGCCCTGGCACGGCGGCCGCGGATGAAGGCCGCCGCACTGCTGGCGGCGCTGTGGGCCGCTGTGCCCCTGGCGCAGGCCGCCGTGCGCGAGGAGCATGCCGAGCGCCCTTACGCCGTGCATGCGGAGCCTGGCGACACGCTGCGCCAGGCGCTGAACGCGGCCACGCCCATCGTCACGGACGGCCAGCGCTTTCACGGCCACACCCGCTGGAACGTGCGCTGGACCTTCCGCTGGGGGCGCGAGGCCTCGTCGGGCGAATGCCGCATCACCGAGGTCACCACACGGCTGCGCACCGAGGTGCAGCTGCCCGAGCTGCGGCGCGCCACGCCGGCGCAGCGGGCGCTGTTCGACCGCTACCTGCCGGCCCTGTCGCGCCACGAGCAAGGCCATGTGCAGTTCGGGCGCGACGCCGCCCGCGCCATCGACCTGGGCATTGCGCAGCTGCCCGCCGCGCCGGACTGCGCCACGCTGGAGCGCCAGGCCAACGCGCTGGGCCACCGCCTGCTGCGCGAACACGCCGAGCGCGAGAAGCAATACGACCACGACACGCGCCACGGCGCATCGCAAGGCGCCAGGCTGGAGTGAGCGGATCATCGCCCGGCCTCGGCCAGGCTAGCCCCGCACCGCGCTGCGGAAAGCCGCGGACAGCGCCGCCAGGGCGTCGCGCGGGCGGCCGTCCCTGATGCGGGTGTGCAGCAGCACGGGCAGGCGGGGCAGTGCGGGCAGCGCAAGGCGCGTGCCGACGTCCACCGCGCCCAGGGGCAGCATGCGCGGGGCCAGCGCCGCCACCCCCAGCCCGGCCATCACGGCCGCGGCCACCGCCGCCACGCCGCCGCCCACAAACACCTCGGCCCAGGCCATGCCGGCGGCATCCAGCGACCGCCCCGCCATCGCGCGCACGCCACAGGGCTCGGCCAGCGTGGCCAGGGGCAGGGGTTCGCCCGCGCGGTGCTGCCAGCCGGGGGCCGCGAGCCAGCCGAACTGCTCTTCGGCCAGCAGCTCGCCGTCGCTGCGGCCCACGTGCATGCGGGCCAGCACCGCATCCAGCTCGCGCCGGTCGTAGGCTTGCAGCAGGTCGCCGGACGAGCCGATGCGGATCTCGATCAGGAGCTGCGGGTCCTGCGCGTTCATGCGGGCGATCAGCGCGGGCAGCTCGGGCCCGGCCACGTGGTCGCTGATGCCGATGGTCAGGCGCTGGCGCGCCTGGGCGAACGTGGCGAGCGCGCGGTCGTGCACGGCCAGGAGTTCACGGGCGTGTTCCAGAAAGGCGGCGCCCCGCGCGGACAGCTGCACATGCCGGGGCGTGCGCTCGATGAGCCGGCAGCCCAGGCGGGCCTCCAGCCGCTGGAGCTTGAGGCTCATCGCGGCCTGCGCCGTGCCCATCGCCTCGGCGGCGCGCGTGAAGCTGCCCAGCTCGGCAATGCGCACGAAGGCCTCGACGGCATCCAGATCCAGGGATCGCTCAACCATTTGAATTTGATATTTCTGAAATAGATATCCATAGCATATTCATATGGATAGCATTTCGCCAGCTTCTTCTTTTGTTGTTCAAAAAGGATCTTGCGATGCCCCTCATCCACATTGCCATGCGCGCCGGAAAGCCCGCGGCCTACCGCCAGGCGATCTTCGACACGCTGTACCGCGCCCTGCGCGAAACCTTCAACGTGCCCGAGGACGACCAGTTCATGACCATCACCGAGCACGAGGCCGCGAACTTCCGCTACAGCCCCACCTACCTGGGCGTGGTGCGCAGCGACGACGTGGTGTTCATCCAGATCACCGCCAACAACACGCGCACTCTGGAGCAGAAGAAGGCGCTGTTTGCACGCATCGCGCAGCTGCTCGGGGAAAGCCCGGGCCTCAGGCCCGAGGATGTGTTCGTGAACATCGTGGAGGTCGCCAAGGAGAACTGGTCCTTCGGGCATGGCCTGGCGCAGTACGCGTAGCCATCCCTTCCACGGCGCTGCGTGCCGTGGGCGGCGGTGAAGGCGGGTCGGCACGGCACCTGCGAACCAGCCGCCGGGCGGGGTGAACGGGCCGCCATGGCGGCCCGCCGCGTTCAGGACGCCGAGCAGGTAAAGCTCTCGGCCTTGGCGGGGTCGCCCATGCCGTTGTAGCGCGGGAACTTGGGGTACTCGCACACCGGGCGCTGGGCCACGGGCGTGGTGGTGCCGGGTGCGAATTGGGTGGCCACCAGCTTGTCGGGCGCCGTGCCCTTTTCCACCCAGGCGTCCATGGCGGCGAGCAGGTCGATGGAGCGCGGCTCGGTGCCCGCGCCATCCAGGTCATGCCCGTTGGAGGGCGAGGTGACCATGCGCGCGAAGCCCTGCACCTTGCTCGCGCCCAGGCGCTGCTTCACCGAGTCGAAGTAGTCCGCCGTGCGGTACACCGACACGCACGTGTCGCCCAGGCCATACCAGATCAGCAGCTTGCCGCCGTTGTCGGCAAAGGCGGAGATGTCCGGGTCGGTGCCGTCGATCATCTCGGCCAGCCGCAGATATTTCGCCTGGTACTGGGTCGGGTCGTGCGTCAGGATGCTGGCGTTGGGGTTGCCCTCCACCAGGCGCGCGGCTTCCGTCACGGCCATGTGGTTGAACGAGTCGGGGTTCTCAAAACTGGTACCGAACATGTACGACTGCCAGTCCGAGGTGGACGCCCCGCCCCGGCCGTAGCGCGGATAGCCCACGGCACCGCGCGACAGGGTCACGGGCGTCTTGTGGTCGCTGTAGATGAGGCGGATGGATTCGATCTGCCCGGCCGTCAGGCAGCTGTCGTTGTCGGCGCCCTGGCACAGCAGGTCGGTGGGCACGTAGTTGCATGCCTCGACGTTGCCGATGATGCCGTCCTTCAGGCCATCGAGACCATCACACGCGGCCGCCTCGGCCTTGGCATACAGCGCGATCTTGGCCGGGCTCATCCAGTTCTCGCGGCTCTTGAAGATGTGGCGCAGCACCGTGGGGCCCAGGTTGACCTGGTGCGCCTGCTGGCTGATGGCGGGCTCCATGGCCACCACGCCGTCGTAGTCCTTGGGGTACTTCTGCGTGGAGATCAGACCCGAGCGCCCGCCGTTGGAGTGGCCCATGTGGTAGCGCCGCACGGGGCGCTTGCCGTAGAACTCCGTGGCGATGGTGGTGCCAATCTCCAGCACGAAGTGGTTGGCATCGAACGCATGGTTGCGCAACGCCACATCGCTGTTGCCCCAGGCAAAGCCGCGCACCTGGTGGCCAGAGTCGGAACTGATCTTCACATAGGGATTGGCCGATGGACCCACGAGCTGCTGGTACCACGGGTCATCGGTCGGAATGAACCCGTCGAACCCACCGCCGCCAATCGTCAGCGTCTTGCCGTTCCACTGCGCCAGCGTGGGCAGCTCCACCGCCCAGTTGATCGTCGACTCGGGCGAGGACACGATCTGGCCGCGCACGATGCAGGCGTCCGGCAGCGTGCCCTCGGCCTTGCGCAACTCGGTGCGCGTGACCTTGGCGCCATGGGGCAAGGCGGTGGAGGTGTAGGCGGCGCAGGCCTCGGCCAGGGGCCTGCTGGCCAGGGGCGCGGGGGCATCGCCACCGCCGCCGCAGGCCGTCAGCGCCACGGCGGCAAGGGCAGTCAGGGTGCAGGCGGCCCACCGCCCCGGGGGGGCACGGTGGTGGACGCGGCGATGGGGTGCCACGCCGGCAAGGAATGGAATCGGGAACATGCGGGAGTCTCCAGTGATGGTGGTTTTCAGGAGCCCAGGCACTGGCAGCAGCAGCAGGACGGCCGCCACCGCAGCCCTTGTGGCTCCGGTGGGGACGATAGGAAAAGAAGGCTCCCTTGCAGCCCCTGCAAATGCAGAGGGCCCGGGAAACTACCGAGCAGGCCTGGCTACCCGTTGCGCAGCGCCGCCACCAGCGCCAGCTTGTTGTTCACCCCCAGCACGGCGTAGGCGGTGCGCAGGTAGGTGCGCACGGTGGCGGGGGTGAGCCCCAGGGTGGCGGCGATGTCCTTGTGGGAACGCCCCTGGGCGTAGAGCATGGCGGCGCTCAGCTCGCGCGGGGCCAGTGGGGACTTCTGGTGGCGCGATGCCATGCTGACAGCCACCAGCGGACCGCAGGGTTCGAGCCGCAAGCGGCAGGACT
The DNA here is from genome assembly GCF_059415185.1 of Acidovorax sp. GW821-FHT10E04. Lineage (NCBI taxonomy): Bacteria > Pseudomonadati > Pseudomonadota > Betaproteobacteria > Burkholderiales > Comamonadaceae > Acidovorax > Acidovorax sp. GW821-FHT10E04. The sequence goes on from NZ_JBWKMT010000007.1 coordinate 232,971, forward strand.
TGCCCACCAACAGGCTGCAGGGAGCACGTGGCAGGGCCTGCAGAACCTCCAGCGGCACGCGGGTTCCCGTCCAGCCGGGGCACGCCTCGCCCAGCGCCATGCTGATGCGCAGGCCCGCAAACAGCAGCTCTCCCGAGGGCTCCGCCAGCGCAAAACTGTCCCAGGGACGGCTGGCGGACTCGCTCTGCAGCCGCTGCAGCACGTGGTGCCAGTGCTGCAGCAGATGCACCACAAATTCGCCAAACAGCACGGTCTCTTCGTCGGTGAATTCCGAACGCGCCTGCGGGCGGTACACCGAGACAAAAAACATCAGTCCGCTGTGGGGCAGCTCGGCGGTGAGCGCCATGCAGTGGTACAGGCCATGGCGCTGGCTGAACGCCACCACCTCGGGGTGTTCCACGATATCGCCCACCACATCGCGCTCGCGGATCACCACGCCCAGCCGGGTCATGGACTGGCGCGCGAACTCGTCCACCGCGGACAGTTCGTTCCATTCCTGCGCAAAGCTCTGGCTCAGGCCGATGCTGCCATGCAGCCAGTTGCGCGGACCGGTGTGCACATCGCCGGCCGACACCTCGCCCCACCAGGCCGCATCGAAGCGGACCAGCTCCCGCAGCGTCTGCAAGGCCTGGTGCAGCATGTCCTGCGGCGGCGCTTGCTGCGCCCCCCGCGCCAGCGCGAGCAGGCTGCGGCTGAGCGCCCGCAAGGCATCGGAGGGGCCGCGCCCGCCCGTTGCGGAAGGGGGCATGCTCATCGGCATACCGCCGGGGCGTCTTGCGCTGCGCGAAGCGCGTCGTCTGCGTGGGCCATGGCGCCAGTCTCCTGTTTTTTCAGGCGATGGTAGCGGCCACGCACGGGCCGCCACCCCAAGCCCCCCCCGAGGCGGCGGCAGGTGCGTGCGCAGCCCGCTACGCGGCTGCAGCCCGCGCCGGCGCAAATGCTATCATTTTTATAGCTTTCTGCGCTTATTCACAAAGCGCCAGCGGCCAATTCCATTCCATTCCATTCAGCGGGCCAGCCCATCCACCGCCTGGAACATCGACTGCCGCGCCTGGCTGATGATCTGGCCCTTCCATTCATCGGTGTCGGTGTAGAACGCCGCCAGCATCTGCGCCTTGATCTGCGCGGCCTTGTCGGCGGGGGTGCCGGGGTGCAGGTTGAGCCACTGTTCGGCGCGAATCGCGTTCATCACATCGAGCACGGGCACGGTACCGTATTCCATGGCGATGCCGGTGTACTCGGCATGCGGGCATTCGTCGTAGATCGAGGTCCACATGAGGCCGGTGAGGAAGGCCGAGGTGGACGAGCCGTCATAGATGGAGGTGACCGGCGTGGCGCCGCCGCCATCCCACCAGGCGCGTGCGCGCGCCACGGCCACATCGTCGTCGTTGCCGGCGTAGATGCGCTCGCCATGGCCGCTGGGGCCCAGGCCCGTGTGCAGGTCGATCCACGCGATGTGCGACGCGCCCGCGCCATGCTGGCGCAGCACCTGGCGCAGCGTGCGGTTGCTCCAGGTGGGCTCGGTGCCGCCAAAGAACAGGCCTTGCGGAAACTCGTGCTGGCCGCGCGATATGGCGGCCTGCCAGGCCGCCTCGCCCTTGGTGTCGATGTACTGCTGCACGGCGGCGGCATTCTCGGGCAACGGGGGCCACGCCTCGGGCAGCAGCAGCGGCTGGACTTCGCGGTAGGCCTCGTTCACGGGCAGGGGCTTTGAAAAGTCCTGGAAGTTGCGGTTCAGGTCCACGTTCTCGTGCGTGAAGCGGCGCACGTGCGAAAAACCGTAGGGGTTGAGCGCGTGGATGTAGAGCGTGGCCACGCCGGCCGCGCGCGCCTTGTCGCGCCACTCCTGGTCGTGCAGCGCAAACACCTGCACGCCACTGCCGCAGTAGCCTTCCACGCCGTGGCAGGCGCTGCTCACGATGAGCAGCCTGGTCGCATCGGCCGGGCCGTCGCGCACCACGTCCATGGCCAGGTCTTCGCCATCGCGCCCTTTGAGCGGGTGGGCGTGCGATTCGATGGGCAGGCCCGCAGCGGCCGCGGCCTCCAGAAATTTCTTGCGGGCCTGGGCGTAGCTGGGCGAAAAGGCGCGGGCGATGCCGATCATGGGCGGTGGCTTTCGTGGGTGGGTTGGGAACAAGAGAAAAGAAAGCCCGGGCACCCAGGGGGCCCGGGGCGTCAGGACAGCCAAGAAGCCGGCGTCAGGCCGCCGTTGGCTGCGCCAGCCACTCCTCGGCCAGCTTGACCCAGTAGGTGGCGCCCAGTGGGATCAGGTCGTCGTTGAAGTCGTAGCTCGGGTTGTGCAGCGTGCAGGGCCCGCCGCCATGGCCCATCTCGCGGTGCGCGCCGTCGCCATTGGCGATGAAGCAGTAGGCACCGGGCTTGGCCTGCAGCATGAAGGCGAAGTCTTCCGCGCCCATGGTGGGCTCCTGCACCAGCACATTGGCCTCGCCGACGATGCCGGCCATCACCTTGCGCGCAAAGTCGGCCTCGGCCGGCGAGTTCACGGTGGGCGGGTAGTTGCGGTGGAAGTGGAATTCGCAGGTGGCGTCGTGCGCGGCGCAGGTGTGCTCGGCGACCTGCTTCATGCGCTTTTCGATCAGGTCCAGCACCTCGATGGAGAACGTGCGCACCGTGCCCTGCAGCTCGCAACTGTCGGGCACCACGTTGGTGGCCTCGCCCGCGTGCACCATCGTCACCGAGATCACGCCCGCGTCCACGGGCTTCTTGTTGCGGCTGATGATGGTCTGGAAGGCCTGCACCATCTGGCAGGCGATCGGCACCGGGTCGATGCCGTTGTGCGGCAGCGCCGCATGGCTGCCCTTGCCGCGGATGGTGATCTTGAACTCGTTGCTGGACGCCATCACCGGGCCGGGGCTCACCGCGAACTGGCCCACGGGCATGCCAGGCCAGTTGTGCATGCCGTACACGGCCTGCATGGGGAACTGCTCGAACAGGCCGTCGGTGATCATCTCGCGCGCACCGCCGCCGCCCTCTTCGGCCGGCTGGAAGATCAGGTACACGGTGCCGTCGAAATTGCGGTGCCTGGCGAAATGCTGCGCCGCGGCCAGCAGCATGGCCACATGGCCGTCATGGCCGCAGGCGTGCATCTTGCCCTGGTGCTTGCTGGCGTGGGCAAAGGTGTTGAACTCCTGCATGGGCAGGGCGTCCATGTCGGCGCGCAGGCCGATGGCCCGTCCGCTGGCGCCGCCGTCGCGGCCCTTGACGATGCCGACCACGCCCGTGGTGCCCAGGCCACGGTGGATGGGAATGCCCCATTCGGTGAGCTTTTGCGCCACCACATCGGCGGTGCGCACCTCTTCGAAGCACAGCTCGGGATGCGCGTGAATGTCCCGGCGCACGGCGGCAATACTGGCCGCCTGCGTGACGATGGAATCAATAACGTTCATGATATGTATCCTTACGATCTCACAGTCTAGCCCGCTGGCCTGCCCTGCGCCACCCGGGGTTTATTTGCACTGCAACATGAAGCTCTCGCCACACGCCCTCGAACTCGCGCAAACCCTGGTGCGCATGAACACCGTCAGCCACAACTCCAACCTGGAGCTGATCCATTTCATCCGCGACCACCTCGCCCGGCTGGGCGTGAAAAGCCGGCTGACCTTCAACGAGGACAAGACCAAGGCCAACCTGTTCGCCACCCTGGGCGAAGGCAAGCCGGCCGGCGTGATCCTTTCGGGCCACACGGACACCGTGCCGTGGGATGGGCAGGAATGGACGATGGACCCGCTGAGCGCGCGCGTCCTGGACGGCCCCGAGGGGCCGAGCCTGTATGGCCGGGGCAGCGCCGACATGAAGGCCTTCATCGGCATCGCCGTGTCGCAGGCCGAGCAGTTCCTCCACAGCAACGCGCCCTTCGCCGTGCACCTGGCCTTCAGCTATGAGGAAGAGATCGGCTGCTTCGGCGTCAAGGAACTGATCGCCGACCTGCGCGAAGCGAACATCAAGCCGCTGGCCTGCATCGTGGGCGAACCCACCAGCATGGTGCCCGCCATCGCCCACAAGGGCGTGTACCGCTACAAGTGCTGCGTGCGCGGCAAGGAGGCGCACTCGTCGCTCACGCCCCATTCGGTCAACGCCATCGAGATGGCGGCCCGCGTGGTCGGCCGCCTGCGCGACATGGGCGAGGGTTTCGAGCGCGAGGAGCCCCGCTTCGAGGGCTTCGACGTGCCGTTCTCGACCACCAGCGTGGGCCAGTTCCACGGCGGCATCGCCGACAACGTGGTGCCGCGCGATGCCGAGTTCCGCTATGAATTCCGCGACCTGCCCACGGCCAACGCCGCGCAGATGCAGTCCGAGGTGGTGGCGTATGCGAAATCTCTGGAGCCGCGCATGAAGCAGGTGGCGCCGGCGGCCGGCTTCTCGTTCGAAACCATCTGCGAGATCCCGAGCTTCCTGGGCAGCAAGGACGACCCGGTGACGCGCCTGGCGCAGACCCTGTCGGGCGAGAAGTGCACCACCCTCGTCGCCTTCGGCACCGAGGCCGGCCTGTTCAAGAACGCCGGCATCTCCACCGTGGTCTGCGGCCCCGGCAGCATCCGCCAGGCGCACCAGCCGGACGAGTATGTGAGCCTGGAACAGCTGGCGCGCTGCGAGGCGTTCATGCAGGGGCTGGCGCGCACCACCTCGATCGACTAGCCAAGTCCTGCAAAGCCTCTGGCCAACGCAATCCCCACGCGGGCTGCAACTGGCGCGCCCCAGACCAGTGCCACCGTGGAACTGGCTCCGCCAGGCCACGGGTGGCGTCCCCCTCTGGGGAAGACGCGAAGCGGCTCAGGGGGATATCAAGTCCTCACGCGTCCGTCCCCCGTCAGCATCGACATCTCGACAAACTTCGACGCCGCGTGGCTGGTGGCGCTGAACGACACCGGAAACCCCGAGATCACCTGGTTGCCGATCGCCTCGGTGCCGGCGATGAAGCTCTCGCGCGTGAGCTTGCCGCCGCCTTGCGCCTGCCGCAGGCCCTCGGTGAAGATGCGGGCGGCCAGGTAGCCTTCCATGCTGGAATAGTTGGGCTGCACCTTGTCGCCCCCCTTCTTGATGGCCTCCAGGAACTCGCGCGTGATCTGGCGCGAGGGCTGGTAGGGCGAGGGCACGACCTGCGAGACCACCACGCCCGCGCCGTCCTTGCCCAGCTCATCGGCCAGGGCCTGCGTGCCCACGAAAGACACGTTGTAGAACGTGCCGCCGTACCCCGCCTTGCGCGCCGCGCGCACGAAGGCCGCGCTGCCCGCATAGGCGGCGATCTGCACCACGGCGTCGGGCTGGGCGGACACCAGCTTGTCCACGGCGGCCTTCACATCGGTGGAATTGCGCTCCACCGTGGCCGTGGCCACCGCCGCGAGCTTGAGCTCGGCCAGTGCCCGGTTCACGCCGTCGAGCCCGGCCTTGCCGTAGGCGTCGTTCTGGTAGAACACGGCGATCTTCTTGAGCCCGAGGTTGGTGAGCTGACGCACGATGAGCGCGGTCTCGTCGTAGTAGGACGCGCGCACATGGAAGATGAGCCGGTTGAATGGCTGGCGCAGCGCCTCGGCCCCGGTGAAGGGGCCGAAGAACGGCACCTTCTCCCGGGTGAACAGGGGCAGCGCGGCCAGGCTGGTGGGGGTGCCGATGTAGCCGAACAGGGCGAACACCTCGTCGGCGATGAGTTTCCTGGTGTTTTCGGCGCAGCGGTCGGGCTCGTAGCCATCGTCCATGGTGCGGATCTCCACCATGCGCCGGCCCACGCCGCCCTGGGCGTTGAGCTGGTCGAAAAAGAGCTTGGCCCCCAGGTTGAACTGCACGCCCAGCTGCGCCGCCGGGCCGGTGAAGGCAGCCGACTGGCCCAGCACGATGCGGCCTTCGCCCTGGGCACCCGCCCTCTGGAGGCCCCCCAGCGCGGCCGCACCCAGGCCGATGGAAAACTGTCTGCGCCCCAATGCCATTTGCTTCATGGTGAAATCCCTCTTCCTGTCAACACAACGAGGCTGACCCCTCGATGCTGCCGGTGAGCAGCCTGCTGGGGAAGCGATGCGCAATTTGATAGATGTTGGTTAGATATGCACGCCGTTTCCAACCCTCTGGCAGTTTAACGACCACCCCACATATGTCCACGCCTTCCGCCACCATTTCTCCGCCAGCTGTCCCCGTCCAGGTGCGTGGCGCCTGCCCGCACGATTGCCCCGACACCTGCGCCCTGATCACCACCGTGGACGACAACGGCGTGGCCACCCGCGTGCAGGGCAATCCCGACCACCGCCACACCGACGGCGCGCTGTGCGCCAAGGTGAGCAAGTACACCGAGCGCAGCTACCACCCCGAGCGCGTGCTCACTCCGCTCAAGCGCACGGGCCCCAAGGGCAGCGGCCAGTTCGCGCCTGTCAGCTGGGACGAGGCCCTGGACGACATCGCCCATCGCCTGCAGTCCATCGCCGCGCGCGACCCCGAGGCCGTGCTGCCCTACAGCTACGCCGGCACCATGGGCATGGTGCAGGGCGAGAGCATGGACCGCCGCTTCTTCCACAAGCTCGGTGCATCGCTGCTCGACCGCACCATCTGCGCATCCGCCGGGGCCGAAGCGCTGACGCAGACCCTGGGCGGCAAGGTGGGCATGAAGGTGGAGTTCTTCGCCGAATCGCAGCTCATCCTCATCTGGGGCAGCAACTCCATCGGCAGCAACCTGCATTTCTGGCGCTACGCGCAGCAGGCCAAGCGCAATGGCGCCCGGCTGGTGTGCATCGACCCGCGCAAGAGCGAGACAGCCGACAAATGCCACGAGCACATCGCCCTGCGCCCGGGCACCGATGCCGCGCTGGCCTTGGCGCTGATGCACGAGCTGATCGCCCACGACTGGCTGGACCACGACTACATCGCGCGCCACACGCTGGGCTGGGACCCGCTGCGCGAGCGCGCCCTGCAGTGGCCGCCCGAGCGCGCCGCCGAGATCTGCGGCATTCCGGTCGAGCAGATCCGCCAGCTGGCCCGGGACTACGGCACCACGAAGCCCGCCGCCATCCGCCTGAACTACGGCATGCAGCGCGTGCGCGGCGGCGGCAACGCGGTGCGCGCCGTGGCCTGCCTGCCCGCCCTCACCGGCGCCTGGCGCCACCGCGCGGGCGGCATGCTGCTGTCCAGCTCCGGCCAGTTCCCGGCGCAGCGCGCGGTGCTGCAGCGGCCCGACCTGATGCCCCAGGCGGCCTCAGGGCGCGTGCCCCGCACCATCAACATGACGACCATCGGCGACGACCTGCTGCGCGAGGCATCGCCCGCCTTCGGCCCGAAGGTCGAGGCCGTGGTGGTCTACAACAGCAACCCCGTGGCGGTGGCCCCGGACTCGGGCAAGGTGGTGCGCGGCTTTGCGCGCGAAGACCTGTTCACCGTGGTGCTGGAGCACTTCAAGACCGACACCGCCGACTACGCGGACTACATCCTGCCCGCCACCACGCAGCTCGAACACTGGGACGTGCACCTGTCCTACGGCCACACCGACGTGGTGCTCAACCGCCCCGCCATCCAGCCCTTGGGCGAGGCCCGCAGCAACGCGCAGATCTTCCGCGACCTGGCCGCGCGCATGGGCTTTGCCGAGCCCTGCTTTGCCGACACCGACGAGGCGCTGTGCCGCCAGGCGTTTGGGGATGCCGTGGACTACGCGCTGCTCGAATCCCAGGGCTTTGCCACCGTGGCCATCCCGGATGCACTGTTCGCCGAAGGCAACTTTCCGTCACCGTCGGGCAAGTGCGAGTTCTACAGCGCCCGCCTGGCCGCCCAGGGCCTGGACGGCCTGCCCGACCACCTGCCCAACTACGAACTGCAGGGCACGGATGCACGCTACCCGCTGGCGATGATCTCGCCGCCCGCGCGCAACTTTTTGAACTCCACCTTCGTGAACGTGACGAGCCTGCGCAACATCGAAGGCCGCCCGATCCTGGAGATCCACCCCGACGACGCCGAAGCCCGCGGCATCGCCAACGACGCCGTGGTGCGCGTGTTCAACGACCGTGGCAGCTACCAGTGCCACGCCACCGTCTCCCGCCGCGCACGGCCCGGCGTGGTCAACGGCCTGGGCATCTGGTGGCGCAAGCTGGGGCTTGACGGCACCAACGTGAACGAGGTCACCAGCCAGGCCCTCACGGACCTGGGCCGCGCGCCGACGTTTTATGACTGCTTGGTGGAGGTGGAGGCTGTGGAGGCAGCGGCAATAGCAGGCTGACCGCGCTCTGCCAGACACGCAGAATGCTCATGTTTTGATAGCTAATGGCGCTTATTGGACAGGCGCCAGTAGCTATTTTCACTAAAAACCACCTCTCACTGTGCCTGCATGGCATGGGTGCGGCCTGCGTCCCCCGCAGTCAACGCCAGAAAGTGATGCACCACGGGCCGCTCCGCTCCCTGGTGAAACCGCAGCGCCTCCGCCTGCAGGTCCGCGTCCGCCTTGGACACGCGGTGGTGCTGGCGCAGGTGCTCGGCCCAGGATTCGACCAGGAACCATTCGATGACCCGGCCCGGCTCGCCCGTGTGTTCGGCCACGCCCCAGGCGTAGGCGCCGTCGCGGCGGCGCTCTTGGGACAGGTGCTGCATGGCCTGCAGGAAGGCGGGCAGGTCGGGCTTGGCGATGCGGTATTCGATCTGCACCATCACCGGGCCCCGGTCGTGCGCCACGGGCTCCGCCAGCAGGGGCTCGGGCCAGTGGTTCGAGGGCTGCAGGTCGGCCTCGCCGGTGGGCAGCTTCACGCGGTGAAAGATGAGCGACGCCACGACCAGCCCGGCCGCGCCCACCAACAGCGTGACCGGCAAACCGGCCTGCCCCGCGATGAGACCCCAGCCCAGGCTGCCGGCGGCCATCGCGCCGTTGAAGACCATGAGGTAGATGGCCAGGCCCCGACCGCGCACCCAGTTGGGCAGCACGGCCTGGGCCACGCCGTTGAGCGTGGTCAGCGCGATGATCCAGCCCAGGCCCAGCACCAGCATCAGCGCCACGGCGGCCCACTGGGGCGGGGCCACGGTCAGCACGCCCATGACGGCGGCGGTGAGCAGCGAGGCCAGCAGCACCAGGCCATCAGTGTCCAGCCGCTGGCGCAAGCGGGGCAGCAGCACGGCGCCCAGGATGGCGCCCGCGCCCACGGCGCCCAGCATCACGCCGTAGAAACCGGCCGTGCCGCCCAGCATGCGGCGCGCCACCAGCGGAAGCAGCGCCCAGACGGAGCTGGCGAACAGGAAGAACACGGCCGCGCGCAGCAGCACCACGTGCAGCTCGCGGCTGGCGCGGGCGTAGCGCACGCCGGCACGGAAGGCGCCGAAGAACTGCTCGTTCAGGCCTGAGGCCTCGGCCTTCGGGCGCTTCCACCACAGCAGCGCGGCGATCACGAACACATAGCTCAGCACGTCCAGGCCGTAGGCCATGGCCGCGCCGAAGCTGGCCAGCAGCAGGCCGCCCGCCGCAGGGCCGATGGCGCGCGCGATGTTGATGCCCAGTGAGTTGAGCGCCACGGCGCTCTTGAGCTCGCTGCGCGGCACCAGCTCGGGCACGATGGACTGCCACGTGGGGCCCATGAGCGCGGCACCGATGCCGCCCACGAAGGTCAGCGCCACCAGCCACTCCACCGTCAGCGTGTGGGTGTTGGCCAGGATGAGCAGCGTTCCGCTGACGGCCGCCAGCAGCACCTGCACGCCGATGAGGAAGCGGCGGCGGTCCAGGATGTCCGACAGCACGCCCGCAGGGATGGCGAGCAGAAAGACGGGCAGCGTGGCGGCCGTCTGGATCAGCGCGACAGCGGTGGGGCTGGACGAGAGCTCGGTCACCATCCAGGCGCTGGCCACGTCGCGCATGAAGCTGCCGATGTTGCCCAGCACGGTGGCGGCCCAGAGCACCGCGAAGACGGGGATGGCCAGGGGAGCGAAGCTGCCGGAAGCCGCCGGAGCAGCCGATGCCGGCGCGGACGCTGCAGCAGCAGGGGTGTGGTGGTGGTGATGATCGTGTTGGTTATCCGGCATGGCGGCCTCCGAGGTCGTGCCAGGCGACGAGCAGCATGCCGCCCACCAGGCCCCAGTGTTCAAAAAATGCGTTGGCGCTGCGCTGCCGATCGGCGGGCGGTGCAGCCCAGAAGCGGTCCACCAGCAAAGCGGCGAGCACGGTGAAGCCCGCCAGGGCCAGCGCCCCGAGCCAGCGGTACCAGCCCGACAGGATGAGCGCCGAGGCCGAGAGCTGCAGCACCAGCGTGGCGGCGGCGATGGGCGCGGCGGGTGCCAAGCCGAGCGAGCGCACCTCGGCCGCGGAACCGGCAAAGTTGCGGGCCTTGCCGATGCCGCCCTGCAGGTAGGCGGCGCACAGGCACAGCAGCGCCAGCGTCTGCACCCAGGGAGCGGTGGCGGCGGTGTGCAATGCGTGCTGCACCGTCACACCGCCCAGCAGGCGCAGCCGAGCGCACCCCAGAAGCCCTGCAGGTCGGACACCGGCAGCTTGCTGCTCCAGGCCGTGGCGTGGGCGTGGCCGTGCAGGTTGCAGTTGCTGGCGCAACCGCAGTTCGCGGCAGCGTTGCGCAGCACGGCCTGCAGCGGCGCGCCGTCCGGCCCGCCCTGAGCGCCCCAGGCGCCATAGCCGCCGAAGGTGCGCACGGGCGACCAGTCGGGCATGGCGGGCGGCGGGGCCGCGTCGTCGAAGCGCGCGAAATCGCCCGCGCCATAGACCACCTTGCCGCCCACCACGGTGAGCAGGGCGGTGGTGTCGGCGATGTCGGATTCGGGGCAGGCAAAGAAGTCTCGGTCGGGCACGACGAGGTCGGCCAGCTGGCCCGCTTCGATGCGGCCCTTCTTGCCCTGCTCGTTGCTGAACCAGGTGACGTTCTCGGTCCACATGCGCAGGGCCTGGTCGCGGGTAAGGCAGTTGCGCTGCGGCGTGAGCTGCAGGCCGCCCACCGTCTTGCCGGTGACGAGCCACGACAGCGACACCCAGGGGTTGTAGCTGGCCACGCGGGTGGCGTCGGTGCCGGCGGACACATTGACGCCCTTCTCCAGCATGCGCTTGACCGGGGGCGTGGCCTCGGCCGCCGCGGCGCCGTAGCGCTCGACGAAGTACTCGCCCTGGTAGGCCATGCGGTGCTGAACCGCCACGCCGCCGCCAAGGGCCGCGATGCGGTCGATGGACTTTTCCGAAATGGTCTCGGCGTGGTCGAAGAACCAGTTCAGGCCGGCCAGCGGTGTGTCCTGGTTGACCTTTTCAAACACGTTGAGCGCGCGCTCGATGGTCTCGTCGTAGGTGGCGTGCATGCGCCAGGGCCAGCGGTTCTGCGCGAGGATGCGCACCACCTCTTCCAGCTCGCCTTCCATGCCGGGCGCAAGCTCGGGCTGGGGCTGGCGGAAGTCCTCGAAGTCGGCGGCAGAGAACACCAGCATCTCGCCCGCGCCGTTGTGGCGAAAGTAGTCCGTGCCCTGCTTGTACTGCGAGGTGGCCGTCCAGTTCAGGAAGTCTTCCTTCTCGTGCTGGGGCTTTTGCGTGAACAGGTTGTAGGCCAGGCGGATGGTGAGCTGGTCGGCATCGGCCAGCTCCTGGATCACGTCGTAGTCATCCGGGTAGTTCTGCATGCCGCCGCCCGCGTCGATGGCGCCGGTCACGCCCAGGCGGTTGAGCTCGCGCATGAAGTGGCGCGTGGAGTTGACCTGGTAGTCGTGCGGCAGCTTGGGGCCCTTGGCCAGCGTGGCGTACAGGATGGCGGCATTGGGCTTGGCCAGCAGCAGGCCCGTGGGGTTGCCCGCGCTGTCGCGCACGATCTCGCCGCCGGGTGGCGCGGGCGTGTCCTTGCCATAGCCCACGGCGCGCAGCGCGGCGCCGTTGAGCAGCGCGCGGTCGTACAAATGCAGGATGAACACGGGCGTATCGGGCGCCACGGCGTTCAGCTCGGCCAGCGTGGGCAGGCGCTTTTCCGCAAACTGGTGTTCGGTGAAGCCGCCCACCACGCGCACCCACTGCGGCGCGGGCGTCACGGCCACCTGGCGCTTGAGCATGGCCATGGCGTCGGCCAGGCTCTTCACGCCGTCCCAGCGCAACTCCATGTTGAAGTTGAGCCCGCCGCGGATGATGTGCAGGTGGTTGTCGATGAGCCCCGGCAGCACGCTGCGCCCGCCCAGGTCGATGACCCGCGTCTGCGGGCCGGCGAGCGCCATCACCTCGCGGTCGTCACCCACCTTGGTGAAGCGCCCTTGCGCAATGGCGACCGCACTGGCCGTGGGGTTGGCGCGGTCCAGCGTGGTGAAGCGGCCGTTGCGCAGGATGAGGTCGGGGGTGATGGCGGGTTGGGTCATGATGTTCAGGCCTTCAAGAATTTCAGCAATGGCAGAGCGCAAAAAGGGTGCAGTGGCCGTAGCGAGCGGCCCTAGCCTGCATCGAGGACCGCAGCCGTACAAGCGTACGGCGAGAACCGCAGGTGCGGGATCGGGTCGCGCAGTAGGCCAATGCACCCTTTTTTAGCCTTCGTGGGCGTTGAACATGGTCTTGGCGTAGGTGATGCCCAGGCCATAGCCCCCGCCGAACTTCTTGGCGATGCCCGTCGTCATGTCGTACGTCTCGCCCCGCGCCCAGTCGCGCTGCAGCTCCAGCAGGTACTGCAGGGCCGTGATGGGCCGCGCGCCGGCCTGCACCATGCGCTCCATGGCGCGGTTGTGGGCTTCGGCCGAGATGTCACCGCTGGCGTCGGCGATCACATACACCTCGAAGCCCTGGTCCAGCGCCGACAGCGCCGGGCCCACGATGCACACGCTGGTCCACAGGCCGGCCAGCACGATGCGCGGCTTGCCGATGGCGTTGACACGGGCGATCACGGCCTCGTCCTCCCAGGTGTTCATGGAGGTGCGGTCCAGCAGCGCCTGGCCGGGGAACGGTGCGGTCACTTCCTCGAACATGGGGCCGCTGAAGCTCTTTTCGGCCACGGTGGTGAGGATGGTGTCCACGCCAAACCCGGCGGCCGCGCTGGCCACCAGGCCGGCGTTGGAGCGCAGCGTGATCGCATCGATGGAGTGCGTGGCAAAGGCCATCTGCGACTGGAAGTCGATCATGACCAGGGTGTGGTCGTCGGCGTTCAGCAGCGTGGCGCCGGGCTTGGCGTAGGCGGTGGTGCTGGCAGTCGTGGTGTTGACGTGGGTCATGGTGAACTCCCTGGAAATTGAAGATGAAGTCGTCGAGAAGAAGAACAAAAACGAGACAAGGCAATGCGGCGGGCCGGGGCGCAAGGGATGGGCGGCATCGCCCACCCACCCGCGCCTCAGGGCGCGCCATCCGCTCAGTGCGGCATCGAGGGCAGCTCGTTGGGCCGCAGGTCGAACACCAGAACCTCGGCGCCTTCGCCGTGGGCAAAGCGCAGGGCCCCGGCGTCGCGGATGCGGGCGCCGTCGCCTTCGGACAGCCGCTCGCCGTTCACCTCCAGGCTGCCGCGGGCCACGTGCACATACACGTTGCGGCCCGGGCCCACGTCCAGATCGGCCGACTCTTCGCTGCCGTCGAACAAGCCGGCATAGACCCGGGCGTCCTGGTGCACGGCCAGCGATCCGTCGGCCCCTTCGGGCGAGATGATCTGGCGCAGACGGCCGCGCTTGTCGGCCTCGCTGAAGTGCACCTGCTGATAGCGGGGTGCGGCGCCGCGGGCACCGGGCACGATCCAGATCTGCAGGAAGTGCACGGGCTCTTCGCCCGAGTGGTTGAACTCGCTGTGGCGCACGCCGGTGCCGGCGCTCATCATCTGCACGTCGCCGGGGCGGATGACCGAGCCGGTGCCCATGGAGTCCTTGTGCTCCAGCGCGCCTTCCAGCACGTACGAGAAGATTTCCATGTCGCGGTGCGGGTGGGTGCCGAAGCCCTTGCCGGGAGCCACGCGGTCGTCGTTGATGACCAGCAGGTCGGAAAAGCCTTGCTGGTGGGCGTCGTGGTAGTGGCCGAACGAGAAGGTGTGGCGCGAATGGAGCCAGCCGTGGTTGGCGTTGCCGCGGTGTTGGGCTTTGCGGATGTCGAGCATGGTGTCTTCCTTTCAATGTCTGTCGATGAATTTCACACTGGGTGGCGGGTCTGAAATCCACTGGATTTCATTGGCGCTCAGTGCTGCGATGGATGAAGTATCCGGCGCATGCGCAAGCATCAGATTGAAAGGTTTTGCCATTCATCATCGATAATTTCGATGATTGAAATTCCGGGCCTTTTGCCATGCTCAAACTCTCCCTCGAAGCCATCGAACTGGTGGATGCGATTGCCCGCTACGGCTCGTTCGCAGGCGCCTCGGAGCGGCTGCACAAGGTACCGTCCACCATCTCCTACGCCGTGGGCAAGCTCGAGGAGCAACTGGGCCTGGCCCTGTTCACCCGCAACGGCCCGCGCGTGGCGCTCACGCCCGCGGGGCACGAGCTGCTCAAGGAGGGCCGCTGGCTGCTGGCCTCGGCGCGGCAGCTCGAATCGCGCCTGCGTCAGATCGCCACGGGGTTCGAGTCCGAGCTGCGGCTGGTGCACGACTCGCTGATACCCACCAGTGCGTTCAACGACGACATCGCGGCCTTTGAGGGGCTGAACTGCGGCACGCGCCTGCGCATCGGCTGCGAGGCGCTGACGGGCACCTGGGAGGCGCTGCGCGACGGGCGCGCCGACATCATCGTGGCGGCGGGCGAAGGCCCGGCCGGCGGCGGCTACAAGGCCGTGGCGGTGGGCAGCCTGGACTTCGTGTTCTGCGTGACCGCGTCGCACCCGCTGGCGCGCCTGGGCCGGCCGCTCACGCGCAGCGACCTGCTGGAGCACACGGCCGTGGTGGTGGGCGACGGGGCGCGCACACTGTCGGACCGCACGGTGGGCCTGCTGTCGGGCCAGCGGCGCATCACCGTGCCGTCGATGCAGGCCAAGATCGCCTGCCAGGCCGCCGGGCTGGGCCACGGCTTCGTGCCGCGCGCCTGCGTGCGGGTGGAGCTGGAAAACGGCATCCTGGTGGAGGTGCCGGTGGACGAGCCCCGCGCCGATGAGACCTTCTGGCTGGCCTGGAAGCCCGAGCACCGGGGCGAGGCGCTCAAGTGGTGGTGCCAGCGGCTGGCGCGGCCGCTGCTACCAGGGATCCTGCCGTACTAGGTGCTGGCCTGCGCCACAACCCATTCACTACCAAATTAATAGCAAATAAACCAATCAGAACAAACGCCAGGGTCTGTTTTGATCATAAAACTTCCTCTCAGCGCCACTGCTGGCCAAAAAACTGCACCACTTGGTCTTCCAGCACCGCGTGGTAGGCCACCCGGTCAAAGCCCGCCGGGTTGGCGGCGGCGTCGCCCGCGTCGGACGGCAGGCTCTGGCTGGGCTGGGCCATGAAGGCGAAGTGGCCGGCACCCGGCACGGTGTCCGCCTGCGTGGTGGCCAGATTCGCGGCCACCAGCCCGCCGTGGTACTTGCCCGTCAGCACGGCATCCTGCTCGGCCACGCGCAGCAGCACCGGCACGGTCACGGCTTTCAGGCTCTCGGGGGTGAACACCACGGCCATGGGCGCCAGGGCGACGACGGCGCGGATGCGCGGGTCGGGCACGGAGACCAGGGCGCCGTCCGGCACCAGATTGGCGGGTGTTGCAGCGCTGGCAGCGGCCGGCTGCGGCGCCTTGGGGCCCTGGGCCAGGCCGCAGAAGCCGGGGTCGTCCAACACGCTGCGGCAGTGCCGGGCGGCGCGGGCGGGCTCGGCCTGCGCGCCGGCCAGCGCCAGCACGGTGTAGCCGCCGGCCGAGTGGCCCAGTGCGCCGATGCGGCCGGCCGGAATGCGGGGGCCCCACTCGGGGCTGGCCAGCAGCGCGTCGAGCACGCGGCTGACCTGGCGCGGGCGCTCGCCGAAGTAGCGGCCCGAGGTGATCATGGAGCGGTCCTGCCAGTTGTCGCCCGGGTGGCGAACGGCGGCCACCAGGTAGCCCTCCGCCGCCAGGCGGGTGGCCAGGTTGTGGTGCGCGAGTTCATTGCCGCCCGTGCCGTGCGACACCAGGATCAGCCCCTTGAGCGGCTCGGCCGACACGGGTGCGCCCAGGCCGACCACCGGGCGCCAGGGGCCCAGCTGCACCACGCCCGCGCTGCGCACGGTGGGGTAGAACAGTGCCACGTTCACCGGCTCGTCGCCTGGCACGACGAGGGTGCGCAGGCCGGCGTGCTGGGCCGATGCGGCGCCGGACAGCATGGTCAGCGCCACGAAGGCGGCGGCCATGAAGGGGCGGATATGCCGCGCGGCAAAGCGCAGGGCCAGGAGGAGGAGGATGGTCACAGTGCGCCTTTCGTCGGGTCTGCCAGAAGCCGCCACCGTGCGGAAGTGTGGTGGCGGCATGGCGGCACTGTAGGCGCGGCCCCCCCTGCACGGGGAGCGGCATGCGACGAAATGCCCGTGGGCGGCGCGAAACGGCGGGCGAAAGGCGCAGGCCGTGCAGCTGGCGTCCCGGTCAGGGCCGCAGCATCACGCCAGCGCCTGCAGCAGGGCCTGCGCCGCAGGCTCGGACGACGCGGGGTTCTGCCCAGTGATCAGCAGCCCGTCGGTGACCACGTGCGGCTTCCAGTCGGCCTGCTTGGTGTACAGGCCGCCGTGGGACATGAGCATGTCTTCCACCAGGAAGGGCACGACATGCGTCAGGCCGGCGGCGGCTTCCTCGCTGTTGGTGAAACCTGTCACGTTCTTGCCGCGCACCAGGGGCGTGCCGTCGGGCGCCTTGGCATCGCGCAGCACGCCGGGGGCATGGCACACGGCCGCCAGGGGTTTGCCGGCGGCCAGCGTGGATTCGATGAGGGCGATGGAGCGCGCGTCCTGTGCCAGGTCCCACAGCGGGCCGTGGCCGCCGGGGTAGAACACCGCATCGAACTGGGCGGCATCCAGCTCGGACAGCTTCAAGGTGCTGGCCAGTTGCGCCTGGGCCGCTGCGTCGTCCTTGAAGCGGCGCGTGGCATCGGTCTGCGCATCGGGCGCGTCGCTCTTGGGGTCCAGCGGCGGCTGGCCACCCCGGGGGGACGCAAGGGTGACCGAAGCGCCCGCGTCCTTGAACACGTAGTACGGGGCGGCGAACTCTTCGAGCCAGAAGCCTGTCTTCTTGCCCGTGTCGCCCAATTGGTCGTGCGACGTGAGAACCATGAGGATGCGGGGCATAGGCGTTTCTTTCCTGGGTGCGGTTGAAAAATGTCCAGCCCCTCACCGTACCCGCAATCCCCTCGGCTGCGCCCTCGCAGGGCGCAGTTCGCGGCGTTGGCTTACAGCGCGGCTTCGAGAATCCGCCGGCTCACGGCGGGCGTGATCTCGCGCTGCTCGCCCAGCGTGACCATGCCGTGCGCCTCCAGCTGCGCCACCACGGCGCCCACGGTGTCGGCGCCCAGGCCGTAGCCAGACAGGCGCGTGGCGATGCCCATGGCCTCGAAGAAAGCGCGCGTTCGCCCGATGGCGGCGGTGATGCGTTCGTCGTCGGTGCCGGTGGTGATGCCCCACACGCGCTCGCCGTACTGCAGCAGCTTGGCGCGCTTGGGGCCACGGCGCTCGTGCAGCAGCGCGGGCAGCACGATGGCCAGCGTGCGCGCGTGGTCGATGCCGTGCAGCGCCGTGAGCTCGTGGCCGATCATGTGCGTGGCCCAGTCCTGCGGCACGCCCGCGCCGATCAGGCCGTTGAGCGCCATGGTGGCCGCCCACATGAGGTTGGCGCGGTCGTCGTACACGGGCTCGGGGGCGGTCAAGAGGCGCGGGCCGATCTCGATCAGCGTCTGCAGGATGCCTTCGGCAAAACGGTCCTGCACGGGCGCGTTGACCGGGTAGGTGAGGTACTGCTCCACCGTGTGCACGAAGGCATCGACCACGCCGTTGGCCAGCTGCTGGGGCGGCAGGGTGTAGGTCTTGGTGGGGTCGAGCACCGAGAACACGGGATAGGTGTGCACGCTACCAAAGGCCAGCTTCGCGCCCTTGGCGCGGTGGGTGATCACGCCGCCGTTGTTCATCTCGGAGCCCGTGGCGGGCAGCGTGAGCACGGCGCCGAAGGGCAGCGCGGCGGTGACGTTGCGGCCGTGCTTTTCCAAAATGGCCCAGGGATCGCCGCCCTCGAACTTCACGGCCGCTGCGATGAACTTGACCGCATCGATCACCGAGCCGCCGCCCACGGCGAGCAGGAAGTCAAACCCGCCTTCGCGGATCTGCGCCACGGCCTTCATCGAGGTTTCATAGCTGGGATTGGGCTCGATGCCGCTGAAGGTGGCGTGCTGGCGGCTGGCGAGCGCCGTGCGCACCTCGGCCAGCGTGCCGGTCTTCTCGGCGCTGGCGCCGCCCACGAGGATGAGCACCTTGGCGGCGGCGGGCACGAGCTTGTCCAGGTCGGCGATGCGGCCCTGGCCGAACGCGATGCGGGTGGGGTTGTGAAAGTCGAAATTCAGCATGGCAATCCTTGGGTGGGGTGCGGGCATTGTGTCGTGCCCTGGGGCGGGGCGAGCGTCGCCTGCGCAACACGGCGGGCAGGCACACCGGCCCGCCAGCGCGCCATGCCCCTCCCTGCCCCGCCTACCGCAGCACCACCAGCGCCGCAAACCCGAGCAGCAACACCATCGCCAGCGCCACGATGCCAGCGATGCCCACCGTCAGCACCTTGGCCACGGAGAATCCCCCGCTGCGGCGCAGGGTGCCCAGGCCCCGCAGCAGCAGGACCAGCGCGGCACACAGGGTGCACAGCACCGTGCCAAAGGCCGCGGCGATGCAATCGAGCCCGAACGTACCGCATGCCATGGCCTGCCCGAAGCCGGTGAGCAAGGCCAGCGACACGCCAAGGCCCACGGCGAGCACACCAAGCCCCGCCCAGACCGGCACCGGCACGCGCGCCGCCGCCGAAGATGTAGTGGTGGTGGTGGCCATCGATCAGCCCTCGGCCTCTTCTCGTGCCGCCTGCCAGGGCAAGGCCGGGTCGGTGAAGGCGGGTCGCCACAGGTCGGCATAGACCGCAAACGCCTGCCGGCGGGTCTCGTCCGACTCCAGCTCGACCGCGGCATCGTCAAGCCCCCGCACGCTCCAGTCGGCCGGCACGGCGTAGCGCCGCTGCGCCGTGTCGATCAGCACCGAATGCAGGGCGTGGGTCGTGCACGCCACATAGCGCCCACCGGGGCTGACCAGGAAGTAACCCACGTCGCCGGACCGCAGGGCAGCCAGTGGCAGGGCGCGGCGCAAGGCATCGGCCCATTCGGGCGGGGCGGGTACGGGCATGGAAGAAAGAAACTCCTGGTGGGGCGCGGAACGTGCGCGCCGCGGTGGCGCGTTCTGCGTGGACCGACTGTAGCGGCAACGGCCACGGCCACGCTGGCGCCGCCCCTCAGGTGCTGCGGTCCCCGGGAGGCCCCGATCAATCCGGCGCCCCTGCCGCCCCACCCCTGGTTTCGCCCTGGCGACCGGACTCCGCGCCCGCCAACACCTGCAGCCGCTGCGCCATGAAGTCGCGCAGCGCGCGCACCAGCGGCGTGAGCTGGCGGCGGCTGGGCGCCACGAGGAACAGGGGCACGGCCTCGGTGGTCCAGCCCGGGCACAGCGGCACCAGGCGCCCGGCGGCAAGGTCGTCCGCCACATCGAAGTACGACTTGTAGGCGATGCCCCGGCCCCGCACGGCCCAGCGGCGCACGGCGTCGCCGTCGTTGGACACATTGCGGCTGCGCACGCGCACCAGCACCTCCTGGCCCGCCGCATCCCAGAAGCGCCAGCGGTCGTGCACGTCCTCGCCGAGCATGAAACACAGGGCGTCATGGCCGGCCAGCGCATGCGGCGTGGCGGGCGCCCCGCGGGCCTGCAGATAGGCGGGCGCGGCGCACAGCACGCGCCGGTGGTCGGCCGCGAGCGGCAGTGCCACCAGGCTCGAATCCTGCGGCTTGCCGTAGCGAAAGGCCGCGTCCACCGGTTCGCTGTAGACATTGGCCATGCGGTCCGACAGCTGCAGGCGGATGTCGATGCCCGGGTGCTCGGCCTGGAAGGCATCCAGCCACGGCAGCAGCACGTTGCGCCCCAGGTCGGAGGGGGCGGCGAGCAGGAGCGTGCCGCGAAATCCGCGGGCCTGGCCGCCTTGCAACTGGCCCCGCACCTGCTGCAGCGCGGCCAGCGCGGGGCGGCAGTGCTCCAGGAACAGCTCGCCCTCCTGCGTGAGCCGCAGGCTGCGCGTGGAGCGCACGAAGAGCGCCACGCCCAGCTCGGCCTCCAGCCGCTTGAGGGCCGCACTGGCCGCCGCCGGCGTGAGGTCCAGCGCCCGCGCGGTGGCCGACAGGCTGCCGCTGTCCACGGTGCGCACGAAGATGTCGAGGTCCTGCAGGCTTTTCATGGGTGGCGTGGGGAGTTTTAGGGCTGGATTTTCAAATTTTCTTTGAATATTGATTCAACCACCATCCTATTTAAAACAAAAGACAACAGGATCACCATCACGGCCATGTTCCACACCGCTTGCCAAGGCACAACGCCATGACCTCCACCGCCACCGCGCCCGCTCTCGCGCGCCCCTTGCAACTCGGCCCGCTCACCTTGCCCAACCGCATGGTGATGGCCCCCATGACCCGCGCCCGCAGCAGCCAGCCGGGCGGCGTGCCCAACGCGCTCATGGCCGACTACTACGCCCAGCGCGCCAGCGCCGGGCTCATCGTGAGCGAGGCGAGCCAGGTCTCGCCCCAGGGCCAGGGCTACAGCTTCACGCCCGGCATCCACAGCGACGCGCAGGTGCAGGGCTGGCGCCGGGTGACCGACGCGGTGCATGCCGCCGGCGGCCGCATGGTGCTGCAGCTGTGGCACGTGGGCCGCATGTCGCACGCCAGTTTCCACGCCGACGGCCTGCCCGTGGCGCCCTCGGCCATTGCCCCCGAGGCCCGGGTGTGGGTGGCGGACGGCGACGGCGTGGGCCACATGCTCGACTGCCCGGTGCCGCGCGCGCTGCAAGCGAGCGAAATCGCCGGCGTGGTGGACGACTTCCGCCGCGCCGCCGCCAACGCCATGCGTGCTGGGTTCGACGGCGTGGAGATCCACGGCGCCAACGGCTATCTCATCGACCAATTCCTGCGCACCACTTCCAACCACCGCAGCGATGCCTATGGCGGCCCGGTGGCCCACCGCACCCGCTTCGCCCGCGAGGTGGCCGCCGCCGTGGCCAGCGAGGCCGGGGCCGAGCGCACCGGCATGCGCCTGGCGCCGTTCATCACGCAGCGCGGCATGGACTGCCCGGACATCATCCCCACCATCCTGCACCTGGCACGCGAGCTGGACACCCTGGGCCTGGCCTACCTGCACCTGGCCGAAGCCGACTGGGACGATGCCCCCTCCATTCCCGCCGATTTCCGCCAGGCCCTGCGCGCGGCCTATGGCGGCCGCGTGATCGTGGCGGGCAAGTACACGCCCGAACGCGCGCAGCAGATCCTGGATTCGGGCATGGCCGACCTGGTGGCCTTTGGCCGGCCGTTCATCGCCAACCCCGACCTGCCCGCGCGCTATGCGGCCGGGCTGCCCCTGGCCGGCTACGACCCGGGCACGCTGTTCGGCGGCGCGGCCCAGGGGTATTCCGACTACCGCGCGCACGCGGCCGCGGCGTGACGCCTGGCCGCCACCGCATGGACCGCTCTTTTTCCACCTCACTTTTCTGCAAGGACACACCACCATGAAAGCCATTGGCTACCAGGCCCCCCGCGCCATCGACCACCCCGCATCGCTGCTCGACATCACCCTGCCCGACCCCGTGGCCACCGGCCGCGATCTGCTCGTGGAAGTGCATGCCGTTTCCGTGAACCCCGTGGACACCAAGGTGCGCAAGGGCAGCGGCCCCGCCGAGGGCCAGGCGTACAAGGTGCTGGGCTGGGACGCCAGCGGCATCGTGCGCGCGGTGGGGCCCGACGTGACGCTCTTCGCGCCCGGCGACCGCGTCTGGTACGCGGGCTCCATCGCACGCCCTGGCACCAACAGCGAACTGCACCTGGTGGACGAGCGCATCGTGGGCCACGCCCCCCAATCGCTGGACTTTGCCGAGGCCGCCGCGCTGCCGTTGACCACCATCACCGCGTGGGAGCTGCTGTTCGACCGCCTGGGCGTGGTGCCCGGCAAGCAGCCCACCAACAAGACATTGCTCATCATCGGCGCGAGCGGGGGCGTGGGCTCTATCCTCACGCAGCTGGCGGCGCGGCTCACCAGCCTCACGATCATCGGCACCGCATCGCGCCCCGAAACGCGGCAATGGGTGCGCGACCTGGGCGCCCACCACGTGATCGACCACAGCAAGCCCCTGACGCAGGAGCTGGCCCGCATCGGCCACCCCTCGGTGGACATCATCGTGAGCCTCACGCAGACCGACGCGCACTTCGACCAGATCGTCGAGGCCATCGCGCCGCAGGGCCAGTTCGCGCTGATCGACGACCCGGTGTCGCTCGACGTGACGAAGTTCAAGCGCAAGTCGGTGTCGGTGCACTGGGAGCTGATGTTCACCCGCGCGCTCTTCGGCACCGCCGACATGATCGGCCAGCACCGGCTGCTGACCGAGGTGGCGCAGCTGGTGGATGCGGGGCTGATCCGCACCACGCTGGACCAACGGTTTGGCACCATCAATGCCGAGAATCTGAAGCGCGCGCATGCGCTCATCGAGAGCGGCAAGGCGCGGGGCAAGCTGGTGCTGGAGGGATGGGCCTGAAGAACTGCGGGCCACGCAGGGGGGCGCAGCACCATCCGCGCGGCAGATTGTGTGCCGGGTTGAAAAACACTGTATTTACAAACAGTATTTCAGGTATAAAACAGGGCACCACAACCCGAGGAGACCTCCCATGCTGGACCACATGACCTTCCGCGTCACCGACATCGCCCGCACCAAGGCGTTCTACACCGCAGTCCTCACGCCTTTGGGCTACAGCCTGTGTTTTGAAGGCAACTACGGCTCCAACATGCTGGGCTATGCCTACCCGGCTCCGTCCGAGCCCGACGGCAAGAAGGCGGATGTGTGGTTCATCGACGGCCCCTCGCCCTACGGCGGCCCGCCCGCCAGCACGGGCTGCCACCTGGCGTGGCGGGCCGCCACGCGGGCCCAGGTCGATGCCTTCTACCGCGCCGCCATCGAAGCCGGGGGCCAAGACAACGGAGCCCCCGGCCTGCGGCCCGACTACCACCCCCACTACTACGGCGCGTTTGTCATCGACCCCGAGGGCAACAACATCGAGGCGGTGTGCCACCTGCCTGAATAGTGGATGGGCCTGCTGGGGCCAGCGGCCTGCCAGGCTGAAGGGGTGGAGGGGCCTGCCAAAGTCAGGCCACCCAGTGCACCGTTCCGTGCACCGAGGTGCTGAGGGATCAGTCCAGCTTCACGCCCGCCGCCTTGATGATCTCGCCCCAGCGCTTGGACTCGGCCCGTGCCATGGCGCGGAACTGCTCGGGCGTACCGGGCAGGGCTTCCATGCCGAAGTCGTTCATGCGCTTGACCACGGCGGGGTTGAGCAGGGCCTTGTTCAGGTCGCCGTTCAGGCGCGCCGTGATCGCAGCGGGCAGACCGGCGGGCGCCAGGATGCCCTGGAACGCAAACACCTCGGTGTTGGGCACACCGGCTTCGGCCAGCGTGGGCACGTCGGGCAGCGCGGCCACGCGCTTGGCCGAGCCGATGGCCAGCGCGCGCACCTTGCCCGAGGTGATCACGGGCAGGCCGGCGGCCAGGTCCAGGAACATGCAGGGCACCTGCCCGCCCATCACGTCCTGCAGCGCGGGCGCCGCGCCCCGGTAGGGGATGTGCGTGAGGAAGGTCTTGGTGCGGTTCTTGAACATCTCCATCGCCAGGTGGTGTGGTGAGCCGTTGCCGGGCGATGCGTAGTTGAGCTTGCCGGGGTTGGCGCGCGCGTAGGCCAGGAATTCCTTCAACGTCTTCGCTTCGAACGCCGGGTGCACCACCAGCGCCAGCGGAAAGCGGCTGATGCCCCCCACGTAGGTGAAGTCCTTCTCGGGATTGAACGGCAGCTTGGTGAACAGGTGCTCGTTGTAGGCCAGCACGGCGTTGTCGGCCGACATGAAGGTGTTGCCGTCGGGCTTGGCCGTGGCCACCAGCTGCGCGCCGATGTTGGTGGACGCGCCGGGACGGTTGTCCACGATGATCTGCTGGCCCAGGGTCTGGCGCATGGCCTCGGCCACGGTGCGCGCCAGCACGTCGGTGCCGCCGCCGGCCGGGTACGGCACCACCCAGCGCAAGGGCTGGTCGGGCCACGCGGACTGGGCGGCGGCCCAGGGGGCGGCGGAGGTGGCGCCTGCGGCGGCCAGGGCGGTCAAGAGGGTTCTGCGGTGCATGGGGCTGTCTCCTTTTACTATTTAATTGATAGCTGCTTGCGCTTATATATCAAGCGCTAGAGGCCATTTTGGCTTAAAAATCTCTATGCCACACGTTCAGCGCACGGCGCATGAAACGGGCACATCCTCAGGCCAGTGCCACCGTGGAACTGGCTCCGCCAGGCCACTGGTGGCGTCCCCCTGAGGGGGAAGGCGCCGAAGGCGACTCAGGGGGCTGCAATGGTCTGGTCGATCGCGCCGAAGATGCTGGCGCCGTCCTTGCCCTTGATCTCGATGCGGATGGTGTCGCCGAACTTCATGAATTCGGTGCTGGGCTTGCCGTCCTGGATGGTCTCGATGCAGCGCTTTTCAGCGATGCAGCTGTAGCCCTTGGGCCATTCGGTGCGGCCGCTGGCGTCGGTCACGCCCTTGTTGCTCACGGTGCCGCTGCCGATGATGGAACCGGCGCGCAGGTTGCGCGTCTTGGCCACGTGGGCGATCAGCTGGCCGAAGTGGAAGGTCATCTCGGGGCCGGCGTCGCACATGCCGACCTTGCGGCCGTTCCAGGTGGACTGCACCGTGAGGTTCACGCGGCCATGGTCCCAGGCGTCGCCCAGTTCGTCCAGCGTCACGGCCACGGGGCCAAAGGCGGTGGCGGGCTTGCTCTGGAAGAAACCGAAGCCCTTGGCCAGCTCGGCGGGGATCAGGTTGCGCAGGCTCACGTCGTTGGCGATCATCACCAGGCGGATGCCGTCCAGCGCCTGGTCGGCGGTGGCGCCCATCTTCACGTCACCGGTCACCACGGCGATCTCGGCCTCGAAGTCGATGCCCATGGCTTCGCTGGGCACCACCACATCGTCGCAAGGGCCGATGAAGTCGTCGCTGCCGCCCTGGTACATCAGGGGGTCGGTATAGAAGCTTTCGGGCACCTCGGAGTTGCGCGCTTTTCGCACCAGTTCGACGTGGTTGATGTAGGCCGAACCGTCCGCCCACTGGTAGGCGCGGGGCAGCGGGGCCATGCATTGGGCGGGGTCGAAGGGAAAGGCGTGGCGCGCGCGGCCGCTGTTGAGCTGGTCGTACAGGTCCTGCAGCTGGGGCGACAGGAAGCCCCAGTCATCCAGCACCTGCTGGAGCTTGCTGGCGATGCCGGTCGCATAATGGGCTGTGCCCAGGTCGCGGGAGACGACAACCAGTTGGCCGTCGCGCGAGCCGTCTTTGTAGGTAGCGAGTTTCATGGTGGCAGGACCTTTGTCTCAAGGGGTTGAAAGTCTTCACCCAGCACGAATTACGCTTGGGTAAATTGATTTAACTAAACAAAACTCGCAAATTTTAGTGCACATGGACAAAGAACGTGCAGGAATTCAATCGGTCGAGGTGGGTTTTGCCCTGCTGGAGGGGCTGACACGCTCGCGCGGACCGCTGATGCTCAAGGATGTGGCGGCCTCGGCCGGCATGAGCGCGGCCAAGGCGCACCGGTATCTGGTGAGCTTTCAGCGCCTGGGCCTGGTCACGCAGGACAGCCGCACCGCGCGCTACGACCTGGGGCCCGCCGCCCTCAAGCTGGGGCTGGCCTCGCTGGCCCGGCTCGATGCCGTGCGCCTGGCGCGCGAGCGCATGCCCGAGCTCATGGAAAGCATCGGCCACACCTTGGCGCTGGCCGTGTGGGGCAACCACGGCCCGACCATCGTGCACTGGGAGGAATCGCCCCAGGCCGTGACCGCCAACCTGCGCCTGGGCGACGTGATGCCGCTGCTCTCGTCCGCCACCGGCCGCTGCTTTGCGGCGCACATGGCGCCCGACGTGGTGGCTCCGCTGCTCAAGGACGAGCTGGCCCGCGCCGTGAAGATGCGCCGCACCGACCTGCCCTCCACCATGGCCGAGGTGAACGCACTGCTGGCGGAGGTGCGCACGCGCGGCGCGGCCCGCGTGGTGGACACCCTTCTGCCCGGCATCGTGGCGTTCTGCGCACCGGTGTTCGACGCGGACGGCCATCTGGAGCTGGGCATCACCACGCTGGGCTCCATCGCCACCTTCGACCCGGAATGGGACGGCGCCATCGACGTTCCGCTGCGCGCTGCCGCCGCCCAGCTGTCGAGCGACCTGGGCGCCGGCAGCGCCTGACGCCCCCTCCTGCACGCATCGCTGTAGATGCCACGGCGCGCCCTGGTTCTCATCACCGCCCTGGTACTGGCCCTGCACTGGCTGGTGCTGACAGGGGTGCCCCTGGCATGGGACAGCCCCCAGCAGCCAGCGGCGGGCCGCGTCTTCAGCACGCGCGGCGTGGCAGCCCCGCCGCCCGCGCCCGCCCCCACCGCGACTCCAGTGGCCGCGCCCACGCCAACGCCGCCTGCGGCCAAGCCCGTGGTGCGCAGGAAACCTGCGCCGCCCGCCCCCTCCCCGGCCGCGGCAGATCCGCCGGTTGCGGCGCCCGGGGCCTCCGCGCAGGTGGCGGGTGCAGAGGCCAGCGCAAACGCCGCCACCGCCGCGCCAGCCGCCGACGTTGCCACGCCAGACGCGGCCACCCCGGCATCAGCCCCCCAGGCCGAGGCACCGGCACCAGCGGCTTCGGCACCGCCTGCGGAAGAAACCACCACCACCACCGCCGCCGGAATCGACATCGCGCCCCCGGGCTCCGGCACAGCACGCAGCGCGGGTGCCCCGCCGCCGCCCGTGCGCATTCCGGCCCCCACGCGGCTGGCGTTCGACGTGAGCGGGCAGGCCAAGAAGTTCGCGTACAACGCCCGCGCCGAGCTGCTCTGGCAGCACGACGGCAGCCGCTACGAAGCACGCCAGGAGGTCAGCGCCTTCCTGGTGGGCAGCCGCATACAGCGCAGCGTGGGCGCCATCACGGCCCAGGGCCTGCTGCCCGAGAAGTTTTCCGACAAATCCCGCAGCGAGCAGGCCGCGCATTTCGACCATGCCAAGGGCCGGGTGACCTTCAGCGCCAACACACCCGAGGCCGCCGTCGGCCCGGGCGCACAGGACAGGCTGAGCCTGTTCATCCAGCTGGGTGCCATGCTGGCGGCCGACCCGGGCCGCTTCGTGCCCGGCACGCAGGTCACCATCACCACCGTGAGCGCCCGTACCGCAGACCGCTGGACCTTCACCGTCGAAGGCCCGGAAACGCTGGACCTGCCCGCCGGCCCCACCCCCGCCCTGAAGCTGCTGCGCCTGCCCCGCAAGGACTACGACCAGAAGGCCGAGCTCTGGGTGGCCCCCGCCCTCAACTACCTGCCCGTGCGCATCAAGCTGACCCAGGCCAACGGCGACTTCGCCGACCTGCTGCTGCGCAGCAGTGGCGCGCCGTGAGGCGTGGTCGCGGCAGGCCGGTTGAAACTGGTCTGCGCAAGAGGGAAGACGGCACAGCAGGCGGCTGCGGCGCCCACTCCTGCATCAAAGTGTTGCGCCCGAGCGCCACCCGAGCTCCGGACCGGTAAAAAACCCCCGGAAGCCCGGCCGCACCGCTTTTTCATGAAATACTGGAACGCAGCAGAGAGCCAAGCCCAGAGCGGGCTTCCCCCTGATCACCGATCCGTAGGACAAGGCGTTACGACCTTGCCAGCGTTTCCCGGAAGCTGCCTTGGGCCTTGAACTCTGCGAACCCGCTGTCATCTGACATCTATATCGACAAGGGGAACACGATGCACATGCTCTACGACTCAGAATCCTTCGTGGTGGTCCACATGCTGCCCGACGCCGTGGAGAAAAAGAGCACCCAGGCGCTCAACGACACCGCCCCCGCCGTTCCCCAGCTCGCACGCCATGGCTTTGAAATCGTGGACAAGCGTTCGGGCAAAGAGGTGTACCTGGACGGCTCCTGGGCCGAGATGTTCCAGGAGCAGATCCTGGCCTGGCAGCGCGACACCCCCACGCAGGAAGAAGTGGAAGACGCGCTGGACCGCTATGCGGGGCTGGCGCAGAACCCGGTGGTGGTGCACTGATCCAGAGCGGAAGCCCGCATCAAGATCCCAACATAGCTCGCGCCCAGAAGCGCTGGGCGGCTTTGCCTATACCTCGATCACTTCGGGCGGCAGCCCCTTCCTTTTTCTCTCATACATTGCCACATAGGCAGCCTCGATATCGCGGGCAAATTGCCGAGCATTGAACAGGGAAGAACGGGTTTTTTGCGCGTTCAATTTGTCGCGTAGCGCTTGCAAGCGTGCAAGATCACAGGCAAGCGTGATCGCCAAGGCCTCATATTCGGCCACACTGCGCGTCACTAGTTCTGGCAGGCCCACGGCCTGCAGCAAACTGGCCGCCACGCGCGCAGCAAAGGATTCACCCAGGCGGGTGAGTACCGGCAGTCCCGCCCACAACGCATCGCTCGCGGTCGTATGGGCGTTGTACGGCAAGGTGTCTAGAAAGAGGCCAGCCAGACGGTGGCGCGCCAGATGCAGATCCAGTGGCATACGCTGCGCAAACACCAGCCTTTCTGCGGCAACTCCCCGTGCCTGGGCCTCACGCCGCAGGTTCCCCACCACGGCCGGGTTGTCCTCGTACAGCCAGAGGACGCTGCCCGGCACAGCTTGCAGGATGCGCATCCAGCTGTCAAAGACCGAAGGAAGAATTTTGTAATTGTTGTTGAAGCAACAGAAAACAAACCCCGTAGAGGGCAACCCGACCTCCTCGCGAGTGAATATCCTGTCGCTGATCGTTCGTTTCGAGTCGTTGACCTGGTAGCTGTGCGGCAAGTAGGCCAACTTCTCTGTGAAATACGCCTGAGCTTCGGGAGGGACGACCACCTTGTCTGCAATCACGTAGTCCATATAGCCCGCCCCCGTGGTGCCAGGGTATCCCAGATAGCTGACTTGGATGGGCGCACAACGGTGGGCAAAAATGCCGAACCGGTTGTCCGTGGTGAAGCCCTTGAGATCGATGGCAATGTCAATGCCCAACTCCCTCGACAGGCGGGCAATGTCGATATCTCCCTGATCGCGCACGTCGACAAAGTGGTCAAAGCTTGCCGCCAAGCGCTCGCGCATCGCATCCTGGGAATGAGGTCCAAACGAGAACGCAAACCACTCGAAGCGATCGCGGTCATGGGCCTCAAAAAGCTCCGCCATCAGATACGCAGTGGCGTGGCCATGAAAATCGGCAGAGTAGTAGCCAACGCGAATTTTTGCTTCTCGCCGGCCTGTATGGGTAGGCCCCAGGTCCATGGCTTGCGGAAAGTCGAACTCAACGCGAATCTGCGCCGCACGCTTATGCAATTCCGGAGTGTCAAACAGAGCGAGCGCCACAAAGGGCTGTACGGTCAATTCCCCCGCTCGAAGACTCCGATCACATCGCTCGAGGTCACTGGACAGGTGCGCCCAATCGCAGGTTTTAAGTCTGCTGTTCACTAGGTAGCCCAGCAAATACTTGACGTCTGGTTTTGCGTCGTACACCGCCAGATAGTCGGCAACGGCGTCTTCGTGCTGGCCGAACCGGGTACGCAGGTTCGCACGGTTGTAGTAGAGATCTGGCGCCTCGGCGGCCAACCGGATGGCCTCGTCATAGACGGCCATCGACTCCGCGTACCTCCCGGCGCTTGTCAAGGAAAGTGCCAGCAGCGACAGGATTTCCACATCTTCGGGCTGCAGTTGGGCTGCGGTCTTCAGCGACTGCGCCGCCTTTGAAAACTCGGACGCGGAGTATTGCGCTCGCGCCAGATTCTTGTAGGCCTGGACATATTTTTCGTCCGCGTGGATCGCGGCCTGAAAGTGTGCAATAGCCTGGTCCCGCTGTTCTCTCTGCGCCAGGATGACACCCTTGCCATTGTGGGCTGCGGCATGCCCCGGCTGCAAAGCAATTAGCTTGTCGAAACACCCCAAGGCGTCCTCTGAGCGGCCTGCTTCGGCATGCAAGGTCGCCATGTTCTGACATGCATCAACATGGCGGCCGTCCAACGCAAAGGCCTGCTCATAACATTGCAGCGCTTCTCCCAGGTGCCCCAGATGGCGCAGGGCATTGCCCTTGTTGTTGTAGGCGGCAGCCAGCCTGGGTTGAAGGCCAATGGCCCTGTCGTAGCTTTCGATGGCTTCCTCTGTGCGCGAGAGTTCCGCCAGG
The DNA here is from genome assembly GCF_059415185.1 of Acidovorax sp. GW821-FHT10E04. Lineage (NCBI taxonomy): Bacteria > Pseudomonadati > Pseudomonadota > Betaproteobacteria > Burkholderiales > Comamonadaceae > Acidovorax > Acidovorax sp. GW821-FHT10E04. Next base: position 263,246 of record NZ_JBWKMT010000007.1, read on the forward strand.
ATCTTGCCGCGGTTGACATACGCTTCTGCAAAATCAGGACGCAGGGCAATGGCCTTCCCAAAATGAGCCAAAGCTTCTTCACTACGCTTCAGGGCGCTCAGCGCGAGCCCACGGTTGACATAGGGCGCGGGGTCCTGGGGAGAGATGTCAATGGCTTGTCCAATCAGGTCGCAGGCGGCTTCATGGTGACCAGTCTGATATGCCAATACACCGAGCATGTGCAGCGCGCCAGTGTTGCGTGAGTCGGTCTGCAAGATGGTGTTGTATGCCTGATTCGCCTGGGCCAGATGCCCCAGCCGGTGCAGGCGCATGGCTTGCTCCAGCAATGCTGCATGCTGCGCCTTGGTCGTGCGGGGCGGACGGCCACCGAGGTTGTAGTGGATACTCATGGTCGAAGGAAGGCCACCGTTCACGGTGGCGTCAGTACACGGGGGCAAGACACCCAGCCGAAAGACAATGGGGGTGCTGGAGCTGGCATAGCAGATGCGCACGCACCAACAACCGACTGCGGCTATCATAAATCGGTTGGCTCATTGCCCATTCTGATGCTGACCGCCAAGAACCAGCCCCACTCTCACCAGGCAACTGCCGGCCATGGCATGGCCCGACTGAAGTTTTCAATCCTCTTTCAGCTCGCTGCCGGGTATATCCGCCGGTACAGCGGGTCCACCAGCATCAGCACCGCGATCAGCCGGCACACCTGGAACGCCGTGACGACCGGCACGCCCAGCTGCAGCACCTTGGCGGTGATGGCCATCTCGGTGATGCCTCCGGGCGAGGTCCCCAGCAGCAGGGTGACCCAGGGCAGACCTGTCGCCCAGGCCAGCGAGGCCGCGAACAACGCGCACACCCCCATGAGCACCAGGGTGCCCACCGCCACCGACACGAGCCAGCGCGGCGCCGTGTGCAGAAAATCCGCACGAAAGCGGACCCCCAGGCTCACGCCGATGACCAGTTGCGCCGCATTCACCATCGCCTGGGGCACGGCGGACAGGGTGATGCCTGCCATGGTGAGCCCCATGGACACCAGCATCGCGCCCATGAACCACGGGTTCGCCCGGCCCAGCCTGTCCATCAGCAGGGCCCCGGCCCCCGTCAGCAGCGCCATCAGCGCCAGACCGGGTGCGCTCACCACCCGGGCCGTGGGCGGCAGGATGTCCAGGCCATGCAGTCCGCTCCATTGCAGCGCGAAAGGGATCGTGACCGTGACGATCAGCAACCGCAGGCTGTGGCTGGCCGCCACGAGGTCGGTGCGGGCGTTCTCGCGTTCGGACAGCAGGGTCATTTCGGATGCCGCACCGATGGCCCCCGAGAAGTAGCTCGTGGCCCGCAGCATCGGCGCAGGCACCCCGTGCATGCGCGGCGCATGCACCCTGTACAGCCAGGCGCCAAACAGCCAGCCCAGGAACAGCGCCCACACGATGCCCAGCGCGATGGCCCACCAGAGCCCGCCAATCAGTCCCACGACCTGGGGCGTGAAGTACAGGCCCAAGGCGGCGCCAATGGTCCACTGCCCCGCATTGCGCAAGGGCCCCCAGCTTTCCGTGGGCCCGCCAGCGATGGACACCACCGAAGTGGCCAGCAGCGGGCCGATCATCCAGGGCAGCGGGGTGTGAAGGGCTGCGCAGCCGATCGCGCAAGCCAGAGCGAGCAACAGGGTCAGGAGGATACGGAGAAACAGATTCATGGCAGCGGGGGCTCGGTATCGGCATCGGAAAGGACCAAACCCCGGCGGGCACCATACCCGCACCTCCTGCCCCTCGACATGTTCCAAATGGAACGGGGGGCATCGCGGAATGGCACAGCGGGGGCGGATGCCAGACACGCGCTGGCTCCGCCTCCCGGGGCTCAGCCGGCGTCCGCCTCCTTGAAATAGGCAATGGTCCGGCGCAAGCCCGCGTCAATGTCGACGCGGGGGGCCCACCCCCCCAGCAGCTGGCGCGCCAGCGAAATGTCGGGCTGCCGCTGCCGGGGATCGTCTCCCGGGAGCGGGTGGTAGGTGATCCGCGCGGACGAGCCCGTCCCTGCGAGGATTTTCTGCGCGAGTTCCAGGACGGTGAACTCCCCTGGATTGCCCAGATTGACCGGTCCCGCCACCTCGTCCGGCGTGGCCATCATGCGCACCAGGGCTTCCACGAGGTCATCCACGTAGCAGAAGCTGCGGGTCTGCGTCCCCGCCCCGTAAACGGTCAGATCCGCCCCGCGCAGCGCCTGGATGATGAAGTTGGAGACCACCCGGCCGTCATCCGGACGCATGCGCGGGCCATAGGTATTGAACAGCCGCACGACCTTGGTGCGCACGCCATGCTGGCGCCGGTAGTCGAAGAACAGGGTCTCCGCGCAGCGCTTGCCCTCGTCGTAGCAGGCCCGCACACCGATGGGATTGACGTTGCCCCAATAGGACTCAGGCTGCGGATGCACGCCGGGGTCGCCATACACCTCGCTCGTCGAGGCCTGAAGAATCACGGCATGGCACTTGCGGGCCAGCTCCAGCAGATTCATGGCACCCAGCACGCTGGTGCGCAGGGTCCGCAGCGGATCGGACTGGTAGTGCACGGGCGACGCGGGGCAGGCCAGGTTGTAGATCTCGTCCACTTCGGCATCTAGGGCCTGGACGACGTCGTGGCAAAGCACACGAAACCGCGGCGAGGCCAGGAGGTGGGCGATGTTCTTTTCCAAGCCGGTGGAGAAGTCGTCCACGCACAGCACCGCATGGCCATCCTTCAGCAGGCGCTCGCACAGATGGGAGCCAAGAAAGCCAGCGCCTCCCGTGACCAGGATTTTTTTTTCCGTCGTCATGCTGCCATGGCCCCGAGTGCATCCGCAGCGCTGCGGCCCACGGTCAGATAGTCGAACCCCAGGGCCCGCATGGAGCGCGGCTCGTACAGATTGCGCCCGTCCACGACAAGGGGCTGCCGCAGGGCCGCCCGCAGGGCATCGAAATTGGGACTGCGAAACACCTGCCATTCGGTCACGATCAGCAAGGCGTCTGCACCGCGCGCGGCGTCAATGGGATCCTGGGCATAGCTGATGTGCTCGAGCAGTTCGGGCCGGTCGCGCAGATCCTCCTCCATGCAACGGCGGGCCTCCTGCATGGCCACCGGATCGAAGACCCGAAGCACCGCCCCGCGCTCCAGCAATTCACGGACCAGCACCCGGCTGGAAGCCTCGCGCATGTCATCGGTATTGGGCTTGAAGGCAAGCCCCCACACCGCCAGCCGACGGCCGGAAAGATCCGGTCCGAGCCGCTGGGCGAGCTTGTCCACCAGCAGCCGCTTCTGTCTATCGTTGACCTGTGCCACCGCCGCGAGCAATCGCAGCGGCAGCCCGACCTCCTCGCCCATGCGCTGCAACGCAGTCACATCCTTGGGAAAGCAGCTGCCGCCATAGCCCACGCCCGGGTAAAGAAAGCTCTCACCAATGCGCGGATCCGCGCCGATACCCACGCGCACGGGTTCGATGTCCACACCCAGCCGGTCGGCCAGGTTGGCCATCTCGTTCATGAAACTGATGCGCGTGGCCAGCATGGCGTTCGCCGCATACTTGGTGAACTCGGCACTGCGCCGGTCCATGCAGATGACGCGGTCGTGGCCATGCCCGAACGGGCGGTACAACTCACGCATGAGGTTGCCGGCCCGCAGCTCCTGCGGCGTGTCGCCGCAGCCGAGAATGATGCGGTCGGGCCGCATGAAGTCCTCGATCGCGCTGCCTTCCTTGAGGAATTCTGGATTGGACACCACGGCGTAGCCAGGGGCCGGGTCCGCGCCTTCCCCGCGTCGCGCCAGCGTGGCGGCGACAGCACGGCGCACCGCTTCGCCCGTGCCGACGGGCACCGTCGACTTGTTGACGATGACCTTGAAGCCCGTCATGTGCGTGGCAATGGCACCAGCCACATCGAATACATGGCGCAGATCCGCACTGCCGTCCTCCGCAGAAGGAGTGCCCACCGCGATGAACTGAACATCCCCGTGGGCCACTCCGCGCGCCATGTCGGTGGAGAACCCCAGCCGGCCCGCGCGGGAGTTGCTGACGACCAGCTCCTGCAGCCCGGGCTCGTAGATGGGCACTTCTCCGCGCTGAAGGGCTGCAATCTTGTCGGCATCCGTGTCGATGCACAGGACATCATTGCCCAGTTCCGCAAGGCACACCCCGGTGACAAGCCCCACATAACCGGTTCCGAACAGGGTGAGATTCATTTTTGGAGTCAGAGCAAAGTTGTGGAATTGGCACGCGCTGCGTACGCACCCGTGACGGCGCCAGCCACCGCTGCTCGGGGCTGCCAAGGAGGGAGCATCACACCTCGATCACATCGGGAGGCAAACCCTGGCACAAGCGGTCGTACATGGTGGTGTACGCCGATTCCACATGGCGTGCGAAGAGCCTGGCATCGAACAGCGGCGACACAGGGCCCTCCCTGCGCAGTTTGCCGCGAATATGCCCAAGCTGCGAGGGGTCACGGGCCAGCTCAATCGCCCGCGCCTCGAAATCGCCCTGGGTCTGCGCGATGAGTTCCGGCAGTCCGACGGCGCACAAGAGACTGGCAGCCACGCGGCTCGCGAATGACTCCCCCATGCATGTCAACACCGGCAACCCCGCCCACAAAGCATCGCTGGCGGTGGTGTGCGCGTTGTAGGGCAGGGTGTCCAGGAACAGGTCCGCCAGCCGCAAGCGCGCCAGATACTGGTCCATGGGCATGCGCGGTGCAAACACCAGGCGCTCCGCGGAAATCCCCCGGGCCTGCGCCTCGCGCCGCAAGTTCCGCGCGGCTGTCGGGTTGTCTTCCAGCAGCCACAGCACGCTGCCTTCGACAGCGTGGAGGATGCGCATCCAGCCGCCGAAAGTGGGTGGCATGATCTTGAAATTGTTGTTGAAGCAGCAAAAGACAAACCCGCTGGCTGGCAGACCCACCTCCTCGCGAGTAAATTCGCGCTCCGCAATCTTGCGCCGCGAATCGTTGACCTGGTAGCTGTGGGGAAGGTAGACCACTTTTTCAGTGAAATGGGCCTGGGATTGAGGCGGGATCACCACCTTGTCGGCAATCACGTAGTCCATGCAGTCGGCCCCGGTGGTACCCGGATAGCCCATATAGCTGGCCTGGACAGGGGCACACCGGTGGGAAAAGCAACCCAACCGGCTCGCCATGGTAAAACCCATCAGGTCAATGGCGATATCGATACCGAGTTCCCGAGAGAGACGGGCGATCTCGATATCACTGCGCTCACGGACATCCAGAAAATGATCAAACGCCGCCGCCACGCGCTGGCGCATCCTATCCTGTACGTCAGGCCCCACGGAGAAGGCGAACCACTCGAACCGCTCGCGGTCATGCACCTCAAAGAGCTCGGCGATCAGGTGCGCCATGGGGTGATCGCGAAAATCTGCCGAGTAGTACCCCACGCGGATTTTTCCGTGCCTTGCACGTGCAGGAATGGCGCCCAGTGCCGGAGCAGGAAGCTCGCGCTCGGCCTGGAGCCGCGCCGTCTCCTTGTGAAGCGCGGGCACATCGAACAATGACAACGCAATGAACGGCTCCAGCGCGTGCTTCTGGTGTGTGACTGCCTGCTGCAGCTGAAGGATCTCCTCCTCCAGACCCTGCCAAATGCAACCATTCACCTTCGCCGTGGCGATTTCGCACTGCAGCACAGGAATCGGGGCAGACAGGCGCTGAGCCAGGTACAACTGCTGCAATGCTTCGTCATACCGCTTCATCTCCCGCAGAAGCCTGCCCATGAGGAATCTGGACTCCCCTTGCTGGGGCCGAAGCTCGACCGCGCGGCGGACATCCGCCAGCGCGTTTTCCAGGTTTCTCAGTTGCAGTTGCGCCTCGCCCCGGTTGTTGTATGCCTCTGCGTACTGAGGCTGGAGGGCCAGTGCCCGGCTGAAGCTGGCAACTGCTTCGGCATAACGCCCCAACCGAAGCAAGGCCGTGCCCCGATTGTTGTGCGGCTCCGGTATCTCGGGTGCGCGCGCTATCACTTCGTCCATGCATTCCAGGGCTTCTCCAAACTGCTTCATCTGCAGGTGCACGCAGCCCAGGTTGAAACGCGCCTGCGCATTCCCGGGCTCCATCGCCAGCACGCGGCGGTAGCTTTCCATGGCCTCCGGCAACCGGCCCAGCGTTTGCAGGACGGTTCCGCGGTTGTAGTGCGCCAGCACCAACCCCGGCGAAAGCGCGATGGCCTGGTCGAATGAGGCCAAGGCCTCTTCGTTGCGCTGCAGGCGCAGCAGGGCGTTGCCGCGGTTGAAGTACGGATCGACGTAATCGGGCTTGAGTGCGATGGCCCGGTCGTAGGCACGAATGGCGTCGGCAGTCCGGTTGGACAGCAGCCAGTCATTTCCCCGCGTGTTGCAGGATGTCGCGTCATCGGGGAGGGCTGGCTCAGCGGCGACTCTATTGCCCGACACCAGGCCCGTGCCGTAGTTGATTCCGAACTTGAAACCAGGCGGTGTGGAAGATAGGGAGCCCACCTTGAAGGGCTGGCCAAAATGGGGTTTCTTTGCGTCGGTCAAGGTGCGTCCCGGTGCAGATGAGAGAGTGACATCCCGTGATGGTAAACACCTGCACGGCTCCAGTCCCGATCCGCCCTCCACCCGGGTGCCATCGGCCTCTGGACCTGAGAGGCTCCGGGGACAAGGCTCCGCGCGCTCCGTCTAGTCAACCGTTCCGGAACACGGGTACTGCGGCACCCGGCTCAATCACGGCACACGGGGGCGCTGCAGAGGGCACCACCGTGTCAGGCAGCGCCGCGGCGGCGCGCCATCTCCCGCCCCATCCCGTCCAGCGCAGCGGGCTCCAGCAGGTGCAGCGCCGCCGGGTAGGCCTCCTGCTCCTCGCGGCGGATATGGCCTGCATAGCGGTCCGCAAATCGATCAAGGAGCGCCTCCTCCGATTCCGCGAATCCCTGGATGGCTCCTTGTTCCAGCGCCTGCAGCGCAACCCGTGCTGCAGCCCAGTCCGCCACCATGCGGACATGGTCGTCCTGCAGGCTGCGCACCAGCGCCTGGACCCCGGGCGCGGCCTGGGCGAGCAGCAGCGGGAAGACGTGGAGTTCCTCGTCTTCATGGTGCAGCGGTGCGGCGATGTCGAAATACCGCAGCACGTCGCGCGCCGCCTGGCGGGCGCTCTCGTCGGCGCCCTGCAGGCGCACATGGGCGCGCAGGCGGCCCAACAAGGCCAGCGAACGCTGCACGCGCTCATGGCAGGCCTCCAGCATGGCGAAGGGTTGCTCGAACCCGACGGCCGGCGCGCTGAAACCGGGGATATGGCGGGCGGATGGGGCGGGCGAGGCCATCTGCGCCTCAGCCGAACCGGACGGGCTGTCCCCGCCGGTCGAAGGGTATATACGCCCCATGGGACCCGCCCTTGATCGCATCGACCATGCGTTGCAGGGGCGCCTGGGCATCCGCACTGGTGGGTGCCTTGTCCAGCGTGCCCGACAGGGCTGCTGCGAACACCATGGCCCAGTCATGGCCCGGGGCGCTGAACTGGCTGGCCTCTTCCACCAGCGCACTGAACGAAAGCAGCTCCTGGGGCGCCTTGTCCACGCACATCAGCGGCACCAGGGCTCCGCCCTGCCCCGCTTCGAAGCGGGCACGCTGGGCCGGGCTGGCGTCGTCCGGCAGTTCCACCGCGGCAAACACGAACAGGAGGCGCTGGGGCTCGGGCTGCAGGCGCGCAGCCTGCAGCAGGTCGTCAAAACTGGAAATGTCCATGAAGGTTTCTATGAAATGAAATGAAAGGAAAGGAATCGCCGGGCGCGCCCCGCTTCAGAAGCCGGGCAGCACCACGCCCTGCTGCGCGTCGAGCGTGCTCACATAGCTGTCCGCCGCGGGCCGGGCACGCGCGGCCTTGCGCGACTGCACGGTCCCGATGCTGACAAAACACAGCGCCTGCTCCCAGGGGGCCAGCTGGAACAGCCCCCGCAGCCCGCCCGACGTGAGGGCCTTGCCGCTCGTGAGCGCCGACCCATACCCCTGCGCGGTGGCCATGAGCAGCATGTTCTGCACCGCGCATCCCGCGGAAACCAGGCGCTCGGACAGGTCGATGCCGAGGTCGCCGCATTGCCCGTTCACCACCACCAGCATCAGCACCGGTGACCGGTAGGCCTTCTCGCGCGCCTGCTCGGCCTGCGCCAGCGTGGCTGCGGGATCGCGCTCGCGCAGGGCCTGGGCAAACACATCGGCCAGCGCCGGGCGCGCTGCCTCGGGCACCAGCACGAAGCGCCACGGCACCAGCTGGCCGTGGTCCGGTGCATGGGACGCGGCGTTGAGGATCTGCGCCAGTTCCAGGGCACTCGGCCCCGGGGCGGCCAGCCGCTTGGGCAGGATGGTCTGGCGCGACTGGATCAGCGCCGCGGCCATGGCGGCGACATCCTCCGGCGCGGCGGCCGCGCGTGCAGCGCCATGCGCCGCAGGGGGCGCGGGCCGGGGCGTGTGGTTCAAAGGCCAGGGAATGACAGCCATGGAATATCCTTGAAAAGGTGCTTCAGCCCGGACGGCCATCGGCCCGCACCCGGCCATACCACCGGCCCAGCCGGACGCCCCACACGCCCATGGTGACGGCCCACAGGCACGCTGCCAGCGGCAGCAGCCAGGCCCACGCGATACCGAAAACACCCGGCACCGCCGACGCGATGCGCAGCACCGTGGCCGCCTGCAGCAGCCAGAACAGCGACCACGCGATGCGGTCGGCGACCAGCGCCCGGCCACTGTGCCCGCACGACACCCGCGTCACCATGGCCAGCATCAGCGACGCCAGGCAGCCCATGGTCAGCGCGTGCAGCGCGCCCAGGCCCAGCGTTCCCAGGCCAAAGCCCCAGGCCAGCCACTGCGACAGGCCTCCGAGCACGAAAGCCAGCCCCAGCCACAGAAATCCGATGTGCAGCATCGCCAGCAGCCGGTTCCTGAGGCTTTGCACCAGCCCCCACACGCAGGCCAGCCAGACCAGCACGCCCCCCACCACCAGCTGCAGCGTGCCGTGCACCAGCGTCCAGGCGGGCCCCGCCCGGGTGGCGGGCAGCCCGGCCCACTCCAGCCAGGCGGCGAGCACCTGCAGCAGCGCGGCGGCGAGCATGAGCCACAGCACCCAGAAGGGCCGCCACGCCTGCACCATGGGCATGGCGCTGGAGGTGAAGAACGGGATCATGCGGTGCGCCACCGTGACGTAGACCACGACGACAAACCCCCACAGGCCGGTGAACACCCAGGCGCGGGCGAGCGCATGTGTTCCCACAGCAAGGCTCAGCCACAGGCCCGCGAGGCTGAGGCAGCCCAGCGCGCAGGCGCCCGCGACGACACGCGCATGCAATTGGTCCTGCGCCTGGCTCTGGCGCACACGGCCCCAGAACAGCGCCGACATCCACACCAGGCCAACGGCCGCCAGCGCCAGCCCCGCGAGGGCCGCGCCAATCCGCCAATGCGCGCCCGCCAGCCACAGCAGCCAGCCCGCGGCCTGTGCCACCAGGGGTGCGCGCAACGCCTGCGCCGGCAGGGGCGCCACCCCGAGCCATTTGGGGCCGGCCGTGAACAGGAAACCCGCAAAGAACAGCGGGATGAAGCCGAATGCCATCACAACCGAATGCACGAGCGTGGGGGACAGCGCATAGTAAAGGCCCCACCAGCCGGTGGACCTGGCCACCTGCACCAGCGCCCACCATCCCCCCGACGCCACCAGCACCACCATGGCCAGGAAGAAACCCAGCCGGTGCGGTGCCAGCATGAGGTAGCGCCAGCGCCACCGCGTGTCCAGCGCGGCCAGTACCTCAGGCGAGGGTTTTCCCGCCGCGGGGCGCACGGGAATGACCGGCCGGGAGGTCACCCACAGGTCCCCAGGTGTCCACACTGCGTGCAGTAGTCGCAGCCGTCCTTGCGGATCACGGCGTGGGCGCCGCATTCGCTGCACTTCTTGCCCGCCATGGCCTGCGGCACGGCCACCGGCGGCGGCGCGGGTTCGTCCAGGGGCAGCTGCTGCTGCACGGGGTCGGCCACGCGGCGCGCCAGGATGTTCTGGATGGCATAGGCCATGGCCGCCACTTCGGAGTCGTGCCACATGGGCACCAGGGTGCCATCGTCCTTGCGGTGCTGCCCCAGGCGCACCGGGCCCCGATCCCAGGCCACCTTGCGCATGTCGGACAGCGCCCGCTCCAGGAAGCCGCCGCGCGCCGCCAGCGACAGCATGCGCATGCTGGAGGTGATCCACTGCTGCGATTCACCGCTCTGGCCCACGGGCATGAAGAACTCGATGGCGCGGTCCACCGTACCGTTGCCAACCCCCGTGGGCACGGGCAGGAACGACACGATGAGGTACAGCGTCTTGTGGCCTTCCTGCGTCCAGTACTCGAGCTTTTCGGCCACGGCCGAAAGGCCGCCTTGGGGGCGACTTTCGATCACGGTACGCATGGGGTCCACCGCAGGTGCGGGGGGTGCTACAGATGCTGGTTCAGGCGCGGCGTGGGTTTCCAGCACCGATCCCAGGATGGCATTGGGCCGGTAGGTGGCCAGGCCCTTGAGCCTGGCGCGCCAGGCCTGCAGGTACAGGTCCTTGAAACCTTCGTAGGGATAGTCGGCCGGGATGTTCACCGTCTTCGAAATAGCCGTGTCCACAAAGGGCTGCACGGCCTCCATCATCGCAATGTGGCCTTCAGCGGGCATGGCCAGCGCCGAGACGAAGTAGTCCGGCAAGGCCTCCACATCGCCGCCCAGCTCGCGGTACAGCCGCCAGGCGTGGTCTTCGACGGCGTACTCCGAGGTGCTGCCGTCGGACTCGCGCTTCTTGCGCTTGTACATCCACGAGAAAGGAGGCTCGATGCCGTTGGAGGCGTTGTCGGCAAAGGCCAGGCTCACGGTGCCCGTGGGGGCGATGGACAGCAGGTGGCTGTTGCGGATGCCGTGCTGGCGGATGGCGGCCTTGAGCGAATCGGGCAGGCGGCTGGCGAACGTGCCCTCCGACAGGTAGGGCTCGGCCTGGAACTTGGGGAACACCCCTTTCTCGCGCGCCAGGTCCACCGAGGCGGCATAGGCGGCATCGCGCATGCACTCGGCGATGCGCGCGGCCATGGTGCGGCCCTCGGGCAGGTCGTAGCGCAGGCACAGCATGGCCAGCGTGTTGCCCATGCCGGTGAAGCCCACGCCGATGCGCCGCTTGTCCATGGCCTCGTCGCGCTGCTGCGGCAGCGGCCAGTAGGTCACATCGAGCACGTTATCCAGCGCGCGCACCTGCAGCGCCACGGCCTTCGTGAACGCATCGAAATCAAACGCGGCCACGCCCCCGAAACCGAAGGGGTGGCGCACAAAGCGGGTCAGGATGATGGGGCCGAGGTCGCAGCACCCGTACGACGGCAGCGGCTGCTCGCCACAGGGGTTGGTGGCCGCGATGTCTTCGCAATAGTGCAGGTTGTTGTCTTCGTTGATGCGGCCCAGGAACAGGATGCCGGGCTCGGCGAAGTCATAGGCCGACTTCATGATCGTGTCCCACAGCTCGCGCGCGGGCACCGTGGCGTAGACCCACTGGCCATCGGCGCGCTGGCGGGCTCCCTGGGCCAGCAGGGCAGTGCCGGGGCGTGCCTTGTGCACCAGCTCCCACGGCGCGCTGTTCTGCACGGCATGGATGAACTCGTCGGACACCCCCACCGACACATTGAAGTTGTTCCAGCGCCCCGGCGTGCGCTTGGCCGTGATGAATTCGTGCACATCCGGGTGGTCGATGCGCAGCACACCCATCTGCGCGCCCCGGCGCGCGCCCGCGCTCTCCACGGTGGAGCACGACTGGTCGAACACGTTCATGTAGCTGCACGGCCCCGAGGCCATGGACGCGGTGCCCTTGACCTGCGCGCCCTTGGGCCGGATGCGCGAGAAGTCGTAGCCCACGCCGCCGCCCCGGCGCATGGTTTCCGCTGCCTCGCGCAGCGCCTCGTAGATGCCCGGGAAACCCTCGTCGTCCACACCCTGGATGCAATCGCCCACGGGCTGCACGAAGCAGTTGATGAGCGTCGCCTGGATGTCGGTGCCCGCCGCGCTCATGATGCGGCCCGCCCCGATGGCGCCCGCCTTCAGGTTGGCCAGGAACAGGGTTTCGTACTTTTCGCGGAGTTCTGGTTTTTCGACCGAGGCCAGGGCCCGCGCCACGCGCTGGTACAGCTCGTCGGCGGTGGTTTCCCCGGGTTTGAGGTATTTCTCGCGCAGCACATCCAGGCTGATGGGCTGCAGGGACGAGGTGGGCTTGAGGGGGGGCTGGGGTTCGCGTTTCATGGGGGCCGATGATTTGGGTTTCACGCCAGTGAGGTCTTGCGTTCCATCAAGAGGGACTCATTCCTCGCGGATCTGCCACGAGCATGCCCGACAAGGTCAAAGCTCGTCCAGAAGAACCTGCCCATCATGCTCCACGTACGGATGGTAAGGACCGGTTCCGCTGTTGTCCGCCCGCGAGGCCGGCACAAAACCGCCCGTCTTGACATCAAACACATGGACTTCTCCTTCCTCGATCACATAGTGCCAGCCGTGCAGGCTGATCTGCCCTGACTGCACGCGGCTGCGCACCATGGGGTACTCCATGAGGCGTTCGAGCTGCAGCACCACCGCGCGCTGCTCGGTGCGGCGCAGCACCTCGGGGCCAGCCTGCATCGGCAGCAGGGCCTCGCGCCCCAGGTCCAGCCAGCGGTTCAGGTTGGGCGCTTCGGGCGAAACCTCACCATACATCGCCTTGATAGCCCCACAGTGACTGTGGCCGCACACCACGATGCGGCGCACCTGCAGGTTGAGCACCGCAAACTCGATGGCCGCCGTGGTGCCATGGTGGCCATGAGATCCGTCATACGGCGGGATGAACGCACCCACGTTGCGCACCAAGAACAGCTCCCCCGGGCCCGCACCGGTCAGCAGGTAGGGCACCAGGCGCGAATCGGAACAGCCGATGAACAGGGTGGTTGGGTGCTGCCCTTCGTCCACCAGCGCCTGGAACTGCTCGCGGTACTGGGGAAAGGCGTCGTTGTGGAAGCGGCGCAGGCGATCAAGCAGCTCGTCGGGCATGGGCAGGCAATCGGGTGGCGTGCGGTGCAACTACTGTACAAGCGGCGAGTCGGCCGCGTCCAGCGACACGCCTTCCACCACGGCCGCGCCCGCCAGCACCTGCAGGTACTGGCGCAGGGCGTTCACCCAGGCCTGCTGGCGCAGCGTGAGGGCGATGGCCCGGCGCACTTCCTCGAACGACGGCTGCTGCCCCGGGTCGCGGGCCACCACCTCCACCACATGCAGGCCAAACCGGCTGTGCACCAGGCGTGCGAGCACGCCGATCTCGGCGCTGCCAAACACCTCGCGGGCGAACTCGGGGGCGCAGTCGGCGCGGGTCAGCCAGCCCAGGTCGCCGCCTTGCTGGCCGCTGGGGCAGTTGGACCACTGCGCAGCCGCCTCGGCAAACTTCGCGCCACCATCGTCCGCGCAGCGCAGGTCGATCAACATGGCCTCGGCACGCAGCCGCAGCTGCTTCACGTCCACGCCCGGCGTCACGGCGAACAGCACGTGGCGCAGCTGGGCCCGCTCGCCATGGGCGTGTGCCGCAGGGTGGGCGTCGTGGTAGCGGCGGCAGGCTTCTTCCGACGGGTCGGGGATGGGCAGCTCGCGCTCCAGCAGCTGCTCGATGGCATTCGAGGCCTCGGTGCTGATGGCGCCTTCGACACCCGGCACGTCGTCCTGCGCCAGCAGGCCGCCTTGCTGGGCCGCCTGTCGCAGCAGCTCGGTGCAGGCACGCTGGCGCAGGGCCTCCTCATCCAGCCACTCGGCCGTTGAATTCAATGCCACGCCGTTGATGCGCGCCACCGGGGCCTGCCCCATGGGCTGAGGGGTTGCCATGGCGGGCGAGTCTGCCATGGCAGTCGCTCCTACCGTGGCGGAGAGCGCCTCGTAGGCGGCCGTCTGCTCCGGGGAGAGCATGCTTTGGGGGGCGCTCTGGCTGGTTGCGCTGGTGCCGCAACCGCAGCTACCGGTTCCACATCCGCTCATGGTGTGCTCCTTTTGTGATGCGAAATCAAGCGCCACGGCGGTCTTGCGACTGCATGTGGCCGGGTGGCAGATTCAGGCGGCGCGCACGCACTACCTGATAGGGGCGCAGCACATAGGCCAGCGTGCCAAAGCCGCTCCACACATGCACCAGGCGGGTGAAGGGGAAGATCAGGAAGATACTCATGCCCAAGAACATGTGCGTCTTGAAGATCCAACCCGCACCGGCCAGCAGATCGACCGCGCCACTGCGGAAAGTGACGATGCGTTGCCCCCACTCAGCCAGGCGCATCATCATGGAGCCGTCCAGATGTTGTGCCGACAGCGGGATGGTGGCCAAGCCCAGCGCCAGTTGCACCCACAGCAGCACCAGGATCAGGATGTCGCTGGTCTTGGAGGTGGCGCGGATGCGCGCATCCGACAGGCGGCGGTGCAGCAGGAGGGACAGGCCCACGAAACCCATCAGGCCTGCAATGCCCCCCGACACCATGGCCATGAGCTGCTTGGCGCCTGCGCCGATGAAGTGCTCATACAAGAAGTGCGGTGTGAGCATGCCCACGGTATGGCCAAAGAACAGGAACAACACACCCACATGAAACAGGTTGCTGCCCCAGCGCAGGCTGCCGGTGCGCAGCAGCTGGGAGGAATCGCTTTTCCAGGTGTACTGGTCGCGGTCGAACCGCGCCCAGCTGCCGATGAAAAAGACAGCGAGGCAAATATAGGGATAGATGCCAAACAACAGGGTGTCAAGCCAGGCGGTCATACGGAGACTCCTTCTGGTGCCCGCTCGGCGCGGGGGGTACGAACAAAATGCAGAGGCTGCGGCTGGTCGGGCTTGGACTGGCCCTGGGTGCTGCAACCGCCAAACGCTTCGGGCTCGGCCCAGGCCTCGTCCATGGACGGCTCGGGCGTGAGCGCCACCGACTGCACGCGCTGGCCCGACACTTCGAGCACCGCAGCAATCACGCTGGCATAGGGGCTGTTGCGCGCCACCAGCGCGCTGAACAGCGCGTTCAGGATGTGGGCCATTTCGCCCAGGAACTCCCTGGCCACCTCCACCGGCTGGGTGGAGGCGAACTCCAGCACCACGGGCAGGTGGTCGGGCAGCTCTTCGGCTTCGAACTTCAGGCCCGCCTTGTCGTAGGTCTGCAGCAGGTCGATGAGCGCCGGCCCCCGGTCGCGCGAATCGCCGTGCACATGCTCGAACAGGTGCAGCGAGGTCTGGCGGCCCCGGTCGAAGTTGTCCACGTAGCGGGCCTCGGCTTCCAGCGGGTCGATTGCCGCAAGGTGCTGGCACACGGCTTCGAGTTCGGCCATGCGCTCGGGGGTCAGCGCCTGCTCCACCTGCAGCGCGTCGATGAGCTGCGGCATCACGCTGCGCAGTTGCGCATCGGGGTAGCTCAGCAGGTAGCCCAGGGCGCGCAGGGTCAGGCGCACGGAGGTCGGGTTCTTCTTGAACATGGTGATTCCTTTGCCTGTGCTTCAGACCGTGGCTTTGATCGGGATCGTGCGGGGCTTCTTTCCGCCGAACATGCTGGTCTCGGTGGCGCCATCGGAACAGCCGTTGCCAAACGAGAAGCCGCAACCGCCCCGGATGTCGAACGCGTTCTCGGCGTACTCGCGGTGGGCCGACGGGATGACGAAGCGGTCCTCGTAGTTGGCAATCGCCATCACGTGGTACATCTCCTCCACCTCGGCCATCGACAGGCCCGCCTGCTTGAGCACGGCCAGGTTCTGGCGCTGCTCCACATGCTTGTCGCGCTGGTAGGTGCGCATGGCCAGCATGCGCTCGAGCGCCCGCACCACGGGCCCCGTGTCGCCTGCGGTCAGCAGGTTGGCCAGGTACTGCACGGGGATGCGCAACTGCGACACATCGGGAATGTCGCCATTCACGCCCACATGGCCCGCGTTGGCTGCGGCCGTGATGGGCGAGAGCGGCGGCACATACCAGACCATGGGCAGCGTGCGGTACTCGGGGTGCAGCGGCAGGGCCACCTTCCATTGCACGGCCATCTTGTAGACCGGGCTGTTGCGGGCGGCGTCCATCCAGCTGTCCGGGATGCCGTCGATGCGGGCCTGGCGGATCACATCGGGGTCGTTCGGGTCCAGGAAGATGTCGAGCTGCGCCTGGTACAGGTCGCGGTCGCGCTCCACGCTGGCGGCTTCCTGGATGCGGTCTGCGTCATACAGCAGCACACCCAGGTAGCGGATGCGGCCCACGCAGGTTTCCGAGCACACGGTAGGCTGGCCCGCCTCGATGCGCGGGTAGCAGAAGATGCACTTCTCGGCCTTGCCCGACTGCCAGTTGTAGTAGATCTTCTTGTAGGGGCAGCCCGAGACGCACATGCGCCAGCCACGGCACTTGTCCTGGTCGATCAGCACGATGCCGTCTTCCTCGCGCTTGTAGATCGAGCCGCTGGGGCACGATGCCACGCACGCCGGGTTCAGGCAGTGCTCGCACAGGCGCGGCAGGTACATCATGAAGGTGTTCTCGAACTGGCCGTAGATGTCCTTTTGCACATCGTCGAAGTTCTTGTCCTTGCTACGCTTGCTGAACTCGCCACCCAGGATTTCTTCCCAGTTCGGGCCCCACTCGATCTTCTCCATGCGCTTGCCAGTGATCAGGCTGCGCGGGCGGGCCGTGGGCGCGGCCTTGCTCTCGGGCGCCGACTGCAGGTGGTCGTAGTCGAACGTGAAGGGCTCGTAGTAGTCGTCGATCTGCGGCAGGTTGGGGTTGGCGAAGATGCGCATGAGCAGCTTCCACTTGCCGCCCTGGCGGGGGGCGATGGAGCCGTCCGGGTTGCGCACCCAGCCGCCGTTCCACTTGTCCTGGTTTTCCCATTCCTTGGGGTAGCCGATGCCGGGCTTGGTCTCGACGTTGTTGAACCAGGCGTATTCCACGCCCGGGCGACTGGTCCAGACGTTTTTGCAGGTGACGGAACAGGTGTGGCAACCGATGCACTTGTCCAGGTTCAGCACCATGCCGATTTGTGCGCGAATTTTCATCGTGTTTCTCCTTGTCTTCGGCTTCAGGCGTGGGCTGCCGTGCTGGACACGGGCTCGTCGTCGAGCCAGTCCACGCGGTCCATCTTGCGCACCAGCACGAACTCGTCGCGGTTGGTGCCAATGGTTCCGTAGTAGTTGAAGCCGTAGCTGTACTGCGCGTAGCCACCAATCATGTGGGTGGGCTTGAGCACGATGCGGGTGACCGAGTTGTGGATGCCGCCGCGCGTGCCGGTGATCTCGGAGCCGGGGGTGTTGATGATCTTCTCTTGCGAGTGGTACATCATCACCATGCCGGGGTTCACGCGCTGGCTCACCACCGCGCGGGCGGCGATGGCGCCGTTGGCGTTGAAGAGTTCGACCCAGTCGTTGTCCACGATGCCGGCGACCTTGGCGTCGTCTTCGCTCAGCCACACCACCGAGCCACCCCGGTTCAGCGTGAGCATCATCAGGTTGTCGCTGTACGTGCTGTGGATGCCCCACTTCTGGTGCGGCGTGATGAAATTCAGCGCGATCTCGCGGTTGCCATTGGGCTTCTTGCCCTCCACTTCTTCCAGCGTCTTCAGGTGCACCGGTGGGCGGTAGCTCACGAAGCCTTCGCCGAAGTCACGCATCCACGGATGGTCCTGGTAGAACTGCTGGCGGCCCGTGAGGGTGCGCCATGGGATGTACTCGTGCACGTTGGTGTAGCCGGCGTTGTAGCTGACCTTTTCGCTCTCAAGCCCCGACCAGGTGGGCGAGCTGATGATCTTGCGCGGCTGCGCCTGGATGTCGCGGAAGCGGATCTTTTCGTCCTCGCGGTGCAGCGCCAGGTGCACGTGGTCGCGCCCGGTCTGCTTGCCCAGGGCCTCCCAGGCCTTGCAGGCCACGTGGCCGTTGGTCTCAGGCGCCAGCATCATCACCACCTCGGTGGCATCGATGTCGGTGACGATGCGGGGCATGCCCTGCGTCACGCCCTCTTCCTTCACACGGCCGTTCAGGTCGCCCAATTGGCCGACTTCGGTCTGCGTGTTCCAGCCGATGCCCTTGCCGCCGTTGCCGGCCTTGTCCATCAAGGGGCCCAGGGCGGTGAAGCGCTTGTAGAGGTTGGGGTAGTCGCGCTCGACCACCGTGACCTGCGGCGCGGTCTTGCCGGGGATGAGTTCGCACTCGCCCTTCTTCCAGTCGCGCACGCCATAAGGCTGGGCCATTTCACCGGGGGTGTCGTGCATGATGGGCGTGAGCACCACGTCCTTCTCGACGCCAAGGTGGCCCACGCTAACCTCGCTCACGGCCTTGGCGAAACCTTTGTAGATCTCCCAGTCGCTCTTGGCCTGCCATGCAGGGTCCACTGCGGTGGACAGCGGATGGATGAAGGGGTGCATGTCGCTGGTGTTGAGGTCGTTCTTCTCATACCAGGTGGCCGTGGGCAGCACGATGTCAGAGTACAGGCAGGTGGTGCTCATGCGGAAGTCGAGCGTGACCAGCAGGTCCAGCTTGCCTTCGGGCGCCTGGGTGTGCCACTGCACTTCCTCGGGCTTGGCTTCGTCCTTGCCCAGGTCCTTGCCCTGCACGCCGTGGGTGGTGCCCAGCAGGTGCTTGAGGAAGTATTCATGCCCCTTGCCCGACGAGCCCAGGATGTTGGAGCGCCACACGAACATGTTGCGCGGCCAGTTGGACGGATGGTCCGGGTCCTCGCAGCTCATCGTGAGCGTGCCGTCCTTCAGAGACTTGACGACGTAATCCTTCGCGTCCATACCCGCGGCAGCGGCATCCTTGGCCACCTGCATGGGATTGGTCTTGAGCTGGGGAGCCGATGGCAGCCAGCCCATGCGCTCGGCGCGCACGTTGTAGTCGATCTGCGCACCGTGGTAGGCCTTCTTGTCGGCCAGGGGCGAGAGGATTTCCTCCATGCCCAGCTTCTCGTAGCGCCACTGGTCGGTGTGGGCGTAGAAGAAGCTCGTGCTGTTCATCTGGCGGGGTGGGCGGATCCAGTCCAGCGCAAAGGCCAGCGCCGTCCAGCCGGTCTGGGGCCGCAACTTTTCCTGGCCCACGTAGTGCGCCCAGCCGCCACCGCTCTGGCCGATGCAGCCGCACAGCATCAGCATGTTGATGATGCCGCGGTAGTTCATGTCGCAGTGGTACCAGTGGTTCATCGCCGCGCCGATGATCACCATGGACTTGCCATGGGTCTTGTCGGCGTTGTCGGCGAACTGGCGCGCCACGGTGATGATCTGCTCGCGCGGCACGCCGGTGATGGCCTCTTGCCAGGCAGGGGTGTAGGGGCGGTCGGCGTCGTAGCCGCCACCGGGCTCTTCGCCGGGCAGGCCTCGGTCGATGCCGTAGTTGCCCGCCAGCAGGTCGAACACCGTGGCCACCATCACGCGGCCCTGGGCTTCGTGCCCGGCCAGCGCCAGGTGGCTCACCGGCACGCGGCGCACCATCACGTCGCCACCTTGTTCGTTGGCGGTGAAATTGGGCGTTGCCACACCGCCAAAGTACGGGAAGGCGACGTCGGCCACGTCATGGGCCTGCGCGCCGTCCTCGATCACCGACAGCTTGAGCTTGACGGTGTTGCCGGTGCGTGCCTCCTTGTTCTCCAGGTTCCACTGGCCCTGGTCGGCGCGGCCATCGGTGCCCCAGCGGAAACCGATGGAGCCGTTGGGCAGCGTGACCTGGCCCAGCTCGTCGTAGCCCACCGTCTTCCAGTCGGGATTGTTCGACTGGTCGAGCTGGCCGGGGAAGTCGCTGGCGCGCACATAACGGTCGGGCACCATCACCGTGCGGCCATCGGGCAGCGTCTTTTCCTTCAGCACCACTAACAGCGGCAGGTCGGTGTAGCGGCGTGCGTAGTCGTCAAAGTACGCCGAGCGGCCCTTGCCGCCGTCCTTGAAGTAGAACTCCTTCAGGATCACATGGCCCATGGCCATGGCCACGGCAGCGTCGGTGCCCTGCTTGGGGTGCATCCACAGATCACCCAGCTTGGCCACTTCGGAATAGTCGGGCGTGATGGACACGACCTTGGTGCCCTTGTAGCGCACCTCGGTCAAGAAGTGGGCATCGGGCGTGCGCGTCTGGGGCACGTTGGAGCCCCAGGCAATGATGTACGAGCTGTTGTACCAGTCGGCCGACTCGGGCACGTCGGTCTGCTCGCCCCAGGTCTGCGGGCTGCTGGGTGGCAGGTCGCAGTACCAGTCGTAAAAACTCATGCACACACCGCCAATCAGGCTCAGGTAGCGTGAGCCAGCGGCGTACGAAATCATCGACATGGCCGGGATGGGCGAGAAGCCGATGATGCGGTCCGGCCCGTGCTTCTTGATCGTGTACACGTTGGCCGCGGCGATCATCTGGTTGACTTCGTCCCAGGTGCTGCGCACGAAGCCGCCCAGGCCCCGTTGCTTTTGCCATTCGCGTTTGGAGGCATCGTTCTCGACGATGCTGGCCCAGGCGTCCACCGGGCTCTTGGCGAGGGCAATGGCAGCGCGCCAATGCTTGAGCAGGCGGCCACGCACCATGGGGTACTTCACGCGGTTGGCGCTGTACAGGTACCAGCTGTAGCTGGCGCCACGCGCACAGCCACGGGGCTCGTGGTTGGGCAGGTCGGGGCGGGTGCGGGGGTAGTCGGTCTGCTGGGTCTCCCAGGTCACGATGCCGCCCTTGACGTAGATCTTCCAGCTGCAGCTGCCCGTGCAGTTCACGCCGTGCGTGCTGCGCACGATCTTGTCGTGCGCCCAGCGGTCGCGGTAGGCGTCTTCCCAGGTGCGGTCTTCACCGTTGGTTTCGCCGTGGCCTTGGGCAAAGGTCTCGCGGGGCTGCGAGAAGTACGAAAGGCGATCGAGGAAATGGCTCATCGGGGGCTCCTTTTTCTGTTCTGTCCAGGGGTGATCAGCAAGGCATCTCGGCGTGCTTGCGTGCGTAGTACCACCAGGTGATCACGATGCAAACGAGATAGAAAGCGAAAAATGTCCACAGCGCCGCATGGGGGCTGCCAGTCAGGGCAATCGAGCTGCCATAGCTTTTGGGGATGAAGAACCCGCCATAGGCGGCCATGGCGGCAGTGAAGCCCAGCGTGGCAGCGCCCAGCGTGTTGCCTTCCTTGTTGGCCTGTGCCACGGCGGCGGTGTTGCGGGGGTCCACACCGCGCATGGCTTCGGTCAGGAAAATCACGGGGATCATGCGGAAGGTGGAGCCGTTGCCGATGCCGGTGGTGAGGAACAGCACCAGGAAGCACACAAAGAAGCCTGCAAACTGGCCTTCGTTACCCGTCGAGGGCAGGAAGAACGTGACGCCCACCACCGCCATGGCCATGACGATGAAGTTCCACAGCGTGACGCGCGCACCGCCGAGCTTGTCGGCCATCCAGCCGCCAAACGGGCGGATCACCGCGCCCACCAGCGGGCCCAGCCAGGCGTAGGCCAGGGGGTTCACGCCAGGGAACTGGCTCTTGATGAGGAGCGGGAATCCTGCGGCATAGCCGATGAAGGAGCCGAAGGTGCCGAGGTACAGCACGCACATCAGCCAGTTGTGCTTGCGCTTGAAGATGGCGGCCTGGGCGGCGAACGAGGCGCGCGCGTCGGCGATGTCGTTCATGCCGAACCAGGCGGCCAGCGCCGTCAGCGCAATCCATGGCACCCAGATGAAGGCGGCGTTCTGCGTCCACACCTGCACGGTCTGGCCGTTCTTCACAATGGTCTGGCCTTCGCCGCCAAAGATGCCGAAGATACCGGCCGTGACCACCAGCGGGCTCAGGAACTGCACCACCGACACGCCCAGGTTGCCCAGGCCCGCGTTCACGCCCAGCGCCGAGCCCTTGCGCTCCTTCGGAAAGAAGAAGCTGATGTTGGCCATGCTGGAGCTGAAGTTGCCGCCGCCCAGGCCGCACAGCAGCGCCAGGATGAGCATGGTGGGGTACGCGGTGGTGTTGTCCTGCACCGCAAAGCCGATGCCAATCGCAGGGATCAGCAGCGAGGCGGTGGAGATCGCCGTCCAGCGGCGCCCGCCCACGAGCGGCACCATGAACGAGTAGAAGATGCGCAGCGTGGCGCCCGAAAGCGCGGGCGCTGCCGCCAGCCAGAACAGCTGGTTGGTCGAATACTTGAAGCCCAGGCCCGGCAGGCTCACGGCGACCACGCTCCAGACCTGCCAGATGGCAAAGGCCAGGAACAGCGCGGGCACCGAGATCCACAGGTTGAGCTTGGCGACGGCCTCGCCTTCGCGCTCCCAGAACGACTTGTCCTCCGGAGCCCAGAGGGTGAGCAGGCGCCCCTGGCGCCCGCTGGTGGTGGTGGCAGACATGGTGAGGTTCCTTGAAAAATCAGCGGGCGCCAGCCGGTGCGGCGGCGTTCGGCGAGCCCATGAGACGGGTGTTGCGCACTTCGGTGAAGTACATCCAGATCAGCGAGACCCACACCACGCCGTACATCAGCATGAAAGCGCTGGAGCGGATGCCGGTGAGGTCCATCAGCGCGCCGAACAGGATGGGCAGGATGAAGCCGCCCAGCCCGCCGGCCAGGCCCACGATGCCGCTGATGGCGCCGATGTTGTGGGGGTAGTCGTCGCTGATGTACTTGAAGACACTGGCCTTGCCGAAGGCCCAGGCAATGCCCAGCAGGAACATCAGGCCGGTGAACAGGTAGACGTTCAGCCCGATGTGGAAGGTCTTCGGGCCGTTGACGGTGGCGATGGTGAAGTCGGTCTGCGGGTAGCTCAGCAGGAACAGGCAGATCCAGCTCACCCACATCACCCACCAGGTCACGCTGTGGGCGCCGTACTTGTCAGACAGCATGCCGCCGATGGCGCGCAGCACGCCGCCGGGCAGCGAGAAGCAGGCGGCCAGCAACGCCGCCACGCGGATGTCCAGGCCGAACTCGCCCACGTAGTACTGCACCATCCACAGCGACAGCGCCACGTAGCCGCCGAACACGATGCTGTAGTACTGGCAGTACTTGAGTACCTTGGGATCCTTGAGCGCCTTGAGCTGGTCGGTGAACTTGACGTTGCTTCCCACCAGGTGGGCCGGGTCGCTGTAGCTGAACAGCCAGAACAGCACCAGCGTGCCCAGCATGATGGCCGCGTACACCTGCGGCACCATGGTCCAGCCAAAGGCCACCAGCAGCACCGGGGCCACGAACTTGTTCACCGCCGCGCCCGAGTTGCCCGCGCCGTACACGCCCATGGCCGTGCCCTGGCGGTGCTTGGGGAACCAGCGCGCCACGTAGGGCGTGCCCACCGAGAACGAGCCCCCCGCCAGCCCCACGAACAGGCCGATGGTGAGGAAGTGCCAGTACTCGGTGGCGTAGCCCATCATCCAGATGGCGGGCACGGTGGTCGCCATCACGGCGGCCATCACGATGCGGCCGCCGAAGCGGTCGGTCCAGATGCCCAGCGGCACGCGCACCAGCGAGCCCGTGAGCACGGGCATGGACATGAGCAGCCCGAACTGCGTGGAGTTCAGGTTGAGCATCTTCTTGATGGGGATGCCGATGACGCCGAACATCATCCAGACCATGAAGCAGACGGTGAATGCGAAGGTGCTGACGATCAGCACCGACCAGGCCTGGCGGGTGCGCTGTGGGCTTTCGCCCGGGGGCAAGGTGGTGTGTGCCATTGCGCGGTTCCTCTTCCTTCTTCTCTTTGGGGTATGGCTGTATGGTCCGTTTTCAGGGCCGCCCTGAACATCCTTCGCAAGCACACCCGCGCCACGGCAGAAGGACTAGGCCGGAGGGCGCCGCGAGGCCCGCGCATCGTCCGAAGGAACTATGGACACCGGGGCCGTCTGGGTGCAGCAAAGTCCCCGGCGCGCGCGCACGGGCCGCCAATGCCGGGCCCACCGGGGTTGGATATCGAGAGAAAACAGGCTTTCGCGCTGGATGGACAAGCGCCAGAAGCTACCAATTCAGTAGCAAATCACCGCATGCGGCCACCGGGGATGGCGGCCGTGGGCACCCTCTACTCCGTGCGCTGGCGGTCCGAGGCGTAGACCGCCGCCTGCACGCGCGAGGTGAGGCCCAGCTTGCGCAGGATGTGCTGCACGTGGATCTTCACCGTGGTCTCGGCGATGTCCAGGGTGCGCGCGATTTCCTTGTTGCTCGCGCCGCGCGCGATCTCGCGCAGCACGTCCTCCTCGCGCGGCGAGAGCGGCGCCACACCGCCCGCGGGATCGGCCTGCAGCGGCGCGGGCGCGGACGCCAGGGCGTGGGCTGGCGGCGCCTCGGGCGCGCCTTGCGACTGGAACGCCGCCACCAGCTTGCCCATGAGCTCGGGGCTGACCACCGGCTCGCCGCGTGCCGCGCGGCGGATGGCCTGGGCGAGCAGGTCGCCGTCGATGGTCTTGAGCAGGTAGCCCTGCGCGCCATTGCGCAGCGCGGCGGCCAGGTCCTGCGAATCCTCGCTCACGGTGAGCATGAGCACGCGCGATGCGGGCGCCACTTCGCGCAGCCCCCGGATGGCGTCCACGCCCATCACGCCGGGCAGGTGGTTGTCCAGCAGGATCACCTGGGGCCGCAGTTGGGGCGCCAGGCGCAGCGCCTCGGCGGCGTCGCCCGCCTCGCCCAGCACCAGGAGGCCCGCGTCCTGCCCCAGCAGGGCGATCAGCCCCCGGCGGAACAGCGTGTGGTCGTCCACCACGAGCAGGGTCACCGGCGGCTGCACCGGGGCGTCCGGGTGCGCAGCGACAGGTGCCGGGAAAGGGGCGGTGGTGGTGGTGTTGTTCATGGTGCGTGCGCCGCCACCGGGCTGGTGGCGGCGGCAGAGGGGGTGTCCGCGCCAGGCGGCGTGCCGCGCGAGGCGCGGGCCACGGATGGCGGGGTGGCGGGCGGGTGCGCCGGCGGCGCAGGCATGGGGGCGGCGGCCGTCACCGTGGGCAGCTCGATGCACACGCGCGTGCCCTGGCCCGGCGCGGATTCGACCTGCAGGGCCGCCCCCACGCGCTGGGCCCGCTCGCGCATGATGCCCAGGCCCACGTGCAGCGAGTCGGGCGGCACGCTGGCCACGTCGAAGCCCTTGCCGTTGTCCTGCACCTCGAAGCGCCAGCGCGGGTGCCGGTGCACCAGCAGTTCCACGCGCGTGGCGCCCGAATGCTTGCGCACGTTCGACAGCGCTTCCTGCACCATGTGCAGCACCTGGATCTGCAGGTCCGGCGGCAGCGGCAGCCCATGGCCCACCATGCTGAGCACGGTGGCCATGCCGGTCTGGTGCTCGAACTTGGACAGCGTGGCGCGCAGGGCGGACTCGATGTCCTCCTCGCTGGTGCGCGTGCGAAAGTGCACCAGCAGCTCGCGCACGTCGGCATAACACTCGCGCACGCCCACGTCCAGCTCGCCGATGCTGCGGTCGCGCTTGGCCTCGTCGCCGCGCGCCACCGCGTCGCGCAGCAGCTGGGTCTGG
The DNA here is from genome assembly GCF_059415185.1 of Acidovorax sp. GW821-FHT10E04. Classification (NCBI taxonomy): domain Bacteria; kingdom Pseudomonadati; phylum Pseudomonadota; class Betaproteobacteria; order Burkholderiales; family Comamonadaceae; genus Acidovorax; species Acidovorax sp. GW821-FHT10E04. The sequence continues at coordinate 288,602 of NZ_JBWKMT010000007.1, forward strand.
ATCTTGAGGAAGGCCAGCGACTGCGCGATGGAGTCGTGCAGCTCGCGCGCCAGCAGGCTGCGCTCCTCGGCCACCGCCGCCTCGCGCTCGAGCGCCGTCGCGCGCAGGCCCTCCATGGCGCTGGCCAGGTGGCGCGTCATGGCTTCGAGCAGGTCGCGCAGCTCGTCGGTCAGCTCGACCTGGGAGCGGAAGAACAGGTCCACCTCGCCCAGCAGGCGCTGCTGCATCTGCACGGGGATGGTCACCATGGTTTCAAAGCCCGCTTCGCGGCAGTGGGGCAGCGCGACGTGGGTGGACGGCGTGATGGGAATGACCCGCGTGCGCGCCTGGGCCTGGGGCTGGCCGCACAGGCAGCTGCCCGTGTGCAGGCAGTGCTCACCGTCGGCCATGGAGCGCGGCAGGCCGTCACCGGCCAGCAGCACATAGCGTTCGTTGGCCTCGTTGGACCAGCGCACGGCCGCCGCGTCGGCCCCGGCCACGCGGCGGATCTGCTGCACGAAGCCCTGGGCCAGCAGCTCCAGGCTGCCCGCGGTGGACGCCAGCGCGCTCACCTCGTACAGCGCGGCCAGGCGCTGGTTCTTCACGGCGATGCTGGCGGTCTTGTCGCGCACCTTGTGCTCCAGCTCGTCGTGCGAGGCCTGCAGCGCGTGCGCCATGAGGTTGAAGCCCGCCGAGAGCTGGCCGAACTCGTCATCGGTATCGACCGGCAGGCGCGTGCCCAGCTCGCCCTGGCGCAGCCGGGCCTGGGCCTGCTGCAGGCGCGCCACGGGGTTGATGACGAGCAGGTAGCTCACGGCCATGAAGGTCACGGCTGCCACGATGGCCAGCGCCATCATGAACAGCTGGAACAGGTGCAGCGCGGCCGTCCAGCCCGCGATCTGCAGCTCGATCGCGTCGACGAAGCCGTCCACCTGCTGCACGAACGCGTCGGCCTGCGCCAGCGTGCGCGCGCGGTCGGGTGGCTGCGTGGCCACCCAGCCGCTGCGCGCCTGCGCCCACTGCGCGCGGATCGCGTCGAAGCGCGTGCGCGTCTCGGCGCTCCAGGGCACGAACAGCGGCCGCGAAGGATCGCCCGTGCGCAGCAGCTCCAGGCTCGCATCGAACAGGCGGGCGCGCTCCTGCACCGCCTCGGGCGGTTCGGTCTGCAGCACCAGCACCATGCGCAGCATGTTCATGCGCAGCCGGCCCGCCTCATTGACGGCGGCCGCGCCGCCCTCCAGCTTCCAGGTCACCCACAGCGTGAGGCTGATGGAGGCCAGGGCCACGAGCAGAAAGCCTCCACCCATCGCCAGGAGCTTGGTGGTCAGGGTGGGCTTGGAGCGCATCGGCCCAGTGTAGGCAGGGGGTTCGCCCGAAGTCTTGACCTGCGTCAAGTCGCGGCCGCGTAGCATCGCCCCATGCACACACAGCACCCGACCACCTTTGCACCGTCTTCGGCCCCGGCCCGTGGCCGCTGGCGGGCTTGTACGCTGGCCTGGGCCGCCGCCACGGCGGCGGCGCTGAGCGCCTGCGCCAGCCCTGAATCCAGCGCCCCGGTGTCGCCCGCCGCCTGGCCCGCGCGCCTTGAGGCCCTGCTGCCCGCCGACGTGCTGCTGCTGGGCGAAAAACACGATGCCCCCGAGCACCAGCGCCTGCAGCGCGAGGCCGTGCAGTGGCTGGCGGCGCGCGGACAGCTGGCGGCCCTGGTGCTGGAGATGGCCGAGCGCGGGAACGGCACCACCGGCCTGCCCCGTGGCGCCACCCCGGACCAGGTGCAGGCCGCCCTGCAATGGAAGGACGCCGCCTGGCCCTGGCAGGCCTATGGCCCCGTGGTGATGGCCGCCGTGGCCGCCGGCGTGCCGGTGCTGGGCGGCAACCTGCCGCGCGCGGGCATGCGCGCGGCGATGGGCGAATCCGCGTGGGACCGGCACCTGCCCGCCGCCGCGCTGCAGCGCCAGCACGAGGCGCTGCGCGAGGGCCACTGCGGCCTGCTGCCCGAGGCGCAGATCGCCCCCATGGCCCGCATCCAGATCGCGCGCGACGCCAGCATGGCCCGCACCGCGCGGGAGGCCCTGCGGCCCGGCCAGACCGTGCTGCTGGTGGCCGGCGGCGGCCATGTGCTGCGCAGCCTGGGCGTGCCCACGCACTGGCCCTCGAATCTCAGGTCAAAGGTGGCCCTGGCCCAAGCAGGAAAAGCGCAGGAAGCTATCAAAAACGAAGCAGATGCGGTGATCGAGACCCCCGCCCCGCCGCCCCGAGACCATTGCGCGGAACTGCGCCAGCAATGGGGCCAGGGCGCGCGCACGGGCGGCTGACGACGGCAGGGCGGGCGTTCAGCGCGGCTCGCCACGCTCCCGCAGCAGCGCGGCGAACCCGTCGGCGGGCAGCGGGCGGCTGCACAGGTAGCCCTGGTAGGCGTCGCATCCGCGCGCCTTCAGGAAGGCCAGCTGGCCCTCGTCCTCCACCCCCTCGGCCAGCACCGACAGCCCCATGCTGTGCCCCATGGCGATGATGGCCGCGCTGATGGCCATGTCATCCGCGCTTTGGGGGATGTCGCGGATGAAGCCCTGGTCGATCTTGAGCACGTCGATGGGAAAGCGCTTGAGCTGCGCGAGCGATGAGTACCCCGTGCCGAAGTCGTCCACCGCGATCCGCACGCCCACGCTGCGCAGCCGCATCAGCACCTGGCGCGCCTCCTCGGTGCGCTCGGCCAGCGCGGACTCGGTGATCTCCAGCTCCAGCAATTCGCTGGGAAAACCCGAGTCGGCCAGCGCCGCCGAGGTGCACCCCGCCAGGTCGGTCAGGTGGAACTGGCGGGGCGATACGTTGACGGCCAGCGTCAGGTCGGGCAGGCCCTCGGCGCGCCACTGCTGGCCCTGGCGGCAGACCTCGCGCAGCACCCATTCGCCCAGCGGGCCGATCACGCCCGAGGTTTCGGCCACGGGGATGAAGCGCGCGGGCGAGATCAGCCCCTCCTCGGGGTCGTTCCAGCGCACCAGCGCCTCGGCCCCCAGGATGCGCCCGCTGGCGATGTCCACCTGCGGCTGGTAGTGCATCTGCAGATGGCCCTGGGCCAGCGCCAGGCGCAGGCGCGATTCGAGCGCGAGCCGCTCGCGCGCGGCCTGGGTCATGGCTTCGTGGAAGAAGCACCACGCGCCCCGGCCCCGGGCCTTGGCGCCGTACACCGCAGCGTGCGCGCCCTGCAGCAGCAGTTCGGTGGTGGCGGCGTGTTCGGGGAACATGCAGATGCCCACGCTCACGCCGGCCACCACCTCGAAGCCGTCGGGCGAGCGCCAGGGCTCGGCCACGGCGGCGATGAGGTGGCGCGCCACGGCCGCAGCGCCGTCCGCATGGCGCAGGTGGCGCGCCACCACGGCCAGCTCGTCGCCGGCCAGCCGCCCCAGCACGTCGCCGGGCCGCAGGGCCGACTGCACCTGCCGCGCGATGTGCTTGAGCACCTCGTCGCCCGTCGTGTGGCCGTAGCTGTCGTTCACGTCCTTGAAACGGTCCAGGTTGAGCAGCAGCACGGCGATGTGCTCGCCGCTGGCGCGCGCCTCCTGCACCACCTGCTCCAGCTGGTGGCCGAACCAGGCGCGGTTGGACAGCCCCGTGAGCGCGTCGTTGTGCGCCAGGAATTCCAGCTGCCGCTGGTGCGCCTTCTCCTCGGAGATGTCGGTGAACATGCACACGTAGTGCGTGACCTCGCCCGCCGGGTCGCGCACGGCCGACAGCGACATGTGCTCGGGGAAGACCTCGCCGCTCTTGCGCCGGTTCCAGATCTCGCCCTGCCAGTGGCCCGTGCGCCGCAGCGTGCTCCACAGGGCCTCGTAGAACGCCTTGTCGTGCCGGCCGGACTTGAACACGCGCGGCGTCTTGCCCAGCAGTTCCTCCTCGGTATAGCCCAGGAGCCGCGTCACGGCCGCGTTGGCGGACAGGATGCGGCTGTGCGCATCGGTGACCACCACGCCCTCGATGGTGTTGTCCACCACCGTGGCGGCCAGCCGCTGGCGGGCCTCGCTGGTCTGCAGCGCGGCCCGCGCGGCCTTGATCTCGTCCAGGTCCTGCACCACGCAGACCAGGTGGGCGGGCTCGTCGCCCGCTTCGGGGATCTGCGTCACGGTGCACAGCACCGGCACCCCGCGCGTCCCGCCGGGCCGCCGGCACTCGCGCTCGTCCACGCAGTGGTCGATCTCTCCCGCCAGCAGGCGCACCAGCTGGGCGGTGGCCCCCTCGGGGTCGGGGGACTGCATCACATCGTGGAAATTGAGGTGGCGCACCTGCGCCAGGGACACGCCCAGCAGCTCGCACAGCCGCTCATTGGCCCAGAGGAAGCGGCCGTCCGGCGCCACGCGCGCGAAGCCCGCGGGTGCATGGCGCACCACCTGGGCCAGCTCCCGGGCCATGGCCCAGCGCACCTTCTCGGCGTAGCGCATGCGCCGCAGCATGCACCAGGCGAGCACGCTGGTGGCCAGCACATAGCCCCAGCCTTTCCAGGTCTGCCAGTGCGTGAGCTGGGCCGGGTCGGTCACCCAGCGGGCCAGCAGCGCGTCGCCCGCGAACACCCAGGCTACCCCGAGCACCAGGTACAGCAGCATCCCCCGCCAGGGGGCAAGACGCGGGGCATCGCCCGGATTGACCATCGATTCCCTCGTTCCTTGGGCGCCTGTAGCCATGCTGCGACAATTGGGCAGCTATGACGACCAACGCCTACATCCTTACTCTGTCCTGCCCCGACCGCCTCGGGCTGGTGCACGCAGTCTCCGGCTTCCTGCTGGAGCACGGCGGCAACATCGAAGAAGCCGCCCAGTACAACGACCACGCCACCGGCCTGTTCTTCATGCGGGTGCAGTTCGCCTGCGACCAGCATGACCACGCCACGCTCAAGACCCGCCTGGCCAGCTTCGCGGAGCCCCACACCATGCGCTGGAGCCTGCACGCCACGGCCGCCCCCATGAAGACGGTGCTCATGGTCAGCAAGGAAGGCCATTGCCTCAATGACCTGCTGTTCCGCTGGAAAAGCGGCCTGCTGCCCATCGACATCCGCGCCATTGTCAGCAACCACCGCGACTTCTACCAGCTCGCGGCCAGCTACAACGTGCCGTTCCACCACATCCCGGTGACTGCCGCCAGCAAGCCGCAGGCCGAAGCGAAACAGTTGGAGATTATCGAGGCCGAAGGGGCCGAGCTGGTGGTGCTGGCGCGCTACATGCAGGTTCTTTCTCTTGATCTGTGTCAAGCTTTGGCCGGACGGGCGATCAACATCCACCACAGCTTCCTGCCCAGCTTCAAGGGCGCCAAGCCCTATTACCAGGCGCACGACCGGGGCGTGAAGCTCATCGGCGCCACCGCGCACTACGTGACGGCCGACCTGGACGAAGGCCCGATCATCGAGCAGGACGTGGCCCGCGCCGACCACACCGACACGGTGGAAGACCTCACGGCCCGGGGCCGCGACACCGAAAGCCAGGTGCTGGCCCGCGCCGTGAAGTGGCACAGCGAGCACCGCGTGCTGCTCAACGGCCACAAGACCGTGGTTTTCCGCTAGCCCGTTCTGCCCCATGGCCACGGCAGCTCCGTCCTCCTTCCTCAGCAGCGCGGCACGGCGCATCCCGCCGATACAGTGCCTGCTGACGTTTGAAGCCCTGGCCCGCCTGCGCAGCGTGACGCAGACGGCGGACGAGCTGTGCGTGACGCCCAGCGCGGTGAGCCACCGGGTCAAGCAGCTCGAACAGATCCTGGGCGTGCGGCTGTTCGGGCGGGCCGATTTTTCGCTGACCACCGAGGGCAGCGCCTACCTGGCCCACGTGCGCGAGGGGCTGGGCGCGCTGCAGCGGTTTCCGGGGGCCGCTGCGGCGCCCGGGCGCCGGCGGCTCAAGCTGGCCGTGACGCCCACGTTCGCGCGCACCATCCTCATTCCGCGCCTGCGCCAGTTCACCGAGGCCTACCCCGAGATCGACCTGGCGCTGCAGGTGTCCATCCCGCTGCTGGACGTGGTGGCCGAGGACGCCGACCTGATGGTGCGCTTTGGCCCCGGCCACTACGCCGACGTGGAGCATGTGGAGCTGGCCCGCGACGTGGTCACGCCCCTGGCCTCGCCCGCGTTCGTGCGCGAACACGGCCCGTTCGACCGGCCGGAGGACCTGGAGGGCGTGCCCCTGCTGCGCAGCCCGCTGGAGCCCTGGCGCACCTGGTTTGCCGCCACGGGCCTGGACTGGGCCGAGCCCAGCGAGGGCTCGCAGTTCAACGACATCGGCCTGATGTGCGACGGCGCCGCCGCCGGCATGGGCGTGGCGCTGGTGCGCCTGAAGCTCGGGGCGCCGTGGCTGGAGAACGGCACGCTGGTGCGCCTGTTCGACACCGATACGACCAGCCCCCACGCACACTACCTGTGCTGGCGCACGGGCACCATGGACCGCTGGGAGTGCGCGGCGTTCGCCGAGTGGCTGCGCAAGACCATGGCCTGAGCCCTCGCCGCATTCAAGGCCATTCTGGCCCCCAGCGCTTACCTATAAAGCGTCAATAGCTATACATTTTATAGCACACCGAATCCGCCCTGCCCTCCCCTGTGGCGCGCAGGGTCCCAGATTCACGCAGCCCGCCTGACGCCGTCACCCGGCACGCGCCTCTCGCCTGTCCTGTCTCTTGACCTCTCCACCATCTCACCACGCCGTGCCACAAGACGCCCACTTCAAGAAGAGATACCCCACGCTGGAGCAGAACGCGGTGCTCAACGCCACGGCGAGCGCGGTGCTGGTCAACGCGCTCGCGGGCACGGGCAAGACCACCACCCTGGCCATCAAGGCCGCCGACCTCCTGCGCACCCAGGGCGCAAGCCGCATCCTGATGCTCGCGTATTCGGAGGCCGGGCTGGCCGCCATTGCGCAGCGCCTGGAAAAGCTCGTTCCGGCCATTCCGCGCCAGGTGCAGATCATGACCGTGGAGCAGCTGTGCGCCACCGTGCTCAAGGAACAGGGCGACGAGCTGGTGCGTGTCACCGAGCCCCTGCAAAAGAACCTGCTGGTCCGCCAGGCCCACACCGCGCTGCTCCAGGACCCGGCGCTGGACAGGGCGCCCGAGGCCGGCGACTTCCTGTCGCGTGAACTGGACGTGCAGGCCTTCGCCGACTTCGAGGCCCGGGCCAAGCAGCAACTGCTGCTGCGCGACATGGACCGCTCGGACCTCGGCGCCCTGCCCTACTGCCGCGAGCACCAGCTCGACTACGGGCTCTACCAGCTGCTGGTGAAGTACGAACGCCTGCGCCGGGGGCTGAACCACGAGCCGCATTTCTACGCACCGGGCGACTGCACGTATGAAGTGGCCACGCAGCTCGGGGAGCTGGATTTCGGCGATGCCTTCGCGCCGCTGCAGGGGCGCTTCGATGCGGTGCTGTTCGATGAGCTGCAGGACCTGGACGAAGCCGCCATGCTGGTGCTGCGGCATCTGGTGCAGGGCGGCAACGGTCTGTTCGTCGGCGCGGGAGACTTCAACCAGCACATCCTGCCCGGCGCGTTCTCCGTCTTCGGCGACAGCCTGGCCCGCATCCGGCAGGAGCTGCCCGCGGACACCCAGGTGGTCGCCCTCAACACCACCTACCGCTTCGGCAACGCCATCTGCCAGGGGCTGAACCCCCTGTTCGGCGTGGAATTTGCCGCGCACTACCCCACCAAGCCCTCCGCGTTCGAGCGGCGCAGCTACACCGACGACGAGGATTGCGCCCGGCAACTGCTGGCGATCCACGACGCCGTGCTGCACCAGCAGCCCCCCGCGCCCGGCGGCACCACGCCCCCTCCTTGCCTGAACGTGGTGCTGCGGTCGCCGGAAGACTCCATCCTGCTGGAATGGATGTTCGCCCACGAAGGCGTGCACTACGCCTGCTTGGGGCTGAAGCGCTTCTACCAGCGCCGCGAGATCGCCCTGGTGCTGGCCATCATGGGGGCCATGCAGGGCTGCGGCACCGGCGTGCGGCTCACGCAGGGCATTCTGAGCAGCGCCATGGAAGGCCTGCTGCGCTACGTGCGGCGCGGCAGCCAGCCGGACCAGGACGTGCTGGCCAACGGCGCGTTCGACATGCAGGCGCTGGTGGAGGACTCCCCCGTCGAAATGGACACCCGCGCCGTGGCGGCGGAACTCATCGACAGGCAGGACCTGGTGCGCCGGTTTCTGGTGCGCGCCAGCTTCAACCCCCAGGCCCCGGTGGCGTCCCCCGTGTGCGAACAATTGCTGGCCTTGCCCCCCGAAGCCTGCGCCGACGCGGGGCAGCTGTGCGCGCACCCGCTGGTGCACCGCTTCTTCGCGCAGGCGCCCATCAGCCCGCAGGAGCTGCGCTACTGCAGGGACAGCCTGGCGGCGCTGGCCCGCATCTGCGCCGGCTTGTCCGTGGACGAATTCCTGGGCCGGCTCACGCTCATGGTGCAGGCCAGCATCCACCAGCACACCCAGCAGGAAGCCTCCAGCCTGCAGCTGCTGACGGTGGAGCGCTGCAAGGGGCATGAATACGACCATGTGGCCGTGCCCCTGGTGGAGCGCGGGCGCTTTCCGCGCAGTGCCGCCCGGCAGGAGGCCTATCGCGAACGCAACATGCTGTATGTCGCCATGACGCGCGCCAGCAAACGCCTGTGGCTTCTGGAAGGCAGCCAACGCCCGGTGAGCCCCGGGCCGGTGTGAGGAGGAGGATGAGGAGGGGGGCTGCGGGCCGCCCACCGGCCCAATTCAAGGCAAAGGAGCCTCCAGCGCTTTGTCCATATGCGCCAGCCGCTCATTGGTTGATAGTAAACGGCCACACCCAGGCCATTTCACAGACCGCTGCAAGAAAACTCACGCTCCCGCGCGCGGGCTTCCTCTACAGTGGCGGCCATGAACACTGCCGCCGAACCCACCACAGCCCTGTCCGAACGCGCCGCACGCCAGGCCGAGGTTGTCCAGGCCCTGAGCCGCGTGGTGCCCGCGCACGCGCTGCTGTGGCACGCCGAAGACACCACCCCCTACGAATGCGACGGCCTCACCGCCTACCGCCAGCGCCCGCTGGTGGTGTGCCTGCCCGAAACATACGAGCAGGTGCAGGCCGTGCTCAAGGCCTGCCACCACCTGCAGGTGCCCGTGGTGGCGCGCGGCGCGGGCACGGGCCTGTCGGGCGGCGCCATGCCGCATGCCCTGGGCGTCACGCTCTCGCTCGCCAAGTTCAACCGCATCCTCGACCTCGACCCGGTGAGCCGCACGGCCGTGGTGCAGTGCGGCGTGCGCAACCTGGCCATCAGCGAGGCCGCCGCGCCCTACGGCCTGTACTACGCGCCCGACCCCAGCAGCCAGATCGCCTGCACCATCGGCGGCAACGTGGCAGAGAACTCGGGCGGCGTGCACTGCCTGAAATACGGCCTCACGGTGCACAACGTGCTCAAGGTGAAGGGCTTCACGGTGGAAGGCGAGCCGGTGGAGTTCGGCAGCGATGCGCTGGACACCCCTGGCTACGACCTGCTGGCCGCCGTGATCGGCAGCGAAGGCATGCTCGCGGTGATCACCGAGGTGACGGTGCGCATCATCCCCAAGCCCATGCTGGCGCGCTGCATCATGGCCAGCTTCGACGACGTGCGCAAAGCGGGCGACGCCGTGGCGGCCGTGATCGCCGCCGGCATCATCCCCGCCGGCCTGGAGATGATGGACAAGCCCATGACCGCCGCCGTGGAAGATTTTGTGCACGCAGGCTACGACCTCACGGCCGAAGCCATCCTGCTGTGCGAAAGCGACGGCACGCCGGAAGAGGTGGAAGAAGAAATCGGCCGCATGAGCGACGTGCTGCGCGCGGCGGGTGCCACCGCCATCTCGGTCAGCCAGGACGAGGCCGAACGCCTGCGCTTCTGGAGCGGCCGCAAGAACGCCTTCCCCGCCAGCGGCCGCATCAGCCCCGACTACATGTGCATGGACTCGACCATCCCGAGGAAGCGCCTGGCGGACATCCTGCTGGCCATCCAGGAGATGGAAAAGAAATACCAGCTGCGCTGCGCCAACGTGTTCCACGCGGGCGACGGCAACCTGCATCCGCTGATCCTGTTCGATGCGAACGATGCCGACCAGCTGCACCGCTGCGAACTGTTCGGCGCCGACATCCTGGAGACCAGCGTGGCCATGGGCGGCACGGTGACGGGCGAGCATGGCGTGGGCGTGGAGAAGCTCAACAGCATGTGCGTGCAGTTCACGGCCGAGGAAAACGCGCAGATGTTCGGGCTCAAGCACGCGTTCGACCCGGCGGGGCTGTTGAACCCGGGGAAGGTGATCCCCACGCTGAACCGGTGTGCGGAGTACGGGAAGATGCTGGTGCGCGGGGGGCAGATCAAGCATCCGGAATTGCCGAGGTTTTGAGTGGTGGCGACCCGCCCCCTCCGGCAACGCGGGATTGATTTCTCGGCCCTACGACCGGCCACAAAACGGCGGGCCACGCGGCAGAATCTAGTCAACGCAAGCTGCGCCAAGCGCTTCATCCTTCGAGTTCTTCCATTCGTGCGTTAGTCGCGAATTCCAGCGGAATTGCGGCTCACCTAAAAGTTAGCCACATGTCAAACACAACCGCATCCTTCGCCAGAGCTTCAAGCGCCAAGGCGTTTCTCTGCCTTCTGTTCAGGCATGAGAAGTATCTAGACTGGGCTGTTTCTCACCGCATGGCAATCAACCTTGAGGCTCAGGATCTGCGACTGGCCTTTGACGCAGGCAAGTTCCCCCCCGCAGGGTGGGAGGTTGATGCCCGCTTGGATGCGGCCGTCCATGCCCACGAGCTGAAGCGAGGATTGTTCTCGGCCCTCGCTACAACACTTTCTTTTGCAGCTGCAGGCCTTGCCCTAGCTGCAATTTCTGGCAAGGTTCATCCGGGTCTACCTTGGGATTGGGGCAAAGTACTCAGCGTGGCAGGAGGACTCCTCGCCGCTTGGGCCACGCTATTTGAACTAGGCGGGTACCGCGAAACCTTTAGTGGAGAGTTGTTGCATGAGCAATTGCGACCGTTCTTCTTCCGGGCAGCATTTCTGCCCGGACTCTTCTTCGCAACCGCTGGGCAGTTATGGTGGCAATGAGAGAGGATTGAGCCGGTCGCACTAGGCGAATCGCGTCGGCAGATCGCCGTTCGCCGTTCGCCGTTCGCCGTTCGCCGTTCGCCGTTCGCCGTTCGCCGTTCGCCGTTCGCGGTTCGCGGTTCGCGGTTCAGCTTCACGGCTCAACGACAGCCCCTTGGTACCAGTGACAGTTCGTGGCGGATTGCATCCAGCAAAATCCCCGACAATCCGCAGCCCCAACCGTCCACCCTCCCCAACCATGCCCAGCGACTCCGCCTCCACCCTCCTCCAATCCGGCAACGCCCTCGTCGCCCAGGCGCAGGCCGTGGCCACGCAAGACTTTGCCGCAGCGCGGGCGCTGTGGCGGGAGGCGGGCGTGTTGTTTCAACGGGCGCACGACGCCGACCCCACGCAACATGCTGCGGCATTTCGCCTGGGGCAGGCGTGGGTCGCAGAGGCCCATGCGCTGCAGAAAGAAGGATCAGAAGATGCGACCGCGATGTGGCGCCAGGCGGCGCTGCAGTGCGAGGTGGCCTTTGCGCTCGACCCGCACCATGCAGTGACGGCCATGCACATCGCCAGTTGCTACGCCTGGGCGCAGGACGCCGAGGCCAAACAGGCGTGGGCGCAGATTGCGCAGCATCTGCAGGAAGAACACGCGGCCAACATGGTGGCGGATCAGGCAGCACGCTAGCTGACGCAGCCCAGCCGCGGCCGAGCAAAGCGATGGCCCGTGTGGCTGTTCGGCTGTTGGCTGTTCGGCTCCCACCCCCTGCTGGCTGCGCCTGCGGCGGGGCGGTTGCGGGGTGAGCATGGGCGTCGCAGCGCCCATGCCTCGTGCTCTGACTCGCTGTGGTTGTCCGAGCGGCGCGCCGCAGGCGCAAAGCGAGTTCCACGGCGCACCCCGCAACCGCCCCGCCGCAGGTTTGCCCCTTCGCACAGCGAAGGGGTCGCAGACTGGGGGTCGCCCTTTCTTTGGTGACTTTCTTTCGGCGACGCGAAAGAAAGTTACTCGCACGCCGGGCGACTCCCGGCCTCAGCCCCGAAACCAGGCATGCGCCTAAAACGACCTACAGGCCCAGGCTTCGACTAGCTCAGCCCTAACGGTCGGCGAAGTGCGATGACGTCCCTAAAACTCAGCCGCCCACCACCGCCCGCCAAATCTCCCCCGCGTGCGACACCGCAAACAGCACCAGCCCGATCAACCCACCCACCACCGTCCCGTTGATCCGGATGTACTGCAGGTCCTTGCCGATGTTCAGCTCAATCAGCCGCGTCATCTCCTCGGTATCCCAGCGCCGCACCGTGTCCTCGATGTGCTGCGCCACGAACTGCGACACCTCCGGCGCCAGCCCCCGCACCCACTCCTCCAGCCGCGCATTGAGCGACTGCCGCAGCGCCGCATCCCCCGCCAGCGACTGACCCAGCCACTGCCCCAGGTTGCGCACCTGCCGCGCCAGCACCGAATCCGAGTCGGCCAGATCGCGCTGCAGCGCCCCGCGCAGGTCCTGCCACAGCGCCTGCACATAGCCACCCACCGTGGCATCGGTCTGCAGCCAGGCGCGGATCTCTTCGCCCTTGCGCGCCCAATCGGGGTCGCCGCGCAGGCGCTCGATGAAGCGCTGCACCGCTGCGTCGAACTGCGCGCGCAAGGCGTGCTGCGGGTTGGCGGCCACATCGGCCATCACGCTCTCCAGCGCGCGCGCCAGCAGGGCCGAGCCCTTGTCGCCCAGCCAGTCGCTGGGCAATAGCCTCTCGGTGCGCGGGTGGTCCTTCTTGAGCCAGGCCACGATGGTCTGCGCCACCCAGGCACGGGTCTGCTCGTTCTGCAGCAGCTCGATGAGCTTGCCCAGCACGTCGTCCAGCAGCGCCTGGTGGCGGCCGTTGTGCGTGAGGGTGTCGAGCACCGCCGCCAGGGCCCGCGACATGTCCACCTGCCCGATCAATGCGCGCGCCGCCTTCTGAATGAAGCGCTCCACCTGCGCGTCCTGCACCGTCTCGAGCGCGGCCGACGCCAGGCGGGTGGCCTGGTGGCCCAGGAGCGCGGCGTTGCCGGGTGCCGTGAGCCACTGCGCCAGCCGCTCGGCGGGGTCGTGCCGGCGGATCAGCGCCACCAGCGAGGGCACGTCCAGGAACTTGTCGCGCACGAAGACCGCCAGGTTGCGGCCGATGCGCGCCTGGTTGCGCGCGATGACCGCCGTGTGCGGGATCGGCAGGCCCAGCGGGCGGCGAAACAGCGCCACCACCGCGAACCAGTCGGCCAGCGCGCCCACCATCGCGGCCTCGGCCACGGCCTTCAGGCAGTTCAGCCACAGGCCGCGCTCCACCACGCTGGTGGCCACGAACACGGCCGACACCAGCACCAGCAGCCCGAGGGCGTGGCGCCTCGCACGTTGCAGGGCAAGGGCTTGTGGCAGCGGTTCGGATTCCGGGGTCATGGCATCGGACAGGCAGCATGCGAGCGGGCGGGGCGGCCGGCCGGCGGGGGATTCAAGATGCATTCACCCTACCATGCCCGGCCCCGGCGCATGCCCCGTCTCCACTCGCGCCCCGGCCGTCCAGGCGCACCCACTGTCATTCGCGGGGCGCGGGCTCCCTGGCCAGGATGCCGCGCGCGGCGCGCTCCTCCTCCCGCAGCTCCCGCAACCGCCGCACGTTCGCCAGGATCATCTGCCGCTGGGCGGGCGTCAGGATGAGCCGCTGGCGTTCACGGTCGTCCACGTGCGGGGCGGGCACCACTGCCGCCACCGCCGCCACCGGCCGGGCGCCGTCCTGCGAACAGCCCCCCACGGGATGGTCCCGCCCTGCGCAGGGCGGCAGCGATCCTTCGCGGGGGTGGCGGGGGCCGCTGCTGCACACGTCCCGACCCCCTGTCAGTGCGGCAGCCCGCGCACCGCGGGCGTGACCGCCGCGCAAGTACATGGGTGACTGTGGCGCAATGCAGAACCCCGCACAATGGGGCGGAGGCCGGGCCACCCGCGCGGCCGCCGCCCGCCCGGCAGGGCTGCCGCGCGCATGCAGGCACCGGGAAACCAGCCCACCCGCTCCCGCCGGGCTTCCCAGGTTTCCATCCTTCGGTGTTCGACAGCCACGCCACCCTCCTTGCAAGGCCGCTCGTTGCCCCTGAATTGGCGGGCAGACCCGCTACGTAACCAACGAGCAAATTGATTGCGTGACTATATACAAGAATCACCGCGACTCCTGCGCGCCTTTTTAGTGTGACTGCATGCAGGATGCAAAAAGACAGTTTGCGGACCGGTTACGCAAGGCGATGATGGACGCCGGCTATGAACCCAGGCCGGCGGTGCTGGAGCGCGAGTTCAACACCCGCCACTGGGGCAAGCCCATGACGCTGCACGGCGTGCGCCGCTGGCTGCTGGGCGAGACCATGCCCGACCACAAGAAGCTCACCACCCTGGCCGAATGGCTGCAGGTGCCGGTGCAGCAGCTGGGCTACGGCGATGCAGAGCCCCTGCGCGTGCGGGAGCGGCAGGCGCAGTGGCATGCGGGCCTGGGCTACCAGGACCGCGAGCTGTTCGACATCTACCTGCGCCTGCCCGTGCCCAAGCGGCGCCTCGCGCGCGACGTGATCCTGGCGATCGCGCGCGCCCACGCGGCCGAAGAGGCCGAGCGCGAAACCCAGGCCCCCTAGGGATTCTCTGGACGAACGAATCACCGCGCCGTGTGCATCTGCGGTCTCGGGCGGTCCGCGGCGCGCACTTGCCGCCCGGTGCGTGCCGAGCCCCCAGGCACCGCCACCGCGCCCGCCACCACGAAAAAAAGCCACCCGCGGGTGGCTTTTTTCAAGAGGCCCGCGAAACACGGGCGGCGGCCCGGTTCAGCCGCGCGGGGCCACCTGGTCGAGCGCGGTGCTCAGGTGGCCCACCGTGCGGTCCACGTTGTGCCACTTCTCCAGACCGAACAGGCCGATGCGGAAGGTCTTGAAGTCCGGCCCCTCGTCGCACTGCAGCGGCACGCCGGCGGCGGTCTGCAGACCCACCTCCATGAACTTCTTGCCGTTCTGGATGCCGGGGTCGGTGGTGTAGCTCACCACCACGCCGGGGGCCTTGAAGCCCTCGGCCGCCACGCTCGGGAAGCCGCGCGACTCGAGCAGCGCGCGCACCTTGGCGCCCAGCTCGATCTGCTCGTCGCGCACCTTGGCAAAACCGTATTCGCGCGTCTCGGCCATCACTTCGGAGAGGCGCACCAGCGCGTCGGTGGGCATGGTGGTGTGGTACGCGTGCTGGCCCTTTTCGTAGCCCTCGGCGATCTGCATCCACTTCTTGAGGTCGCACGAGAAGCTGCTGCTCGTGGTGCCGTCGATGGCCTGGCGCGCGCGCTCGCTGAACATCACCATGGCGCAGCAGGGCGAGCCGCTCCAGCCCTTTTGCGGGGCCGAGATCAGCACGTCCACGCCGGTGGCCTGCATGTCCACCCACATCGCGCCCGAGGCCACGCAGTCGAGCACGAACAGCGCGCCCACCTCGTGGGCCGCGGCCGTCAGGGTGCGCAGGTAGTCGTCGCTCAAGATGATGCCGCTGGCCGTTTCCACATGGGGCGCGAACACGACCTTGGGCTTTTCGGCGCGGATGGTGGCCGCCACTTCCTCGGCCGGGCACGGCGCCCAGGGCGCCTGCGGGCCGCTGCCCTGCGGGCGCGCCTTGCACACCACGGAGCCGCCGCCCAGGCCCTTGTCGGCGTCGAAGATCTGCGTCCAGCGGTAGCTGAACCAGCCGTTGCGCACGATGAGCACCTTCTCGCGATTGGCGAACTGGCGCGCCACGGCCTCCATGCCGAAGGTGCCGCTGCCGGGCACCAGCACGGCGGTGTGGGCGTGGTAGACCTCCTTGAGCGTGGCCAGGATGTCCTGCATCACGCCGGTGAAGCGCTTGGACATGTGGTTGAGCGCGCGGTCGGTGTAGACCACCGAAAACTCGAGCAAACCATCGGGATCGATATCGGGCAGCAGTCCGGGCATGGTGAAAAGTCTCCGTCAAACAGGGGCGCCGCCCCGGCGTGGGGCGGGCAAGGCGGGCCAGCTTAGCATGCAGCGCGCGGCCCGCGCGCGGCCCTACCAGGTGTCCACGAACCGGTGCCCGGGCGGCGCCACCTGCGCCGATGCCAGGCCCCGTGCCAGCCATGCGCGCGTGTCGGCCGGGTCGATCACCGCGTCGATCTCCAGCGTGGTCGCCATGTGCAGCGCCTCGCCGTTGGCGTACGACCTGGCCAGCAGCTTGGCGAACAGCGCGTCGCGCTCGGCGCCCTCGGGCAAGGCCTCCAGCTCCTTGCGGAAACCCAGGCGCACCGCGCCTTCGAGCCCCATGGCCCCGAACTCGCCCGTGGGCCAGGCCACGGTGAACACCGGCGCGTGAAAGCCCCCGGCCGTCATGCCCATGGCGCCCAGGCCGTAGCCCTTGCGCAGCACCACGCTGAAATACGGCACGCGCAGGCTGGCGGCGGTGACGAACAGGCGGCTCACGTGGCGCACCTGGGCCGTGGCCTCCACCTCGGGGCCGACCATGAAGCCGGGCGTGTCCACCAGGCTCACGATGGGCAGGCCGTGCGCGTTGCACAGCTGCATGAAGCGCGCGCCCTTGTCGGCCGCATCGGCGTCGATGGCGCCGCCCAGGTGCAGCGGGTTGTTGGCCAGGATGCCCACGGGGCGGCCCTCGATGCGCGCCAGCGCCGTGTGGATGCCCGCGCCGAAGCCGGTGCGCAGCAGCAGCAGGCTGCCGTCGTCCACCAGGCCGGCCATCGCCGTGCGGGTGTCGTACACGCGCAGGCGGTTCTCGGGCACCACGGAGCGCAGGGCGCGTGCGTCCGGGGCCGTCCAGGCACCGGTGCGCCCCTGGAAGAACGACAGGTAGTGCCGCGCGGCCGCCACGGCCCCGGCTTCGTCATCGACCAGCACGTCGATCACGCCATTGGCATGCTGCACGCGGCTGGGGCCGATGTGCTCGGGTTTGAACACGCCCAGGCCGCCGCCCTCGATCATGGCCGGGCCGCCCATGCCGATGTTGCTGCCGCGCGTGGCGATGATCACGTCGCTGCAGCCCAGCAGGGCCGCGTTGCCCGCAAAGCAGCGCCCAGCCGCGATGCCGATCACCGGCACCTGGCCCGAGAGCGCGGCGTAGCTGGCGAAGGTGTGCACGTGCAGACCGGCCACCACGGGCATGTCGGTATCGCCCGGGCGGCCGCCGCCGCCTTCGGCGAACAGCACCACGGGCAGCTTCTGCGCCAGCGCCACGCCCAGCATGCGGTCGGTCTTGGCGTGGTTGCGCGCGCCCTGGGTGCCCGCGAGCACGGTCGCGTCGTAGGACATGACCACGGCGCGGGACTTCTCGGGCCCGAACAGCGCACCGTTGATGCCGCCGATGCCCGTGACCATGCCGTCGGCGGGCGTGTTGGCGATGAGGTCATCCAGGCTGCGGCGGCGCGTCTGCGCGGCGATGGCCAGCGTGCCGTATTCGATGAAGCTGTCCGCGTCGCACAGGTCGGCGATGTTCTCGCGCGCGGTGCGCCCGCCCTGGGCGTGGCGCCTGGCGATGGCCTCGGGCCGCGCGGCGTCGAGCGTGAAGGCGTGGCGGTCCCGCACGCGCTGCAGGTCGGGGCGAATGGCATCCAGGTCCTGCTGCGCGCCCTGTGCGTCCTGGGCGAGGTCCGCCCCCTCCACGGCATCGAGCACCAGCAGCGGCTGGCCCTGCACGAGGTAGCCGCCCGGCACCGCGAGCAGCGCGCGCACGCGGCCCGCATTCGGCGCCAGCAGCATGTGCTCCATCTTCATGGACTCGAGCACGGCCAGCTCGGCACCCGCGGCCACCACGTCGCCCTCGGACACGCTCAGTTGCACGAGGCGCGCGGGCATGGGAGCGAGCACGGCGCCTTCGGGTGCGGGCGCTGACGGATTTTGGGGGTTTTGAGCGCTAGCGCTTGAATCATATGCGCCAGTAGCTATATTTTTGGTAGCAACCAGCAGTTCTGGCAGCACCGACTCCAGCCAGCGCGTATGCACCTGCTGGCTTTCCATTTCGGGCCGCGCGGCCAGGGCCTGCAGCAGCGCAAGGTTGGTGGCCACGCCACCGATGCGGCACTCGGCCAGCGCGCGTTGCGAGCGGCGCAGCGCATCGGCAAAACGTGGGCTGCGCGTGTGCACGATGAGCTTGGCCAGCAGCGTGTCGTAGTGCGGCGAGGGCGTGGCGCCCGCTGCGCCGTGCGTGTCCACGCGCACGCCGGGGCCGGTGGGAAGGTCGAAGCGGGTGAGCGTGCCGCTGCCGGGGGTGGCACCGCCCTGCGCGTCCAGCGTCTCGGCGTTGATGCGCCACTGCACCGCAAAGCCGCGCACGGCGGGCGGCGCGGCGGGGTCGAGCCCGATGTCTTGCAGCCTGCGGCCGGCCGCCAGCGCGATCTGCGCCTGTACCAGGTCCACGCCGGTCACCTCTTCGGTGATGGTGTGCTCCACCTGCAGGCGCGGGTTGCATTCGATGAACACGAAGGGCACGTCGCTGGAGGCCAGGTCCACCAGGAACTCGAAGGTGCCCAGGCCCTCGTAGGCCACCGCGCGCGCCATGGCCAGCGCGGCGGCGATGATGCGTTCACGCAGCGGCGCGGGCAGCGAAGGGCTGGGCGCGATCTCCACCACCTTCTGAAAGCGCCGCTGCAGCGTGCACTCGCGCTCGCCCAGCGCGACCACGTCCTGGCCGTCGCCCAGCACCTGCACCTCGATGTGGCGCGCGTTGGACATGAGCCGCTCCACATACACGCCGTCCACGCCAAACGCTGCCTGCGCCTCGCTGCGGCAGCGCGCGTAGGCGGCGGGCAGGTCGTCCTGCGCCTGCACGGCGCGCATGCCGCGCCCGCCGCCGCCGCCAATCGCCTTGATCACGATGCCGGCGCCGCCCTGCTGCGCGAAGAAGGCCTGGGCCTCCTCCAGCGACACCGCCGCCTGGGTGCCCGGCATGAGCGGCACGCCCTGCTGCAGCGCCAGCGCGCGGGCCTGCGCCTTGTCGCCGAACAGCGCGAGCTGCGCAGGCGTGGGGCCGATGAAACGCAGGCCGGCCCCGGCGCAGGCGCGCGCGAAGTCGGCGCGTTCGCTCAGGAAGCCGTAGCCGGGGTGCACGGCGTCGCAGCCCTGCGCCTGCGCGATGGCGATGATGCGCGCGCCGTCCAGGTACGCGGCGGGCCCGGTGGCGCCCAGGGCGACGGCGGTGCCCGCGGCCTGCACGTGCGGGCTGGCCGCATCGTCATCGGCAAACACGGCCACGCTGGCGATGCCCAGGTCATGAAGGCCGCGCACGGTGCGCAGCGCAATCTCCCCCCGGTTGGCGACAAGAACTTTGGTGAACAGAGCGGGCGATGGCATGGGGTGTTGCTATGGTTGGTGGAGCTGCCAGCGCAGGATGGGCAAGCGCTGGAATCGTTTCTGGTTCAGAGGTCGCGCAGCAGGCGGCGCAGCACCTTGCCGGCGCCCGTGGCCGGCAGCGCGTCGATGAAGCGCACCTCGCGCGGGGCCTTGTAGGGCGCCATGTTCTCGCGGCACCAGGCCACCAGGGCAGCGGCGTCCACGTCCTGGCCGGGTTTCTTCACGATGAAGGCACGCACCACCTCGCCCTTTTCCGCGTCGGGCACGCCGATGACGGCGGCCTGGGCCACGGCGGGATGCTTGATGAGCAGGGTCTCCACCTCTTCCGGGAACACGCTGTAGCCGGAGACCTTGATCATCTCCTTGAAGCGGCCGATGAAGGTGACGTAGCCGTCGGCATCGATCTTGCCCATGTCGCCGGTGTAGACCCAGCCGTCCCGCAGGGTCTTGGCCGTGGCCTCGGGCTTGTTCCAGTAGCCCTTGAAGTTGCCGGGGCCATGGATGGTGATCTCGCCCACCTCGCCCGTGGCCAGCGGGGCGCCGGTGTCGGGGTCGACGATGCGCAAGGTGTTGCCCGGCACGGGCTTGCCCTGGGTGCCCCAGCGGATCGCGTCCACGGGCATGGCGGTATCCACCGTGTGGGTTTCGCTCAAGCCGTAGGCGGCCTCGTGCGCGATGCAATGGGGCGCGAACTGCCGCCACTGCTGGGCGAGCGCCTCGGTGAAGGTGATGCCAAAGCTCGTGACCGGGTTGCGGCGCAGCGCGCTCCAGTCCATGGCGCGCGCGCCCGGCACCTGCATGAGCGCGCCGTTCATGGGCGCGATGCTGTACCACCAGGTGATGCGGTGGCGCTCCAGCGCCTGGGCCACGCCCAGCGGATCGAAGCGGTACAGCAGCACGGCCGTGGCGCCGGTGTAGACGGGCAGGTTCACGCCCATCACCATGCCGGCGATGTGGTACAGCGGCGCCACCGCGAGCAGCGTCTCCTGCTGCGTCATGCCATTGCAGTCGGCCGACGCGGCGGTCTTGAAGGTGGCGTTGCCGTAGCTCAGCATCGCGCCCTTGGGCAACCCCGTGGTGCCCGAGGTGTAGGTCATGAGCGAGACATCGTCCATGGACAGCGCCACGGGCGCGGGCCGCTGCCCGGTGCGCGTGGCGGCCAGGAAGTCCTCGCAACCCGCG
Source organism: Acidovorax sp. GW821-FHT10E04 (assembly GCF_059415185.1). Lineage (NCBI taxonomy): Bacteria > Pseudomonadati > Pseudomonadota > Betaproteobacteria > Burkholderiales > Comamonadaceae > Acidovorax > Acidovorax sp. GW821-FHT10E04. The sequence goes on from NZ_JBWKMT010000007.1 coordinate 309,158, forward strand.
GGGGCTGGCGCCATGGCGGCACGCATGGCCAGCAGCTCGGCGGGCGCGTCGATGCTGAGCGCGCCGTCGGGCAGCAGCTCGGCATAGCGCACCACGAACACGTGCCGCAGCGCCGTGCTGGCGCGCACCTTGTCCACCACGGGCAGCAGCACGTCGGCCGCGACGATCACGCGCGCCTGCAGGTCGGTGAGCTGGTATTCCAGCTCGTGCTCCTTGTTCAGCGGCCCGCAGGGGCAGACGATGGCGCCGATCTTCTGGATGCCGTAGTGCGCCATCACGTACTGCGGGCAGTTGTTCATGAACAGCGCCACGGGCTCGCCCTTGCCCACGCCCAGCGCCTGCAGGCGCGCGGCGAAGGCGTCGCTGGCCGCGTCGAGCTCTGCCCAGGTGACGGGCTGGCCGTACCAGAGGTACGCGGTGCGGTCGGGCGTTTCGCGCGCGTGGCGGCGCAGGTGTTCGTGCAGCGGCAGCTGCGGTGCGGTCTGTGGCATGGCGTTGTCTCCGAGGTGTCTGGAATCGCTGGTTCTAAGGGCTTGCTAAGGGTTTGCGATAGGCACCCCTGCCCGCCAGCGTCTTGCCAATATATACCGACTGGTAGAACAATGCTACCCATGGGTATAAATCAACCGTCACACAAAGGACAGCCTGCCATGGGCCAGCAGCTCCCCATGCAGGCCAGCGGCCGGCAGAAAGCCGCCACGGCCGGGTCGGACGAGAAGCGCGAGCGCATCCTGCGCGCAGCAGAGGCGCTGTTCGATGCGCAGGGCTACGCCAACACCACCATCGAGCAGATCGTGCAGAAGCTGGGGGTGACCAAGCCCTTCGTCTACTACTACTTCCGCAACAAGCAGGAGATCTTCGAGACCCTGTCGTGGGCACCCGCCGTGGCGTGCTTCACGGCCATGGACTTCGCCGAGGACGACCCGCGCCCCGCGCACGTGAAGGTGGCCGAGGGCATCGACCGCCTGATCCGCGCCACGCTCGCGCACCACCCGTCTGCGTTCTTTCCGTACCGCGAACCCCAGGTGTACCGCCCCGAATACCTGGCCACCCAGAAGCAGCTGGCCAACCATTTCTACGACAAGCTCTGCGCCCTGCTCGAGGAAGGCCGCGAGGACGGCATGTTCGAGTTCCACGACACCAAGATCACCGCCCTGGCGGCCTGCAGCCTGCCGGGCTTTCTCTACAACTGGTACCGGCCGGACGGCCGCCTGTCGGCCGACGAAGTGGCGCAGGAGCTGTCCACCCTGGCCTACCGGGTGCTGGGCCTGCGCGCCCGGCGCCGGCCCGCGCGCTGAGCGCGGCGAGAGTCTTTCGCCCCCACACACCCCTCAAGGAAACCTAGCCACCATGCTGCTGTCACGACGATCCACACTGGCGCTGCTCGGCGCCACATCGCTCGGCCTGAGCCGCGCGCTGCACGCCTCCGCCCCGTTCCCGGCCAAGCCGCTGCGCTGGATCGTGCCCTACCCCGCGGGCGGCGGCTCCGATTTCATGGCGCGCACGGTGGGCCAGCCCATGTCGGCCGCCGTGGGCCAGAGCGTGGTGGTGGACAACAAGCCCGGCGGCAATGGCGCCATCGCCGTGGCCGATGTGCTGCGCGGCCCGGCCGACGGGCACACGCTCATCAACGTGGACAACGGCACGCTGGTCTTCAACCCGGTGCTGTACCGCAAGCTCGGCTACGCGCCCGACAAGGACCTCAAGCTCGTGACGCTGCTGGCGCGCGCCCCGATGATCCTGGTCGTGGGCCCCGCCTGCGACGCCAAGGACGCGAAGGAGTTCATCGAGCAGGCGCGGCGCCAGCCCGGCACGCTCAACTTTGGCTCGGCGGGCGCGGGCACGCCGCAGCACATGGCGATGGAGATGCTCATGCACCACGCCCGACTGAAGATGACGCACATCCCCTACAAGGGATCGTCGCCCGCGCTCGCCGACCTGGCGGGCGGGCAGATCCCGGCGGTGATGAGCGACTACGCGGCCGCGGGCGGCTTCCTGCAGGCGGGCAAGCTGCGCGCGCTGGCGGTGGCCGACAGCCGGCGCCACCCGCGCCTGCCCGATGTCCCCACGTTCGAGGAACTGGGACTCAAGGGCGTGGAGGCCACGGCGCTGGTGGGCGTGGCGGTGCATGCGTCCACGCCGGATGCCACCGTGCAGGCGCTGCAGAAAGCCATCGCCCAGGCCCTGCTGTCGCCGCAGACCAGCGCCCGGTACCGCGAGGTGGGGATCGAGCCCGTGGGCAACACGCCGCAGGAGTTCACGCAGATGATCACGACCGAGGTGTCGCGCTGGCACCCGCTGATACGCAGCCTGGGCATCGCGCTCGACTGACGGGCCCAGCCTTCTCCCTCCCGCCGGGGTGGCAAGCCCGCCCCGGTCTCACCACGACAAGAAAGCGAGACAAGCACCATGCTGCGCCACCCCCTGACGCGTTCCCTCACGCCCCTGGCTGCCTGTGCGGCCCTGCTGTGCACCGCCGCCGCCTCCACGGCCTGGTCGCAGGAGACCTTCAAGGTCGCCTACATCGACCCGCTCTCGGGCCCCTTCGCCAACGTGGGCGAGCTCATGCTCACGCACACGCAGTACGCCATCGAGGACATCAACGCCAAGGGCGGCGTGCTCAAGGGCACGAAGCTGCAGTTGCTGCAGTTCGACAGCAAGCTCTCGGCCCAGGAGAGCCAGAGCGCGCTGCAGGCGGCCATCGACCAGGGGGCCAAGGCCATCGTGACGGGCGGCTCGGGCTCGTCGGTGGTCACGGCGCTGGTGCAGGCCGCGGCGCGCCACAACCAGCGCAACCCGGGCAAGGAGATCCTGGTGCTCAACCACTCCTCCATCGACCCCGAGCTCACCGGCAAGGCCTGCAACTTCTGGCACTTCCAGTTCGAGGCCAACACCGCCATGAAGATGAAGGCCATCGCCAACTACATCAAGAAGCAGCCGGACATCAAGAAGGTGTACCTGCTCAACCAGGACTACGCGCATGGCAAGCAGTGGGCGCACTACGGCCGCGAGATGGTGGGCCTGGCGCGGCCCGACATCCAGTTCGTGGGCGAGGCGCTGCACCCCATCGGCCGCGTGAAGGACTTCGCGCCCTACCTCGCCAAGGTCAAGAGCACCGAGGCCGACTCGGTCATCACCGGCAACTGGGGGCAGGACATGACGCTGCTGCTCAAGGCGGCGGGTGACGCGGGCTACAACCTGCGCTACTTCAACCACAGCGCGGGCTCCATTCCCGGCACGGTACTGGCGGTGTCGCAGGCCAAGCAGGGCCAGCTGACCTGGGTGGCCGAATGGCACCCGGGCCAGGCCGACACCCCCAAGGTGGACGCGCTCGCCAAGGCCTACCAGGCCAAGACGGGCAAGGACTTCCTCGCGCCGCGCATCGAGATGACGCCGCGCTTTCTGGCCGCGGCCATCAACAAGGCACAGTCCACCGACCCGGTGAAGGTGGCCCGCGCGCTGGAAGACCTGACCATCGACTCGGTGGTGGGCCCCGTGCGCATGCGCGGCGAGGACCACCAGCTGCTGCTGCCGCAGGTGGTCAACACCATCGCGCCGGTGGACGGCAAGACCGTGAAGGTGGGCTGGGAAGGCACGAACTATGGCTTCCGCACCGATGCCGCCTACACCGGCAATGAGCTGGCGCAAGGCACGGACTGCAAGATGACCAGACCGTAGCCCCCCTGAGTCGCCTTCGGCGCCTTCCCCCCAGGGGGACGACGCCCTCGCTGCGGGGCGGCCCTGGCTCGGCGTCCCTGGCCTCGGCAGCGCCCATGTCGCCGGCCGAGCGCCTTGCGGCCGCAGGGGAGGCCAACGCGACTAACATGGCCGGTCTTTGCATTCATTGACCCGACCCACGAGGACCGCGCCCATGCCCGACTTTCGCAGCGACACCGTCACCCAGCCCACGCCCGCCATGCGCGAGGCCATGTTCAAGGCCCCGCTGGGCGACGATGTGTTTGCCGACGACCCTTCCGTGAACGCACTGCAGGAGCATGCGGCGCAGTTGCTGGGCTTCGAGGCCGCGCTGCTCGCACCTTCGGGCACGCAGACCAACCTGATCGCGCTGTGGGGCCACTGCCAGCGCGGCGACGAGGCCATCGTGGGCCAGAGCTGGCACACCTACCGCTGGGAGGCCGGTGGCATGGCGGTGCTGGGCTCCATCCAGCCGCAGCCGGTGGAGACGCAGCCCGACGGCACCTTGCGCATTGCCGACATCACCGCCGCCATCAAGCCCGACGACCCGCACTTCGCGCGCACCCGCCTGGTGGTCCTGGAGAACACGACCGGCGGCCAGGTGCTGCCGCCCGCCTACATCGCCGAGGTGGCCCATCTGGCGCGCAGCCGGGGGCTGGCGATGCACCTGGACGGCGCGCGCCTGTTCAACGCCGCCACGGCCAACGCGGCGCGCCACGGCACCGATGTGTACGACGAGGCGCGTTCGCTGTGCAGCCATTTCGATTCGGTGTCGCTGTGCCTGAGCAAGGGCCTGGGCGCCCCCGTGGGCTCGCTGGTGCTGGGCTCGCGCGACTTCATCCGCCAGGCGCGCCGCACCCGCAAGATCCTGGGCGGCGGCATGCGCCAGGCCGGCGTGCTGGCCGCAGCAGGCCACCATGCGCTGGAGCACCACGTGCGCCGACTGGCCGACGACCATGCGAACCTGGCACGGCTGGCCCAGGGGCTGAGCGATATCAACCAGCGCCATCCGGTGCTGCAGGGCAAGATCACGGTCCACCCCTGGCAGACCAACATCCTCTTCACCGACCTGCATGCGGATGTGGCCCCGGCCTTCACCGCCTGGCTGGCCGAGCACGGCGTGCGGGTGACGAGCAGCCTGTACGGCGTCGCCACGCGCCTGCGCTGGGTGGCTCATCTGGACGTGAGCGAGGCCGATGTGACAGCGGCGCTGGACTGCGTGGGGCGGTTCCAGCTACCGGGCTGATCGACCGGCTCATGCTTCAGGCGGGGTAAGTCCGACCTCCAAAAATGCCGGTGCCCACGCGCACCATCGTGCTGCCGGCGTGGATGGAGGCCTCCAGGTCGGCCGTCATGCCCAGCGAGAGCGTGTCAAAACGAGCCAAGCCTGGCTCGTTCAGGGCGCATATCTCGTCAAAAAGCGCTCGGGCGCGGGTGTGGATGGCCAACTGTGCTTCGAATTCAGGAGCCTGGTCCGGGATGCTCATGATCCCGCGCACCACCAGCCGTGGCAGTTTCGCGACAGCGCGGACCAGTTCCAGCGCGTCGGCCGGCGCCACGCCCGACTTGGTGGCCCCGCCATCGATGTTGACCTGAACGCATATTTGTAACGGCGCCAGGTGCTCCGGGCGCTGGGCCGACAGGCGCTCGGCGATCTTCAGGCGGTCCACCGTGTGGACCCAGTCGAAGTGCTCGGCCACCAGGCGCGTCTTGTTGCTCTGGATGGGCCCGATGCAGTGCCACTGCAGCGCCACGCCGGGCGCGGCGGCGCGCAGGGCGATGATCTTGTCCACCCCTTCCTGGATGTAGTTCTCGCCGAAGTCGCGCTGCCCGGCGGCCACGGCCTCGGCCACGGCGTCGGCGCCAAAGGTCTTGGAAACCGCCAGCAAGGACACGCTGGCCGGGTCGCGCGAGGCGGCTGTGCACGCCCGCGCCATCCTGCCCAGAACCTGTTGGAGGTTGTTAGCAATCGTGGTCATAATGTTTGACAGCGTATCAAACGATAGAGGGATTCCGTGGACATTACCCAACTGCTCGCTTTCAGCGTCAAGAACAAGGCCTCCGACCTGCACCTTTCCGCAGGCCTGCCGCCCATGATCCGGGTCCACGGGGATGTCCGCCGCATCAATGTCGATGCGCTCGACCACAAGACGGTGCATGCCATGGTGTACGACATCATGAGCGACTCGCAGCGCAAGACATATGAAGAGTTCCTGGAGGTCGACTTCTCGTTCGAGATCGAAGGCTTGGCCCGCTTTCGCGTCAACGCCTTCAACCAGAACCGTGGCGCGGCCGCCGTGTTCCGGACCATTCCCTCCAAGATCCTCACGCTCGAGCAGCTCAATGCGCCCAAGATCTTCGGCGACCTGGCCCTGAAGCCTCGCGGTCTGGTGCTGGTGACCGGCCCCACGGGCTCGGGCAAGTCCACCACGCTGGCCGCCATGGTCAACTACCTGAACGAAACCGAGTACGGCCACATCCTCACGGTGGAGGACCCGATCGAGTTCGTGCACGAATCCAAGAAGTGCCTGATCAACCAGCGTGAAGTCGGCCCGATGACGCTGTCGTTCGCCGCCGCGCTGAAGTCCGCGCTGCGCGAAGACCCGGACGCCATCCTGGTGGGCGAAATGCGCGACCTGGAAACCATCCGCCTGGCCATGACGGCGGCGGAAACGGGCCATTTGGTGTTCGGCACGCTGCACACCTCCAGCGCCGCCAAGACCATCGACCGGATCATCGACGTGTTCCCCGCCGAAGAAAAGGAAATGGTCCGCGCGATGTTGTCCGAGTCGCTGCAGGCCGTGATCTCGCAGACGCTGTGCAAGACCAAGGACGGCTCGGGCCGCGTGGCGGCGCACGAGATCATGCTGGGCACCAGCGCCATCCGCAACCTGATCCGCGAGGCCAAGGTGGCGCAGATGTACTCCACCATCCAGACCAGCAACAGCGTGGGCATGCAGACGCTGGACCAGAATCTCACCGACCTCGTTCGCCGCAACATCATCAGCCCGGCCGAGGCGCGCGCCAAGGCCAAGATCCCCGAAAACTTCCCGGGCTGATCCGCGCGCGGCACCCATGTACCCTGCGGCCCGACGAGCTGCCGCACACCGGAGCACTGTATGAAAGGCATTCTGAGCCTTCTGAAAATGAAAACCCGCGGCGGCAAGCCCATGGAGGACAACACGGATTCGGTGCTGTTTTCCACGGCCTTCGCCGGCCAGGGCGTGGACGATTCGATGCTCGTGCCCTGGGAGGCGCGTGCGGTAGAAGTGGGCGCCAAGCGCCTGCCCACCAGCCGTGGCGGCAAGCTGCTGCAGGGCCTGTGGGCCAAGGACAAGTACATGGCGCACCTGGACAAGGACGCCGTGGAGCGCATGGAGCGCTTCTTCGAATTCGCGGCCATCCCGTCCAACCGCGACGTGATCCGCCAGGACGAATACGGCAACTTCATGGTGGTGCTGCTCACCGGCACCATCGCGGTGGACCGCGTGCAGCCCTGGGGCGAACAGCTGCGCCTGGCCGAGACCCGGCCCGGCGACATCCTGGGCGAGATGTCGCTGCTCGACAGCGGCATCCGCTTTTCGGCCTGCACCACGCTCACCGACTGCGAGATCGCCGTGCTGAGCGCCGAGGCCATGGACGACATGATGACCAAGGACCCGCAGCTCGCCGCCAGCCTGATCGCGCTGCTGGCCCGCAAGCTGTCGCTGCGCCTGCGCGTGGTGAGCGCCCGCCTGAGCGACAACCAGAAATGATGATGCGCGGATACCACCTGCACAACGACCACCCGACAGACGAACACCCCCGGGAGAAATTCTGATGGAACGCGATCAGGCCAGTAAATTCATCAATGACCTGCTCAAGTTGATGGTGAGCCGCAATGGCAGCGACTTGTTCATCACGGCGGAATTCCCCCCCGCGATCAAGGTCGATGGCAAGGTGACCAAGGTGTCGCCCCAGCCGCTCACGCCCAACCACACGCTCACGCTGGCGCGCGCCATCATGAGCGACAAGCAGGTGGCCGATTTCGAACGCACCAAGGAGTGCAACTTCGCGATCTCGCCCGCCGGCATCGGGCGGTTTCGCGTCAACGCGTTCATCCAGCAGGGCAAGGTCGGCATGGTGCTGCGCACGATTCCGCTCACGCTGCCCACCATCGACGGCCTGGGCGTGCCGCAGGTGCTGAAAGAAGTGACGATGACCAAGCGCGGCCTGTGCATCCTGGTGGGTGCCACGGGCTCGGGCAAATCGACCACGCTGGCCGCCATGGTGGACTGGCGCAACGAGAACTCGTTCGGCCACATCATCACGGTGGAAGACCCCATCGAATTCGTGCACCCGCACAAGAACTGCGTGGTGACGCAGCGCGAGGTGGGCCTGGACACCGACAGCTGGGAAGCAGCCCTGAAGAACACGCTGCGCCAGGCGCCCGACGTGATCCTGATGGGCGAAATCCGCGACCGCGAGACCATGGAGCATGCCGTGGCCTTTGCGGAAACCGGCCACCTGTGCCTGGCCACGCTGCACGCCAACAGCGCCAACCAGGCGCTGGACCGGATCATCAACTTCTTCCCCGAAGAGCGCCGCGCGCAGCTGCTGATGGACCTGTCGCTCAACCTGCGCGGCATGGTGTCCCAGCGCCTGATCCCCAAGCAGGACGGCAAGGGCCGTGCTGCGGCCGTGGAAATCATGCTGAACACGCCGCTGATCTCCGACCTGATCTTCAAGGGCGATGTCTCCGAGATCAAGGAGATCATGAAGAAGAGCCGCAACCTGGGCATGCAGACCTTCGACCAGGCACTGTTCGACCTGTACGAGGCCAACGTGATCAGCTATGAAGACGCGCTGCGCAACGCCGATTCGCTCAACGACCTGCGCCTGCAGATCAAGCTCAACAGCCAGCGCGCCAAATCGCCGGACCTTGCCTCGGGCACCGAGCACTTCGCGATTGTGTGACAACCCCCTGAGCGGCTGCGCCGCTTCCCCCTTTTCTCGCGCTGCGCGCGGGAAGGGGGACGACGCTGGTGGCCTGGCAAAGCCAGTTCCACGGCGTCCGCTGGCCTGGGCCGCGCCAGTTTCAAACGCTGCCCCCGTGGCGGCCTTTTTTTGCAAGAACCACTCCCATGCCAAGCACCAATCCCCGCAACTACGACGCAACCCCATCCCGCAAGGTCGCCTTCCTGGGCCTGGGCGTGATGGGCTATCCGATGGCCGGCCACCTCGCGCTGGCCGGGCATGAGGTCACGGTCTACAACCGAACCGCTACAAAATCCATAGCTTGGTGCACGGAGTACGCCAGCGCCAAGGCGCCAAGGCATGCCGCAACGCCGCGCGAGGCCGCGGCTGGTGCCGACATCGTGTTCTGCTGCGTGGGCAACGACGATGACCTGCGCTCCGTCACCCTGGGGGCCGACGGCGCCTTTGCCGGGATGAAGCCGGGCGCGATCTTCGTGGACCACACCACCGCGTCGGCCGAGGTGGCGCGCGAGCTGTACGCAGCCGCCCATGCCCTGGGCCTGCACTTCGTGGATGCCCCCGTCTCCGGCGGCCAGGCCGGCGCGCAGAACGGCCTGCTCACCGTGATGTGCGGCGGCGACGCGGCGGCCTTCGAGGCGGCCCAGCCCGTGGCCATGGCGTTCTCGCGCGCCTTCACGCTGCTGGGTGACAGCGGCGCGGGCCAGCTGGCCAAGATGGTCAACCAGATCTGCATCGCCGGGCTGGTGCAGGGGCTGTCCGAGGCGGTGGCGTTTGGCCAGAACGCGGGCCTGGACATGAAACAGGTGCTGGAGGTGATCGGCAAGGGCGCGGCCCAGAGCTGGCAGATGGACAACCGTGGCAAGACCATGGTGGACGGCAAGTTCGACTTCGGCTTTGCGGTGGACTGGATGCGCAAGGACCTGGGCCTGGTGCTCGACGAAGCCAAGCGCAACGGCTCGCGCGTGCCCGTGACGGCGCTGGTGGACCAGTTCTACGCCGATGTGCAGAAGATGGGCGGCAACCGCTGGGACACGTCGAGCCTGATCAAAAGGCTGACGTAGCTCCCTGGGTCGCCTGCGGCGCCCCGGTGGCACGCGCCAGAAGCGCGCGCGGCCTCTTCGGCCTGGCGAAGCCGGCTCTGCGGGTGCACTCGCTTGTGCCGTGCCAGCTTCATGCCGCAACGCGCGATGCAGGGTCTTCAAGAAAAAATCCCGGTCCGCGTCATGCGAACCGGGATGTTTCGACCCAGGGGCTGTGCAGGCTATCGAGCCTGGCCGCCCGCTTTCAACCGCCGGGCGATGCGCTGTTGTCGGTGGTCACTGGCGCGGGCTGCGGCGCGATGCGGCGCAGCTCTTCTTCCGAGACGATCTCGAACACGCGCACGACCTTGCTCACGCCGCTCACGCCCCGGGCGATCTCGGTGGCGCGGTTGGCCTCGCGCTGCGACACGCGGCCCATCAGGTAGACGATGTTGCGCTCGGTCACCACCTTGAAGGAATTCGCCGAGATGTCCTGGGCGTCCACCAGGCTGGCGCGCACCTTGCCGGTGATGAAGGTGTCGTTGGAGCGCTGGCTCAGGCTGCTGGCGGGCATCACGGCCAGGTCATTGACGACCGAGCGCGTGTTCTCCACCTGCGACACGATCTGCTCGACGGTCTGGCGGTCCTGGGCGCTCGGTACCTCGCCGGTCAGCAGGGCCTGGCGGTTGTAGCTGGTCACGTTGACATGGGCGCGGTCGCCCAGGGTTTCGCGGATGCGGTTGGCGGCGCGCAGCTCGATGCCTTCGTCCTCGATCTGCGTACCGGTCGTGCGGCGGTCCACGGCCATCACGCCGCCCACGACGGCGCCGCCCACGATCAACGGCGCGCAGGCCGACAGGCCCGCGGCCAGCGCGGCGGCGGCCAGCACCGTGCACACGGTGCGTCGGGTACGTTTCAGGGTGGTTTGCTTCATAGGGGAATCTCCTGTTCGCCAAGTAACTGGGCGTCCACGCCATCGCTCAGGCAATGCAGCACCAGGGCATGGACTTCGCGCACGCGCGCGGCGCGGTCGTGCGGAACGCTGATCAACACATCGGTCTCGCGCAGCAGGGCGGCCAGCTTGCCGCCCGTGCGGCCGGTCAGCACCACCACGGTCATGTCACGCTCGTGGGCGGCCTCGGCGGCGGCCAGCAGGTTGGCGTCATTGCCGGTGACCGACAGCGCCAGCAGCACGTCGCCCGCCTGGCCCAGCGCACGCACCTGGCGCGCAAACTGCTGCGCCGCATCGTGGCTGCCACCCGTGGCGGCCGTGAGCAGCGTGCTGTCGGAGGTGAGGGCCAGCGCGGCCAGCTCGGGCCGGTCGCGCTCGAAACCGGCCACGCAGAACGCGGCGAACTGCTGCGCCTCGGCGGCCGAGGGGCCGTTGCCGCAGGCCAGCACCTTGCCGCCGCTGGTCACGCAGGCCAGCACGGCCTGCACGGCGGCGGCGATGGGGTGGCTCAGAACCTGCGCGGCCTGGTACTTCAGGTCGGCGCTGTCGATGAAATGCTGTTGGATGCGTTGCTCAAGCATGAGGGCCCGATGATACCCGCCGCGTGTTACAGCTTTTGTAGCAAACCGTAGTTCCCTGCATGGCGCCGGCGCCAGGGATGGCGGCCACCGGGCGCGCGCCTACTGCGCATCGAAGGCGGCCTGCAGCCACTGCACGGACTCCTCGACCAGCACCACGTCGAAGCGGCACGGCGGCGGGGAAGGCAGGCGCAGCAGGTAGTGCCGGGCCGCGAAAATGATGCGCTGCTGCTTGGTGGCGCCGATGCTGGCCCCTGCGCCGCCAAACGCGCGGCCCGCGCGGCTGCGCACCTCGACGAACACGAGCGTGCCGTCCCGTGCACGCATCACCAGGTCGATCTCGCCGCCGCCGCGCCCGGGCGTCCGATAATTGCGCTGCACCAGGTGCAGGCCCGCCGCCTGCAGGTGGGCCAGGGCCTGGTCTTCCGCCGCATTGCCGCGCTCGCGCGTGGTGGCGGGTTTGGCGGCCGGGCCAGGGGCTTCCGCCGGTTTTCTCTTTCCAAGGAATTTCATTGAGCGCATCTTTCGCTTCAGCCCAGGGCGCCGCGCGTGAAGCGGCGGCTGCGCAGCATTATCCCGAGGGCGCCCTGTACGTGGTGGCCACGCCCATCGGCAACCTGGCCGATATCACCCTGCGCGCGCTGCATGTGCTGCAGATGGCCGACACCGTGGCCTGCGAGGACACGCGCCATACGCAATCCCTGCTGCGCGCCTATGGCATCGACAAGGGGGCCTCGCAGCTGCTGGCCGTGCACCAGCACAACGAGGCCGAAGCCGCGCAGAACGTGGTGCAGCGGCTGCAGCAGGGCCAGCGCGTGGCGTACGTGAGCGACGCGGGCACGCCCGGCGTGAGCGACCCCGGCGCCCGGCTGGTGGCCGCCGTGCAGGCGGCCGGCCTGCGCGCCGTGCCCCTGCCCGGCGCCAGCAGCATCACCACCGCGCTGAGCGTGGCTGGCGCCGTGGCCCACAGCACCGAACACGGCGGCTTCGTGTTTGCGGGCTTCCTGCCCGTCAAGAACGCTGAACGCGCCACGGTGATTGCGCAGCAGCTGGCCCATGAGCCCCGCTGCGTGGTGCTGCTCGAAGCCCCGCACCGCATCGGCGAACTGGCCCAGGCCCTGGCAGTGCTGGGCGATCGCCCGGTGACGCTGGCGCGGGAATTGACCAAGCAGTTCGAGGAAGTGACCACGCGGCCCGCCCATGAGCTGGCGGCGTGGCTGGACGGCGCCCCCCAGCGTTCGCGCGGCGAGTTCGTGGTGCTGCTGCACCCGGTGGCGGTGGCCAGCGACGATGGCTCCAGCCTGCGGGTGCTGCGCCTGCTGGTGCAGGAGCTGCCGCTGAAAACCGCCGTGCGCCTGGCCGCCGAGATCACCGGCGCATCGCGCAATGTGCTGTACGACACGGCCCTGGCATGGAAGCGCAGCGGTGCGGACGACGGTGGTGCAGACAGCGGCACCGCGGACTGATTCCGGCCCGGATTTCATGCCAAATTGGCCTTAGACCCTTGGCAGGAAAGCGCCAAAAGCTACATTTTCAATAGCAAACCGACCCGCCACGGCGAGTACCGGCACCGGCCAGGGTGCGCGGCACCTCCCGCCGGACTCTCACCCCGACACCGCCAGCCCGGCCGCCACGCCGCCGAACAGGTCGCCTTCCACCTGGGGGGTGCCGGGAAATGCCGCCTTGAGGGCCTGGCGCAGCGGCCGCAGGGCCGACGAGCCGCCCGTGAGATAGATCGCATCGACCCCCTGCTGCCCCAGGCCCGCCAGCTGCACACATTCCTGCGCGCAGGCCACCACCTGTTCGAGGGGCTGCGACAGGAACCGCGCCAGCCCCTCGGGGGTGACGGATTCAGCCAGCCCGGCCTCGATCCAGTCCAGCGGCATGGGCGCATCGGCATCGCCCAGGGACGCGGCGATCTTGGCCTGCTCCACGGTGTTGGCCATGCGGTGCCCCAAGCGCTCGTGCAGCACCCGCATGAGCCGCGCGTGCAGCCGGGCATCTGAATAGTCGGTGCGCAGGTTCTGCGCGTCGCGCAGCGCGCGCGGCGAGTACAGCCACTGGATCAGGTGCCAGGTGGACAGGTCGAAGAACACCCGGCTGGGCACCTCTCGCCCCGCGGGGCCGGTGTGCCGAAATCCGAGCAGGGGCATCAGCAGGTCCAGGCTCAGCCGCCGGTCGAAGTCGGTGCCGCCCACGTGCACGCCGGTGGTGGCCAGCACATCGCTGCCGCGCTCGGCGCGCGCCATGCGCTGCGGCCCCAGCCTCACCACCGTGAAGTCCGACGTGCCCCCGCCGATGTCCACCACCAGCACCAGCGACTCGTGCGTGATGCGCTGCTCGTGGTCCAGCGCGGCGGCGATGGGCTCCAGCTGGAACGACACCTCGGCGAACCCCGCGTCCACCGCGGCCTGGCGCAGCGCATCTTCCGCCTGCTGGTCGCGGCCGGCGTCCCCGTCCACGAAATGCACCGGGCGCCCCATCACCACCCGGGCCGGCATGCCGCCCAGGTCATCGCGCGCCTTTTGCACCAGCATGCGCAAGAAGAGGCTGATGATGTCCTGGTAGCTCACCAGCTTGTTGTGCACCGCCGTCTTGTCCTGCAGCAGCGCGCTGCCCAGCAGGCTCTTGAGCGAGCGCATCAGGCGCCCCTCCGTGCCCGCCAGGTACTGCCCCACGGCATCCCGGCCAAAGTGGGTGCGGTGGTCTTCCGCATTGAAGAACAGCGCGGTGGGCAGTGTGGGGGCGCCTCCTTCGAGCGCGATCATCCGCGCGGGCCCGGTGCCCTGGCGCACGGCCATCGCGGAGTTGGAAGTGCCAAAGTCGATGCCGAGGGTGGTGTCCTTCAGGAAGGGTGTCATGGGAGGTCAGAGAATCGGTGGCGAAGTCACTCTGCACGGCCGAACTGTCGTGCCCGGGCCGGCGAGTGGCGGCGGTGGCCGCGTGGAACAGGGTGAATGGCATGCCGCGAGGCATGCCGGGGGAAACCGTCCGGCGCCCAGGGCGCCCATTGAAAAGAAAAGGCCCTTGATTCCTTCATCAAATCAAGGGCCTTCGGCTGTGCAGGCGGGTACCGGCACATCGGCCGCGCATTCACACGCCGTTGCTTGGCGTTGCCGCCGGGCCTGGTGCCTGCCACGGCATGGCGCCCTCGGATCGGCAGCGGCAGTGGGGCTCCCGTGGAGCCGCTGCGCAGCGGCGGCATTGTCTCACGCTCCGCGCGCCCTTGGCCCGAAGCGGCATGCCGCCCCCGGCAGGTGCGCATGGAAACCGGCGACCGCCCGCCGCGGCCACCGGCGGGCACGGGAAAGGCAGGCCGTCAGCCCCGGGTGAGGCCCCGGCGCGCCGGGGCCGGCGCCTTCTTCGCCGGCGGCGGGGGCTGGCAATCGCTGCACTGGCCGTACAAGGTGATGTCGTGGCCGTCCACGGTGAAGCCCGGCGGGGCCAGGTGCGCGAAGCCGCCGGGGCATGCATGGATATCGAACACGCGGTGGCAGACCCGGCACAGGAAATGGTGATGGTGGTCCTGCCCCGCCATCTCGTAGCGGGCGCTGCTGCCGGGCAGGGTCACCGGCTCGATCGTGCCGTCCTCCATCAGCGCGCGAAGATTCCGGTAGACGGTTGCCACCCCCAGCGAGGGGATGTCGGCGCGTGCTGCCTCCAGGACCTCCTGCGGCGACAAGGGACGCCCTGCGGTGGCTATCGCGGCGTGGATTGCCGCACGCTGGCGGGTTGCTCGTTCCATGGTCGTGTTTCTTGGGGGGTCGGTGGGCTCCCGCGATTCTAGGGACTCGCCGCGCCCCACGGGACCGGCGGGCGGCGCGCCCTGAGGGGGCCCACAAAGCTCCACCATGCCATCTATTGGTTCCCCGCAAGGCCTCCAGTCGGTATATTCGAACTGGCCGATAGCAGCCAGCCAACGGATTCCTGATGTGCTGCACGATGCAGCAGGCATGGCGAACCCCGTCCTTCCGGTGCCGGCGTACTGTTCGATCCGGGTCCCTCCGGCCGGGTCTCCTCACGGAAAGGTCAATACGGTGGCACGCTGGTCCAGTTTCGAAAGCAAGGTCGCCATTGCATTCGGCGCCGCCGTGCTGGTGGTGGCGGCGCTGGTGGCGGCCACCTGGCGGGTGGCGAACGATGCGTCCCAGACCGCGCTGATGCTCGCGCATACCCATGAGGTGCTCAACAACCTGGCCCGCACCCGTGGCTACACCCTGCAGATCGAGCTGGCCACGCAGAACTTCCGGCTCAGCGGAGACCCCGCCCACATCGCCGAACGCGACGACACCATCGCGCAGAGAGAGCGCACGCTGGAGAGGATCCAGTTGCTGACCGCCAGCAACCCCGACCAGCACCAGCGCTGGGGCCAGCTGCGGGAAATCGTGAACCAGCGGATGGTGATCTCCCGGCAGGTCGAGATGCTGCGCAAGACCCAGGGCCAGGAGGCCGCCAATGCCTTCGTGGCCACGGCGCCGCTGCGGGCCACGCGCGCACGCACCTACGAGCTGCTCGGCGACATGGACACGGCGGAGCGCCACCTGCTCACGCTGCGCGCCAACGCGCATGCCCAGGCACGGCAGAAACTGGTGGTGGCGGGCTCCATCGCCGCCGCGATGCTGGTGGCCCTGCTGGGCGCGACCTACGTGCTGATCCGCCGGCAGCTGCGCGAAACCGAAACCAGCCAGCGCGCGCTGGCGGACAGCGAAGAGAGCCTGTCGACCACGCTGCACTCCATCGGAGATGCCGTGCTGGCCACCGACACCGAAGGCCGCATCCTGCGCATGAACCCCGTGGCCGAGCAGTTGACGGGCTGGCCCATCGCGCTGGCCCGGGGGTTGCCGGTGGAAGTGGTGTTTCGCATCGTCAACGAACAGACCCGCGAGCCCGCCCTGGTGCCCGTGGCCGCCGCGCTTGCCACCGGCGAGATTCAAGCCCTCGCCAACCACACGTCGCTGCTCGCGCGCGACGGCACGGAATGCCCCATCGCGGACAGCGCGGCCCCCATCCGGGATGCCAACGGCCAGCTGCATGGCGTGGTCCTCGTCTTCCGTGACGTCACGGCGGAGCGCCAGGCCGAGCAGACCATTCGCGCGCAGAACATCCTGCTGGAGTCGCACGTCCGGGAGCGGACGACGCAGCTCAAAGAAAGCGAAGACCACCTGCGCAGCGTCATTGGCGCGGTTCCCGCGCTGATCGCGTTCGTGAGCGCCGAGCGGCGCTATGTGTACGTGAACGACCAGTACCGCCAGAGCTTCGCCCCGGAACGCGCGGACATCACGGGGTGCACGGTGCAGGAAATACTCGGCGACGAACGCTACGGCCAGGCCGCCCCGATGATCGACGGCGTGCTGGCGGGCACCCCGCAGGCCTATGACTGGCAGCCCTTCCCCGGGGTCTGGCAGGCCATCCGCTACCTGCCCAGGTTCGAGGCGCACGACAAGGTGGGCGGCTACTACGTGCTGGGCACCGACATCACGGACCGCAAGCACTTCGAGAACCGCATACAGACGCTCAACACCGAACTGGAGCAGCGCATACGGCAGCTGGAGCACGCGACCCGCGCCCTGCGCACCCTGAGCGCCGGCAACCGCACCATGCTGCGGGCCAGCGAGGAACAGGATCTGCTGGACAGCATGTGCCAGGCCATCGTCACGGCCGGCGGCTATGGCATGGCCGTGGTCTGGTACTGCGGCAGCCGCCCGGAGCTGCCCCTTGAACCCATGGCCGAATGCGGCTACCCCGGCGGCATGGACGCGCTGCGGCAGCTGGGGCTGGACCTGAGCGGCACGGCCCTGGGCCAGGGGGTCACCTCCAGCGCCATCCGGACCGAGGAGGTCTGCCTGGTGCGCAACATGAACACCGACCCCGGCCATGCGCCCTGGCACGGCAGGCCCCACGGGCCGAGATCCGGCATCTCGTGCCCGCTGCGGGTGGCAGGCCAGGTCATTGGCGCCTTGTCCATCTACGACCCGGAACCCGACACCTTTGGCGAGGACGAAATCGCGCTGCTCACGGAGTCCAGCGATGACCTTGCCTATGGCATCGCGACCTTGCGCTCGCGCGTCGAACAGGAGCGCGTGCAGGCCGCCATGCACCACTTCACCCGGCATGACCCGTTGACGGGCCTGCCCAATGCCCTCCAGTTCGAAGAGGCGCTGGCCGCCGCCATCCACGAAGGCGGCGAACAGCCGCGCTCGCTGGCGGTGCTGCAATTCAATATCGAGCGCCTGAGCGAAATCAACGAAGCGCTGGGCTTTGCGCACGGCGACGACATCCTGCGCGAGTTCGCACGGCGGCTGCAGCGCAGCGCCCCGCCATCGGCCCTGGTGGCCCGCCTGCGCGGCGATGAGTTCGCGGCCCTCTTGCCGGACAGCGACCTGCACGCCGCCCGCCACACGGTGAACATGCTGGAGCAGAACTTGTCACAGCCGATTTCGGTGGCCGGCATCGCGCTGGATGTGGTGGCCAAGGCCGGCATCGCGCTGTTCCCGGAGCACGGGCGAACCGTGCACGACCTGCTGCGCCGCATGGACAAGGCGGTTCACCAGGCCAAGAGAATGGGCGTGGACCACGTCGTTTTCATTCCTCAGCAGGAACAGGACCAGGCCGAGCGCCTGAACATGGCGGGCGAGCTGCGCCACGCGATCGACGCCGGCCAGCTGCGGGTCTACCTGCAGCCCAAGGTCGATTTCGCCAGCGGCCGCGTCTGCGGCGCCGAGGCACTGGTGCGCTGGCTCCACCCCCAGCGCGGCCTGCTGGCGCCCGGGGTCTTCATCGAACTGGCGGAGCACACGGGGCTCATCAAGCCGCTGACGGAATGGATGCTGGTGTCCGTGCTCGACATACTCCAGGCCTGGCAGCGCCAGGACTGCGCCCTGCCCATCGCCGTCAACCTCTCGGCGCGCAACCTGCGCGATGAGCAGCTGTTCGCCAAGTTCCGCCACTGGCAGCGCGAGCGCGGCGTGGCACGCGGGCTGCTGGAGGTGGAGATCACCGAGAGCACCGTCATGGAGGATGCGCAATACGCCATGGGCGTGCTCCACGCCCTGCGGGAGGAAGGCATTCCGCTGTACATCGACGACTTTGGCACCGGCTACTCGTCCCTGGCATACCTGCAGAAGCTCCCCGTGGACTGCATCAAGATCGACCAGTCTTTCGTCGCCGCCATGACACACGACAAGAGCTCCGCCAAGATCGTGCGCTCCACCATCGACCTGGTCCATGACCTGGACCGCAAGACAGTGGCCGAGGGCATAGAGACCCGCGAGCACTGGGAGCAGCTCTTGCATCTGGGGTGCGACATAGCGCAGGGCTACTTCATTGCCAGGCCCATGCCGGCGGACGAGTTCCCGGCGTGGGCCGCCAGCTTCAGGGCACCGGCTCCCCCGCCCGGGGGATGACCGCGTTCACGCGCCGGGCAGAGGCCGTGCGCCGTGAGGGCCCCTGCACGCCCATCAGCCCCGGCGGCGGCGCAACCCCAGCAAGGCCATGGCGGCCAGCGTGGCCCCCGTCAGCACCACGCCCCATTCGCTCAGCGTGGGAATGGCGGTGGCCAGGCCCGCGGCGGCCAGTGGCATCACCGGGTCCACGATCACGCCGTTCTGGGCCCAATCGTCGTCTCCCAGCTGGCCGTCGGTCAGGTCGAAACTCACGGCGTTGCCGTCGATGGTGAGATTCCTCGGCGCAAAGAAGCTGGCGCTGGCGGCGCCGCTGCTGGCCTTGCCGTACTTGGTGAAGCCGGCGACCGGCTGCGGCCACAGGGTGGTCACGCGCACCGTGGCGCCCGGGGTGCAGTCCACCAGCCGGACGCGGAACGCGCCCTGCGGTGCGCTCTGCCCCGGCGGGGCGGCGCTGGCGGCCATGAAGCCGGTGGCGGCGGGGTCGAACCGGCAGCCGGCGCCTCCACCCGTGAAGCTGGCGCTGGCCGGGCCGCCCGCACCCGTGGTGGGCACGGTGGTGCCGCTGTAGGTGACAGGGATGGCGATGGTCTGCTGCACCTGGGCGGCAGCGGCGTAGTTCGCGTCGCCTGCCTGGTTGGCATTGACGGTGCAGGTGCCCGCGCCGGCAAATGTCACCACGCTGCCCGCGACCGAGCAGGCCCCGGCCGTCGAGGCGGCATCGATGGTGAACACGACCGGGTTGCCCGAGCCGCCGCCGAGGGCTGACACCGCATAGGCCCCGCCCACGACGGGGTACGCCGGTGGCGTGGAGGTGAACGTGATCGCCTGGCCGGGCAGGACCACCTGGTTGACGAGGACGTTCATCGTCGTCTTGATCGTGCCGTCGCCCTTGCTCGTCGCCGTGAGCGTGCGCGAGCCGGGCCCGGCAAACGTCGCCGCGAACGCCGCGCTGCCTTCGCTTTGCTGGATCTCGCCCGGCATCGTGTCGCCCGGGTTGCTGCTCGTGATCGCCCAGCGTGTCGTATCGTCGATGTTCGCATTGATCGGGTCGACCACGGTCAGCCGGAACGGGATCGGCGCATTGGCCGCGACCGTCACCGACGCGGCGCCGGGCACCATGTCGATGGTGCCCGGGCCACCGAGCGACGGCGCGGGCAGCGGCAGGTTCTCGAAGTGGATGACGGCGCGCAGGTTGTGCCCCGGCATGCTGATGATTCCCTGGTACTGGCCCGCGACGCGGTTGGCCCGGGCGTCGTAGATGTAGTAGCCGGTGCCGCCATCGCCCATGAAGCCCTGCTCCGCCGGATCGGGATCACTCTGGATGATCGCGCTGGCGCCGCTGGACGGCACCGCGACGTTGATCGGGGTCGCATAGGGCAGGTAGGAACCTTCGGGGGTCGATGCCCTTGGGTCGATGACGATGGGGTTTCTCGTGAAGAGCTGCCCCAGGCGCGCGCGCAGCGACAGCGACGGGTTGCACATCCCATCGCCCAGCGCAAGGCAGTAGTTGCGGGTGTGTTCGCTGTCGTCCCTGTCGAACTTCATGAAATTGCGCATCCTGTCCGACACGGGCGTGATCGCGGCGACGAAACGCGGCATGTGCCCGGTCCGGGTGTTGTTGTCGCTGTCCAGCGTCAGCGGAGCCTGCAGGTTCGTCGAGCCGGCGATGGCGAAGTTCTCGCGGCGATCCGCGTTGTAGGCACCCGCGAGCGCGGAGACATAGCCCTCACTGGCATCGACGAACAGGGACTGGTTCTGCGCATCCCGGTCGAGCGGTGCGGTGGCGAACAAGGCTGCTGCGGATGGTTCGGTCCAGCCCCCGTTCCAGGAGGTGACCTGCTGGTTCTGCGAGGTGAATCCCGGCCTGGTGTAGAAATTCGCCTGCGGCTGTGCCGTGGCCTGTTCCGGCACCGGCGCATTCACGAACGCCACCATGGTTTGCTTGACCCCCACGGAACCCATCTCGTTCAGGGCGGTGCGCAAGGTGAAGGCGCCCGTGGGCAATGATTGCGGCTGTATCAGCGCATATGCCCGGTTGCCCGGGACGCCGCTCAGCCACAGATTTTCGTCCTGGGCAAAATTCCGTGAAGCCACGGAGGGGTCGATGGACGACTGGCGCACGCTGGTCGCGGCATAGGCGTTCCTGGTGGCGCCCACCGCATCGCTGAGCGTGATCAGCAGCTGGGGCTGGTGCAGTACATGGGCCTGCCCCGCTGGCAGCTCCTTGCTCGCGAACTCGAAACTGCCAAAGGTGTTGTCGTTGGGATCGGGGGCCGCGCCCACACGCATCATCGACTCGACGTTGTTGGCCAACCGGTATTTGACCAGCTTGGTGACATCGAAGCTGTAGAAACCCGGCGTGGTGATGCGCAGGGGCTGCGCGGGACTGTCCGCATCGGTGGCGGCCGCATCGGCGCTGGCCACGGACTGGCCGCAGTGGGGTGCCGTGTCCTCGCGCTCGAAGCAATCGGCACCGTCCTGATGGGCGCTGAATATCGCGATGTAGCCAGGCGCGGCCACTTTCTCCACATAGAGCACCAGGCGCGCGCGCGCGACCTTGTCGGCATTCAGCGTGTAGGCTTCCTGCCCCACGGAGGCCGTCGTGCTCGCCTTGTCCACGACCAGCTTGGTCAACGTTCCGCTCGGCAACGTGGCGTACGAGAACTTCAGCTGCGCATTCGCGTCGGGGTTCACGAGCAGCGTGGGCTCGAAGGGGAAATAGTCCGCGTTGCGGGTGTAGCCGTCGGCGACAAGCGGCGCCTCGATCCACGACGACAAGGTCGCTCCGCCGCAGGCCTGCAGCAAGACCACCGCCGCCGCAAGCGCGAGCCCCCGGACCGCCCGGAACCTTTCCAGGGATGCGCCCGCGCTGCGCCTTGGCCGGGAGCTGTGGCGCGCCGTTGCGCCCGGCCGCATCGCGGCCTCTACCATCCGAATCATGTATTCCTCACTCCGTGGTGCGTTCGAGAAAAGCCGCTCGGGCTTGCCCTGAATGGAACGGTGTCGGCCACCGTGTTCTTGTGGATTCAGGTGCAGGCCCCTGCTTGCGGGACCGGAAGTTACCGGATGGGCACGGTTTTGTATGTCCCCCGTTTGGGCGACATGACAAGGGCCCCGGGGGATGGCAGCATGGACGGAGCACCCGCCGAATGGGCGCGCATTGACGACCTGGAACCCATGCAGAAACCCACCGACCCCGCATGCAGCCCGAAGAACCGACCATGATCCGCCGCTTGCCACCGTACCGGCTGGCGCAGCCGGCCTGCCGGGCACAGCAGCCCCGCCAGGCCCGGCGCTTTTGACCTGGGCCTGTGGCAGCATCGGCGCATGGTTTCCCTTCCTCGCACAACTCCCTGGGCGCCGGATGCGGCGCCTGCGCCCCCTGCCATCCGCGTGGCGGTGGTGGAGGACGACTTCGTCTGCCGCAACGCGCTGGCGCATGCCTTGCAAGGCGCGGCCGACATGCATCTGCAGTGGGTGGCGGCCAGCCGCGCCGAAGCGCTGGCGGCGCTGCAGGCGGACGATGCGCCGCTGGACGTGCTGCTGCTGGACCTGGGGCTGCCCGATGGCAGCGGGCTCGACGTGCTGGCCGTGCTGCGCGCGCGCTGGCCCGGGGCGGCGGCCATGGTGAGCACGATCTTTGGCGATGAGGCGCATGTTCTGGGCGCCATCGAGGCCGGTGCGATGGGCTACCTGCTCAAGGACCTGCCACCCAGCGCCGTCGTGGACGAAGTGCGCAGCCTGCATGCGGGGGGCAGCCCCATCAATCCGATGGTGGCGCGCAAGCTGCTGCTGCGCCGCGCGCAGTCTCCCGTGACAGCCAAGCCCTCAGCGGGCCTGGAGCCGGGGTTGGCGGCGGCGGAGATCACGGAGGTGGCACCTTCGGCGCGCGAGGCCGAGTTGCTGCGCATGGTGGCACGCGGCTACACACTGGACGAGGTGGCGCGGGCGATGGGCGTGTCGCGCCACACGGTGCGTACCTTCGTGCGGCGCGTGTACGCCAAGCTGCAGGTGACGACCCAGGCCGAAGCGGTGAGCGCCGCGGCGCGCAAAGGGTGGATCGATGTGGCTTGATCTCGCGCGCCTGGCGCTGCGGCTCTTGCTGGCCGGTGCCGCCGCCGGGGGCGCGGCGCTGGCAGGCGTGCTGCCCGCGCACCTGGTGCAGGCGCAGGCGTGGAACCCCGCCAGCGGGGGCTGGGCGCCGCCGCCCTCGCTGCACGAATCACCCGATGCAGTGCTTTCGAGCACCATACCGTGGAGCACGGTGGACCTGCCACATGCCCGCGCACGCAGCACGGTCTCGACAGCCGCGCAGGCCGATGCGCCACCCGAGGTGTGGTGGTACCGCCTGCGGGTGCCGGGCGAGGCGCTCGCCGCCACGCCCCAGGGCACGCGCCTGTACATCCCGCGCTGGCAGACAGTGGGCACGGTGGCGGTGTATGCCGATGGGCACCTCGTCTGGCAGTCGCACGGCAGCCGGGTCTGGAACAGCTTCAACCGCCCGGTGTGGGTGGACCTGGCGGGCCATGCTGCGCCCGGCGTTCCCCTGGAGGTGCATGTGCGCATGGCCAATCTGCCCGGCGTGGGCGGCGCGCTGTCCAGCGTGTGGGCCGGGCCGGCCGAGGCGCTCTGGCCGGGGTGGCGGCTGCGCAGCCTGCTGCAGACCGACCTGGTGGCCTACCTGCGCGGTGCCTACCTGGTGCTGGGCGTGTTCGCGCTGGCGGTGTGGCTGGTGCGGCGCGGCCGGGGCGAGGCGGGCTACCTGCTGTTCTTCCTGCTGTCGGTGGGGCACTTGCTGGCCACGCTGTTCTACCTGGTCGATGCCGAGGGCTTCGGCGTGCCCGACGAATGGTTCTCCTGGCTCACGCTCGTGGGCTCGCTGGGGTCGTCGGCCTGCTCCTTCTTCCTGTTGTGCCGGATGCAGGGCCGGGGCTATCCGCGGCTGGCGCGCGCCGTGGTCGCCTATTGCGGCTTGGTGGCGCTGGCGGCCCTGCCACTGTGGGACCTGCGGCACGAGGCGATGCTGCCGCTGTTGCGCCTGGCGCTGTTTCCTCCGGCCCTGGTGGTGCTGTGCGTGGCGGCGCTGGGCGCTTGGCGCGAACGCTCCTGGTCCAGCGTGCTGCTGGCCGGGGCCGTGGCGCTCTCGTTCCCCCTGGCCGTCCACGACCTGGCGATGCAGCGCTACCGCATCAGCATCGAGCACATCTACCTCACACCCTACGTGTACATGGGCGTGTTCACCATGTTCCTGCTGGTCGGTTTCACGCGCTACCACCGCGCGCTGGAAGTCGCCGAGCAAGCCAATGCCGTGCAGGCCGAGCGCCTGGCCGCGCAGGAATTGCAGTTGCGCGAAACACACGAGCTGCTGCGCGCCGCCGAGCGCGAGCAGACGCTGCTGCACGAGCGCCAGCGCCTGATGCGGGAGATGCACGACGGCGTGGGTTCCTCGCTGATGAGCGCGCTGCGGCTGGTAGAGACTGCGCCGGCGGCACCCGTGGACGTGGCGCAGGTGCTGCGGGAGTGCATCGACGACCTGAAGATCTCCATCGACTCACTGGAGCCCGTGAATGCGGATCTGCTGGCACTGCTGGCCGGCCTGCGCTATCGGCTCGGGTTGCGGCTGGAGGGCGCGGGACTGGTCATGCACTGGCAGGTGGACGACCTGCCGCCGCTGCCCTGGCTGGACGCGCAAAACGCGCTGCACGTGCTGCGCATCCTGCAGGAGATCCTCACCAACATCCTCAAGCACAGTGGCGCGACGGAGATCGTGCTGAGCACGGCCGAGGCCGTCTGGCCCCCGCCAGAGGGCGGCGGCGATGGCACGCGCGGCGTGCAGGTGTGCATACGGGACAACGGCCGTCCATTCACCCCCCCGGCGTCCGAGGCGCTGGCGCCCGCCCGCCGGGGCCTGCCCAACGTGCACAGCCGCGCGCTGGTGCTGGGCGCGCATTGCACCTGGAGCACCAGTGACGGCGCCCAGGCGCAAGGTTCCACGTTCACGCTGTGGCTGCCGCTGCACAAGCAGGGCTGACACCCCGCCCTCCGCGCGAGCCAGCCGCCACGGGATCGTTGGCACCGGTTCAGGGCCGATGGCGCCAGCACAAGGCATCCACCGCAGCGACAGCGGTGGCGATCCAGAGGGCATGAAGTGCCGCCATCGAGCGAAGAAGACTATGCGATGGGGACTTCCGTGCGCAGCGGGACCCTAGCCGCGCAGGAAGTCTCTTGCCACCAGGCCATGCCGGCGCAACTTGTCGTACAGCGTCTTTCGGGGGAGATGGAGCTGCTCGGCGGCCTGGGCCACGCGGCCCCGTGCCTGGCGAAGCGCTTCACGTATCAGCGCGGCCTCTGTTTCGTCCACGCGCGCGGTGAGCGACGTAGAAACCGGCGGCGGATCGGCTTGCGAAAGCCCGTCGGGCAGGCCCAGGCAAAGCCTCTCGGCAACGTTGCGCAGCTCGCGGATATTGCCGGGCCACCGGTGGGCCTTCCAGCGGCGCAGGTCGTCATCGCTCCATTCCGGTTGCGCCATGCCGTGGTGTTGGGCGAACTCGCGCAGGAAGTGGGCCATGAGCAGCGGGATGTCCAGCATGCGATCGCGCAATGGCGGGACGTCGATCGTCACCACATTGAGCCGGTAGAACAAGTCCTCGCGAAATCGGCCTGCCGCCGTCATGGCCTTGAGGTCCCCCTTGACGGCGGCGAGCACGCGGCAATCGACGGGTATGGAGACATTGCTGCCCAGCCGTTCGATCTCGCGCTCCTGCAGCACCCGCAGCAGCTTCAGTTGAACGGAGAGCGGCATCGACTCGATTTCATCGAGGAACAATGTGCCTTTGTTGGCGAACTCGATGCGCCCCACGCGCCGCTTGGCGGCGCCGGTGAAGGCACCCACCTCGTGGCCGAAGATTTCACTCTCGATGACGCTCTCTGGCAGGGCGCTGCAGTTGAGCGCAACAAAGGGACCGCTGCGGCCGCTGGCGGCATGAATCGCCCGTGCCACGACCTCCTTGCCCGCGCCCGTCTCTCCGGCGATCAGGACATCCACGTTGGTCGCCGCCAGTGCGCGAACCAGCTGGCGGACACGCTGCACGGCGGGTGTCTGGCCAATGAGCGGACGCCCCTCTTCGCAAGGCAAGCGCTCACGCAGGCGCCGGTTCTCTTCCAGCAGCACGCGCCGCTCGACGGCCCGGCGCACGACGCCGACCAGCGTTTCCGAGGAAAACGGCTTCTCTATGAAATCGTAGGCGCCTTCGCGCATTGCCTGCACCGCCATGGCGACGTGCCCGTGCCCGGTGATGAGAACCATCGCGACTTCACGATCATACTGGCGCAATTTGTTGAGCAGCTCCAGGCCATCCATGCCGGGCAACTTGACGTCGCTCACGACGGCCCACGGCTGCACGTCCTCGAAAACATCCAGCGCGGCCTCCGCGCTGCCGACCGCCTTCACAGTGATGCCGGCAAGCACCATGGCTTGCTCGAGGCCGCGCCGCACGGCGGGCTCGTCATCCACGAGGAGAACTCGCGGCCTTTCGTCGGCAGGGATGGGTGGCACGGGCATCAATAGACCTCCAGCGTGATGGTGAAGAGCGCGCCCTGCCGGTCCAGGTTGCGCGCTTCGATGCGCCCGCCGAAGCTCTCGACGATGCTTTGCGAAAGGGCGAGCCCAAGACCCAGCCCCGCGCCCGCGGGCTTGGTGGTGTAGAACGGTTCGAACAGCCGTTGCATGGCCTCTGGCGCGATGCCGCCGCCCGTGTCGCTGACGGAGATGACGGCATGGCGCCCTTTTTGCCGGACCGCCACCCTCACCAGGCGCTCCGCCCGGGACTCGACCGCGTCGAGCGCGTTGCGCATCAAGTTCACGAGCACCTGTTCGAGCCGGGTGGCGTCGGCCCGCACCGGGCGGGTCGCCAGCGTTGAGCTGACCAGGATATCCGCCCGCACCTCGCACCGCCGAGACTCTACGAGCATGAGCGCATGATGGATCGCCATGTCCATGGCCACGGGTTCGAGGCTGGTGCTGTCGGCGCGGGCAAAGGCCTTGAGCAGCGCCATGATGCGCCCCATGCGGGCGGTGAGTTCGCTGATGAGGTGAAGGTTCTCGCGCACCTCTTCCAGGCGCGCGCCGTCAAGCAGCGTGATCGCGTTGTCCGACAGGGTCCGCAGCGCGGTGAGCGGCTGGCTGAGCTCGTGGCCCATGCCTGCAGACATCTGCCCGAGCACGGCGAGCTTGCCCGCATGCACCGCACCGTCCCGCGTCTCATGAAGAATCGCCTCGGTACGGCGCAGTTCTTCGATCTTGCGTTCCAGCGAGGCATTGGCGTGGCTGATATCCGCCGTGCGCTCGATGATGCGCTGCTCAAGCCGGGCATTCGCTTCCACCAGCGCGCGCTTGGCTTTGCGCATCTCCTCACGGCGATACCGGCCTTCCTGAAAGCCGATGGTGAGCGCCCCCAGGAAGGCGACGACGGAGGCGGCGGCCAGTGCGGCCAGGACGGCGGCGCGGCGCGAGGGTGCCTGGTCCACCAGAAGTGCGGCACGCCAACCCAGATCTTCGCTCGCATGGGTGGCCATGGTGTAGTGCGTGATGCCCCCTTCGCGCACGAGCGTTGCGTGGGACCGGGTGAAATCCAGCCCCGGCCCGGGCAGCGCGAGCAGCGGCAGGTCCCCATACTGCCGCGATTGCCGGATGCGGTCGCGCGCGGCCGGTGCGAGCGCGGCGACGGTGCGGTACCGCCACTCGGGAACGGAGCTGAGAATGACCACGCCCTCGCGGTCCGTGAGGATCACCACGTCGGTGCTCTGCCGCATGGCTTCCTCGAACTTTTCGAGCGAGAGCTTGACCGCGATCACACCGCGGGCGCCGCCCGGCGCCACCACGCCGGCCGCCAGGAAGTAGCCGGCTTCGCCGGTGGTGGATCCGATGCCGTAGAAGCGCCCGGTGCGGCCCGCCATCGCATCCTTGAAGTAAGGCCGATAGGCGTAGTTCTCGCCAACGAAGGTCAGCACCTGGTTCCAGTTGCTCGAAGCCAGCGTCGTCCCGCCGGCATCCAGCAGGTAGACGGCAGAAATGCCGGAGGCCTTCGCCACTGTTTCAAGATACGCGTTGGCGGCGGCCTGGGCCGCCAGCGTGTTCGTGTCCAGCAGCGAGCCAAGCGTTGACTTGAGTCCGATGATGCCTGGCAGGGCTTCGTTGCGATGGACGAGCGCCTGCAGGCTGAGCACGACAAACTCGAGGCGTTTCGCGGCGCCCCGGGCCTGCTCTTCCCGATAGAAAGTGAAGGTGGCCACATAGGCGACCGCGCCGCACAGCGCGCATGCCGCCAGCACGACAACGTGGCGCCACCGCCAGCGGAGCGTCGTGCCCGCCCGGGCGGGTATCGAGAGATCGCCCGAGGATGCATCGCGCAGCGGATCCGCCGCAGGCAAGACCCGCAGCGAAGAGGCATTGCGGGGTGTCGTCATGGGCGATCCGTGGGGTCAACCTGCCTGCACGGCGCAGGCCCATTCTTCCATCAGCGCCGTCCCCGGCGCGATGCAGGGGGCTCGGGCTCCAGCGCCCCGGGGGTGGTGTCGGTGGCATCCCTGAGCTGCCCTTCATGGTCGTGGTGAACCAGCAGCTGCCGCGTGCGCTGCCAGGACGACAGGCGGGCGGGCGGCACGTCAATGTAGGAGGCCAATGCGGACAGCGACGATGGCTCATGGGTGGATGGCGCCTCGCGTTCATGCTGGCGGCGGCGCCACGGTGCCACCACCAGCATCGATACAAGGATCGCGGCGATCACTGCCGCGTACAGGCCAAGCAGATGTAGCACTTCGGGCTGCGAGCGGGCATTGAGCACATAGGGCCAAGCGTACCAGACCGCACAGAACCAGATCGCGAGGGTGAGCGCAGGGCGCAGCACGCGCAGCCAGAGGTACATGGCGAGCGTGCGCCGCGGCGACCGCCCCGCGCCGAACGCCTGCAGCGAGACCCGGGCGGCATCGATGATCGGCTCCTCGCCCACTGGCTGCCCCCAGGAATGCCGCCGGCTCGGTGGGCGCACGTCGGCGTGCGGCGCGGGCGGCAGGGCGTGGTCGTCGGGCTCATGAGACATCGGAGACTCCTCGGTCGGGGCTCGTCCACACCGCGCGCTTGCCGCGGCGGCGCATCAGAGCGTTGGGAAGCGCGACCACGGTGGTGGTCATCGTGATGGTCCAGAATGCGATCGGATACCAAATCGTTCCGGCGAAATAGCGCATGAGATCGCGGTCGTAGCGCCGGTCGATCCACAGGCTCAGCAGCATCTGCAGGATGCAGGTCATGGCCAGCAGCGTGCCTTGCCAGTGCGGAAGAAGCGTGGAGTGCCACACCGATTCCTGCGGCAGCAGCGGACGCATCGCGCTGATCAGCAGCACGATCGCCATCGCGTAGGCCCACACCACGCTCGCCATGTATTCGCCATAGATGAGCCACAGGCGCCAGCTGCGCAGACGCAGGATGGAGGGCGTGATGCGCAGCATGGTCTGGATACCGCCCACCGCCCAGCGCAGGCGTTGTTTCCAGAGGCCGCGCAGCGTTTCCGGCATCAGAATCCAGCACAGCGCGCGCGGCTCGAACCGCAGCCGCCAGCCAAGGAGCTGCAACTTCCAGCTGATGTCGATGTCTTCGGTGAGCACATCCGGGCTCCAGAAGCCCACCTCGAGTACCGCGCGGCGGCGGAACATGGCGAGCACGCCGGACACCGTGAACAGCGTGCCGACAAGCTGCTGCGAGCGCTTGATGAGACCGATGATCGAGGAGAACTCACCCACCTGCATGCGCCCGAGCAGCGTGGTGCGCGTACGGATGCGCGGGTTGCCCGTGACGGCGCCAATGCGGTCCGAGACCAGCATGCGCCGCAGCATCCAGGCGATGGCGTTGGGGTCCACCAGCGCGTCCCCGTCGATGCCGAGAATGTACTCGCCGCGCGCGAGCTGGCTCGCGGTGTTGAGGCCGACGGCCTTGCCCTGGTTGCTGGCGTTGTGGATCACGCGCAGGCGGCTGAACTCCAGCGTCATCGCGTCGAGCAGATCGCCAGTTCCATCGGTGCTGCCATCATTGACGGCGATCACTTCATAGTTCGGGTAGCGCGTGCGCATCAGCTGCTCGATCACTTCTCGCAGGTGAGGCGCCTCATTGAAACAAGGGACCACCACCGTGACGAACGGCCGCGAGGGCAATGCCAGCAAAGGGTCGGTCTCTACGTCGTCCTTGCGTTCGAACGCCCACGCGTGCGAAAGGCCGCCGGCCATCCACACCCATGCCATGAAGAACGGGTAGTAGAAAACGAAACCGAAGAGCAGCGAGGGCAGCGCCTGGACGAGCCACGGGCCGGAGGTCATCGGGATTCCCCGGCCTGCGCAGGCACCGCAGGCGCCGTCTGTGGAGGGACCGTCGCCGCGGCACCCGCCGGCGAGCGCAGCGCGCGCGGCAGCAGCTTGCGCACCGAGATCGCGCGGCGCACCGTGTCGAGCGAGGGATGGTTGCCAAGAAAGTCATCCGGGTAGTAGCCCAGGTGCCGCACGCCTGCGCGCTGCAGCTGCGCCCACTGGCGCGTGAGCTCGTCGTTGGGCACGGGCTTTCCGGTATGCCAGTCGCGGGCCTGCAATTCGAACACGGTGCCGTCCAGACCACGGGGGGTGTCGGCTGCGCGGCGCGCCAGCCGGGCAAGCCAGCCCTGGGCATCGCTCTCGCGCTCCATGCGCGGCATGGCCATCAGCGCAACATAGTCGTAGGCCGCGAGCGATGCTTCGTAATTTTGCGCGAACCATTGCTCCGCCTCGGGTTCGAGCACGGGCCGGGCGTACAGGTTGCGCGCGGTTTCGAGCGTTGGCCGCCAGGCGCCCACCCGGCCCAGGAGCTCCTGGGTGAACTCGATGAGGTGGCGGGTCTTGGCGGTGGTCCAGCGGGACCGCAGCGCCGGATCGGCCTGGATGGCGCCCACGTCGGGCGGCAGGCCCCAGCGGGCGTAGGCGGACAGCGCGTCGGGAGAGGCGTCCTCGTCGTCGGCCAGCATTGCGTCGTCGTGGAACAGCAGGCCATCGAAGAAGGTGTAGCGGCCCAGGTCTTCATAGATGTCGCCGATCAGCGTGCGCACCGCCGGATGGAAGGGCGTGAGCCGGTGATAGCGGTCGGCCGGCGCCTTGCCGCCCTGCGCCATCACCGTATGGGCAGACAGTGGATGCGAAGCCGGCAGACGGTAGGCCATCACCGGCATCCAGGCATAGACCTTCACGCCGGCGCGGCTGCGCAGCTGCCAGGCAGCGCGGCCGAACAGGTCGGCGCGCACGGGCAGATGGCGGTTCGGGAAGTACATGGCATCGGCCACGCCGTCGCCATCGGGGTCGGCGTAGGCCTGCAGGAACACCGAGCGCGGCCGCACGGCGGCCACACGCTCGATCAGTGCCGAAAGGTTGCGCTCCTGCTGTCCCGGATCGGGGTCGTACACATAGTCAAGGTCCACGTGCATCACGCGGTTGACAGGCCGCGTCTCGCCGCCCGCAGGGCTGCGCAGGAGCTGGGCGTATTCGGGCGCCGCATTGTCGTAGACGGCCAGCGCGCGGCGGATGCGTGCGAGCGGCACGGCGGCCGTATTGGGGCCATCGTCCAGCGTGAAGGTGATTGGCATGCCCGCGCGCTCGGAGGCCCGCAGCGCCATCGCGTTGTAGGCGCCATAAGGCCAGACGGTGGCGCGGACCCTGGCGCCGGTGCGCGCCTCGATGATCTCCCGGCTGCGGCGCAGGTCGGTCTCGATGCGGTGCAGGTAGGCGGCATCTTCTTCGTAGCGGCCGGTCCCGGGATCGTAGCGATGCGTGGCGGCGGCCGCCAGCATGTTCCCCTGCGGGTTGGCCTGGATGCCCATGTGCATGGCATCGCTGTGGCTGGCGAACTCGGCCAGGCCCGAGCGCGCCATTTCGGCGGCCTCGCGCCAAAGCAGGAAGTTCTCGCGTGGCGCCGGCTTGTCGCCCCAGTGCACCGGCTGGCCTTCGGGCACCTCGAGCCAGCTCGTCACCAGCGCGAAAAGCGCCGGGTACCCGTAGCGCTTGAGCAGCGGAAACACCTTGGTGTAGGCGCTGCGGTAGCCGTCGTCGAAGGTCAACAGCACGGGCCGGACGGGCAGGGGCCGGCCGCCCGCACGCGCGTCGATGATCTGCTGCAGGCTCACCGGGTGGTAGCCGCTGTACTGCAGCCAGGCGAACACCTCCACGAGCGTGCGGTCGTCAATGGCGGTGGCATCGGGCGAGCTCTCGAAACTGGCGCGCACGCCGGTGCGCACGTCATGGAACGAGATCACGCGAAAGCTCACGCCATCGTCGGGGTCGGCCGGCGGCAGCGGTTGGGCGGGCGCAAGCCGGGACAGCGCGCACAGCGCAAGCCCGATCAGCAGCCATGCCATGGCGGCCCGCAGGAAGGGGAAGGTGTTCTTTGCGGACATCACTGCAGGGGCATCGAGAAGTTCAGAAAGACGCTGCGCTGTCGTTCACGCACGCCGTCGTAGGGATGGCTGGCGATGCCCAGGCCGTAGCGCAGCGTGAGCCGCTGGCCCAGGCTCCAGCTGTGTTCATAGCGCAGGCTCCACAGCGGTCCGCTGCCGAAGCCGCGCTGGTGATAGTTGCCTCCACCGACCTCGATGGCCTGGAAGAACTGCCGGTCGTCGCTCTTCCACGTGAGCCATTGGGCCCGCGCCGCAAGCCGCACGCTGGCATCGCGCGGCGGGTTGAAGTACGGCGTGTCCAGCACGCGGCCACGGCCCGTGCCGGCCTCGAGCCGGGTCTCGGCCTGGACGCGCGGCGTGCTGACCCAGCGCTCGGTCCAGCCCAGGCCCAGGCCGCTGCGCACATTGCCGTCGCTGAAATCCAGGCGCTGCCACTGCAGGTTGAAGCGGCGCGCCTCGTTCACCACATGGCCCACGCCGCCCGCCATCTCGCGCGCGCCTGTGCCAGCTACCCGCGCCTTCCAGGGCAGTTCCTTGCTGTCGCCATCGTAGGCAGCCCACAGCCGCCAGGCATCGCTGGCGCGGTAGTCGACGCGACCGGCCATCCTGTTGCGGTAAGGGCCGGCAGCGGCATGCTGCAGAGCACCTTCGGCCACCCAGGGACCGCGCTGCCAGCGCAGGCCGAGGCCACCACGGACCCTTTTGGCGTTGCCGGCCTCGGTGCTGCCCTGGGCGAGCGACTGGTCGTAGAACACGCGCCACTGGTCTGCGATGAGTCCCGAACTCAGCCGGCTGTCGATGCGCCACTCGCCGCTGGCGATCACGGCGCCACCACGCGACGCCGCGGCGTCGACCTCAAGCCGCGCACCGGTGAGGGTATCGCGCTTGCGTTCCATGTCGCGCACCTGCAGGCTGTCGGGAACATCGGCCACCAGCGATGCGGCGCGCTGGCGGGCTTCGCCGAACCAGCCCGCACCGAGCAGCGCCTCGACATGGCCGACGCGCATGCCGATGTCGTCGGGATGGTCCGCCATCTGCGCCTCAAGGCGCGCGAGCCCGGCCTCGGGGCGTTCGCGCAAGCGCTCGGTGAGGCTGGCGCCAAGGGCATAGCCCGCGTTGAGCGGCGCGTCCAGCGTCAGCGCCGTGAAGCTCTGCTGAGCAAGCGCGAGCCGGTCGGTGTAGAGCTGCATCAGCGCACGCATGCCAATCACCTCGGTGTATTGGCTGTTGGGCCGGCCAGGTTCGGGTGCCAGGCGCGTGAGCGCCGGCGTGCTCTCCTCGAGCCGCTTGAGCAGCGCTTCAGCCTGTTCGAAGCGGCCGGTGTCCAGGTAGGCATAGACCAGGCCGAAGTGGATTTCGCCCGGCATCGGCACGTCCGCCCCACCCTTCGCGATGGCGGCTTCATACAGGGGCACGGCCTCGGCCGAACGACGCTCCTGCGCGAAAGCGCGGGCCGCCGCGGCAAGTCCGTGGAACGGCAGGTCGATGCCCGCCAAGCTCAGGGTTTCGTAGAGCGCGACGGCGTCCCCGGGACGGCCACGCTCCACCAGCGCGAGCAGCCGATCGGACTCAAGATTCCTGCGCAGCACGCGCCAGGCCTCGGCGTCCGCGCCGTGGGCCTGCTGCGCCGCGGCTTCTAGCCGGACCAGGGCGGCCTCCTGGCCGGCCAGCACCTTGTCGAGTGCGACCACGCGCGCCACGCCCCGGCGTTGGTCGCGCTCCTGGAGGGCCCAGCGCAGCCGCTGGGCCAGTGCCTTCTGCTGCAGCATGGACAGCGCCAGCGCGGAAAAGGCGCCGGGGTTTTTCCCTGCGGCTGCTTCGGCTTCGGCGTCGTCGAAGGCGGTAGGCGCCGCGCCGTTGTCGGCGAGCAGAAAGTCGGCCTCGCGGCGAATGTCCAGGCGCTCGGGGCGCAGCGCACCGGCCTCGGCGTAGGCGGCCATCGCGATCAGCGGCTGGTCTTCGGC
Source organism: Acidovorax sp. GW821-FHT10E04 (assembly GCF_059415185.1). NCBI lineage: Bacteria > Pseudomonadati > Pseudomonadota > Betaproteobacteria > Burkholderiales > Comamonadaceae > Acidovorax > Acidovorax sp. GW821-FHT10E04. The sequence continues at coordinate 343,204 of NZ_JBWKMT010000007.1, forward strand.
GCGGGCCACGGCAGCGCGCAACTCCAGCAGCGCGACACGGACTTCGATGTGCTCTGCCGCTTTCCGCATGAGCGCCTCGCTGATTGTTTTCGCGCCCACGACATCTCCGCTGTCGAGGCGCCAGAAAGCTTCGTGGATGCGGGGTCCGAGCGCCTGCGGCTGCCGCGCGCGCCAGATGCTGATGGTGTCGCCTTGCAACGCGGTGTCCTGCACGCGCCGCGCGGCCACGGCGAGCGCCTCCAGCGCGTAGTCGCTCAACCCCGCCGGGGTTTGCTGGCGTCCCAATGTCACGGCTTCGGCGAACTGGCCGCCGGCGGTCGCCATCACGACGGCGTCGGAGACCAGACGCTGGCGCACGCTGTCGCTCAATGGCACGTCGAGCCAGTCCTTCAACTGCTGCAGCGCTTGGGCCGGGGGGACATGCCCCCCGCGGTGCGCCAGGATCAAGGCATCATGCCGCTGCGGGTCATAGGCCATGGAACTGCGGCCCGTGGCAGCTGGGGCGGAGTCCGCCGGGTTCGCGAATGCCACCGAGGCACCCAGCATCAATGCGCAGGCGATGGGAGGGAAAGCCGTTGACCACCCTCGATGCCGCAGCGGAACTGCGCCGACAGCCCCGGATGGCCGTTCCGCGGCAAACGATCCGCCGTCTTGTTGGAGGACTGGCACTCGGCAATCCGGCTATCGATGGAATTTGGCAGCAGTGCGCGGCGCCCATGCACACCCCAGGCGCTCGCCGTCATCGCCGATGACTGCCTGGCAAGACGGGTGGAGGCAGGGTGGAGGGGCGTGCGGCTTGGGGTGTGACAGCATGGAGATGGGGGTTCCTGAACCTGTGTTGGACGAAGCCGCCTTGTTCATGGTGGCTTGAAATCACGCAAGAAGATGGTTCACACGGCATCCATTTCTGCAATCGATGAACCGATCAACGAATGTCCATCTAGCAACGCATGTGCCACACGGCGCCGTCCTTGGAAGTCATTGATTTCAAAGAGATTTCCATTTCCATGGCGGCACCTTTCCCGCATTCCTGGATGAAAATCCATCCCAAAAAACCGGAGAGGCTGGAAATCCGCACATGCCGCGCGGTGATGCCCTGCGCCCGCGTTCACCCCGGACGCGGCATGTGCCTGAAGGAAAGACAACCCCGGGCTTGTCCGGCCCGTGCCGGCGGCCAATGAGCCGACAGATCGCCCCCATACGCTGGGCGCCTTGCGGCTGGGGGGTGTCGCTGCGGGTGGATGGCCGCGCTGCGCATCCACAGAATGGCCATGGGGCTTCGGCAGCAACCTCGACGGATCCGAAACCTTCCCAGCCACGGACTGGGCGGCCGCCTTCAACGATCCAGCGTGCGCAACACCTGCGCGAGCTTCTTCACAGCGGTCTCCAGTTCCTTCGGCGCATACGCGGCAAATCCCATGAGGAATCCGGCCCGGCTCGTGCCCGCTGCATGCAATGGCGTAAGTCCCAGCAGATCGATACCGGCACGCTGCGCTGCGCCCATGGCTTCCAGCTCGGGAATGTCGCGAATGAACCGGCAGGACATTTGCATGCCGCCGTCCGGCACTTCAGGCTCGACGAAGTCCGCCAGGTGCCTGCGCACGAGCAGTTCCAGGGCATCGCGCCGCTCACAATAGACGGCACGCATGGTCCGCACGTGCGCCCCGAAATGGCCACCCTCCATGAAGCGCGCCAGGGTCAGTTGCGGAATCGGCGCGCTGTGCCCATCCAGCAGGGTGCGTGCGGCGGTCATCGGAGCCACGAGTTCGGGCGGCAGCACCATGAAGGCAATGCGCAAGCCCGGAAACATCGACTTGGTGAATGTGCCGATGTAGATCGTTCGCTGGTTCGGGTCCAGGCCCTGCACGCAGGCCGTGGGCTTGCCCGCGTAATGGAACTCGCTGTCGTAGTCATCCTCGATGATCCAGGCCTGGTGCTGCCGGGCCCATTCGATGATGTCCAGCCGCCGGTCCAGCGCCAGGGTGGCTCCGGTCGGAAATTGATGCGAAGGCGTGAGAAACACCGCCTTGCCCGGTTGCCGCGCCTTGCGCAGAGGCTCCACCCGCATTCCCTCCCCATCCAGCGGCACGGGCACACATTCCAGCCCCGCGGCGTCGAACGCCTTGCGCGCGCCGTGGTACACGGGGTCTTCAACGAAGATGCGGTCGCCAGCGTCCAGCAGCACGGTAGCGCACAGGGTCAGGGCCTGCTGGGAGCTGGTGAGCACCAGCACACGCTCGGCCGTGGCATGCGCGCCGCGTTCGAGATTGACGTAGTTCGCAATCGCACGCCGTAGCGGCTCCATCCCTTGCGGTGGGCTGTGCAGCAGTGCCGTGGTGCCCCAGTCCTTCAGCACCTGCCGCTCCAGCCGCTCCCAGGTGGCCAGCGGGAAGCCGCGCGTTTCCGGCACGCCGGGAGCGAACGGGCGGGGAGCCAGAAAGTCCCGCACCCCACCGCCGCGGAACATGGCCGATCCGCGCTGGCTCAGCCGCAGAGGTTCCCGCAGTGCTGCAGGGCGCCGCCCCGTGCCCCGCCTCCGCAAACGCTGAGCCCTCTCCGAAACGAAGCTGCCGCTGCCCACGCGCCGTTCGATAAACCCCTCGGCATGCAGCTGGCTGTATGCCGCCTCCACCGTGTCGCGGGACAGGCCCAGCGACTTTGCCAGTGCGCGCGACGCAGGCAGTGGCGCCCCCACCTCCAGCGCACCGTCGAGGATGAGTTGCCGGATGGCGCGCTGAATGCGCGCGTGCAGGGGCAAAGCGCCATGCGCTGGATCGAGCACCCAGGCTTTCACGGATTCAAGTTGCGCATGCTTGAACAATTGGCCGGTATCTCATCGAAAAATTGGCTGGGCGCAGTATGCCATTTCAAGCCTATAAATCAGCACCATGGCCCGCTCCATGGGGCCACTTTCAGGAGCCCCGATCCCACATGCCGTCCCCACCGCCCGCCTCCTCTTCCCGCTGGTCCGATCTCGCCCATCCCATTGTCGCGGGCCTCATTTCCGTCATCGTCAACTACGGCGGTACCTTCATTCTCGTGTTCCAGGCGGCCAGGGTGGCAGGCCTGAGCCCGGAGCTGACGGCATCGTGGGTGTGGTCGATTTCGATTGGCGTGGGCGTCACGGGGCTCATGCTCAGCTGGCGGACGCGCGAGCCGATCATTACCGCCTGGTCCACGCCGGCAGCGGCGTTCCTGGTGACGGCACTGGCCACCACGCCCTATGCCGAAGCGGTGGGCGCGTACCTGATCTCCGCCGCGGCCTTTGTGGCGCTGGGGCTGTCAGGCTGGTTCGAGCGCTTGATCCGGCTGATTCCTTCGGGCGTGGCCGCAGGCTTGCTCGCGGGCATCCTGCTGCAATTCGGCATCCAGGCTTTCGGCGGCATGGGCATCGATCCGGTGCTGGCTGGCTTGCTGATCGTGACGTATGTGGTGCTCAAGCGCTTCAGCGCACGCTATGCCGTCGTGGGCATCCTGGTGCTGGGCCTGCTCTTTCTGCTCATGCAGGACCGGGTGGACCTGTCGGGACTGAGCTTGAAGCTCGCCGCCCCGGTCTTCACCATGCCGGCGTTCTCGCTCAATGCCTTGCTGAGCGTCGCCTTGCCCCTGTTCCTCATCACGCTGACCGGCCAGTACATGCCCGGCATGCTGGTGCTGCGCAATGACGGGTTCAGGACCAGCGCCAATCCCATCGTGGCGCTGACCGGGCTCGGCTCGCTGCTGATGGCGCCGTTCGGTTCGCATGCCTTCAACATCGCCGCCATCACCGCAGCCATCGCCACGGGCCGCGAGGCGCACGAAGATCCCTCCAAGCGCTGGATCGCGGGCATCGCCGCAGGCGTGTGCTACATCCTCGTGGGCGTGTTCGGCGTGACGCTGGCGGCTGTCTTCATGGCATTCCCGGCAACCTTCATCACCACGCTGGCGGGCCTGGCGCTGCTGGGCACCATCGGCGGCAGTTTGGCCACCGCACTGGCCGATGCCAAGACCCGTGAAGCGTCGCTGATCACCTTCCTGGCCGCGGCGGCCAATATCACGCTGCTGGGCATCGGTGGTGCGTTCTGGGGCCTGGTGGTGGGCCTGGCGGCGCACGCCGTGCTCAATGGCACACTGCCGCGCCGCGGGCGCCCCGCCACCGCGGCAGCGGCCGCAGAGCCCGCGATCATCAAGAGGGAAAGGAACCAGGCCAATGCTTGAGCCACCGGACACCCAGACCCGCCACGGCCAGCATGGCCGCTATCCGCAGGCAGCTTCCGTCGACGACTTCCGGCACAACCTGGCGGCGGTGCGCGCCCGCATGGATGCCGCCTGCCGCCGCGCGGGGCGCGACCCGGCCGGGGTGCGCCTGCTGCCGGTGAGCAAGACCAAGCCCGAGTCCAGCCTGCGCCTGGCCTACGCGGCGGGTTGCCGCCTGCTGGGTGAAAACAAGGTGCAGGAAGCCTTCGGCAAATGGGAAGCCATGCAGGACCTGGCCGATCTGCGCTGGTCGGTCATCGGCCATCTGCAGACGAACAAGACCAGGCTGGTGGCACGCTTCGCCAGCGAGTTCCAGGCACTGGACAGTCTGCGCGTGGCCGAGGCGCTGGAGCGCCGCCTGCAGGCCGAGGGCCGCGCGCTGGATGTGCTCGTGCAGGTCAACACCTCGGGCGAGGCCAGTAAGTACGGCCTGTCGCCCGAGGACGTTCCGGCGTTCCTGCGCGCGCTGCCCGCTTTCCCCGCGCTGCGCGTGCGCGGGCTGATGACGCTCGCGCTGTTTTCGCCAGAGGCGGAGCGGGTGCGGCAGTGCTTCATTCTGCTGCGCACTTTGCGCGACCGCTTGCGCCAGAGTGCGCCCGCCCACATCGCCCTGGAGGAACTGTCCATGGGCATGTCCGGCGATTTCGAGATCGCCATCGAGGAAGGCGCCACGGTGGTGCGTGTCGGCCAGGCCATCTTTGGCGCCCGCCCCCTGCCCGACAGCCACTACTGGCCCGGCGAGCCCAGCACCCAGGAGCCACGTCCATGAAAACCGCCATCGCCCTGCGCCATCTGCATTTTGAAGACCTGGGCACGCTCGAGCCGCTGCTGGCGGCGCGTGGCTATGCCGTGCGCTATCTGGACGCCACCACGGATGATCTGCACGCCGTGGACACGACCGCGGCGGATCTGCTGGTGGTGCTGGGCGGCCCCATCGGCGCTTTCGATGACCACATCTACCCCTTCATCCACGACGAGCTGGCGGTGATACGTCAGAGGCTGCAAAGCCGGCGACCGCTGCTGGGCATCTGCCTGGGCGCGCAGCTGATTGCCCGCGCGCTGGGTGCGGGTGTTGCCAGCATGGGCATCAAGGAAATCGGCTTTGCGCCCCTGGTGCTGACCCCGGAAGGCGAGGCATCGCCGCTGGCGGCGCTGGCCCACATGCCCGTGCTGCACTGGCATGGCGACCGCTTCGACATTCCCGAGGGGGCAACGCGACTGGCAGGTACACCCACCTGCGCCAACCAGGCCTTCCGCATGGGACGCCACGTGCTGGCGCTGCAATGCCATCTGGAAGCCGACCCCCGCCAGATCGAGCGATGGCTGGTCGGCCATGCCTGCGAACTCGCGCAGGCGGGCATCGATCCGCGCGCATTGCGCGCCGAAGCGCAAGCCTTGCAACCCGGTTTGCCGCTGGCGGCACGGGCGGCTTTCACCGCCTGGCTGGACGGGATGGAGGCAGGCCTTCAGGAGGAGACTCCGTGAGAAAAACCCGGCATTCCACGGCATCTCGACCGCCATGAACCGGCCCGGCCTGGACCGACCCCAGGCCAGAAATGAATAGCCCCATTTCTGGCCCGGGACGCACGCCGCCGTCGCATGCGCCGAGGGCTGCGGGGTCCCTCAGTGCCTGTGCGAATGATGGGCATCCGGCACGTGGGCGTGGCGGTGCCGCACCGGACCGTGGACGTGCACATGGCTGTGCGGCCCCGCGGGCATGGACTCATGGGCGTGCCCATGGTGACCGTCGTCATGGGTGTGGGCGTGCTCATGTTCCAGGAACTCGTGCGCATGCTCGTGGTGATGGGACTCCATCAAATGAACGGCCACCCCCAGCAGCATCAGCACGCCCCCCGGCAGCATGCCCCACCCCCCGGGGCGATCCCCCAGCATGAGCGCCAGCGCCGCGCCCATGAACGGGGCAAAGGCAAATACCGATCCCGTGCGTGCCGCCCCGAACGCGCGCTGTGCGAGCAGGTAGAAACGCAGGCTCAGGCCATAGCCGCTCGCACCCACGGCCAGAAGCCCCAGGGCGGGCCCCGCCGCGGGAGCGGGCTCGTCCGTCAGCCAGGCCAGCGCCAGCGTGGCGGTGACGCCCAGCACGGCCTTCGCCACCACGACCTGCCCCGGGTCACGCTCCGCCAGCGCACGTGACAGCGTGTTGTCCAGGCCCCAGGCTGCCGTGGCGCCCACAACGGCCATCAGTCCCCAGAACTGGCTGCTGTTTCCGCTCTGCCCCTGGTCCAGCACGAGGGCGATCCCGCCGGCCAGCAGCAGTGCCACGGCCAGTCCCACTCTGCGGTCCATGGTTTCGCCGTAGAGGCGCCAGGCCAGCAAGGCCGTGAACAGCGCCTCCAGGGTCAGCATCAGCGACGCGCCGGTGCCGCTCGTGCGCTGCAGACCCCAGGCCAGGGCCACGGGGCCGATGCTGGCGCCCAGCAAGGCCATCGCCAGCAGGCGCGGAAAGTCTGAACGCCGCAGGCGCGCCTCCCGCTCGGCGGGCTGGCGCAGCAGTGCGCCGATGAAGGCAGCGCCTGCATAGAGCAGCGCCGCCGTGGTGAACGGGCCAACGCCCAGGCCGAGTTTCTGCACCAGCGGCGTGCTGATGCCAAACAGGACGGCCGCCAGCAACGCAAGCAGGCCGCCCCGCAGGGCAGGAAGGGTGTGGGTCGGATCTTTCATCAGCGCGCCATTCTTGCCCATCGGCCCGATCGGCGCCCCCGCCCTTCTTTCTTTCCCGCCTCCAAAAAAGCTCCGGCCAGGGCGCTGTTCGCACCCGCAGCGCTGGCCCTTGCCTGCCATGTGTGGCTACAAGCTCGAGCCCCCATCGACGACCAACTGGACCCCGGTGATGTAGGACGAATCGTCCGAGGCAAGAAACAGCGCGGCCTTGGCGATGTCCCAGGGCGAACCCTGGCGCCCCATCGGGCATCGCGCATCACGGGCCCGGTGGCCGGCTGCAGCCTCTTCCGCGCCGCCGTACAGAGCGTCGGCATGGGGGGTGCGGATCATGCCGGGGATGATGCAGTTGCAACGCACCTGGTCCGCGGCATATTGCCGGGCAATGACACGGGTCATGTGGTTCAGGCCGGCTTTGGACGTGCTGTACGACAGAAACTGCATGGGACTCCACTTCAGGCTTGCCGTGGACGAGACATTGATGATGGAGCCCGACTTGCGGGCGCGCATCCCGGGCACCACAGCACGTGACGTGGCCATCGCTCCGCGAAGGTTGATCTCCATGACCCGGTCCCAGTCCTCATCCTTCACCTCCAGGAGGTCGCCCTGCATTTCAATGCCCACGTTGTTGTGCAACACGTCGATGCGCCCGTGCTGCGACAGAAGCTGGCGCACGACATCGTTCACTTGCGCCGTGTCGGTGACGTCCATCTGCACGGCCTGGGCGCGGCCGGATTCCCCGTGAATCATCTTTGCAGCGAGCCCGGCGGCGTCCAGCGAGCGGTCTGCACAAACCACGATCGCGCCTTCCCGCGCGAAGGTGAGCGCACACGCGGTCCCATTGCCCACCTGCCCTGCGTCCGTGAAGTCCTTGCGCAGGGTACCGGCACCCGTGACGAGCACCACCTTGTCTTTCAGTTTCATAGCCCATCCTTTGAGGAAACGTTTCCTCTCATGCTATGCCAACCTCGTCATGGAGCGGATGGGGATAACCCCACGGTCTCGCGGCTCGCTGGGTGAATTTGTGCAACTGGCCTATTGCCCTAGGGGAATTTCAGAAATCAACACCTGTCGGCATGGCAGGGTAAACCCCGGTCAACCCTTTGGCAGAATCTGCGCAAAATAGCGCAAACGTTTCCACAACAAGGAAAAGGACCCATGACCAACGAAGAGTTGCGCCAGGCGCGCATCCAGACCGTGCGAGACCACATGGCGCTGGAGTGCACCCAGGACTGGGACGGTGTCATCGACACCTTCGAGCACCCGCGGTATGAGATGTATGGCAATGGCGCTGTCTACGACGGCGAAGAGCAGGTTCGCGCCTACTTCCACGCTTCGCGCCAGGCCTTCCCGGACCAGGCCAACGAAGTCATCGCCATCGCCGCCGACGATGCACAGAACACCGTGCTGGTGGAGTTCTTCCTTTTCGGAACTCACCTGGGCGAGTTCCGCGTGCGCGACAGGACGTTTGCGCCGACCGGCAAGAGCTTCAAGGTGCGTATGGCGGCCACGTTCCTGTTCAAGCCGGGCTCGGCGAAAATCATCTGCGAGCGCCCCTACACCTCGCCGGACCTCAAGCTTCAGCAACTCGGGCTCCTGTAGGTGCAACACCCACCCCTTCAGGCCGGCGCGCTAGATGGTCGCGCACGACTCCCGCTCGATGAGCCGCATCTCCACAACGGCCGAACGGGGGCCTGTGGATTCGTCCCGCATCTGGGAGAGCAGCAGCGAGGAGATGTCGCCCGACAACGCCTTGATGTCCCAGGCCAGCGAGGTGATGGACGGGCTGTGCAGTTCCGAGAAGTCCGAGTCGCCGATGGATATCACGCTCACGTCTTTCGGGATGGCCCGCCGAGCGCTGCGTATCGCGGCCAGGACGCCCGCCAGAATCTTCGTGCCCAGGCACAGGAAGGCCGTGGGCCGCTCTCCCGGCATGTTCAGGAGCATCTGGGCCCGCTCGGGAGGAAAGTTCATCGACGAATCCGCCAGGCAAATCAGGCTGGGGTCGAAGCCTATGGACGCTTCCACGAGGCAGTCCTGATAGGCCCGGATCCGGTCCTTGATGGGCTGGATCTGGCTGCCCGGTGTCAGAAGGGCGATGCGCCGGTGGCCCCTGGCAATCAGATAGCGCATCGCGGAGCACGTGCCCTGGTAGTGGTCGACCTTCACCGAACTCAGTGCGTTTCCTCCATCGCGGTCGAACAGAATTGTTGGCGTGCCTTTGATTTCAGACACCAGGTGCGCGATGGAGTCGGTTTGGCACGGGCCAAGAATGATGCCGTCGACCTCTCGGCTCTTGAACAGGCGCACGAGGTTGACTTCGGTCGAGATGTCGTTGTTGGAACTGGCGACAAAGCAGGCGTAGCCACTTTCGGACAGGCTGCGCTCGAGTGTCTTGACCAGGCGGCCGTAGAACGGATTGGAGATGTCGCTCACGATAACGCCCACCGCATGGCTCTGCTTGGAACGCATGGCCCGCGCAATCGCATTGGGCTGGTAACCCAGGCGCGCCGCAACCTCCTGAACCTTTTTCACCGTGTCTTCACTGACACGGCCCGCCCGGTTCATGGCCCGAGATGCGGTGCTGATCGAAACGCCCGCCACGCGAGCCACATCGTGAATGCTAACTGCTGCCATCGAATCCGCCGTACGTTCAAATCATTCAATCGCCGCAATTTTACGCCTATTTTTAGTTTTTGCGGAAACGTTTCTTCATATTAACGCGGACAGGATACCCCATGGCAACCCCCACCTCGCTGACCCCACAAGATGAGCTGCTCACGGTCAATATCAGGAACATGGACTATTTCCCGGGCGGAGCACCGGGCTCGGAAATCATTCCGCTCTTTCTCGACCGGGAAAATGGAATATGGGTGCTTTATGGGAAATTCGCCCCTGGCACCAGGCTTCCAAAGCACTTCCACACGGGTACGGTGCACTTTTTCACCACCAAGGGGCAATGGAACTACGTCGAGTACCCCCAAAACCCGCAGACCGCCGGGAGCTACCTCTATGAGCCGGCGGGCTCCATCCACACTTTTTGCGTGCCTGACGACGCACCGGAGCCGGCGGAAGGATTCATGGTCGTTCACGGAGCCAATGTGAATTTCGATGGCGAGGCCTTCATGAATGTCCGCGATGCAGGGGCCATCGAAGACGGGATATTGAATTATGCAAGGACACAAGGGCATTCCATACCCGCATATATCTCACCCAGGGCTGCCGGATACAAAAACAGATAATCCCGGCCTGATTTTCAACCGCAAAAGGAGACATGATATGAAGTCGCGCAGAAACGTTCTGAAAACCACTGCGGCGGTCGCCGCCTCGGTGTTTGCTCCTGCCCTGTCATGGGCGCAAGCCAAATGGACGGCGAAAAAGCCGATTCAATTGATTGTTCCTGGCCAGGCGGGGGGCAACTCCGACATCTTTGCCCGACTGATCTCCAACGCCATCGGCAATGCCCTGGGCCAACCCATCGTGGTGGACAACAAGCCTGGCGCCTCGGGAACCTTGGCATCGGGCATTCTGAGCAAGTCGCCAGGAGACGGCCACTACCTGCTGGCCGCCAGCAGCGACACCCATACCATCTACCCGCACTTCTTCAACAATCCGAACTTCCGCCCCGAAGGCCACGTCCCCGTGGCCGTGCTGTGCTTCGTGCCGTTCGCGCTGGCCGTGCGCAAGGACCTGGACGTGAAGGACGTTGGCGAATTCATCGCGCTCGCCAAGCGCCAGCAAGTGAGCTTCTCGACCTGGGGCGTGGGCACCACCGGCCAGGCCGCCATGATGCTCTTCGGCCGCGCCGCCGGCACCAGGGAGATGCTGCACGTGCCGTTTACCGGCAGCGCTCCGGCTATTCAGGCGCTGATGGCTGGCCAGGTGGATGCCATGATGGGCGCCATTCCGCTGATTTCATCGGCACGCGCACACCTGAAGCCGCTGGCGGTCATGTCCAGGAACCGATCGCCGGCCATGCGCGATGTCCCCACGATGGACGAGGCAGGACTGGTCATCAACGAGACCAAGGAGTTCTGGGTGGGCATCATGGCGCCGCCCGGAACCCCCGCCGATGCCGTGCACACCATCGCCGACGAGGTGCGCAAGGCGATGGCCCTTGCGGCCGTGAAGAGCCGCATCGAAGAGCTCGGTGCCATCGCCGAATTCGTCGGGCCAGAGGACTTCAAGAAGGTCATCTCCCACGAGTTCGCCCAGTGGGCCCGGATTGCCCGTGAAGCGGGTGTGACGCGCCAGAACATTGGCTAGGTGCCCGCATGTCGTCATCCGTGCTTTTCCTGCGATGAAACAGCTCCACCTGGGCAACACCACGGTCGACAAGGTCGTGGAAATCGACAATTTCTGGGTAGACCCCACTTGGCTCTATCCCAACATTGAACCGTCAGCAGTCTTGAAACACCAGGAGGCCTTGGGCCCGACGTTGATTCACCCAGAGACGAAGAAACTCAACCTGAGCTTTCACAGCTATCTGGTGCGCACGGGGACGGCCAATATCCTGGTGGACACCTGCAACGGAAATCACAAGGACCGGCCCCGCGCGAAGTGGCAGCACATGTTCAAGTCGCAGGAGTACTTGCGCAATCTGGCACGCCTGGGCCTGGGCCCCGAGGACATCGACATGGTTCTGTGCACCCACCTCCACACCGACCATGTGGGGTGGAACACCGTGCTCAGTGATGGCCGATGGATGCCGACTTTTCCCCGCGCAAAGTACATCTTTGCACGGGAAGAGTTCGAACATTTCCTTCGGCAGCACCAAAGCGGGCCGGAATTTCCGGTGGGTCAGGGCTCCTTCCTGGACAGCGTGCTGCCGGTCGTGGAGGCCGGGCAGGCCCTGTTGGTCGACTCCAACCACAGGGTGGATGGAGACCTGGCCAAAGGCGTCTGGCTCGAGGATGCCAAAGGGCATACGCCAGGCCACGTCACGGTCCATGTGAAGGACAACGGACAGCACGGGGTCATGACGGGCGACATCTTCCATCACCCCATCATCTTCCTGGAGCCCGGGCTCATCAACACCGGCGACTGGAACCCCACGCTGGCGCGGGAGACGCGGCAACGGCTTTGTGAGCGATTTGCCGACACATCGTCCGTCCTGCTGACGATGCACTTCCCCGCGCCGACCGCCGGCCGCATCCATTCATGCAGTCACGGCTTCAAGTTCAAGTACCTCAGCTGACGGGCCAGTGCAACCCCAAAAAGGAGACAACCGATGACGAAGACATTCAAGCTATCTCGCGTTCTTGCCGGCCTCGTGATGCTGGCGAGCGTGGCGGCCCTTGCGCAAGGCAAGGACTATCCCCACCGTCCCATCAAGCTCTTGCTTCCCTTGTCCGCGGGCAGCGGCGGCGACGCCCTGGGCCGCCTGGTCGCCGAAGCGATGGGCAAGCGCTTGAACGGATCGTTCTTCGTTGAAAACAGGGTGGGGGCCGGCGGTACCATCGGGGCCGCCCAGGCGGCCAAGTCGCCGAGCGACGGATACACCATCACGATGGGAGGCATGACGTCCCACATCATTGCGCCGGCCGTCTATGCGAAGCTGCCCTACGACCCCGTGAAGGACTTCACTCAAATTGGCCGCATCGGTACCGCAGGGGTCGTGGTGGTTTCCACGATGGCATTTCCCGCCAAGGACCTCAAGGGGCTGGTCGCGCACTCCAAGACCCTCGACAAACCGCTTCAGTACGCGACCTGGGGTCATGGTTCCACCGGTCACCTGTGTGGCGAAGTCATGGTTCAGAAAGCGGGAGCGAAATTCGACCACATCCCCTTCAAGTCTTCGTCCGACCTGGTCACAGGCCTTCTGGGCAACCACATCAACGTGGCGGTGCTCGACATGGGCACCGCGTCGCCCCTCGTGAAAGCAGGCAAGATCCGGGCGCTGGGCATCTGCGGAACACGCTCGCCCAGCATGCCGGACGTGGGGACCTACCCGGACCAAGGCATTGATTTCAAGAGCGAGCTCAGCTGGGTGCTGTTGGCCCCCGGGGGGTTGCCGGCGGAGTTGACGCTCAAGCTCACGGAGGCGCTGAAAGAATCGTTGGCGGACAAAGGCGTTGCGGACCGGATGCTGGAACTCGGAATACAGCCGGCCTACCTGCCGCCAGCGCAACTGCGCCAGCTGATGGCCGAAGACGTGGCAACCTGGAAGCAGGTGGCGGAAGCCGCGAACGTGCTGCCAAACTGAGCGCCACGCCCACATTCCTGCCAAGGCGGCGGATGCGGGCCGATTCTGCGAGTTGGCTCACTCGCGGGAAGCTGGGGACCACGGCGCAGGAGCGGTCACCGCACTCGCGGCCTATCGCCCGCCGCTGGCAAGGATGCGCTGCACCAACAAAAAGGGCTCCCAAAGGGAACCCAGTTTGCTTGTCATCAGTGCGGGTCTGTTCAAAACACTCCCCATGGCAGCGGCACCCGCGAAGTACCGCCACCATGGGAAGGCCCGCAACTGCGTCAATTCAATTACATGGCGCTGAATTCGCCCGAAGGGATCTGGCCGGTGCGCACGGCTTCGGCAGCCTGGGCACGCACGGCGGCGCGGTCGGCGGTGGACTTGTAGGTCACCACACGCGAACCGGCGGGTTCGATGGAGCGGGTCTGTGCCACGGTGGCGGCTTCGGCTTGCACTTCAGCGCGGGTGCGGTTGGTCTCGAACTTGGTGGCGAACTGCGAAGCATCGGCTTCATCGGCCTGGGCACCGAAAGAAGCGAAAGCAGCCACAGCGGCGATGGAGAGGAAACGTGCGGTCGTGTTCATGATGAAAATCCTTGAAGTTAAAAAAGCGTCTCAAAAAAGCCGGGACAAAAACCATTTCTGAACCGGGTTCGGTGAGTCGCCTTGCGGGTTCGGCTCATCGATGGGTTGAACTGTACGTCTGGGGTATCCAAAGAAAAACTACCTGGTCGCGAACTAACTGTTCCAGTATTGAGAACAATCGAAAAGGAGCGCAGCTCCCCAGACCATTCTCAACAGCAAGCCGAACATCAACCCCTCGCCCTCCCATGTCCAAGCCCGCCTCAGTCGAGGGACACACTGGCGCTCTTGACGATGGCCTGCCAGCTTTTCAGGTCGTTGGCCAACAAGGTGGCCAGTTCTGCCGGCGTGGAGGCGACGGGCTCCGCACCTTGTTCTTTCAAACTCCGCACGACGGCGGGGTCTACCAGCACTTCGTGAAGCGCCTGGTTCAGGCGGCCAAGGATCGGGGCAGGCAGCCCCTTGGGCGCAAAGACGCCGAACCAGGAGTCCACGACCATGTCTTTCAGGCCGCTCTCCCTTGCGGTGGGCAACTGAGAAAAGAGAGGGGATCGCTGAGCGCCGGTGACGGCGATCGCTCGCAACTGGCCCGATTTGATGAAAGGCAGCGCGGTGGGTATGGTTGAAAACATGACCTGTGTCTGGCCCGCCATCAGATCCGTCAGCGCGGGAGCGGCGCCTTTGTAAGGCACATGGGTCATGGAAATGCCGGCCTGCTGCGACAGCATTTCCCCCGCGAGGTGAAAGATGCTGCCGGGTCCGGCCGAACCATAGTTCACCTTGCCCGGATTGGCCTTCGCATAGGTCACCAGTTCAGGCAAGGTCTTGATCGGAAGTGTCGGGTTGACGACCACCACGTTGTTGACACGCGCCACGAGCGACACCGGATCGAAGCTGTTCACGGGATTCCAGGACAGCTTTTTATACAGCGATGGATTGATCGCATTCGTTCCGTTGTAGCCCATCAGCAAGGTGTAGCCATCGGCCTTGGCGTTGGCGACTGCCGCCGCGCCGATGTTGCCGCCAGCACCGCCACGGTTGTCGACGATCACGGGCTGGCCCAGCTTCTTGCCCAAACCATCCGCCACGATGCGGCCGAGGATGTCGGTGGTCCCACCCGCCACGAAGGGCACCACGAGGGTGATGGGCTTGGTGGGGTAGTCCTGCGCACAGGCAAGTTGCGTGGCGAGCGGCAGTACAGCCGCCAGAGCGGCCTTGGCGGTCGCGGCGAGAACGGATCGGCGAGATGTAGCGTGCATGGTTTGTCTCCTATGGATGTGGCGAGTCCTCGGGCCGCGAGGAGGCGGCCCGAGCTCGGGTTTTCGCGAAAGTGGGAAAGGTCGTCTAGAACGACGCCTCGGCCTGCATGGACACCGCGCCGTCCGGCTGCGCAGTCCACAGCGTCAGGCCATCGCCGCTGGAAGCCGCATTGACGGTCAGCGGGGTGCCGAGCAGATTGGGCTGCACGCCGCGGTAGCGGAATTGCCGGAGCGGCCGCGTCCCCAGTCGTGCCGCCAACCCCGCCAGGAGGGTGGCCTGCAGCGGTCCGTGCACGACCAGGTTGGCATAGCCCTCGACGTTGCGGCAGTAGTCCAGGTCGTAGTGGATGCGATGGCCGTTGAAGGTGAGCGCCGAGTAGCGGAACAGCACCGTGGAGGTCGCCTCGAAAGGTTCGCTGTGGCTCGGTGCCGGCATGGCCACCGCGGCGGCGCGCGTCGTGCCAGGCGGCGTGGGTTGCTTGTAGACGATGTCGTGGTCTTCGGTGATCGCCACCGTTTGGCCATCGAGAATCTCGTGCCGCACCGTGACGAAAACCAGGTCGCCGCTGCGGCCGCGCTTGTGCTCGACCGAGGTGACGGCGGAGCGCTTGCGCACCGTGGTGCCCAGCGCCACCGGTGCGTGGAACGCGAGGCGACCGCCTGCCCACATCCGGTTCGCCAGGGGCACCGGAGGCAAGAACCCGCCCCGGGCCGGATGGCCATCGCGGCCGAGTTCGCTGGCGGGAAGCCCTTCCAGGAAATACAGCCAATGCCACAACGGCGGCAGCGGCGTGCCTTCGGCGAATTGCGCCTGCGGCAGCCCCAGCGTGGCGGCCATGAGGCGGGCATGGCGTACCGACAGCGTGTCTTCTGCGACAGACTCCCGGCCCATCCAGGTTCGAAGGAAATCCAGATCGATGGCGCTGCCATCCGAGGTGTTCAGTGTGCTCATGGAGTGATCTCGTGTCATGCGGGAAGGAATTCGGCGCGCACGGCGGCGCCGTGCTGGTCCAGACCTGGCGCGGCCGTGAAGCGCCCGCTGTCCCAGGGGGCGCGGACGGGCGGTGCCACCAGGTCGAGTTCCTTGTCGCCGACAGCCATGGGCCAAGTGCGCAACGCGGGGTGCCGGGCCATATCGGCAACGGATCGCACCTGGCCATAGGCGGTGTTGGCGACCTGCAACTGCTGCAAGGCCTGCGCAAGATCCAGTTCAGCGAACCTCTGGGCGATGAGTGCGTTGAGTTCCAGGCGGTTCTGCACACGCAGGTAGTTGCTGCTGAAACGCTCGTCCTGCGCCAGCGCGCCCTGCCCCAGGAAGGATTCGCAGAAGTTGCGCCATTCGCGCTCGTTCTGGATGCTGATGACCACGCTGCCACCATCGCGCGTGGCGTAGGCCCCGTAGGGGGCAATGGAGGGGTGCTGCAAACCCTGGCGCGTGGGAGCGCCGGCACCGTAGATCGCGTGCACGTAAGGCACCGTCATCCAGTCGGCGGCGCCATCGAAGAGCGAGACGGAGATGCCGCAACCCTTGCCGGTGCGTGCGCGTGAAGCCAGGGCGGAGACGATGCCGATCGTCGCATTGAGGCCGGCACCGATGTCGCAGATCGACACGCCAATGCGGCCGCACGCCTCGGGGGAGCCAGTGATGCCAGCCAGGCCGCTCTCGCATTGCACCAGCAGGTCATAGGCCTTGAGCGTGCTGGCGGGCCCCTCGGCGCCATAGCCGCTGATGTCGCAGGTGATGAGCCGGGGGTGGCGCACGCGCAGTGCGTCGCTGTCGAACCCGGCGCGGGCCAGCGCCCCCGGAGCGAGGTTCTGCACGAAGACATCGGCCTTCGCCAGCAAGGCGTCGAGCACCGCGCGGTCATGCGGCTGCTTGAAGTCCAGCGCCACGGATTCCTTCCCGCGGTTGGTCCAGACGAAGTACGAGGCCTCGCCGTTGGCCGCACGGTCGTAGCCACGCGCGAAGTCGCCTTCGGGGCGTTCGATCTTGATGACCCGTGCGCCCATCTCGGCCAGCCTGCACGTTGCGAGCGGTGCCGCCAGGGCTTGCTCCATGGCCACGACAAGAAGACCTTCGAACGGTTTTTTTGAAGGGGCGGTCGACGCCAAGGAGGTTGAAAGCAGTTCGGTGTTCATAGGCCGAAGTTTCAAACTCTGCGTCTCTGCCAACAAGCGAGTTTTTCCAAACCCAGCCTTCGTCTTGCGCGAACGCTCTTTGTACATACTAGGCGCTACTGAAGCTCCTGTGCGGGATCAATTCATGCGCTACGACTTGATGGATCTGAGAGTGTTTCTGGCCGTGGCCGATGCACAGAATCTCTCCCGCGGCGCCGCCCGCTGTTTTCTGGCACCGTCTTCAGCCAGCCTGCGCCTCAGGGAGCTTGAGGAAGCCGTCGGGACACCACTCTTCAAACGCCATGCCCGCGGAATGGAACTCACGCCGGCTGGAGCCGTCATGCTGGAACACGCCCGCCGGTGTATTGCTCAGCTCGAACAGATGCATGCCGACCTGGCGCCATTCGCTGATGGAATTCGAGGCCACATCACCCTGTTCGCCAACAACAATGCCATCAGCAGTCACCTGCCTGGCGATCTGGCGCGATTCTTCGCGCGCCATCCATCGGTGCGCATCACCCTGGAGGAGCGGCCGAGCCTGGACATCGTGACAGCCGTCATGGCAGGGCGCGCCGATCTCGGGGTCGTGGCCGTCGAACAACCGCACTCGGAACTGCGCTACCTGCCTTACCGAGAAGACGAACTGATTTTGCTCGTGCCACGTTTCAGCCCGCTGGCGGGACGCGGCAGCATCAATTTCGGCGCGTGCCTGAGTGAGCCTTTCGTCAGCCTTCAGTCCGGCATGGCCCTGCACACATTTCTGGCCAATCACGCGGTGGCGCTGGGCGGCAAATTGGATATCCGGGTGCAGGTATCGGGCTACCGCGCCATCGCGCAGCTCGTGGCCTCCGGGGCTGGCATCGGCGTCGTGCCACGCTCAGCGCTCCAGGATGCTGACCTGCAGCACCTGGCAGTGCTTGATATCAAGGAAACCTGGGCCATGCGCCATCTGCAGATATGCCTTCGGGAGCAGACCCTGCGCAGCCCTTTCGTTGCGCAGTTCATCGACACACTGTGCGAAGGAAACGCAAGCTCCTGATCACGGGCACCCGGCGGCCACGGGTTCATGCATGCTGGACACTGTCCAAGCGACTGCTCAATGTGACCTGGCGGTGGCCAGCCCGGCCGCAGTTCTCATGGATGTTGCCGGAAGGCCTTGGCGCAGACACGGCGTCAGCGACCATCTGGTCCAGTTTCACGAGCAGCTCTTGCGAAGTGGTTGCGACGATGTGCCCGGCATCGGTCGGTACCAGCCCCCCCTTGCGGCGATAGAAGAGCACAACGCCCAGGCGCTCCTCAAGAATCCTCAAGCGACGGCTGGCACACATGACCGACATGTGGCACAGCGGAGACGCATGCGTCAACGAACCTGTTTGCGCGCAGGCGACCACCAGCCGCAGGGACAACAGGTCCAGCCGAGCCATGTTGGTGGAGGGCGCCGACACCTTCTTCACCGATGCGACTTCATTCGCATTGCGCGACATTCACGCCGCATCCAGGGCTGTTTCGCGGGCAGCGCGCATGCATGGCGCCTGGCGCGCGCCCCACGCCGAAAATGCGGATGGCATATCTCATGGCTCCGTTCAACGGGAAAGGGCACTCCAGGACCTCTACAGAATCAACAACGCTCGGAAGTCATTGACATTGGTATGGGTGGGCCCGGTGACGAAAAGATCCCCGAGCGCCGAGAAGTAGCCGTACGCGTCATTTCTCTCCAGGTGATCGGCCAGCGTGAGGCCAGCCCCGCGGCCACGGGCGATCGTGTCGGGCATCACGAAGGCCCCCGCGTTGTCTTCAACACCATCGATTCCATCGGTGTCGGCTGCCAGCGCCCAAACGCCTGGCTCCCCCTGAAGAGCGTGGGCTAGCCCCATGCAGAACTCTCCCGCTCTCCCACCTCGGCCACGCAGGCTGCCAGCAGGTTGGGACCTGACCGTGACCGTGGTCTCTCCGCCAGAGAGCAGCAGCAACGGGCTCGTTCTGGAGTTGCCATCGCGCAGGGCATATCTTGCCAACGCAGCATGCACTTTGCCTACCTCCCGCGACTCGCCCTCGATGTCGTCGGAGAGGATGCGCGTCTCCATGCCCAGGCGGCGCGCTTCCTCGGCGGCTGCCAGCAATGATTCGTGGGGCGTGGCAATGAGGTGCACGCTGTTCCGCGCAAAACGCTTGTCTCCCGGCTTTGGGGTTTCCAGCTTTCCCTCGGCCAGGGCTGCGTGGACCGCCTCAGGCACCGCGATGGAGTAGCGGGCCAGGATGTCGAGTGCGTCACGACAGGAGGTGGCGTCCTCCACCGTGGGGCCGCTGGCGATGACCGAAACGTCGTCGCCGGGCACGTCGCTGATCGCGAGGGTGACGACCTGCGCGGGCCAGCATGCCGCAGCCAGCTGCCCGCCCTTGAGGCGTGACAGGTGTTTGCGGACACAGTTCATCTCCCGGATGTCGGCGCCACTTTCCAGCAGCTCCTTGTTGATGCGTTGCTTGTCGGCCAGATCGAGTCCGGCGACCGGGAGGGTGAGCAGCGCCGAGCCACCACCCGATATCAGGCAGACCACGAGGTCGTCCTCGCAGAGGCCCCGGGTCATTGCATGGGTGCGCACGGCGGCGATTCGGCTTGCTTCGTCAGGTACGGGATGAGAGGCTTCCATGATCTCTATGCGTTCCGGCAATCCGTTCGGGCGCGGCGGGGTGTGGCCATATCGCGTGACCACCAGCCCGCTCATTGGCGCACCCTCGGGCCACGCCGCCTCCAACGCGTGCGCCATCGCCCCTGCTGCCTTTCCGGCTCCCAACACCAGCGTGCGGCCTTTCGGGGCAGGAGGTAGATGGGCCGCCAAGGTCTCCGACGGCTGTGCGCGCCGCACCGCCACCCTGAAGAGGCGCTCAAGAAGCGCCCGGGGGTCGGCAATCGGGTTCACGCTGCGGTCCCCACCACGTTGACGGGCTCACCACGGACAAACGCCTCCAGGTTGTCGACGAGCTGGTCTGCAAGGCCCTGGATGGCTTCCTGGGAAGCCCAGGCGACGTGCGGGGTCAGGATGAAGTTCGGCAGGTCCAGGAGCGCCATGAAGGGGTGGTCGGCTGGCGGCGGCTCGGCGGAGACGACGTCGAACGCCGCTCCGGAAATCTGCCCGCCGCGCAAGGCGGCGGCCAACGCTGCCTCGTCCACCAGGCCGCCCCGTGCCGTGTTGACGATGAGCGGCTTGCGCGCCATCTTGGCGAACTCTTCGGCGCCCAGCATGTTGTGGCTCTGGGCGTTCAGCGGGCAATGGAGCGTGATGATGTCGGAACGCGCAAGGACGTCCTCAAATGGGGTGTAGAGGCTGCCCTGGCCAGAACGGCCCTTGAAGGCCGAGAAGAGCACCTTCATGCCGAGCGCGCGCCCGATGGCCGCCACCGCATTGCCAAGCACGCCGTCGCCCACGATGCCCAACGTGGAGCCGGCGAGGTCGCGCACGGGGTAGTCGAAGTAGCAGAACTGGCCTGACTGCTGCCACCGGCCAGCCTTCACCGATTCCCGGTAGGCACAGATGCTCCGCCGGAGCGCGAACATCAGCGCAAAGGTGTGCTCGGGAACTGTGTTTCCAGCGTAGTTGCGGATGTTGGTGACCGTGATGCCATGCTGGGCGCATGCCTTCAAGTCGATGTTGTCGGTTCCGGTGGCCGCCACGGCCACCAGCTTCAGCCTGGATGCCTGCTGCAGGGCCTGGGCGCCGAGCTTCACCTTGTTGGTGATGACGATGTCGGCGTCCGCGATGCGCTGCGCCACCTCGCCAGGCTGCGTGTTTTCGTAGCTCACGAGCTCATGCTCGAACAAAGGTGCGCGCAGAGTGGTGTCAGGGGACAGCGTGGAACGGTCAAGGAATGCAATCTTCATGGCGGTCCTGGCAGCGGCCAGCTTAGTAGTGGAGGCGAATAGGAATGTGGAAACGCAAAAATCAGCTGTCCCCCATTGCAGGGACAGCTGACGAGAGGGTCTACGTCGAGAGAGGCAAAGGTCTAGTCAACAACCGCCCCCGACGCCTTGACGATGGGTGCCCATCGGGCAATGTCTTCCTGCAGCAGCTGCGCAAGCCGTGTCGGCCCCCCGCTCAGCGGCTCGACGCCTGCAACCTTGAATCGCTCCAGCACATCGGGGGCGGCGACCGCGGCGGTGACCCATTGGGTCAGCTTGGATACCACGGGTGCTGGCGTGCCACGTGCCGCGAACAGGCCTACCCAGAGGTCTCCGACGTAGCCAGGAACCACTTCGCTGATGGAGGGCACATCGGGAAGCGCGGGAGACCGCTTGGCGGAACTCACGCCCAGGGCGCGCAGCTTGCCGCTCTTGATGAACTCGATGCACGAGGGCAGGCTGGCGAAGGCCACGGGGACCTGTCCACCCATGACGTCGGTCAATGCAGGTGCCACACCGCGGTACGGAACATGCTGCAGCGGCACGCCCGTGCTCGTGGAAAGCATGGCCCCCAGGAGGTGGTTCAGCGAGCCGTTGCCCGCGGAAGCGTATTGAATCTCTTCCTTGCTGGCGCGAGCCACCTTGATGAAATCGGCCAGGTTCCTGGCGGGAAAGGATGCATTCACCACCAACACGTTGGGCACGACGCCCACGGGGGCGATAGGCTCGAAGTCCTTGACCGGGTCGAATGGCACCTTTTTATACAAGGCAGGGTTGATGGCCTGTGTGCTGCTGATGGTCAACAGCAAGGTGTAGCCATCCTTGGGCGCGCGCGCAGCGAAATCGGTGCCGATGTTCCCGCCGGCGCCAGGACGGTTGTCCACGATGATCCGCTGGTTGCTCAGCTCGCTCAGCTTCTGGGCCAGGATGCGGCCGACCGTGTCGTTGGTGCCACCGGGCGCCTGCGGCACGACGATGGTCACCGGCTTGGACGGGTATGTATCGGCAAAGGCATTCAAGCCCAGCAGGCCCATTGCGGCCAGGACGCTGAACTCGCGACGTGTTGGATTCATGGTTGTCTCCTGTATTTCTGGTGTGGGGAACGGGGTTCCTAGAGCTGCGCGAGCAGCTCCTGGGCACGGAGGTACACGGGCTTGTCGACCATGGCTCCATCGAGCTTGATGGCTCCTTCTCCGCGGGCGAACGCCTCGTCAAAGGCATCCACCACTCGCTGGGCCCGCTGGATTTCGTCGGCGGTCGGCGTGTAGCACTCGTTGACCACATCGACGAACTTGGGGTGCACGACGACGGCCCCCCGAAACCCCAGCCCGCGGGCACGCAGCACCACGGCACTGAAGTCCTCGGGAGTACCAAGCTCGGCAATCGATGCAATGAAGCCGATGGGTTGGATCCGGGCCGCACGTGCCGCGGTCAGGACGGCCATGCTGGGATAGAGCAATGCGTCGGCGGTCGGGAGTCCTCCGCAATCGAGCGAGTAGTCCTCACTGCCGAGCATCATTCCCATCACGCGGGGCGAAGACGCCGCGATGTCGTGGAGATGCGGCAAGGCCGCCGCGCTTTCAATCTGCAGGAGAAAGCGCACATGCCCCGGTGGCACCGACGCCGCTGCTTCCAGGTCCGTGACCATCTGCGCGATGATCTGAACGTCGCGTGCATGCTCCACCTTCGGGAGCACGATGATGTCCAGGCCGGGCAACACCGCGGATTTCAGGTCCACGACCGCGGTGAGCCAGTCGCCGTTGATGCGCACGGCGGCCAGCTTGTTCACCGCCTTCAGACGGCCCATCGAATCCGCGAGCCGCTCACGGGCAACCGGTCGCTGGGAAGGGTGGGTTCCATCCTCAAGGTCCAGGATGACAGCGTCGCTGGACTTGGTGACGGCGCTCCGCAGCAGCTTCTCATTGGCTGCCGGAACGAAGAGGAAAGAGCGGACAGTTTTCATGGCATCAAGTCGGTTGTACGGCTGCAGCGGGACCTGCGTCGGCAGACGGCTTGGCGGCGCCAAACCAGGCGGTGTTGTCTTGGCCGAGCGCAGGCGCGCCGCGGCGAATAGGGGGGCGCTGCCCATTGATGCGGTAAGGCGCCGCATGGACGGAGACCGTCCGGCCATCTGGAGCGACCTGGTCGACCAGAAGCTGGCTTTCGGCGATATAGGGATGCTCCAGCAGGTCCGCGATGTCACAGACCGGGCCGGCAGTGATGTCCCGCACCGCGAAGAACTCCAGCGCCTCCGGCAGCGTGAGTTGGGTGATATGCCCCTGGATGAGCGCATCCAGGGCGTCTATGTTCTTCAGCCGCGCCTCATGGGAGGAAAACCGCGGGTCCTGAAGACCTTGCGGGTAGCCGATGCCTTCGAACAAGCGGGCCAGCGTGCCCTCCATGCCGGCCGACAAGGCCACCCACTTCTCGTCGCGGGTCTTGTAGACGTTGCGAGGTGCATGGGTGGGCGAACGGCTGCCCGACCGCGGCGTCGACTTGCCCGTCAGCTGGAACTCCGCTGCCTGGGGCCCGAGGATGGAGAACAGCGGTTCGAACAACGACAGGTCAACCTCCTGGACCGATGCGTTCGCATTGCCACGCTGGCCATGGAGCGCGGCGAGCGCCAGCGCGGCGCCGTAGATGCCGGCCACGGAATCGGCCATGGCGAAGGGTGGAAGCACCGGCGGCAGGTCGGCGAAGCCATTCATGGCCGCGAAGCCGCTCATGGCTTCAATCAGCGAGCCGAAACCACCCTTGCTCGCAAACTGGCCCGTCTGGCCCCAGCCGGAGATGCGAACCACCACCAGCTTCGGGTTCAATGCATTGAGCCGGTCCTTGCCGAGTCCCATGCGCTCCAGCGTGCCAGGGCGGAAGTTCTCGACCAGGATGTCGGCATCGGCCAGGAGACCCCTCAGCCTGGCCATGTCGTCCTCGGTGCGCAGGTTGAGCTCGACGCTGTCCTTGTTGCGGCTGTACGCGAGCCAGTAGGTGCTCATGCCTTCGCGCTGCCAGGCGCGCAGCTCGTCGCCCTTGCGCGGCGGCTCCACCTTGATGACCGTGGCGCCCAGGTCTGCGAGCACGTGGGTCAGCATGTTTCCAGACACCAGGCGCGAGAGGTCGACGACTTTCACCCCCGACAGGGGTTGCGTGCCGCCACGGGCCGAAGAGTGGTTTTGTGGGTTCATCAGTAGCTCCTGGGGCAAGTCTCTGTTTTCATCTGATATCTGTAAAATACATTCGACATCTACTGGATATCGTGAAAATCAATATCAATGGAACTGCGCCAACTTCGGTACCTGATTGGGGTCTGTGAGGCGGGGGGCGTGCTGGCTGCGTCCAAGACCTTGCACGTGGCGCAGCCAGCGCTGAGCCAGAGCATTTCCTCGCTGGAGGGCGAGCTGGGGGTGCAGCTGTTCGTGCGGACGAACCGGGGAATGACCCTCACGGATGCGGGCCGTACCATGCTTGAACACGCGCGGGTTGTGCTTGCCGACATCGAGCGGGCCCGCAGCGCCGTTCAGCATTCGGCGCTGGACATCCAGGGTGAGATGGCCGTGGGGTTGCCGACGACCGTGGCGCTGGTGGCAACGCTGCCCATCCTGCGCGCCACCAGGACGCGGTACCCGAAGCTGAAGCTCAAGATCATCGAGAGCCACAGCGGCTTTCTGGGCGAGTGGCTGCGCGCCGGACGGCTGGACCTGTCGGTTCTGTTCGTATCCGGCAATGAGCCGGCTTTCGAGTACCGCCTGCTTCTTGAAGAACGGCTCGCGCTGGTGACCACGCCCCAGGACACACCTGCCACCAGGGAGATTTCCTTGAAGTCTCTGGCCTCCCGCCCGCTCGTGCTTCCCGCCCAGGAACACGGGTTGCGCAGGATCATCGACAGGGTGTGCGCGGAGCATGGAGTGGAGCTGGAAGTGATTGCGGAGATTGACTCGCTGCCGAACATCAAGAAGGCGGTGCAGGAAGGCATGGCCAGCACCATCCTGTCGCCGGGCGCGGTTGCCGACGAGGTGCAGGCGGGCCACCTGGCGGTCACCACCATCACCCGGCCGCACATCCCGCGCCAAGTGGCATGTGCGACCTCGATGACGCGCCCCGTGACGCCGGCGACCGCGGCCATGATTTCGCTGGTGACCGAGGAAATGCGCTCGCTGGTTGAGCAAGGGCTCTGGCCAGCGGAGTGGATTGGCGACGCGCCTGCCTAGGTGGCCAGACAGCGGCGGGGATGCCCCTTGCGCAGGTGCATCAGCGCCCCGCTGAGCTGAAGTGGTCGCGCACGAAGTCGATGCCCTTGCCGTTGTAACCTGCGCGCAGGGCCGGACTGGCTCCAAACTCCATGTACGACTGCTCTTGGGCGCTGTACGGCTTCCAGGCACTCAAGCCCTGGCCGTTGGGGTCGCCGGTCTTTGCGAACTGCACCCAGGCATCCGCCATCGTTCTTGCGACGGTTGCATCGACAGCATTGAAGGGGCGGTTCTTCCCGCGGTGCGGTGACTGCAGGTTGTCGAAGACGAACTGCAGCTCATCCCCGTGGATGGGCATTGCCGCCGCCTCATTGCGATGGCGGGTGAACACGTAGCGATAGCTTTTCAGGCCATGGTCCTGGTAACGCGCCAGCAGTTCCCGCGTGCCAAAGAGGTACTCCGTATCAGCGTAGAGGTCGGCCAGCGCCTGAGGAACCTTGTCGTCGCTGGCCACGGCGTACGCGGCCCAGGCTGCCTGCTCCCTGCCCTTGAAGGACTGCTGGACGAAGCCCTGGAAATCCGCCACGGTCTTGATGGACCAGTTGCGGGTGGCCCCGCCCCCTTCGTTCTCGTTGTTTCCAACAAGGATGGGGACCTTGGCGAACTTGCCGGTGGCGTACGCCTGGTAGTCGGGCGTCTTCACGGCGTAGCCATCGTTGATGATGCTCACCGGCCTTCCGGTGGCGAGAGACCGGCCAGAGGGCTGCTTCTTGATCAATTCCACGAAGTCGGTAGCAGGGAGCTTGCGCAGCGCGCCCAGGTCGCTGCCGAAACGCAGGCCGTACAGCTCCGCATCCTTCAGCGCCATCGTCGGGCGCATCACACCCACGCTCTGCATGATCGCCTTCTGGAACGTGCCCTGGGCCATGTCCGTGGTCATGAGCGTGCTGATGGCATGGGCGCCGGCGGATTGGCCCATCACGGTCACCCTGGCCGGGTCGCCACCAAAGGCCGCGATGTTCCGCTGCACCCACTTGAGCGCGGCCGCCTGGTCCATCAGGCCGTAGTTGCCCGAGGCCCGCTGGGGCGACTCCGCAGTGAGGTGGGGGTGGGCCATGAAGCCCAGCAGGCCGAGGCGGTAGTTCAGTGTGACGACGACCACGCCGCGGCGGGCAAGGGCTTCGCCATCGTAGGAGGGATGGGAGCCTGCGCCGTACGCGAACCCGCCACCATGGATCCAGACGATGACCGCCAGGCGTTCATCTTTGCGCCGGGCCGGTGTCCAGACATTCAGGTTCAGGCAGTCCTCGCTCATGCCACCGCGCTGCTCAGGGTACTCCTGCGGCTGGACGCAGTAGTCGCCGAACGCGGTGCTGTCGCGCACACCGGTCCATGGGGCGGCTGGCTGCGGCGGCTTCCAGCGCAGGTCGCCGGCGGGCGCAGCGGCGTAGGGAATGCCGTAGAACTTCTTCACGTCCGTGCCCTGGCCGCGGACAACGCCCGACTCGGTCCGTGCCGTGGCGAGGCCGGTGTCAGCGCCACCACCGGGGGATGCGCAGGAAATCAGGAGGCCCATGGACAGACCCGTCGTCAGTAGACGTAGTGCGAATTTCATGCCCCTGTCCCCTCACTCGGCTTTGATGTTGCCTTCGCGAACCACCTTGGCCCACGCGGCTGATTCCTGGTCCACGAACTTGCCCAGTTCTGCGGGGCCCATGTAGGCGGCGAAGGCGCCCTGGTCTTCGATCTTTTTCTTGTAGTTGTCGCTCTCGACGATGGTCTTGATGGCTGCAGCGAGGCGGGCCGTGATGGCGGAAGGTGTCTTGGCGGGGGCGAAGACGGCGAACCAGCTTTCAACTTCGTAGCCGGGCAGCCCCGCCTCGGCAGCGGTCGGCACATTCGCAAGGGATGGATGGCGCTTGGGCCCCGCATACGCCAGGGCCTTCAACTTGCCCGCTTGCACCTGGCCAATGACGGATGGCGGCGTCGTGATGAACATGTCGACCTGGCCGCTGATGAGGTCGGTGATGACCGGACCAGCGCCCTTGTAGGGCACATGGGTCACAGGGACCTTGGACTGCTTGCCGAACATCTCGCCGGCAATGTGCTGAATCGAGCCATTGCCAGAAGATGCGTAGAA
The DNA here is from genome assembly GCF_059415185.1 of Acidovorax sp. GW821-FHT10E04. Lineage (NCBI taxonomy): Bacteria > Pseudomonadati > Pseudomonadota > Betaproteobacteria > Burkholderiales > Comamonadaceae > Acidovorax > Acidovorax sp. GW821-FHT10E04. Next base: position 370,489 of record NZ_JBWKMT010000007.1, read on the forward strand.
CAGGCCCTTGGGATTCTTCTGACCGTAGGCGATGAACTCCTTCAGGCTGTTGACCGGAAGGGTGGCACTGACCGCCACGACGTGCGGTGCGCGCATCACCAGCGCGATGGGCACAAAGTCAGAGGTCTTCCAGCGAATCTGCGAGAACAGCGCGGGGTTGCCCACGTGATAGCCCGAGTACTGGACCAGCAGCGTATGGCCATCGGCCGGTGCGCGGGCCGCAAACTCGGTGCCGATGTTCCCACTGCCGCCGGGCCTGTTGTCAACCACGACGGCCTGGCCAAGCGCCGTCTGCAGCTGCTCGCCAATCAGGCGGGCCACGATGTCGGTGGAACCCGCCGGGGCACTGGGCACCACGAGCGTGATGGGTTTGGAGGGGTAGGTTTCCGCGTGCGCAGCCCCGAACGCCGCGCACACCGCGATGCCCAGCAATGCATTTCTACGAATCATGTCTGTCTCCTTTTTTTGTGGAAAAAGCATCCCCATCCCGGGTGCCGTGAGGCCATCCGGGCTGAGAGAATCGGGGAAGTGTTCGGCGGCTAGCCCGCAGGCGCCAGCTCAGAAATCTCGATGAGGTTCAAGTCGGGGTCGCGCAGGTAAATCGAGCGAATCCTGGAAGTGGCGCCCGTGCGCAGGACCGGGCCCTCGGCGATGGGAATCGAATGCTGCCGCAGGTGCTCGATGACCTGGTCGAGCGGAACCGATGCCAGGAAGCACAGGTCCAGCGCGCCGGGTACAGGCGTGTGGGCCTTGGGCTCGAATTCCCGCCCCTTCACATGCAGGTTGATTTTCTGGCTGCCGAACTTGAAGGCCCGGCGCTCCACCGGGGGCGTGCCACCGATGAAGGACTCCAGCTTCATCCCCAGTACTTCGGTGTAGAAGCGAACACACTCTGTCTCGTTGGCAGTGGTAAGGACCAGGTGGTCGAGGTGGCTGATCATGGTGTGGACTACTTTGCAGATGCCGTGTTGCGAGCGATGGCGCGCTCCCGGATTTCATCGAAGCCCGCCGGAGGCTCATGGCGCTTGAGGCGTTCACCGGCGCGGCTCACCTGGGCGGGGAGCTCGTGGCCAATCAGCCGCTCCAGCTCGTGGGCTGCCTGGATGAGACCAGGAACATCGACACCCGTGTCGTAGCCCATCCACTGCAGCATGTGGACCACGTCCTCCGTGGCCACATTGCCGGACGCACCTGGGGCATAGGGGCAGCCACCGATGCCGCCCAGCGACATGTCGAACTGGCGGATGCCAGCCTCGACCGCCGCAAGTGTGTTGACCAGGCCCATCCCCCGCGTGTTGTGGAAGTGGCCGGTGATGTTCAGTTGGGGATAAGCCTTGGCGACTGATTCGCAGATGCCATGGACCTGGGTGGGGTATGCCATCCCCGTCGTGTCGCAAAGCGTGACGCCCGTTGCACCCAGGCCAACGAACTGACCCACCAGGTCCAGCACGGTGGCCTGCGGCACCTCTCCCTCCATGGGGCAACCGAACACGCAGGACAGCGAAATGTTCACAGGCACCTTGGCCGACACGGCAAGGGCAGCCACATCACCCAGCTGGCGCAGCGACTGTGGACGGGTCATCCTCAGGTTGGCCAGGTTGTGGGTTTCGCTGGCCGACATCACCAGGTTGAATTCGTCGACCCGGCACTCCAGGGCGCGCTCGCCGCCACGGACATTGGGAATCAACGCGGTGTACACGACACCGGGCTCGCGTCGAATGCGGTGCATGACGGCCTCGGCATCCCTGAGCGCAGGGATTGCGGTCGGCGAAGTGAACGACGTCACTTCGATCTTGGAGTACCCCAGTCCGCTCAGATGGTCCACCAACCGCACCTTGTCGTCGGTCTCTACGAACGCTGCCTCGTTCTGAAGGCCGTCGCGGGGGCCGACCTCATTGATCTTGAGCTTGATCGCCCTGCCCTCAAACATGGTGGGCCTCCTTCTCGCTGCGTGCTGGCCATCCTGCGGTTTCCGACAGGACGTGGGTGTGTTCTCCCAGCAGAGGCGCTGGATATGAAACACGTCCGGGTGTGGCGCTGAGCTTGGGAACGATGCCGGGTACCTTCACTCGCGTTCCGTCGGCGGTTTCCTGCTCGACAATCATTTCCCGGGCGATGTACTGGGGGTCGTGCACGATGTCCTCCACCGTGTAGACCTTGCCTGCAGGCACCTTGGCCTCGTCGAGCACGTTGAGCACTTCGGCCAGCGACTTGGTGAGTGTCCATGCCTCGATGGCGGCGTCGATTTCCTGAACCCGTGCGACACGGCCGTCGTTCTGGGCAAGTGCCGGTTCATGCTCCAGGTCATGCCGGCCTATGGCAGCCATGAGCCGTTTGAAGATGCTGTCGCCATTGCCCGCAATCAGCGCATAGCCACCATCAGAACACCGATAGGCATTGGTCGGCGCGATTCCTGGCAGCGCGCTGCCCGAGCGCTTACGCACAGCGCCGAAGGCGTCGTATTCGGGCACCAGGCTCTCCATCATGTTGAAGACACTCTCATAGAGGGCGACGTCAATCACCTGGCCTTCGCCGCCCCGGGCATCACGGTGGTAGAGAGCCAGCATGACGCCGAGGGCTCCGTGCATGGCGGACAGACTGTCCCCAATGGAGATGCCGCAGCGCACCGGCACCCGCCCAGGCTCGCCCGTCAGGTGGCGCAGGCCGCCCATGGCCTCGCCGAGAACGCCGAAGCCGGGCTTCTGCCTGTAGGGCCCCGTCTGCCCATACCCAGAGATGCGCAGCATGATGAGCCTGGGATTGAGCGCATGCAGCGTCTCCCAACCCAGACCCCAGGCCTCCATGGTTCCGGGCTTGAAGTTCTCGATGACCACGTCTGCCTCGGTGAGCAGCGCACGGGTTGCGTCCTGGCCTTCGGGCGTGCGAAGGTCCAGTGCGACCGACCTCTTGTTGCGGGATTGGACCTCCCACCAGACCGAGGTGCCCTCCCGGAGCAGGCGCCATTTTCGCAGCGGGTCGCCAACCCCTGGCGGCTCTACCTTGATGACATCCGCGCCGAAGTCGGCCAGAGTCTTGCCAGCAAACGGGCCCGCAATCAGCTGCCCGAGTTCCAGTACCTTGATTCCGTGGAGTGCTTGCACGTTCGCCTTATCCGTTGTCTGTGGGGCGACTGTAGGAGGATCATTGCTGTCGTGGAATTGCTCATTTGTGGCACGGCATTCGCGTTTTGCGAAACCTTCCTAGAATTGACCCATGCCCACGCTCATCAACCCCGCACGCGTTGACTTCGTCACCCTCAGGCTTTTTTGCGCAGTCGCGCAGGCGGGCAGCGTTACACGGGGGGCTGAAGCCTGCAGTCTCGCTGTCTCGGCCGCGAGCCGGCGGCTGTCGGACTTTGAAAACGCTTCGGGCACAAGGCTCTTCGATAGAACATCCCGTGGAGTCCAACTGACACCTGCTGGCCACTTGGCAATGCAGCATGCACTTCGGCTTTTCCAGGGGTTCGAACAGTTCAGCAGCGAGATCCGGGACTACACCAAAGGGATACGCGGCCATGTCCGCCTGTGGGCCAACATGTCCGCACTGACGGAGTTCCTGCCTGGTTGCCTCTCCACGTTCATGGCCGAGTACCCCGACATCCATGTGGAGCTCGAAGAGCAACTGAGCGGTGACATCGTCCGCGCGGTGGTCGAAGGCGTTGCGGACATTGGCATATTCGCCGAGAACACGGCGGTCGGCGACTTGAACGTGGAGCGATTCCAGCAAGACCTTCTTGTGGCCGTTTGTGCGCACAACCATCCATTGGGAAAGCGGAAGCGGGTCAGCTTCAGGGAATGCCTGAAGTACGACTTTGTGGGCCTGAATCGTGGGAGCTCTTTGCTGGAGTTGACCTCGCGAGCCGCAGAGCAATATGGCGAAGTGATGCGCGTTCGCGTGCAGGTCCGCAGTTTCGACGCGATGTGCCAGATGATCAACGCGAACCTCGGGATTGGAGTCTTGCCAGTTGCTGTCTTGAGAAATACGCAACCTCATCCACTCAAGACGGTCCATTTGAGTGAGCCGTGGGCCAGGCGCAACCTTCTCCTCGGAGTGTCGCCGTCCTGTTCAGCCGCGGCGGGACTTCTGCGAGACCACCTGAGGCTGTCCGCCGCGAGTTCCTCTTGAGAGCCGGCAGTGTGCACAAACCGCGGGACGGCTCAGTGCCAGTCCACTGGTTCTTGGGAACGTCGATGCAAGGGTAGCTAGCCTAGGCGACATGGAAGTCGAGACGCCTGGCGAAGTGTTCCCGTTCAAGGCCATGGCAGCTACCGGGCCTTGTCTTCTTCAGTTTTTTGATCGTCGGACCCACGATACCGGCTGCCTGGGGCTTGCGGCCGACAGCGCATCCCAAAGGTGCCGGGCAGCCAGGCTGTGATGCCGGCTGCGTGAGCGCACCAGGCAGGCTTGCCTGCGTAGTTTTTTGTCAGCCAAAGGGGTGGCGTCGTTCACATCCAGGCTCAGCGCGGCAGCGCCGTTGAGCAGTGCAACCATGCTGTTTTCACGCGCCGCATGCACAAGATCTTCAAGCGCATCGGACTCAAGTTGGACGTTTGGCTTCAGCCCCAGCGCGGCAAAGGCGTTGTCGAGCTGGCGGCGCATTGAATACTCGGCGGGAAGCAATGCCAGAGGGTGCTTCGCGACGTCGGCGAGGCTCAGCGAGCGCCTTCTGGCCCCCAACCCGACAGCAACAGCAGACTCCTCGAAACATGCCAGGACTTCAAGATCCGCATGTGGTTCCGGGTCGAAACTGACAGCAAGATCAAGATCACCGCGCAAAACGCCTTCGATCAAGGCTTGTGCAGTCCGTCTGCGCAGCGCAATCGAAAGCTCCGGCCACTGAGCTTGCGCGGTGCGCACCACGGGGAGCACCCAGCATCCAGCGTAAGACTGCACCAGCCCGACGCGGACCAGCCCTGCCACGGTGTTCGCACGTTGGCGCGCATCGCGCAGGGCCGACTGCAGTTCCATCAGACAGGTCGAAACCCGGCGGTCAAGCTCCTGCCCAGAGACCGTCGCAATGGCGCGCCCGCTCGTACGGTCGAACAGATGCACATCGAGGGTCGATTCCAACAAGGCGATTTGCTCCGACAGGGCCGCCTGAGAGATCGAGGCATCGCGCGAAGCTGCATTGAAGCTGCGCGCACGCATCGCTGCCGCGAAGTAGCGCAACTGGCGCAAGGAGACAAGATCAAGTGGATCGCGGTCGCGTGTGCCCATCGTTATCGGATTATCCGATAGATACGACCAGAAAATGCAAATTGCGCAGACCCGCTGCACTGTCGACACTACAACACGAGATAACTCCAACCAACTGTGCACCGATGAAAAGACGCAACTTCCTTCAGTACGCTGGCGCGGCCACGGCACTTCCCGCCCTCGGCGTGACGCCCTGCGCTCACGCGCAGGCTTTTCCCTCAAGGCCGATCCGGATCGTGTGTCCCTATCCAGCAGGTGCTACTACGGATGCGGTTTCGCGCCTGATGGCGAATGCCTTGCAAACGCACAGTGGTGCCACGGTGATGGTCGACAACCGCAGTGGTGCGGGCGGGAACATCGGCACCGAGGCGGTCGCACGCGGTGAGGCCGACGGATATACGCTGCTGCTGGGTGCGCTCGGCCCGTTGGCCGCCAACCCAGCGCTGTATCCCAAGCTCAACTTCGATGCAGCAAAAGACTTCACGCCGCTGGCATGGGCCGCTTCGGTGCCGTTGCTCTGGGCCGTGCACCCCTCCTTTGCAGCGACGACGGTCAACGAAGCCCTCGAACTGCTGCGCAAGAGCCCCGGCAAGCACTTCTACGCGTCTGCAGGCAACGGCACACCTCAACACTTGGCGGGCGAACTGTTCAAGCAGCAGACCCGTACGTCCATCCTCCACATTCCGTACCGCGGCTCCGCCCCTGCACTCAACGATGTGCTGGGAGGGACGGCTCACATGGTGTTCGAGGCCATGCCGGCCATCTTGCAGCATGTGCACAGCGGGCGCCTGAAGGCGCTTGCGGTGACGGCAGCCCAGCGCATTCCCTCCTTGCCCAATGTGCCAACGCTCAAGGAATCGGGTGTGGATGCCGAAATTGGCGGCTGGTACGGTTTCCTGGCCCCCGCTGCCACGCCGGCCGACCGCACGGACTGGTTGGTCAAACACATGGGCGCAGTGCTCGCAACCAAGACCACTCAAGACAAGCTGGCCGCACTCGGCTCGGTACCTGTCGATAGCTCCCCCCAGGCTTTCGCGCGACTGATGGCGAGCGAGCGGACACGCTGGCAGAAGCTGATCCGCGATGTCGGCATCAAGATCGACTGAACACGGAGCCCCCCATGCCGCATATTGCCATCCAGGTTTCACCGCCGCTGCTTGCAGCGATTGAATGGGAGCCTGTATTGCGGGCTCTGCACCATGCGCTGGCGGAGCGCGGATGGGCAGTGCTCGCAGACCTGAAGTCGCGCGTGACTCCCATCGCCGCCGAGTTGTGCGGAGTAGATCCGCAAGCGCAGCAACTGATCGCGACCCTCATGCTGACCAACCCGCGCCCGCCGGATACCTGCGCCGCGATGGCCGCGATGGTGTTGGATCATCTTTCTCACGCAATCGACGCCCACCCGGCGACCATGGACTGGGTGCAATGCTGCGTGTTTCTGCGTGAGCATCCGAAGACACACTACCTCAAGCGGGAGTGGAATGGACCACTTCCAACCGCAAGACAACGACCTGATCTTGCCGAACGGCAACCAGCTTAGGAGCAGCGTCCTGCCCAACGTCCCAGACTATGTTTACCCCGGAAAGGGATATCGGCATCTTTGCGATGCCCGCAGAGTTCCAACGGTCGCTTTGGGCGCCGCGATTGAAGACCGCAAGCCGCACGTAGCGCAAAGGGCTACCGTGAGCGAGATCGAACGCCATGCTCGCTCCGTCCATGCTGATCTGAGCTGAGCGGCAGTCCGTCTGCGGGATTCGACTGCCCTGGTCCAGCTTGAAGCACGCCAATCGGACCAAAGGTCTGATCCGCAGCGGCATTGGCGGATCGTCTCGATCCATCACTGCGCTCAATGGTGAATGAAAGCGCGTCGCCCGGACATATTGCTCCCGAGCCCAGCAGTTGCCCCCAAAGTTGCCCCACTTTGCGCTGGCTTGGGGTGGATAACTACGGACGGACCTGGAATGAAAAAACCCTAAGTCGTTGATTTACTTAGGGCTTTTTAACTTCTGCGGACGTCTATGGACGACTACAAAATGAATAGTGGTGGCCTGGGGCGGAATCGAACCACCGACACAAGGATTTTCAATCCTCTGCTCTACCGACTGAGCTACCGGGCCTGAGCCTCAAATTATAACCAGAAAAATCGAGGCTTCTGAAGAACCTGAAGGAATTTATTGCGGTGCTGCTAGGTGCGCTTGCCTCGCCCCAGGTCTACGCCCAACTGGCGCAACTTGCGGTACAGGTGAGTGCGCTCCAGGCCGGTTTTTTCGGCTACCCGCGTCATCGAGCCGCCCTCGCGGGCAAGGTGGAATTCGAAATAGGCTTTCTCGAAGCCATCACGCGCTTCGCGCAGGGGGCGGTCCAGATCAAACCCCTGGTGGGCGTGCGGGCCGGCGTCCACGCTGGCCATCACGGCCGATACGGCCGGCAGTTGCGAGAACGTGGGGTCGGCGGGAGCGTGAACGGGCGCCTGGGTGGCGGCCGCCGGGGCCGATTGGTGGGCGGCATTGCGCGCCAGGCCCTGCTCCACCGCCTTGAGCAGCTTTTGCAGGGTGATGGGCTTTTCAAGGAAAGAGAACGCGCCGATGCGCGTGGCCTCCACGGCGGTGTCGATGGTGGCGTGGCCGCTCATCATGATCACGGGCATGGTGAGCACGCCGGCCGTTGCCCATTCCTTGAGCAGCGAGACACCGTCGGTATCGGGCATCCAGATATCAAGCAGCACCAGGTCGTAAGTATTGCCCGACCGGGCAGCACGCGCCTGGGTTGCGTTTTCTGCGAGGTCTACGCTGTGACCTTCGTCGTTCAGGATTTCCGACAACAGATCACGAATGCCGAGCTCATCGTCGACCACCAGAATGTTTGCCATGTGTGTTGAAGCGCCTTGGGTACTGCGGGGCGGTGTTGTTATGACGCCACCGCTGGTTCAGGGGCGAATGATAACGACACTTGGGCTCCCCGCACCACGCCATCTTCGATGCGATTCGACAAGTCGATGCGTGCGCCGTGCTCGTCGGCAATCTTTTTGACCACGGCCAGCCCCAGGCCGGTACCCCGCGGTTTGGTGGTGACGTAGGGTTCGAAGGCCCGCTGAAGGATGTGCGCGGGGAAGCCGGCGCCGCTGTCCGATACCGTGAGCCGCACGCGCCGCGAGGACTCGCTCCAGCGCGTGCTGATGCGCACCGCGGGCACGGGCTCGGAGGTGCTGGCGCGGGCCTGTTCGGTGGAATCCTGCGCGTTTTGCAGCAGGTTGTGCACGACCTGGCGCAGTTGCTGCGCGTCGCCCGCGATGCTGGGGCAGCGCGGGTCCAGTTCGGCTTCCACACGCACGGTGGCGTTCTCTTCCCCATACAGGTGGAGCACATCCGCGACCAGCGCATTGAGGTCCAGCGCATGCAGTTCTGCGGCGGGCAACCGTGCGTAGTCACGGAATTCGTTGACCAGCCGCTTCATGGCGTCCACCTGGTCCACGATGGTCTTGACGGACTTGGCCAGGATGGCTTGCTCTGGATCCGGCAGCTTGCCCGAGAGCTTCATTTCCAGCCGCTCGGCGGACAGTTGGATGGGCGTCAGCGGATTCTTGATTTCATGCGCCAGGCGCCGTGCCACCTCGCCCCAGGCCTGCGCACGCTGTGCTGAAACAATTTCCGAAATGTCGTCAAAAACCAACAATCGGGCCGAATCAGGCAGTTCGGCCCCCCGGGCCACGAGGCTGGTGGCGTGCTGCCCCACGCCGCCGGACGACGCATGCAGTTCAAACGGTTGCTGCCAGTGGTCCAGCCCATGGCGTTCGGTGTCCCCCAGGAAGGCGTCGAAATGGCCCTGGATCGATGCCGCAAACTCGGCAAGGCCGGGCACCTCGGACAGCGGACGCCCTTCGTACACCGCCATGGGTGCGCGCAGGATCCGCGTGGCGCCGGGGTTGGACGACCGGATCAGCCCCTGCGCATCCAGGACGATGACCCCCGCTGTCAGGTTGTCCAGAATGGTCTGGAGATTGGCGCGGGCGGCATCGACCTCACCCATGCTCTGTTCCACGGCCTGCCGGGCATCCGCCAGTTGCTGGGTCATCAAGGCGAAGGACCGCGTGAGGCCGCCCAGTTCGTCCTTGCCCTGCAGCACGGCCTTGGGGCTGAGGTTGCCCGCCGCCACCTCGCGCACCCCTTCGGCCAGCACGAGCAGGGGGCGTGCCAGCTGATTGCCCAGCAGCACCGCCAGCAGCACGGCTCCAAATACCGCCAGGAAAAGGCTCAGCGTGAGCGTGCCCACGTACATGCGCCGCAGGCCTCCCCGCGCCAGCGCGCGCTCCTGGTATTCACGGTTGGCCTCCTGCACGGCGATGGCGTTCGCCACCAGCGCGGGCGGCAGCGGGAGCGTGGCTTGCAGGTACCGGGGCTCCACGAGCAAGCCCACACTGGGACTGCTCACCAGGGCAAGCACCTTGACCCGCGCGTTCTGCGCGGCGGCAGGGTCCGATATATCGTCCAGCCCCTCGATCTGCGCGGTGGCGCGCTGCTGGCGCACGGTGCGCAGCAGGGGCACCCCGGGGCGGTCGGGGTTCAGGCTGAAGCGCGACTGGCCGGCGCTGGCCACCGCCTGCCCTGCAGCGTTCCAGAGCACGACATCGGTGGCGCCCAGCTGCTCGCGGATGCGTTCGAGCACCAGCCCGGCGGCGGCATCGGGCACCTGGGCCACCTGCGCACCCGCGTTGCGCGTCTTGGCGGCCATGTCGGTGGCCAGCGAGTCGAGTGAAACCCGGGCCAAATTCACCCCCGCCGACAGGGCCCCTTCCACCTTCACATCGAACCAGCTCTCGATGGAGCGGGTGACGAACTGGTAGGACACCACGTAGATCAGCAGCCCCGGCATCAGGCCCACCAGCGCGAAAATGGCCGCCAGCTTGACGAGCAGCCGGCTGCCAAAGCGCCCCTTGCGCAGGCGCATGCCCAGGCGCACCGCCACCCAGACCAGCACGGCCAGCAGCAGCAGCGCCACCAGCACGTTCACGCCAAAGAGCCAGGCGTAGTTGCGCTCGTACAGCGCGCGGTTGTTGGTCGCCAGGGTAAGCAGGAACATCAGCACCAAGCCGATGGCAGACATGGCGGCGGCGCCCACCCCCACCGCCCAGCGCACGGCGCGCGACTGGCGTGCGGCGGCGTGGGCCGACGCGGAGGCCGCCGCCGGCCGGGGAGCGCCGGGGCGGCTCACTTCGCAGGCTCCGCTGCCAGGCGCTGGCTGCGCGAAACCAGCAGATTCCATCCGGATCGCCCCACGGCCCCAATCTGAAACGGGCGGGGCAGCTGGGACATGTCGAGCCTGAACCGGAAGTTGACCGTGTGCACGACATCTGCCTCGATCACCTCGTTTTCAGCGATCTTCCAACGCGAAATCCGCTGAATGGCAGACAACGCGTCGGCATAGTCGTCAAAGTTCTGCCCCAGCACCACGCCCAGGCCGCTGTTGGTGAACGGCACGGGGGAGATGTTCAATCGCCATCTTCGCGTCAATGGCTGATAACTTAGGCGCAGATAGCGGGTGGTTTCCGCCACTTGGCGGTCAGACCAGTACCAACGGTCGCGCAGCACCTGGGCCTCCGCCACGAAGAACATGGGAATGCCTTTGTTCAATGCGTCTTCTGCGAGTTCCGGCAGCATGAACTGCAGGTTGGTGCTGAGGTACAGGCCGTCTTCGGCCCGCTCGAGCCGCAGTTCGCCCACCTCGGGCGCGGCGGCTTGCCCTGCCGCAACCAGCCCCGGCAGCAGGGCGGCACATCCCATGAGCACAAAAATTGCGCAAACCACCATCCACCGAGCCATCACGGACTCATTGCGGCGATTTTTGCAACAGTGCGTAAAAAAATCCGTCGTGGTCACCCGGTTGATTGTCCGGGACAGCCCCGGGCTTGTCCCCGTTGCCGGGAATTAAATGCCCCGGCGACGGCAGCAATTGCGCATCGGTGTTGTGTGCAAGAAACGTTTGCACCTGGTCGTCGCCTTCGGCGCGGAACACGGAACAGGTGCAATACAGCAGCCGCCCGCCTGGGCGCAGAAGGGGCCAGAGCGTCTTCAACAGGCGGGCCTGCAGGGCGGCCAACTGGGCAATGTCGCTCTCGCGGCGCAGCCAGCGCACGTCGGGGTGGCGCCGCACGATGCCCGAGGCGGTGCATGGCGCATCGAGCAAGATGGCATCGAACAGTTCACCCCCGCAGTGCTGCTGCCACCAGTCCTGGGGGCGTGCGGCGTCGGCCACGACCACCTGCGCACGAAGCCCCAGGCGCTGCATGGTGTCACCGATGCGGGCGCTGCGGGCGGCGTCGATCTCCAGCGCGGTGACCTGTACAGGGGCGCCAGCACCGGCCAGCTCCAGAAGGTGGGCCGTCTTGCCCCCCGGTGCGGCGCAGGCGTCGAGCACACGCAGGGGCTGTGCGAGGTCCAGGCCGTCCAGCAGCAGGGGCGCCGCCATCTGCGCGGCGGCATCCTGCACCGACACCCAGCCCTGGTCAAAGCCCGGCAGGGATTGCACAGGTACGGGGTGCCGCAGCACCAGCCCGGCCTCGCCCCACGAAGACGCTTCCAAATCAATAGCATCTAGCGCTTGCTGGTATTGCGCCGGAGTGCATTTTTGCTTGTTAACCCGCAACGTCATTGGCGCGTGGGCGTTGTTGGCCTGAAGGATCTGCTCCCAATGCTGGGGATGGTCCTTGCGCAGCCGTGCGATCCACCACTGGGGATGGTTCCAGCGGGCCAGCGGGTCGTCGCCGGTGCGGGCGACCAGCGCATCGCGCTCGCGCAGAAAGCGTCGCAGGCACCCATTGATGAACGAGGCCTGCGCGCGGGTGGATGCGCTCCGCTTGGCCGCCTCCACCGCCTGATTCACCAGCGTGAAGGCCTCATACGGCGATTCGTCCGGGTTCCAGCACAGCGCCAGGGCCGTGCACAGCAAGGCATCCGCCGCCGGCGGCGGCGTGCGGGCGACCATCTGGCGGCGCAATGCCTCGGCGCGCCCGGCCTGGCGCAGCACCTGGAACAGCAGAGACTGCACGCCCGGGCGCAGACCCACGTCCACCGCCGCCATGGCGGCGGTTCCGGACTGGCCCCCGCGAATGGCCAGCAAGGCGCCGGCCACGGCATCCAGCTGCTGCCACAGCGCCACCGGCTGTCCGCCCCCGGACGGCGGGTGGGCGGGGCTGCGGGGCGAAGGAGGTTGCCCCCCGGAAGAAGACATGGGGCGGCGCGCAGGGAGTTGGGTCATGGTGGTCCTGAAAACGGTCTACAGGCCCCGGGCGGCCTTGAATCCGAACACCCAGGCCAGCAGGTTCGCGGGAAACTGGGCAATGGCGGCGTTGTAGTGCAACACCGCATCGTTGAAGACGCGAATGGCCTGGTCGTTCTGCTGGACATGTTCATCCCACCGGATTTGCCAGGGCGACGGCAAGGCGTCCCGCGCGTCAGCCGCTGTGGGCGGTGGGTCGCCCTGCCCTTCCCTGCGCCCCGCCTTCTGCCAGCAAGCCTGCAGCACATCGCGTGCGGCCGTCAGAGCGGCGATTGCATCTGCCTGCAGGGGACGGGCACGCGCCATTGCGAGCGACGCACTCAATTGGGTGGTGGCGCCCTGCAGTGCTGCCATCTCCTGTTCCGGGGCACTCAAGGTGGAAGGCTGGACAGCATGCGCGGCTCCAAACTCTCCCAGCAGCGCCACCAGCCGCACCATGTGCGCGTCAAAACTGCCGAACGCCTGCACGACGGCAGAGCGCAGCCGCATCAGGCGGTTGTAGGCGCCCAGGGCCCAGAAGACGGCGATGGCAAAAACAATCCAGAAAAGAGGCGATGACCACATGCACAGCTGCCGTCTCCGCGTGCACCACGCGTTCCGGCCCGAAAAGTAAATGGAGAAAGGAAAAGAAGAAAGGTGCGCAGACGGTGTGTCCAAAAAAAAGCTCCCGGCCTGCCAGGGACAGGGCGGGAGCTCTTCAGTGACAGCCCTCGGGCTTAGTCAGCAGCTGCGTCGGTGGCCGTGGAGGCACTGCCCTCGACTTCGGTGGCATCCGCCTGGGCTTCCATCTCGGCCGCTTCGGCTTCGGCGATGGCGCGGCGCTCGGCGTCGTCCATGGCATCCTTGGCCTTGCGTGCCTGGTGGTAAGCCAGACCCGTACCGGCCGGGATCAGGCGGCCCACGATCACGTTTTCCTTCAGGCCGCGCAGCTCGTCGCGCTTGCCCATGATGGCAGCCTCGGTGAGCACGCGGGTGGTTTCCTGGAAGGAAGCCGCCGAGATGAAGGAGTCGGTCGACAGCGAAGCCTTGGTGATACCCAAGAGCAGGTTGCTGTAGGTCGCGGGAATCTTGCCCTCGGCCTGCAGCGCCTCGTTGGTGTTGAGGATCTCGGAGCGCTCGACCTGTTCACCGGCAATGTAGTTCGACTCGCCGACGTTCTCGACCACAACGCGGCGCAGCATCTGGCGAACGATCACCTCGATGTGCTTGTCGTTGATCTTCACGCCCTGCAAGCGGTACACGTCCTGCACTTCGTCCACGATGTAGCGCGACAGTTCCTCGATGCCCAAGAGGCGCAGGATGTCCTGCGGATCGGCGGGGCCGTCCACAATCGACTCGCCCTTGTTCACCACCTGGCCTTCGTGCACCAGGATGTTCTTTTCCTTGGGCACGAGCTCTTCGAACACGTGGCCTTCAGGATCGGTGATCTGCAGGCGGACCTTGCCCTTGGTTTCCTTGCCGAACGACACGGTACCGGTCATCTCGGCCAGCGTGCCCTTGTCCTTCGGAGTGCGGGCTTCGAACAGCTCAGCCACGCGGGGCAGACCGCCGGTAATGTCGCGGGTCTTCTGGCCTTCGACCGGAATACGCGCCAGCACTTCGCCGGGGCCCACGTCCTGGCCGTCGCGCACCTGGATCAGCGCGCCGACCTGGAAGCCGATGGTCACCGAGTGGTCGGTGCCAGGGATCTTCACTTCGTTGCCCTGCGCGTCGATCAGCTTCACCTGTGGACGAACGACCTTGGCAGCGCCGCGGCGCTTCGGATCGATCACCACCAGCGTGGACAGGCCGGTCACTTCGTCGACCTGCTTGGCCACCGTGAGACCTTCTTCGACGTTCTCGAACTTGGTCTGGCCGGCGAACTCGGTGATGATGGGGCGCGTCAGCGGATCCCAGTTGGCCAGGATGGTGCCGGCCTTGATCTGCTGGTCGGCCTTGACCGTCAGCGTCGCGCCGTAAGGCACCTTGTGGCGCTCGCGCTCGCGGCCATGCTCGTCGTGGATGATGATCTCACCCGAACGTGCAATGACGACCAGCTCGCCCTTGGTGTTGCTCACGTAGCGCATCGTGGCATTGAAGCCGATCACGCCGTTGGACTTGGCTTCCACGCTCGATGCGATGGCGGCGCGCGAAGCGGCACCACCGATGTGGAACGTGCGCATGGTCAGCTGCGTGCCGGGTTCGCCGATGGACTGGGCAGCGATCACGCCCACGGCTTCGCCGAGGTTGATCAGGCCGCCACGGCCCAGGTCGCGGCCGTAGCACTTGGCGCACAGGCCATAGCGGGTCTCGCAGGTCAGCGCCGTGCGCACCTTCACTTCGTCGACGCCAGCGGCTTCGAGTTCCTCGATGAGGTCTTCCTCGAGCATGACGCCCGCCTGGACCAGCACCGCCCGGGTTTCCGGATGCAGCACGTCTTCTGCGGCCGTGCGGCCCAGGATACGGTCGCGCAGCGATTCGATCACTTCGCCGCCTTCGACAATGGCGCGCATCAGCGAACCATTGGAGGTTTCGCAATCCTCCTCGGTCACAACCAGATCCTGCGTCACGTCCACCAGGCGGCGGGTCAGGTAACCGGAGTTGGCGGTCTTGAGCGCCGTGTCGGCCAGACCCTTACGGGCACCGTGGGTGGAGATGAAGTACTCCAGCACGTTCAGGCCTTCGCGGAAGTTCGCGGTGATGGGCGTTTCGATGATCGAGCCGTCTGGCTTGGCCATCAGGCCCCGCATGCCGGCCACCTGGCGGATCTGGGCGGCGGAACCGCGGGCACCGGAGTCGGCCATCATGTAGATGGAGTTGAACGACTCCTGGTCCACTTCCTTGCCGTGGCGGTCCATGACCTTCTCTTTGGAGAGCCGGGCCATCATCACCTTGGACACTTCGTCGCCGGCCTTGCCCCAGATGTCCACCACCTTGTTGTAGCGTTCGCCAGAGGTGACCAGACCGGACACGTACTGCTGTTCGATCTCCTTCACTTCCTTCTCGGAGCGCTCGATGATGCCGGCCTTTTGTGGAGGCACCAGCATGTCGTCGATGGCGATGGAGATACCGGCGCGCGTGGCCAGACGGAAGCCGTTTTGCAGCAGCTTGTCGGCGAACACGACCGTTTCCTTCAGGCCGCACTTGCGGAAGGACACGTTGATCAGGCGCGAGATTTCCTTCTTCTTGAGCGCCTTGTTCATGTTGGAGAACGGCAGGCCCTTGGGAAGGATCTCGGACAGCAGTGCGCGGCCAGCGGTGGTTTCCACGAGCGAGGTGGACGGAACGAAGTCGCCCGTTTCCTTGTTCTTGGTCCACTCGGTCATGCGCACCGTGATCCTGGCGGCGAGTTCGACCTCGCCGGCGTCCAGAGCACGTTGCACTTCACCGGTGTCAGCGAACACCAGGCCTTCGCCCTTGCCGTTGATGCGGTCACGGGTGGCGTAGTACAGGCCCAGCACCACGTCCTGCGAAGGAACGATGGAGGGTTCGCCCGATGCGGGGAACAGCACGTTGTTGGAGGCCAGCATCAGCGTGCGGGCTTCCATCTGCGCTTCCACCGACAGCGGTACGTGAACAGCCATCTGGTCACCGTCGAAGTCGGCGTTGAAGGCCGCGCAGACGAGTGGGTGCAGCTGGATGGCCTTGCCTTCGATCAGGATGGGCTCGAAGGCCTGGATACCCAGACGGTGCAGCGTAGGCGCACGGTTGAGCATCACGGGGTGCTCCTTGATGACCTCTTCCAGGATGTCCCACACCACCGGCGTGCCGGATTCGACTTCCTTCTTGGCGGCCTTGATCGTCGTCGCGATGCCCATGGCTTCCAGGCGCGAGAAGATGAAGGGCTTGAACAGTTCCAGGGCCATCAGCTTGGGCAGGCCGCACTGGTGCAGCTTGAGCGTTGGGCCCACGGTGATCACGGAACGGCCCGAGTAGTCCACCCGCTTGCCCAGCAAGTTCTGGCGGAAACGGCCCGACTTGCCCTTGATCATGTCGGCCAGCGACTTCAGGGCGCGCTTGTTGGCACCCGTCATGGCCTTGCCGCGGCGGCCGTTGTCCAGCAGCGAGTCGACGGCTTCCTGCAGCATCCGCTTTTCGTTGCGGGCGATGATTTCAGGGGCCTTCAGCTCCAGCAGGCGGCGCAGGCGGCTGTTGCGGTTGATGACGCGGCGGTACAGGTCGTTCAGGTCGGAGGTCGCGAAGCGGCCGCCGTCCAGCGGCACCAGCGGACGCAGGTCCGGTGGCAGCACGGGCAGCACTTCGAGCACCATCCACTCGGGCTTGATGCCCGACTTCTTGAACGCTTCGAGCACCTTCAGGCGCTTGGCGTTCTTCTTGACCTTGACTTCGGAGCCGGTCAGGTCGCCGCGCAGGCGTTCGATCGACAGGTCGATGTCGATGGATTCCAGCAGGTCCTTGATACCTTCAGCGCCCATCTTGGCGATGAATTCGTCGCCGTATTCCTTGCGCTTGGCGTCGTAGTCGTCCTCGGACATGATGCTGAACTTCTTCAGCGGGGTCATGCCGGGGTCGGTCACCACATAGGCTTCAAAATACAGCACGCGTTCGATGTCGCGCAGCGTCATGTCCAGCACCAGGCCCAGGCGCGATGGCAGCGACTTCAGGAACCAGATGTGCGCGCAGGGCGCGGCCAGGTCGATGTGGCCCATGCGCTCGCGGCGCACCTTGGTCTGCGTGACTTCAACGCCGCACTTCTCGCAGATCACGCCGCGGTGCTTGAGGCGCTTGTACTTGCCGCACAGGCACTCGTAATCCTTGATGGGGCCGAAGATCTTGGCGCAGAACAGGCCGTCGCGCTCGGGCTTGAACGTGCGGTAGTTGATGGTCTCGGGCTTCTTCACTTCGCCGAAAGACCACGAGCGGATCTTTTCGGGCGAAGCCATGCCGATGCGGATGGCATCGAAATGCTCATCCGGCGTGAATTGCTTGAACAGGTCGAGTAGCGATTTCATAGTGACTCTTTCCTTTTCTGCTTAGGAGCGTTCCAGCTCGATGTCCAGGCCCAGCGAACGGATTTCCTTGACCAGCACGTTGAACGATTCCGGCATGCCGGCTTCGATGGCGTGTTCGCCCTTGACGATGGATTCGTACACCTTGGTACGGCCCACCACGTCGTCGGACTTCACCGTCAGCATTTCCTGCAGCACGTAGGCGGCGCCGTAAGCTTCCAGCGCCCACACTTCCATTTCCCCGAAACGCTGGCCGCCGAACTGCGCCTTGCCGCCCAGCGGCTGCTGCGTGACGAGCGAGTAAGGACCGGTCGAACGGGCATGCATCTTGTCGTCCACCAAGTGGTGCAGCTTCAGGTAGTGCATGTAGCCGATGGTCGTCGGACGCTCGAAACGCTCGCCGGTGCGGCCGTCGAACAGGTATGCCTGAGTGCGGGTGGGCGTGAGGCCCTTGCGCTCGGCAATGTCGTCCGGGTAGGCGATCTTCAGCATGTCCTTGATTTCTTCTTCCGAAGCACCATCGAACACCGGAGTGGCATAAGGCACGCCGCTGGTGAGGTTGGCCGCCATGTTCAGCACATCCTCATCGCTCAGTTGCGAGAGGTCTTCGGTACGGCCGCGGGAGTTGTACACCTCTTCCAGGAACTTGCGCAGCTCGGAGGCCTTGGCCTGCTGCTGCAGCATGTCGCCAATGCGCTGGCCGATGCCCTTGCCGGCCCAGCCCAGATGGACTTCGAGCACCTGCCCGATGTTCATCCGCGAGGGCACGCCCAGGGGGTTCAGCACGATGTCGGCAGGGGTGCCGTCGGCCATGTAGGGCATGTCTTCGACCGGAACGATCTTGGAGACCACACCCTTGTTGCCGTGGCGGCCGGCCATCTTGTCGCCGGGCTGCAGGCGGCGCTTGACGGCCAGGTAGACCTTGACCATCTTGAGCACGCCCGCTGGCAGCTCGTCGCCTTGCGTGAGCTTCTTGCGCTTTTCTTCAAAGGCCAGGTCGAAGCTGTGGCGCGTCTGCTCCAGAGCGTTCTTGATGGACTCGAGTTGCGTGGCGACTTCGTCTTCGGCGGGGCGGATGTCGAACCAGTGGAACTTCTCCACCGAGGCCAGGTAGGCCTTGTCGATCTTCGTGCCCTTGGCGAGCTTCTGCGGGCCGCCGTTGGCCACGCGGCCGTTGAGCAGCTTCTCGATACGGTCGAACGCGTCGGCCTCGACGATGCGCAGCTGGTCGTTCAGGTCCAGGCGGAAGCGCTTGAGTTCATCGTCGATGATCTGCTGGGCGCGCTTGTCGCGCTGGATGCCTTCGCGGGTGAACACCTGCACGTCGATCACGGTGCCTTGCGAGCCCTGGTCCACGCGCAGCGAGGTGTCCTTCACGTCGGAAGCCTTCTCGCCGAAGATGGCGCGCAGGAGCTTCTCTTCGGGCGTGAGGGTGGTCTCGCCCTTGGGCGTGACCTTGCCGACCAGCGTATCGCCGGGCTGCACTTCGGCACCCACGTAGATGATGCCGGACTCGTCCAGACGGTTCAGCTGCTGTTCCGACAGGTTCGGAATGTCGCGCGTGATTTCTTCGGCGCCCAGCTTCGTGTCGCGCGCCATCACCACCAGTTCCTCGATGTGGATCGAGGTGTAGCGGTCTTCGGCCACCACGCGTTCGGAGATCAGGATCGAGTCTTCGAAGTTGTAGCCGTTCCAGGGCATGAAGGCGATCAGCATGTTCTGGCCGATGGCGATCTCGCCGAAGTCCGTCGATGCGCCGTCGGCGATCACGTCACCCTTGACCAGCTTGTCACCCTTCTGGACGATGGGGCGCTGGTGGATGTTGGTGTTCTGGTTGGAACGCTGGTACTTGATGAGGTTGTAGATGTCCACGCCCACTTCACCGGCCACGGCCTCGTCGTCGTTCACGCGCACCACGATGCGGGTGGCATCGACATAGTCGACGATACCGCCACGGGTCGCGGTGACCACGGTGCCCGAGTCCACGGCGGCCACACGCTCGATGCCCGTGCCCACCAGGGGCTTCTCGGGACGCAGCACGGGCACGGCCTGGCGCGACATGTTGGCGCCCATCAATGCGCGGTTCGCATCGTCATGCTCCAGGAATGGAACCAGCGAGGCGGCCACCGACACGATCTGCGCGGGCGACACGTCCATGTACTGCACACGGTCTGCACCGCACAGGATGGATTCACCCTTTTCGCGGGCAGAGACCAGTTCGCCCGTCAAGCGGCCGTCCTTGTCGAGCACGGCGTTGGCCTGCGCGATCACGTACTTGCCTTCCTCGATGGCCGACAGGTAGTCGATCTCGTTCGTGACCTTGCCTTCCACCACGCGGCGGTACGGGGTTTCGATGAAACCGTATTCGTTCAGGCGTGCGTACAGGGCCAGCGAGTTGATCAGGCCGATGTTTGGGCCTTCAGGCGTTTCGATAGGGCAGACGCGGCCGTAATGGGTCACGTGCACGTCGCGCACTTCGAAGCCTGCGCGTTCGCGGGTCAGACCGCCCGGGCCCAGTGCGGAAACACGGCGCTTGTGCGTG
Organism: Acidovorax sp. GW821-FHT10E04; assembly: GCF_059415185.1. NCBI lineage: Bacteria > Pseudomonadati > Pseudomonadota > Betaproteobacteria > Burkholderiales > Comamonadaceae > Acidovorax > Acidovorax sp. GW821-FHT10E04. The sequence goes on from NZ_JBWKMT010000007.1 coordinate 390,448, forward strand.
ATTTCAGCCAGGGGGTTGGTCTGGTCCATGAACTGCGACAGCTGCGAGGCGCCGAAGAATTCCTTCAGCGCGGCCGAGATCGGCTTGCTGTTGATCAGGTCGTGGGGCATCAGCGGCTCTTGCTCGGCCTGGCCCAGACGCTCCTTCACAGCCTTCTCGATACGTGCCAGGCCGGTGCGGTACTGGTTCTCGGCCAGTTCGCCCACGCAGCGCACGCGGCGGTTGCCCAGGTGATCGATGTCATCGACTTCGCCGTTGCCGTTGCGCAGGTCCACCAGGATCTTGACCACGGCCAGGATGTCCTCGTTGGACAACACCATGGGGCCGGTGGATTCGTCGCGGCCGATCTTGGCGTTGAACTTCATGCGGCCCACGCGCGACAGGTCGTAGGTGTCGGGGTTGTAGAACAGGCGCTGGAACAGGGCCTGCACGGCGTCTTCCGTGGGCGGCTCGCCGGGGCGCATCATGCGGTAGATGGCGACGCGGGCTGCGAACTCGTCCACCGTTTCGTCGATGCGCAGGGTCTGCGACATGTACGCGCCCTGGTCGAGTTCATTGGTGTAGATGCACTGCACGTCCTGCACGCCGGCACTGCGCAGCTTCTTGAGCAGTGCCTCGGTCAGTTCGTCATTGGCCTTGGCGATGATCTCACCGGTGTCCGCATCCACGATGTTGCGGGCCACCACGCGGCCGATCAGGAAGTCTTCGGGCACGCTGATGTGCGTGGTGCCGGACTGCTCCAGTTCGCGGGTGTGGCGCGCGGTCACGCGCTTGTCCTTGGCCACGACGACCTTGCCGGACTTGTCGGTGATGTCGAAGCGCGCCACTTCGCCGCGCAGGCGCTCGGAGACGAACTCCATCTGCGCACCGCTGTCCATCAGGCGGAAGTTGTCGTTGACGAAGAAGTTCGCCAGGATGGATTCCGGGTTCAGGCCGATGGCCTTGAGCAGGATCGTGACCGGCATCTTGCGGCGGCGGTCCACGCGGAAGTACAGAATGTCTTTCGGGTCGAACTCGAAGTCGAGCCAGGAACCGCGGTAAGGAATGATGCGCGCCGAGAACAGCAGCTTGCCCGAACTGTGCGTCTTGCCCTTGTCGTGCTCGAAGAACACGCCGGGCGAGCGGTGCAGCTGGGACACGATCACGCGCTCGGTGCCGTTGATGATGAACGAGCCCTTGTCGGTCATGAGCGGCACTTCGCCCATGTAGACCTCTTGCTCCTTCACTTCCTTGACCACCTTGGACTGCGACGTCGAGGACTCGCGGTCATAGATGATCAGCTGCACCTTGGCACGCACGGCCGACGCGAACGTCAGGCCACGCGTCTGGCACTCGCGCACGTCGAAGGCGGGCTTGGCCAGGTTGTACTCGATGAATTTCATCTCCACGAAACCGTTGTGGGAGACGATAGGAAAGGCAGCGTCGAATGCAGCCTGAAGGCCTTCGATGGTTCTTTTCTGGGGTGCTTTATCAGCCTGCAGGAAAGCGGTGTATGCGTCCTTCTGCATCTGCAGCAGATAAGGAACTTCGAGCACGCTATCGCGGGTGCCGAAGCTTTTGCGAATTCGCTTGCGTTCGGTGTAGGAATAGGCCATGAGATCTCCGGGCAAAGACATGAGTCCTGGGTCTTCGACGACTGACCCGCAAGGAGAGGTGTCCTTACGGGCTTGGCGGTTGGCCACTACCAACCATGGCGGACGGTGATGCATTGCACATCACCCGAACCAAGGCGTCTTCTGCTGTCGGGGTTGTCAGAAGACACTCGAAAGACTCGTGGAAGACGAGGCTTGCGGGTGCGCTCTGAAAGCACCAAAGGCTGGAGGCCCTTTGAGGAGCACTCCAGCCCTTGAACGAGACCGAATTACTTGAGTTCGGCCTTGGCGCCGGCTTCCACCAGCTTCTTGACGGCAGCTTCGGCGTCGGCCTTGGCAATGCCTTCCTTGACGTTCTTGGGAGCGCCGTCCACCAGGTCCTTGGCTTCCTTGAGGCCCAGGCCGGTGATTTCGCGCACTGCCTTGATGACGGACACCTTGTTGGCGCCGGCTTCCGTCAGCACCACGTTGAATTCCGTCTTTTCTTCAGCAGCAGCAGCGCCAGCACCGCCACCAGCGGCAGCAGGAGCAGCCATGGCTGCAGCGCTCACGCCAAACTTCTCTTCAATGGCCTTCACCAGGTCATTGAGTTCCAGGACCGTCATGCTGTCCAGCGCGGTCAAGAATGCGTCTTTATCGAATGCCATTTTGATTTCCTAACAATTGTGTTGGTTGACTACCCGGCTATCAAGCCGCGGCAGGTTCGGCGGCCGGTGCGGCTGCGCCTTCGCCTTTTTTCGCCGCCAGTGCGCCCAGCACAACGGCCGTACGCGACATGGGGGACATAAGCAAGCCACAAATCTGAGCCAGCAGCACTTCCTTGGAAGGAATGTTGGCCAGTTGCTTAACGCCGTTGACATCCAGGGCCTTGCCACCGAAAGCGCCACCACGAATCACCAGCTTGTCGTTGGTTTTCGCGAAATCGGCCACCACCTTGGCGGCGGCCACAGCGTCTTCGGAGAAGCCATAGATCAGCGGACCGGTCATCTGGTCAGCCACCACGTCAAACGCGCTGCCAGCTACAGCACGGCGAGCCAGGGTGTTCTTCAGAACACTCAGGTTCACGCCCTTGCTGCGAGCTTCCACACGCAGTTTGGTCATGTCGGCGACCGTGATGCCGCGGTACTCCGCGATCACAAGCGTTTGAGCTTTAGCGGCGAGGCTGGTCACTTCACTGATGACCGCTTCTTTCTCACTGCGATTAAGACTCAAGGTCTACTCCTTAAATTGCACATTCAGGCTTGCACCCTCCTGCGCGCTCTTGTTGCAGCGACCAACTGTTTTGGAACGGATTCCATCTGCAGCGGGATCGCCATCTGCGTTGGCCCCAGGGGGATTAAGTGCGAATTTGCACACCAACGGTCTTGGATGGCCTGAAGGCAGCTTGAATGCCAGCTTCAGCCCACCACATCGGACCCTTTGACAGGTCCGAAGATTTCTTTTCGCAATTACGCTGCGATGGATTGCGTATCCACGCGGACGCCCAGGCCCATCGTGGAAGACACGGCGACCTTGCGCAGGTACAGACCCTTGCTCGAAGCAGGCTTGGCCTTGTTCAGTGCATCGATCAGCGCAGCCAGATTGCCTTGCAGCTTCTCGTTGTCGAACGAACGGCGGCCAATCGTGCTGTGCACGATACCGGCCTTGTCCACGCGGAACTGCACTTGACCAGCCTTGGCATTCTTCACGGCCGTGGCAACGTCAGGCGTCACTGTGCCCACCTTGGGGTTGGGCATCAGGCCACGCGGGCCCAGGATCTGGCCCAGCGTACCCACGACGCGCATCGCGTCAGGGGCAGCAATCACCACGTCGAAAGGCATGTCGCCAGCCTTGACCATGGCGGCCAGGTCGTCCATGCCGACGATGTCGGCACCCGCGGCCTTGGCTTCTTCAGCCTTGGCACCCTGGGCGAACACGGCGACGCGCGTCGTCTTGCCGGTACCGTTGGGCAGCACCACGGCGCCACGCACCACTTGGTCGGACTTCTTGGCATCAATGCCGAGCTGCACGGCCACGTCGATGGATTCATCGAACTTGGCGGTGGCGGCTTCCTTCACCAGAGCCACTGCATCCGCAAAGGCGTACAACTTCGTGCTGTCAACCTTGCCCTGCAGGGCTTTTTGCTTTTTCGTCAACTTGGCCATTTACAAACCCTCCACCGTCACGCCCATCGAGCGTGCGGAACCAGCCAGCGTACGGACAGCAGCGTCAACATTCGCGGCATTCATGTCCTTCATCTTGGTCTTGGCGATTTCTTCGAGCTGTTCGCGCGTGATCTTGCCGACCTTGATCTTCAGCGCATTGGCCGAACCCTTTTCGAGCTTGATGGCCTTCTTGATCAGAGTCGTCGCAGGCGGCGTCTTGATGATGAAGGTAAAGCTCTTGTCTGCGAAAGCCGTGATGACCACGGGCAATGGCAGGCCTGGCTCCACACCTTGGGTCTGCGCATTGAATGCCTTGCAGAACTCCATGATGTTGAGGCCACGCTGACCCAGTGCCGGGCCGATGGGTGGGGATGGATTGGCCTTACCAGCTGGGACTTGCAGCTTGATAAAACCGACGATTTTTTTCGCCATGTTTTACTCCTTACGGGTCATAACGCCTGCGCTGCACCATGCAGCAACCGGCTCCCCGGGGTTAACGACTCGCTATCACGATGTTCGCACCGAGCCGAAAAGCGCGACATCCAATTGCTTGCCCTGGCGTGCCAGGGCGATCAGGGTTTTTATCGAAGACGTTCTTACGTCTTTTCGACCTGACCAAATTCCAGCTCGACCGGCGTGGAGCGGCCGAAGATCATCACGGAGACGCGCACGCGGCTCTTTTCGTAATTGACTTCTTCGACGGAGCCATTGAAATCCGTGAACGGACCTTCCTTGACGCGAACCAGCTCGCCCACCATGAATTCGATCTTGTGGCGCGGCTTGTCCGTGCCTTCCTGCATCTGGCTGACGATCTTCTGGACTTCCTCTTCGGAAATAGGGGCGGGGCGGTTCTTGGCCCCCCCCACGAAACCGGTCACCTTGTTGGTGTGCTTCACCAAGTGCCAGGTATCGTCGTCCATCACCATCTCGACGAATACATAGCCAGGGAACAAGCGACGCTCCGTCGTCTTGCGCTGGCCGTTTTTCATCTCCACCACTTCTTCGGTCGGCACCAGAATGCGACCGAACTTGTCTTGCATGCCAGAGCGACCAATGCGTTCCTGGATATTGCGCTCCACCGCCTTTTCCATGCCCGAATAGGCATGGACGATGTACCAGCGCAGATCCGGATTTGCCGAAGCAGAAGCGCCTGCAGGAGCTTCTGCTCCAGTGATTTCCGCAGCGGTCGTCATGACTTTCTCCAACCCAAAACCAAGTCGTACAAGACCCATTCCAGCGTCTTGTCCGTGAACCACAGGAAAAGCGCCATGATCACGACGAAGGCAAACACATACGCCGTCATCTGCAAGGTTTCCTTGCGGGTAGGCCAGACGACCTTTTTCACCTCGCGCCATGCATCCTTTGCGAAGGCAACGAACTGACGGCCAGACTCCGACACCAGGAACACGCCCGCAGCCGCCACCAGACCGACGATCAGCGCAGCCCATTGGACGAGAGCACCCTGCTTGCTCAGCAAATAAAAGCCCGCAACCGAGGCGATGACCAAAGCCACCACCGCTGCGAGCTTGGCCTTGTCTGCGCCTGTATTGACAGTTTCAACCTGTGAAGTGGCCATCTTTGAGTATTTCCTGCTTCCGATTCACGGCATCACTTAAGACACCGAAGCCCGCCAGGGCCTGGCGGGCTTGTTCTGGGCCACATTCAAGTGGCAGGGGCAGTAGGAATCGAACCTACAACCTTCGGTTTTGGAGACCGACGCTCTGCCAATTGAGCTATACCCCTGTATACCTTTGCCAGTTAAGCAATGATCTTGGCCACGACGCCAGCGCCGACCGTACGGCCGCCTTCGCGGATGGCGAAGCGCAGGCCTTCTT
>NZ_JBWKMT010000008.1:0-320925 GCF_059415185.1 Acidovorax sp. GW821-FHT10E04
GTGAAAGTAGGTCATCGTCAGGCTCTTACAGCCCAGAAAACCCCAGTCAGCAATGACTGGGGTTTTTTGCTTTGGGGAACGGCGAAAAGCACGTTGTGGGTAGTGCGTCTTCCGTGACACCACTGGCATTTATCGAAGCTAAGTCCGGCAGGCGCGGGCGGTACACCCCGAGGTTCGAGGGAAGGGCCTGCACGAAAGCCCGGTGGCTCAACCGCCTTGCCGCTGTCCGTCCACGAACACCAGCAGTTCTTCCTTGCCGAAGGCCGTCCACTCCTCATTGGTGGTGAGGGGGGCCGTCACGATCACGGCCACGCGGTCCGTGGCCGTGGTCCGGGTGGCGAAGTCGATGCGCACGTCCTCGTCCGACAACTGTGCCTCGCTGAACGGGTGTTTGCGCTCGATGTAGTACAGCCCTGTGGATGCATGGGCCCACAGCGCCTGGCCGTTGGAGAGCAGGAAATTGAAGGTGCCATGCGGCGCGATGCGCGCGGCCAGCTCTTTCAAGGTGATGGTCAGTTCGGCAATGCTGGGCACGCTGGCATGGGACTTGGCCAGCTCCTGCATGATCCAGCAGAAGGCGTGCTCGCTGTCGGTATCCCCCACCGGATGGAAATGCGCATGCAGGCGGGGCCGGAAGTCCTTCAAGTCACCGTTGTGGGCGAACACCCAGTACCGGCCCCACAGCTCGCGCACGAAGGGGTGGCAGTTCTGCAGGCTCACCACACCCTGGGTGGCCTTGCGGATGTGCGCGATCACGTTGCGGCTCTGGATGGGGTAGCGGCGGATCAACTCCGCCACGGGCGAATTCACGGCGGGCAGATGGTCCACGAAGTGCCGCAGTCCCCGGTCTTCGAAAAAGGCGATGCCCCAGCCGTCGGCATGGTCGGCCGTGTTGCCGCCGCGCTGTGCGAAACCGGTGAAGCTGAAAGTCACGTCGGTCGGCGTGTTGCAGTTCATACCGAGCAGTTGGCACATGGTCGAGCGAAGTCCGGATCAATCGGCCATCAGGCCGGGGGTGAAGGGGAGGATGTATCGGCCGGCGCCGCAGGTGCTTCGCGCAGTTGCCACGCGGCCACCAGGGCCAGCAGGCACAGCGCGGTCAGCATCAGAAAGGTCTCGCCAAAGGCGTCGATGCGGGCCGTGTTGCTCGCGCCCGCGGTCAGCGACGCACCATGCGCCCCCAGGCGCCACTCCAGCACGATACCGCACAGGCTCACGCCGGCGGCTCCGCCGAGCATGCGCAGGAAGCCGATGGCGCTCGATCCCTGCGAGATCAGCGACTTGTCCAGCGGCCGCATGGCCCCCAGGTTGAGCGACGGCAGGATGAAGCCGAGTCCGATGCGGCCCAGGATCGCAAAAGCCACCAGCATCCACAGTGCGGAGCCCAGGCCCACCAGCACCATGAGCCCGAACGACAGGGCCAGCAGGGCCAGGCCGATGCTCACCAGCAGGTGCGTGGGCTGCCTGTCGGCCAGCCGTCCCACCAGGGCGATGGTGATGGCCAGCACGAAGCCCGCGGGCAGCATGATGGTGCCCACGTGCGAGGCCGAGAGCGACAACCCCAGTTGCATGAACACCGGCAACAGGTAGGTGGAGCCGAACAGCGCCGTGCCATAGATGAACGCCACGATGCTGCCCATGGCGAACTGCCGGTACTGGAACAACCGCAAATCCATCAGCGGCTTGCGCCCCTGCCGCAGCTGCCGGCGTTGCCAGCCGATGAACAGGCCCGTGGCGACCACGGCACCGGCCAGCAGCAGGATGGCCTCCGATGCGGTGCCCCCATGCAGTGCCACCAGCCCATTGAGCAGGCACAGCGTCCCGGCCGTGCCCAGCGCCAGGCCGCGCCAGTCGAGCGCCTCGCCCTGGCGGTTGGCGGCCACGCCGCCCGGCGCGGTGACGGGCACGAATTTGTAGGCGAGCCAGAGGGAGGCCAGGCACAGCGGCACGACCATGAAGAAAATGGAGCGCCAGCCGAACCAGTCGACCAGCAGGCCGCCGATGCTCGGTCCGATGGCGGGCGCCAGCACCACGCCCATGCCGAAGATGCCGCTGGCGCGGCCTTGCTCGTGGGGCTGGAAGGCGTAGAGGATGATGACGGCGGGAATGGGCTGCACGACCCCGGCCGCCAGCCCCTCGGCCACCCGGGCGGCCAGCACCAGGCCGAAATCACGGGCCAGCCCGCCGCCGATGCCGCCGGCCAGCAGCAGGAGCATGGCGCCCACATAGGTGGCGCGGTAGCCATAGCGGGACAGGAGCCACGGCGTGGTCAGCATCGAGACCGTGGTGGCCACCATGAAGCCCGAGGTGACCCATTGGGCGCGCTCCTGACCCAGGGTGAAGTAGTGGCTCATGTCGGGGATGGCCACGTTCACGATGGTCGACGACATGATCGACGCCATCGTGCCGACCATGACGGACAGCAGCAGCAGCCAGCGGTAACGTTCGCCATGGCGTTCGCGCAGGGCGGCGAGGGAACCAGAAGAAGGCTGTGTTGTCATGGATCGGTGGGCTGGCGTTCAGTTGCGAAGAAGCACGGGCTCTTCAGTGGGCTGGCGCAGTCCCAGGCCAGCGCAGTCAGGGACGGGCCGCCCCGCACCGAGGACCGGGCCCTCCCTTTCTCGGATTGCTGCAAAGCAATTCGAGAGCAGGGGGCAGGCGCCCAGTGCCTCGGGGGGATGTCAGCTCCTCTCCGACCAGAGCTTGCCGCCCGTGGCCCAGTTCTCCCGCTTGACGTCGGTGATCAGGATGTCCACCGACTCGGGCGAACCGCCGAGCACCTCGACGGAGACGCGGGTGATCTCTTCCACCAGCTTGCGCTTTTGCTCGACCGTGCGGCCTTCCATCATTTCGACGTGGTACGTGGGCATATCAGCCTCCTTGGAGATAGTTGCAGAAAACAAAAGCGGAAATCATATCGGCGCCGGCGCCGGCGCGTCTTCAGAGGCGCCGGGCCGGGGCGCCGGTGGAGCGCCCCGCGCGCCGCACGCAGGACAGATACACACCTGGCCCCGTGCTGGGGCCGGCAGAGCCGCCAGCGCTTCCGGGTTGATCACCCGCGCCATGCACCAGCAGCTCTCGGCGGGCTGGCCCGCCGCGATGGCGCACTGGTTCGGCTGGCCGCACAGGGGGCAGCTGGAGGAGGGGGAGGAAGACGGCGCAGCGGATGGCGGGGCACTGGAGGGCGGCATGATGGCGGGCGGCACGCGCCCGCTGTGGATGGGAGGCGGCTGCGGGCCCAGTGTAAGGCGCCTGCGGCGTCCCGTCTTCCGCGCAGCGGGAAAGCCTGGGCGCTGGTGCCATGCGCCGCGGGCGGTCCGTGCCGCGCACCACTGACACGTGGCCCGCCGCAGCCAGGGCAATCCATAAAAAAACAGCTGCCAGCGCTTGATGGGCAGGCGCTGGCAGCTATCAATAGGTGAGCGTGGCGCGCTTTGCGCGCGGCGTTCCCGGAATCAGGTGGCCTGTGCGGCCTTGAGCTTCAGGCGCCAGGCATGCAGCAGGGGTTCGGTGTAGCCGCTGGGCTGCTCCTGGCCCTTGAAGACCAGGTCGCAGGCGGCCTGGTAGGCCATGCTGGTGGCGAAGTGGCCCGCCATCGGCTGGTACAGCGGGTCGCCCGCGTTCTGGCCGTCCACCACCGCGGCCATGCGCTCGAAGGTCTCGCGCACCTGCGCTTCGGTCACCACGCCGTGCAGCAGCCAGTTGGCCATGTGCTGGCTGCTGATGCGCAGCGTGGCACGGTCTTCCATCAGGCCCACGTTGTGGATGTCGGGCACCTTGGAGCAGCCCACGCCCTGGTCCACCCAGCGCACCACGTAGCCCAGGATGCCCTGGGCGTTGTTGTCCAGCTCCTGCTGCTTCTCGGCGTCGCTCCAGTTGGGGGCGGCTGCCACGGGCACGGTGAGCAGGCCGGTCAGCAGGTTGTCGCGCTCGGCGTTCACGTCGGTCTTCTCCAGGCCGATCTGGATCTCGGCCACGTTGACCTGGTGGTAGTGCAGCGCGTGCAGCGTCGCGCCGGTAGGGCTGGGCACCCAGGCGGTGTTGGCGCCGGCCTTGGGGTGGGCGATCTTTTGCTTGAGCATCTCGGCCATCAGGTCGGGCATGGCCCACATGCCCTTGCCGATCTGTGCCTTGCCGCGCAGTCCGCAGGAGAGGCCCACCAGTACGTTGTTCTTCTCGTACGACTGGATCCAGGCGCTGGTCTTCATGTCGCCCTTGCGCACCATGGGGCCGGCGTGCATGGCGGTGTGCATCTCGTCGCCGGTGCGGTCCAGGAAGCCGGTGTTGATGAACGCCACGCGCGCCGATGCGGCGGCGATGCAGGCCTTGAGGTTGACGGAGGTGCGGCGCTCTTCGTCCATGATGCCCAGCTTGACCGTGCTGTCGGGCAGGCCCAGCAGCTTCTCGACGCGGCCAAACAGCTCGGCGGCAAAGCCCACCTCGGCGGGGCCGTGCATCTTGGGCTTGACGATGTAGACGCTGCCCTTGCGGGAGTTGCGGATACCGTTCGCGCCGTGGCCTTGCAGGTCGTGCAATGCGATGGCCGTTGTGACCACTGCATCCATGATGCCTTCTGGGATCTCGCGCTGGGCGCCCTGCGCGTCGGTCCAGAGAATGGCCGGGTTGGTCATCAGGTGGCCCACGTTGCGCAGGAACATGAGCGAGCGGCCGTGCAGGCGCACCTCGCCACCTTGCGGGCCCGTATAGATGCGGTCAGGGTTCAGCCCGCGCGTGATGGTCTTGCCGCCCTTGGCGACCTGCTCGGTCAGCGTGGCCTGGATGATGCCCAGCCAGTTGCTGTAGCCCAGCACCTTGTCCTCGGCGTCCACGGCGGCCACGGAATCTTCCAGGTCCAGGATGGTGGAGAGCGCGGCTTCCAGCACCAGGTCGCTCACGCCCGCGGCATCGGTCTGGCCGATGGGCGTGGAACGGTCGATCTGGATGTCCAGGTGCAGGCCGTTGTGCTGCAGCAGCACCGACGAAGGTGCCGCGGCGTTGCCCTGGTAGCCCTTGAACTGCGAGGGATCCTTCAGGCCCGTGGTGCTCCCGTTGGCGAACGAGACGACCAGCTGGCCGCCTTCCACCTTGTAGCCCGTCGAATCCTTGTGCGAACCCGCAGCCAGCGGCGCGGTGTCGTCCAGCACCTGGCGCGCGAACGCGATCACCTTGGCGCCGCGCACGGGGTTGTAGCCCTTGCCCTTTTCGGCGCCGCCTTCTTCGCTGATGGCATCCGTGCCGTACAGCGCGTCATACAGGCTGCCCCAGCGCGCGTTGGCGGCGTTCAGCGCATAGCGGGCGTTCAGGATGGGCACCACCAGCTGCGGGCCGGCCTGCGTGGCCAGCTCGTCGTCCACATTGGCGGTGGTGGCCTTCACATCGGCGGGCTGGGGCACCAGGTAGCCGATCTTTTCCAGGAAACCACGGTAGGCCACCATGTCCTTGATGGGGCCGGGATTGGCCTTGTGCCAGGTGTCCAGCTCGGTCTGCAGGCGGTCGCGCTCGGCCAGCAGGGCGATGTTGCGCGGGGCCAGGTCGGCCACGATGGCGTCAAAGCCCTTCCAGAAGGCGGCGGCATCGACACCCGTGCCGGGCAGCACCTTGTCTTCGACAAAGCGGTACAGGGAGGTGGCCACTTGCAGGCCGTGGACTTTGGTGCGATCGGTCATGGGGTGCCTAGAAAGTTGTGCAAACGTGGATCAATGAAAAAGAAAACGGGACCTGCATGAGCAGGCCATGGACAGACTGTATTGCAAATATTTGCCCACATAAATACGCTGAAAATCTCTAAACCAGTGACTTTTACGCACAACTGGTGGCCGTCCGTAGTCGCCCGGAATGGTGCTTTGGCCGGTTACCCACTACGCTGCGCACACAACAAACCCACCGGGAGACAAACCCATGCAGGCACCCCTGGCCGCTGGCGCGCTGAACGCAGCCTACAAGAACAAGATCGTCAGCGCCGCCGACGCGGTGTTGCTCATCCACGATGGCGACACCGTGGCCACGGGCGGCTTCGTCGGCATCGGCTTTGCCGAGAGCATCGCCGTGGCGCTCGCCCAGCGCTGGGAGGCCACACAGACCCCGCGCGACCTCACCCTGGTCTACGCCGCAGGCCAGGGCGACGGCAAGCAGCGCGGCCTCAACCACCTGGGCCATGCAGGCCTGCTCAGGCGCGTGATCGGCGGGCACTGGAGCCTGGTGCCGCGCATCCAGAAGCTCGCGGTGGACAACCAGATCGAGGCCTGGAACCTGCCGCAGGGCGTGATCACGCACCTGTTCCGCGACATCGCCGCGGGCAAGCCCGGCACGCTCACGCGCGTGGGCCTCGACACCTTCGTGGACCCGCGCCACGGCGGTGGCAAGCTCAACGCACGCACCACCGAGGAGCTGGTGCGCGTCCTGCCCATCGACGGGCAGGACTACCTGTTCTACAAGGCCTTCCCGATCCACGTCGGCATCATCCGCGCGACGACGGCCGACGCGGACGGCAACCTCACCATGGAGCGCGAGGCGCTCACGCTCGAAGCGCTGGCCATCGCCATGGCCGCGCGCAACTCGGGCGGCGTGGTCATCGCGCAGGTCGAGCGCATCGCCGAGCGCGGCACGCTCAACCCCCGGCAGGTGAAGGTGCCCGGCGTGCTGGTGGACGCCGTGGTGCTGGCCACCGAGCCCGCGCACCACCACCAGACCTTTGCCGAGCCCTACAGCGCCGCGTTCGCGGGCGAATTGCGCGTGCCCGTGGACACGCTGGAGGCCATGCCCCTGACCGAGCGCAAGATCATCGCCCGCCGCGCGGCGCTGGAGCTGCGCCCGCACCAGGTGGTGAACCTGGGGATCGGCATGCCCGAGGGCGTGGCCAACGTGGCGGCCGAGGAGCGCATCATCGACCTGGTCACGCTCACGGCCGAGCCCGGCGTGATCGGCGGCATCCCTGCCGGGGGCCTGAACTTCGGCGCGGCCGTGAACCCGCAGGCCATCATCGACCAGCCCAACCAGTTCGACTTCTACGACGGCGGCGGCCTGGACATCGCCATCCTGGGCCTGGCGCAGGCCGACCAGCACGGCAACCTCAACGTGAGCAAGTTCGGGCCGCGCCTGGCGGGTGCGGGCGGCTTCATCAACATCAGCCAGAACGCCAAGACCGTGGTGTTCGTCGGCACGTTCACGGCGGGGGCGCTGCAGGTGGAGGCGGTCGACGGCCACCTGCACATCCTGCACGAAGGCGGCGCGCGCAAGCTGGTGCGCGAGGTCGAGCACCGCACCTTCAGCGGCGCCGAGGCGCTGCGGCGCGGCCAGCGCGTGCTGTACGTCACCGAGCGCTGCGTGTTCCGCCTGGTGCCCTCGGGGGAGGAGGGCGGTGGCGGCGCGCTGGAGCTGATCGAGCTGGCGCCCGGCATCGACCTGCACCGCGACGTGCTCGCCCACATGGCCTTCACGCCGCGCATCAGCCCGGGCCTGCAGGCCATGGACATGCGCGTGTTCGAGCCCGGCCCGCTGGGCCTGCGCGAGCAGCTGCTCAACCGCCCGCTGGTGCAGCGCTTCGAGCTCGACGCCGCGCGCAGGCTGCTGCACATCGACTTCTCGGGCCTGCAGATCAACACGGCCACCACCATCGACGCCATCGAGCACGAGGTGCGCCGCCTGCTGGCACCGCTTGCCGCCCAAGGCGAGCGCGTGGAGGCCATCGTGAACTACGACCACTTCACCATCGCGCCCGACCTAGCGGATGCCTACACGGCCATGGTGCAGGGGCTCACGCGCGACCACTACGCGGACGTCAAGCGGTATGGCACGGTGGGTTTCCTCAAGTCGCGCCTGTTCTGAATGCTATAAAAACAATAGCTATTGGCGCAATGCCCCCGGGCGCTGGACGCTGTTTTTGCTTCAAGGCCGGGGGCGTAAGGCCCGTGCGGCGCCGGGCTTGCATGCCCTCGGATGTCTCCATAATCACTGCCCATGGACAAACTCAAGGCCTTCGAATCCTTTGTGTCGGTGGCCACGCGCGGCAGCCTCACGGCCGCCGCCAAGGCCGAGGGCGTGGCGCCCGCCATCATGGGGCGGCGGCTCGACGCGCTGGAAGAGCACCTGGGCGTGAAGCTGCTGGTGCGCACCACGCGGCGCATCAGCCTCACGCACGAGGGCAGCGCGTTCCTGGAAGACTGCCAGCGCCTGCTGTCCGACGTGGCCAATGCCGAGGCCAGCGTGTCGGAAGGCGGGGTCAAGGCCACGGGCCATTTGCGCATCACCGCGCCCGCGGGTTTTGGCCGCCGCCATGTGGCGCCGCTGGTGCCGCGTTTTCGCTCGGCGCACCCGGACGTGACCATCTCGCTGAACCTCAGCGACCGCGTGGTGGACCTCGCGGGAGAAGGCTTCGACTGCGCCGTGCGCGTGGGCGACCTGCCCGACTCGTCGCTGGTGAGCGTTCGCATCGCCGACAACCGCCGCCTGTGCGTGGCCACGCCCGAATACCTGGCCCGGCGCGGCACGCCGCGCGCGCCGGCCGAACTCGTGCAGCACGACTGCCTCACGCTCTCCAGCGACGCATCGCAGACGCGCGGCTGGGCGTTCCGGGTGCCCCTTGCGGATGGCGCCACGGAGGTCATGCATCTGAAGCCCGGCGGGCCGCTCGACTGCTCCGACGGCCAGGTGCTGCACGACTGGTGCCTGGGCGGCTGGGGCATCGCCTGGCGCAGCACCTGGGAGGTCGAGGCCGAGATCGCCGCTGGTCGCCTGGTCGCGGTGCTGGAGGACTTCGCCGCGCCGCCCAACGGCATCTACGTGGTGTTCCCCCAGCGCAAGCACCTGCCGCTGCGCGTGCGGCTGTGGATCGACTTCCTGAAACACCAGTACGCGCAGCCCGCGTTCTGGAAAGGCGAATGACTTCCCTGGGCCGCTGCGCGCCTTCCTCCGACGCGAAGCGGGATGCCTTCGGGGGCCAAGCCGGTTCCACGGTAGCGCTGGCCTTGGCGCGCCCCATGCGTTGGCCCGCTCCGTGCGACGTGTGGTGCTGATGGACCGCCCCGTGGCAGACTGCGCACTCCATGGCCGAGCCCACGCTTCTCGTCGCTGACGACCACCCGCTGTTCCGCGCCGCCGTGCTGCACGTGCTGCATGAGCGTCTGCCGCAGTTCCGCACGCTGGAGGCGGCCAGCGCCGCCACGCTGGGCACGGCGCTGCAGGAGCACCCCGAGGTGGAGCTGGTGCTGCTGGACCTGAGCATGCCCGGCGCGCGCGGCTTCTCCTCGCTGCTGCACGTGCGCGGCGAGTACCCCGAGCTGCCGGTGGTCATCATCTCGTCCAACGACCACCCGCGCGTGATCCGCCGCGCGCAGCAGTTCGGCGCGGCCGGTTTCATCCCCAAGTCCGCGCCGGCCGAGGCCATGGGCGAGGCCATCGAGGCCGTGCTCGACGGCGGCAGCTGGTTCCCGCCCATGGCGGCCGAGCGCTCCGAGGCCGACGCCGAACTGGCCGCGCGGCTCGCGCAGCTCACGCCCCAGCAGTTCCGCGTGCTGCTGTGCCTGGCCGACGGCCTGCTCAACAAGCAGATCGCCGCCGCGCTGGGCCTGGCGGAGAACACCGTGAAGGTGCATGTCACGGCCATCCTGAAAAAGCTCGCGTGCTACAGCCGCACGCAGGCGGCGGTGCTGGTGAAAAGCCTGGAGACGGAAGACGGCGTGTCTTCCTGAGGTCGGGATCTGAATCAAAACGGCCGCTGTCGCCTATTCATCAAGCGCTGGCAGCTACTAAAAGCGTAGCAATGAGCGCAGCCTCCCCAACCGGGCGCAGCACCATGTGCGAGACGCCGTGCGAGGGCCGCCAGCACACGGTGCCTGCACTGGCGTCGTCCCCCTTCCCGTAGCGCGCAGCGCGCAGAGAGAAAGAAGGGGGAAGCCGCGCAGCGGCTCAGGGGGATGCTCCCTGTCTCAGCAGCGTCTGGCTCACCAGCGCCCGCAGCGCCGGCGCCCGCACCGGCTTGGCCAGAAAGCCCCAGCCGCGTTCGGCCGCCTGCCGGCGCAGCGTGGCGTCGTGCTCGGCGGTGACCAGGATCACCGCTGGGGCCTGGCCCCAGCGTTCGCACAACTGGGCGTAGACATCGGGGCCATGGTGGCGGGCGCCCAGGTGCACGTCCAGCAGCACCAGCTGCGGCGCCTGGCCGCGTTCGGCCTGGGCCAGCGCCTCGGGCGCGCCGCCGGCCAGCGGCACCTGGCAGCCCCAGCGCTCCAGCAGGGCGCGTGTCGCGGCGCAGGTGGGCCCGTCGTCCTCGATCACCCAGGCGCTGCTGCCCTGCAGCGGGGCGTCTTCCTGCGGCTGCCGTGGAGCGGCCGTGGCGGCGGCGGCTGGCTGTTGCCGCGCGGCGGCGGGGTCGCCCAGCGGCACGCGCACCCAGAACACGCTGCCGCGCCCCAGCTGCGAGCGCAGCCCGATCTCGTGCCCCAGCAGGCGGCCCAGGCGCTCGACGATGGCCAGGCCCAGGCCCGCGCCCCGGTCGTCGGCGCGGCCTTCGTCCAGGCGGCGGAACTCCTCGAAGATCTCGCGCTGCAGCGCCTCGGGGATGCCCGGGCCCTGGTCGTGCACCTCGATGCGCAGGTGGTCGCCGGCCCTGCGGCAGCCCACCACGATGCGCCCCTGCCGGCTGTAGCGGATGGCGTTGGAGACGAAGTTCTGCAGGATGCGGCGCAGCAGGTTCTCGTCGGTGCGCACCACGGCGCGCGTGGGCACGCAGCGGAGCTGCAGGCCCTGGCCCTCGGCCAGCACGCCGAAGTTGTGGGCCAGCACCTGCAGCAGCGGGCCCAGGGCCACGTCGTGGATGTGCACGTCCAGTTGCCCCGACTCCATGCGCGAGATATCGAGCAGGCTGCTCAGGATCGCGTCCTGCGAAGCGAGCGCGCCGTCGATGCTGTCCACCGTGCGCCGCTCGGCGTCGTCCTGCAGGTGGCTGCGCAGCAGCGAGGTGAACATGCGCGCGGCGTTCAGCGGCTGCAGCAGGTCGTGCACGGCGGCCGCGACGAAGCGGGTCTTGTAGCGGTTGGCGCGCTCGGCCTCGCGCCGCGCGGCGTCCAGGTCGCGCGTGCGGTCGGCCACGCGCTGCTCCAGCGCATCGGCGAGGCTGCGCAGTTCGCGTGCGGCGTTCTTGTAGCTGGTGATGTCGGCATAGCTGGTCACGAAGCCGCCCTCGGGCAGCGGGTTGCCGCGGATCTCGAGCACCGTGCCATCGCCCTTGGCGCTCTCGTGCAGATGGGGCAGGCCGCTGCGCAGGTGCGACAGGCGCCGCTCGATCGCCTCGTCGGCCGGGCCGGGGCCCAGCAGGCCGCGGCGCGCGTTGTGGCGCAGCAGGTCCGCGATGGGCTGGCCCACGCGCATCAGGTCGGCGGGGTAGCGAAACAGCTGCACGTAGCGCGAGTTCCAGGCCACGAGGTTCAGGTCGGCATCGATGATGACCACGCCCTGGGGCAGGTGCTCCAGGCTGCGCGACAGGCCCGTGTCGGTCTGCTGGGCGGCCTGCTGCGCCGCCTGCACGATGCCGTCCTGGGCGGTGCGCAGCTCCTGCGCGTGCTGCTGCAGCACGGTCTCCAGCTCCTGGCGGCTGCGCTGGCGCAGGTTCGCCAGGCGCTGCCGCTGGCGCACGAACAGCACCAGCAGGGCCAGTGCCAGCCACCCGCCGCCGCCGGCCGCCGCGGCCCAGCGGCTGTCGGCGATGCTGCTGTGCGTGTCGTGCACCAGGTGCAGCTGCCAGGGCGTGCCGGGCAGCGGCTGGGTCTGCCACAGCACGCGGCCGGGCAGGGGCGGCAGGTCGGGCGACAACAGGCGCACCAGGCGGCCGCCGTTGTCCATGTGGTCGTCCACGCGCCAGGCCAGCGGGCGCAGCGGCTGGTTCGAATACTGGCGCGTGGCGTTGAGCTCGCGGCGCTCCTCGTCGCCCAGGGGCTCCAGCAGGCGGTAGCGCCACGCGTCCTGGCTGGCCAGGAACACCACGCCGTGCGCGTCGGAGGCCAGCACGATGTCCGGCGTCTGCAGCCACTCGCGCTCGAGCTCCTGCAGCGCGATCTTGATCGCCACCAGACCCAGCGTGTGGCCGCTGGCGTCGCGGATGGCCTGCGACAGGAAGTAGCCCGGCTCGCCCGTGGTCACGCCGATGCCGTAGAAGCTGCCGCGCCCCTGCGCCAGCGCCTCCTGCACATACGGGCGAAAGCTGTAGTCCACCCCCACGTTGCTGGTGGTGGTGCGCCAGTTGCTGGCCGCCACGGCCAGCCCTTCGCGGTTGAGCAGGGTGAGCGTGGACGACTGGCTCGCGCCGTTGGCCTGCTCCAGCTTGAGGTTGAGCTGCTCCACCTCCGCCGGGCTCAGGGCGCGGGTCAGCGCATCCTGCAGCTGCGCGTCCAGCGCCAGCACCTCGGGCAGGGTGCGGTAGCGGTCGATGCGCTGGGCCAGCGTCTGGCCGTACAGGGTCAGCTGCTGCTGCACGCTGTCGCTCTCCTCGTGCAGCGAACGCTGCCACGCCCACTGCCCGGCCACGAACATGCTGCCCGCCATGCCGGTGAGGAGGATCAGCAGGGTCCAGAATTTGCGAAGGCGCGGCGTCGTCATGGGGCAGAAATCAGGGGGCCGGGAGCGTGCCCCGGGCTGTGATGGTGAGGGCAGCGAGTGTGCCTCACCTCGCTGGCGCCTAGGGGTTTTCCCTATATTGGGGCACGGGGCGCCCTCTGGCGGTGCCACCGACTAATACCAATAGGTTATCGGCTGAATCCGGGGGCGGCTGTACAAACGGCACCCTCGACGCACCCCGCTGGTGCAGTCACCGTGATTTCAGGAGACATCCCCATGCACGCCATTACCGCCCCCACCGCCCATCCCGTGCGGCTTCCCTTTTACCGGCAACTGTACTTCCAGGTGGTGGTCGCCATCGTCCTCGGGGTGCTGCTGGGCCACTTCGAGCCGGCCTACGGCGAGGCGCTCAAGCCGCTGGGCGACGCGTTCATCAAGCTGGTGAAGATGATCATCGCCCCGGTGATCTTCCTGACCATCGTGACCGGCATCGCGGGCATGTCGCAGCTCTCCACCGTGGGCCGGGTGTTCGGCAAGGCCATGGCGTACTTCCTGTTCTTCTCCACGCTGGCGCTGGTCGTCGGCCTGGTGGTGGCCAACGTGGTGCAGCCCGGCGCGGGCATGAACATCAACCCCGCCGACCTGGACCAGACGGCCGTGAAGACCTACGTGGCCAAGTCGCACGAGATGTCGCTCACCGGCTTCGCGATGGACATCATCCCCAAGACGCTGGTCAGCCCCTTCGTGGGCGACAACATCCTGCAGGTGCTGCTGGTGGCCGTGCTGTTCGGCATCGCGCTGGCCATGGTGGGCGAGGCCGGCCGCCCGGTGCAGAATTTTCTGGAAGCGCTGACCACGCCCGTGTTCAAGGTGGTGGGCATCGTGATGAAGGCCGCGCCCATCGGCGCGTTCGGCGCCATGGCCTTCACCATCGGCAAGTTCGGCCTGGGTTCGCTCGTCAATCTGGCCTGGCTGGTGGGCTCGTTCTACATCACCTCGCTGCTGTTCGTGGTGGTCATCCTGGGCTTCGTGGCCCGGCTGTGCGGCTTCTCGGTGCTCAAGCTGTGCCGCTACCTCAAGGCCGAGCTGATGCTGGTGCTGGGCACCTCGTCGTCCGAATCGGCCCTGCCGTCGCTGATGGAGAAGATGGAAAAGGCCGGCTGCAGCAAGTCGGTGGTGGGCCTCGTGGTGCCCACGGGCTACTCGTTCAACCTGGACGGCACCAACATCTACATGACGCTGGCCGCGCTGTTCATCGCCCAGGCCACCAACACCGAACTCTCGCTGGGCCACCAGGTGGCGCTGCTGCTGGTGGCCATGCTGTCGTCCAAGGGCGCGGCGGGCGTGACCGGCGCGGGCTTCATCACCCTGGCCGCCACCCTGGCCGTGGTGCCCGAGGTGCCGGTGGCCGGCATGGCGCTGATCCTGGGCGTGGACCGCTTCATGAGCGAGTGCCGCTCGCTGACCAACTTCATCGGCAACGCGGTCGCCACCGTGGTCGTCTCGCGCTGGGAAAACGCGCTGGACCACGAACGCCTGGACGCCGCGCTGAATGGCCATCCGCTGCCCGCCCCCGGGGTGGTGCCCGCCGCCGAGGTGCCCCTGGGCGCGGTGGCCCGCTCCGCGGCCTGATACGTCGCCGCTCGCCGCCGCAGCGGCGCAGGCCCCGGGGCTTGCGCCGCTTTTTTTTGCTATTGATGTAATAGCTACTTGCGCTTGCTGGACAAGCGCTGGCCCCCGTCTGTGTTCAGGCGAATGCCTTGCGCCGCTGCGCCACCATGCCTGCCGAGCCCGCCAGCAGCGTGAGCAGCAGCAAGCCCCATCCGCCCAGTGCCGGGATGCCATGGGCGCTGGGGGGGGCGGCGGCCAGGGGCATCGCCGGGTCCAGGATCTCGCCGTTCTGCAGGCCATCGTCATCGCCCACGCCGCCGTCGGTCACGTCAAAGCCCACGGTGTTGCCGTTGATGAGCAGGTTGCCGGGCGTGATGAAGTTGCCATGGCTGTGCTTGATGAAGTCGTCCACCGCTTGCGGCCAGATGGTGGTGACGCGCACCGTCGCGCCCGGGGTGCAGCCCACCAGCTTGAAGCGGAATGCGCCTTGCGGCGCGGTGCGGCCTGGCGGCGTTGCGGCCGCCGCGATGAACCCGGTGGCCGCCGGGTCGAAGCGGCAGCCCGCCCCCCCGCCGGTGAAGCTGGCGCTGGCCGCGCCCCCCGCGCCGCCGGCCGGCACGGTGGTGCCGGTGGCGGTGGTGATGGCCGCGTACTGCACCTGCACGCTGCGCGGGGCCTGCACGTTGGCGAGGGTGCAGGTGCGGCTGGGCAGGTCCACGCCGTCGCAGCCGGTAAAGCCGGTGAAGGTGAAGCCCGCGTGGGGCGCGCTGGCGGTGCAGGTGGCGCCGCCGCCGTGGTTCACGCTCGCCGGGCAGGTGACGATGCCGCCGCCGGCGGGCGATGCGCTGGCGCTGAGGGCATGGGTGTTGATGGCGAAGCTCGCCGTCACGCTGCGCGCCTGGTCCAGGGTGACGGTGCAGGTGGTGGCGCTGCCGGCGCAGTCGCCGCCCCACACCACGTGCCAGTCGGTGACGGGCGTGGCCGTGAGGGTCACCACGCCGCCCGCGAGGTAGCTGGCCTGGCAGGTGCCGCTGCTCGCAATGCAGTTGGTGATCTGGCCTGCCGTGGGGGCGGGCGGGGCCGTGGCGCCCACGCTGCCGCCCGTGGACAGCACGGTCAGTTGCAGCAGCTTGTCGTCGCGCAGGTCGGCGTCGGCGCGGTCAGGGCCTGCGTTCCGGCCCCGCATCCCGGCGCCGGCCGCGTTGCCGCTGACGCTGTGTTCGCAGCCGGACGCCAGGGTCAGTTGGCCATCGTTCCACAGCCCGCCCACGGCCTGGCCGCCAGCGAAGCTGGCAGGGTGACCACTACCGCCACCGCCCGCGGCCAGGTTGGCGCTGATGGCGCAGCCCGCGCCCTGCACCGTGAGTTGCGCGCCCGGCGCGTTGTAGATGCCGCCGGCCGCCGCGCCGCCGGCGCTATTTCCGCCGCCGCTAATCCATCCCCCGCCCCCGCCGCCGCCCACCCAGACGCCGCCGAGCGCGGCATACCCCCCGCCGCCGCCCGTGTCACCAGCATTTCCTGGAAAGCCCGTGCTGCCGGTGCCGCCGTTTCCTGCAAGGGTTGCGCCTGCGCCGCCGCTGCTGCCGTTGCTGCCGTTCCCGGCGTCGGTGTTCCCACCGCCGCCGCCATAGCCGCCACCTCCTGCGCCGTACCATCCGCCACCGCCACCGCCGCCCGCCCAGCCACCGCCGCCGGCACCGCCACCACCGGCGCCCCCGCCCCCCGCGCCCCCGCCATGGCTGCCGCTGCCGCCATTGCTGAAACCCTCCCCACCCGTTGGCGCATCGATGGCGCCGCTACCGCCTCCATTGAGGCTGCTGCCATTGCCTCCGCTGCCGCCCGCGCCCTTGATCTCGCCCGGCTGGCCGATGTTCAGCCCCACGCCGCTGCCCCCGCCGCCGCCGCCCATGCCGCTCTGCCCGCCGCCCGTGGCGTAGTTGCCCTGCACCTGCACGCCGTCGAGCGTGAGCGTGCCATCGTTGCGGATGCCCGCGCCCCAGGACGAGCCCGACTGCGCCGTGCCGCCCACGTCGATCCCCTTGCCTGCCAGCAGCCCGCGCGTGATGACCAGCCCGCGCAGGGTGGCGGTGGCGCCCGCGTTGACCCACAGCACGCGGCCCCGAAGCTGCCCGTCCAGCGTGACGCCGGGGCCGTCGATGGTGACGCTCTTGCCGATGACGAGCTGGCCCAGCAGCGCCACGCGGGACACGCCGCCCGCGAAGGCGATGGTGTCGCCGCTGGCGTTGGCATCGGCGAGCGCCTGGCGCAGGCTGCCCGGGCCGCTGTCGTTGCCGTTGGTCACGGTGAGGCTGGCCGCCTGGGCGGCGCCAGCGGCCACCAGCGCGGCGGCGCAGGCCAGCCCGCGCAGGGGATGGGGGCACGGGGTGTGGAACATGGTTTGTTTGCTTTTGTTTTGATAGCTGTTTGCGCTTGCTGAGCGGGCATTGAAGGGTGTTTTGGCCTTAAACGCCGCGTCGCCGCCGGTGCAAGCCCAGCGCGGCCACCAGCGCAGACAGCAGCGCCAGCGCCCAGGGCGCATCCACGGGGATGGCCGCGGGCGGCGCAAGGGGGTTGACGAAGCGGCCCGCGGCTGCGGGGCAGCTCGTGTCGCTCTCCGGCCAGTACTGGTTGCCCGTGCCGGTGAAGGGGATGGCGCTATAGCAGTTGTCGCCGGGCGTGTTGTCGGTGATCTGGTTGTGGTTCAGCGTGAACGTGTGCCCGGCCGGAGCACTGAACCGGACGCCCGCGCCCCTGTTCGCGCCGCCTGCGGCGGGGCTGGCGTTGTTGGCAATGATGCTGCCGGTGACCAGCGTGTTCACGCCGCTGTAGAGGGCGCCGCCCTGCTGGCCGGCGATGTTGCCCGTGAAGCGGCTGTTCGCCACCGTCAGCGAGCCGCTGCCCGTGCTGTAGACGGCGCCGCCCAGGCTGGCGGTGTTGGCGGTGAACTGGCTGTCCGTGATGGTCACCGTGCTGTCGCGGCTGAAGAGGCCGCCGCCGTTGGCCAGGGCCGTGTTGCCGGTGATGACGCTGTGGTCGATGTTCAGGGTGACGCCGTCCGCGTAGATGCCGCCGCCATCCGTCGGGCCGCCGCCGGCGGTATTGCCGCCGGCCAGCGTCAGCCCGCGCAGCGTGAGCGTGGTGCCCGCCAGCGTGGCGGTGACCAGGGGTGTGGCGCCGCCGCCGTCCAGGGTCACGCGCCCGCCGCCGTCGATGGTGGTGTTCGAGGCCTGGTAGATGTCCAGCGCGCTGCCCAGCGTGATGGTGCTGCCTGCGGGAAAGGCGGCGGGGTCGAACGCGATGGTGTCGGCGCCGCTGCCCTGCGCGCAGTCGGCGTCCCAGACGGTATCCGTCACCGCGCTGCCGAGGGCCTCGGTCAGGCTGCACAGGCCGTCGCCCCCCATGACGGTCGTGGTGTTGACGGTGATGGTGGCCGCGGGGGCCAGGCTGGCGGCCAGCAGGCAGGCGGCGGCGAGGGCGATTCGTTTGGGCATGAAAAAGGCTTCCAGCGCCCACGCAGAAAGCGCAGGCAGCTATGAAATTGAAAGCATTGGCGTGAAGTCACCGATGGTAGGGATTGGCCATGCGCCTGTCTGTCCTCAGAACTGATGACATGGCGCTGCTGCCCGGCGCTTGCCCATAATCCAGCCCATGGCCCCCGACACCGCCCCGCCTCTGCCCGCCCCCTGGCCCGCGCGCCTGCCTGCTCCTTTGCGGGTGGGCGTGGTCGAGGACGACCCGGCCTGCTGCGACACCTTCATCGCCATGATCGGCGCGCAGCCCGACCTGGCGCTGGCCATGGCGGCGGCCAGCCGGGCCGAGGCGCTGGCGCTGCTGCCCCAGTCGCCCATGGATGTGCTGCTGGTGGACCTGGGCCTGCCCGACGGCTCGGGCCTGGACGTGATCCGCGCCGCGCGTGCGCAGTGGCCCGGCTGCAGCGTGCTGGTGAGCACCATCTTTGGCGATGAAACGCACGTGCTGCGCTCCATCGAGGCCGGGGCCATGGGCTACCTGCTCAAGGACGTGAGCGCCGCCGAGCTGGCCGAGGAAATCCGCAGCATCCACGCGGGCGGCAGCCCCATCAGCCCCATGGTGGCGCGCAAGATCCTGGCGCGCGCCGCCGCCAGCCTGCCGCCCGCCACCGAGCCGCCCGCCGCGCTGCTGTCCGCGCGCGAGCAGGAGGTGCTGCGCTGCGTGAGCAAGGGCTTCACCACCGAGGAGACGGCCCGCACCATGGGCGTCTCCCGCACCACGGTGCTCACCTTCGTGCGGCGCATCTACGCCAAGCTGCAGGTCAACACGCGCGCCGAGGCCATCCATGCCGCCCACAGGCAAGGCCTTCTGGCGAACGGGTAGGTGGTGCGCCGCGCTGCTGTTGGCCGCCTGGCTCGCGGCCTGCGGCGGCGGCAGCGCTACCGATAACCCCACGCACCTGCGGCAGGCCGCCTTCCGCATGGAGCCCGGCGCGGGCTGGGAACCTCCGCCCGCGCCGCCCTTCGCTGGGGAGGAGGAGAAAGGCGCGTGGGCCAGCGTGCCGCTGCCCCACGCGCGGGAGCGCAGCCTGGCCGAGGGCGGCGCCTCGCTACGGGCCCCGCCCGACGTGGCCTGGTACCGGCTCGACCTGCCCCCGCCCGGTACACCCGGTGCCCCCAGCGCATCGGGCGCGCCGGGCCAGGACTTGTTTCTGTACCTGCCGCGCTGGCAGACCATCGGCATCGTCGCCATCTATGTCGATGGCCGCATGGCCTACCGCACGCGCGGCAGCCGCGTGTGGAACAGCTTCAACCGGCCCCTGTGGGTGGCGCTGGGCAACCAAGCCGCCGGTGGCGAGCCGCCCCGCACCGTGTGGCTGCGCATGGCCAGCCAGCGCGGCGTGGGCGGGGCCGTCTCCAGCGCCTGGGTGGGCACCGAGCAGAACCTGCTGTGGCGCTACAGCGTGCGCCGCTTCGTGCAGAACGACTTCATCAGCCTGACCGGCGCCGCCTTTCTGGCCATTGGCCTGTTCGCGCTGGCCGTGGGCTGCGTGCGCCGCCGCGAGCCCATCTACCTGCTGTTCTTCGCCATCTCCGTCACCACCTTGCTGCGCAGCCTGCACTACGTGGTGGACGACCGGCCCCTGCCCGTGCCCGACGACTGGTTCGGCTGGATGACCGTCAATTCGCTGGGCTGGGCCATGGTGTGCACCTTCGCCTTCGCCTTCCGCGTGCACGGGCGGCGCATGCCCGCGCTGGCGCTGGGCATCGCGGGGCTGGTGTCGCTGGGCACCGTGCTCACCCTGCCGCTGCCGCCGCTGCTGCCGTACCTCGATGCCATGCTGCCGCTGGTCTATCTCGTCATCACCGTGCTGACGGCGGTGGTGGCCGCGTCGGGCCTGTGGGCCTCGTGGCGCGCGCGGTCGCGCGAGGGGCTGGTGCTGTTCGCCTGGTTCTCGCTGAACGTGCCCGCGGGCGCGCACGACCTGCTGATGGTCAACTACCGCATCGACATGGAGCATGTCTATCTGGCGCCCTACAACGCCATCGGCCTGTTCGCCATCTTCCTGGCCATCGTCTGGCGGCGCTACGTGGGCGCCATCCACGCGGTCGAGGTGGCCAACGCCGGGCTGGAAAGCCAGCTCGCCGCCCGCGAGCGCGAACTGACCGCCAGCCACGAGCAACTGCGCGCGCTGGAGCGCCAGCAGACCCTGGCCACCGAGCGCCAGCGCATGATGCAGGACATGCACGACGGCATCGGCTCGTCGCTGATGAGCGCGCTGCGCATGGTCGAGCGCGGCCAGGCCAGCACGGCCGACACGGCCCAGGTGCTCAAGGACTGCATCGACGACCTCAAGCTCGCCATCGACTCGCTGGACCCCGCCGATGCCGACCTGCTGGCGCTGCTGGCGGCCGTGCGCTTTCGCCTGGCGCCCCGGCTCAAGGCCGCGGGCATCACCCTTGCCTGGAACGTGCAGGACCTGCCCCCGCTGCCCTGGCTCGACCCGCAGTCCGCGCTGCACGTGCTGCGCATCCTGCAAGAAGTGCTGGCCAACATCCTCAAGCACACCCAGGCCACCCTGATCGACGTGGCCACCGCGCCGCAGGCGCAAGCCGGGCAGGGCGGCGCGGGCGTGGTGGTGCGCATCCGCGACAACGCAGGCGCCTTCGTGCTGTCCGAAGGCCCGCCCGCCGCCCTGGCCGGGCAGGGCCTGCTCAACGTGCGCCACCGCGCCCAGGCCCTGGGCGGGCGCTGCCAGTGGGCGGCATGGGAGGGCGGGGGCGAATTCACCCTGTGGCTGCCGCTGGCGCGCGGTGATTGAATAACTACTCTTTTGATAGCTGCCGGCGCCTGCCTGCTAAGCGCTGGAGGCCTGTTGGGCATCAAACCCCGGCAAGGCCTTGTCCTCAGTTCTGAGGACATACAGGCGTGTTGCAATTTCTTAACATTCCGGCGGTTCGTCACACACCAAGGCCCCGCCATGCCCCGCCGCCCCTGCGCCCTGCGCGCCCTGCTGCTCCAGCTCGTGTTCATCGCCATCGCCTGCCTGGCCGCCTGGCCCGCCGCGCACGCCCAGGCGGGCACCTGGGCGGTCAGCGGCAGCCTGGGCGATGGGCGCCAATGGCACACCAGCACCCAGCTGCCCAGCGGCAAGGTGCTCGTCGCGGGCGGCTATGGCGGCGGCAGCCTCAGCCACCTTGCCAGCGCCGAGCTGTACGACCCCGCCGCCGGCCAGTGGGCCGCCACCGGCCCGCTCGCCCACGCGCGCCGCGGCCACACCGCCACCTTGCTGCCCCATGGCAAGGTGCTCGTGGCGGGTGGCTACGACGGCAGCGCATTCATCGCCAGCGTCGAGCTGTACGACCCCGCCACCGGCTTGTGGAGCGGTGCCAGCGCGCTGGCCCAGCCGCGCACGGAACACACCGCCACCCTGCTGGCCGATGGCCGGGTGCTCGTCGCGGGCGGCCACGCCAGCGGGGGGCAGGTGGCCCAGGCCGAACTGTACGACCCCGCCACCGGCGCCTGGTCCCCCGCCGGGCAGTTGGCCGAAGCGCGCCAGGGCCATACCGCCACCTTGCTGGCCGACGGCAGGGTGCTCGTCGTCGGCGGCGGCAACGGCACCGGATACCTCGCCACCGCCGAGGTGTACCGCCCGAGCGACAACACCTGGGGCTCCGCCGCCCCGCTGCCGCAAGGGCCGCGCAGCGATTTCACCGCCACCTTGCTGCCCGACGGCAGGGTGCTTGCCGTGGGCGGAAACAGCGGCAGCGAGCAGCTTGCCAGCGCCGAGCTGTACGACCCCCAGGGCGATACCTGGGCGCCTGCCGCCTCGCTGAACAGCAAGCGCTTGTTCCACACCGCAACGCTGCTGCCCGGCGGCAAGGTGCTCGTGGCGGGAGGCTTCGGCAGCGGCAGCGCTCTCCAAAGCGCCGAACGGTACGACCCTGACACCAACCAATGGACCGCCGCCGGCGGCCTGAACGACGGGCGCTGGCGCCACATCGCCACCCTGCTGCCCCAGGGCAAGGTGCTCTTCATCGGGGGCGCCAGCGACCTCGGCGCGCTGCTCGCCAGCACCGAGCTCTACGACCCCGCCATCGGCACCTGGGCGGGCACCGGCGCGCTGCCAGGCCAGCGCACGGAGCACACGGCCACCCTGCTGCCGGACGGCAAGGTGCTCGTCGCGGGCGGGGGCGCCGGTTATGGCACCGGGCAGCTCATCGGCGCCGCCGCGCTGTACAACCCCGCCACCGGCGCCTGGGCCGCCACGGGCCCGCTGGCCGCCGCGCGCGCCTACCACACCGCCACCTTGCTGCCCGGCGGCAAGGTGCTCGTCGTGGGCGGCCTCGGCAGCGCAGGCGCCGTGCTCGCCAGCGCCGAACTCTACGACCCCGCCACGGGCACCTGGAGCGGCACCGGCGCGATGGCCAGCCCCCGCTTGCGGCATGCCGCCGCCCTGCTGCCCAGCGGCCAGGTGCTGGTCGTGGGGGGCTGGGGCAGCAACATCAGCAACAGCCAAACCGCCACCGCCGAGCTGTACGACCCCGCCACCGGCCTCTGGTCCGCCACGAGCGCGATGAGCGCCGCACGCCAAGGGCCCACGGCCACCCTGCTGCCCACCGGCAGGGTGCTCGTCGCGGGGGGGAGTGGCAGCGGCGGCCCCCTGGGCAGCGCCGAGCTGTACGACCCCGCCTCGGGCACCTGGAGCGGCGCCGGCGCGATGGCCAGCCCGCGCTGGACACACACCGCCACCCTGCTGCCCCAGGGCAAGGTGCTTGTAGCGGGGGGGTACAGCGGCGCATACCTCGGCAGCGCCGAACTCTACGACCCCGCCCTGAACGCATGGAGCCCCACCGGCCCGCTCAACACCGGGCGCGCCAGCCACACCGCCACCCTGCTGCCCGGCGGCAAGGTTTTGGCCGCTGGGGGCTTTGGCGGCGGCTACCTGGGCAGCGCCGAGCTGTACGACCCCGCCACGGGCGCCTGGGCCGCCACCGGCGCGCTGGCCGCTGCGCGCGCCTACCACACCGCCACCGTGCTGCCCGACGGCACGGTGCTTGCCGCCGGGGGGCGCGACGGCGTCACGGCCACCAGCGGCATCGCCACCGCCGAGCGCTACGACCCTGCCGGCGGCGCAGTGCCCCCGGCCCGCATTCCCGCATTGACCGGCGGCCCCGTCCGGTTGAGCGGCGCGGCCTTCACCCTCACCGGTTTGCGGCTGCGCGGCGACAGCGAGGCCAGCGGCGGCAGCACCAGCGCATCGCCCACCCCCTTGCCGCTGGTGCAGTTGACGCGGCTGGACAACGGCGCGCACACCTGGCTCGCGCCCACCGGCTCCACCGCCGCCAGCATCGACGTGGCCGCGCCGGGCGTGCTGCCCAGCGGCCGGTATGCGCTGCGGGCGTTCGTGAACGGCATGGCGTCCAACGCGCTGCTGCTGGGCACGCAGGCCCAGCCCACGCTGGCCCTGTCCGCCAGCGCCGTGGGCGCCAGCGTCACCTTCACCGCCACGCTGAACGGCGCATCCGCCAGCCCCACGGGCCAGGTGGCGTTCAGCGTGGATGGCGCGCCGCTGGCCTGCACCACGGCCACCTTCAGCGGCGGCGTGGCCACCTGCGCCACCAGCAGCCTGGCCATGGGCCTGCACAGCATCACCGCCAGCTACACGGGCGACGCCGACAACGCGCCCGCCACCGCCAGCCCGCTGGCGCACACCGTCAACACCGCCGCCGTGCCCGTGCCGGGCGGCGGCGGCAGCACGGCGCAGGTCGGCATCACCGGCGGCCCGCCCGGCTGCACCGTGAACACCCTGGGCCTGAGCGCGGCCACCGGCGCCGACAACCTGCCCGCAGGCGCGACCGCACCGCTGGGCGTGCTGCGCTTCACGGCCACGGGCTGCGCGGGTGCCACGCTCGCGGTGGCCATCACCTACCCCGGCGGCAGCCTGGCGGGGCTGGTGCCGCGCAAGTTCGGCCCCGCCGCGGCCGGTGCCACGGCGCTCTGGTTCCCGCATGGCGCGGTCAGCGGCGACACGGTGAGCTTTGCCGTCACCGACAACGGCACGGGCGACAACGACCCCGCCCCCGGCGCCATCGCCGACCCGCACGCCATGCTGCTGCTGGCCGCCGGGCCCGCCGGCGCGCAGGCGATTCCGGCGCTGTCCGAAGGGGGCTTGCTGTTGCTGTCGGCCCTGCTGGCCCTGGTGGCGCTGTCAGCGGGCCGCGTGGGAAGGCGGGTGGTGTGAATCACTTCTCTTTTTGTAGCTGCTGGCGCTTGATGGGTGGGCGCTGGGGGCTATTTTTTGCATAGAACCCTGGCAGGGCCTTGTCCTCAGTTCTGAGGACATACAAAAGCGGCAGGCAACGGCAACATGGCGCATCTTCATCGCCACCAGCCCACCCATGCCATTCCCCTCCACCACCGCCCGCCTTGCGGGCCTGCTGCTGGCCGCCGCGGCTGCGCTGCCGGGCGCGGCCCCTGCGCAAGTCCTGTACGAAGGCTTTGACGACACCTTCACGCTATCGGGCAATGGCTGGGTCATGCAGAACAACAGCGCCCCGGTGGGCGCCATGGGCTGGTTCCAGGGCACCCCCACCTCTGCCTTGCCGGACCCCGGCCCGTTCGACGCCTACAGCGGCGCAGCCAATGCCTACATAGCGGCCAACTTCAGGAACACGGGCAGCAGCGGCACCATCAGCAACTGGCTGGTCATGCCGAACCGCACACTGAGCAATGGCGACGTGCTGACCTTCTACACGCGCAAGCCGGTCCCCAACCCAACGGACTACCCCGATCGCCTGGAAGTGCGCATGAGCACGCAGGGCGCCAGCACGGACGTGGGCACCACCGCCACCGACGTGGGAGACTTCACCACGCTGCTGACGAGCATCAACCCTGGCCTGGCGGCGGGCGGCTACCCCGCCGCCTGGACGCAGTACCGCATCACCGTGTCCGGGCTGGCCGCCCCCACCTCGGGCCGCGTCGCGTTCCGCTACTTCGTGACCGGCGCCGGCACCTTCGGCGCGAACGGCGACTACATCGGCATCGACGACGTGACGCTCTGCCCCGCCCCCGCCATGACGGCCACCGGCACGCCCGCCAACGGCACGGCCGGGGCCGCTTATGCCTACACGCTGGCGCAGGCCGGGGCGGTGGGCGGGTCGTCCTTCGCGGTCGCGGCGGGGGCGTTGCCGCCGGGTCTGGTGCTGTCGGCTGCAGGCGCCATTTCCGGCACCCCCACGGCCACGGGCACGTTCAGCTTCACGGCCACGGTGACGGACAGCCGCCACTGCTCGGCGTCGCTGCCCACTTCCATCACGGTGCAGGCAGGCAAGCCGCCCCCGCCGGCCAGCGCCACCGCCACCGCGGGCGACGCCGAGGCGACGGTGGACTGGAGCCCGGAACGGTGGGCGGACGCCTATGGGGCCCCCATCACCAGCTACACCGCCACCGCCGTGCAAGACCCCGCCAGATCCTGCACCGTGACCGGCTCCGGGCACAGCTGCACCGTGGCGAACCTGGCCAATGGAACAAGCTACACGTTCCGCGTGGTGGCGCACAACGGATCCCCCACGCAACCCGATTCGGACGCCGCCGTGACCAACGCGGTCACGCCCCTGGGCGCGCAGAGCATCACCTTCCTCCCCGCCACCATCCCCGCGCAGGCTGCGGGCACCACGCTGACCCTGGGCGCCACGGCGACGTCGAACCTGCCCATCACCTACAGCGCCACGGGCGCGTGCAGCGTGGCGGGCAGCGTGGCCAGCTTCAGCGGCGCGGGCTCGTGCACGCTGACGGCCAGCCAGCCGGGCGGCGGGGCCTGGGCGGCGGCGGCGCCCGTAGCGCGTACCTTTGCCGTGATGGCGGCGCCCACGCTGGCGCTGGCGGCCAACGCCAACCCCAGCGCACTGGGGGCCAGCGTCACCCTCACCGCCACGTTCGGCAGCGCCAGCAACCCCACGGGCACGGTGAGCTTCAGCGCGGACGGCCTGCCGCTGGCCTGCGCGGCCCCGCCCGCCATCACGGGCAGCGTGGCCGCCTGCACCGTCAGCGGGCTGCTGGTGGGCGCGCACGCCATCACCGCCAGCTATGCGGGCGATGCCAATAACACCAGCGCCACGGGCGGGCCTCTGGGGCTGACGGTGGGCCAGGCCAGCCTGGCGGTGCCCGGCGGCGGCATGGCGCAGGCCAGCATCTCCGGCGGCCCGGCGGGCTGCACCGTGGGCAGCCTGGCGCTGACCGCCGCCGCCCCGGGCGACAACCTGCCCGCAGGCGCGACCGCACCGCTGGGCGTGCTGCGCTTCACGGCCACGGGCTGCGCGGGTGCCACGCTCGCGGTGGCCATCACCTACCCCGGCGGCAGCCTGGCGGGGCTGGTGCCGCGCAAGTTCGGCCCCGCCGCGGCCGGTGCCACGGCGCTCTGGTTCCCGCATGGCGCGGTCAGCGGCGACACGGTGAGCTTTGCCGTCACCGACAACGGCACGGGCGACAACGACCCCGCCCCCGGCGCCATCGCCGACCCGCACGCCATGCTGCTGCTGGCCGCCGGCGCGCAGGCGATTCCTACGCTGTCCGAATGGGGCCTGCTCGTGCTGGCGGCGCTGCTGGGGCTGGCAGCGCTGCGCAGGTTTCAAGCCGGATCGGCCTCCAGCGCTTGATGAGAAAGCGCTGAAAGCTATCAAATCAGGAGTTTTTTGCCGGATGCGCTAGCATTGCCAGTCCCATTCTCACGAGGCGCCCCATGACCACTGAAGCCCTGCTGGCCTACGCCCACTTTCTGGCCATCCTGACCATGACCGTCTTCCTGGCCAGCGAGGCGGCCCTGTGCCGCAAGGAGTGGCTCAACGCCGCGGTGGTGGAGCGCCTGGCGCGGGTGGACATGGTCTATGGCATCTCCGCCATCGCCGTGCTGGCCACGGGCCTGGCGCGCACCTGGTGGGGCATGAAGGGCGCGGGGTGGTACTGGTCGCAGCCCCTGCTGCACACCAAGGTCACGCTGTTCGTGGTCATCGGCCTGATCTCCATCGTGCCCACGGTGCGCTTTCTGCGCTGGCGCAAGCAGCTGCGCGCCACGGGTGCGCTGCCCACCGAGGCCGAGGTGCGCGGCACGCGCCGCCTGGTGATGATCGAGGCGCACCTGCTGGTGGTGATTCCGCTGCTGGCCGTGTTCCTGGCGCGGGGCGTGGGCACGCGCTAGAAAGCACAAAGCCCCGCGTGCGGGGCTTTGTTTGGGGGCCAAGGTGTGTCAGGCGGGCTTGTTGCTCAGGCATTCCTTCATGAAGGCCTTGCGCTCGTCGCCCTTGAGGGTCTTGGCCTTGGGGTCTGCGTTGCAGGTCTTCATCTTGGTCTGCTGCTTTTCCTGCTTGTTGGCAGACAGGCATTCCTTCATGAAGGCCTTGCGCTCGTCGCCCTTCTTTTCCTTGGCGTCGGCATTGCAGGTGGCCATCTTGCTCTGCTGCGCGGTGGGCGCCTTGGCCGGCGCGGAGGCCGCGGCAGCAGGCGCGTCGGCGGCATGGGCCGTGGCCAGGGAGAGGGTCAGGCCGATGGCCGTCATCAGGGAAAGCAGTTTCTTCATGTAATGCTCCTGCGGGTAGGGGGATGGACGGCCCGGTGGACACCGGGCCATTCAGCATAACGCCACAGCGGCGGGATGGGATGACGGGGCGCCCCCGTAGAATCCCCGCATGCTCTCCGTCAAACAGGAATTGCTCGCGGCGCTCGCCGGCGAGCTGGAAAAATTGTCGCCCGGCACTGCCGGGCGCGCTGCGTTCGAATCCCCCAAGGTGGCCGCCCACGGCGACTTCGCCTGCACGGCGGCCATGCAGCTGGCCAAGCCGCTCAAGCTCAACCCGCGCGCGCTGGGCGAGCAGCTCAAGGCCGCGCTCGAGGCCACGCCCGCGTTTGCCCGCTGGGTCGATGCCATCGAGATCGCCGGCCCCGGGTTTCTCAACATCCGCCTCAAGCCCGCCGCCAAGCAGGAAGTGGTGCGCGAGGTCCTGGGGGCCGGAGACCGCTTTGGCTACCAGGCCGACAACGGCCAGAGCGTGCTGGTCGAGTTCGTCTCGGCCAACCCCACCGGCCCGCTGCACGTGGGCCACGGCCGCCAGGCGGCGCTGGGCGACGCGATCTGCAACCTCTTTGCCACCCAGGGCTGGAAGGTGCACCGCGAGTTCTATTACAACGACGCGGGCGTGCAGATCCAGACGCTGACCACCAGCACGCAACTGCGCGCCAAGGGCTTCAAGCCCGGCGACGAGTGCTGGCCCACCGACCCCGAGAACCCGGCGTCCAAGGCGTTCTACAACGGCGACTACATCCAGGACATCGCCAACGACTTCCTCGCGAAGAAGACCGTCAAGGCCGACGACCGCGAGTTCACCGCCAGCGGCGACGTGGACGATGTGGAGTCCATCCGCCAGTTCGCCGTGGCCTACCTGCGCAACGAGCAGGACAAGGACCTGCAGGCCTTCAATCTGAAGTTCGACGAGTACTACCTCGAGTCGAGCCTGTACACCAGCGGCCGCGTCGAGGCCACCGTGGGCAAGCTCGTGGCCAACGGCAAGACCTACGAGCAGGACGGCGCGCTGTGGCTCAAGAGCACGGACTACGGCGACGACAAGGACCGTGTCATGCGCAAGAAGGACGGCACGTACACCTACTTCGTGCCCGACGTGGCCTACCACATCGCCAAGTGGGAGCGCGGCTTCACCAAGGTCGTCAACATCCAGGGCACGGACCACCACGGCACCATCGCCCGCGTGCGCGCCGGGCTGCAGGCGGCCGGCGTGGGCATTCCGCAGGGCTACCCCGACTACGTGCTGCACACCATGGTGCGCGTGGTCAAGGGCGGCGAAGAGGTCAAGATCAGCAAGCGCGCGGGCAGCTACGTCACGCTGCGCGACCTGATCGAATGGACCAGCAAGGACGCGGTGCGCTTCTTCCTCTTGAGCCGCAAGCCCGACACCGAGTACACCTTCGACGTGGACCTGGCCGTGGCGCAGAACAACGACAACCCGGTGTACTACGTGCAGTACGCCCACGCGCGCATCCAGTCGGTGCTGCGCGGCTGGGCCGAGCAGGGCGGCGGCGATGTGGCCTCGCTCCAGGGCGCGGACCTGTCGGCGCTCGAAGGCCCGCAGGCCCAGGCGCTGATGCTGCAGCTGGCCAAGTACCCCGAGATGCTCACCGCCGCCGCCGACGGCGAGGCGCCGCACGACGTGACCTTCTACCTGCGCGACCTGGCCGCCAGCTACCACAGCTACTACGACGCCGAGCGCATCCTGGTGGACGATGAAACCGTCAAGCGGGCCCGGCTGGCCCTCGTCGCCGCCACCGCGCAGGTATTGCACAATGGCCTGGCCGTGCTGGGCGTGTCGGCTCCGGCCAGAATGTAAGCAGTCACTATGAAGAAACAACAGACGGGTGGGACCATCATCGGCTTCATCGTCGGGGTCATCGTGGGCCTGGGGGCCGCACTGGCGGTGGCCGTGTACGTGACCAAGGTGCCGGTGCCCTTCCTCAACAAGGGCAACGGGCGGGGCGTGGACATGGATGCCGCCGAATCCCAGAAGAACAAGAACTGGGACCCGAACTCTCCGCTGTACGGCAAGAACCCCGCGCGTCCTCCCGCGCCGGCGGTGGCGGCGGCTTCCGCGCCCGCCTCCGCGGCGGCGCCCGAGGTGCGAGCGGCCGCCTCCGCGCCCAAGCCGGTTGCCAGCAAGCCCGAGGCGGCCAAGGCCGAAAGCAAGCCCGGCGCCGACCCGCTGGGCGATCTGGCCGTCGCCAAGGCCGCCGCCAAGGGCAACCTGGACCCGTTCGACTACTTCGTGCAGGCCGGGGCATTCCGTACCCAGGCCGATGCGGATGCCCAGCGCGCCAAGCTGGCCATGCTGGGCTGGGAGGCCCGGGTGAGCGAGCGCGAGCAAAATGGGCGGGCCGTGTTCCGCGTGCGCGTGGGCCCGTTCACCAAGCGCGATGATGCCGAGCAGCTCAAGGAAAAGCTCGACGGCGCCGGGGTGGAGTCGGCCCTGGTGCGGGTGCAGCGCTGAACTGCCGCGCAGCGGGAGCTGAACTTTTTGCGGGGGCATGGCTCACATCCCCCAGACCAGAACCAGGAGAGTCTTTGCCATGAAACGCCGTGAGTTTTCTTTGTCCGCCGCCTCGGCGGTTGCCGCTTCCGCCCTGACGCTGCCAGTGGCCACCCCCGCGCTGGCCCAGGCCCGCCAGTTCAAGGAGGGCAAGGACTTCAAGCGGCTGGACAAGCCCGTGGCGCCCGATGCGCCCGCCGGCAAGGTCGATGTGATCGAATTCTTCTGGTACAGCTGCCCCCACTGCCACGCCTTCGAGCCCACGCTCGACGCATGGGTGAAGAGCGCCCCCAAGGACATGAGCATCCGCCGCATGCCCGTGGCCTTCAATGCCAGCTTCGTGCCGCAGCAAAAGCTCTACTACACGCTCGAAGGCATGGGCAAGCTCGACGCGCTGCACGCCAAGGTGTTCCGCGCCATCCATGTGGAAAAGCAGAAGCTGGCCAAGGACGACGAAATCCTGGCCTGGGTGACCCAGCAGGGGGTCGATGCCGCCAAGTTCAAGGAGGTCTACGGCTCCTTCACCGTGTCCAACCAGGTGCGCCGTGCGTCGCAGCTGCAGGACGCGTATGGCGTGGAAGGCGTGCCTTCCATGGGCGTGGCCGGCAAGTACTACACCGATGGCACCATGGCCGGCAACATGCAGAACGTGCTGCAGGTGGTGGAGCACCTGGCCGCCACGGCGAAAAAGGGGTGACGCCTCCTTGAAGGAAGCGTGGCCCTCGTGAGCCGCCTTCCTGCCCAGGGGAACGCACCCGGCGGCCCGGCAGCGCCGGCTCCACGGGTGCAGGCGGCGGCTTCCAAGCGCCGACGGCCTCGGATGTCCCAAGAAGAAGCCCGCGGATGCGGGCTTTTTTCATGGCGCGCGCCGTGGGGTGGCTACAATGACCTGCAAGATTCGTGCCCTATGAACTACCGCATCCTCCCCCACCTCCTGCTTGTCGCCCTGGCCTGCCATCTGGGCGCGGCGCACGCCGAAAAGGCCGACCGCGCCAAGCCCATGAACATCGAGGCCGACGCCTTGCGACACGATGAGCTCAAGCAGACCAGCGTGTTCTCGGGCCGCGTGGTCATGACCAAGGGCTCCATCGTGCTGCGCGGCGCGCGGCTGGACGTGCGCCAGGACGCCGACGGCTACCAGTACGGCGTGGTCACGGCCGAGGCGGGCAAGCGGGCCTTCTTCCGCCAGAAGCGCGATACCGTGGCGGGGGCGCCGGACGAGTTCATCGAAGGCGAGAGCGAAGTCATCGAGTACGACGGCAAGGCCGACAACGTGCGCTTCATCACCCGCGCCGAACTGCGCCGCTACCGCGGGGCGGTCCTCAGCGACGAGATCACCGGCGCCGTGATCGTCTACAACAACCTCACCGATGTGTTCACCGTGGACGGCAAGCGCACCCCCGCGACCAATGCGGCGGGCGATGCGCCCGCGCCCGGCAGCCGGGTGCGCGCGGTGCTCGCGCCCAAGGACCCGCCCGCCGGTGCCGCCGCGCCGGAGGCCGCGCCCCCGGCATCGGCGCCGGTGCTGCGCCCCAGCAACAGCCTTGGCGGCGGCTCCAAGTGAGCGCGCAGCCCGTCAGCCCCGGTCCTGACACCCAGGCGGGCAGCCGCCTGGAGGTGCAGCACCTGGCCAAGTCGTATGGCAGCCGCAAGGTCGTCAAGGATGTGTCGCTGGTCGTGCAAAAGGGCGAGGTCGTGGGCCTGCTGGGGCCCAACGGCGCGGGCAAGACCACCTCGTTCTACATGATCGTGGGCCTGGTGCGCAGCGACGCGGGCGACATCCGCATCGACGGCCATTCGGTGGCCCACATGCCCATCCACCGCCGCTCGCGGCTGGGGCTGTCCTACCTGCCGCAGGAAGCCTCCATCTTCCGCAAGCTCACGGTCGAAGAGAACGTGCGCGCGGTGCTGGAGCTGCAGCGCGCGGACGACGACGGCAAGCCGCTGTCGCGCGAGGCCATCGAAGAGCGTCTCACGGCCTTGCTGCAGGAGCTGCGCGTGGACCACCTGCGGGCCTCGCCCGCCATGGCCCTGTCGGGCGGCGAGCGCCGCCGCGTCGAGATCGCCCGCGCGCTGGCCACGCAGCCGCGCTTCATCCTGCTGGACGAGCCCTTTGCGGGCATCGACCCCATCGCCGTGATCGAGATACAGCGCATCATCGGTTTTCTCAAGGCGCGCGGCATCGGCGTGCTCATCACCGACCACAACGTGCGCGAGACGCTGGGCATCTGCGACCACGCCTTCATCATCAGCGATGGCCAGGTGCTGGCCCAGGGCACGCCATCCGAGATCGTGGACAACGCCGAAGTGCGCCGGGTGTACCTGGGCGAACATTTCCGCATGTAGACATGGCCTCCACGCTTGTCACTTCGTGTACTGCGCTGCCCCCCGAGGGGGGCTTCGCGCCTTGGGGCGGCCCGGCGGCGCTCAATCAATGAAACCTGGACTCTCGCTGCGCGTCTCGCAGCATCTTGCATTGACCCCCCAACTTCAGCAGTCCATCCGGCTGCTGCAGTTGTCCACGCTGGAACTCTCGCAGGAAGTCGAGCAGATGCTCGACGAAAACCCGTTCCTCGAACGCAACGCCGACGAGGCGCCGCGCGAGGAGTTTGGCCTGGAAGCCGCCGATACGCCGGCCCAGGCCGACGACTACAGCGCGGATGATGCTATTTTTTCAGGAGCTACCAGCGCAAGCAGTACCAGCGCTGAGGCTCAAAATGATGCTGAAACTCCGAGCGCGGGCGCCGACGAGCCCGACTGGAGCGGCGACGGCACGGTGGAGATGGCGCCCAACGACGCCGAGTGGGGCGGCGACGCCCCCGCCCGCAACCGCAACGACGCCGAAGGCGACGAGGCCGACGCCACCGAGCTGGCCCGCACGCACGAATCGCTGACCGCCTTTTTGCACCGACAGGCGCTGGCGCTGCGCCTGTCCGAGATCGACCGCGCCGCGCTGCGCTTCCTGATCGAATCGCTCAACGACGACGGCTACCTGGAGGATCCGCTCGAAGAGCTGGCCATCAGCCTGGCCGGGCCCGACGACCTGGAGCAGATCGAGGAACTGGTGCACCGCTTCACCGTGGCACAGCGGCTGCTGCAGAGCCTGGAGCCCGTGGGCGTGGGCGCGCGCGGCCTGGCCGAGTGCCTGACGCTGCAGCTCAAGGCGCTGGCCGCCGACGAGGACAGCGACATCGACCCCGACACCGTGCAGACCGCGCTGCGCGTGTGCCAGCAGCCGCTGGAGATGCTGGCGCGGCGCGACGTGCGCCGCCTCACGCAGGCCTGCGGCGACAGCGAGGAGCGCACCCGCGCCGCCATGGCGCTGATCGCCCGGCTGGAGCCGCGCCCGGGGCGCCGCTTCGCCGACGTGGAGCGCAACATCATCATCCCCGACGTGATCGTGCGCAAGGCCGGGCGCGCCAATGGCCGCGACGGGCAGCACAACTTCATCGTGCAGCTCAACCCCGACGTGATGCCGCGCCTGCGCGTGCACGACATCTATGCCGGCGCCCTGCGCGGCCACAAGGGCGGCGAGGGCCACCAGGGCATGCAGCAGCGCCTGCAGGAGGCGCGCTGGTTCATCAAGAACATCCAGCAGCGCTTCGACACCATCCTGCGCGTCTCGCGCGCCATCGTGGAGCGGCAGAAGAACTTCTTCACCCACGGCGAACTCGCGATGCGCCCGCTGGTGCTGCGCGACATCGCCGACGAGCTGGGCCTGCACGAGTCCACCATCAGCCGCGTGACCACGGCCAAGTACATGGCCACGCCCATCGGCACCTACGAGCTCAAGTACTTCTTCGGCTCGGGCCTGGGCACCGAGACCGGCGGCAATGCGTCGAGCACCGCCGTGCGTGCCCTCATCAAGCAATTCGTGGCCGCCGAGAGCCCGACCAAGCCGCTGTCCGACAGCCAGATCGCCGAGATGCTCAAGGAGCAGGGCATCGAGTGCGCGCGCCGCACCGTCGCCAAGTACCGCGAGGCGCTCAAGATCGCGCCGGCGAATCTGCGCAAGGCGCTGTAGGCGCCGTGCGGGCGTGTGCACGGCGCATGCGCCTGGTGGCCCGTTTTTCCGCTCCGTTGCTGTCTTTCCCTCTTACTTCGCCACCCCGTCCATGGCCCGCATCGTCTTCGACCTTCCCGCGCACTTCGGTTTCGCCACCGAAATGCAGATCTACATCAGCCACGTCAACCAGGGCGGGCACCTGGACAACGCGCAGCTGCTGAGCCTCGTGTCCGAGGCCCGGGTGCGGTTTTTCCAGTCACTCGGCTACCCCGAGGCCGACGTGGGCGGGCTGTCCATCGTGGTCGGAGACATCGTGGCGCAGTACAAGTCCGAGGGGTTCCACGGCGAGACCATGCGCGTGGAGATGGCGCCTGCGGACTTCAACCGCTATGGGTTCGACCTGGTCTTTTGCATGACCGAGAAGACCTCGGGCCGCGAGGTGGCGCGCGGCAAGATCGGCATCGTTTTCATCGGCAAGGCCGGCCGCAAGGTGGCGCCGATCCCGGACTCCATCCGCCAGTTGCTGCTGGCCCGTGCGGGCACGCCGGATTCACACGCACTTTCCGAGCGCGTATCCTCACCATCGTCATGAATCAACTCCAACTTTTTCTCCCTTGCGCCGCCGGTGTGGAGGGCTTTCTGGCCGACGAGGTGCATGGCATCACCGGCCTCACGGGGCAAGACCTGCTGGTCGGCCGTGGCGGCGTGCTGCTGCGCGCGTCCTGGCGCGAGGCGCTGCTGCTCAACCTGCACAGCCGCCTGGCCCAGCGCGTGCTGGTGCAGCTGGCGCACCGCCCCTACCGCTCTGAAAACGACCTGTATGCCGCCGCCAGCGACGTGGCGTGGGAAATCTGGTTCACCACGCGCCAGACCTTCAAGGTCGAGGTGACGGCCCAGCACAGCCCGCTGCAGAGCCTCAACTTCGCAGGCCTCAAGGTCAAGGACGCCGTGGCCGACCGGTTTCGCGCCAAAAGCGGCGTGCGCCCCGATGTGAACACGCAGTGGCCCGACGTGCGCATCCACCTGCACCTGACCACGGAAGAAGCCACCATCTACATCGACACCTCCGGCGAGCCGCTGTTCAAGCGTGGCTGGCGCGAGGACAAGGGCGATGCCCCGCTGAAGGAAACCCTGGCCGCCGCCATGATCGCCGCCAGCGGCTGGGACCCGCACGGTGACAACCCCCAGCCGCTGTACGACCCCTGCTGCGGCAGCGGCACCATCGCCATCGAGGCCGCGCAGATCGCCTGTCGCATCCCGGCGGGCATGCTGCGCCGCTTTGCGTTCGAGAAACTGCTGCCCTACCAGGCCCATGTCTGGACTGCTATTAAAAATGAAGCTGAAGGCGCAATACAGACAAGCGCTGTGCCCATATTTGGCAGTGATGTGGCCCACCGCATGGTCGATTTTGCCCAGCGCAACGCCGAACGTGCGGGCGTGGCCGACGCCGTGCAACTGCGCGGTGGCGACGCCCTGCAGCGCATGCCGCCGTGCGACCAGCCCGGCGTGATGCTGCTGAACCCGCCCTATGGCGAGCGCATCGCCGCAGCCGGTGCCGCTGGCCAGAATGCCAACGAACGCGCGGCCGAGCGGGCCCTGGGCGCCAGCGTGGGCCGCGAAGCTGCGCATACCGATGATGGTGGCGAGTTCTTCAGCCAGCTGGCCGCCCACTGGAAGAAGAACTACAGCGGCTGGACGGCCTGGATGCTCACGCCCGACCTCAAGCTGCCCGGCAAGATGCGTCTGAAGGAGTCGCGCCGCGTGCCGATGTGGAACGGCCCCATCGAATGCCGCATGTTCCGCTTCGACATGATCAAGGGCGCCGTGCGCGACCGCGCTGCAAAGGCGGCGCCAGAAAACGGCCCGGGCAATGCTGGTTGAACTGCGCCTGCCCGCCGAGGCCCCGGCGGGCGAGCCCGCGCGCACCGTGGTGGTGGACACCAACGTCGCGCTGGACCTGCTGATCTTCAGCGACCCGCGCACCGTGCCGTTGCGCACGCTGCTGGCCCAGGGGCGCCTGACCTGGATCGCTACGCAAGTCATGCGCGACGAACTGGAGCGCGTGCTGGCCTATCCACACATCGTGGAGCGCATGAACTACTACCGGGTGGATGCCGCGCAGGTGCTGAGTGCGTTTGACGCGCAGGTACTGCTGGTGGAGATTGCGCCGAAGGTGGCCTATGTGTGCAAGGATGCGGACGACCAGAAGTTCATTGACCTGGCGGCAGCGCACCGGGCGATTTTGCTGAGCAAGGACAAGGCGGTGATTTGTATGCGCAAGCGGTTGCTGAGCCTGGGCGCGGATGTGGCGACGGAGTTGGTGCTGGAAGAAGCGTCCGTCGCTGCAGTGGCTTGATGCGGCCGTCACTGGAAGGATCGGTATGGGACCATTGGGTTTTCTCGTCCTCTCAGGCTTCTTCGCATACCTTGCATTCGATGCGCGTCAGTTCGAGCGAACGTCGGACCATAAGATCTGGGCTGTACCGCCATCTTCTGGTCGGGCTGTCGGAGTGGACCCCCTGTCACGCGCTGAACAGGAGGGGTTGCAGGCGAACAAGTTCACTGCCATCGGTGGCATTCCTGGCCTCTACTGGGCCTTTGTTGTGCTCTCGCTGGGGTGTCTGGGCGTGGCCATCTGGCTGTGGTTCGTCTAGCGCTTCTGAAGATCCAGTCTCCCTGCCCGGCGACATCAAGGTGCGAGTACCTTCTTCATGTACACCAGCTGAAAGCCCTGGATGTAGTTGTCGATGTGTCCGAACTCATCATAGCCCTGCTTGAGGTAAAAGCCCCGCGCTTGCCACTCAAAGGTACTCAGCGTCGCGCTGTGCGCACCCAGCTCGCGGGCTTTCTGTTCCGCCGTAGCCAGCAGGCTTCGGCCCAGCCCTTGGTGCCGGGCCGATTCGTCGACAAACAGAAGTTCCACATTCAGCCACTGCAGAAACACGAATCCGCGCAGCCCGCCCAGCAATTCACCCTTGGTGTCACGTGCGCTCACCCACACTGGCTGCGTCTGGCCGTATTCGCCAACAAATCCGTAGTTGAACTGCCGCATCCGGCGGCCGAGGACGCCGGAGTGGACTTCTTCTGCTGTGGGGGTGTAAATCTCATAGTCGTTCATCGCGCTAGTCTTGTCATGCCAACAGGTCATACGCCGCCCGCACCCGCTGCAAGTCCCGCCCCAGCTTGCGGCTCGCAGGCAGTTGCCGCATCCACCCCATCCGGCGAACGCTGGTCGCCAGCACCTCCCGCATCTCCGTGCTCCCCTGCGCCACCCACGCCGCCCAGCGCTCGCGCCCCTCGCCCAGCGTGCCGCTCTGGTGCAGATAGATGGCCGTGGAGTGCGCATAGCACAGCGCATCGCGCACGTGGCATACCGGCAGCGGCAGCACGGACGCAGGATCGTCCTCGAAGTCGATGCAGGCCACTTCGCCATCGGGGCAGCGCACCAGGTTGCGCGCAAAGGCCTGGCTCAGGCACGTGCCCTGGCGGTGCACATGGGCGAGTGTGTCCAGCCCCTGTTGCCACAGTGCCAGCACGGCCGCCGTGTCGCCCGCCTGCACGGCATGGTCGATCTCGTTGCCCAGCGAATGGGTCTCCTCCCCCGTGCGGCCCAGGTGCCGCATCGCGAAGCCATCTCGCTGCGCGGCCAGCACCACGGGCACGCGCACACCCCGCGCCGCCAGGTCCGTGAGGCGCCGCACCTCGGTGGCGATGGCGGCGGTGCCGCCGGGGTTGGGCACGGGGCGCAGCACCGGGAGCCGCAGCAGGCCGGCCAGCACGGCCATGGCGCGGTAGCGCCCCGTGCCGTGGGGCGCGCCCGCGCGCTTGATCCAGATCTGTTCGCCGCCCAGCACGTGGGCCATCACGGCGTGGGGCTGCGTGGCCAGGTGCTGCTGCAGGAAGGCGCCGTAGTCGGGGGTGTCCATCGTCATACGGCCGCGTCCCCTGCCACCGCGGCGGCGGTGCCTGCCGCCGCCGCATGGACCAGCTCCACATGGTGCGGGATGGAGGGCTCCAGCGCGGGCTCGCTGGCCTGGAAGCTGTGCGCGCTGGCCAGGGGCCAGTACAGGCGGAAGACGTTGTGCTGCGCGTCCAGCGGGCCCAGCAGCGCGCCGGGCAGCATGCGCGTGATGAGGTTGGACAAGAGGCGCACCTCGGTGTCGCTGATGCGGCGCACGATGTGGTGGGCCGTGATGTCCTTGGGGTGGGTGAGGCCGGCGGCCTGCACCAGCTCCTGCAGCGCGTGTAGCGTGCTGCGGTGGAACTGCGCCACGCGCGTGGCCTTGTCGGGCACCACCAGGGCCTGCTGGCGCAGCGGGTCCTGCGTGGTCACGCCCGTGGGGCAGTGGCCGGTGTGGCAGCTTTGCGCCTGGATGCAGCCCAGCGCCATCATGAAGCCGCGCCCCGCGTTGCACCAGTCGGCGCCCAGCGCCATCATGCGGGCGATGTCGAAGGCGCTGATGACCTTGCCCGCGCAGCCGATGCGCACGCGGTCGCGCAGGTTCACGCCCACCAGGGTGTTGTGCACCAGCAGCAGGCCCTCCTGCAGCGGCGCGCCCACGTGGTCGCTGAACTCCACCGGGGCCGCGCCGGTGCCGCCCTCGGCGCCGTCGACCACGATGAAGTCGGGCGTGATGCCCGTGACCAGCATGGCCTTGACGATGGCGAACCACTCCCACGGGTGGCCCAGGCAGAACTTGAAGCCCGTGGGCTTGCCGCCCGAGAGCGTGCGCAGCCTGGCGATGAACTGCATCATCTCCACCGGGTTGCGGAAGGCGCTGTGGCTGGCGGGCGAGATGCAGGCCTCGCCTTCCTTCACGCCGCGCGCGGCCGCGATCTCGGCCGTGACCTTGGCCCCGGGCAGCACGCCGCCGTGGCCGGGCTTGGCGCCCTGGCTCAGCTTCAGCTCGATCATCTTGACCTGCGGGTCGGTGGCGTTGGCCGCAAAACGCTCTTCGCTGAACGTGCCGTCGGGATTGCGGCAGCCGAAGTAGCCCGAGCCGATCTCCCAGATCAGGTCGCCGCCGTGCACGCGGTGGTGCTGGCTGATGCTGCCCTCGCCCGTGTCGTGCGCGAAGCCGCCCTTCCTGGCGCCCTGGTTGAGCGCCAGGATGGCGTTGGCCGACAGCGCGCCAAAGCTCATGGCCGAGATGTTGAACACGCTCGCGTGGTAGGGCTGGGTACAGGGCGCCACGGACGGCGACGGTGCATCCGGGTTGCCGCCGATCCACACGCGAAAGTCGTGCGACGGCAGCTGTGTGGGCGCGAGCGAGTGGTTGACCCATTCGTAGCCCTGCGCGCCCACGTCCAGGTGGGTGCCGAAGGGGCGGTTGTCCGGGTCGCCCTTGGCGCGCTGGTACACCAGCGAGCGCTGCGCGCGCGAGAACGGCGCGGCCTCGCTGTCGCT
Source organism: Acidovorax sp. GW821-FHT10E04 (assembly GCF_059415185.1). Lineage (NCBI taxonomy): Bacteria > Pseudomonadati > Pseudomonadota > Betaproteobacteria > Burkholderiales > Comamonadaceae > Acidovorax > Acidovorax sp. GW821-FHT10E04. Next base: position 39,125 of record NZ_JBWKMT010000008.1, read on the forward strand.
CTCGATGAAATACTGGCGCACCTCGGGGCGCACATATTCGAGCATGAAGCGGATGTGGCCGATGACCGGGTAGTTGCGCAGGATGGCGTGGCGCGACTGCTGCAGGTCGTACACGCCCACGGCCACCAGGGCGGCGAACACCAGCACCACGGGCAGTCCCACGCTAAAGGCCACCAGCGCGAACAGCGACAGCAGCAGCCCGAAAACGCACAGCGCGAAGGCCGTGTAGCGCACCGGGTACAGGGAGTTGAGTTGGTGGATCATGGGGGTCCTGATTCTGCGGGATGCCGGGCGCCAGGCGGCGAGAGGGCTACACTGGCCGCCTTTTCGCAGGCCCGGCCGCAAGCGGCGGACCTGCGCAGCATCATAGAAGTAAAAAATTGTTCTTCTTCGCCCCTGAGCGATTGACCGGAGCCCTGCCATGACCGATACCACGCCTGCCGCCGCCCCCCTGGGGCTGGGCCCCGACGAACTCGAAGAGATCGACAACATCCTGGACGACCTGCGTTCGCGCGGCGAGGAAATCCCGCAGTGGGAGTTCTGCGACGGTTTCATGACCGCCGTGATCTGCAGCCGCCGCCCCATCGCCCCCGCCGAATACCTGCCCATGCTGCTGGGCGACGGCGCCGAGCTCGATGTGGCCGAGGGCGAGCCCCTGCCGCTGCTGCCCGCCTTCGCGGATGCCACCCAGCAGGCGCGTTTCCTCGCGCTGTGGGACCGCCGCTGGAACGAGATCGTGGCGCAGCTGGACACCAAGGTCGAAACGCTGGATGACGACCGCACCTTCCAGCCCGAGGCCATGGACATGCGCGGCGCGGTGGCCAGCCTCACCGACGAGCAGCGCGCGGAGATGGGCGACGACCAGGAAATCCCGTCCTTCGGCCAGGTCTGGGCCCTGGGCTTCATGTTCGCCGTGGAGAACTGGCCCGAGGACTGGGCCGCCCCGCGCGACAAGGAGGCCGCCCGGTGGCTGGACGACGCGCTGGACAGCATCGTCGCGCTGACCGAGGACGACACCGGCAAGCCCGAGGTCTGCATGTACAGCGAGGACGGCCCGCCCAGCACCAGCCAGGCGCGCGTCGAGGCCTTCGGCGAAGCCATCTGGGCCGTGTACGACCTGCGCCAGATCTGGAAGAGCATGGGCCCGCGCGTGGAAACGGTGCGCAAGGCCCCCGAGCCGGGCCGCAACGACCCCTGCCCCTGCGGCAGCGGCAAGAAGTACAAGAAGTGCCACGGTGCGGCCTGAGTCCCGGTCTCTATCGGTCGGGTTGCTATTAAATAAATAGCAATTGGCGTTTGTCACGCAAGCACCACGGCCTTTTTTGATTTGAAACCCGCGCACCGCGCGGGCTGCTTCTCAGGCCGCCCGCAGCCCGCCGATGCGCTGGCGGCGCACGGCATCCAGCGCGTCGAGCACCTCGGTACCGTGCGCATAGCCCTGCTGCACGATCTGCTCGAAGCGGTTCCACTGCAGCATGCCCACGCGGTCCATGGGCGGGTTGAAGTACAGGTCGGTGAGCTGCTGCGACTGGCGCTGGCGCGACATGCTGTACAGGATGGTCACGTTCATCAGGTAGCTCGCCAGCGACGGCAGCCGGTAGCGCCGCTTGGCGCGCGGCCGCAGCTTGTCGCGCAGCAGGGCCCAGCTCGTGGGCACGTCGTCCAGGTCGATGCGCCGGGGCTTCCTGAAGTTCAGGTCCACGCCGATCACCGTGCCCACGCCGCGCATGCCGCGCATCACGTCCACCGGAAAGTTGTTGAACGTGCCGCCGTCGCACAGCAGGTCGCCCTCGTGCACCACGGGCGGCAACGCGCCGGGAATGGAGATGCTGGCCAGCAGCGACTTCACCAGGCTGCCCCGGCGCACGACCTGCTCGCTCGCCCTGGAGTAGTTGGTGGCCACGCAGTAGTAGTTCTTCCACAGGTCCTCGATCTGCGCGGGGAAGCCCACCAGCCGCTCCACGGCCGCGTGCAGGATGTGGCGCAGGCGCCGGCCCTTGATGAGCGACAGCAGCGGCAGCAGGTTGAAGTCGCCCGTGGGGTTGGTGCGAAAGGCCTCGCGCGCATTGGCCATCACGGCCTCCAGAGGCTGGTCGGAGGCGACGTACGCCGCCATCACCGAACCGATGCTGGTGCCGCCCACGCAATCGATCTCCACGCCTTCTTCCTGCAGCGCGCGGTAGACGCCCAGGTGCGCGAAGCCGCGCGCGCCCCCACCGGCCAGCACCAGGCCCACGGCCGTGCGGCTCTGGATGCGGGCCAGGCGCGCCATGTCGCGGTCGAGGGCGGGGCGCACGTGCAGATGGTCGGCCACGGGGCGGCGGTCCAGCCAGCGCTGGGTGCCTTGCGGGCACCGGGTGCCGGCCGGGTGCAGCAGCACCAGGATCTCGGCGGCCTCGGCCAGCGGCGCGCGGCGCAGCAGGCACTGCTCCTCGATGGCGTGGAGGGCGGGCTCGGCCTGCGCGTCGGCCAGCAGCAGCAGCTCGTCGCAGTGGCGGCTCACGCGGCGCGTCCAGGGCGTGGGCTCGGGGTCGGCCACCAGCAGCACGAAGTCGTTGCGCGCCTCGATCTCGTCGAGCAGCATGGCGATGCGCCGGTTGGCCGTGGCGTCGGCGCCCTCGCGCTGCGCGATGCCGGCCTCGCGCAGTTCGGCGTCCACCGTGGCGGAATCCACCACGCGCACGCGGCCGATGAGGCCCAGCTGGCGTGCCATGCCCTGGCCGAAGCCCTGCAGGTCCACCCCGGCGCTGATCGGCAGCAGCCCCATGGCCACGGGGCGCTCCAGCGCGGCCACGTTGGCGGCCGTCCCGGACTGCAGGCGCTGGATGATCTGGCGCGTGAGCGCGATGGACACCTGCGCGCTGCTGGCCAGCAGGGTCTTGAACACGTCCTTGGTCAGGCGCACCAGCACCGAGTCGCGCACGGCCACCACGGTCGCGGCGCGGGGGGCATCGGTGAACAGGCTGATCTCGCCGATCACCTGGCCGCGCCCCATGTCGGCCACGCGGCGCTGGTGGCCGTCGTCGCCACGCACATAGGCGCGCAGGCGGCCGCTCACCGTGAGGTACATCGATTCGCCCGGCTCGCCCTGCGCCATCAGCGTGCTGCCGCCGGGCACCTCCACCCATTCCAGGTGGGCCCGCAGCAGCTCCAGCGCCTCGGGCTCGATGCCGTGCAGAAAGCTGCGCAGGTGCTCGGTGAGCAGTTGGTTCTGGGTGGCGGTGAAAGGGGGCATGGTCGCGCAATCGGCAGGGCTTGTTTTGGGGGGGCGCTGCGGAAAACGGGGTGCCTGCGCACAGGCCTTCGCAACGGATTCCGCAGCTGCGAAGCGGCGGATTCTAGGAACGCCGGAGCCCCTGCGCGTGCCCGGCGGCAGGCGCCGGCCGGGGCCTGCGTGAACAAATGCACGCCTGCCGCGGCGATTGTGGTCCGTGCGCGGCCCGGGCCCGCGCCGTCAGCGCATGAAGGCGCGCAGCGCGCCGGCCGTGGCCTCGGGCAATTGCTCGGGGATGAAGTGCCCGGCGGGCACGGCCTGGCCGGTCACGGCGCCCGCGCACTGCGCCTGCCACAGTGCCAGCGGATCGAACAGCCGGTGCACCACGCCGTGCTCGCCCCACAGCACCAGCGTGTCGCAGGCGATCTTCTCGCCCTGCGCGCGGCCCGTGCGGTCGTGGTCCAGGTCGATGCCCGCGCTGGCGCGGTAGTCCTCGCACGCGGTGTGGATGGCCTCGGGCGTGCAAAAGCAGCGCTCGTAGTCGGCCAGGGCCTGGGGTTCGATGTGGGCCAGGCCCGCGCTGCCCCAGCCGCCCAGCTTGGCGTGCAGGTAGGCGCGCGCGTTGCCGCCGATCATGGTCTCGGGCAGCGGCGCGGGCTGGATCAGGTGGAACCAGTGGTAGTAGGCCCGCGCGAAATCCATGTCGGTGCGGGCGTACATGTCGAGCGTGGGCGCGATGTCGATCACGCACAGCCTGCGCACGCGCGCCGCGTGGTCCAGCGCCAGGCGGTGCGCCACGCGGCCGCCCCGGTCGTGGCCGCACAGGAAGAACGCCTCATGGCCTAGCGCCGTCATCACCTCGGCCATGTCCTGGGCCATCGCGCGTTTGCTGTAGTTGCTGTGGTCGGGCAGGCCGGGGGCGTGCGACGAGTCGCCATAGCCGCGCAAATCGGGCATGACCAGGAAGTAGTCGCGCGCCAGCTGCTGCGCCACGCGGTGCCACAGCGCATGCGTTTGCGGAAAGCCGTGCAGCAGCAACAGTGCCGGCCCGTCGGGTTTGCCGCCCGTGCGCACAAAGATATCTGCGCCGCCCGTGGCGATACGTTGGGTGTTGAATCCTTGGAGCCAGTGCATGGTGTGCGCCGCGAATGAGGTGCGCCCATGCTACACCGCAGCGCTACAGGGCAAGAGCGCGCTGACGGTGGACGCGGTGATGGGTGCGCGCGAGGGGCGCGTTGGCGACCGGGTGCCCCACCTCGCGCCCCGGGCCGCCGCCGGATCGTCTTTGCTTACGTAAAGTTACACTGGCGGCCGGCGCGCGCGGTGGCACCCCGGGGTGTCCGCATGCAGCCGGCAGCAGCCTGGGGCGCGGTGCGCGGCAGCCCCGCGTGGCACCGGGTTTTTCCTCGCAGGTTCTGAATTCCACCGGTGGTTCGGCAAGGTGCTCGGCGCAAAAAAAGAAACAGGCCCTGTGGGCCGAAAAAGGAATGGTTGTGGGTACGACAGAGATGGCCTGTACAGGCGGGGCGGGGCTTGGGGTGGGCGTGATTTCAAGGGGGCGGGGCCGGCTGATGGCACGGCTGCTGCTGCCGTGGTGCCTGTGCCTGGCGGCACCGTTTGTGCTGGCGGCTCCGGCGATGGTATCGGTCGTGCCCAGCGACTCCCCGGTGTCGGGCGGTGACGCCTTTCATTTGACGGTGACCTACGACGTCGCCATGGACACCGCCGTCACTCCGGTCATCTCGTTTCCCACGGTGGGTGAAGACCCCGGGGCGTTTCTGGTGCCCACCACCTCGACCTGGCTCGATGCCACGACGTTCCGGCAGAACTATGGCACCGCCAGCATGGTCGTGAACATCAGCCCGGTGGACGTGGCGGTCAGCGGCGCGAAGGACACCGTGGGCGCGGTCCAGTCCCCCGGCTTTCAGGCCGACGTGTTCGAGATTCTCTACATCCCTCCCCCGCATGTCGTCGACATGAAGGGTGTCATCGATGGCGGCATCCTGGTGCACCCGGCCGGCAGCGGCCATGTCCTCACCGACGCCGACATCGGGAAAACCGTCACATTCGTTATCCGGTATGACATTGCCAGCGACTATGGCGGGTGCCCCAATGGGGTGCCGCTCAACTATCTGTGCACGAACCTGGTGTTCACCAACACGGGTGGCACGCCGCTCACGCTCGGCAATGTCACATCCACATGGGCGAACCGCAACCGCTACATAGTGACCTGGACGATTGCCGATGGCGACGAGCAGTTCGACAGCATCAACGTGCTGATCGCCGGCGGCGTGGGGCGCAAGGACGACCCCGACAACAAGAACACCGATTTCGAACTCACGGGCGTGTTCAGCATCGACACCAGGAACCCCAGCGTCCTGGCGGTCGCGCCCAGCACCGCCGTATTGCGCAGCGACCTGACCACGCAGCGGGGCGGCAGCATTCTGCGCGCCGGGGAGCTCTTCACGCTGACGATCACTTTCAGCGAACCCATGGACACCGCCAGCACGCCGGTGTTGAGCTTCCCCAACCAGCCGGGCCTGGCTGCCGTACTGACGCCCACGGGCGGCAGCTGGACGGACAGCACGCACTACGTGCAGAGCTTCACCGTGGGCGCGGGCAATCTGGTGCTCCCGGCGGTCGACGTGCAGGTGACGGGAGCGCGCGACGCCCACGGCAATCCGCAGAACCTGGGCCTGCTGTCGGGGGTGTTTGCCGTGGCTCTGGGGGCGGCCATGGCCGTGCCCACGCTTTCGTCGTGGGGGCTGGTGCTGCTGGCAGGTCTGCTCGGGCTGGCAGCGATCCCTGCAAGGCGGCGCGGTGTTTTTCGCGGCCGCGCATAGGCCGACCCGCCTGCGGGCGTCGTCTCATGCGGATGTGCGTTCAACCGTATAGCCCAAGCGGAAGCCGCAGGCAGTGCGGTACCGCGGCAACGCGAATCAACGGCGTGAGACGGCGTGAGACGGCGCAAGGCAACGCCGCCTCAGGCGGGCAACCAGGCCAGCAGCCGCTGCAGCGCATAGCGCACCGTGGCCGTGCGGATGGCGGCGCGGTCGCCCGCAAAGTGCTGCATCTCGCTGTGGGTTTCGCCATTCACGCACCAGGCAAACCACACCGTGCCCACGGGCTTGGCGTCGCTGCCGCCCGTGGGGCCGGCCACGCCGGTCACGGCCAGGCTGACCTGCGCCTGGGAATGGGTGAGCGCCCCGTCGGCCATGGCGCGGGCCACGGACTCGCTCACGGCGCCGTCCTGTTCGATCATGGCGGCGGGCACACCCAGCATGTCGACCTTGGCGGTGTTGGAGTAGGTGACAAAACCACGCTCGAACCACTGGCTGGAGCCCGCCAGGTCGGTGCAGGCCGCCGCGATCATGCCGCCCGAGCAGCTCTCGGCGGTGGCCAGCAGGTGGCTGTGTTTCAGCAGCCGCAGGGAAATTTGCGTCAAATTGGCCTCCAGCGCTGATGTATCAAGCGCCAGCAGCTCTTCATTCGATAGCGATGCGGTTGTCATAGGAACCTCCACAGTGCAATGGCCAGCAGCGTGCAGAAGGCTGCCACAAAGTCGTCCCACAAGATACCCCAGCCGCCGCGCCAGCCAAAGCCCTTGAACAGGCTGTCGGCCCAGCCCACGGGGCCGGGCTTGGCGGCATCGAAGAAGCGGAACAGCGCGAACGCCGCGAGCTGCCCCCACCAGCCCATGGGCATGGCCAGCCACAGCACCAGCCAGAAGGCCACGACCTCGTCCCACACGATGCTGCCGGGGTCGGCCACTGCCATGTTGCGGGCGGTGGTGGTGCAGGCCCACCAGCCCACCACGGTGCTCCCTGCAATCAGCAGGCCCATGTGCTGGGGCGACAGCCATTGCTGCAGCACCAGGTAGCTCAGCCAGGCCCACAGCGTGCCCACGGTGCCCGGCGCCACGCGCGACAGCCCGGCGCCAAAACCCAGCGCGATGAAGTGGGCCGGGTGAGAAAACATGAACGCCACGGTGGGGCGCCGAGGAGCGGGTGTGTGGGCGGAAGGAGAGCTGGGGGTCATATCAACAATCAACGGTGCTTCGTGCAACCCACGGCGTATGGAGCTGGCGCGCACAAGGCCAGCGTACCTGTGAAACTGGCTTTGCCAGGCCACCGGGTGCGTCCCCTTCCCGCGCAGCGAGAGAGGGGTGAAGGCGCGAGGCGCCTCAGGGGGGGCCTCATCATTTACTGGCGCTCTTGCAGCTCCACATCCTTGGGATACCGGATCGTGTGCTCGGCGCTGAACTGCGCCGTGGCGCCCGCGCCCAGGGCCTGCTGCCAGGCCACGGTGCCGGGCGTGCGGTTCCAGGCCATGTCGGCGGGCTGGGGCTGGTAGCGCGATTCGACCTCGATCTTCTCGTTGCGCGAGACCGGCGCGGCATGCAGCACCTGCAGCGTGATGCCGGTCTTGTGGCGGTTTTCCACGCTGTAGGCGCGGCGGGTCTTGCGCTCGGTGCGCGAGCCGGTGAAGCCCGTGCTGCCGGTCAGGTCCTGCGCGGGCTCGGCCCGAACCGTGACCAGTTCATCGCGGCCGAACGACAGGCTGGTGCTGCCCGCCGGAGCGCCCGGGCTGGGCGTGCCGAAGTCGATGCGCCCGCTGCCCACGAACGCGCCGTCGCGGTACAGGCCCGCCGGGCCCGCGGGCCACACGCCGGGCGGCTGGGCGATGTCGGCCACCAGGTAGGCGGCTTCTTCCACGGCGGGGGCCGTGCGGGTGATCAGCGTGGCGGGCGCGGCGTGGCTGCCCAGCGCCAGCGTCACGCGCTGGCCGCTCGATGGCACGGTGATGCGCTGCGGCACCGCGAATTCGGTGGCGAAACCCTTGTCGGTGGCGCTCACGTCGAACGTGGGCATGGCCTCCTCGGCCACATTGCGCGCGCGGGCCGCGGGCGCGGGGGCGGGCGGGGCCATGGCCATCATGGGGGCCGCCGCGGCCACGGGCTGCGGCGGCGGTGCCACGTCCAGCGTCCAGGCGCGCGGCAGGCGGCCCTGGGTGGCGCGGCCGGGCTGGCCGGTGGAAAGGGTCAGCTGCACGTTGCCCCAGTCCTCGCCGCTGTTTTGCGCCACCAGCGCCTGGCGCTCGACCAGCACCTTGGCTTGGCCGGCGTCCAGCGTGGCGCGGTAGGTGGGCTGCCAGCCCGGGCCGCGCACCTGGTAGGACAGGCGCAGCTCGGCCTCGCGCTCGGTGGCGAGGTTGATGGTGACCGACACCACGCGCGCGCGCTGGCTGGCCACGCGCTCGCGCTCGGCCACCAGGGGCTTGAGCGCCAGTTCCAGCGATTCCTGCTTGCGCTGGAGCTGGTGCGCGCGCGCAAAGCTGTCCTGCCCGGACTTGCGCAGCACCTCGGCCGTCGCGGTGATCTGCGCGGGTGCGGGGGCGAGGCCGCCGGTGCGGCCCGCCGCCGCCGCATCGCCGGGGGCGGGCCCCGCGTGGGCCACGCCGCGCAGGTAGCTGTCCACCAGCTGCAGCGCCGAGGCCTCGGCCTTCACGCCGGCGATCTGGTCCTCCAGCTCGCGGATGCGGCCGTCCAGGGGGCTGGCGCAGGCGGCCACCACATCGCGGTCTTCGGTGAGCACATTGAACTCGCCCACCCGCACGCCGGGGTCGGCGTTGATCTGCAGGCTTTGCGCATCCAGCGACGCGGGCAGGCAGGCCAGCGTGAGGCTGCGCGCGCCGGCGGGCACCTTGGCCACCCGCTCCACGGTGGCGCTGCCCGGATAGACGGTGACGCGCGTGATGCGCGAGGTGTCCTGGGCCAGGGCCGCCGGGGCCACGTTGCACAGCACGGCCAGGCCGGCCAGGCACGCGTGCCGCAGCGGGCGTGGAGCGCGCAAGCGCAGGGCGATGGGGAAGTGGATCACGGGGTTCCTCGGGCGCGGTGGACAAACGGAAATGGGATGCTAGCAGCCGTGTGGCGTTGCCGGATGCTCACAGCATCCCCGGGACCTCGTGCGCCAGGAAGTCATACACGGCGCGGATTCTGCTGCTGGTGCGGATCTCGCGGTGGACCGTGAGCCAGATGGGCAGCTCGGGCAGGGGCAGCAGGGGCAGCACGGCCACCACCTCGGGATCGGTGCGGGCCAGGTAGCGGCCGACGAAGCCGATGCCCAGTCCCGCGCGCACGGCCGCCCAGTAGGCCATGAGATCGTCGGTGCGGAAGGCGAAATGCTGGCGTTCCACCGGGTAGCCCATGGCCGCGAACCCCTGCGGAATGTCCTCGTGCCGGTCGTTGCCGATCAGCTCGTGCTGCAGCAGGTCGGCCGGCTGGCGCGGCACGCCCTTGCGGCGCAGGTAGTCGCGGTGGGCGTAGGCGCCCAGGGTCACCGCCCCGATGCGCCTGGCCACCAGGCTGGCCTGGCTGGGGCGCACCATGCGCAGCGCGATGTCGGCCTCGCGGCGCAGCAGGTTGGTGACCTCGTTGCTGGCCACCAGCTCCACCTGCACCTCGGGCAGCGCCTGCCGCATGCGCGCGAGCACGGGGGGCAGCAGCGCGCAGGCCACGGGCTGGCTGGCGGTGATGCGCACGGTGCCGCTCACCCCGGCCTGCGCGCCCGACACGCTGCGCGCGAGCTGGTGCGCGCCGGCCTCCATCGCGCGCGCCGATTCGGCCAGTTGGAGCGCCGTGGCCGTGGGCAGCAGCCCGCGCCCGGTGCGCTCGAACAGCACCACGCCCAGCTGTGCCTCCAGCTCGGCGATGTGGCGGCCGATGGTGGGCTGGCTCGCGTTCAGCACGCGCGCCGCGCCCAGCAGGCTGCCCTGGTCGAGCGCGGCCAGGAAGGACTGCACGAGGCTCCAGTCGAAGGTCTGATTCATGGGGCGGCGGCGTGCTCCGGTTTCTGCGGGCCTTGCTATTCAAAAATGAATTGCTGATATGAAAAGTTAGGCAATTGTGTAGTTCGCCGCGCATTTCCACAATCACCCCATTCCTTCTTTTCACAAAGGCCCCCAATGACCACCAGCGCCACGCCCAGCACCGCCGCCCCGGCGGCTTCCACCGTGCTGATCCTTGGAGGCCGGGGCCGCCTGGGGCAGGCCGCCGCCCGCGCTTTCGCCCAGGCGGGCTGGCAGGTGCTGGCGCAGGTGCGGCCGGGCGCCCAGGGAGCGGCGCTGCCGGCCATCCCCGGCGTGTGGTGGCTGCCCGCGGCGGTGCAGGACACCCCCGCGCTGGCGGCGCAGGCCCGGGGCGCCCAGGTGGTGGTGCATGCGCTCAACCCGGCCTACACGCACAAGGCCTGGCGCGACGAGGCGCCCGCCCTCATGGAGGCGGCGGTCGCCGTCACGCGCACGCTGGGCGCCACGCTCATGCTGCCCGGGAACGTCTACAACTTCGGCGAGGCCATGCCCGCCGTGCTGCGCGAGGACACGCCACAGGCCGCCACCGGCTTCAAGGGCCGCCTGCGCGTGCAGCTTGAGCAGCGCCTGGCCGCCGCCACGCGGGACGGCGGACTGCGGGCGGTGGTGGTGCGCGCGGGCGACTTCTTTGGCAGCGGCACGGGCAGCTGGCTCGACCAGGCCATCGCCAGGGAGCTGCCCCGGGGCCGCATCACGTGGCCCGGCCCGCTGGACGTGGCCACGCCCTGGGCCTACCTGCCCGACCTGGCGCGTGCCTTCGTGCGCGTGGCCCAGGAGCGGCATCGCCTGGCCGCCTTTGAATGCCTGCAATTCGCGGGGCACCACGCCAGCGCCCGGCAATGGCTGCACAGCTTCACGGCCATTGCCGCGGAACAGGGCTGGCTGCCCGATGCCGGCGCGCTGCGGGTAGGGCGGCTGCCCTGGCCGCTGCTGCGCATCGCGGGCGCCGTGGCGCCCACGTTCGCCGCGCTGGCGGCCATGCGCTACCTGTGGAGCACGCCGCACCGGCTGGACAACACGCGCCTGCGCGCGCTCATCGGCGATGAACCCCACACGCCCTTCGACCAGGCGGTGCGCCAGGCGCTCGCCGACCTGGGGCTGCTGGCCCCGCAGGCGCGCCGTGCCGCGCTGGCCTGACCCGTGTCTGTCTTTCTCACCCCTCCAAGGAGCGTCTCCATGCATCGCCGCAACTTCATTCGATTGGCCGGTGGTGGCACCATCGCCGCCGCCACGGGCACGCTGGCCGCGTGTGGCGTGGCCGGCCCGCACTACCCCGCCGAGGCGGTCGAGGCCTGGCAGGGCCCCGTGGGCGAGACCGAGGTGCGCCGCCGCGCCGTGGCCTACGCCATCACCGCGCCGAACCCGCACAACCTGCAGCCCTGGGTGGTGGACCTGCGCGAGGACGGCGTGATCACCCTGCGCACCGACCGCGAGCGCGTGCTGCCGCACACCGACCCGCTGGGCCGACAGATCCTGATCGGCCACGGGGCGTTCCTGGAGCTGCTGGTGCTGGCATTGGCGCAGCAAGGCGCGGGCAGCGAGGTGCAGCTGTGGCCGCAGGGCCCGCTGCCCGAGGCGCTGACCGCCTGGGACGACCGGCCCGTGGCGCGTGTCACCCTCCAGCCCGCGGGCCAGCCCGATCCGCTGTTTGCGCAGGTGCTGCAGCGCCGCACGTCCAAGAGCGACTTCGACACGGCCCGCCCCGTGGCGCCCGAGGTGCTGGCCGCGCTGCTGGCCAGCCAGCGCCCCGGGGCGCCGCTGCAGGCCGGGGGAACGGTGGACGATGCCCGCCTGGGGCCGCTGCGCGCGCTGTGTTGGGAATCCGCCCAGGTCGAGCTGCTCACCCCGCGCACGATGATGGAGAGCATCCACCTCACGCGCGTGGGCCCCTCCGAAATCCTGCGCCACCGCGACGGCATCTCCCTGAACTCGCCCTTCGTGCGGGCGGTGGCGGCGCTGGGCATGTTCGACCGCACGGCGCCGCCCGCCGAAGGCAGCGCGGCCTACAAGAGCGCGATGGGCCGCTTCGAAGGCCACAGCCGCACGGCCATGGGTTTTGTGTGGATCGCGGGCGGCAACACGCGCGCCGACCAGGTCCAGGCGGGCCGGGCCTACGCGCGCCTGCAGCTGCGGGCCACGGCGCTGGGCGTGGGCATGCACCCCATGAGCCAGGCGCTGCAGGAGTTCGCCGAGATGGCGCCGCACTACGAGCGCGTGCACCAGCTGGTGCTGGGGCGGCCCGCGCCGCGCAGCGCGGACGATGCCACGGTGCAGATGTTCTGCCGCATCGGCTACCCGCAGGGCGAGGTGCCCGCCACGCCGCGCCGGCCGCTGGCGCAGTTCGTGCGCGCCTGAGCGGGGCGGCCGCCGCGCAAGGAAGGCCTGTTTGCCGGCCGGCTGGTTGGCTGGAGGGCCGGGGCGGCTTCCCGTTCCCGCCGGGCGGCGGCGTCGAACCGGGGCTTCGCGCGCGGCGCGTCAAGCGGGAAAGGGCGGCCCGTGGGGCTGCAGGCACATGGGCGTTTCGTCGAAGGCCAGCCAGCCCAGCGTGTCGCACAGCGCCTGCACCCACGCGGTGTAGTCGGTGCGCAGCGAGCAATGCATGGCCAGCGGGCCTTCGGAGACGTTCTCGGGAAGGTGGAACTCCACCCCGTGGCCCAGCACCGTGGCATGGCCCCAGGTGGGCAGGGCCCATTCCAGCCCCGGCAGCACCTGGGCGAGCGATGCCTTGATGTGCTCGATGTCGCGCAGCACCAGCACGGTGTCGGGCGAGAGGTCCTCCGTGCGCAGCGGCAGCCGGGCGGGTTGAAAGAACAGGTAGGTGTAGGCCATGGGGCGTGATGTTGCACGCTGCGGGCCTGGCGTTGCAAAAGCCCGCAGGGCGCTGCGTGAACTATTGCGCAGCGCGGCCGCTTTGGCGCCTGGCCTCAAGGCCCCGGGGTGCCGGCGGGCGCGGAAAGGTACTCCCGCACCAGGGCCCGCGCGCGGTGCAGGCGGCTCTTGGCCGCTTCGCGCGTCACGCCCAGGCGCTGGGCCATCTCCTCGATGGTCAGCTCCTCGAAGTCGCGCAGGAGCAGCGCGTCGCGGTAGAGGGGGGGCAGCGAGTCGATGGCCAGGGCCAGGTCGTGGCGCAGTTCGTGGTCGGGCCGGTGCGACCATGCCAGCGTGTCCTCCACCTGCGCCAGGGGCTCGGCCTTGAGCCACGCGAGCATGGGCCGCATGCACAGCCGCTGCACGATGCGCACCACCCAGCCGCCAAACGCCGCCACCTCGCGCAGCGCGCCCACCCGGCGGTAGACGATGATGAGCGCCTCCTGCACCACGTCGTCGGTGGCCGTGGTGGCCGCGCAGTGGCGCAGTGCATAGCGGCGGATGTCGGGGCGGGTCAGGCGCAGCAGCTGCTCCATCGCCACGGCGTCGCCGCTGCGCGCTGCGGGCAGCAGCTGGGCGAGCGTGGGTAGTGGTTGGGTGGGGCTCATCCTCTCAGTTCTCCACGGTGCATTGCGCCACCCGCAGCCCATGAGACCGGCGCGCTGGCTGCGCCTCCCAGCCCGCGCGCAGCGTGAGAGCGGGGGGTGAAGGCGCGAAGCGACTCGAGGGGGGAATGTCTCATGTCATTCCACGGGCCTGCGGCCCACCATGGCGCAGGCGGGGCAGTAGCCCAACGCGCCGCTCAGGATGCTGCCGACGCCCGCGGCGGCCAGCGCCAGGCCCAAGGGGGATGCGGCCAGCCACCACAGCCCCGCAGCGATGAGGGCGACGCCCCCCACAACGCGCAGCAGGCTTTCAGGGCGGGTGATGTTCTTGCGGTACAGCATGGGAATTGGTTCCTTGGTCGGTTGAAGGAGATGCCAGCACAGGGCGCCTCCCCCACCAAGAGCCGCTGGTTTCGCCAAAGGATTCATGGTCCGCGAAAAAAAGTGGCCGCCGGCCGCCGGGGCCAGTCACCGGAAATGGTCGAACGAGGCGTAGCGGTTGTCCATGGGCTGGCCCTGCGCGTCCAGCAGCTGCAGTCCGGGCTCGGCCCGCACGGTGCCGATGCGGGTGACGGGCGTGCCGCTGGCCTGCGACGCGGCGGCCACGGCGTCACGCCGTGCGGGCGGGGCGGTGAAGGCCAGCTCATAGTCGTCGCCGCCTGCCAGCGTGCATTGGTGGATCAATTCCAAGCCAATTTGGCCGTTGGCGCTTGATGAATAAGCGCTGGATGCTATCATTTTTGAAGTAGTGTGCGTGTCGATGCGGGCCCCGACGCCCGAGGCCTTGAGGATGTGCGACAGGTCGCCCAGCAGCCCGTCGCTCACATCCATGGCGCTGCTGGCCACCCCGCGCAGGGCCAGGCCCAGGGCCACGCGCGGGGTGGGGCGCTCCAGCCGCTGGCGCGCGCGGGCCAGCACGCCGGCGGGCAGGGGGGCGTGGCCCAGCAGGGCTTCCAGCGCCAGGCGGGCGTCGCCCAGCGTGCCGCTGACATAGATGTCGTCGCCGGCCCGTGCGCCGCTGCGCAGCAGGGCCTGGCCCGGGGGGACCTCGCCAAACACCGTGATGCAGATATTGAGCGGGCCCTGCGTGGTGTCGCCGCCCACCAGCGCACAGCCGTGGGCGTCGGCCAGCGCCAGCAGCCCGCGCGAGAAGCCCGCGAGCCAGGCCTCGTCCACCCGGGGCAACGACAGGGCGAGGGTGAACGCCAGCGGGCGCGCGCCACAGGCCGCCAGGTCCGACAGGTTCACGGCCAGCGCCTTGTGGCCCAGGGCCTCGGGGTCCACGTCCGCAAAGAAGTGGCGGCCCTCCACCAGCATGTCGCTGGAGATGGCCAGCTGCATGCCGGGCGCAGGCGCCAGCAGCGCGCAGTCGTCTCCCACGCCCAGGGCCACGGCGCCGCCGGGGCGCGCGGGGCGGGTGAAGTAGCGGGCGATCAGGTCGAACTCACCCATGGCAGGGCCTTGTGGTCATGGGGTGTGTGCGGTGTGGATGGTGGGCCGGGGAGGGCCAAAAATCAGAAAACATGTGCGGCAGCAAAAAAGAGCGTGGCATGGTGGTGCGCTAGCGCGGGTCAAACCACCGCGCCCAGTGGTCGATGCAGGCCTGGATCTTGGGCAGCCGGTGCCTGCGGGTGAGGGTGATGGCATGGATCGGGCTGGGCTGCAGGTCCACGCAGTCGGCGAGCACGGGCGCCAGCAGGCCCTGGCGCACGAGGGGCTCGGCCACCACCGTGGCCAGGCGCGCAATGCCCAGGCCCTGCAGCGCCATGCGCGCCGTGATGGCGGTGCTGCCCGAGCGCCAGTGGCCCTCGGCCACCAGCACGCGGGGTTCTCCATCGACGAGGAAGGGCCAATGGTTCAGGAAAGCCACCGCGCTGTTGGCGATGAGGCGGTGCGCGTGCAGGTCGTCGGGGTGTTCTGGCGCGCCATGGGCCTGCAGGTAGCCGGGCGTGGCGTACAGGGCGCGCGCCAAGGTGCCCAGCGGGCGCGCCACCACGGTGTCGGTCAGCGGGGGGCCGGTGCGGATGGCGATGTCGATGCCATCGCGCGCCATGTCGGCCATGCGGTCATCCACCAGCAGCTCCACGCGCAGTTGCGGGTGCTGCCGCTGCAGGCTGTCAAAGCTCGGAATCAACAGGTGCTCGGCCACGACCGAGCTGGACGCCACGCGCACCCAGCCACGGGGCTGGCCGCTCTGGTGGGCGAATTCGCCTTCCAGCTCGTCGAGCGTGCCCGTGATGCGGCGGCAGTAGTCCAGGAAGGTCAGTCCCTCGGGTGTGGGCGCGAGGCCATGCGTGGAGCGGTGCAGCAGCCGCGCGCCGCAGGCTTGCTCGATGCGCGACAGGGTGCGCGAGACCTGGCTCACCGGCGCGCCGCGCTCGCGCGCCACCGCCGAGAGCGAGCCCAGGTCGGCCACGCGCACGAACAGGTGCATGTCTTCAAAGCGGATCTCGCGCATGGGGCGATGGTAACGGCGGGGCCTTGCAATCCGCGCAAAACGGTCTTGCGCCGTGGGCCGTTTCCGCCGCGCCCGGGGCTGCCTACAGTGGCTTCAAGCCCTGCAAAACAGCCCTCGAAAGGAACCGCCATGCACCAGCCCATGCACCCCGCTGAGTACCAGAGGCTGCGCGATTGCGCCCGGCGCGACGCGCTGCGGCTGCGCCAGCAGGCCCTTCGTGACGCCCACGCCTGGCTGGCGCGCACTCTGGTGCGCGCGGGCCTTTGGGTTTTGCGCAGCGCCGGGCTGAACACGCCGTCCCCTGCTGCTCCCACCCCGCAAGAAAGGAAGACAACACCATGCCAACCCTCGTTCTGAAACTGGCCCCGCTGCAAAACCCCGAACGCTACCGGCAACTGGCCGGCGCGCTGACGGACCTCACGGTGGACCTGCTGGGCAAGCGCCGCGAGGTGACGGCGGTGGTCATCGACGACCTGCCCGCCGCGCGCTGGCACATCGGCGGTGCGCCGGCCGAACAGCCCACGGCGTTGCTGGAGATCAGCATCACGCAGGGCACGAACACGCAGGAAGAGAAGGCCGCCTTCATCCAGGCGGCGTTCGCGGAGCTGCAGCGCCAGCTGGCCGGGGACGGCGTGCTGGCCCCCGCCAGCTACGTGGTGGTGCGGGAGCTGCCCGCCAGCGACTGGGGCCAAGGTGGGCGCACGCAGCACTCGCGCCAGCTGGCGGTGCTGCCGGCGTGACGGCGGGGCCGCGCAGGATCAGGCCGTGGCGCCGCGAAAGCGCTGCGCCGCCTGGCGGCTGACCTCGGCCAGCAGTTGCTCCTCGCGCTGGCGCTCGCGCAGCCAGCGCGCATCGTTCTGGCCCGCTTCGACCTCGGTGCGCAGCATGTGCATGGCGCTCGATGCGCCTTGCACGGCGGCGTGGCCGGCGATCTTGTCCATGGTCTTGAGGATGTGCTCGCGCAGCGGCATGTGGTCGCCCGTGGCCGGGTCCACGTACACCGCGTCCATGCCGAAGCGGCAGGCCTGGAAGCGGTTGTAGGTGTAGACCAGGTAGTCGTCCTCGTTGGGCATGAAGGGCTGCTCGGCCAGAAACCAGGCGCCCAGCGACTGCACGTAGCCCGCCAGCGCGGCGGCGCGCTCGATGGTGAGCGGGGTGTCGAACACGCGGATCTCGATGGTGCCGAACTCGGGCTTGGGGCGGATGTCCCAGTAGAAGTCCTTCATGCTCTTGACCACGCCGGTGCGCGTCATCTTGTCGAAGTAGGCGGTGAAGTCCTCCCACGTGAGCGCCAGCGGGGCGCGGCCCGAGAGCGGAAACGCGAACACCGAGTTCAGGCGCGCCGAGTCGAACGCCGTGTCCTGTCCCTGCACGTAGGGGCTCGATGCCGACAGCGCGATGAAGTGCGGGATGTAGCGCGACATGCGGTGCAGCATGAGCAGCGCGGCGTTGGCATCGGGGCAGCCGATGTGCACGTGCTGGCCGAAGATGGTGAACTGCTTGGACAGGTAGCCGTACAGCTCCGACAGCTCGCGAAAGCGCGGCTTGTCGTAGATGCGCCGCTCGTGCCATTGCTGGAACGGGTGCGTGCCGCCGCCCACCACGGCGATGTTGAGCTTGTCGGCGCTCTTGACCAGCGCGTCGCGGATGGGCGTGAGCTGGCCCAGCACCTCGCTGCTGGAATGGCAGATGCCCGTGGAGATCTCGATCATGCTGTTCGTCATCTCGGGCACCACGCTGCCGGGCAGCGGGGTTTTCTTCATGAGGCGCAGCATGTCCTCGGCATAGGGGGCCAGGTCGTAGTCGTTGGTGTTGACGAGCTGCAGCTCCAGCTCGACGCCCAGCGTCAGCGGTTCGGAATGGTTGAAGGCTTCAAGACTCACGATGGGGTGTCTCCGTTGTGGCCACGGGTCGTCAGTGGCGCCCAGGGTTTAGAGCTCTCGCCCGCGCGGTAGATGGCCACGGTGGCGATCACGGCGCCCAGCACTTCCATGAGCAGGATGGCGGGCAGCGCCACGCCGGCGATCACGTGGCCCGTGGAGGGCGAGGCGAGCACGAACTGCGAGGCAATCAGCAGCGCGATGGACGACATCGGCGTCATGGCGCAGCCCACCCACAGGGCCTGCTTCCAGCTGGCGCCGCTGCCCACGTTGCCCAGGGCGACACCCGTGGCCTTGGCCAGCAGGCGCACGGCGATCAGTGCCAGCACGACGCCCGCCACCGGCGCGCTCCAGTCCGCCTGGGCGGCCACGGTGGACACCAGCACGAACATCAGCATGGTCAGCAGCGAGGACGCATTGCCCAGCTGGCGCGGCCACGCCCAGGGGCGCGGGTTGAGCTGCTTGAGCAGCATGCCACCCAGCAGCGCCGCCAGCGGCGCCGAACCGCCCATGTGCGCCGCCACGGCGGTGCCCGCCGCCACCAGTGCGAGGAACAGCATCGAGGTGTTCTCGCTCGTGGGGCTCATGAAGCGCAGCGCCATGCGCAAGACCAGCGCCAGCACGGCCGCCACCACGATGGAAACGCCCAGCACCACGATCACCGGGTACACGGTTTCCACCACGGTGAGGCTCTGGCGGTTGATCAGCTCGGCCTTCGCGCTGCCCAGCGTCAGCGCATACAGGGTGGACAGGGTGGTGAGAACGATGGCGCGCTCCGTCACCGGGCCGGCCGCGCGGGTGTCCGCCACCACGCGCGTGAGCACGGCGGGCGATGCCGCCAGGGCCACCAGCGCCAGCGGGCCGGCCACCTGCGGGGGCAGGTTCAGCCACACCAGCACCCAGTACACGGCAAAGTAGGTCAGCACGGATTCAGCAATGCTCTGCACCAGCACCATGGGGTTGTGGCGGAACCAGCGCAGCGGGATGCGGCCACCGCATTCAAAGAGCACCAGGGCGATCCCCAGCTCCAGCAGGAACAGGCCGATACCCTGCAGCGGCCACACGGCGCCGCTGAAGCCTGCGAGCCCGGCGGCGGTGCCCACCAGCGAGTAGCCCAGCACCTTGGGCAGGCCGGTGTGGCGCTGCGTGAGATAGCCCACCATGGCCGCCACCGCGAGCAGCAGCGACCATTGCACCGTGGGCAACCCGGCCGAGGGGCGCAGCCATTGCGCCCAGAAGCTCAGGATTTCATTCATGTTTCGGGACCTCTGCGTCAGACGGGCTGGCCCGTCGGTGTGAAGGAGCGGGCGCACACCGCCTCCGCGGGGGAAGGGGTGCGCCTGGCGTGGCCTGAATTTACAGGCGGAAACAAAACGTCTCTGTAGGACAGGGGCGGCGCTTGGTTCCACCCGCCGCTGCGCCTCAGGGCGCGGTGCGGCGTTCGGGCATGAAAAAACTCAGGGGCGCCGAACGCATGCGCGCGCGGATCGCCGCGTAGATGCGCGACCGGTCCACGCCGCTCACGTTCTGCGCGCGCAGCGCGAGGCTGAAGGCCAGGTAGAAACTGACGGTGACATTCAGCGCGCCCAGCAAGGGAAGCGACGCCACGGCCCACCAGAAGGCGGGCAGGTGCAGCACTCCCAGGCCCAGCGCGGCGCTGGCCGCGCCCACCTGGCCCGTGGACAGTGTGACATGGCGCACATCCAGGGCCAGTCCGAAAAACCCTGCAAAGGCCGGGACGAGCCCCAGCATGAAGCCCAGCGAGATGTTGGCCGCGAAGCCCGAGAGGTTCTCGCGCAGGAAACGCGCCCAGCGGGCGGCCCGCTCCGTGCCCAGCATGCGGGTGATGCGCGGGTTGTAGTGCATGGCCGAGTCCAGGCGGTTGAGCACGAACCAGTTCTCGGTCCAGCCCGCGATGATGCTGGAGGCGAACAGCAGCACCCCGGTGAATGCCGCGAAGAGCAGCGACGGGCCCAGCAGGTGCAGGGACTCGAACACGTGCGCTGCCTCGCGCTCGCTGATGGCCGGGCTGCCGGTGGCCAGCGCGATCAGCATGGCCAGCCCGAGCACCGCCGGGAACACCACGAACACATTGCCCAGCACGGCGGCCACCTGGGAGCGCACCAGGTGCGTGATCTCGTCCACGAACGACTCGATGGCGTCGCTGGCGCCCAGCTCCTTGAGCTTTGCGGCCATGGCGGGCGCCGTCATCGCGGGCTGCTTGGTCGCCACGGTCAGGTGCAGCAGCTGGATCAGCACGAACGTGACGGCGTAGTTCACGCCCGCCCAGAAGCCGCCCCAGAAGGCCGACAGCGCCAGTGCATAGAGGCCGAACTTGGCCAGCGTGGTGAAGGCCATGACCGCGCCGCCCCCTGCCGCCTTGCGGACCATGGCCCGGTACTCGGCCGCGGTGCGCGTGATGTAGTGTTCGCCGGTTTCCGCGCTGCGCTCGACCACCTTGGCCGCCAGCAGCGAGGAGTTGGACGCCAGCAGGGCGCGCAGGCTGCGCCGTTCCTGGCCCACCATCACCAGGCGCGCCATGAGCCGGGCGGCGGTGACGGACGGCTTGGGCGACAGCAGGCAGTCCAGCAGCTCGCGCACGCGCAGGATGCGCTCGCGCAGTTGCCGCAGGCGGAAGACCAGGCCCACGGAGATGCCGTTGTCCTCGAAATGGGTGTAGACCGTGGCGGCCGCGGCGCGGCAGGCCTCCAGCCGCTCGCGCAGGCGCTGCGCGGCCTCGTTGAGCCGGTCTGGAGTGCGCAGCGCATGCAGCACCTCCACGCGCAGGCTTTCCACGTCGCGGATCAGGGCATGAAAGGGCTGGGCTTCGCGGGCGGATTCGCTCATGCGCAGGCGCAGCTCGGGTGCGAAGCCCGTGGAGAGAATCTGTCCGGCGCAGTAGGTGATGGCATCCAGCAGGGCCCGTTGCCAGCGCGAGGGGCCTGGGTTGCCTTCGGTGCTGGGGGGCGCCAGCAGCGCCACAAGGCGGGTGAGCTGTGTCTCTTCCAGGGCCGACAGCCATTGCGCGTCGAACTCCCCGGGCAGGGCCAGCATGAACAGCTCGGACGCGTCGATGGTTTCAGGGCTGCCCGGCAGCAGCTTGGTGCGCAGGCGTTCGGCCAGCTCGCTGACCAGCGCGGTGCGGGGCGCGAAGCCGAAATCCGCCAGCAGGGTGGTGATGTCCACCTGGTCGACCAGCGTGGCCCACCACGCTTGAAGCCGCAGCTGGATGTCGGGCCGTGCCTGCACCGCATCCAGGAAGAGCTGCACGCGGCCCACGGCGGAGGCCACGGAGTCGCGCTCGCCCCGCACCCAGTCCAGCAGGTGGATGAGCCACAGGTGGCGGTGCGCGAGGTCGGCTGCCGGATCCAGCGCCGACAGCAGGCTGGCCAGGTCCGGGGTGGTCTTGCCACGCTTCAATGCAGCACCCGACCGCTCAGCGGCTCACCCGACGGGCCGTGGTTGATCGCTTCCAGCACGAAGAGCGGCACGGGCGTGTTGAAAGGCTCCCCGTCCTCCGCCACGCAGTGGAACGTCCCGTGCATGGTGCCGCTGGCGGTGCGCAGCCGGCATCCGCTAGTGTACTGAAACGATTCACCGGGCTTGAGCAGCGGCTGGTGGCCCACCACGCCCAGGCCCTTGACCTCCTCGGTGTGGCCGCGGGAATCGCTGATGATCCAGTGGCGCGAAATCAGCTGTGCTGGCGCTTCCCCCGCATTGGTGATGGTGATCGTGTAGGCGAAGCTGAACACGCCGGTGTCCGGGGCGGACTGCTCGGGCAGGTATTCGGGGCGCACCTCCACGGCGAACTGGTACTTTGGCATGGGGCGAATGGTAAGCCAATGGTGCAAAAACCCCGCGTGCCCGGGGCCTGAGTGCGCGGCGGCGCCCGGGCGGAGGCACGTCGCGTGCACGCAGCGCAATAGGCGAGGCTTGCCCTGTGGAACCGCTGAACTGCGACAATTGCCCCCATGAGCCGTTCTTTCCGCATCGCCCCCTCCATCCTCTCCGCCGACTTCGCCCGCCTGGGTGAAGAGGTGCGCAATGTCATCGCCGCTGGCGCGGACTGGATTCACTTCGACGTGATGGACAACCATTACGTACCCAACCTGACCTTCGGCCCCATGGTCTGCCAGGCACTCAAGCCGCATGCCCGGACCGCCGCCGGCGTGCCCGTTCCGGTGGACGTGCACCTGATGATCGAGCCCGTGGATGCGTTGGCCGCCGCGTTCGCCGACGCCGGGGCCGACTACATCAGCTTCCATCCGGACGCTTCGGCCCATGTGCACCGCAGCATCCAGGCCATCCGCGCCAAGGGCGTGAAGCCCGGGCTGGTGTTCAACCCGGCCGCGCCGCTGGATGTGCTCGACTGGGTGATCGACGACATCGATCTGATCCTCATCATGAGCGTGAACCCAGGGTTTGGTGGCCAGAGCTTCATCGACTCGGCGCTGCGCAAGATCGAGGAGGTGCGCCGCCGCATCGATGCCACGGGCAAGGACATCCGCCTCGAGGTGGACGGCGGCATCAAGACGGACAACATCCGCCGTGTGGCGGATGCGGGCGCCGATACGTTCGTGGCGGGCAGCGCCATCTTCGGCAAGCCAGACTACCAGGGCGTTATCGACGCCATGCGCGTGCAGCTGGCCTGACGTCCACGGCGGCTGGCCAGGCCGCGCCGCTGCGGCCTGCTGCGGCACGATTACCAATACGGGGCTGCCACTGCCTATTGCGGCACGACGGTGGTCGTGGTGGATTCACGCAGCACCCCGCCACCGGGCACCGAGCCGCTGGCCGGGCTGTTCTGGATGCGGCGCACGCATTCCGTCTGCTCCGCCGCCGTCGGGAACGCCGCGCAGCGCTGCGTGGCGTTGTCCGTGGCGGCGGCGCCCGGGTTGCTCAGCTGCCCCTTGCGGGACGCGTCCAGCGCGTTGTTCGCCTCGCGCAGGCAGGTCGCGAGGCTGTCCTGGGTGTTGTTGGTCATGCACTTCTCGCGCTCCTGCTCGTAGCGCGCACGGGCATCCGGGGGCGGCGTCTGGGCGAGGGCGCCTGCGCAGGCTGCGAACAGGGTCGCAGTGAGGACGGGGGCAAAAAATGCGGTGCGGGTCATGTAAGGGCTCCTGGCAATCTCGGTAATCACAAACGGGCTGGCTTCAGCGTAGCCCCGAGCGCCTTGCGACCCTGTCAGACACCGCCTCCCCCCTCCGTGCGCCCTCGCGCCTTCCTTCTTTCATGGAGCATGCTGCCGCTTCGTTCGTGCGGAGCGTTCACGTGTCCGCGCGAATGCCTTGGCGCGCCCGGCGGATGGGCACGGCGCCAAACCAAAAAAGGCCGACTTCATGTCAGCCTTTTTGGCCTGGAGCACCGTGGCTCAACGTGCGTTCTCTTGGTACCAGAAGCGGCGCTTGCGAGGAATGCCCAAGGTGGCCGTGGATTTCCCTGCTTCAATCCCTGATTCCTTGGGGTTCGGTGCCCCGATCACGAATTCCTTCTGCTTGGTCACTTCCGACGTTGTGCCATCTGCGTTGGTCTGGGTGTAGGTGATGGTCACGAATCCCGCCACGGGGCTGGGGGGCAGGCCGCCGCCATTGAGCTTCTGGCTTGCCGGAGCTCGGCAAAAGAGCGGCGCAGCGTAGGTGCGTGCCTCTCCCAGGTTGGCCGAGCATGTATTGCCCGGCGGTGTCGGCTTGTTGGTGCCGAAGTAAGTCTGGCCACGGAAGGTCGTCGCCGCATTCACCACCTTTTCGCCCGCCGTCATGGGAAAGTAGCAGCCATTGGTCATGTTGTCGGTGGTGCTGCCGGACAAACCGAGAGAGCCCGGCAAGATCGGGGTGAAGGATGTCGCCGTACCCTTGGCGGTCCGGTCATCAAACACGGTGAAAAAGCGGTCGGTGCCGGCTGTTGTGCCCTTCAAAGGCTTTTCCCGGTCGCCAGATCCCACTTGCACAGCGGTAAATGTTTTTGTCGGTACCACGTCAGGCGCGTAGAAGAACTTTCGGGTGTCCGTTCCTGCCAGCGCCGCCAGCTTGTAGATGCCCCAATCCGAGACGGCCGAGGAGGAGGGGGTCTCCAGATCGATGCGGTAGATGTTGCCACCGGTGTCCACCGCGTAGGCGCGGTCGGTGTAGCCGTCATAGTCTGAGTCGACAAGGGTGACGTCCGCGGGGACGCTGCGCGCGGTGTCAAACCTCTTGAGAACCGATCCCGTGAATGCGTCGAGCACGTAGACCGCATTGCCCATCGTGGTGCTACCGGGTGTGGCCGCGTCTTCCGCAGCGGCATCGTAGCCCCCGCCCATCACCAGCACGGGGTCGGCATGCCCCTTGATCTTTGCCACTCTGGGTTCGGACCACGTCTGCCCCAGCACGCTCAAGCGAGAGTCCGTGTCGGTATTGGATTTTCTCCAGAGGAACTTCGGTTGTGTTGGGTCCGTGACGTCCAGCGCATAGATGAAGCGTCCGCCACGACGCATGCCCACATACAGGTACACCTTGGCATTGGAGCCGTCCGCGTTCACTTTTTGATAGACGCTGATCGGCCCATCAACGAAGTAGTCGCGGGGCTGGGGCTTGCTGGCGGAGGTCTCGTCAATCACGAGCGTCGTGGACAAGCGGATATCCGGCGTGTTGTCGTGCAGCCGTTGGAGCTTGCCGAAATGCTCTTGCGGGATGAATCCCCAGAGTTCCGCGCCTGCATCATTGCCGCTCTGGTTGCCGTTGATGGCTCGCAGCATGCCGTCGTTCGAGCCATAGAACACCACGACACCCGTATTCCCTCCATAGTTCACAACGGCTGGACGTGAATGCAGGATATCGCCGTGCACGCTCGGTCGGATCGTCGTTGCCGGCGTGGTGGTGGGGCCCACTTCCGCCGCGTTGTTGGTGCCACGCACCCAGTTGATGGTGCTGGTGTCCAGTGTGGAAGTGAGTGACGAGTTGGAAGTGCTGAACCGGGCGGAAGTGCTGGTTGCAAGGTTGGTTCCTGTGGCACATCCGATACAGGTATACAGGTTCCGTGTAGCCTGGTTGGTGGCATAGGCGCTCCGGATCAGTTGTGCGACGCCGCCTTTTTCGACAACCTCTCCATCCGGTGAGTCCGATGCGCTGGGAGGCGTGCCCATGGGATCCTTGGCCCAGAAAGTGCTGGGTGATGTCCAGAAGGAAATCGCTGTGGGCGAGATGAAGCCGGACGCACCGCTGACCGCCGCCTTTCCATCCGCCCCCGCCAGGAAGAGGGTGTCCGTGGGCACGTCGTATCCGAACTGGTACTGCTTGAGGTTGCCGCGCCAGCGGGGACGAGAGTCAGGGTCAGGTCGGAACATGCCCATGAACACCTGGTTCTGGTAGGTGCCTCGGGCATTCACGCTGACGGGCAGGCTGGCGGACGAAAACACGCTGTCACTCGCCTGGAGCTGGTTGAATATGGATACCAGCTTCTCAGCGATATCAGTACCCGCGGAGCTGACGGCGAAGTATTCCCCACCGCTGTTGACCGCCATGCTTCCAAGCAAGGCGCTCCATCCCGGGCCCTGGCCGGTCGTGACACGGTCCACATCCATGGTGTAGGTTGTGATGTTGCTGGGCGACTTCTTCATGAAGCGCGCCCACTCATCGGCAAAATTGCTTTGTGAACCGTTCGGCGACAGGTCCGTGATATCGGCTGGACGGGCAAGGCCGGCTGCTGCGTAGGCTGCAGACAGGCGGGTGGATGCATCGGTGTTGTCGCTGTTGTTGTCTTGCGCTGCGCCGTTGCTGATGTAGATGATGTAGTTGCGCGCGCAGGCGTCAACGAGCGGGCTGCGATAGGGGGATCCCGCGAAAGACGGCAGGGCATTGTTGGGCTGTGCGTAGATGGCATTGGAAAATGCCGTGCCTGAAGCATTGCCTGCGTAGTCCGCCTTGACCTTGTTGTTCCCAGAGTTGGGCGCAGCACCCGTGAAGTAGTAGTAGGCCTCGGCCATCGTCTTGCCGGCCTTCCCGCCATTGGATTTGTCCCCCAGCTTGTCCAGGCTGCCGAGCATGTTGGTGAACGTGGTCTTGTAGGCAGCGTCCAATGGCCTGATGGCCGCGCGCAGATAGCCGCCATCGACGTTGTTGTTGGGGTTGCCGGTTTCCGTGAACAGCATCAGGCCTACGCGAAACTTGCCAGCCGGCAAGGCATTGATGGTGCTCACCATGGCGGCAATTTCGTTGGTAAACGCATTGTTCCAGTTGGCCGTGTTGTCCAGCAGGATGAGTACGTTGGGGGGATCCGAGGTGGATGTGCCGCTGTAGATATCGATGTCGCTGGTGTACTGAGCGAGGCAGGGCAGGGTGGCTGCCAGCCCCATCGCCAGGACGGTCCACCGGCGCAGTTGACGGGTTGTGAAGCCTTGCATGGTGAAACTCCTGTGGCTACTTGCAGAAACTGGATACTTCGTTGCCGAAGACCACGACGGCGACGCCCTGGTTGACGGCGACCTTGGTTTGGGTCTGTGGATCGCTGACTTGCGCCCTGACATTCCACTCGCTGTTGGCGCAGCTTTCAGGGTCTGCGCCGGCGATCGGTGTTTCCAGGTCCACGAACGTTCCCCCCTGCTTGGGAGCGGCACGGCAGGGCGCGTAGACATCGATGGTGGTTGGCGTCTTCGGCGCCGGGGGAAGGTCGCCGGCAAGGATGGGTTTGGCGCGCGTGCACTGGGGTCTTGGCGAAAGCACCGCGGAGTAGTCCGTTGTCCCGTTGCCATCCATGTCGACCAGAACCGGCGAGGCAGCCACCCCGTCGGGGTTGGTATGGAAGGTGGACGCGCTGATGGTTTTCTCCACCGCCAGCTGTGCCGCGGAAAGCCCTTCCTGGCGCGCCTGCGTATTGCCGATGATGCGCAAATTTCCGGACGAACTGTTGAACGCGCTGATGGCAAACAGGCTCATCAGCACCAGGAAGATCAGGGCGACCACCAAGGTGGCGCCACGCTGGGTGGTATGGGTGTTCATGGTGATGACGCTGGCGTGGCGGGGGGAGAAACCTCGCGCAGACCTGCCACGTTGGTAAGGCGCACCGTGGTGGTGTACACGCGGCGCTTGAAGCCGCTGCCGTCTCCGGAGATGCTGGAGGGGCCCATGACATAGGTCTTGCCGCTGTCGCTGTAGCCCGGAGACTTTTCCGTGGTCCTGGAGAGCAGATGAAGACGCACGGCAACGACGTTGGCCCAGTCGTTGTCGCGGGCGCCCACGACCCCGCTCAGCCCGGGGCGAAACACATCAGGGCCGCCTTTGCTGGCATCGGTTGCGGGGTCCGCATCGGCGGGATCGGTGGTGTCGAAACCATACTCGAGGACGAGATTCTCGATCCCCTCGGCCAGCGGCACGGTCACCATCTGGGTCCCACGCAGCTCCGCCATCTTGAGTGTGGGCGTCGTGTCGCTACCGCACTCGTTGCAGTCGGCGATGTAGTAGATGCGGGAAACGTATTGCCGGACCGGGTTGATGCCATTGCACTGCAAGTTCCTGAGGGTGAAATCCCCCGAGGTTGCGGACACGAGGAAGGGGTCGGCCACAGGATCGGTGACACATCGGGATGTCTGCACGTAGGGCGCATTGGCAACCTTGGCTGCGGGCGCCACGAGATCGGCCCCCAGCCGATGGATTGCAAACGCGATGGTTCCAGCCTTGTGGTTTGTGATGCATGTCGCCGGCAAGGCTTGAGCCTGTGCCGCTGTCAGGCCCATGAGGGGCAGCGGTACCTTGGGGTCTGATGGAACGGTTTTGTCCCAGCCCAGGTCGGGCAGCGCAGTCGCGCAGACGTCGGGGGTGGTATAGCCCAGGAAGTCCGCCGGCACCTCGCCGTAGAAGCCCGCAAGGGCGAGATCGTCGTGCAGCAGCTCCTCCGCATAGCGGCCGTTTTCAATCTGCCGGATGCTTTTTTCGAGTTCGTTCCCCGACTGGCTGCTGTTGGCGAACAGCAGAGCCAGCCCCGCGACCAGCACCAAGCCGATGGCAAGGCCCACCATCAGCTCCACGAGCGAAAATCCGCGCTGGCGCTGGCGCTGGCGCTGGCGTGCAGACGGCGTGTGCGAGGCTGCGAATGTAGGTTTCATGGGCGGTTCAGGGTGCGGGATCCGTGAGCTGGGCCACCTGCATCACGACGGAAACGACGCGGCGGGCGTCCTCGCTGCTGTACGCGTTCTGGCCACAGGCGTTTGCGGGAGACCCGCTGGGCTGCAGGCCTTGCCATGCCACGGAGATCAAGTACTGGTTGGTTGCCGGATTGGTGATGCAGCCGCGTGCGTTCAGCATGGCGCCCACCTTGGTGCCGCCCTGCACCTCCCCTGCCCCTTGGATGGTCGTGGCCCATTCACACATATCCCGCTGCGCGGTCGTGAGGGCCGCATTGGTGCAATCGCCTGGCGCCGCCGTGCCGATGCTGCTGCCTACATAGGCCACCGCATCACCACGGTTCAATTTCATGCGCTCGGCCATGTCATTGACCAGGATGAGTGCCTGTGATCGCTGATATCCCTCGAGATTGGCCACGGTGGTGCGGGCCTGCAGGCCAACAAAACCCAGTACGCCAAATGCAACGATCAGCATGGCAATCAGCGCCTCGATCAACGCGACACCTTGCTGGGGAGAGGAAGAGGACTTCATGGCGGGCAAGCGGTGGTGGCGCTCTTGGGGCGACCCGAGGGATCGAGTGAAATGCAGCGGCTGCGATTGGCATCGCTGTTCATCAGGGCGAAACGGGCCACGGTGGTGGAACTGGAGACGCGACCGTTGCGATCGAATGTGACAAGCGCTGGTCCGGTGAAAGTCACGCCGTTGCCGACGGGGTTTTTGCGGCTCACGACCTCTGTGCCCACCATCACGCTCCAGCCGGACTCCCAGTGGGAGGCATCGCCTGAAGTGGGGCGAAGCGTGACCGGGGTGGCAAGCTGGCCGCGCTTGAGGGCTTCGTTGCGGGCCAGTGTCAGGTCCGCCATGAGGTCGAAGGCCGCGGCACGCATGCGCTGCATTTCCAGCAAGTTGCGAAAGGAAGGGGCCGCCAAGGACACCACCACCGCCAGCAGGGCTACGGTGACCATCAGCTCAATGAGCGTGAACCCGGCGGCCGGGCGGTGTCTGAGGGTATGCATGGCGCGTCTTCCCCTACCAGCAGCCCGTCTGGGCGTTTCCGTTTTTCACGGCGGTCTTTGTTCCCGTGTGGTCCACGCCCAGGGTGCCGCACTTGTCGTTCAATTGGCTGCCCTGGGGTGTCGCTGTGGCGGTGAAGGAAGGAGGGGTGCTGGCCGGTGCACTGACAGTGATGGTGTAGTTGGCGGTGACCTGAGGAGGAACCGCGACGTTTAGGGCGGCCGCCGTCGCCGCGTAACTGCGCGTGTCCAGGAGCATTTGTTGCTGCCGGGTGCCGATGTTCATGAGTACCGATTGCGCTTCTGCACGGCGTGATTTGCGCACGTGCTCCTGGTAAGAGGGATAGGCGACGGCAGCCAGGATGCTGATCACAGCCACTGTGATCATCAGCTCTATCAGGGTAAACCCCTTGTTCCGATCCATGTCGGTTCTCCTCTGCCAAGCTGCGGTGTTGCGATGAAATGTGAAATTATCACATTTATTCTATTGCAAAATGTTGCACGGAGGTGGGCTGGAGGCGGTGTCGTGGTCGATGGAGCGACAGCAGACAACCGCGTTGGAAGGTGAGTCCGTGGCGCCTTGGGCAGCATGGCAAATGCCGCGAAATTCGCGGAAAATCGCGGGTTATTCCGAACATTCATGCAAGATCGAATTTCCTGGACCCAAGCCGCCCTGGCACGCATCCTGCGGCCAGCGGTGCGTCTGGCCCTGGCGATGGGTCTGAAGCATCCGCAGCTCGAAGAGGTGCTGCGCGACCTCTTGGTCGACGAGGCCAGGAATCTATGGCTCGCGAAGGATGGGGCGAAACCCAATCTCAGCCAGTTGGCCACCACGACTGGGCTCAATCGCAAGGACGTGACAGCCCGGGTGCGCGACACGCGCTCCGTGTTGCCTGCCACCGAGGGTTCTGCGGCGGCGAAGGCCTACACGGCCTGGCTCCAGGTGGTCTCGGAAGACGAATCGCAGCGCACATTGCCCTTGGCGGATTCTGGGAAGGGCCATTCCTTCGAACTGCTGTCCCGGTTCGCTACCCGTGGCAATGTCCACCACCGCACCGTGCTGGAAGAGTTGCTGAGGCTGAACCTGGTCGCTCTGTCGGACGGTGAGGTCCACTTGCTGGGGGACAGCTTTTTGCCCACCGCCAGCGTGCGCGACATGCTCGCCTTCCTGGGAGACAACGTGCGAGACCATCTGCAGGCCGCGGTATCCAACACGCTGGGCCAGCAGCCCCGCATGCTGGAGCGCGCGGTCTATGCCTCCGGCTTGACACTGGAGGACTGCGAGCGCATACATCAGGTCGCACGCCAGCACTGGGAGGCGACCCACCATCTGCTCGTGCGGGAGATGACGGACGCCGTGGAACAGAGCGACGGGCAGGGGGCGGGGCGCATGCGTGTCGGGATCTACGCCTACTACGAGGACGAACGGGATCGGCCCCACGGCATCGAGGCGCCCGTGGTGCCTCTCCAAGGGGCCGGCCAGCCGAGAGCATCTGATCCGTTGAAAGAATAACAGTGAGATATCCCATGAATGTGTTGATTCGGTCAGTCTTGCTGACTCTGTGGCTCGCCTTGGCAGCTTGTGGCGGTGGGTCGCAGGAGGGCACTGCGCCCGCAGGAGTGGGAGGCGGTGGAGTCTCGGGCCCAGGCACTGATGCCGGCACAGGTTCGGGTTCGGGTTCGGGTTCGGGCACTGATGCCGGCACGGGCACAGGCACAGGCACAGGCACAGGCACAGGCACAGGCACAGGCACAGGCGATGGGGTGGGAGATGGTGTTGCTGCCGCCCCAGGGGACGCGGGCGGCGTGGGCTCCGGAGGCACGGGGGTGACGGCTTCCGCCGTGGGCATCGGCGTTGCGGACGGTTTTGGCAGCGTGATTGTCAATGGCGTGCGATTTGCCACCGACACTGCGCAGATCACGACAGAGGATTCGGACGCGTTGCGCCTGGGGATGACCGCGTTGATCAGCGGCTCCATTCTGCCAGACCTGGCGACGGGGGTCGCGACCAGCGTGCTTTCGGTCCCCGAGTTCCGGGGGCCGGTCACGGCACTGAACGTGGCCGCGGGCGAATTCGAAATCTGGGGGAACCGGATTGCGGT
Organism: Acidovorax sp. GW821-FHT10E04; assembly: GCF_059415185.1. Taxonomy (NCBI): domain Bacteria; kingdom Pseudomonadati; phylum Pseudomonadota; class Betaproteobacteria; order Burkholderiales; family Comamonadaceae; genus Acidovorax; species Acidovorax sp. GW821-FHT10E04. The sequence continues at coordinate 70,229 of NZ_JBWKMT010000008.1, forward strand.
GGATACAACCACGGTGTACGACGGCCTGGCGGGACTGTCCTCGGTGGCGGTGGGCACCACCTTGCAGATCTATGCGCTGCCAGTGGGGGATGGCCGGTGGCGTGCGAGCCGGGTCGAACGCAAGGACCCGGGCATGCCGTTGATCATGGCGGGTGCCATTGAACAGCTTGATGGTGCTTCCAGGACCTTCCGGCTGGGCGGCCATCTGGTGAGCTACGCGGCCGCGTCTTTCAAGGGCACGTTGCTCGGCACTTCATTGGCCAATGGCATGGTGGTGTACGTGCGGGCCATGGCGCCGCCCGTTGATGGCGTGCTGAACGCTCAACAGATCCGGCGAGGCCACACCTTGCCCACGGCGGGGAGCTTCGCGGCCAACCTGCTGGGCATCGTGTCGAACTTCAGTCATCTGAATGCCGAGTTCTCGCTGTACGGAACGCGGGTGAATGCCGCGTCCGCGCTCATCACGGGCGGGCCCGCCACGGCCATTGGAAATGGCGTCAAGCTCGAAGTCGCCGGAACGATGTCCGGCGGTGTGCTGGTGGCCCAGCGGGCGCGCATTCGCCATGTGCCGGGGACGGGCGGGCCTGCCACCTTTGAGCTGATCGGTGCCATTGGGCAGTATCGGTCCATCCACGACTTCCGTGTGAACGGACAGCCCGTGAATGCCTCCGGTGAGGGCGTGGTGTTCGCCAACGGGACGGCGAAGGGTTTGCGCAATGGCGTTCGCGTGACGGTGCGAGGCCGCCAGGTGGTTTCCGGGGTACTTCAGGCCACCGAAGTTCAATTCGAGTGATGCCCTGGGAGCACCCGGACCGGGTGCTGCGCAGGCATCTCGCAACGCGCTGTGGCGCAGCCGCGGGAACCTGATGCGCGGTGGCCGGTGCAACCCCGCTGCCCCCCGTTGCGCGTGGGGCGAAGGCGTCAGCCCAGGCGCTGAAAGGTCAGGACGAAGGCCACGCCATCGGTCGTATTGCGCGCGTTGACGGTGCCGCCCATCTTGGCCATGTAGGTCTTGGCCACGAACAGGCCCTGGCCCCGGTGCCCGGTCTCGCCCTCGGGCATGGGCAGGCTGGGGTCGGAGACGCCCAGCTCGAAAATGCGCCCCAGCAGATCCTCGTCGATGGTGGCGCCCTGGTTGTGCAGCGTGGCGCTGGCGGTGGATTCGGAGGCCACCAGCGTCAGCGTGATCGCCGTGCCCGCCGGGCGGTAGCGGTCGGCGTTGCGCAGGATGTGGGTCACCACGTCCTCCAGCGCAAACTCGTCCGCACGCACGATGACAGGCCCCGCGCCGCCTTCATAGACCACCTGGTCGATGCCGGCAAAGTGCGCGTTGCCGGCCACATGGCGCAGGAAGGCGTCCAGGTCCAGCCGCCCCTGCGGCACGACCGCCGCCTGCAAGGCCTCCGCCGGGGATGCAGTGCCATAGAGCACGTGCACCGCCTGCTGCATGCGCTGGATGTAGCGGTGGCCCGGGTCGCTTGCGCCGCCGTGCAGCACCATGAGCGATTGCAAGGGGGACATGATCTCGTGCCCCACGGCATGCCACATGTCGCGCTCCTGCTGGGCGCGCAACTGTTCGCGCTGGATATCGTCCTTCACACGCTGGAGCAGGTCGGCCAGGCCGCCAGCCAGAATGCCCAGTTCGTCCGATCCGCGCAGGTCCGACACGTCCAGGTCGCCCAGGCGCGGGCCGATGTGCCCGTCCTGCACGTTGTACGAAACCGCTGCCGCGCGGCGGGTGAGGGCGGTCACGCGGCGGATGAGGCCCACCTCCACCACCAGCCAGGCCAGCGCGATGGCCGCGAGCATGGCGCCCAGGTACCACGACATGCGGGTGGCCACGGCGGCAAGGCCCTGCTCCACGCCGCGCAGGTTGCCGGTAAAGGTGACGGCATAGTTGCCCGCCGGGGTGTCCAGAATGTCGAGGCCGGCCGGTACCGGCTGCGCCTGATGATCGCCAGCGGCCTGCCACTCCAGCGGCAGCCAGCTGATGAGGCGCAGCAGCCAGGGCGCCGACGGATCTGCCTGCACCTCGGAGCCCTTGAGCGTGATCGCTTCGCTGTCGCTCGTGCCCAGCTTGCGGATCTGTACCTGTTCGCCAGGCAGCAGGGTGCGCGCCACGTCCGCCAGCGATGCGGCGGCCTGGGCTCCGGGGGCGTTGCTGTCGAACAGGGGCGCAGCCGCACCGGGCGCCAGCATTTCCACGCGCACGCGCATGCTGCCCAGATCCTGTGGCGGCCAGACCAGGCGCTGCTTGTCAAACAGCGCTTCGCGGAACAGCTCCACGGGAAGGCGGATGGAGTAGAAGGTGCGGCGCAGGCAATCGGGCGCGGCGCCCGCGAGGTCCCGGCACTGGCCGTTCTGCCAGAGCCAGCCGCGAAAATCCCGCACCGGCCGGGCGCGGGCGTCCAGGGATTCCTCGCCACCGTCCACGAAACCCGTCAGGCGGCCCCGGGTGCTGATCGTGCCCTGGGGGGGCAGTGCTTCAAAGGGCGCGACCCAGCGGGATGTGGCGCCGCGCATGTCCAGCGTGACGCGGGCGCGGTGCACCGCCTGCAGGTCCAGGGCACCACGTTCGCGCGGCACCAGCGCGCCCGCGTAGAAGCTGCCCACCAGATAGATGAAGCCCCCGGCATACGGGTTGTTGCCGATGGCCGCGCAGACCGACGCGCCGTCGGGGTACTGCACCGCGCAGCCCGCCATTTCCACGGCCTGCTGGGCCTTGTTCTGGTCGTCGAAGTCCAGCGCCGCATAGGGCAGCAGCAAGGGTGCGAGCGGTGCCGGGGCCGAACCCCGGCTGCCCGCGTTGAGCAGGGCCAGTTGCCCCGAGGGGTGGCGCAGGCGGGCCATGACCTCGGACTGGCTGCGCGCGAAGCCGTGCCGGTAGCTTTGCCAGCCACGCTCCTTTTCTTCCTTGAGCAGCACCACGCTCAGCGCGACGGTGGCCAGCGCCAGCAGCACAAACACACCGCGCACCAGAATCCGCAGCCGGAAGGCGGGCAGGCCCAGGCGGGGCATTTCCAGCTTGGGGATGTCGAGCGTGGGGCGCAGCAGGCGTTTCATTTCAGGTCCCCCTGCGTGAAAGCACTGCACACGGCGTCTGAACCCGGCGCGGCCCAGGCCAGGGCCGCCGTGCAAGGGCCGCCCCGCCGCACTGGCGGCGTCCCCCTTCCTGAATGGCGCAGCCGTTCGAGAGAAGGGGGAAGCGGCGAAGCCGCTCAGGGGGATGCCTCACTTGCCTACCCAGCGAAAGCCCCGCATGGGCACGTTTTCAATGCCTTCGAAGGCGGGGTCCACCTCGCGCAGGGCTTCGCGGATGGTGCTCACATGCTTGCGCACGTTGTCCCGGTTGCGCCCGCTCTTGACCACCTCGAACAGCTCGTCGTACGACACGACCTCGCCGCTGCGCTGGTGCAGCGTGGCCAGGATGCGCTGGGCCGTCAGCGGCAGGTTGATGCGCTCGCCGCGCCAGGTGGGGGTGCGCTGCCACAGCGGGTCCAGCACCAGCGCATCCGGCGCCGGCGCGGACAAGGACGTGGCGGCGTTCGCCGGGGCCTGCGTGGTGCGCAGGATGTCGAGGAAGGTCTCGATGAAGTCGGCCTCCTCGAACGTGGTCTTTTGCAGGTAGTCCCACGCGTCCAGCGCCTTCATGATGCTGCGGTAGATGGCGGCGGGCATGGCCGACACCACCAGTACCGGCGTGCCCTGGCGGCGCTTGTTGATGGCGTTGATGAGCGCCACGCCCGCATGGCGCTCGCGGCCCAGTTCGATGTCGAGCACCACGGCGTCGTAGTGCTCGCGCGCCAGGGCGGCTTCGGCGTCGTCGCGCGTGAACCACTGGTCGATCACGATGCCGTTTTTCGCACTGGCAATCCAGCCCGCCAGCTGGTTGCTGGTGGGCAGGTCGTCTTCGATCACGGCGATGCGGGTCATGGTGGGCGCGGAGTGGGTGGGGGTGCGTGGATTATCCGGGGCGCCTGGCTTGCCCGGTGTGAAGGTTTCTTCCGGGCCCGGAGGGTTTGCGCGGCGGGCGTGAGGGCTTTGGGGGCTGCGCTGCATTGTTGCTTCCGGGGTGAATCCGAAGAATCAGTCCCCAATGAGCAGACCGGTTGGGCCGCTCAGAAGCAGACAACAAATTCACCACCCAAGAGAGAGAAACACCATGAGAACCGCCTGGAACCGCATCGTGCAAGCCCTGCGTGGCCGCAACGCCGCCGCCCACCCGCTGGACGCCCGTGCCGAAGGGCCGCAAGCTGCGGCACCTGTGGAAGCCGACGCCCCCACGCCAGCACCCGCGGCCGAAGGGCGCATCCACTGGGCCTACCTGCTGCCCACGGCCAGCACGGCGCGCTGGATGGCAGCCGCAGCCGTGGTGGTGGCCGCCGGTGCCCTGGTGGTGCGCCACCCACCGGTGCAGCAACTGGGTCAGGGCGAGCTGGCGGTCCGCATGAACCAGTTCACCGGTTCGGTGAGCCAGTGGCGCGACGGCAGCATGTGGGTGGTGCCGGGCCTGCACAGTGTGCGCATCTTCTCCTTGCGGGACCAGAGCTATCGCCCTGAAGCGATGCGCCAGGCCAACGGCAGCGCACCCCTGCAATCGGTGGAAGGCCTGTCGTTCGGGCTCGACCTGAGCGTGCGCTACGCGCTCGATCCGGCCTCCGACGCCGTCCGGGCCGGCCGCCTGCCCGATGACGTGGACGCCGACATCGTGGCGCCTGCCGTGCAGGGCTTGGTCTACAGGGTGTTTGCCCGCTACACGGTGCGCGAGATTTTCTCGTCCAAGCGCGCCGAAATCGCGCAGACCATTGAAACCGAACTGCGCACCCGCCTGGCCGCCGAAGGCGTGCTGCTGCGCCATGTGCAGATCGGCAAGGTGGACCTGCCCGCCGAATACCGCCGTGGCATGGACAGCCTGCTGGCCGAGGAGCTGGCGTCCGAGAAGATGCGCTACACGCTGGAGCTCAAGGACAAGCGCGTGAAGGAGACCGAGCTCGACGCCAGCGCCGACAAGGTGCGCCGCGAGGTGGCTGCCGAAGCCGCCGCCCGCGAGCAGGTGATCGCCGCCCGCGCCCAGGAAGAGGCCATGAAGCACGTGCTGCCCTTCAAGCAGCGCCAGATCGAGCAGCGCCAGCTGGAGGCCGAGGCCGAGAAGGTCTCGCGCATCAAGGCCGCGGAGGGCAGCGCCCAGGCGCGCCGCATCGAAGCCAATGGCGAGGCCGATGCGCGCCAGAAGCTGGCCGAGGCCGAGGCCTACCGCATGGACCGCATCGGCAAGGTCAACGCCGAGCAGATGGCGCGCGAAGGCGCCCTGGTCACGCGCCACCCGTTGCTGATCCAGAAGACGCTGGCCGACAAGCTGTCGGACAAGATCCAGGTCATCATCGCGCCCCCGCCGACCAATGGCGATTTCATCGGTGCGGCGCTGCTGGGCGGCAACCGCAATGCCCAGGCCGTGGCCGCGCAGGCTGCCGCCGGTGCCGACGACACCGCCACGACCCCCGCCACGGAGCAATGAACATGGACCGCACCACCCTCACGCTCGTCGCGGCCATCGCCTCTGCCGCCGCCATGGTCGCCACCGCCGCCGTGCCCCCCGCGCCCACCAGCACATTCGGCAGCGCCATCGTCGTGCAGGACCAGGCCAGCCTGCGCGCCGCCCCGCGCGACTCGGCCCAGCAGCAGTCCGCCCTGTGGCAGGGCGAGGTGCTTGAAGTGCGCGGCGAGCGCCTCGACTACCTGCAGGTCTGGGACCACAAGCGCGAACGCGGCGGCTTCATCCGCGCCAGCGACGTGCGCCGCGTGGCGCTCGATGAGGCCCAGGGCCCGGCCCTGCTGTCGGTGCTGCGCTTCGTGCGCGACAGCCCGGGCGCCGAGGCGCTGGGCATCGGCATCACGGCCGCCTACCTGCAGGCCGCGCCCGCCAGTGCGCTGGCCGGTGAGCAGGGCGCCCAGGCCTTCGACGCACTGGGCACGCTGGCCGACCGGCTGGCGCGCCGCGCCTCGGCCGCCGTGCCGGGCAAGGCCTCGGGCGCCACGCTGTCGGCCCACCTGGACGTGGCCAACGGCTACGGCGTGCGCTTCACGACCTACGAGGTCGAAGGCCGCATGCAGGTCTGCTACGACGGCGAGGCCTTTCGCCGCGTGCTGGCCATGCCCGTGGCCGATGCCGAGCAGCGCGCCCGCGCCGCCCTGGCCCTCACCCGCCCCGAGTGCGTGAACCCCGACCTGCCGCCGCACGAACGGGCCCGTGTGCAGGCGTGGCAGTCCGAGGTGCTCGAACGCGTGGACGTGGCCGGCCTGCCCTCCTATGTGCGCAACCGCATCCAGATGCGCCGCGCCAGTGTGTGGAGTGCCCTGGCTTTCCAGCAGGCGCGCAAGGATGCCATCGGCCCGGCCGTGGCCGCTGCTGCGGCCCGCGCCCTGGCCGAGTTCTCCGGTGTGAGCAGGAACGACCTGCCCGACGAGGACCAGCCGGCCTACAACGATGCCGCCATGCGCGTGGGCGCCGTGCGCTGGGCCCTGGTGCCCGCCAGCCTGCCGGTGGCCCAGGGCAGCCGCCCGGGCATCGTGACCGAGCCCGGTGCGCCCGGCGAGACCTGCGTGCTGCTGGTCGATGCCCACAGGGGCGTGAAGACCCCGCTGCTGCGCCGCTGCACCTACGGCGTGGTCTGGGCTGCCTCGGCCAGCGTGAACCGCGAGGGCACGGCCGTGGCCCTGGCCGTGCAGCCGCTGGAAGGCTGGCGCGAGCTGTGGGTGATGCGCAAGACCGCCGAGGGCTGGCTGGTCGACGTGCTGCCCCCCGCCGCCACGGCGCCCGAAACCGGCGTGGCCGAGTGGGCTGGCTGGGTGCCCGGCGGCCAGCAGATGCTGGTGGCGCGCGAGGCCCGGGGCCAGGGCCGCTACCGCAAGAGCTTCGAGATCGTGCGCCTGGAAGGCCTGGCCACCGAGCGCGTGACGGGTGACGTGGCCGCGCTGCCCCTGTTCCAGCGCTGGCAGGACCCGGCCTGGAAGCGCCAGACACTGAGCTTGAGATGAGCGCCCCTGAGTCGCTTCGCGCCTTCCCCCTCTCTCAGATTGCTTCGCAATCTGAGCGGGGACGCTCCCAGCGCGGCGGGGCGGCCCTTGCGCGGGAGCACTGGTTTTGGCCGCGCCAGTTTCACGGGGCAATGGCCATGCATGGCGGTCGCGATGTGAGACGAAGATGGGCCCTTTAAAATCCAGGCAGGCCGGGCAAGGTGCCCGGCCTTTCCTCGTCTGCACTGCAAGGTTTTTTCGCATGTCCACATCCTCGCCCCTGTCCGCCCTGTTGTCCCGCGTGGACGCCGCCATCGTGGACCTGGACGGCACCATGGTGGACACGCTCGGGGACTTTGCCGAGGCGCTCAACCGCATGCTGCGCGAACTGGCGCTGCCACCCATCGAGGCACCCTCCATCGAGCGCATGGTGGGCAAAGGCTCGGAGCACCTGCTGCGTTCGGTGCTGGCCCATGTGCTGGCATCCGAGGGCCAGCCGGCCGATGCAGCGCAGGTCGAATCGCTGTACCCCGCGGCCTGGGCCAGCTACCAGAAGCACTACCTGGCCATCAACGGCCAGTATGCGCAGGTGTACCCCGGCGTGGTGGCCGGCCTGCAGGCGCTGCAGGCCGCGGGCCTGCGCCTGGCCTGCCTGACCAACAAGCCCCTGGATTTCGCCGTGCCCTTGCTGAAGGCCAAGGGGCTCGACGGCTACTTTTCGCAGGTGTTCGGTGGCGACAGCTTCGCGCGCAAGAAGCCCGATCCGCTGCCCCTCGTCAAGACCTGCGAGGCCCTGGGCACCGCGCCCGCGCGCACGCTGATGGTCGGCGATTCCAGCAACGATGCGCAGGCCGCGCGCGCCGCCGGCTGCCCCGTGGTGCTGGTGACCTACGGCTACAACCACGGCCAGCCCGCGCGGGCGGTGGATGCCGATGGTTTCGCGGATGCGCTGAGCGCGTTCGCGGGCTGATCAGGCCGCGATACGGCGCTGCGCAGCCGTTGGCAGCACCCGTGCGCTGCCGGCTGTACGGGCCGGTGGTGCCGTGGTGACGAGTGCCGCATGCGCTGGCGCGCCAGCGTCGCTGCCCAGCCGGAACACGGCCACGGCATCGACCAGCTGGCCTGCCTGGGTCTTGAGGCTGTCGGCCGCTGCGGCGCTTTGCTCCACCAGCGCCGCGTTCTGCTGCGTGGCCTGGTCCATCTGCGTGATCGCATCACCCACCTGGGATACGCCCTGGCTCTGCTCGCTGCTGGCCGCGCTGATTTCGCCCATGATGTCCGTCACGCGGCGGATGGCCCCGACCACCTCGGTCATCGTGGCGCCCGCCTTGTCCACCAGCGCGGTGCCCTGTTCCACGCGCTCCACGCTGGTGCCGATCAGGGCCTTGATTTCCTTGGCGGCCTGCGCCGAGCGCCCGGCCAGGCTGCGCACCTCGCCGGCCACCACCGCGAAGCCCCGGCCCTGCTCGCCCGCGCGGGCGGCTTCCACCGCAGCATTCAGCGCCAGGATGTTGGTCTGGAACGCGATGCCGTCGATCACGCTGATGATGTCGGCGATCTTGCGGCTGCTGTCGTTGATGCCCTTCATGGTGTCCACCACCTCGGCCACCACGTCGCCGCCCTGCTGGGCGACGGTGGAGGCGCTCATCGCCAGCTGGTTGGCCTGGCGCGCGTTGTCCGCGTTCTGGCGCACCGTGGAGCCCAGCTCTTCCATCGAGGCGGCCGTCTGCTGCAGCGCCGAGGCCTGCTGCTCGGTGCGGGCCGACAGGTCGTTGTTGCCCGAGGCGATTTCGGCACTGGCGGTGGCCACGCCTTCGGCGCTGTGGCGCACATTGCCCACGATGGTGGCCAGGCGCGATTGCATGGTGGACAGCGCCTGGAGCAGCTGGCCTGTCTCGTCGCCGCCATGGGCTTCGATGGCGTGCGTGAGGTCGCCGCTGGCAATGCTCTCCGCCGCCTGCTTGCCCCGCTGCACGGGCCGGACGATCGAGCGCGTGACCGTCCAGGCCAGCAGGGCCCCCAGCGCCACCGCCACCAGGGTGCCCACGCCCAGAAGTGCCTGGCTGGCCTTGGCAAGGGTACCGGTGTCGGCCTGGCTTTCAGCCAGTTGCGTGGCCATGGCCGTGCGCAGGTCGTCCAGTGACTTCAGGTATTTGTCGGCCAGCGGGCGAAGGTCCTTGTCCACGAGGGCGGGCACGTTCGGCTCGCCGCCCCGGTGCAGTTCGCGGATCTCGGCCTGCTTGTCGTTGTAGGCCGCGCGCGCCGTGGCAATGGCGGCCAGCAGTGCGCGGCCAGGCTCGCCCTGCACCAGCGCCTCGATGCGCTGGACCTTGGCATCCATGCCCTTGGCCGTGGCCTGGGTGTCCGCGGCGAGCTTGTCCATGTAGTCGCGGTCGATGGCCTTGAGGAATGCCTCCGTGCGGACCCAGTTCAGGCGGATGTCGGAGGCCCAGTCTTCCACCAGCATCTGTTGCTCGATCTCCTGCGTGGCGACACGCTCGCTGGCGTTCTGCAGGCTGGCGATGCGCCATATGCCGGTGGCTGCGATGAGGGCGGTGATGAGCAGGATGGCCCCAAAGGAAGCGCCCAGGCGCAGGCCGACGGAAAGGTTGCTGAATTTCATGGTGATGGCGGGCGCAAAAAAGGTGTCTGGGGGCGGGGCTGGGGCTCTGGGGTGGCAAGGGCCGTGGCGCATGCGGGTGGCGCAGGGCGCCCGGGCCGGGCTGTGCGTGGCATCACATGGCGCGGGTGGCGCCGCAGGGGCATGCGGTGCAGGTTGCGTCGAAGGCCCTGAATTCCCTGGATCAAAGGTTACGCCCCGGTGTGGCCCGCCGCTGTCGGGCGGGTGACAGCCGCAGGCATGGTTTCATGGGGGTTTGCCCGTAGCGGCGGTGTCCCGGGACGCGCAACCGGCGCGGGCGGCTATGCGGGCTTGCCGAGCAAGGCATCCTTGAGCTTCCAGTCGGCCGGTGTGTTGCCCAGCCAGATGCCCAGCAGCGCGTTGAAGAATTCCGGCTCCTTGAAAGGCTCGCCCTGCGGCTTGCCCTTGACCGTGATCACCGTGCCGGTGCCGGGTATCCAGTCGATCATGAACTGGTCGCCTGCCTGCAGCTTCTTGTGGTCCGAGAAGATCTGGCTCATGCGCAGCACGCCGGGAATCAGCTTGGAGAACGCCGCGCGGTCCATGTTGTCCTCCATGCCGCGCGAGAAGAGCTTGCCCAGCTCGGTGGAGTCGATCTCGCGCAGCATGGTGATGCTCATGCGCTTGGGGCCCTTGAGCGCGGCAATGTCCTGCGGCGTGTGGGCTTTCTTTTCGAGATACAGGCCGGCCGTGTAGACCTTGAAGACCGCCTTGTAGCGCACGCCCGCCCCATTGAGCTGCAGGCTGCTGCCGCTCAGGCTGGTGGTTTCTTCGTACTTGACGTCGGCCACGGTGATGGTCTGGGCAATGGCACCGGCCGTCAGCAGGCACAACGCTGCCGCTGCGGCGCATCGCTGGAGGAACTTCATGCGCAACTCCTAAAAAAGAACGGTCGTTCGTTTCAAATTGTTGCTGCACCTGCTTTTTGCCGCAACAGGGTTTTCGAGTGGTTGCGCGGCGCGGCGTTGCGCTGTGTCAAAAGCGGGGCGGCCGGGAACCTTTGCTACACTTTGGGCCATGTTCATTCACCACGTGTTCATCACAGGTTGCAGCGACCGGGGAGCCTGGCCCTGGCGTCAGCCTGTCTCCTTGAACGCCTGATGGCACCTGGGCAATTGCCCCAGCGTGCACCCGTGGCCCTACCGGGGCCGATTGAATGGACCGCAGCGCCCCCTTTTATTGCCCGGGGGACACGCGCTGCCACAGCTGGGAGCTCTCCCCGTGATCACAGAACTTGAATTCAAAAGCCTGGCCGGCGAAGGCTACAACCGCATTCCGCTCATGGCGGAAGCCTTTGCGGACCTGGAAACCCCTCTCTCCCTGTACCTGAAGCTGGCCCACAGCAAGGACGGCGGCAAGCACAGCTTCCTGCTCGAATCCGTGGTGGGCGGCGAGCGCTTCGGGCGCTACAGCTTCATCGGCCTGCCCGCGCGCACGCTGCTGCGCGCCAGCGGTTTTGGCGCCAGCGCCAAGACCGAGGTGGTGACCAACGGCGAGGTGGTGGAGTCCGCAGCGGGCAACCCGCTCGACTTCATCGAGGCGTACCAGAAGCGCTTCAAGGTGGCCTTGCGCCCCGGCCTTCCGCGCTTTTGCGGCGGCCTGGCCGGCTACTTCGGCTACGACGCGGTGCGCTACATCGAAAAGAAGCTCGAAGACACCTGCCCGCCCGACACGCTGGGCTGCCCCGACATCCTGCTGCTGCAGTGCGAGGAACTCGCCGTCATCGACAACCTGTCGGGCAAGCTCTACCTCATCGTCTACGCCGACCCGGCCCAGCCCGAGGCCTACGCCAAGGCCAAGAAGCGCCTGCGCGACCTGAAGGACCAGCTCAAGTATTCGGTGAGCGCGCCCATCGTCAAGCCCACCGAGAGCCACCCCGCGCAGCGCGACTTCTCCAAGGCCGACTACCTCGCCGCCGTGGACCGCGCCAAGGAACTGATCGCCGCCGGTGATTTCATGCAGGTGCAGGTGGGCCAGCGCATCCACAAGCGCTACACCGAAAGCCCCCTGTCGCTGTACCGCGCGCTGCGCTCGCTGAACCCGTCGCCGTACATGTACTTCTACGACTTCGGCGACTTCCACGTGGTGGGCGCGAGCCCCGAGATCCTGGTGCGCCAGGAGAACACGCCCGACGGCCAGAAGGTCACCATCCGCCCCCTGGCCGGCACGCGCCCCCGTGGCGCCACGCTGGAGAAGGACAAGGCCGCCGAGGTCGAGCTCATCAACGACCCCAAGGAGCGCGCCGAGCATGTGATGCTGATCGACCTGGCGCGCAACGACATCGGCCGCATCGCCAAGACCGGCACGGTGAAGGTCACCGAGGCCTTCGCCATCGAGCGCTACAGCCACGTGATGCACATCGTGAGCAACGTGGAAGGCATCCTCAACGACGGCATGACGGCCATCGACGTGCTCAAGGCCACCTTCCCCGCCGGCACGCTCACCGGCGCGCCCAAGGTGCATGCGATGGAAATCATCGACCAGCTCGAACCCACCAAGCGCGGCCTGTACGGCGGCGCCTGCGGCTACCTGAGCTACGCCGGCGACATGGACGTGGCCATCGCCATCCGCACCGGCATCGTGAAGAACGGCACGCTCTACGTGCAGGCGGCCGCCGGCGTGGTGGCCGACTCGGTGCCCGAGCTGGAATGGAAGGAAACCGAGCACAAGGCCCGCGCCCTGCTGCGCGCGGCGGAACTGGTCGAGGAGGGCCTCGAATGACCCGCGCCATCGACAAAGTCAAATCCTGCGCCGCCATGCCGGACGTGCGCCGCGAGGTGAACAGGCTGGACGACGTGCTGGTGCCCCTGCTGGTGGAGCGCGTGGGCTACATGACGCAGGCCGCACGCATCAAGCAAGACGCCACGCAGGTGCGCGATGAGGCGCGCATACAGGCCATCGTGGACCGCGTGCGCGAGCAGGCGCTGGCCGAAGGCGGCGATGCCGACGTGATGGAAGCCATCTACCTCAGCCTCATGGAAGCCTGCATTGCCTATGAACACCGCGAGTTCGCCCGCCTGCGCGAATCCGCCTCTGCCGGGAGCGCCGCATGAAACTCTTGATGGTCGACAACTACGACAGCTTCACCTACAACATCGTGCAGTACTTCGGCGAGCTGGGTGCCGAGGTCGAGGTGTTCCGCAACGATGAAATCACGCTTGAAGGCATTGCGGCGCGCGCGCCCGACCGCCTGGTGATCTCGCCCGGCCCGTGCTCGCCCGCCGAGGCCGGCATCTCGGTGGCGGCGATCCAGCACTTCGCGGGCAAGCTGCCCATCCTGGGCGTGTGCCTGGGCCACCAGAGCATCGGCGCGGCCTTCGGCGGCACCATCGTCCGCGCGCAGGAGCTGATGCACGGCAAGACCAGCGTCATCACCACCACACAGCAGGGCGTGTTCGCGGGCCTGCCCGAAAAATTCACCGTGAACCGCTACCACTCGCTGGCCATCGATCGCGCCGCGTGCCCCGACGTACTGCAGGTCACGGCCTGGACGGATGACGGCGAGATCATGGGCGTGCGCCACAAGGAGCTGGCCATCCAGGGCGTGCAGTTCCACCCCGAAAGCATCCTCACCGAACACGGTCACGCGATGCTGAAGAACTTTCTGGAGCAGCGCGCATGACGGCGCCGGCCGATGCTGCAGCAGCTTCCTCGGGCTCGCTCGCCCAGCTGTTCCAGTACAAGCGCTGGGCCAATGAAGAGTTGCTCGCGCTGGGCGAGGCGTCACAGGCGGTATTGCCCGAAGGCGACCGCCGGCTCTTCGTGCGCATCCTGAACCACACCTACGTGGTGGACCGCATCTTCGCGAGCCACCTGCAGGGCCTGCCGCAGACCGCCTACGTGGCCACCAACACCGAAGAGACGCCCGCACTGCCAGCCCTGCGCGAGGCCGTGCGCGCGTCGGACGACTGGTACCTGCAGTACGCCGGCGGCCTCACCGCAGACCAGCTGGCCGAGCCCGTGCAGTTCCGCTTCACCGACGGCGACACCGGCACCATGACGCGGGCCGAGATACTGAACCACGTGGTGGTCCACGGCACCTACCACCGGGGCGCGGCCGGCCGCATCCTGGCGGTGCACTCCGTACCGCTGCCGCGCGACTCGCTCACCACCTTCCTGCACCGCCTGCAACCGGAGCGACGCTGGTCGTAACACCATGCCCGACAGCCACCAACTGCTCATGTTCATCGCGGCCGGCTGGCTGCTGAACCTCACGCCCGGCCCGGACGTGCTCTACATCGTGTCCAACGCCCTCAAGTCCGGTACCCGCGCGGGCATCGTGGCGGGCCTGGGCATCACGGCCGGGTGCTTCGTGCACATTTTCGCGGCCGCCGTGGGCGTGGGCGCGCTGCTGGCCACCTCGGCCACGGCGTTCACCGTGCTCAAGTGGGTGGGCGCGGCCTACCTGATGTGGATGGGCGTGCGCATGCTGCTGTCCAAGCCCTCGGGCGATGGCGGCAGCGCGGCGGCCATCGCGGCGGCGCAGGCGGGGGCATCGTCCGGTGCTGCCACGCCGCTGTCCAAGATCTTCCTGGGCGGCTTCTGGACCAACGTGCTCAACCCCAAGGTCGCGATCTTCTTCCTGGCCTTCGTGCCGCAGTTCATTGCGCCCGGCACGGAGAACAAGGCGCTGGCCTTCGTGCTGCTGGGCGTGCTGTTCAACGTGAACGCGATTCCCGTCAACACGGGCTGGGCGCTGGCTGCAGGCTGGATGGCGCGCCGCATGGGCGCGGTGCAGCGCGGCATGCACTGGCTGGACCGCATCGCAGGCGCGATGTTCATCGGCTTTGGCCTCAAGCTCGCCTTCACCGACCAACCGTCGAATTGAACTAGATAGACACCGTCGCAAAGACACTGGAGACACCATGTCCATCACCCCCCAGGAAGCGCTACAGCGCACCATCGAGCACCGCGAAATCTTCCACGACGAGATGCTGCACCTGATGCGCATGATCATGAGCGGCGAGCTCTCGCCCGTCATGACGGCGGCCATCGTCACCGGCCTGCGCGTGAAGAAGGAAACCATCGGCGAGATCACGGCCGCCGCGCAGGTGATGCGCGAGTTCTCCACCAAGGTCCATGTGCCCGATAGCAAGCACTTGGTGGACATCGTGGGCACGGGCGGCGACGGCGCCAACACCTTCAACATCTCCACCTGCTCCATGTTCGTGGCCGCAGCGGCGGGCGCCAAGGTCAGCAAGCACGGCGGGCGCGGCGTGTCCAGCAAGAGCGGCAGCGCGGATGTGATGGAGGCCCTGGGCATCCACATCAACCTCAAGCCCGAGCAGATCGCGCAGTGCATTGCAGAGGTCGGCATCGGATTCATGTTCGCGCCCAACCACCACCCGGCCATGAAGAACGTGGCCCCGGTGCGCAAGGAGCTGGGCGTGCGCACCATCTTCAACATCCTGGGACCGCTGACCAACCCGGCCGGCGCGCCCAACATCCTGATGGGCGTGTTCCACCCTGACCTCGTCGGCATCCAGGTGCGCGCACTGCAGCGCCTGGGCGCCGAACACGCCATGGTGGTCTACGGCCGCGACGGCATGGACGAAGTCAGCCTGGGCGCGGCCACGCTGGTGGGCGAGCTGAAGAACGGGCAGATCACCGAGTACGAAATCCACCCCGAGGACTTCGGCATGTCCATGTCCAGCAACCGCGCCTTGAAGGTCGAATCCCCCGAGCAGTCGCGCGAAATGCTGATCGGCGTGCTCAAGGGCGAGCCGGGCGCCGCGCAGGACATCGTCTGCCTGAACGCGGGTGTGGCACTGTATGCGGCCAATGTGGTCGACTCGGTGCCCGCAGGTCTTGCCAAAGCGCGGGCTGCGGTCGCCTCCGGCGCAGCGCTGGCCAAGCTCGATCAGATGGTCACGCGCACGCATGCGCTGGCTGCATGAAAATCAACCCCCTGAGCAGTTGCGCCGCTTCCCCCTTCTCCTGCGGGAAGGGGGACGACACCCGCAGCCTGGCAAAGCCAGCTCTGCGGTGTCCTCCGCTTTGGGCCGCGCGGGCGTTGCGCTCGCGCCATGTTTCAACGTTCAATCGCGACCCCGCCGGGGTTGAAAAGGCAGGTTTCCCATGAGCGACATCCTCAACAAGATCGTGGCCGTCAAGCACGAAGAAGTGGCCGCTGCGAAGAAGCGCATGCCCCTCGACGCCATCCGCGCCGATGCCGAGAGCCGTGTGCTCACGCGCGACTTCGAAGGAGCCCTGCGCGCCAAGATCGCCAAGGGCCAGGCGGCGGTGATCGCCGAGGTCAAGAAGGCCAGCCCCAGCAAGGGCGTGCTGCGCGCCGACTTCATCCCTGCCGACATCGCACAGAGCTATGCCGATGGCGACGGCAAGGTGAGCGCGGCCTGCCTGTCGGTGCTGACGGACAAGCAGTTCTTCCAGGGCAGCGTGGACTACCTCAAGCAGGCGCGTGCCAGCTGCCAGCTGCCGGTGCTGCGCAAGGACTTCATGGTCGATGCGTACCAGATCTACGAGTCCCGGGCGATGGGCGCCGATGCCATCTTGCTGATCGCAGCCAGCCTGGACGACGCCCAGATGGCAGACTTCGAGGCCATTGCGCGCAGCCTGGACATGGCGGTGCTGGTGGAGGTGCACGACGGCGCCGAGCTGGAGCGCGCGCTCAGGCTCAAGACGCCGCTGGTGGGCATCAACAACCGCAACCTGCGCACCTTCGAGGTCACGCTGGACACCACCCTGGGCCTGCTCAAGGATGTGCCGGCCGACCAGCTGCTGGTCACCGAGTCGGGCATCCTGAAGCCTGACGACGTGAAGCGCATGCGCGATGCCGGCGTGCACGCGTTTTTGGTGGGCGAGGCGTTCATGCGCGCGCCGGAGCCGGGCGAAGCGCTGGCGAAGCTGTTCGCCTGATTGCTTGTTTGCTCCTTATTTGATAGCTGATTGCGCTTGTCCATCAAGCGGTAGAGGCCTTTTTGACCATGAATGACGCCGCTGCAAACTCCACCCAGCTGCAAAGCGCTGACCCCGCGGACTGGCCGGTGGCTCCCGGCTGGCAGCCGCTGGTCGATGACTTCTTTGCCGGTGTGCGCGGCCAGTCGCTGCTTGCCTTTCTGCAGTCGCGGCTCGATGCGGGCGCGGTGATCTTCCCGCCCCGCCCGCTGCGGGCGCTGGAACTCACGCCGCCGGACGAGGTGCGCGTGGTCATCCTGGGCCAGGACCCCTACCACGGGCGCGGCCAGGCCGAAGGGCTGGCGTTCTCGGTGGCGCCGGGCGTGCGCCTGCCGCCCTCGCTGCAGAACATCTTCAAGGAAATGCAGCGCGACCTGGGCGTGGCTTTCCCGCCGTTTCCGAACCCGGGGGGCAGCCTGGTCAAGTGGGCGAAGAACGGCGTGCTGTTGCTCAACACCGGCCTCACGGTGGAAGAGGGCCAGCCCGCCAGCCATGCCGGCAAGGGCTGGGAGGCCCTGACCGACGCGGTCATCCGCCATGTGGCCGAGGGCGAGCGGCCCGTGGTGTTCATGCTCTGGGGCTCGCACGCGCAATCCAAGCGCGCGCTGATCCCCCAGGACCGAGGCCACTTGCTGCTCCTGTCCAACCACCCTTCGCCGCTGTCCGCCCTGCGCCCGCCCGTGCCGTTCATCGGCAACGGGCATTTCGGCAAGGCGCGCGCGTTCCGGGCGCAGCACGGGTATTGAGGCGCCAGCGCGGCGGCGCTGCGCCTCCGCAGTCTACCAGCGCCCCGGCAGCCGCTCCTTGAGCAGGTCGAGAAAGGCCTGCGCCGCCACGGGCAGGCTGCGGCCCGCCAGGGTCTGCACCTCCAGGTCGCGCAGGTCCATGCCAGGGTCGCTGATGGGCACGGCCACCACGGCGCCCGCCGCCACCAGGTGGCGTGCCGCGATCTCGCTGGCCACCGACAGCCCCCCGCCATGCGCCACGAAGTTGAGCACCGTCTTGGCATGGTTGCTGATGAGCACCGCCTCCAACTGCAGGCCCTGGCGGCTGCACACGATGTCGATCATCTGGCGCACCGTGGTCTCGGCGGGCGGCAGGGCCAGGGGGTAGGCGGCCATCTGCGCGAGCGTGACGCTGGCCGATTCCGCCAGCGCATGGCCGGGCGGGATGAGTGCCAGCACCGGAGCGCCTTGCCGGTAGGCGACCTCGATGTCCTTGTGCGGCGCACGGCTGAAGCACAGGCCGATGTCGGCCGCGCCGCTGCGCACCGCGTCGGGCACCTGGGCGGTGGGCAGCGAGATCACGCTGAACTGGATGCCCGTGTGCGTGCGCTGGAATTCCACGCACAGGCGCGGCACCAACTCGTTGGCAAATGCGTCCGACGTGGCCAGACGCACCTGCCCCGCGCGCAGGCCCTGCAGCGCGCCGATCTCGCCCAGCGCGCGTTCGGCGTCCAGCACCGTGCGCCGGGCGTGCACGGCCAGGATCTCTCCGGCCGCGGTGAGCACCATGCCGCGCGGGTGGCGGTCGAACAGCGGCGTGCCCAGCTGCGCCTCCAGCCCGGCGATCTGGCGGCTGAGCGCCGAAGCGGCTACGTGCAGCCGTGCCGAGGCTTCGGTGAGCGAACCGCTGTGCGCCACCTCCAGGAAGTAGCGCAGGGCGGTGTCTTGCAGGAGCTGGGGGCGCATGGGCAGGGCAGGGGGGCTGGAGTGGGGCGTATTGCCGGGTGGTGGCCCAAAGTATGAAGTGGTTTGCTGCTACGGCAAAGCTGCTTGCCTATTTGGCGTTGGTCTTCCGGGGGCTGGCTTCCTAAGATGGCTGTCTGGTTGCCCCCGGGCGGGGCCCTGCGGCTCCCCCTGTCCCTGTCTGCGTGCGCGGTCCGGCATCGCGCGTTTCCCCTTCTTCTGGAGTACCTGTATGCGTCTTTTTCCCTGGGGCCGTGGCGTCGTGTGCCTGGCCTGGTTGATGGTGTGGGGCGCCAGCGCACAGGCGCAGGCCGCGTGGCCCGACCGGCCCGTACGGGTCATCGTGCCGTTTCCGGCCAGCGGCGCCACCGACCTGGTGGCCCGGGTGGTCACACAGCGCGTGGCGGCCGACCTGGGCCAGCAGCTGGTCGTGGACAACAAGCCCGGCGCCGGCGGCACCCTGGGCACGGCCGAGGCGGCCAAGGCCGCACCCGATGGCTACACTCTGCTGCTGACCACCAGCAGCACGCATGCCATCTCGCCCCATCTGATGCCCAAGCTGGCCTACGACCCGCGCAAGGACTTTGTGCCCGTGGTCCACGTGGCTGACGCACCCAGCGTGCTGCTGGTCACCAACTCGCTGCCGGTCAAGACCGTGGGCGAACTCATCGCCTACGCCAAGGCCCATCCAGGCAAGCTCAACTACGCCACCAGCGGCAACGGCACCATCGTGCACCTGAACACGGCAGCCTTCAGCGCGCAGGCCGGCGTGGAGATGACGCACATCCCCTACAAGGGCACGGCGCTGGCCATTCCGGACCTGATCGCCGGGCAGACCCACGTGCTGTTCGATTCGCTGCCCACGGGCATGCCGCACGCCAAGGCCGGCCGCCTGCGGGCCCTGGCCGTGACCAGCGAGAAGCGCAGCACGCTGGCGCCCGAGCTGCCCACGCTGGCCGAGTCCGGCCTGCCCGGTTATTCGTCGGTGACCTGGTTCGGCGTGTACCTGCCCGCGGGCGCACCGCCCGCGCTGGTCGACAAGGTGCACAAGGCCTTTGCCAAGGCAGTGCAGGCGCCCGAAGTGGCCGAGAGCCTGGCCAAGCTGGGCGTGGAGCCTGCCGCGCCGCGCACGCCCGCGCAGTTTGGTGCCATGGTGCAGGCCGACAGCAACCGCTGGGCGACGGTGATCCGGCAGCACAAAATCGCGGTGGAGTAGCCCCCCCTGAGTCGCCTTCGGCGCCTTCCCCCGAGGGGGACGACACCCTCGGTGCGGGGCAGCCCTTCCTTGGCGTCTCTCGCTTTGCGCCGCGCCAGTTTCCACGCACCGCAACCCTTGCGAGCCACGGAGTCAGAACGCTATGAATAACCCAACCCTCGACTGGTCCCTTCCCTACGCCTCCCACCGCAGCGCGGTCATGGGGCGCAATGTGGTCTCCACCTCGCAGCCACTGGCCGCGCAGGCGGGGCTGCGCATGCTGCTGGCGGGCGGCAACGCGGTGGATGCCGCCATCGCCGCCGCCATGGCGCTCACCGTGGTCGAGCCCACGGGCTGCGGCATCGGCAGCGACGGCTTTGCCATCGTGTGGGACGGCAAGGAACTGCACGGTCTCAATGCCTCGGGCCGCTCACCGGCCGCGTGGTCGCCGGAGTATTTCAAGAAGCTGGGCGGCATACCCGAGACGGGGTGGAACGCGGTGACCGTGCCGGGCGCCGTCTCGGCGTGGGTGGCGCTGTCCAGGCGCCTGGGCAAGCTGCCCTTCGCACAGCTGGCGCAACCCGCCATCGACTATGCGCGCAATGGTTTTCCGGTGTCGCCCACCATCGCCCGCCTGTGGGCGCTGGGTGGCGCCAAGCTGGGCGCGCAGCCCGGTTTTGCCGAGTGCTTCCTGCCCGGTGGCCGCGCACCGCGGGCGGGCGAGATCTTCCGCAGCGAGGCCCATGCGCGCACGCTGGAACTGATCGCCGAAACGCAGGGAGAGGCGTTCTACCGGGGCGTGATCGCCGAGCGCATGGTGGCCCATGCACAGGCCCACGGCGGCGCGATGACGCTCGAAGACCTCGCCTCGCACCAGGCCGACTGGGTGGGCACCATCGAGCAGCGCTTCGGCGACTCGGTGATCCACGAGATCCCGCCCAACGGCCAGGGCATTGCCGCGCTGATGGCGCTGGGCATGCTGGACGCGCACGGCATCGGCGCGCACCCGCTCGACAGCGTGGAGACGGTGCACGCGAGCATCGAGGCCATGAAGCTCGCGCTGGCCGACCTGGACCAGTACAACGCCGACATCGGTGCGATGCGTGTCGCGCCGAAGGAGCTGCTGGAGGCGGACTATCTGCGCGGCCGCGCGGCGCTCATCGACCCCGAGCGCGCGGGCGACCCGGGCCACGGCGCGCCGCGCCCGGGCGGCACGGTGTACCTGGCGGCGGCAGATAGCCAGGGCATGATGGTCTCGTTCATCCAGTCCAACTACATGGGCTTCGGCTCGGGCGTGGTGGTGCCGGGCACGGGCATCAGCCTGCAGAACCGGGGCCACGGCTTCAACCTCAAGCCAGGCCACGCCAACGAAGTGGGCCCGCGCAAGCGCCCCTCGCACACCATCATCCCGGCGTTCGCGATGCACTCGGACGGCACGCCGCAGATGGCCTTCGGCGTGATGGGCGGCCCCATGCAGAGCCAGGGCCACACCCAGATGGCGCTGCGCGTGCTGCGCTACGGCCAGAACCCGCAGGCCGCCGCCGACGCGCCCCGCTGGCGCGTGACGGGCGGCAAGGGCGTGGCCGTGGAGCCCGCGTTTGATCCCGCCGTGGTGGCGGCGCTGCGTGCGCGCGGCCACGAGGTCACGGTGGAGGAGGGCAACGGCGTGTTCGCCTTTGGCGGGGCCCAGCTGGTCCTGCGCGACGGCGGGCACTACATCGCCGGGTCGGACCCACGCAAGGACGGGCACGCGGTCGCGTTCTGACCACCGGGCCCGGCGCGCTGGCGGCGGGTGCGCAGGCTGCCCACGGCCGCTGCGCGCGGGTCAACCGGGCGCGCAGTCCGGAAACCGCTTTTGCAGCTCCGCCGCGGCATGGTCTCGGCCACGTCGATGTTGCGCACGAGAGGGATGTACTCGCCCGGGTCGGTGAAGCGCAGCAGGGTGCTCACCACCTGGTTCCTCGGGCTGTTCTTCATCTGGCAGCCGGCCAGCTCCAGCCCCAGGCTCAGTTCCCGCGGCCCGTCGTCGGCGGCCTTCCAGGCCAGGGCCTTGTCGCGCAGCGCCTGCAGGCGCCGCAGGTCGGCGGGCTCGATGCGCCAGACCTGCACCACGGTGTGGCTGGACTCGTACGGCGCCAGCGGGCTGCGTTCCGCGGTGCTGCGCAGCTCCTGCAGCGGCAGCTTTTCTTCCAGGCGTTCCACCGTGTCGCGGTCGCCGGGCAGGCGCACCTTGCGCGACACGCCCACCGACAGCACCAGCGACTGACCGTGCAACTGCAGGCTCGGGCTGTGCACCACGGCTGCGCGCAGCGCCGCCGGATCCAGCGTCTCGATCTGCAGCTTGCGCAGCTTCCAGAGCGACGACACCGGCACGCTGCCGCACGCGGCGAGCAGCACCGCGGCGCACACAGCCAACAGCAGGGGTCGACCCCACGGTGCCCGGCGACTGCAGCAAAGAGCGGAGGCGGTAGCGCGCAGCAGTGCGGGTGCGGGCTTGGGGTTGCTCGGGGAAGAAAGGGAGCTGGGTTGCATGGGGCAATAATTACTGTAAAACGGCATGTTATTATTGTTTTGCAGAAAACTCAGGTGCCCAAATGCCTCATTCCCTTGATTTGCAGCGCTCATCGGTCCACAGCACCGCCTTTCGGCGGTTGGCCTGGGGTCTGCTCGTGGCCAGTTGGGCCTGTGCGCTGGTGTCCATCGGGCTGTCGTTGGCGCGCTGGGCCGCCATCGGGCATGCGATGGATTGGGGGCGCTGGCTGCCCGTGACGGTGGTGCCTGCGCAGGCCATGGTGGCTGGCGTGGTCGCGCCGGCAACGATGGACGCCGCCTGGCGCTGGCTCGGCGTGGCGCTGGAGTGCATACCCGGCCTGGCCCTGCTGTACACCGTGCTGTGCGTGCACCGCATCTGCCGCGCCTTCTTGCGCGGCGAGGTGTTCGGGCCGGAGGTCGTGCGCGGGTTTCGGGGCGTGGGCTGGGGCTTTCTGGCGATGTTCGTGGCGTCGCTGGTCTACCAGGTCGGCGTCTCGGCGATGCTGTCGTGGCTCGCGTCGGGGCAAAAGGGCGGTATGGTCGTGCTGAGCGTGAGCTCGTTCGAGATGAGTGTGCTGGTGGTCGGGCTGATGATGCTGCTGCTGGCCCACGTGCTCGCCGAGGGCAGCCGCCTGAAGGCCGAATCCGATGCGTTTGTCTGAAAACAGGTTCCGAGAGCGACTGCCACACCATGACGATTGTTGTCACCCTGGATGAGATGCTGGTGCGCCGCAAGGTCAAGTCGCGCGATCTGGCGGCCCATGTGGGCATCACCGAGGCCAACCTGTCCTTGCTCAAGAGCGGCAAGGTCAAGGGCGTGCGCTTCGAGACGCTCTCGGCCATCTGCGAGTACCTGCAGTGCCAGCCCGGCGACCTGCTGGCGTGGGTGGACAGCGGCGGTGATGGCGCGGACGACGGCGCGGCGCAAGAAGGCGTGTAAGTGCGCTGGTGGGGCTGGGGTGCCGTTCCCGTCAGCCGGCGCAGGCGCGTGGCAGTGGCCGTGGTGGCCTCGGTGCTGCTGCACGGTGTCATCCTGACCGCGTGGAATCTGTCGACCAGCCGCGTCTCGCCATCGCTATCGGCACCACCGCAACCATTCACATCACCGCGACAAGCGATGGAGGTGCAGTGGATCACGCACGCCGAGGTGCTGCAGCCCGCCATGGCGGTGCTCGGCCCGGGGCGTGCGCAGGCTCTCCCCAAGGGTCCCGTTTCCGCGCCCGCATCTGCATCGCGCCCGGTGCGTGCGGCAGAGCGCCACCGCAGCGCCGACGCGCCCACCGATGCAGTGACCGGCACGGTCATCGGCACCCCGGCACGCGCCGTGCAGCAGCCCCCTCCGCAGGCCGCGACTGCCGCTGCGCCCGCGCCCGAGCTGCCTGCGTCCGACAGCCGGATGGCCGATGCACCTCTGCGCTGGAGCCCCGACGCCGTGGGCCGTGCCGACCGCCAAGAGCGCGAATGGCAGCGCCGCCACGGTGCCGTACCGGCGGCGCAACTGGCAGTGGGAGACGGCGCGCCAGCGGCCAGGCCCTTGGGTGCTGCGATTTCGACCCGCGAGTGGCGCGGTGGCGATGGCTCCCGGGTCACGCAGGTGGAGAGCCCGTCGGGCACCTACTGCGTGCGGCTGCCCTCGGCCAATCGCCTGCCCGATGTGGGCGCCGCACCGCGCGTGGCGCCCGTCAGCAACTGCCCTTGACCCCGCCGATTGCCGTGGAGCCGCAGGGCCGCATCGCCGGTCAACGCGCGGGTGGGCGCTCCAGCAGCATCGCATCCCCGTAGCTGAAGAACCGGTACCCCTGCGCGATGGCGTGCCGGTACAGGCCCATGGTGTGCGCATAGCCCGCGAACGCGCTCACCAGCATCATCAGCGTGCTCTTGGGCAGGTGGAAGTTGGTGACCAGCACATCCACCACCTGGAAAGCAAAGCCCGGCGTGATGAAGATGCTGGTGTCGCCCGTGGCCAGACCGGTCTTCGCCCACGATTCGAGCGTGCGCACCGTGGTCGTGCCCACGGCCACCACGCGGCCACCGCGCTGGCGGCAGCGCTCCAGGGCGGCCAGCGTGGCCAGCGGCACCTCGTACCACTCGCTGTGCATCTGGTGCTCGGCCAGGTTTTCGGTCTTGCAGGGCTGGAAGGTGCCCGCGCCCACGTGCAGCGTGACGCTGGCGCGCTCGATGCCGCGCGCGGCCAGGCCGGCCAGCACGCCCTCGTCGAAGTGCAGCGCGGCGGTGGGCGCGGCCACGGCGCCGGGGGCGCGCGCAAACACCGTTTGGTAGCGCTGGCTGTCCTCGGCTTCGTCGGGGTCGTGGCCGGTGTTCTGCTGGCGCTCGATGTAGGGCGGCAGCGGCAGGTGGCCGTGGCGGTCCATCAGCTCCCACGGCGACTCGCCTGCGGGGCCGTGCAGCGCAAAGCGGAACAGCGGGCCGTCGTCATGGGGCCAGCGGCCCAGCAGCGTGGCGTCGAAACCACCGCCGTGGCGGCCGCCCGCCATGTGCACGGTGCTGCCGGGCAGCGGCTTCTTGCTGACCTTCATGTGGGCCACGACTTCGTTGCCCGTGCCGCCGGCTTCGGCGGGCAGCACGCGCTCGATCAAGAGCTCCAGCTTGCCGCCGCTGGCCTTCTCGCCAAAGATGCGCGCCTTGACCACCCGGGTGTCGTTGAACACCAGCAGGTCGCCTTCGCGCAGCAGGCCGGGCAGCTCGCGGAAGATGCGGTCCACGGGCTCGATGGCGCGTCCGTCCAGCAGGCGCGAGGCGCTGCGTTCGGCGGCGGGGTGCTGGGCAATGAGTTCGGGAGGCAGCGAGAAGTCGAAGTCGCTGAGCGTGTAGGTGCGCGGGGCAGGCGGGCTGGATGCGGTCATGGGGCTTGAGGGCCGGACAGGCCCGTGCCAAGAAAAAAGCGGGGAGGACGCCATTTTCCCACGGCGGGGCCGGGGGCCGGGCCTACCAGGTCTTTTCGGGAAAGCCCGACCACAGCTCGTTCAGGTCCGGAAAGCGCCACTTGTCCGGGTCTTCGCGGGCGACGATCTTCTCGTGGCACCCCGGGGCGGAGAGATCCACCGTCTCGGGCGGGACGCGCAGGCCGGAATTGGTGGAGAAGAACACCTTGACGTGGGGCGTGGTGAGCGCCGCGGCCGATTGCTCGGTCACCACGCCGATGCGCCCCGAGGTCAGCCGCACGAGCGAGCCCACGGGATAGATGCCGATGCTCTTGACGAACGCCTGGAACAGCCGCGCGTCGAAGTGGTCCTGGGTCCATTCGGCCATGCGGCGCAGCGATTCGGCGGGGTCCCAGCCGCGCTTGTAGGGGCGGTCGGAGGTGATGGCGTCGTACACGTCGCAGATCGCCGTCATGCGCGCGATCACGCTGATGCCGTCGCCCTGCAGCTTGTCCGGGTAGCCGGAGCCGTCCACCTTCTCGTGGTGGTGCAGGCACGCGTCCAGCACCGCGTCGGGCATGTTGCCGCCTTCCTTGAGCATGTGAAAGCCCTGCACCGGATGGCTGCGCACCACGGTGAACTCCTGGTCGGTGAGCTTGCCGGGCTTGTTGAGCACCGCGAGCGGTACCGCGGCCTTGCCCAGGTCGTGCAGCAGGCCCGCCATGCCGGCCAGCCGCTGCTGGTCGTCCTTGAGCCTGAGCTGTTTGGCCAGCGCCACCATGAGCGCGCACACGGCCACCGAATGCATGTAGGTGTAGTCGTCCGCCGTCTTCAGGCGCGCCAGGCTGATGAGCGCGCCCGGGTTGCGGGTGACGGAGTCCGAGATTTCCTCCACCAGGCTCTGCGCGCTGGCGGAGTCCACCGCGCGCCCCAGGCGTGCCTCGTTGAACATCGAAATCACCGCCTCCCTGGATTTCACGCAGAGGGCGGCGGCGGCCTTGAGCTCGCTCTTCATGTCGGCGGGCTTGCGGTCGCGCCTGGGCGGCGGGGGTGGGGAGGGCAGCGTGACCTTGATGGGCGGCAGGTCCTCCAGCCGGCTGAAGTCCGTCTCGATCTGGGCGTCCACCTCCTCGCGGGACACCGAGGCGGTGCCGGGGGCCACGTCCCGGCCCCGGGAGGTGTCGATCCAGCATTCATGGATCGCGGTGGCCTGGATGCGGGCGAGGTCCTTGGGGTCGCTCAGCAGGAACTTGGCCCGCCAGAAGGGGTGCTCCATCCACGAGCCGCAGAACTCGTGCAGATACATGCCCAGGGTAAGGTGCTGAATTTGGATGCGCTTGAGCATGGCAAGACCCCTGGACTCGGAAAAGGCGCCTGCCTTGACGCGCTGGCAGTGGTAACCATGGTAGCCTTTTTGCCCATTCGTGTCGTTCGTAAAACCCGCTACATGCCCGCCGCCGTATCCAGAGTTTCCCCTAGGGGACATGTGAATGCCGATTCGCCCTAGCCCCCCGGCGGCGGCGGCGGCGCCTGCCGTGTCCAAGGGCGGTGCATCGGTGGCCCAGAAGGCGCTGCAGAAGCTGGGCCTCAAGCGCGACATCGACCTGGCCCTGCACCTGCCCCTGCGCTACGAGGACGAAACCCGCATCACCCCGCTGGCCAGCGCGCGCGACGGGCAGATGGTCCAGATCGAAGCCACCGTGACCGCCAGCGAGGTGCAGCTGCGCCCGCGCCGCCAGCTGGTGGTGCAGGTGGAGGACGGCTCCGGCACGTGCGAGCTGCGCTTCTTCAGCTTCTACCCCTCGCACCAGAAGATTCTGTCCGTGGGCGCTCGCCTGCGCATCCGGGGCGAGGTCAAGGGCGGGTTCTGGGGCCGGCAGATGCTGCACCCCGCATTCCGCCTCGCGGGCGGCGAGCTGCCCGCCGCGCTCACGCCCGTCTACCCCACCACGGCCGGCTTGCCGCAGCCCTACCTGCGCCGCGCGGTGGTTGGCGCGCTGGCCCGGGTGGACCTGTCGGACACGCTGCCACCCGGCACCGAGCCGCCGTATGCGCGTTTTACAAGCCAGAATGGCCTCCCGCGCTTGTTCAGCCTGCGCGAGGCGCTCACTTTTTTGCACCACCCCACGCCGGATGTGGCGCTGTCCACGCTGGAAGACCACAGCCACCCCGCGTGGCAGCGCCTGAAGGTGGAGGAGCTGCTGGCCCAGCAGCTGTCGCAGCAGCAATCACGCCGCGCGCGGGACATGCTGCGTGCGCCGGTGCTGAAGGTGCGTCGGCCCACCGATGGTGCGCTGCCGCTGCACGAGCAACTGATGGCCGTGCTGCCCTTCAGCCTGACCGCCGCGCAGCGCCGCGTGGGCGAGGAGATCGCGGCCGACCTGGCGCGCCAGGTACCCATGCACCGGCTGCTGCAGGGCGACGTGGGATCGGGCAAGACCGTGGTGTCGGCCCTGGCCGCGTGCCTGGCCATGGACGCGGGCTGGCAGTGCGCGCTGATGGCGCCCACCGAGATCCTGGCCGAGCAGCACTTCGCCAAGATGATCGGCTGGCTCGAACCCCTCCTGGCCGCGCGCGGCCGCAGGGTGGCCTGGCTGGTGGGCGGGCAAAAGAAGAAGGACCGCACCGCCATGCTCGCGCTGGTCGAGAGCGGCGAGGCGGCGCTGGTGGTGGGCACCCACGCCGTGATCCAGGAGCAGGTGCGGTTCAAGAACCTGGCGCTGGCCATCATCGACGAGCAGCACCGCTTTGGCGTGGCGCAGCGGCTGGCGCTGCGGCAAAAGCTGGCGGAGGGCGTCGCGGCCGGGCCGCCCCAAGGCGACGCGGCCCCCTCGGGGGGCAGCGACCCGCGCAGCGGCGGAGCGTGGGGGCGCAAGGTTCCCATGGAGCCGCACATGCTGATGATGAGCGCGACCCCGATTCCGCGCACGCTGGCCATGAGCTACTACGCCGACCTCGACGTCTCGGTGATCGACGAGTTGCCCCCCGGCCGCACGCCCATCGTCACCAAGCTGATCGCCGACAGCCGCAAGGACGAAGTCATCGAGCGCATCGGCGCCCAGGTGGAGGCCGGGCGGCAGGTGTACTGGGTGTGCCCGCTGATCGAAGAGAGCGAGGCGCTGGACCTGACCAATGCCACCGCGACGCATGCCGATCTGAGCGAAGCGCTTCCCGGCGTCATGGTCGGGCTGCTGCACTCGCGCATGCCCAGCGCCGAGAAGAAGGCGGTGATGGCGCTGTTCACCAGCGGCCAGATGGGCGTGCTGGTCAGCACCACCGTGATCGAGGTGGGCGTGGACGTGCCCAACGCCTCGCTCATGGTCATCGAGCATGCCGAGCGCTTTGGCCTGTCGCAGCTGCACCAGCTGCGCGGCCGCGTGGGGCGCGGCGCGGCGGCGTCCGCCTGCGTGCTGCTGTATGCCACCAACGACAGCGGCCGCGTGGGCGAGACCGCCAAGGAGCGCCTGCGTGCCATGGCCGAGACCAACGACGGCTTCGAGATCGCCCGGCGCGACCTGGAGATCCGGGGCCCCGGCGAGTTCCTGGGCGCGCGCCAGTCGGGCGACGCGCTGCTGCGTTTTGCCGACCTGGCCACCGACACCGTGCTGCTCGACTGGGCCCGCGAACTGGCGCCGGTGATGCTGGACCGCCACCCGGACCTGGCGGCGCAACACGTGGCGCGCTGGTTGGGTGGAAAATCGGACTATCTGAAGGCATGAAGATGACATTCCCCCCAAGCCGCCGCGCGCTGCCGCGCGCGCAGCATGGGCAGGGGACTGCCATTCACCCCCAGCCCAGGAACAGACCATGACCCTGACCGAACTCAAGTACATCGTCGCCGTGGCGCGCGAGAAGCACTTTGGCCATGCGGCCGATGCCTGCTATGTCTCGCAGCCCACGCTGTCGGTCGCGATCAAGAAGCTGGAGGAAGAGCTCGACGTGAAGCTCTTCGAGCGCAGCGCGGGCGAGGTCTCGGTCACGCCGCTGGGCGAGGAGATCGTGCGCCAGGCCCAGAGCGTGCTGGAGCAGGCGGCGGCCATCAAGGAAATCGCCAAGCGCGGCAAGGACCCGCTGGCCGGCCCGCTGACCCTGGGCGTGATCTACACCATCGGGCCCTATCTGCTGCCCGACCTGGTGCGCCAGGCCATCGGCCGCTCGCCGCAAATGCCGCTCATGCTGCAGGAGAATTTCACGGTGAAGCTGCTGGAAATGCTGCGCACGGGCGAGATCGACTGCGCCATCCTGGCCGAGCCGTTTCCGGACACGGGCCTGGCCATGGCGCCGCTGTACGACGAGCCCTTCATGGCGGCGGTGCCCAGTTCGCACCCGCTGGCGGCCAAGAAATCCGTGACGGCCGCCGAACTCAAGAGTGAAACCATGCTGCTGCTGGGGGCGGGCCACTGCTTTCGCGACCACGTGCTGGAGGTCTGCCCCGAGTTCGCGCGCTTTGCGAGCAATGCCGAGGGCATCCGCAAGTCCTTCGAGGGCTCGTCGCTGGAGACCATCAAGCACATGGTGGCCGCGGGCATGGGCGTGACCCTGGTGCCGCGCCTGTCGGTGCCGCGCGACGCCCTGCTGACCGTGTCACGCCGCCGCAAGAGCGACGAGACCTACATCCGCTACCTGCCCATCCGTGAAGAGGACGGGGGGCCGCCGCCCATGCGCCGCGTGGTGCTGGCATGGCGGCGCAGCTTCACGCGCTACGAAGCCATCGCGGCACTGCGCAACGCCGTGTATGCCTGCGAGCTGCCCGGCGTCAAGCGCCTGTCCTGACCCCGCCTGCGCGGGACTACACTCTCGCCCCGCATGGCGTGCGGCTGCTTTCGGGCCGCCCGCACCGCGGGGCTGCGCCACATGCGCACCGCGGGCGCCCTGCGCACTCCACAACCCAAGGAAAGCAATAGATGAAAAAAATCCTGATGGCCGCCGGCCTGGCCCTGGGCCTGGCCGCGTGCACCAGCATGCCCACCAACGCACCCTCGGCGGGCACGGTCAAGAAGGCCGACATGGACCGCCTGGTGGCTTCGCTGCCCGCTGCGGCACAAGGCAGCTTCGGCGAGTTCCTGACCCAGGCCGCCCGCGAGAACCCGATGCTGCGCGCCAGCGTCGCGGCCTATGCGGCCAAGCAGCCGCTGGCGGGGGATGACCTGGTCAACATCGGCCGCCTGCTCGGCCTGTACAACCGCCTGCACAACCAATCCGCGGTGATCGACGCCACGGCGAAGATGGTGGCGCTCCCCACCTTCCGGTCCGAGAAAGTGCCGCCGCACGAGGACAAGTCCATCATCGCCTTCGGCGCGCTGGTGGAACGCATGGCCCGCGATTTTGGCCTGCAGTACCGCAATGTGGACAACCGCATCTTTGAAGTGAAGCTGCCCGGCACGGGCAAGGAGGAGTTCGGCATCCTCACGCACGCCGACGTGGTGCCCGTGGTGGCCGACGAATGGGTGCTGGACGACGGCACGCGCCTCGATCCCTTCAAACTCACGCGCGTGGGCGGCAACCTGTACGGCCGCGGCTCCATCGACGACAAGGGCTCGATCGCCGCCGTGCTGTATGCGATGAAGACGGTCAAGGACAGCGGCCTGCCGCTGTCGCGCACCATCCGCCTCATGATCGAGACGACGGAAGAGACCGGTGGCGACGCGATGAAGTACTACCGCGCCAGGACCGAACTGCCCGAGTACAACATCGTGCTCGACAGCAAGTACCCCGCCGTGGTGGCCGAGAAGGGCTCCGGCGCGCTGCGCGCCTCGTTCGCGCTGGGATCGATGGCTAGCGTCAGCGCCACCGCCATCACCGCCATGGCCGGCGCCGCATCGGCCAACGCCGTGCCGCAGACCGCCACGGCCAGGCTGCAGGGCGGCAACGCGGCCGATGTGGCTGCGCGCCTGAATGCTGCCAAGGCGGCATTCGTCGAGAAGTACAAGCCGCAGGGCGGGCCCTTCAGCATCGATGTGGCCCTGGACGGCGCGGCCGTGCAGGTCAAGGTCACCGGCGCATCGGCCCACGGCTCGCGCCCTGAAGAAGGCGTGAACCCGCTGCCGCGCCTGGCGCTGTTCCTGAAGGAATCCGGCGTGGTGCTCGCCCCCAACGGCTACGCGCAGGCCGTGCGCTACCTCACCGACCTGTACGGCACCGACTACCTGGGCCGCACGCTGGGCCTGGCGTATGCCGACGACTTCATGGGCCCGCTGACCATGTCGCCCAACCTCGTGCGCGAGAAGGACGGCCAGGTCGACGTGCTGGTCAATGTGCGCATGCCCCGCGGCAGCACGCCCGAGGCGCTCTCCCAGGCGACGGCCGCGAAGATCAAGGCCTGGGGCGCCCAGGCCGGCGTGGCGGTGGAGGTGGACCACAGCCAGGGCAACTGGATGGCCCGCGACCCCAAGGGCGCGTGGCTCTCCACGCTGCTCAACACCTTTGGCGACACCACGGGCCTGGAAGCCAAGCCCGTGCCCACGGCCGGCAGCACCACGGCCAAGCTCATGCCCAACGCCATCAACTTCGGCCCCGCCATGCCGGGCAAGAAGTACACGGCCCACAACGCCAAGGAGTTCAAGGAAGTGGTGGACCTGGACGCGGACATGCAGATGTTCACCGAGATGCTCGTGCGCATCGGGAATTTGAGCCAGATGCAGTGATGGCTTTGGCGCCTGCGCTACAGTGACCACCAGCCGCCGCGCGCCGTGGCCCGGAGCCTTCCGGGCTGCGATGGCGCGGCGGATTCCATCGATTGACCCCCATTCCAACGAAGGAGCTTCCCATGGCCAAGGCCCCCAAGACCACCGCAGCCCCCAGCATCAACATCGGCATCAGCGACAAGGACCGCGCCGCGATCGCGCAAGGCCTCTCGCGCCTGCTGGCCGACACCTACACGCTGTACCTGACCACGCACAACTTCCACTGGAACGTGACGGGCCCCATGTTCAACACGCTGCACACCATGTTCATGGCGCAGTACACCGAACTGTGGAACGCGGTGGACCCGATCGCCGAGCGCATCCGCTCGCTGGGCCATGTGGCGCCCGGCTCGTACGCCGAGTTCGGCAAGCTCGCCACGGTGCCCGACGCGCCCGCCAAGCCGCCCAAGGCGCTCGATATGGTGCGTGTGCTGGTCGAAGGCCACGAGGCCGTGGCCCGCACCGCCCGCAGCCTGTTCCCGCTGGCGGACAAGGCCAGCGACGAGCCCACGGCGGACCTGCTGACGCAGCGCCTGACGGTGCACGAGCAGACGGCGTGGATGTTGCGCTCGCTGCTGGAGGAGTAGCCGCACCGCAGCCCTGGACGCGGGGTGGCGCCCGCGTGCGCCCCAGGGGACGGAAGTGCGTGTTGTCCTACAGGGGGCCGCCTGGCTTGTGTGGATGATCCGGGCTTGGGCATGCCGCCTGCTGCCGTGGGGCGACGTCAGGGGCATGGAGGACAAGAAAATCTGTGATGTATGCGAATCCTCTACGTGGAAGACAACGCCGAACTGCGCGAGACCATTGGCATGCTGATGGAGGGCGAAGGCCAGACGGTGACTTCGTGCGCCACGGCCGAAGAAGCCCTGGAGCTTGATGCCCTGCAGTCCTACGACCTGCTGGTCTCGGACGTGAGCCTGCCCGGCATTTCGGGGACGGATCTCGCGCGCCGGCTGCTGGCCCAGGACCCGCAACGCTGGGTGGTCCTGTGCTCGGGCTATGAACTGGGCCACTATCCCGGCGCCTGGGGCCCCAATGTTCGGACCTTGCTCAAGCCCTTCGACCTGGAGGACCTGGAGCAGCTGCTGAGTTCCATCCGCGAGGCCGTGGCGCGCCCCGTCGCCTGACGCGCCACCGCCGTGCCGGCTCAGGCCGGCGATGCCTTGCGATCGCCGGGCGCAGGCGAGACCCGGGGCAGGGTCACGCGAAAAGAGGTGCTTGCGTCCTGTGAGCACACCTCGATGTTCCCCGAGTGCGCGTGAACGATCTGGTGCGCGATGAACAGTCCCAGCCCCAGCCCCTGGTGGCGTCCCGGCTCTCTTTCCCGTCCGTGGAACGGGTCGAAAAGATGGGGCAGCAGGCCTGGCGGTATCACGCCCCCGTTGGCCACCGAGACCGACACGCTCCCCGCCTGGGTTCCGTCCACCGCGATGCGCACGGGTTGTGCGGGATCGCCGTGGTGGATGGCATTGCCCACCAGGTTGGTCATCACCTGGCACATGCGCTCGGCGTCCCAGACCCCGGCCAGGTCCCCCGCCAGCGTGGACTCGATGCGGTGGGCCGGGAACCCGGTCTGCACCTCGTCCAGCGCGCGCTGCACCACGGCCTGCATGCCGACGGGGCCCAGCTGCAGGGCCAGCCCGCCCGCGTGGCGTATGCGGGTGACGTCCAGCAGGTCTTCGATCATCCGGCCCATGCGCTGGCTGCTGCTGAGCACCCGGTCGGCCATCGCGCCCACCTTCTCGGCATCGGGCTGGCGCTTGAGCACCGTGGCGGCCGCCGTGATCGACATCAGGGGCGTGCGCAGGTCGTGGCTCAGCACCGCCATGAACATCTCGTTGATGCGCAGCGCCGCCGTGCGCTCCTTCAGTTCGTGGGCCAGGGCCTGCTTGCGCCGGTGCAGCTCGAAGAACACGTTGGCCTTGCTGGTGAGCACGTGCGGTTCGATGGGCTTGTACAGAAAGTCCACCGCACCGCTTTCGTAGCCCCGGAACTGCCAGTTCTGCTCGCGGGATCCGGCGGTCATGAAGATCAGCGGAATATGGCGCGTGCGCTCGCTGCCGCGGATCAGTTCGGCCAGCTCGAAGCCATTCATCTCCGGCATCTGCACATCGAGCAGGGCCAGCGCCACGTCCCCGTGGGCGAGCAGCAGCTCCAGTGCCTGCGGGCCGGACTGGGCCTTCAGGATGTCGAGGCCGTCGCGCTGGAGCAGCGCTTCCAGCGCGATCAGGTTTTCAGGAATGTCATCGACGAGCAGGCATTTGATGCGGTCGGTGTGTGGCATGGTCTTCGCGTGCGGGGAGAGGATGTGGGCGTCGGGGTGGGTAAGGGCGCGGTGCATCACAGCAGGCGCTGGCGGTGCAGGTCTGCGATCAGATCGGCAATGCCTTTGGGGGGCAGGACGTGGTGGGCCTCGGTGCAGGCCAGCGCGGCCTGCGGCATGGTGGGCATGGCCGCGCTGGCGGGTTCCTGGACGATGGCCAGCCCGCCCGCGGCGCGGATGGACCGCAGGCCGTGGGCCCCGTCCTCGTTGGCGCCCGAGAGCAGGATGCCCACCAGGCGGCCGCCATACTGGTCGGCCGCGGATTCGAAGAGCACGTCGATCGAGGGGCGCGAGAAATGCACGGGCGCGTCCACGGACAGCGCGATGCCCGGCCCCGCATCCACCAGCAGGTGGTAGTCCGGCGGCGCGAAGTACACCGCGCCCGGGGCGATGGACTGCTTGTCCTGCGCTTCGTGCAGGGGGAGCGCGCAGCGTTGCCGGAAGATCTCCGCCAGCAGGCTGCGCCGGTCGCGGGGCAGGTGCAGCACGATCAGCACCGCGGCGCGCAGGCTGGCGGGCAGCGCGGGCAGCACCTGCATGAGCGCATCGATGCCGCCGGAGGACCCGCCCACCACGATGGCGTCGTAGCCCTCCAGGTGCTCGGCTGGCGGGTGTCGTGGCCGCGTCACAGGCCCGCCTTCTTGCGGTAGATGCGGTCCTCGGGCACGAGGTCGTCAAAGGCATCCGCCTGGCCGGAGAACCGCAGCGACTCCTTGGAGCCCAGGCCCAGGAAGCCCCGGTGGCACAGCGCATCGCGGAACAGCCCCAGCGCCCGGTTCTGCAGTTCGCGCTCGAAGTAGATGAGCACGTTGCGGCAGGAGACCAGGTGCATCTCGGCGAACACGCTGTCGGTGGCCAGGCTGTGGTCCGAGAACACCATGTGCTCCTTGAGCGACTTGTCGAACACCGCCCGCCCGTAGTGGGCCGAGTAGTAGTCCGACAGGGAGCTGCGCGCGCCCGAGCGGGCATGGTTCTCGGTGAAGGACGCGACACGGGCCACGTCGAACACGCCGGCCTCGGCGGCATGCAGCGCATGGGGGTTGATGTCGGTGGCGTAGATCAGCGTGCGCTCGAGCAGGCCTTCCTCGTGCAGCAGGATGGCCAGCGAATACACCTCCTCGCCCGCGCTGCAGCCCGCCACCCAGACCTTGAGCGACGGGTAGGTGCGCAGCAGGGGCACCACCTCGTTGCGCAGCGACAGGAAGTAGCTTGGGTCGCGGAACATGTCGCTGACCTGCACCGTGAGGTACTCGAGCAGTGCCGGGAACACCGCGGGCTCGTGCAGCACGCGGTCCTGCAGCTGCGACAGCGTCTGGCACTGGAACTGCAGCAGGGCCGTGTTCAATCGCCGCTTGAGGGACGCCTGCGCATAGCCCCTGAAATCGTAGTGGTAGCGGTGGTAGATCGCATCGATCAGCAGGCGCTGCTCGATGTCCGCCGTGCGTGCCTTCTTGCGGTGGGGCATGGTGCGCTGCCGGGTTACTTGGGCATCCAGACCCGCACCAGCGACAGCAGCTTTTCCACGTCGAGCGGCTTGGCGATGTAGTCGTTGGCTCCGGCCGCCAGGCATTTTTCCTGGTCGTCCTTCATGGCCTTGGCGGTGAGCGCGATGATGGGCAGGCGCCGCCATTCCGGGCGGGCGCGAATCTCGCGCATGGCGGTGTAGCCGTCCATCTCCGGCATCATGATGTCCATGAGCACGAGGTCGATGGCATGGGCGCTTGCGCCGCTGTCGGCGCGGGCCAGGGCGTCCAGCGCCTCGCGGCCGTTGCGGGCGATCTCCACGCGGATGCCCGAGGGCTCGAGGATGCTGGAGAGCGCGAACACGTTGCGCACGTCGTCCTCCACCACGAGCACGGTGCGCCCTTCCAGGGCCGTGTCCCGGTTGCGGGCCACCTGCAGCATCTGGCGGTGTTCGGCGGACAGCTCGGACTCCACCTGGTGCAGGAACAGCGTGACTTCGTCCAGCAGTCGCTCGGGCGAGCGGGCGTCCTTGATGATGATGGACTTGGAGAAGCGCCGCAGCAGCTGTTCCTCGTCGCGCGACAGCGCCCTGCCGGTGTACACGATGACGGGCGGGAACGACACGCCGTCCTGCTCGGTCATCTGCTGCAGCAGCTCGTAGCCGTTCAGGTCGGGCAGGTTCAGGTCCATCACCATGCAGTCGAAGGTCGCGCCGCGCAGGTGTTCGAGGGCGGCGGCGGCGGTGCCGGCGCAGACGATCTCCACGCCATCGCGGCTGAGCAGGTGGCGCACGCTTTCCCGCTGGCGCTCGTCGTCTTCGACCACCAGCACGCGGTGCATGTTCTGGGTGAACTTGGCCTCCAGGCGCTCCAGCGCATGCACCAGTTCCTCGCGCTTGACCGGCTTGAGCGCGTAGCCCACGGCGCCCCGGCCCATGGCTTCCTGCGAATAGTCGGCCACCGACACCACGTGCACGGGAATGTGGCGCGTGGCCGGGTTGCGCTTGAGCTGGTCGAGCACGCCCAGTCCCGAGAAGTCCGGCAGGTTCACGTCCAGCACGATGGCGCTGGGCAGGCTCTGCGTGGCAGCCAGCATGCCGTCGGCGGCGTTCAGGGCCACGGCGCACTCGAAGCCCATTTCCTGGGCCAGGTCGCGCAGGATGTGCGCAAAGCGTTCGTCGTCCTCGATGATGAGAATGCTGCGCGCACCGGCGCGCGGCAGTGGCGCCGGGCCCGCGCGGGTGCCCGGAGGGGGCGGGGCGTCCTGCGGCGCCGCGACGGGCAGCCGCGCGGGCGCATCGGCGGGCGGGGCGGACTCCGCGCGCACGCTCGCGGGCAGGAGGGGCGCCACCGGCATGGCCGCTTCCAGCTGCAGGGGAAGGACCAGCGTGAACACGCTGCCCTGGCCGGGCGTGCTTTCCACGGTGATGTGCCCGCCCAGCAGCTGCGCCAGGTCGCGTGAGATCGACAGGCCCAGGCCCGTGCCGCCGTACTTGCGGTGGGTGCTGCCATCGGCCTGGCGGAAGGCTTCGAAGATCAGTTCCTGCTGGTGCGCGGGAATGCCGATGCCGGTGTCCTTGACCACGAACGACAGCGTGTCGCCGGGGTTGCGGGACACGTGCAGCGCCACCGAGCCCTGCTCGGTGAACTTGATCGCATTCGACAGCAGGTTCTTGAGCACCTGTCCCAGGCGCAGGGGGTCGGTGTCCATGGTCGCGGGCACGTCCGGGGCCACGGTGGCGTTGAGCGCCAGGCCCCTTTCCTGGGCCAGCGGGCGCAGCGGGTCCACCAGTGCCTGCACGGCCCGTGCGATGGAAACCGGCTCCACGGTCACGGTGGCCTGGCCCGCCTCGATCTTGGACAGATCCAGGATGTCATTGATGAGCGCCAGCAGGTCGTTGCCGGCCGCGTAGATGGTCTGCGCGTACTTCACCTGGTCGCCGCTGAGGTTGCCGGGCTTGTTGTCCGACAGCAGCTTGGCCAGGATCAGCGTGGAGTTGAGGGGCGTGCGCAGCTCATGGCTCATGTTGGCCAGGAATTCGCTCTTGTACTGGCTCGACAGTTCCAGCTCGCGGGCCTTGTCGGTCAGCGCGCTCTGGGCGCGCAGGAGCTGTTCGCGCTGGTGCTCGAGCTGCTGGGTCTGCTCTTCCAGGTGCGCGTTGGTCTGCTCCAGCTCGGTCTGCTGCACTTCCATCTGCGCCTGCGATTCCTGCAGCACGCGGCTTTGCTGCTCCAGCTCCTCGTTGTTGACCCGCAGCTCTTCCTGCTGCATCTGCAGCTCCTCGGACTGGCGCTGGGTTTCTTCCAGCAGGGATTCAAGGCGCGTGCGGTCGATGCCCGAGCGGATGGCCACGGCCAGCATCTCCGAGGCGCGCTCCATCAGGTCGCGCTCGGCCTCGCCCACCGGCCGGTAGAAGCCCAGCTCGATCACGGCGAAGACTTCGCCGTTTTCCACTGCGGGCGCCACCAGCAGCTCGGCCGGGCCGGACTGCCCGGTGCCCGAGGCGACCTGCAGGTGGCCCGGCGGCACATCGCGCACATGCAGCAGCTGGCGCGAGCGCACGGCCTGCCCGACGAGGCCCTCGCCCGCGAGGAGCTTCTGCTCCAGGCGTTCGCGCGGCAGGGCATAGCCGCCAAACAGCGCGAAGCTGCCGTGGCCATTGGCCGCATAGCCCGCGCCGACGGAGGCCTTGAGGTAGGTGGCCAGGTATTCCAGGGCCAGCTCGCCGATGTCCTCGAGCCGGTGGTCGCCCTGGATGCGCTGGCCCAGGCCGGTGAGGCCCGCCGCCACCCAGGACTGCAGGGCCTTGGCGCGGTATTCGCGCGCGGTCAGCGCGGCGGAGACACAGATCAGCACCAGCAGCACCAGCGAGCCGCCCCACGAGTAGTAGGCGGAGGCCGTGGCGGCATCCACCCACTGCTGGCGGCGGGCTTCCAGCTGCTGGCTTTGCAGCGTGAACAGGTCGGCGGCCAGGTCGCGCACGCGGTCCATGAGGTTCTTGCCGGCATCGGTGCGCACGAGCGCCATCGCGCCGTCGGCATTGCCGGCCTTGCGCAGCTCGATGGTTTCGTTCAGCTCGCGCAGCTTTTGCTGGGCCAGGTCATCGATCTGCACCACCAGCCGCCGCTGCACGGGGTTGTCCGCCGTGCTGGCCTTCAGGGCGGACATCTGCCGCTCCACCGCGGTGAGCGCGAGCTGGTAGGGCTGCAGGTAGGGGGCTTCGCCCGTCAGCAGGTAGCCCCGCTGGCCCGTCTCCGCGTCCTTGAGGGCCGAACTCAGCAGATTGAGCTGGCGCATCGCCAGGGTGGTCCGGTCCATCGCATCGACCGCGTCGGCGCGCAGTTCGGAGGCGCGGAAATTGACCAGAGCGATGACCAGCGTGGCCAGGGCCGCCACCACGAAACCCGCCAGCAGCGTGCGGGGGATGGCAAAGCGCGTGGCGGCCTGGGGGCTCGATGATCGGGGCATGCGGGCTGGTCCGTAGTGGAAGGGAACGGGAGACTTTACCGGTTCTTCGGGCTGCCCGTACCCTCCCTGCTACATTCGGTGCGCCCGCGTGTCCGGCGGGTTTCCACCGTCCTTTTCCGCTCAGCCCGCATGCCGTCCGTATCTTTGCGCAGCCGCTTCGCCCTGTACCTTGACCTCATCCGCTGGGACCGCCCCGCCGGCTGGCTGGTATGCCTGTGGCCCACGCTCAGCGCGCTGTGGATCGCGGCGGACGGGTTTCCGGGCTGGCACCTGCTGGCGGTGTTCGTGCTGGGCACCATCCTCATGCGCAGCGCGGGCTGCTGCGTGAACGACGTGGCCGACCGCGACTTCGACAGGCATGTCAAGCGCACGGCGCAGCGCCCGGTCACCACGGGCGCCGTGGGCGTGAAGGAAGCCCTGGCCCTGGGCGCGGTGCTGGCGCTGCTGGCGTTCGGCCTGGTGCTCACCACCAACGCCGCGGCCATCGCCTGGTCGGTGCCCGCGCTGCTGGTGGCCATCGCCTACCCGTTCTCCAAGCGCGTGATCTCCATGCCGCAGGCGGTGCTGGGCATCGCGTTCAATTTCGGCATCGTGATCGCGTTCGCCGCGGTGCAGGGCGCGGTGCCTGCCGTGGCCTGGTGGATGTGGCTGGGCAACCTGTTCTGGGTGCTGGCCTACGACACCGAATACGCCATGGTGGACCGCGACGACGACCTGCGGATCGGCATCAAGACCTCGGCCATCACGCTGGGCCGCCTGGACGTGGCGGCCATCGTGGCGTTCTATCTGCTCTTCCTGTCCATTTGGGCTGTAGCGCTTGATCGGTATGCGCTAGGTGCTATGTTTTGCATAGCAATAGCCGGTGCGCTCGTGCAGGTGCTGTGGCATTGGCGCCTGATCCGCCACCGCACCCGCGAGGGGTGCTTCAAGGCCTTCCGGGTCAACCACTGGCTCGGCGCCACGGTGTTCGCGGGGATCGCCGGCAGCTATCTGCTGCGCCAGCTGGCGGCCCATTGACCCGTTTGCAGACGGTGTCTCCGCCTGTCACGGGGCTGCGCGGTACCCGCTGGCCGCGGACGGCATGGCCCCGGCCAGGGCAGCGCCTCGGGGCTTAGCCGCCGAATTCATCGCCCAGTTCAAGCGCCCGCTGCTCGGCGGCGCGCATGGCGGCCTCGAAGCTCGCGCCCATGCCCGCGGCCTCCATGGACTGCAGCGCCGCGTAGGTGGTGCCGCCTTTGGAGGTGACGCGCTGGCGCAGCACGGCGGGCGGCTCGTCGGAGCGGCGCGCCAGCTCCGATGCGCCCACGAACGTGCCCACGGCCAGCTGGTGCGCCTGCTGCTGCGACAGCCCCATGCCGACGCCCGCGCGGGTCATGGCTTCCAGGAAGTAAAAGACATACGCCGGGCCCGAACCCGACAGCGCCGTGACCGCGTCGAGCTGCTTTTCGCTTTCCACCCACAGGAATTCCCCGGTGGACGCCATGATGGACTCGACCTGCACGCGGGCGGCCGCGTCCACGGCGGGGCGGGCATACAGCGCGCTCATGCCCTTGCCCACCAGCGCCGGCGTGTTGGGCATGGTGCGCACGATGCGTTCGGTGCCCAGCCATTGGGCGATGCTGTCCGAGCGGATGCCGGCGGCCACGCTCAGGTGCAGCGCGTCCTGCGTGTGGGCCCGGGCCTGGGCGGCCGCGTCCTTGAAGGTCTGGGGCTTGACGGCCCAGACCACGATGCGGGCGCGCTGCAGGGCGGGGCCGGCTTCGGGCTGGGCCTCGATCCCGTAGTTCTTGCGCAGCGCCTCGCGCGCTTCGGGCCAGGGCTCGACCACTTCGATGTCGCGGGCGGGGTGGCCCTGGTGGATCAGCCCGCCAATGATGGCGCTGGCCATGTTGCCACCGCCGATGAAGGCGATGATGGGCAGGGAGGTGGGAGCGGCGGTGGTGTTCATGTCGGGCAGGCGGAGGGAATCAAAAGCTGGCAGTTTAGGGAATCTCGGCGGCCAGCCATTGGAGCGCGACGCCGTGGGTGGCCGCGGTGCCGGGCGGGAGCGTGCCAGCGCGGCGGCGAAGGACCAGCGCGCAGGGCCCTTCGCCGCGCGAGGCCAGCCGCTCGCGCAGCGCCTGGGCGGCGGGCGGTTCTGCCGCGCCGGGGGCGCTGGCCGCGCGCTCGGGGCTCTGCAGCCACAGCAGCGTGCTGCCCAGCGGGAGCCGCGCGGTGCGGATTCCGCCTGCGCTGGCCAGGGTGGCGGCCTGCGCCTGCGCGCCCAGCAGGGCCTGGTAGCGCGCCAGGGTGGCATCCAGGTCGTGCACGGCCACCGTCAGCGCCGCAGCGCCCTCTGCGCCGTTGGGGTGGACGCGGGCGGCGCCTTCGGGCACGCGCAGGGCCCGGGGGGTGATGTCGCCGCACAGGAAGGGAACGTCCGGCGTGGCGTGGCGCGCGGTCTGCCAGCGAAGCTGCGCGCCGTCGGGCCGCAGCCGGCCGCCGTCGACCGGGCCGGTCAGGGTGCCGAGCCCGCGCGCGCGTGCGTCCGCCAGCGCCTGCACGGTGTCCGGCGCACGCAGCGCGAAGTCCACCAGGCCTTCGCCATGGTCGCGCAGCGTGCGGTACCAGCGCTCTTCGGGGGCCGGGGCCCGCCATGCGATGAGTTCCAGGTAGGCGCCGTCCGCAAACACCACCAGGGCGTTGTGCGAGGTGCGCCCCGGGTGCTGCCCGCCGGGAAGCACCTGCAGGCCCAGGGCGCGATAGTCGGCGATGGCGGCTTGCAGGTCGGCCACGGCGATGACGATGTGGTCCAGGGCGAAGGGCATGGCGTGGGGCTCCATGGTCATTCGTCCAGCTTCAACCGGGTTTCGCGCACGAATTTGCCCCAGCGCTCATATTCCTCGCGCACGTGGCGCTCCAGGCCCGGCCCGTCGCTGGCGACGACTTCAAAGCCCGCCTGCGTGAGCCTGGCCTTGATGTCGGGCGTCTGCAGGGTGGCCTGGAAGTCCTCGGTCAGCTGGTGCACCGTGGCGGCCGGTGTCGCGGCGGGCACGAACAGCCCGATCCAGGAATAGGCCTCGAAGCCGGGGAATCCCGATTCGGCCACGGTGGGCACGTCGGGCAGTTCGGGCAGGCGCCGGGCGCCCGTCACGGCCAGCGGCTTGATCTTGCCCGCGGCGATCTGGCCGCGCAGCGCCGCATAGCTGAGCAAGGTCAGGCTGGCCACGTCGCCCAGCACCGCCTGGACGGCGGGGCCGCCGCCGCCAAAGGGCACATGCAGCACGAAGGTGCCGGAGCGGCGCTTGATGTCCTCCATCACCAGGTGGTTCATCGAGCCGAGGCCGGTGGATGCGTAACTGTATTTGCCGGGCGCCTTGGCGGCCAGGTCGAGAAAGCCGCGCAGGTCCTTGGCCGGCACGGAGGCGGCGGCGCCGATCACCAGCGGAAACCGCAGCGCCAGCGAGACGCCCGCGAAATCCTTGAAGGTGTCGTAGGGCAGCCGGGGCTTGGCGATGGGGTTGATGGCGTGGGTGTCGAAGCTCACCAGCACGGTGTTGCCGTCCGGGGCCGACTTGGCCACGTACTGCGTGGCGATCTGGCTGGCCGCGCCGGGCCGGTTCTCCACGACCACCGGGCGGCCCGCCTTCTCGGCCAGGCGGGGCTGCAGGATGCGCGCCGCGATGTCGGTGCTGCCCCCCGGTGGAAAGGTGATCACCAGCTTGAGGTTGGCATCGTTGCTGGCCAGCGCGGGGCCGCCCAGCCCCAGGGCGGATGCAAGGGCGGCCGCCAGGATCTGGCGGCGGGACGCGGTGCGGGTCATGGAAACTCCTCTTCAAGTGAATCAGCGGCGGGCGCCAAGGCTGGCGCCCGAGGACATGCCGGGGGGCGGGCCTCAGCCCATCCACTGGCTCACGGGCACGGCCGTGTCCTGCAGTTCCTGCGAGACCACATCGACCAGCGCCGGGCCGTCGTGCAGGAGGGCCGCCCTGATGGCGCCCTCGAGGTCGGCGGGGTCCTCCACCTGCCAGGCCTTCACGCCGAAGGCCTCGGCCACGCGCGCATGGTGGGTGCGGTTGAAGTCCACGGAGAAGTAGCGCCCGTCGTAGCCGGTTTTCTGGCTGGCCTTGATCCAGCCATAGACCGCATTGGAGAACACGATCATCTTCAGGGGCACGTTGCGGCGCACGATGGTCTCCAGCTCCCCGCAGGTGAAGCCGAAGCTGCCGTCGCCCATGACGGAAACCACCACCGAGTCCGGCTGCCCGAACGCCGCGCCCACGCCGGCCGACATGGCGAAACCGAGCGCGCCGTGCGCCCGGTTGGTGATGAAGTGGCGCCCTGATTGCGGTGCGTTGAAGTAGGCGGTGAAGTAGGGGCAGGGCGTGCCGGGGTCGGCCACCACGATGGCGCGGGGCGGCAGCAGCCGGTTGAGCACGTCCACCACGCGCTCGGGCTTGATGGGGCGGTCCAGCGATGCCGCCAGCGGTGCGAAGAAGGCCTGCTTGCGGGCGCGTGCCTCGCCGGCCAGCGCCCTGCCATCGGCCGCGTGGGCGGGGCGGCGCCCGATGCGCGCCTGCACCGCGGCGTGCAGCGCCTGCAGGCCGAGCAGGGCATCCCCGACCAGCGCCACGTCGGTGCGGTAGTTGGTGCCGATGGTCATCGCATCCACGTCAAGGTGCAGGATGGTGACCTTGCGGGACGGCATCTGCCAGTGCTCGGTGGTGGTGGAGCCCGCGCGCGCGCCAATGAACAGGACGAGGTCGGCCTGCGCCACCACGGCGCGGGTGGCATCGATCCCGCCATTGGT
Source organism: Acidovorax sp. GW821-FHT10E04 (assembly GCF_059415185.1). Classification (NCBI taxonomy): domain Bacteria; kingdom Pseudomonadati; phylum Pseudomonadota; class Betaproteobacteria; order Burkholderiales; family Comamonadaceae; genus Acidovorax; species Acidovorax sp. GW821-FHT10E04. The sequence continues at coordinate 113,826 of NZ_JBWKMT010000008.1, forward strand.
GCCGACCACGCCCGCGTTCAGCGGGTGCGTGTCGGCCAGGCTGCCCTGGCCGCTCACGCTGGTGCAGACCGGCGCGTTGAGCAGCCTGGCCAGGGCGTCGAGCGCCGCGCTGGCGCCAGCGATCACCACGCCGCCGCCGCAGATGAGCACGGGCGACGTGGCCGCCACGAGGCGGTCGGCGGCCTCGTCCACCGCCGCGGGGTCGGGTGCCGAGCGGTGGGCGGGAAACTGGCCATGCCCTGGCTGCGCCCACACCTCCGCGGGGTCGATGGCATGTTTTTGCACGTCGTAGGGCAGGCAGATGTGGGCCGCGCCGGGGCGGCCCGTGGTCATGGCACGGAAAGCACTGCGCACGGCATGCGGAATCTGGTCCACCCGGTCGATGGTGGTGTTCCATTTGGTCAGGGGGCGGTAGAGCGCCTGCTGGTCGAGTTCGGTCAGCGGGAACTTGCCGCGCGCGCCCACCGACACATCCGAGGTGATGCCCAGCACCGCCACGGAGGACTCGTTGGCCTCCACCAGCCCGGGCAGCAGGTAGGTGGCGCCCCCGCCGCTGGGGCCCTCGCACACACCCACCTTGCCGGTCACGCGGGCGTAGGCGTCGGCCATGTAGCCGGCGCTGCGCTCGTCGCGGGTGAGGATGTGGTCGATGCCGTGGTCCAGGCGCGCCAGAGCGTCATAGAACGGCAGGCTGGTGTCGCCGCACAGGCCGAAGATGTGCTTCACGCCGTTGTGCTGCAGCATGCGCACCATCGCATCGGCGCCATTGAAAGGGGTCGTCATGTCGGAGGGCCTTCGTCGGGTTGGGGTGATTCGCGAGAATTCATTTAAGTATACTTAAATGAATTCTGAAAGAGCGCGTGCACAATACACCCCCATGACAGCCCCCATTGCCAAGATTCGCCGCGAGAGAGGTTCCAGCGTCTACAACACGCTGCGGCACATGGCGATTGCCTACCAGTTCAAACCCGGAGAGCGCCTGAGCGAAATCGAGCTGGCCGAGCGCTTGGGCGTGAGCCGCACGCCCGTGCGCGAGGCCCTGGGACGGCTGGTGACGGAAGGGTTCCTGCAGCCGGCCACGCGGGGCTACATGCGCCGCCCGCTCGACGTGCAGGAAACGCTGGACCTGTATGAAGCGCGCGTGGCGATCGAGCGCGAATGCATGCGGCTGGCGATCGAGCGGGCAACGGACGCCGAGGTGGAAGAGGCCCGTGCCTACCTGGAGGAGAGCCGGCGCGTTCCCGCCGCGGCTGCGGTGCAGCGGCTGGTGGAGCTGGACGAGGGTTTTCACATGCGCATCGCGGACATGGCGGGCAATTCCGAATTGCGGCGCATGCTGCTGAGCCTCAATGAACGCATCCGGTTCATCCGCTGGATTGACATGGAAAACGTCGGGCGCGATTCCACCCAGCATGAGCACCAGGACATCCTGCAAGCCCTGCGCGCGCGGGACCCGGCCCTGAGCGAGCGTCTGCTGTCCGCGCACATCGCATTGCGGCGCGACCAGATCGTGGACGCGATCACGCGGGGGCTGGCGCGCATCTACCTGCCGCAGGAGCAGGCGCAGCCGCCCGGGGCCATGCCGCCCGCGGCCTGAAGGCGGTGAGCCTGCCTATGCGGCCGTGGTCTGCCGCACGGCGTGTTCCCAGTTCGCCATCAGCTCCTGCGCGCGCGCGCTGCCCAGCGTGGGAACGAAGCGGCGGTCGGCGCGCCACAGCTGCGAGAGTTCGTCCGTGCTGCGGTACACGCCGCTCGACAGCCCCGCCAGATAGGCCGCACCGAGGGCCGTGGTTTCGATGACGGCCGGGCGCACCACCGGGATGCCCAGCAGGTCGGCCTGGAACTGCATCAGCAGGTCGTTGATGCAGGCGCCGCCGTCCACGCGCAGCTCGCTGACCGGTGCGCCGCCGGCGACCACGGCATCGCGGCTCATGGCCAGGAGCAGGGCGGCGCTCTGGTAGGCGATGCTTTCCAGCGCCGCGCGGGCGATGTGGCCCAGCGTGGTGCCGCGCGTGAGGCCCGTGATGGTGCCGCGCGAATCGGGCTTCCAGTACGGGGCGCCCAGGCCCGTGAAGGCGGGCACCATCATCACGCCGCCCGAGTCGGGCACGCTCTGCGCCAGCGACTCGACCTCGTTGCTGGTGGAGATGGCGCGCAGGCCGTCGCGCAGCCACTGCACCACGGCGCCGCCCACGAAGACACTGCCCTCCATGGCGTATTCGGGCGCCGTGCCTGCCTGCGCCGCGCTGGTGGTGAGCAGGCCGTTCTGGCTGGTCTGGAACACGCCGCCCGTGTGCATCAGCATGAAGCAGCCGGTGCCGTAGGTGTTCTTGGCCATGCCGGCCGTGAAGCAGGCCTGGCCGAACAGCGCGCTTTGCTGGTCGCCCGCCACGCCGCCGATGCGGATGGAGTGGCCCAGCAGGTCGGGGGCGATGTCGCCAAAGTGGGCGCTCGACGGCAGCACTGCGGGCATCAGCGCCCTGGGAATGCGCAGCAGCGCCAGCAGCTCGTCGTCCCACTGGTTGGTGTGCACATTGAAGAGCATGGTGCGCGAGGCGTTGCTCACGTCCGTCACATGCACCTGGCCATGGGTGAGTTTCCATATCAGCCAGCTGTCCACCGTGCCAAAGGCCAGGTCGCCGCGCTCGGCGGCTTCGCGCGCACCGGGGACATGGTCCAGCAGCCACTGCAGCTTGGTGCCCGAGAAGTAGGCGTCCACCAGCAGCCCGGTCTTGGCCTGGATGGTGGCTGCGTGGCCTTGTTCGCGCAGCTGTGCGCAGGCGGGTTCGGCACGCCGGTCCTGCCAAACGATGGCGTGGTGCACGGGCTGGCCGGTCCTGCGGTTCCACAGCACCGTGGTCTCGCGCTGGTTGGTGATGCCCACCGCGCGCACGGCGCTCGCTGCTATGCCCGCCTTGGCAAGCGCATCGCGTGCCGTGGCCAGCTGGGTGCGCCAGATCTCCAGCGGGTCATGCTCGACCCAGCCGGGCTGTGGGTAGATCTGCGGCAGCTCCAGCTGCGCCTGCGCCACGATGTGGCCGCCTTCGTCAAAAACGATGCTGCGGGAGCTGGAGGTGCCTTGGTCGAGGGCGAGCAGGTAGGTCATGGTGACGAGGGGCTCCGAAATGTATGAATCCACGTAGTGTCCACGGCGGTCGATCAGCGCGCGGCCCAGGCCAGCGGACGCCGAGCAAGGGCCGCCCCGCAGCGAGGGCGTCGTCCCCCACCGGGGGAAGGCGCCGCAGGCGACTCAGGGGGGCCTTCTGTCATGCAGCGACCGTGCAGATGACCTCGGCGTCCTGGAGCAATACGGGAAAGGGCTCGGGCGGTGGCGCATCGGTGAACAGGCGGTCGATCTGCTGCAGCGTGGCCAGCTGCACCATGGCCGGGCGGTTGAACTTGCTGTGGTCGGCCGCCAGCCAGACCTCGCGCGACTGCTCGATGATGGTTTGCGCCACCTTCACCTCGCGGTAGTCGAAGTCGCGCAGCGAGCCGTCGGGCTCGACGCCCGAGATGCCGATGAGCGCGATGTCCACCTTGAACTGGCGGATGAAGTCCACCGCCGCCTCGCCCACGATGCCGCGGTCGCGCGCGCGCACCACGCCGCCGGCCACGATGACCTCGCACTCGGGGTTGCCGCTCAGGATGGCAGCCACGTTCAGGTTGTTGGTGATCACGCGCAGGCCACGGTGGTGCAGCAGCGCCTTGGCGATGGCTTCCGTGGTCGTGCCGATGTTCAGGATCAGCGAGCAGTCGTTGGGCACCTGTTCGGCCACGGCGCGCGCTATGCGTGCCTTGCCTTCGGCATGCAGCGTCTCGCGCTGGGTGTGGGCCAGGTTCTCCACCGTGGAGCTGGGCACGCGCACGCCGCCATGGAAGCGCGTGAGCAGGCCGGACTCGGCCAGGCGCTGCACATCGCGGCGCACGGTCTGCAGCGTCACGCCCAGCGTGTCGGCCAGTTGTTCGACCGTGGCGGACTTGCGCGCGCGGACTTCTTCGAGAAGCAGCAGTTGTCGGGGGTTCGTATTCACGCGAATCAGTGGTCTGAGGATTGGAGATACTTTAAATCGAACAAAAAGGAACCTGTTAAGGGTAAACCTTGATTCAATACGATCAAAAAAGAACAAAAATGAACGCAATCGAAAACGAGGCGTTTTGCTGCGTGCGCGGCAGGGAGCCAGATCCACCCGGCCCTCAGGGGCCCATTAGAAAGGTTGCGTGATGCAGCTGGCACTGGACAGCATCAGCAAGAAGGTTGGTCCGCAGACCTGGCTCCATGACATGAGCCTGGCGCTGCACAGCGGCGCCGTGACGGTGCTGCTGGGCGCCACACAGGCCGGCAAGACCAGCCTCATGCGCATCATGGCCGGGCTGGACACGCCGACCGCGGGCCGCGTGACGGTCGATGGCGTGGATGTGACCGGCATGCCCGTGCGCGACCGCAACGTGGCCATGGTGTACCAGCAGTTCATCAACTACCCCTCGATGAAGGTGGCGGCCAACATTGCATCGCCGCTCAAGCTGCGCGGCGAAAAGAACATCGACGCCCGGGTGCGCGAGATCGCCAGCCGCCTGCACATCGACATGTTCCTGGACCGCTATCCTGCCGAGCTGTCGGGCGGGCAACAGCAGCGCGTGGCGCTGGCCCGCGCCCTGGCCAAGGGTGCGCCCCTGATGCTGCTGGACGAACCCCTGGTGAACCTGGACTACAAGCTGCGCGAAGAGCTGCGTGAAGAACTCACGCAGCTGTTTGCTGCCGGCCAGTCCACGGTGGTCTATGCGACCACCGAGCCGGGCGAGGCCCTGCTGCTGGGCGGCTACACCGCCGTGCTGGACGAGGGGCAGCTGCTGCAGTACGGCCCGACGGCGGAGGTGTTCCATGCGCCCAACTCGCTGCGCGTGGCGCGTGCCTTCAGCGATCCGCCCATGAACCTGATCGCCGCATCGGCAACCCCGCGTGGCGTGCGCCTGGAGGGCGGCGTGGAGCTGGCCGTGCCGCTGCCGCAGGGTGTGGCCACGGCCGCGGGGCTCACCGTGGGCGTGCGCGCCAGCGCGCTGCGCGTACATGCCCGCCCTGATGACATCAGCGTGGGGGGCGTGGTGGAACTGGCCGAGATTTCCGGGTCCGACACTTTCGTGCACGCCACGACGCCCTGGGGTGACCTGGTCGCCCAGCTGACGGGGGTGCATTACTTCGAACTGGGCACGCCCCTCACGCTGCATCTGGACCCGGCGCAGGCCTATGTGTTTGGCGCTGACGGCCGGCTGGCATGGGCGCCCGCGCGCCAGGGAGGGCGCTGAAATGGCTCGCATTAGTCTGGCTCTGGCGCATTCTTACAAGCCCAACCCGCAGCAGGACAGCGATTACGCGCTGCTGCCGCTCAAGATGGAGTTCGAGGACGGCGGTGCCTATGCGCTGCTCGGCCCCTCGGGCTGTGGCAAGACCACCATGCTCAACATCATGTCGGGCCTGCTCGTGCCCTCGCACGGCAAGGTGCTGTTCGATGGCCGCGACGTGACGCGCGCCAGCCCGCAGGAGCGCAACATTGCGCAGGTGTTCCAGTTCCCCGTGATCTACGACACCATGACGGTGGCCGAGAACCTGGCCTTCCCGCTGCGCAACCGCAAGGTGCCCGAAGACCAGATCAGGCAGCGCGTGGGCGTGATCGCCGAGATGCTGGAGATGAGTGGGCAGCTCAACCAGCGCGCGGCCGGCCTCGCGGCCGATGCCAAGCAGAAGATATCGCTGGGCCGTGGCCTGGTGCGCGCCGATGTGGCGGCCGTGCTGTTCGACGAGCCGCTCACGGTGATCGACCCGCACCTCAAGTGGCAGCTGCGCCGCAAGCTCAAGCAGATCCACCACGAACTCAAGCTCACGCTGATCTATGTGACGCACGACCAGGTCGAGGCACTGACCTTTGCCGACCAGGTGGTGGTGATGACGCGCGGCAAGGCGGTGCAGGTGGGCTCGGCCGACGCGCTGTTCGAGCGGCCCGCACACGTGTTTGTGGGCCACTTCATCGGCTCGCCCGGCATGAACTTCCTGCCCGCCCAGCGCGATGGAGCCGCGTTGTCGGTGGCGGGCCACCGCCTGGCCGCGCCGGTGGACCGCGCCCTGCCCGAAGGTATGTTGCAGGTGGGCGTGCGGCCCGAGTACCTGGCCCTGGCCGAGCCCGGCCAAGCCGGTGCGTTGCCCTGCACGGTGGTGCAGGTGCAGGACATCGGTACCTACCTGATGCTGACCGCCAAGGTGGGTGAGCACACGCTCAAGGCGCGCTTCAGCCCGGAAGCACGGCTGCCTTCCGCGGGGGATGCCGTCTGGCTGCAGGTGCTCGGTGAGCACACGTGCTTCTATCAAAACGAGGAGCTGCTGGCATGAGCACCACCACCAAGCCCGTGAACCAGAAGGCCTGGTTCCTGATCCTTCCGGTCATCATCTGCGTGGCTTTCTCGGCCATCCTTCCGTTGATGACGGTGGTGAACTACTCGGTGCAGGACATCATTTCGCCCGAGCGCCGGGTGTTCGTGGGCACCGAGTGGTTCGCCGCCGTGATGCGCGACGAGGAGTTGCACGCCGCGCTGTGGCGCCAGATCACGTTCTCGCTGGCGGTGCTGGCGGTGGAGATCCCGCTGGGCATCCTGCTCGCGCTGTCCATGCCCGCGCAGGGGTGGAAGTCGTCCGCCGTGCTGGTGGTGGTGGCGCTGTCGCTGCTGATTCCCTGGAACGTGGTGGGCACCATCTGGCAGATCTATGGCCGCGCGGATATCGGCCTCATGGGGCGCCTGCTGCAGGAGGCGGGCATCGAGTACAGCTACACCGGCAACGCCGCGCATGCATGGCTCACGGTGCTGCTCATGGACGTGTGGCACTGGACCCCGCTGGTGGCGCTGCTCGCCTTCGCCGGCCTGCGCTCCATCCCGGATGCGTATTACCAGGCCGCCCGCATCGACGGTGCCAGCAAGTTCGCGGTGTTCCGCTACATCCAGCTGCCCAAGATGCGCGGCGTGCTCATGATCGCGGTGCTGCTGCGCTTCATGGACAGCTTCATGATCTACACCGAGCCCTTCGTGCTCACGGGTGGCGGGCCGGGCAATGCCACCACCTTCCTGAGCCAGTACCTGACGACCAAGGCCGTGGGCCAGTTCGACCTGGGCCCCGCTGCAGCGTTCTCGCTGATCTATTTCTTCATCATCCTGCTGCTGTGCTTCATCCTCTACAACTGGATGCAGCGCGTGGGCACCGCCAGCAACGAAGGAGCCGGCCATGAATGAAAAACGCTTCCACAAGCGGTCGGTGTTCCTGATCGCCTACCTGGTCTTCGCCGTGCTGCCCATCTACTGGATGGTCAACATGAGCTTCAAGACCAACGCGGAGATCCTCTCGACGTTCTCGTTCTTTCCCCAGAACTTCACGTGGGACAACTACAAGACCATCTTCACCGACGAGTCCTGGTACTCGGGTTACATCAACAGCCTGATCTACGTGGCCATCAACACGGCGATATCGCTGACCGTGGCGCTGCCGGCGGCCTATGCGTTCTCGCGCTACCAGTTCCTGGGCGACAAGCATGTGTTCTTCTGGCTGCTGACCAACCGCATGACGCCGCCGGCCGTGTTTTTGCTGCCGTTCTTCCAGCTCTACACCACCGTGGGGCTGATGGACACGCACATTGCCGTGGCGCTGGCGCACCTCTTGTTCAACGTGCCGCTGGCGGTGTGGATCCTGGAAGGCTTCATGAGCGGCATTCCGCGCGAGATCGACGAGACGGCCTATATCGATGGCTACAGCTTTCCGCGGTTTTTCATGACGATCTTCTTGCCGCTGATCAAGGCCGGCGTGGGCGTGGCGGCGTTCTTCTGTTTCATGTTCAGCTGGGTGGAGTTGCTGCTGGCGCGCACGCTGACCAGCGTGAATGCCAAGCCCATCGTGGCCACCATGACGCGCACGGTGAGCGCGAGCGGCATGGACTGGGCCACGCTGGCCGCCGCCGGCGTGCTGACCATCGTGCCGGGTGCCATCGTGATCTGGTTTGTTCGGCACTACATCGCGAAGGGTTTCGCGATGGGCCGGGTTTGAGGAGATATCGCCATGTTTGAGTGGATGGCTTGGACGCTGCCCGTGGCGGTGTTCTTCATTTGCATCGTACTGATGCTGATTGGCATGACGGTGTGGGAGATCAAGTCGCCCACGACGATGCGCAAGGGCTTTTTGCCGCTGGAGACGACGCGCGGTGATCGGCTGTTTATTGGGCTGTTGTCAGCGGCCTACGTGAATCTGATTTTTGTGGGCATCAGCGGCAAGCTGGCCCAGTGGTTCAGCCTTCAGGGCGATCCTTCGATCTGGATCAGCTTCGTGCTGTCGATGGCGCTGCTGGCGCTGATCCTGCGCAAGGGGTAGCGCGTTCGCAGGCAGCTTTCATTCCGTTGGTTCCCGTCGCGCGGCTCAACCCTTCCCCGGAGCCGGGCGACCCTTGCATCCAAAAGGGGAGATGACTATGAGGAGACAGGCACTATGAAGACGCGGTACACAGCGCTGGCATTGGCAGTTGCGGTCATGACGGGCCAGGCCGCCATGGCGGGCGAGGCGGAAGCCAAGAAGTGGATTGACAGCGAGTTCCAGCCCTCCACGCTGAGCAAGGACCAGCAGATGGCCGAGATGAAGTGGTTCATCGATGCGGCCAAGAAGCTGCAGGCCAAGGGCGTGAAGGAAATCTCGGTGGTGTCTGAAACCATCACCACCCACGAATACGAATCCAAGACGCTGGCCAAGGCGTTCGAGGAAATCACGGGCATCAAGGTCAAGCACGACCTGATCCAGGAAGGCGACGTGGTCGAGAAGCTGCAGACCTCCATGCAGTCCGGCAAGTCGATCTATGACGGCTGGATCTCGGATTCGGACCTGATCGGTACGCACTACCGCTACGGCAAGATCATGAGCCTGACCGACTACATGGGCGGTGCGGGCAAGGAATTCACCAACCCCGGCATCGACCTCAAGGACTACATCGGTACCAAGTTCACGACCGGCCCGGACGGAAAGATGTACCAGCTGCCCGACCAGCAGTTCGCCAACCTGTACTGGTTCCGCGCCGACCTGTTCGACCGCAAGGACATCAAGGACAAGTTCAAGGCCAAGTACGGCTACGACCTGGGCGTGCCGCTCAACTGGAGCGCCTATGAGGACATCGCCGAGTTCTTCACCAACGACGTGAAGAACATCGACGGCAAGCCCATCTATGGCCACATGGACTACGGCAAGAAGGACCCTTCGCTGGGCTGGCGCTTCACGGATGCATGGCTGTCCATGGCGGGTACGGCGGACATTGGCGCGCCCAACGGCCTGCCGATCGACGAATGGGGCATCCGCGTGGCCGACGACAAGTGCACGCCCGTGGGCGCCTCGGTGGCCCGTGGCGGCGCTACCAACTCGCCTGCTGCGGTCTACGCGCTGACCAAGTACGTGGACTGGATGAAGAAGTACGCGCCCAAGGAAGCCACGGGCATGACCTTCGGCGAAGCCGGCCCCGTGCCCGCCCAGGGCCAGATCGCCCAGCAGATCTTCTGGTACACCGCCTTCACGGCCGACATGACCAAGCCCGGCCTGCCTGTGGTGAATGCCGACGGCACGCCCAAGTGGCGCATGGCCCCCGGCCCGAACGGCCCGTACTGGAAGCAGGGCATGCAGAACGGCTACCAGGACGTGGGCAGCTGGACCTTCTTCAAGGACCACGACGCCAACAAGACCGCCGCTGCCTGGCTCTACGCCCAGTTCGTGACGGCCAAGACCACGTCGCTCAAGAAGACCATCGTGGGCCTGACCCCGATCCGCGAGAGCGACATCCAGTCCAAGGCCATGACCGACATGGCGCCCAAGCTGGGTGGTCTGGTGGAGTTCTATCGCAGTCCCGCCCGCGTGGCATGGTCGCCCACCGGTACCAACGTGCCTGACTACCCCAAGCTGGCACAGCTGTGGTGGAAGAATGTGGCGCAGGCGGTCACAGGTGAGAAGACGCCCCAGGGCGCCATGGACACGCTGGCCGACGAAATGGACCAGGTGATGGCCCGTCTGGAACGTGCCGGCATGGCGCATTGCGCCCCCAAGCTCAATCCGAAGAGCGACAACGCCAAGTGGCTGAGCGACAAGCAGGCGCCTTGGGCCAAGCTGGCCAATGAGAAGCCGAAGGGCCAGACGATTGCGTACGGCACGCTGCTGCAGGCTTGGAAGGACGGCAAGGCGCGTTGAGACCCTGAGGCGGTCGCTTCTTGACGACTGATGCCACCGGCAGCCAGGGCTCACAAGGTCTCTGGCTGCTTTTTTACTCCATGCCGCCCCCCGGAGTTCCTTCCCCTTGGGCGGTTTCTCATCCCGGAAGTGCCAAGAATTCAAGGGTAAACCCTTAATTCTTGTTCCGCCCATGGACAATCACCCCATGACCATCGCCACTGCCCCCCTTCCTACGCGACGCGCCGACCTGCTGGCCCGTCTGGCCCAGCCGCACCACTACGACCTTGCCGTGATTGGTGGCGGGGCGACGGGGCTGGGAGTCGCTCTGGATGCTGCGGCGCGCGGTTTCAGCGTGGTCCTGGTGGACTCGCACGACTTCGCCAAGGGGACCTCGTCCCGTGCCACCAAGCTGGTGCATGGCGGTGTCCGCTACCTGGCCCAGGGCAACATCGCGCTGGTGCGCGAAGCGCTGCACGAGCGCACGACCTTGCTGCACAACGCGCCGCATCTGGCCCAGCCCCTGCCTTTCGTGATGCCCTCGTACCGTTTCTGGGAGACGCCTTTTTATGGCATCGGGCTCATGATGTACGACGCCCTGGCCGGAAAAGCCGGACTGGGTGCCACCCAGTTCCTGGGCCGTGCGCGCACCCTGGAATGCCTGCCCACGGCCCGGACGGAGGGGCTCAAGGGAGGGGTCAAGTACTGGGACGGGCAGTTCGACGATGCCCGGCTGGCCCTGGCGCTGGCGCGGACGGCGGCGGGTCTGGGCGCCCTGGTGGTCAACTACTGTCCTGCGCGGGCCCTGGTCCATGAGGCGGGAAAGGTGGCGGGCCTTGTCTGCGAGGACGCCGACAGCGGCCAGCAGTTCACGGTTCGCGCCCGCACCGTGGTGAATGCCACCGGCGTGTGGGTGGATGCCCTGCGCCAGATGGACGGCGAGGCCATTGGCCGCCCCGTCAAGCCGATCGTGGCGCCAAGCCAGGGTGTGCACATCGTGGTGGATCGCGAGTTCCTTCCCTCCGACCATGCCCTCATGGTGCCCAAGACGGCCGATGGCCGGGTCCTGTTTGCAGTGCCCTGGCTGGGCAAGCTCATTCTGGGGACGACGGACAGCCCGCGCCAGGACATCGTGCGGGAGCCGGAGCCTTTCCACGAGGAAGTCCAGTTCATCCTGGAAGAATCGGCGCGCTACCTCACCCGCGCCCCCAAGATCGGGGACATCCGCAGCATCTGGGTGGGCCTGCGTCCCTTGGTGAAGCCGCAGGACGACGATGGCGACAACACCAAGAAAATCAGCCGCGAGCACACCGTCCTGGCCAGCCGCAGCGGCCTGATCACCGTGACCGGTGGCAAATGGACCACCTACCGCGCCATGGCTGAAGATGTGTTGCAAAAATGCTTCACCACGGGCCTGCTGCCCGAAAAACCCGCGGGCGTGACCAATCATTTGCCCCTGGTGGGAACGCCCCCGGGGCCTGTGCGGCACCGTATCAGCGATGCCCAGGGGCTGCACTCCTATGGCAGCGAAGCGGCGGCCGTTCAGGAAATGCCGGGTGCACAGACGGATCTGGGCGGCGGCCTGACGGAGGCGATGGTGCGGTTCGCGGCGCGGCATGAATACGCCCGCACGGTGGAAGATGTGCTGGCGCGCCGCTGCAGGCTGCTGTTCCTCGATGCCCGCAAGGCCATTGAACTGGCGCCCGCCGTCGCTGACCTCCTGCAGGAGGAACTGGGTTCGGACCCTCGTCTCGGCGACTTTCTGGTGCTGGCGCAACAGTATCTGCACGCCCCTGGCTGATGCGGCGCTTGACTTCCTGGAAGTCCTTTGCAATAATCGAGGGCTTCGCGTTTCCTACGTGAAGTTTCTGCCCAGCGGGAAGTGCTGCAAATGGTTTGCGGTGCGGACGACGGGCCCAAGACTGACTGGCTGATCCGCAGCCCTTGAGAAGTTCTCTGGGGCTGTTGTCTTCTGGTGCAAGTTGGGAATATTGAAATGATCCAGACAGAATCTCGGTTAGAGGTTGCCGACAATACCGGCGCTAAGTCCGTCCTTTGCATCAAGGTGCTGGGTGGTTCCAAGCGTCGCTATGCAAGCGTTGGCGACATCATCAAGGTGAGCATCAAAGAAGCCGCTCCACGTGGCCGCGTCAAAAAAGGCGAGGTTTACAGTGCGGTGGTCGTTCGCACGGCGAAGGGTATTCGCCGTGGCGACGGTTCGCTCGTCAAATTCGATGGCAACGCTGCAGTGTTGCTGAACGCAAAGTTGGAGCCTATCGGCACCCGCATCTTTGGACCCGTGACGCGTGAATTGCGTACCGAGAAGTTCATGAAGATCGTGTCCCTGGCTCCTGAAGTTCTCTAAGGACGCGCCATGAACAAGATTCGCAAGGGCGACGAAGTCATCGTGCTGACCGGCCGTGACAAGGGCAAGCGTGGCACGGTGTCGCTGCGCAAGGATGACTCCCACCTCGTCATCGACGGCATCAACCTCGTCAAGAAGCACGCCAAGCCAAACCCCATGAAGGGTACGACGGGCGGCATCGTTGAAAAGGCCATGCCGATTCACCAGTCCAATGTGGCCATCTTCAATGCCGCGACCGGCAAGGCTGATCGCGTGGGCATCAAGGTGCAGGCTGACGGCACGCGCGTTCGCGTGTTCAAGTCCAGCGGCGCTGAAATCAAGGCGGCCTAAGGGGTAAACATGGCACGACTCCAAGAAATTTACCGCGACAAGATCGCTCCCGAACTGACCAAGCAGTTCGGTTACACCTCGCCGATGCAGGTTCCCCGTCTGACCAAGATCACCCTGAACATGGGCGTGAGCGAGGCAGTCTCGGACAAGAAGGTGATGGACAACGCCGTGGCCGACCTGACCAAGATTGCTGGTCAGAAGCCCGTGGTGACCAAGGCCAAGAAGGCTATCGCCGGTTTCAAGATCCGCGAAGGCCAGGCCATCGGTTGCATGGTCACGCTGCGCGGCGTGCAGATGTATGAGTTCCTGGACCGTTTCGTGACCGTGGCTCTGCCCCGCGTTCGTGACTTCCGTGGTATCTCCGGCCGCGCTTTCGACGGCCGCGGCAACTACAACATCGGCGTCAAGGAACAGATCATTTTCCCTGAAATCGAGTACGACAAGGTGGATGCCTTGCGCGGTCTCAATATCAGCATCACCACGACGGCCAAGTCGGACGAAGAAGCCAAGGCTCTCCTCGCTGGTTTCCGTTTCCCGTTCAAGAACTGAGGCGAAGCATGGCTAAAGTAGCTTTGATCCAGCGCGAACTGAAGCGCGAAAAACTGGCAGCCAAGTACGCAACCAAGTATGCGGAACTGAAGGCAATCGCTGGCGATGCCAAGCGCAGCGACGAAGAGCGCGATGCAGCCCGCCTGGGCCTGCAAAAGCTCCCCCGCAATGCCAACCCGACGCGTCAGCGCAACCGTTGCGAAATCACCGGTCGTCCTCGCGGCACCTTCCGTCAATTCGGTCTGGCTCGCGCCAAGATCCGTGAACTGGCTTTTGCAGGCGACATCCCTGGTGTCACCAAGGCCAGCTGGTAAGCAGGCAGGAGAGATTAAACATGAGCATGAGTGATCCCATCGCTGACTTGCTGACCCGCATCCGTAATGCACAGATGGTCGCCAAGGCCACGGTTCTGGTGCCTTCTTCCAAAGTGAAGATTGCCATCGCCCAGGTGCTGAAGGACGAAGGTTATATCGACGGCTTCCAGGTGAAAACCGAAGCTGGCAAGTCGGAACTCGAAATTGCCCTGAAGTACTACGCAGGCCGTCCCGTGATTGAGCGCATCGAGCGCGTCAGCCGCCCCGGACTGCGTGTCTACAAAGGCCGTGATTCCATTCCACAAGTCATGAACGGTCTGGGTGTGGCAATTGTCACGACGCCCAAGGGCGTGATGACCGATCGCAAGGCGCGCGCTACCGGTGTCGGTGGCGAAGTGCTCTGCTACGTGGCCTAACCCGCGGCATTGAGGAGAAACTGAAATGTCCCGAGTAGGAAAAATGCCCGTGACCATCCCCGCTGGCGTGGATGTGTCCGTGAAAGATGACCAGATCTCTGTCAAGGGTTCTGGTGGCGCCCTCTCGCTCGCACAGAATGTGCTGGTGAAGGTGTCGAGCAATGAAGGCAAGCTGAACTTTGCGCCTGTCAACGACTCCCGCGAAGCCAATGCCATGAGCGGCACGATTCGCCAGTTGGTCAACAACATGGTGGTCGGTGTCAGCAAGGGCTTTGAAAAGAAGCTGAGCCTGGTGGGTGTGGGTTACAAGGCTGCGGCTTCCGGTTCCAAGCTGAACCTGGCTGTGGGCTATTCGCACCCGGTCAATATCGAAATGCCTGCTGGCATTACGGTCGCAACCCCCACGCCCACGGAAGTGGTGATCAAGGGTGCTGACCGCCAGCGTGTGGGGCAAATCGCTGCTGAGATCCGTGCTGTTCGTCCACCCGAGCCCTACAAGGGCAAGGGTATCCGCTATGCGGACGAAAAGATCACGATCAAAGAGACCAAGAAGAAATAAGGAGCTGCAACATGTTGACCAAGAAAGAGCAGCGTCTTCGTCGTTCGCGCCAGACCCGCATCCGCATTGCACAGCAAGGCGTGGCGCGTCTCACCGTGAACCGTACGAACCTCCATATCTACGCCAGTGTGATCTCCGGCGACGGCAGCAAGGTGCTGGCAAGTGCATCGACGGCAGAAGCCGACGTGCGCAAGTCGCTCGGCGGTTCGGGCAAGGGTGGCAATGCCGCTGCAGCCCAGATCATCGGCAAGCGCATCGCTGAAAAAGCGAAGGCTGCGGGTGTCGAGAAGGTTGCATTTGATCGCGCAGGCTTTGCCTACCACGGTCGCGTCAAGGCCCTGGCCGACGCAGCCCGTGAAGCCGGCCTGCAGTTCTAAGCGGAGCGAATAAAAAATGGCTAAATTTCAACCCAAAGTGCAGAGCGAAGGTCAGGACGACGGTCTGCGCGAAAAAATGATCGCGGTCAACCGCGTGACCAAAGTCGTGAAGGGCGGCCGTATCCTCGGCTTCGCCGCACTGACGGTGGTTGGCGACGGTGACGGCCGTGTTGGCATGGGCAAGGGCAAGTCCAAGGAAGTGCCTGCTGCCGTGCAAAAGGCGATGGAAGAAGCCCGTCGCAACATGGTCAAGGTATCGCTCAAGAACGGCACCATCTACCACAACGTGACGGGCCACCATGGCGCTGCTGTCGTGATGATGGCTCCCGCTCCCAAGGGTACCGGCATCATTGCTGGCGGCCCCATGCGCGCCGTTTTCGAAGTGCTGGGCGTGACGGACATCGTGGCCAAGAGCCATGGTTCCTCCAACCCCTACAACATGGTCCGTGCCACTTTTGATGCGCTCGTCAATTCGACCACTCCGTCGAATGTGGCAGCCAAGCGCGGCAAGACGGTCGAAGACATCTTCGCCTGAATCGGAGCCTGAAAATGACAACGCAACAAACCGTCAAGATTCAATTGGTGCGCAGCCCTATCGGCACCAAGGAATCGCACCGCGCCACCGTCCGTGGCCTGGGCCTGCGCAAGCTCAACAGCGTGAGCGAACTGCAGGACTCGCCCGAAGTGCGCGGCATGATTAACAAGATCAGCTATCTGGTCAAAGTCCTCTGAGAGATAGATCATGGAACTCAATAGCATCAAGCCCGCAGACGGTGCCAAGCATGCCAAGCGCCGTGTAGGCCGTGGTATCGGCTCCGGCCTGGGCAAGACCGCTGGCCGTGGTCACAAGGGTCAGAAGTCGCGCGCCGGTGGCTACCACAAGGTGGGCTTCGAAGGCGGTCAAATGCCTCTGCAACGTCGCTTGCCCAAGCGCGGCTTCAAGTCGCACCTGCTCAAGTTCAATGCAGAAGTGACGCTGACGGCGCTCGATCAGCTCGGCCTGGCCGAAGTGGACGTGCTGGCACTCAAGCAAGCTGGCCTCGTGGGCGAGCTGGCCAAGGTGGTCAAGGTCATCAAGAGCGGTTCCCTCACCAAGGCTGTCAAGCTCAATGGCGTGGGCGCTACGGCAGGTGCCAAGGCAGCGATCGAAGCTGCTGGCGGCAGCGTCGCCTGAGTGTGGCTCTGAAGGAAGGCATCTGTGGCTACTAGCGCAGCTCAAATTGCAAAGACCGGCAAGTTCGGCGACCTGCGTCGCCGTCTGGTTTTTCTGTTGCTTGCGCTGGTCGTGTATCGCATAGGGGCTCATATCCCTGTGCCTGGTATCGATCCAGCCCAACTCCAGCAGCTGTTCAGTGGCCAGCAAGGCGGCATCCTGAACCTGTTCAACATGTTCTCGGGTGGTGCGCTGTCGCGTTTCACGGTCTTCGCTCTGGGGATCATGCCGTACATCTCGGCATCGATCATCATGCAGCTGATGACTTACGTGATTCCCACGTTCGAGCAGTTGAAGAAGGAAGGCGAAGCCGGTCGCAGGAAGATCACGCAGTACACCCGCTACGGAACGTTGGGCCTGGCCCTGTTCCAGTCGCTGGGTATTGCCGTCGCGCTGGAAAGCTCCGCAGGCCTGGTGCTGAGCCCTGGTTTCGGGTTCCGCATGACCGCCGTCGTCAGTCTGACCGCCGGCACGATGTTCCTGATGTGGCTGGGTGAGCAGATCACTGAACGTGGTTTGGGCAACGGTATCTCGATCCTGATCTTTGCAGGTATCGCAGCCGGATTGCCCAGCTCCATCGGTGGTCTCCTTGAACTGGTTCGTACGGGTGCCATGAGCATCCTGGCCGCCATCTTCATCGTCCTCGTGGTCGGTCTGGTGACCTACTTCGTGGTGTTTGTGGAGCGTGGTCAGCGCAAGATTCTGGTGAACTACGCCCGTCGGCAGGTAGGTAACAAGGTCTACGGCGGTCAGTCGTCGCACTTGCCCCTCAAGCTGAACATGGCTGGCGTGATTCCTCCGATCTTTGCTTCGTCGATCATCCTGTTGCCCGCCACGGTGGTGAACTGGTTCAGTGCAGGCGAGTCGATGCGCTGGTTGAAGGACATCTCGGGTGCGTTGACTCCTGGTCAGCCCATCTATGTGATGTTCTACGCTGCCGCGATTGTGTTCTTCTGCTTCTTCTATACGGCACTGGTGTTCAACAGCCGTGAGACTGCAGATAACCTGAAGAAGAGCGGTGCGTTCATCCCAGGCATCCGGCCCGGTGAGCAGACGGCCCGTTATATCGACAAGATCCTGGTTCGCCTGACCTTGGCAGGCGCTGTGTACATCACCTTCGTGTGCTTGCTGCCAGAGTTCCTGATCTTGAAGTACAACGTTCCGTTCTACTTTGGTGGGACATCGCTGCTGATCATTGTGGTGGTGACAATGGACTTCATGGCCCAGGTTCAGAACTACATGATGTCGCAACAGTACGAATCGCTGCTCAAGAAAGCGAATTTCAAGGGCAACGCAGGCGGTTGATGATGATGAAGGAAGGCAGTTGGTCGCGTAGCGGCGACTGCCTGCAGAACTGGATATCGGTTGAGTTGGCGCCCCACGATTTTTCGCGGGCACAAATTGTGTTCCGTGCGAAACAGCCGGGACGGATGGAAAAGTTTTAGGAGAATGCAATGAGAGTTTCGGCTTCGGTCAAAAAAATCTGCCGCAACTGCAAGATCATCCGCCGCAAGGGTGTGGTGCGCGTGATCTGCACGGATCTGCGTCACAAGCAGCGCCAAGGTTGATTGGAAAGTATTAGAGGACGCATATGGCACGTATCGCTGGCATTAACATTCCGCCGCACAAGCACGCGGAAATCGGTTTGACCGCCATTTTTGGCATTGGTCGCACCCGCGCTCGCAAGATCTGCGAAGCAACTGGTATCGCTTACTCCAAGAAGATCAAGGATCTGACGGATGGTGATCTGGAAAAAATTCGCGAGCAAATCGAGCAGTTCACCATTGAAGGTGACCTGCGCCGCGAAACCACGATGAACATCAAGCGCTTGATGGACATCGGCTGCTATCGTGGCTTCCGCCATCGCCGCGGTCTGCCAATGCGTGGTCAGCGCACCCGTACCAATGCACGCACTCGCAAGGGTCCGCGCAAGGGTGCAGCTGCACTGAAGAAATAAAGAGATTGAAAGATCATCATGGCTAAGTCTCCTGCCAATAACGCAGCTCAGCGCGTTCGCAAGAAGGTCCGGAAGAATGTTTCGGACGGCATTGCACACGTGCACGCCTCGTTCAACAACACCATCATCACGATCACCGATCGCCAGGGCAATGCCCTGTCGTGGGCATCGTCCGGTGGCCAAGGTTTCAAGGGCTCGCGCAAGTCCACTCCCTTCGCAGCCCAAGTGGCTTCGGAAGTGGCTGGCCGCGCTGCCATCGACCAAGGCATCAAGAACCTTGACGTTGAAATCAAGGGTCCTGGCCCAGGGCGTGAATCCTCGGTGCGTGCTCTGGGCGCCCTGGGCATTCGCATCACGTCCATCTCCGATGTGACCCCCGTGCCTCACAACGGCTGCCGCCCTCAAAAGCGCCGTCGTATCTAATCTCTCTCTAAGCCCACCGCCGCCTGTGAACGCGCAAGCGCCTCAGGCGGCTCCCGCAATGGTTTGCGGTAGATGACACAAAGGAAGCTCAAGTGGCACGTTACCTCGGCCCCAAGGCCAAACTCTCCCGCCGTGAAGGCACGGACCTGTTCCTCAAGAGCGCACGTCGCTCGATTGCCGACAAGTCCAAGTTCGACTCCAAGCCAGGCCAGCACGGCCGCACCTCCGGTGCCCGCACGTCCGACTACGGCCTGCAACTGCGTGAAAAGCAGAAGGTCAAGCGCATGTACGGCGTGCTGGAAAAGCAGTTCCGCCGTTACTTCGAAGCCGCCGAAGGCAAGAAGGGCAATACCGGCGCCAACCTGCTGTTCCTGCTGGAATCCCGTCTCGACAACGTGGTGTACCGCATGGGCTTCGGCTCGACCCGCGCCGAAGCGCGCCAGCTGGTCTCGCACAAGGCGATCACGGTGAACGGCAAGTCCGTGAACATCGCGTCCTACCTCGTGAAGACGGGCGATGTGGTGGCCGTGCGTGAAAAGTCCAAGAAGCAGAACCGCATTGTTGAAGCCCTGCAATTGGCTGCCCAGGTCGGCATGCCTGCGTGGGTGGAAGTGAACGCCGAGAAGGCCGAAGGCATCTTCAAGAAGGTGCCGGACCGTGATGAGTTTGGCGCCGACATCAACGAATCCCTGATCGTTGAGTTGTACTCGCGCTAATCGCTCGGTACATATTTCAAGAAAACCGTCCCTGAACCGCGAGGCATCGCGGTTTAGGCGCTTCACCAGCCTTACCGGTGTAACGAGCTGGGGGTATTGAGAGGAAGTCTGAATGCAAACCAATTTGCTGAAACCCAAGGCGATCAATGTCGAGCAGCTTGGCCACAACCGTGCCAAGGTCGCGCTGGAGCCGTTCGAGCGTGGGTACGGCCACACGCTGGGTAACGCCATTCGGCGTGTCCTGCTCTCGTCCATGGTGGGTTACGCAGCGACGGAAGTCACCATTGCAGGCGTTCTGCATGAGTACTCGTCCATTGACGGCGTTCAGGAAGATGTGGTCAACATCCTGTTGAACCTCAAGGGCGTGGTGTTCAAGCTCCACAACCGTGATGAAGTCACGCTGAGCCTGCGCAAGGATGGCGAAGGTGTGGTTACCGCACGCGATATCCAGACCCCTCACGACGTGGAAATCGTCAACCCTGACCACGTGATCGCGAATCTGTCGGCCGGCGGCAAGCTGGACATGCAGATCAAGGTCGAGAAGGGCCGTGGCTACGTGCCCGGCAGCCTGCGCCGCTATGCCGACGAGTCGACCAAGTCGATTGGCCGGATCGTGCTGGATGCATCGTTCTCCCCTGTGAAGCGCGTGAGCTACACGGTGGAAAGCGCCCGCGTGGAGCAGCGTACCGACCTGGACAAGCTGGTTGTCGAGATCGAGACCAATGGTGCCATCACTGCCGAAGACGCAGTGCGCGCGTCGGCCAAGATCCTGGTGGAACAGCTGGCGGTGTTCGCGCAGCTGGAAGGTGGCGAGCTGGCTGCGTTCGACGCACCGGCAGGCCCGCGCGGCAATGCCACGTTCGATCCGATCCTGTTGCGTCCTGTGGACGAGCTGGAACTGACCGTGCGTTCCGCAAACTGCCTGAAGGCCGAGAACATCTACTACATCGGTGACCTGATCCAGCGCACCGAGAACGAGCTGCTCAAGACGCCTAACCTGGGTCGCAAGTCGCTCAACGAAATCAAGGAAGTGCTCGCATCGCGTGGTCTCACGTTGGGCATGAAGCTTGAGAACTGGCCACCAGCCGGTCTGGACAAGCGTTAAGTTATAATTCTGGGTTCCCCGAATCGCGGGAACCCGGTTTTTGGTTCCCTTGGATGGGAACAGTGCCTCGGGCAGTACCTTACACGGCTGCCTGATTTAATTTTAAATAAGGAAAAAGCACCATGCGTCACGGTCACGGCCTCCGCAAACTCAACCGCACCAGCTCGCACCGCCTTGCGATGCTGCAGAACATGATGAACTCGCTCATCGAGCATGAAGTCATCAAGACCACCGTCCCCAAGGCCAAGGAACTGCGCCGCGTGATCGAACCCATGATCACCCTGGCCAAGGAAGACTCCGTTGCCAACCGCCGCCTGGCCTTCAACCGCCTGCGCGACCGTGACAGCGTGACCAAGCTGTTCAACGACCTGGGCCCCCGCTTCAAGGTGCGTCCTGGTGGCTACACCCGCATCCTCAAGATGGGTTTCCGTGTGGGCGACAATGCACCCATGGCCCTGGTTGAATTGGTGGATCGTGCTGCAGAAACCGAAAATAATTCGGCAGCAGCTGAATAATAGGGTATAATTTATTTCTTATCGCGCGATGGAGCAGTCTGGTAGCTCGTTGGGCTCATAACCCAAAGGTCGGAGGTTCAAATCCTTCTCGCGCAACCAATATGTAGCGGTCTCCGCTCACAGCAAACGCCCACTTGACCGTGGGCGTTTTTGTTTGTGCCCTGCCATTGCAGTGAGCGGCTTTCCTCTTTGGTGGGGTGTGCATTCCAGGAGGCCTCTTCCATGGACGCAGGTTTTCTGTCCCCGGCCCTGCTGGTGGCGCTCATGGCCTATACCGTTGGTGTTGCAAGCCCTGGCCCCAGCAATCTGGCGATCATGGCGGCCGCCATGTCGCATGGACGGAGGCGTGCCATGGCCCTGGCTGCCGGGGTGGTCCTCGGCTCGGTGTTTTGGGGTGTGGCCGCTGCACTGGGCATGTCGGCACTCATGCGCAGCTATTCATGGTCCTTGCTCGTCCTGAAGGTGCTGGGCGGCATCTACATGCTCTGGCTGGCCTGGAAGGCGGCGCATGCCGCATTCACGCCGAATGCCCTGCACGAGGCCTCCGACACCACGGGCGGCGACCACCGCCAGGCTTTTCGGCGCGGCCTGGCGATGCACATGACCAACCCCAAGGCCGTCTTTGTGTGGCTTTCCATCGTCGCTCTCGGCGTGCCCGCCGGCGCCGGACGCAGCCATGCCCTGGCGGTCGTGGCGTGTTGCGCCGGCATCGGAGCTTGTATCTTCATGGGCTATGCCCTGGCATTTTCGACACCGTTGGCACGTGCGGCATACGCCCGCATCCATCGCGCATTCAATGCGCTGCTGGCTGGAGTCTTCGTGTACGCAGGCATCCGGCTGCTGCTGACCCGCTCAGCCGTGAGCTGACGGATCACCGTGCCAGCAGGCAAGTCCGCCCAGACGGCGAAACTCCTGGGTCTTGGTGCCACAGCTGCACGCGGTTGACGGCAGGCTCGGCAGGAGAAGATGGAATTCCTGGGGGCATGGATGATGATCCAGGCCCCGCAGGCAAATCGCCCCTTCAGGCCGGTAGTGCCTGACGCCGGATGAACCGCCCGGCCCGCGCGCCCGTGGCACGACCAGCCGCGGTGTAGCTCAGCACGCCGTTGACCCAAACCTGTTCGATCCCCTCGCTGAACTGCACGGGTTGTTCGTAGCTCGCGGTATCGCGCACGCGCGCCGGGTCGAACACCACGATATCGGCCATGCAGCCGGCTTCCAGCCGCCCCCGCTCGCCGATGCGAAAGCGCTGCGCCGACAGCCCGGTCATCTTGTGGATGGCTTCTTCCAGCCGCAGCAGGCCCTTCTCGCGCCAGTAGCAGGCCAGCACGCGCGGGAAGGCGCCCCACAGGCGGGGGTGCGGCCGCTCGTCATGGGGCAGGCCGTCCGAGCCGATCATGGACAAGGGGTGGGCAATCACGCGCTCCACATCGTCCTCGCGCATCTGGAAGTAGCAGGCGCCGCCGGGCTGCAGCCGGTCGCAGGCTGCCTCTTCGCTCATGCTCCATTCGCGGGCGATGTCCTTGAGGTAGCGACCCACCATTTCGGGATGGGGCTGGCTGCCGGTGATCAGGATGTCGATCACACCGTCGACCAGGTCGGTGCGCAGCACCGTCGAACCCGCGGTGTAGGGGTACACATCCAGGCTGATGGGCTGGCCCTGGGCGAGTGACTCGATCAGCGGCAGCGTCTCGCGCGTGCGGCCCCAGTTCGAGGCGCCGGCGCACTTGTGGTGCGACAGCACCAGCGGCAGGCCGGCCTGGCGCGCCGTGAGCGCGGCCTCCTGCAGCGCCGGCAAAATGCCGGCCAGTTCGTCGCGGATGTGGGTCGCATACACGCCGCCATTGCGCGCGGCCACGCTGGCCAGCTCGGTCAGCTCGGTGAGGTCGGCCGCATAGGCTTCCTTGTAGAACACGCCCGATGACAGGCCCAGCGCGCCCGCGTCCATGGCCTCCTGCATGTCGACCGCCATGGCGGCGCGCTCGCTGGCCGTGGCCGCACGGCCCAGCTCGGGCAGGTGGCGCATGCGCAGGGCCGTGTGGCCCAGCAGCGCGGCCACGTTCACCCCGGGCCGCGCGGCATCCACGGCGCGCGCATAGTCGGCCATGCGCGCGTGGCGGAACTGGTGCTGGCCCAGCAGCGACAGCGGTGCGGCCGGTGCGGCCGTCACCATGGGCGACAGCGAGATGCCGCAGTTGCCCACGATCACCGTGGTCACGCCCTGCGACAGCTTGGGCAGCATGTCGGGCGCATCCAGCGCCGCCGCATCGTCGTGCGTGTGCACGTCGATGAAGCCCGGTGCGATCACGCGGTCCGTGCAGTCCACGGTGCTGACGGCCAGGCCTGACAGCAGCGCCGGGTCGATCGTGCCCGTTGGCGCCAGTGCCACGATGCGCTCCCCGGCCATCAGCAGGTCGCCCGCCCAGCCGGGGCGGTCCGTGCCGTCGATGATCGTTCCGTTCCTCAGCAGGGTCGCTTGCGTTGCTGCCATCAGTGTTCTTTCTTGCCCGGCTTGTTGTGCATGGCCGGTCCATGGTCCATGGCGCCGGCATACTCGGCGCTGTCGAATCCGTGCTTGTGCAGCAGGGCCTTGAATTGCTGCAGGCCCCGCGTGGCTACCGGCCCCAGCTGCTGCGCCAGGCGCACCATCAGGATCTCGATCACCACCAGGTGGGCCAGGTAGGCCTCAGTGCCCACGCGCATCACCGCGTCCTGCGGCACCGAC
The DNA here is from genome assembly GCF_059415185.1 of Acidovorax sp. GW821-FHT10E04. NCBI lineage: Bacteria > Pseudomonadati > Pseudomonadota > Betaproteobacteria > Burkholderiales > Comamonadaceae > Acidovorax > Acidovorax sp. GW821-FHT10E04. The sequence continues at coordinate 137,612 of NZ_JBWKMT010000008.1, forward strand.
ACCGCCAGCACCAGGTCGGCGGTTTCGGCCAGTGGCGTGCCCGGCTGGGTGAGGGCCACCACGGTGGCCCCTTGCGAGCGCGCGAACTTGGCCGCCTCCACCGTGTAGGGCATGCGCCCCACGTGCGAGATGACGAAGGCTACGCCCTCTGGCCCCAGCGTGCTGGCCGAGACCAGTTGCTGGTGCGCGTCGAAGATCGCGTTGGCCGTGAGGCCCAGTCGGAACAGCCGGCTCTGCAGCTCGCTGGCCGTGAAGGTCGACGCCGCACCCACCGAGTAGCAGTCGATGCGCCGCGCCTTGGCGAGTTTGGCGGCCACCTGGTCGATCACGTCCACGTCGATGCGCCGGCCCAGCTCGGTCAGCGAGGAGACGGCCGCATGGATGATCTTGCTGGAGACGTCCTGCGCCGTGTCCTCGGCCAGCACGCTGCGGTGCAGGTAGGAGCCCGAGACCGCGAGGTCCTGCGCCAGCGCCAGCATGAACTCGCGCACCGAGTCGTAGCCGAAGCTGCGGCAGGTGCGCACGATGGTCGGCATGGACACGCCCGCCTGCTGCGCCAACTGCTCCACCGTGGCCGCCACGGCAGCGCGCGGGTCTTCGAGCACGGCACGCACCACGCTGCGCTGCGCATCGGGCAGGCTGTCCTGGCGCTCGCGCAGTTGCTGCAGCAGGCTCGGCGTGGGGCTGGGCGGCTGGGTGGAGGACGAGGGCGAAGGAGGCAGGCTGCTGTTCATGCGCTTCTCCGCGTCTCAGAACCGGGTGCTGATGGCACCCGTGATGGCGCCATCGTCTTCCACCAGCGGCATCCAGCGCCACTTGTCGAAGGTGGTGCAGGGGTGCGAGATGCCCAGCGCCACGCGGTCGCCCACGCGGGGCGCACCGGCGTCGCCGGCTGCGGCATCGAAGCGCAGGTAGGCATGCTGGTCGTTCAACGCGCTCACGCTCCAGCCTGCAGGGGCGGCTGCTGCCGAGCGCTCGCCGCGCCGCGCCAGCTGCACCGGGATGGGCATCTCCAGGTCGTAGGAGATGTCGCGGCGCCCGCAGGTCAGCAGGGCCAGGCCCGGCTCCGGTACCGACTGCACCATGGCCCAGACCGTGAGGGCCGGGCGCAGCGAGGTATCGAGCCCTTCGCGCTGCTCCACGTTCTTGAGGAAGCGCGCGTAGTTGCCATGGTCGTGCGTCACATAGCAGCCCGAGCGCAGCACGCCCTCCACGGGGCGCGACAGGCCCCGGGCCTGCAGCAGCGGCACCACCAGGTCGAACACGGCCGAGCCGCCCGCGGTGAGCAGGATGCGGTCCTGTGCGAACAGGTGCCCTGCATCGCAGGCGCGTGCCACCTCCATCACGCGGCGCACCAGGGCCGTCACCTCGCGGGCGTCGTGCTCGTTGTCGCAGCGCGCCACGCCGCCCTCATAGCATTCGATGCCATCGAACTGCACGGCCTTCGACGCCGCCAGCGCACGCGCCAGGGCCAGTGCCTCGTCCAGCGTGCGGCAGCCGGTGCGCTGGCCGGGGATGCCCATCTCCAGCAGCACGTTGAACACACGGGCACTGCCGCGGCGCTGCTTCCAGTCCTCCACCAGTGCGAGCTGCGCCAGCGAGTCGACAAGGAACCACACCGTGAGATCGGCGTGACGGGCCAGCAGTGCATCGAGCGCATCCAGGTCGGCATCGCAGACCACCTGGTTGGCGATGATGACGCGGCGCGCACCGGCTTGCACCCCCACCGCGACCTGGAAGGCGGTGGCGAAGGTCAGGCCCCAGGCACCGCCCGCCAGCTGCTGGGCAAAGAGCTGGGGCGACATGGTGGTCTTGCCGTGCGGCGCCAGGGCGATGCCCTTGCGCTTGGCGAAATCCTGCATCCAGGCCAGGTTGTGCGCCAGCGCCGTGCGGCTGAGCACTGCCAGCGGGAAGGCCAGGTCGTCGGCCAGCACATTCCAGCCGCGTGCGGCGATCTCGCTGGCGCGGCAGGGCGCCGCCGCGATGGGAAAGCTCTTGCTGGTGGCGTCCAGGGTGAAGTCAGTGGTGGTGTTCGTCATGTCGTCTCGTCATGTTGGAGGGACGCAGCGGGGCTGCGCCGGTCAGATGTCGTCGCGCCAGCAGGCCTTCCAGTGCTCGGTGCCCACGGGGCGCAGGGCCATGTCGGCGCTGGCGCATTCGGCCACCGCATGCGGGCAGCGCGTGCGGAACACGCAGCCCGAGGGCGGATTGGCGGGGCTGGGCAGGTCGCCCTGCAGCAGGGGGATGGTACGCCGCTGCGCCGGGTCGGGGATGGGGGCCGCGGCCAGCAGGGCGCGCGTGTAGGGATGGGCCGGTTGCGCATACAGCGCGCTGGTGGGAGCGATCTCCATCACGCGGCCCAGGTACAACACCACCACGCGGTCGCACAGGTACTCCACCACGTCCAGGTCGTGCGAGATGAACAGCAAGGTCAGGCCCAGCTGCTGCTTGAGGTCGCCCAGCAGGTTCACCACCTGCGCCTGGATCGACACGTCCAGCGCCGACAGCGGCTCGTCCGCCACGATGAAGTTCGGCTGCACTGCCAGCGCGCGCGCAATGCCGATGCGCTGGCGCTGCCCACCCGAGAACTCGTGCGGAAAGCGATCCGCATGCTCGGGCCTGAGGCCCACCTGGGTGAGCAGCTCATGGATGCGCGGCAGGCGTGCCGCACCGCGCGCCTGGCGGTGCGTGTCCAGCGCCTCGCCCAGCACCTCGCGGATGCGCATGCGCGGGTTCAGGCTGGCGTACGGGTCCTGGAAGATGATCTGGATCTTCGAGCGCAGCGGGCGGAACTGGCCCTGGCTCATCCCGGCCAGGTCCTGCCCGCCAGCGTCGCTGCCGTGGTACAGCATCTGGCCCGCCGTCGGGTCCACCAGGCGCGTCAGCAGGCGGCCGATGGTGCTCTTGCCCGAGCCCGACTCGCCCACCAGGCCCAGCGTCTCGCCGCGCCGGATGGCAAAGCTCACGTCGTCCACCGCGCGCACCGGGTGCGGGCCGCTGCCGAAGTACTTGCGCAGGCCGCGCACTTCGATGAGGTTATCGCCCGGGGTCGGGGCCATGGCCACGGCGTTCATGCGCTCACCTCCTGCTGCGCCTGCTCGCCCACACGGATGCAGCGCACCCGCCGGCCGGCCTCGGTGGCACTGCCGTCGGACAGGGCCGGCATGCGCGCATCGCAGGCCGCGATGCGGCGCTCGCAGCGCGGCGCAAAGGCGCAGCCCGGCGGCGGCGCGAGCGGGCTCGACACCTGGCCCGGTATGGCCACCAGGCGCGGGCGCTGCCCGGCCACCGCGACCGCATGGCGCCTGGCCACTCCGGGCAGGCAGGCCAGCAGGCCGCGCGTGTAGGGGTGCTCGGGCTGCGCGAACAGGTCGTGCACCGGGGCCGACTCGACGATGCGGCCGGCGTACATCACGGCCACCGCGTCGGCGTACTGCGCCACCACGCCCAGGTTGTGGGTCACGAACAGCATGCTCATGCCCGTCTCCTTCTGCAGCCGGCCCATGAGGGCCAGGATCTGCGCCTGGATGGTCACGTCCAGCGCAGTGGTCGGCTCGTCGGCGATCAGCAGCGTGGGGTTGCAGGCCATGGCCAGCGCAATCATCACGCGCTGGCGCATGCCGCCCGAGAGCTGGTGCGGGTACTCGTGCACGCGCTGCTTGGCGGCCGGTATCTCCACCAGCTCCAGCATGCGCTGGGCATGGGCCAAGGCAGCGCGGCGGTCGAGCTTGAGGTGCAGGCGCACCGATTCGGCGATCTGCTCGCCCACGGTCAGCACCGGGTTCAGGCTGGTCATGGGCTCCTGGAAGATCATCGCGATCTCGTTGCCGCGCAGCGCCCGGCGCTCGGCCTCGGGCAGGGCCAGCAGGTCCACGCGCCGGCCGTCGCGCCGGGTGAACCAGGCCTGGCCACTGACCTGGGCCTGCGAGGTCTTGGCGTGCAGGCCCATCAGCGTCAGGCTGGTGACGGACTTGCCCGAGCCCGACTCCCCGACCAGCGCCAGCGTCTGGCCCGGGTGGATGGTAAAGGACACGTCGGCCACGCTCTGGATGCGGCCGGCGTCGGTGGCGAACGAGGTGGACAGGCCCTGCACTTCGAGCCGGGCAGCCGTGGGGGTGGTCATGGGGTGGGTGCCTTCGTAACGCGCTCGCCAGGGGCGGGCGCTTGCGTGGGTCGGTGAAAGAAGCTCATGCGGCCTTCTTGAGCTTGGGGTCGAGCAGGTCGCGCACGCCGTCGCCCAGCATCTGCAGCGACAGGGCGGTGAACACGATGGCCAGGCCCGGGTACAGAATCGTCCAGAACGCGCGGTCGGCCGACTCCAGGCTGCCCGCGATCATGGTGCCCCAGGTGGGGATGTCGGGCGGCACGCCCACGCCCAGGAAGGACAGGCCGGCCTCGGCCAGGATGGCATAGGCGAAGATGAAGGTCACCTGCACCAGGATGGGCGAAACCAGGTTGGGCAGGATGTGCTTGAGCAGGATGCGCGGTGTGCGCACGCCCAGGGCGCGCGCCGCGTCCACGAACAGCAGCTCGCGCAGCACCAGGGTGCTGGCCCGCACCACGCGCGCCACGCGCGGCGTGTAGACGATGACCAGCGCCAGCATCACGTTCCACAGCGAGGCGCCCAGGATGGACACCAGGGCGATGCCCAGCAGGATGTCGGGGAAGGACATCATCGCGTCCACCACGCGCATCAGCGGCGCGTCCAGGCGCCGAAAGAAGCCTGCGAACATGCCCAGCAGCGTGCCGAACAGCACGGCCCCCGCCGCGGTGAGCCCGCCGATCAGCAGCGAATAGCGCGCGCCGTGCACGATGCGCAGCATCACGTCGCGCCCCAGCTCGTCGGTGCCGGCCCAGTGCGCGGCGGAGGGCGCGTTCAGGCGCTCGCTGATCGAGATGGCGTTGGGGTCGGCGTCCGACACCCAGGGGAACACCGTGGCCACCACGACCACCAGCGCCAGCACGATGGCCGAGGCCAGCACCACCTTGCGTGCGAACAGCTTGCGCGCCAGCGGCAGCCAGTAGTCCTTGAGATTGCGAATCAGGCCTTGCACCATGTCACTTGCCCTCCAGCCGGATGCGTGGGTCGACCAGCGTGTACAGGAAGTCGATGGCCAGGTTGATGAATACATAGATGGCCGCTATGACCAGCAGCGTGCCCTGGATCACCGGGTAGTCGCGGCGCAGCACGGCACGCACCACCAGGTTGCCCACGCCGGGCAGGTTGAACACCGTCTCGGTCACCACCGTGCCGCCGATCATCAGCGCCAGCGTCAGGCCCAGCACCGTGACGATGGGCACCAGCGCATTGCGCAGCACGTGCTTGACCATCACCGTGCCCTCGGCCAGGCCCTTGGCGCGTGCCGTGCGCACGTAGTCCTCACCCAGGATGTCGAGCATCGAGGCGCGCGTGAAGCGGATGATCAGCGCCGAGTTCAGCAGCCCCAGCACCAGCGCCGGCAGCAGCAGGTGCGACAGGCGCTCGGCCAGCGGCGAGGCCGGGTCGCCATAACCCGAGGCCGGGAACCAGCCGAGCTTGACCGCGAACAGCTGGATCAGGATCAGCCCGAGCCAGAAGCTAGGCACGCTGGCGCCCAGCATGGCCACGCCGCTCAGGGCCTGGTCACCGGGGCTGCCGCGCCAGATGGCGGCCGCCATGCCGCAGGGGATGCCGATCAGCGCCGCGATGCCCACCGCGAACAGGGCCAGGAACAGCGTGGGCTCGGCGCGCTCGAGCAGCGCCTGCGCCACCGGGCGCTGCAGAAAGATGGACTGGCCCAGGTTGCCCTGCAGCAGCTCGCCCACCCAGAGCACGAACTGCGTGGGCAGGGGCTTGTCCAGCCCGTACTGCACGCGCGCCGCGGCGATGTCCTCGGCCGTGGCCTGCTCGCCCAGCAGCAGCGCCACCGGGTCGCCCGAGGCCAGGCGCGTGAGCGCGAACACCAGCACCGCGACAAGGGCCAGCACCACCAGGGCGCCGCCCAGGCGGGTCATCAGAAAACGCATGGCAACGAACCTTCGTGCAGTGGGGGCTTACTTGGCCAGGCCCGTGTTCCAGAAGAACGGCCAGATCGCCGGCGTGTAGCCTTCCAGCTTGGCCGAGCGCGCCGAGAGGCCGTTGAACTTGCCGACCTCGATGAAGGGCACTTCGTCGTACACCACCTGCTGCACGGCACCCCACAGCGGGCCGCGCTTGGCGACATTGGTCTCCTGGTTGAAGGCCGTGAGCGTGGCCTTCTTGGCGGGCGAATCCCACCAGCCCGGCGCGCCGTCACCGAGCTGCGGCGGCGAGAGCATGGGCTCGGGGAACAGGCCCGAGTGCGTGAAGTACACGTCCCACAGCTTGGCATCGTTGCGCCGCTGCACCAGCGTGGCCCAGTCCACCACCTGCAGTTCGGTCTTGAAGCCGGCCTTCTTGAGCTGCTCGGCCATCACCAGCGCCATGTTGTAGTGGAACTCGTACTGCCGGCTGGCCATGATGCGCACCGGCTGGCCGTTGTAGCCGGCTTTGGCCGCCTGGTCCTTGGCAGCCTGCGGGTTGCGCTCGTTGTACAGCTTGCCGCCCGCATCCGAGTAGTAGGGCGTGCCCTTGGGGAAGAAGTTGGGCTCCACCACGAAGAAGCGGTTGTCGCCAAAGCCCGCAGCCAGCAGCTCGCCCGAGCCCACGGCCGTCTGCACCGCGCGGCGCAGCGGTTGCGCGGCGAGCACGCCTTCCTTGGTGTTGAAGACGATGTAAGGGAAGCCGAAGTTCTTGGTCACGATGGGCACCACGGCCGGGGCACCCTTGTCGATGCGGCCGGCCGCTTCCACGGGCAGCAGGTCGGCGTACTGGAACTGGCCCGACAGGGCGCCCTCCACGCGGGTGTTGGCATTGGGCACGGGCACGAAGCGCAGTTCGTCGAGCAGGGCCTCGCGGCGGCCGGCATAGCCGCTCGGGGCCTCCTTGCGGGCGCTGTAGGTGTCGTGGCGCACCAGCACCGTGAACTGGTCGGGGCGGCGCTCCTTGAACTTGTAGGGGCCGGTGCCGATGAAATCCTTGAGCTGCGGCGCGATGCTCTCCTTGGCCATGATGGCGGCCATGCCGCTAGGCAGCGCCAGCTGGGCCAGCAGCGGTGCATAGGGCGCCTTGAGCTTGAGCTCCACCGACAGCGGGCCCTTGGCAGTGAGCGAGGCCACCTCCTTGCCCACGGCCTTGCCACGCGGCGACAGTTCCATCCAGCGCTGCAGCGAGGCCACCACGTCGTCGGCATTCAGGTCGCGGCCGTTGTGCAGCTTCACTTCCTTGCGCAGGGCGATGGTGTAGGTCAGGCCGTCCTTGGACACAGAGGGCAGGCCCTCGGCCAGCATGGGCGCCACGGCCCAGTTCGCATCGAAGGTGTACAGCGGCTCGTAGACGTGCTGCATGATGGTGCCGACCAGGTCGGCCGTGCTCACCATGGGGTCCAGCCCCTGGGGCTCGCCGACCATGGCCAGGTTGGCGGCGCCCCCCTTGGCGGGGGCGGCCAGGGCGGGCTGGCCCGACCCCAGGGCCACGAGCACGGCAGCACTTGCTGCCAGGCCCAGAACGCTGCGCCTGGCGGCCTGAACAGGCCTTCCGGGCGTCAACCAATCACGGATGGATGAGGATTGCATCGTGGCTCCATAAGTAATAACATTACATTTTTAATCGTAGATGACTCGTTTGTGAAAGTCAAACGGGTTTTTTCCGACGATTTATGTAAATTCATTACACAAGGAGCTTGCATGAGCCATGTAGAACTGCTGGGCCAGTCCCCCATCGCATCCGACCGCCAGGCGCGTCCCCTGTCGCCCGCCACGCGCGCTGGCGACTTCGTCTTCGTCTCGGGCCAGGTGCCCACGGACGACCAGGGCCAGGTCATCGTCGGCGGCATCGAGGCCCAGACGCGCCAGGTGTTCCAGCGCGTCAAGGACGCCCTGGCCCTGGCCGACTGCACCCTGGCCGACGTGGCCAAGGTCAGCGTCTGGCTGGCCGATGCGCGCGACTTTGGCAGCTTCAACCGCGTCTACATGGAGTGCTTCGGCGAGCACCGGCCGGCCCGCTCCACGGTGGAGTCGCGCCTCATGATCGACGCCAAGGTCGAGATCGACGTCACCGCCTACAAGCCCCGTGCCTGAGCGTTCCACCACCTCCGTGGGCAAGACCTTCGACGTGGCCGCGCTGGGCGAGGCCATGGTCGAGTTCAACCAGTTCCACCCCGGCCAGCCGCAGTACCTGCGCGGCTTCGGCGGCGACACCAGCAATGCCGCCATTGCGGCGGCACGGGCCGGCGCGCGCGTGGCCTATCTCACGCGCATCGGGCAGGACAGCTTCGGCCAGGCGCTCACCGCGCTGTGGCGCGCCGAGGGCGTGGACACCCGCGCCGTGCAGAGCGACGGCGAGCACCCCACCGGCATCTACTTCGTCTCGCATGGAGCGGCCGGGCACGAGTTCAGCTACCTGCGCGCAGGGTCGGCCGCGAGCCGCATGGCGCCGCAGTGGCTGGCCGGCGAGCCCACGGCCGTGCTGCAGGCCGCGCGCATCCTGCACCTGTCGGGCATCTCGCTGGCCATCTCGCCGCAGGCCTGCGACACCGCCTTCGAGGCCATGCGCCTGGCGCGCGAGGCTGGCACCCTGGTGGCCTTCGACTCCAACCTGCGCCTGAAGCTCTGGCCGCTGGCGCGGGCCCAGGCCTGCATCGCGCATGCGGTCTCGCTGTGCGACATCTTCCTGCCCAGCCTGGAGGACATGCAGGCCCTGACCGGCATGTCCGATCCCGAGGCCATCGTCGACTGGGGCCATGCGCGTGGCGCGGCCACCGTGGTGCTCAAGCTCGGTGCCGAGGGCGCACTGGCCAGCGACGGCCGGCGCAGGGAACGCATCGCAGGCCTGCGCGTCACGCCCGTGGACGCCACGGGCGCGGGCGACTGCTTCTGCGGCAACCTGCTCGCCCGCATGGCCCAGGGCGACGACGTGTTCGTGGCAGCGCGCTACGCCAACGCGGCGGCCGCGCTGGCCGTGCAGGGCTATGGTGCTGTGGCACCGTTGCCGTACGCGCGCCAGGTGCAGGTGACGGCTTGATGTAAGGGGAGCGTGGCAATAGTCGCAGCGTCAGGAAACTGGCGCGACCTGGGCGAGTGCCCCCGCGCAAGGGCCGCCCCGCCCCGCCGCGCTGGGGGCGTCCCCCTCTGGGGGCGTCCCCCTCTGGGGGGAAGACGCGAAGCGGCTCAGGGGGGCTACCCCATTACGCTGCGAACAGGTCGGAGCGGGCGGCCTTGGTGATGGCGGCCACACAGGGGTGGCTGATGCGCCGCTCCACCGAGATCGCAAAGAACTCCTCGATCAGCTCCGACGAGCGGCCGATCACCTCCACCCCGAACTGGGCCTGGGTCTCCTCTTCCAGCACCGTGGGCGAGGTGAACACCCCGCGCCCCTCGCGCCCGAAGGCGTTCATCAGCGCGCTGTCGTCGAACTCTCCCACCAGGCGCGGCTGCAGCTGGTGCTTGTTGAACCAGTGATCGAGCTGCTGGCGCACCGAGGACATGGGCCCCTGGATCAGCATCGGCGCGCCATGCAGGCACCTGGGGAAAGGCCCTTGCAGTTGGCTGCGCAGGGCCGGTGCGCAGAAGAAGCTCATGGAGCTGGTGCCCAGGCCGTGGTTGAAGGCCTTGACGCCGATCTTCTTGGACACCGGCTCGTCCGCCAGCACCAGGTCCAGCCGGTTCAGGCTCAGCTGCGCCACCAGCTCGGGGAACTTGCCCTCGTGGCAGGTCATGTGCACCTGCTCGGCCAGGCCCAGGGCAGGCTCCAGCAGGTGGTAGGCGACCGATTTGGCCACCGAATCCGCCACGCCCACGCGGAACTCCAGCGGGCGCGACTGCCCGCGCGCCAGGCGGATGGACTTTTCCAGCTCGTCGCCCAGCGCGAAGATCTGCTCCGCATAGCCCAGCGCCACGCGGCCTTCGCTGGTCAGCTCCAGCCCCCGGCCGCGCTTCTTGAACAGGTCGTGGCCCAGCCATTCCTCGAGCTGCTTGATCTGGCCCGACAGCGTCTGCGGCGTGGTGTTGAGCTGCTCGCCGGCGCGCATGATGCCGCCCGCCTTGGCCGTGGTCCAGAAGTAGCGCAGGTGCTTGAAGTTCATGCCGTCTCCTTGATACTTCGTAAAAATCGAAGTAAAAATCTCGATAAATCGAATATACGCGAAGTGTCAAGATCCCTACAGTACGTTCATGGACAGATCGCGGAACGCCCCTTCGGGCACCGAACCCTGGCCATACACCGTTCACAAGGAGTCAAAGATGCGGATCACCACCAGAGGACAACTCGCAGTCTCGGCCATGACCGATCTGGCCCTGCGCCAGAAAATGCGGCCCGTGGCCCTGTCGACGATCAGCGCGCGCCAGGGCACCTCGCTGTCTTACCTGGAGCAGCTGTTCAGTGCGCTGCGGCGCGCCGGGCTCGTGGACAGCACGCGCGGCCCCGGAGGCGGCTATACCCTCGCGCGCAACACGGACGAGATTTCCGTGGCCGAGATCATCCTGGCGGTCGAGAACCTGAAGGCCGATGACATCCAGAACATGGCGCCCGGCCAGGCCGCGCAGGTGAAGTCGATGACGGGTGAGCTGTGGTCCACCTTCAACGCCCGGGTGATGGAATACCTGCAGTCGGTCACCCTGCAGGACCTCGTTGCCCAGCAGCTGGAGAAGGGCGTGGTCCCGCAAGAGGCCGCGCCCGCGGCCCCGCGGCCCAAGCTGAGCGCCAAGCCCCGCCCCCTGATGGCGCGGGTCGGGGTGCCCAACTCGGTCTTTGCCCTCGGCACGATCCCGTTGCTGCAGCGCCGCTGAGGGGGCGGCGCGCCGCCTCGGCGCGGCGCTCCTGGTGCGCCCGAAGCGCCGCCGTGGCTACAGCTGGTGGGCGAGCTGCTTGATGCCGCGAATGAGCATCTCCACGGAGATGGCCACCAGGATCAGCCCCATGAGGCGCTCGAAGGCCATGACCACGCGTTCGCCCAGCAGGCGCTGGATGCGCTCGGCCATCAGGAGCACGACCGCGCACACCGCCATGGTCACGCACAGCGCGCCCACCCATTCCAGCCGCCGCTCGGGCGCCTGGGCCACGAGCAGCATCACCGTGGCCATGGCCGACGGCCCCGCCAGCGCGGGGATGGCCAGCGGCACGATCAGGGGTTCTCCGGGCAGCTCGGTCTGCGGCCCGGTGTCCGGCGGGAAGATCATGCGCAGCGCGATCAGGAACAGCACGACCGCGCCCGCGATCTGCAGCGACAGGTCGCTCAGGTTCATGACCTGCAGGAACTGGGCGCCGAAGAACAGGAACACCAGCAGCAGCGCGAATGCGATCAGCACCTCCCGCAGGATCACGCGGGCGCGGCGCTCGGGGGCCACTCCGCGCAGGGCATTGGCGAAGATGGGGATGTTGCCCAGCGGATCCGTGATCAGCAGGAGCAGGATGGTGGCGGACGCGAAGGTGTAGCTCACGCGGCGTACACCCCATCGAGCGACCGGAAACCCTTGATCTCGATCGGGTTGCCGCTCGGGTCGTGGAAGAACATGGTCCATTGCTCGCCGGGCTGGCCCTCGAAGCGCACCTGCGGCTCCAGCACGAAGGCCGTGCCTGCCGCCTTCAGCCGCGCGGCCAGCGCATGCCACCCGGGCAGCTCCAGGATGGCGCCGAAGTGCGGCATGGGCACCATGTGGTTTCCCACGTGGCCGGTGGGGGCGCTGGCGAAAGGCGCTCCCAGGTGCAGGGAGATCTGGTGGCCAAAGAAGTCGAAGTCCACCCAGGTGTCGGTGCTTCGGCCCTCCTGGCACCCCAGCACGCCGCCGTAGAAGCGGCGCGCGGCGTCCAGGTCGGTGACGTGAAAGGCGAGGTGAAAGAGGCTGCGCATGCGCACAGGATAGCAGCGGGATTTGCGCCGCGCACGGGTTCCGGCGCCGCCGTCCCCGCGCCACAATGCCGCATCTTCCCCAACTGCACCGCGCTTGCCGCGCGCACACCGCCATGCCTGCTCCTTTCCCCGACTACCAGCGCTACGAGACGCTGAACATCACCCGCCGCGGCGCCGATGGCGCGGTGCTGGACATCCAGATGCGCGCGCTGAACGGCAAGCTGCCCACGGCGGGCCATGTGGGCCACCGCGAGCTGTGCGGGGTCTGGCGCGACGTGAGCGACGACGACAGCGTGCGCTGCGCCGTGCTGCGCGGCGAAGGCGCGGGCTTCTCGGGAGGGGGCGACCTGGCCATGGTGCAGGACATGACCGAGGATTTCGAGTTGCGCTGCCGCATCTGGAAGGAAGCGCGCGACCTGGTCTACAACATCGTGCACTGCGACAAGCCCATCGTCTCGGCCATCCACGGCCCGGCCGTGGGCGCGGGCCTGGTGGCGGGCCTGCTGGCCGACATCTCCATCGCGGCGCGTGGCGCGAAGATCGTGGACGGCCACACCCGCCTGGGCGTGGCGGCCGGCGACCACGCGGCCATCGTGTGGCCGCTGCTGTGCAGCATGGCCAAGGCCAAGTACTACCTGCTGTTGTGCGACCCGGTGAGCGGCGAGGAGGCCGAGCGCATCGGCCTCGTATCGCTGGCCGTGGACGAGGCCGAGCTGCTGCCGCGCGCCTACGAGGTGGCCGACCGGCTGGCGGCCGGCTCGCAGACCGCCATCCGCTGGACCAAGCATGCGCTCAACCAGTGGCTGCGCCAGGCGGGCCCGATGTTCGAAACCTCGCTGGCGCTCGAGTTCATGGGCTTTGGCGGCCCCGACGCCCGCGAGGGCGTGGCGTCCCTGCGCGAGAAGCGCGCCCCCAAGTTCTGACCACCAACTGCACGCGACGCGCAGTGCCCGCGCCCCTCCGGTCCCGTCCGCACCAACATCCACAGCCGCGTGAAACTGGTGCAGCCCCCTCCGGGGGAAGCCGCGCAGCGGCTCAGGGGGCTTCGCTCAAGCTTCACTTCCTCGCCAGCATGTCGGCGGTGTTCGTCTTGCGGTCGGCGTTCACGCGCTGCACGTGCGGGCGTTCGGCCATGCGCGCGAGGTAGTCGCGCACGGGCAGCGCGGCCAGGTAGTCGCGGCCATAGATGATCTTGGTGGCCGAGCTCACCAGTGGCAGGTGAACGATGGCCGCGCAATCGGCCATGGTGAACGTGTCGCCCGCCACGTAAGGGCTGAATTTCGCCAGCTGGCCGAACGCCGCGATGTTCTTCTCCAGCTGCGCGCCCACCTTGTCGCGGGCGGCCTCGCTCACGCTGCCGCCAAAGAAGGCCTGGGGGTACAGGTTGCGCGCCACCAGCTCCAGGTGCAGTTCCAGGAACGTGATCAGCTCGCGCACCTTGGCGGCCTGATAGGGGTCCGCGGGCAGCAGGGCGGGCTGGGGGTGGGCCATCTCGATGTAGTCGGCGATCACGGCCGATTCGCACAGTGGCCCGTGGGGGGTGCGCAGGTAGGGCACCTTGCCCAGCGGGCTGGCGCTGCGGTCGGTCTCGCCGACCCAGGCCAGCTCCTCGGTGAAGGGCAGGCCCTTTTCGAGCAGGGCGAGCTTGGCCTTGTTGTAGTAGTTGCTGGCGGAAAAGCCGCAGAGTGTGAGCATGGTGGAGTCTCCTTTGTAGTTGTGGATGACAGGCGCATGGTAGGCGGGCGCTCCTGCCGCGTCCGTCGCGCAGATGACCCTGATCAAGGCGGCCGGGGCCGGGCCACCTACAATCACCCTGCCATGCCTTCCTCCCTGCAAACCATCCGCGGCCTTCGCTGGCTCGCCCGCCTTGTGCTGGCGTGGTTTGTCCTGTCCATCGGCGTGGCCGTGGCCTCGCCCCTGGTCAACCCCCAGGCGATGGAGCTGATCTGCTCGGGTTCGGGCGCGATCAAGCTGCTGGTCAAGACCGACGATGGCATGCAGGAGATGTCCAGCCACACGCTGGATTGCCCCCTGTGCGCGCATGTCGGCGCTCCGCCTCCCGTGTCCCAGGCCCGGCTGCCCGTGGTCCACCCCCTGGCGCACGCCCTGCGCCCCATCCCCGCCGCGCACATCGCTGCGCGCACCGCCGCGCCGCTGCCGCCGCGCGGGCCCCCCGCTTTCTCCTGAAATTGCTATTTGTTTGATAGCTGTTTGCGCTTGATGGATAAGCGCTGACGGCCTATTTGGCTTGAAATTCAGGAGTTCCCATGCGCAAAAGCCGCATGGCGCTGGCCGTGGCCGGCGCCTTTCCCCTTGCCCTGTCCTGGGCCGTGCCCGCGTGGGCCCAGACCGCTGACAGCAGCACGCCCGTCAAGGAGCTGGGCGTGGTCACCATCACCGGCGGCCAGCCCACGTCGCTGCCCACGCAGATTCCCACCACCATCGAGGGCGTGACGCGCGAGCAGATCGAGCACTCGATCAACGCCACCGACAGCGAAGACGCGCTCAAGTACCTGCCCAGCCTGCTGGTGCGCAAGCGCTACATCGGCGACTACAACCACGCCGTGCTGTCCACCCGCGCCTCGGGCACGGGCAACCCGGCGCGGTCCATGGTGTTCGCCGACGGCATCCTGCTGAGCAATTACCTGGGCAACGGCCCCACCAACGCGCCGCGCTGGATGCTGGTCACGCCCGAGGAGATCGAGCGCGTGGACGTGCTCTACGGCCCGTTCTCCGCCGCCTACGCCGGCAACTCGGTGGGCGCGGTGGTGGACTATGTGACGCGCATGCCGACAAAGTTCGAGGCGCATGCGCAGGTGAGCTACCAGCACCAGCCGTTCGATCTGTACGGCACCAGCGCCACCTACGCGGGCAAGCAGGTCAGCGCCTCGGTGGGCAACAAGAATGGCGACTGGTCGTGGTTCCTCAACTTCAACAAGACCGACAGCGAGGGCCAGCCGCTCACCTTCCCCACGCGCCTCGTGTCTGCAGGCGCCGTGGGCCATGCAGGCACGCCGGTGACGGGTGCCGTGCTGGGCGACAACCGCGGCAACCAGCCCTGGTACCTGCTGGGCACGGCCACGCAGTACCACACGCAGCAAGACCACATCAAGGCCAAGATCGCCTACGACGTCTCGCCCACCGTGCGCGCGGCCTACACCCTGGGCTGGTGGCACAACGAATCCGAAGGGCGCCCCGCCAGCTACCTGCGCGACGCCAACGGCAATGCGGTGTACGGCGGCACGGTCAACATCAACGGCCGCTCGTACACGCTGGCGCCCACCGACTTCAATGTGTCCAACGAGAACCTCACGCACTTCATGCACGGGCTCTCGGTCAAGAGCCACACGCAGGGCACGTTCGACTGGGAAGTGGCCGCCAGCCTGTACGACTACCAGACCGACACCCTGCGTGCCGCGACGGTGGCGATGCCCACCGCGTTGCATGGCGGCGCGGGCCGCATCGTCAACAGCAAGGGCACGGGCTGGAACACGCTGGCGGCCAAAGGCACCTGGCGGCCAGAGGGCGTCCAGGGCGCGCACATCGTGGACTTCGGCCTGCAGCGCGACAGCTACCAGCTGCGCACGGTGGAGAACGCCACGGCGAACTGGATCAACGGTGCTGCGGGCGCCCGCAACCAGGCGTTCAACGGCGACACACAGCTGCTGGGCCTGTGGGCGCAAGACACCTGGAAGATCGCGCCCCAATGGAAGGCCGTCCTGGGCGCCCGCGCCGAACGCTGGAGCGCCAGCCACGGCCAGACCGGCAACGCCACCACCACGGTGAACCACCCCAGGCGCAACGAGACGTACTTCTCGCCCAAGGCCGCCGTGGCCTGGCAGGCCAGCGACCTGTGGGTGCTGAAAGCCTCCACCGGCCGCGCGGTGCGCATGCCCACCGTGGCCGAGCTGTACCAGGGGGGCATCAGCGGCAGCGGCACGCTCATCAACAACGACCCGAACCTGAAACCCGAAAAGAGCTGGACCACCGAGCTCACGGCCGAGCGCGATATGGGCAATGGGCTGCTGCGCCTGACCGCGTTCTTCGAGCGCACCAGGGACGCGCTGTATTCGCAGACCAACGTGCTCGTCACGCCCAACGTGACCAACGTGCAGAACGTGGACGCCATCCGCACCAAGGGCATCGAGCTGTCGTACCAGGCCGCCAATGTGCTCCTGCGTGGGCTCGACCTCGGGTCAAGCCTGACCTGGACGGACTCCAGGATCACCCGCAACGACAAGTTTCCCGCCAGCGTGGGCAAGTGGCAGCCGCGCATCCCCGAGTGGCGCGCGAGTGCCGTGGCCACGTACCGGCCGGACGACAAATGGTCGTACACCCTGGGCGCGCGCTACAGCGGCAGGCAGTACAGCACGCTGGACAACACCGATGTGAACGGTTTTGCCTACCAGGGCGCGAGCCGCTACTTCACCACCGACGTGCGCGTGCGCTACCAGATCACCAAGCAGGTGAGCGCCGCCGTGGGCATCGACAACCTCAACAACTACCAGTTCTGGAACTTCCACCCCTACCCGCAGCGCACCTACATGGCAGAACTAAAGATAGCCCCCTGAGCGGCTTCGCCGCATCCCCCAAGGGGGACGCCTCCAGCGGCCCGGCGAAGCCGGTTCCGCGGCGGCGCTCGCCTCGGGCGCGCCAGTGTTGAATGCAATGCATCGTTGAAATGAAAGGTCTGAATATGAAATCAAATACTATGAAAAATATAGCGGCTACCGCTTTACTGTTAAGCGCTGCAGGCATTTTGGGCTCTGCATCCGCCCATGTGGTGCTCGAATACCAGGTGGCCCCGGCGGGCGCCAGCTACAAGGCGAGCTTCAAGGTCGGCCACGGCTGCGGCGCGTCGCCCACGCGGCAGATCGCGGTGGACATCCCGGCCGGCATGCGCGGCGCGCGCCCCATGCCCAAGCCGGGCTGGACGCTCGATGTGCAACGCGACAAGCTGGCCCAGCCGTACACCAGCCACGGCCGCAGCATCACCGAGGACGTGGTGCGCATCACCTGGACGGCCAAGACCCCGGAGGACATGCTGCAAAGCGCGCACTACGATGAGTTCGTGCTCGTGGCCCAGGCGCCCGAGCAGGCGGGCACCGTGTACTGGCCCGTGCGCCAGGCCTGCGCCGAAGGCCGGAACGACTGGACTGACGTGCCCAAGGCGGGCCAGAAACTTTCGGACCTGAAGTCCCCTGCGGCGGCGCTGGAGATTCTGCCCACGGGCGGCGGCGTTGCCCACCATCATTGACAGTCAGGCCCACGGGCTTGTTCCATCCAATTTTCCTTCTGATATCCGAAAGACATCCATCATGAAAAAACTGCTTCGCACCGCCGCCCTCGTTTCCACACTGGCCGCGACCCTGGCCAGCGCCCCTGCTGCGTGGGCACAGACCGCCGCCGTCAAGGTCGAAGGCGCCTGGGCGCGCGCCAGCGTGCAGGGCCAGAAGGGCACCGGAGCATTCATGCAGCTGACCGCCCGGGACGGCGCTCGCCTGGTGCGCGCCGAGTCGCCCGCTGCGGGCGTCACCGAAGTGCACGAGATGAAAATGGAAGGCGACGTGATGAAGATGCGCGCCGTGCCCGCGCTGGACCTGCCCGCGGGCAAGACCGTGGAGCTCAAGCCCGGTGGCTACCACGTCATGCTGCTGGACCTGAAGGCCCCGCTGGCCAAGGACAGCTCGGTGCCCATCACGCTGGTGTTCCAGGACGCCAAGGGCGCGGAGAGCAAGCTGGAGCTGAGCGTGCCCGTGGGCACGTCGGCGCCCGGCGGCGCCAAGGCGCATGAGCACAAACACTGAGGATTTGGCCTGCGCCACTGCCTTCGCGGCCGCAACGCATTGGAGTAAGCTGTGACCCCACCACAGACCCACCTCTTGCGGAGCGGCCATGAGCGACACATCGAATTTCGGTTTCGGCAAACTTGTTCCCGGTTTTGACTTTCTGCAGAGCCTGGCCAAGGGGGCGTCCAGCAGCATTCCGCAGTTGCCCAACCTGAGCAACTGGGTAGCGCCCACCATCAGCGTGGAAGAGCTCGAAAAGCGCATCGACGAACTCAAGGCCGTGCAGTTCTGGCTGGAGCAGAACTCGCGCGCGCTGGCCGCCACCATCCAGGCGCTGGAGGTGCAAAAGATGACCCTGGCCACGCTCAAGGGCATGAACTTCAGCATGGGTGACGTGGCCAATGCCTTCAAGCTCAAGACCGCCGACACCGTGATGAGCGGCGTGCAGAAAGCCGCCGACACGGTGAGCGGCGCGGCCGGCGCCGTCGCTGGTGCCGCCGCCCGCGTCACGGGCCGCGCGAGCCCCGCCGAAGAAGCAGAAGAAGACGAAGGCGAGGACGCCGAGCCCGCCGCCCAGCCCGCCAAGGCCAAGGCGAAGGGCAGCAAGGCGGCATCGGCCGCCGCCGCGCCCACCGTGGTGGACCCGATGCAGTGGTGGGGTGCGCTCACCGGCCAGTTCCAGCAGATCGCCGCCAACGCCATGAAGGACGCGGCCAAGCAGACCGCCATCGACACCACCAAGAACATGGCCACGGGCCTCGCCAAGGAAGCCCTCAAGACGGCCACCGGCATGGCCACCCAGTTCGCCGCCAAGGGCATGCAGACCATGCAGGGCGGCGCCAAGCGTGCCGCGGCGGCGGGCACCGCCAGGAAGACCGCCGCCACCAAGAAGCCCGCGGCCCGCAAGACCACGGCGAAACCCGCCGCCAAAAAAACCGGCAGCAGCACCCGCAGCCCGGCGGCCCGCAAGCGGGCGGGCTGACGCCAACGCGGGCGGGTGGCAACCCGTGGGGGCCCGACACCCCGCCACCGCCCCTGGCACGGAGATCCACACCATGAAGCTTTTCCCTTCCGGCCACGCCACCCATCCCCAGTGGCGCATGGCCGCCGCGCTGGTTCTGGCGCAGTTGCGCGCCCAGATGGCGCTGTCCGAATACGCCTCGGCGCCCACGCTGGGCTTGCTCTACATCACCGACCACTACGCCAGCGAGGCCCAGGCGCTGCTCGACCACCTCAGTGGCGAACTGCCCGAGGTCACGGACTGGAGCGGCACCGTGGGCGTGGGCGTATCGGCCAACAATGCCGAGTACTTTGACGAGCCCGCGCTGTCGGTGATGCTGCTCGATGTACCCGCCGACCAGTACCGCGTGTTCTCGGGCGTGGCACCGTTGCCCAACCACCCGCGCCACCCGGCCAGCGGCTTCGTCGCGCACACCGCGCTGGTGCATGCCGATGGCCAGACGCCCGAGCTGGCCGAACTGCTGGCGGAGATGGCGGCCCGCACCGATACGGGCTATCTCTTTGGGGGCCTGAGCGCAAGCCGCGGCGCGAGCGTGCAGTTCGCCGTGGGGGGCGATGGGAACATGGCCGGGCAGGGCGCGGCGGGCGGCGTGTTCGATGGCGGCCTGTCGGGCGTGGCGTTTGGCGCCGGCGTGGCGCTGGTGTCGCGCGTCACGCAGGGTTGCCAGCCCGTGGGGGCGCTGCGCACCATCACCGACGCGCAGGAGAACGTGGTGCTGCAGCTCGACGGCGAACCCGCGCTGGACGTGCTGCTGGAGACGCTGGACGTCACGCTCGACGGAGATCCCCAGCCCGCCCTGCGCAAGGTGCGCGCCACGCTGGCGGGCCTGGTCAGCGCGGGCGAGCAGCCCCAGGGCCAGCGCCGCACGGGCCACTTCGGCACCGACACGCGGGTGCGGCACATCGTGGGGCTGGACGGCGCCCGCCGGGGCGTGGCGCTGGCCGACAAGGTCGAGGCCGGCATGCACCTGGCGTTCTGCCAGCGCAACGTGGCCGCGGCGCGCGCCGACCTCATGCGCATCTGCGCCGAGATCCGCGAGGAACTGTCGCCAGAGGAGCTGGAGCCCGTGCCGCTGGTCTCGGATGCCGCGGCGGGCGCGGCCGCCGGGCCCGCCGCGGGCGGCCAGGGCAGCCTCGCCCCGCAGGCGGGCCGGCGCATCTGCGGCGCGATCTACGTGAGCTGCTCGGGCCGTGGCGGCCCGCATTTTGGCGGCCCCAGCGCCGAACTGCAGATCGTGCGCCACGCGCTGGGCGATGTGCCGCTGGCCGGTTTTTTTGCGGGCGGCGAGATTGCCCACCACCATCTGTACGGCTACACCGGCGTGTTGACCGTGTTTGTGGACGGCGAGCCCTCACAGTCCTGATGTAGAAGAGGGGGCGGGCTGGTGCGGCAGCCCCCGCAATCGCCAACGCCGGTCAGCCCGCGCCGTTCTCGTCGGACTCGGCTTTTTCCTCGGGCGTCAGCCGCGTGGCCAGGATCTTGTCGATGGTCTTGCCGTCCATGTCCACCACTTCGAGCTTCCAGTTCTCCCACTGCACCGTGTCGGTCACCTTGGGCAGGCGGCCGGTCAGCAGCATGATCATGCCGCTGAGCGTGTGGTAGCGGCCGCGCTCCTCCTCGGGCACGGTGTCCAGGTTCAGGCGGTCCTTCAGCTCGGGCACGGGAATGTGGCCGTCCAGCAGCCAGCTGCCGTCCTCGCGCTGCAGCGCCCACGAGGTCTCGGGGTCGCGCGGCTGGAACTCGCCGGTGATGGCCTCGATCAGGTCCTGCAGCGTCACGATGCCCTGCACCTCGCCGTACTCGTCGATGACAAAAGCCATGTGCACGTCCGACAGCCGGAAGTTGTCCAGCAGCTCCATCCCCGTGATGGTTTCGGGCACGTACAGCGCGGTCTGCAGCGTCTGCTGGGTCAGGCCGTGGGCGCGGTCGCGCAGCGTGCGCGACAGCCACTGGCGCGCGTTGAGCACGCCCAGGATGTTGTCCATGCCGCCGCGCACCACGGGAAAGCGGGCATGGTCGGATTCTTCGATGCGCTGCAGGTTGTCTTCGAACGGCGCATCGATGTCCAGGCACACCACGTCGCCGCGCGGCACCATGAGCGAGCCGATCTGGCGGTCATCGAGCCGGAACACGTTGCGCACCATGGTGTGCTCGTGCGACTCGATCACGCCGGCCGTGGTGCCTTCCACCAGCATGGCGTGGATCTCTTCCTCGGTCACGGGGCTGCCGCTGGTTTCCTTCACGCCCAGGAGGCGCAGCAGCGTGCGCGTGGACGTGGACAGCAGCAGCACGAACGGCTTGGTGGCCAGCGCCAGGAAGTTGATGGGCCGCGCGACGAGCCGGGCGAAGGTCTCGGGGTACGACTGGCCGATGCGCTTGGGCACGAGCTCGCCCACGACGATGGAGAAGTACGTGATCAGCACCACCACCAGCCCCGTGGCCGCATAACCGCCATAGGGCAGCGGCACGCCCAGCGACTCCAGCCAGGACGCGAGCGGCGCGGCCAGCGCGGCCTCGCCCACGATACCGTTGAGGACGCCGATCGACGTGATGCCGATCTGGATGGTGGAGAGGAAGCGGGTGGGGTCCTCGCCCAGCTTCACGGCGGCGGCGGCGCCGCTATCGCCCTCATCGATCAGCTTCTGCAGCCGGGCTTTGCGGGCCGTGACCAGGGCGATCTCGGACATGGCAAACAGGCCGTTGAGGAGGATGAGGGCGAACAGTATTGCTATTTCCATACAAAGGGCGCCTTGCACGCCCTTGGGTGTTGATGAGTATGGGATTGTAAGGACGGGGGCGCGGCGGGTTTCCCAAGGGCCACGGCGCCTGCGCGCGCGGCACCCGATGGTGCAGGGCGCGCAGGCCGCAGGGCAGGCCTGGCGCGGGGTCCGTGGCGGCCCGTGCGCCGCGTGCTCAGCCGCCTTCGGTGGGCAGCCCGGTCGCGTCCCACTCGGGCAGCCCGCCGCGCAGCCAGTACACGGACTTGAAGCCCTTGGCCGCCGCCACCTTGGCCGCCTTGTAGGACTTCCAGCATTCGGCGCCGTTGCAGGCAAAGATCACGGGCTTGGCCTTGTCCAGGCTGGGAATCTTGTCGAGCGCCTGGAAATCGTCCTGGGCCGCGTTGAACGCCACGTCCTTGAGGCTCTTTTCCACATAGGCGGCAAACACGGCGCCCCGGATGCGCCGGGTCTTGAATTCCTTTTCGGTGCGCGTGTCCACCAGCGTCGCGCCCTGGGCCTGCAGGCTCTGCGCCTCGCGCGCGGTGATGCGGTTCACCCCGGGCAGGCTGGTGGGCGTGAAGAGGCCGAGCTCCGCAACGCGCCGGTACTCCGCGGCCTCGGGGCGCACGGCGACCGGGGGCAGGCCGGTGGCGGACGAGGCCCCGCCAAACCACTGGGCCAGCTTGCCGCGCGCATCAGCGGGCAGGTCCTTCTTCACCACGATGGAAAACCCGCCCGGCACCGGCTGCGAGGTGGCCAGCACGCGCGCGGTGCCCGGGTGCGCGGCGGACCATTCCGCCCACTCGTCCTCCCGCACCACGGTGGCGTCGGCCGTGCCCAGCGTCAGGGCCGTGAGTCCCGCCTGGGGAAACTTCTCGTACTGCACGGCCCGCAGGTCCTGGAACGACAGGCCCGCCTCGTTGAGCATGCCGCGCGCCATGTAGGTATAGAGCGAATCCTGCTGGGGCAGGTAGAGCCTGCGGCCCTTCATCGCCGGCACCGCGTCGATCTGCGGCAGGCCGACCAGCAGGTACCTGTCCGATTTCTGCGTCGCGCCCACCAGTTCATAGCCGCGCTGCAGGGCGGAAGCGGCCACCTGGGCGGGGCCGATGAAGATGTCGTGGCTGGCGCTGCGCGTGGCGCGCATCACGTCGGCCAGTTCGTCGCTGGTGGCCAGGGCCACCGTCTGGCCGGCCGCCTTGGAGAGCCCGGACTCGGCGGCCGTGCGCAGGATGGAGTGGGCCGCCTTGCGGGCCGTGGGCTCCACCGCCACCATGGCGGTGAGCTGGGCCTGCGCCACGGCACAGGCCGCGCACGCGAAAAGCAGCACCGCGAGCTTGCCGCCCATGGGTCTCCAGTCAGTGTTCATGGCGCGCGCCCTCTCTCAAAAGAAAGGGCGAATATGCCCACGCCCTCCGTATCTGCGTACGAATGTTTCCGATGTTTTGTATTTGTTACGTTTACTAACGCCATGTCGCGCGCGGTGCGCAGGGGCTGCCGCACAGAATGCGGCCTAGGCTGAAAGCCGGGGGCCTGCCCACCGCTGTCGCGAGCCTGCCTGTTCAATCATTATTTTGGAGACCGTTTCCATGAAAGATTCCATGACATTGCCGCGCCGCCACATGCTGGCCGGAAGCGCCGCTGCCTTGAGCGCGCTGGGCCTGGCCGGATGGACCGGCAGCGCCAGGGCGCAGCAGGCCGCCAGCCCCGCCAAGCCGCTGCCCGCGTACGCGGGATGGAAGTCTTCCGATGCGCTCATCGTGCACAGCAGCAGCACGCTGGAAACCCGGCGCTCGGCTTTCGGCACCAGTGTCATCACGCCCTCCAACCAGCTGTATGTGCGCAACAACCTGCCTGCGCCCGACGCGGCCATCCTGGACAACCGGGACGCCTGGACGGTGTCGGTCGAAGGCGTGAAGAACCCGCGCAGCCTCACCCTGGCCGAGCTCAAGACCCTGGGCGTGGAAACCGTGGCCACCGTGCTGCAGTGCTCGGGCAACGGGCGTGGCTTCTTCCCCAGCAAGCCCAGCGGCACGCCCTGGGCCGTGGGCGCGGCGGGGTGCGTCGTGTGGAGCGGCGTGCCGCTGCGCAATGTGGTGGCGGCGCTGGGCGGGCTCGCCGATGGCGCGGCCTACCTCACGGGCACGGGGGGTGAGAAGCTGCCCGAGGGCGTGGACCCGCTGTCCGTGCTGGTGGAGCGCTCCGTGCCCATCAAGGCCACCGAGGACGCGCTGCTGGCCTGGGAAATGAATGGCGAGCCCATCTCGCTGGCGCACGGCGGCCCGCTGCGGCTGGTGGTGCCGGGCTACCAGGGCGTGAACAACATCAAGTACGTCAAGCGCGTGGCCTTCACCGGCGCACAGTCGCAGGCGCGCATCATGTCGCACGGCTACCGCATGTCGCCCCCCGGCTCCAAGGCCAGCCCCGACCAGCCGTCGGTGTGGGAGATGGGCGTCAAGTCCTGGATCAATGGCCCCCTGCCCGAGAAGGGCCCCCTCAAGGCCGGCCAGGTGCAGGTGCATGGCGTGGCCTTTGGCGGCACGCAGGCCATCAAGGGCGTGGAGGTCTCGGTGGACGGCGGCAAGACCTGGCAGGCCGCGCGGCTCATCGGCCCCGATCTGGGCAAGTTCGCGTGGCGCCAGTTCGTGCTGCCGGTCACGCTGGCGGCGGGCACGCACGTGCTGGCCAGCCGCGCCACCGATGCCGCAGGCAATGTGCAGGCCGAGCAGCGCGAGGAAAACCTGGGCGGCTACAACAACGCGAGCTGGCGCGACCATGCGGTCACGGTGACCGCAGCGTGACCGGGCGCCCCCCTGAGACGCTGCGCGCCTTCCCCCCTGGAGGGGAGCGCGCCCCCCGGACTGGCCGTGCCAGATCCGCGGTGGCACTGGTGCTGGGGCGCATCGGTTTCCAGCATTTGCGCGTGCCTGCGCTCGCGGCCATGTCGAGCGTGCTGCTGCTGTGGACGGGTGCCGGCTGGGCGGCGGATGCCGCCGAGCTGGCGCGGGGCAAGGAGCTGTTCATCAAGATCCAGCCTGCTTGCGCCGTGTGCCACACGCTGCAGGCCGCCGGTGCCGAGGGGCAGGTGGGCCCGGTGCTGGATGAGCTCAAGCCCGATGCGGGCCGCGTGCTGCGCGCGCTCAAGGCGGGCATCGGCGTGATGCCTTCGTATGCCGAACGCATGAGCGAGAAGGACATGCAGGCCGTGGCGCAGTTCGTGGCGCACGCCACGGGCGCTGCCAGGTAGGCCGGGCGCTGGCCCGTGGTGGCAGCGCCGCCTGCGCGGCGGTGCTGCAACCCCGCTGTGCTCCCGTTCAGGCCGTGGTGCGCGATGGCACCAGCGCCTTGTCGGGAGCGCACCCCTGCAGACCCTGGAATGCAAAGTCCACCTCGGGCACCCGGCCGCTCACGATGTCGGCCAGGGCCTTGCCCGAGCCGCAGGCGTGGGTCCAGCCCAGCGTGCCGTGGCCCGTGTTGAGGAAGAGGTTGGCCACCTTGGTGGCGCCGATCAGCGGCACGTTGCTGGGTGTGGCGGGGCGCAGGCCGGTCCAGAACTGGGCCTGGCTGGCATCGCCCGCGCCGGGGAACAGCTGCTCCACGCGGCGCACGATGGCGTCGCAGCGCACCTGGTTCAGGTGGCGGTCGTAGCCGTTCAATTCGGCCGTGCCGGCGATGCGCAGGCGGTCGCCACCCCGTTCGCTGGTGTAGCGCGAGAACACGAGCTTGAACTCGTCGTCCGTGAGGCTCACCTGGTGCGCCTTGCCCGCATCCTTGACCGGCATGGTCACCGAATAGCCCTTGGCCGGGTAGATAGGCAGCTGGATGCCCAGCGGCTGCGCGAGCAGTGGGCTGAACGAGCCCATGGCCAGCACAAACGCATCGCCGCGCACGCGCTCGAAGCGGCCTTCGGCATTGGTCACTTCCACGTGGTCGATGCGGCCACCTGCCTCGCGCAGCGCGGTGATGTGGTGGCCCATGCGGAACTGCACGCCCGCCTCTTCACACAGCTTGGCCAGCTCGCGTGTGAACTGGTTGGCGTCGCCGGATTCGTCTTCGGCCGTGTAGGTGGCTCCGGCCAGCTGCTGGCGGATATGGGCCAGGGCAGGCTCGATGCGCACGGCCTCGTCGGCGCTGATCACCTGGCGCTCGCAGCCCAGCGCGCGCATCTGTTCGGCCGGGCCCAGAGCGCCGTCGAATTCCTTTTGGTTGGTATAGAAGTGCAGGATGCCTTGTGTGCGCTGGTCGTACTGGATGCCGGTGGCCGCACGCAACTGCTGCAGCGTGTCGCGGCTGTAGGTGCCCAGGCGCACGATCTGCTCGATGTTGTGGCGCGTGCGCGCCGGCGTGCAGTTGCGCAAGAAGTCCAGGCCCCAGAGCCACTGCCGCATGTCGGCGCGCAGGCGGAACAGCAGTGGAGCATCCTCCTTGCCCAGCCACTGCAGCACCTTGAGCGGCGCGCTCGGGTTGGCCCAGGGCTCCGCGTGGCTCACCGAGATCTGGCCGCCGTTGGCGAAGCTGGTCTCGGCGCCGGGCGCACCCTGGCGGTCGATGACGGTCACCTCGTGGCCGCGCTGTTGCAGGAAATAAGCCGAAGTCACGCCGAGCAAGCCGGCGCCCAAAACGATCACGCGCATGATTTTCAAAGCCTTTCTGGGCTCTGGCGCTAGAACAACATGCGCTGGCAGCTATGAATTCAATAGCGTGCAGCTGGCGCATGAATGCCCAAGCTGCCGCTCCCCCTGTCCTTGGTACCTGAGAGATTCACCGCGCGGCCCACATGGCGCGCGGTTTGCTCCTTCGGTGCGCTTCGCGTTGCGCGAAGCGGCTCTCCAGACGGCTTTGATGAATGGTGCAGTACGGGACCTGAGCGTGTATGGGAGTTTGCGCCTTCGGTGAAGCGGGCGGGCCGCTGACTCTCCTGCGGGGGCCATTCTAGGAGCCCGCATCGCG
The DNA here is from genome assembly GCF_059415185.1 of Acidovorax sp. GW821-FHT10E04. Taxonomy (NCBI): domain Bacteria; kingdom Pseudomonadati; phylum Pseudomonadota; class Betaproteobacteria; order Burkholderiales; family Comamonadaceae; genus Acidovorax; species Acidovorax sp. GW821-FHT10E04. Next base: position 163,995 of record NZ_JBWKMT010000008.1, read on the forward strand.
CAAAAACCGCTTTGTCCGCGCTAATGAACCGCAATCGTTGCTGATGCTGCGGGCACGGGGTTGGCCATAATCCGCCGGAACCTTCGCCTTTCTCTGCAGGACGCCTTGATGCCCGATACCGCCTTTGATCCGCTGACCAGCGCGGCCGTGCTCACCATGGCCCGCCTGGGGCGCACGCCCCGTCCGCTCGACCTGCCCGCCGCATTGCGTCCCCAGAACGCTGCCCAGGCCTATGCCGTGCAGGACGCCGTGGTGCGCGAGCGCGGCGAGATCGCGGGCTGGAAGGTGGGCGCGGCGTCGCCGCAGGCGCTGCCTGCGCGGGCGGCCCTGGCGCGCGATTCGGTGTTTGCGATGGCCGGCGGGGGCGCGGTGCGCCTGTCCTGCGCGGGCTTCGCCGTGCTGGGTGTGGAGGCGGAACTGGTGTACGAACTGGGTGCCGATCTGCCTGCCCGTGCGCAGCCCTACAGCGAGGCCGAGGTGCTGTCCGCCGTGGCGTCGGTGCGGGCGGCCATCGAGGTCTGCGACACGCGTTACGCCGCCTGGGCGCAGCAAGGCGAGTGGAGCCGGCTGGCCGACCAGGCCTGCCATGGCGCACTCATCGTGGGGTCGGGAGCGGAGAGCGCGCAGTCGGTGCAGCCGATGCGGCAGCCCGTGGTGCTGTCGGTGAATGGCGCGCAGGCCGTGCGGCACGCTGGCTGGGGCAACCCGGCGGGCGATCCCTTGCGCCTGCTCGCCTGGCTGGCCAATGGCGGCGCGCACAGCCTGGGTGGGCTGCGCGCGGGACAGTGGGTGACCACCGGGTCCTGCACCGGCACCGTGATGGTGGCGCCGGGCACGGTGGTGGTGGCTGAGTTTCCCGGCCTGGGGCGCGCCGAACTTCACCTGGGCTGAACGGCGGCGCCCTGCGCGGCGCGCGCGCCGGGCGTGGGGTCAGTTGCGGCGCGGGTTGTCGGGCTGCTGGTCGCGTCGGTTCGGTACGCCGTCGCCGTCCCGGTCGCGGTCATGGCGGTTGGAGACGCCATCGCCGTCACGGTCCCAGCCGCCACGCTGAAACTCCCAGCGGCCTTCGCGTTCCACCCAGTGCGGCTGGCGATACTGGTGGCCGGCGCGGGCCTGCACCCAGTGGCCGCGCACCCATTGGTAGCGGTTGCCACGCCATTCCCAGTGGCCTTCTTCCCACACCTGGCCCCGGCGGGGGCGGGGCACGGCTTCATGGCGCGGGGGAGGGGGCGCGGGCCTCACCTGGTACTGCGTGGCGTGGTAGCTGCGCTCCGGCTGGCCCGATTGGACGATGACGGTGCCCTGCGTGGCGGCATGCGCCTGCGGGAGGGTCCACAGCGCCATCAAGGCGATGGAGGCTGCGGTGAATGTCTTGCGGGTCATGAAGGTCATGGGATTCTCCTGATGTTCCTTGCGGAAGCGGTCACTGCATGGTGGCGGCACGGGCAGCCGGGCCGCGTAGGCGCCATGCGGGGGTGTGCGTAGGCGGCGAGGGCCAGTTCCTGGCGCGCCCGCCGCCCTCGGGGGGCGGGCGGCGCTCAGGCCCCGTCAATTGCGATAGGGGTTGTCCGGGCGGCGGTCGTGGCGGTTCGGCACGCCGTCGCCGTCGCGGTCGCGGTCGTGGCGGTTGGACACGCCGTCGCGGTCCCTGTCATGGTCGCGGTCGTAGCGGTTGGGAATGCCATCGCCATCGCGGTCGCGGTCATAGCGATTGGGGATGCCGTCGCCATCGCGGTCCCAGCCGCCGGGGCGCATTTCCCAGCGGCCCCCATGCTCCACCCAGCGGGGCTCGCGGTAGTAGTAGCCCGGGCGGGCCTTCACCCAGTGGCCCTGGATCCAGACGTGGCGGTGGCCGCGCCAGTCCCAGTACCCAGGCACCCACACCATGTCGCGGCGGGGGCGGGGCACCACTTCGTAGCGCGGTGGCGGGGGTGGGCCGTACTGCACCATCACCGGCGCGGGCGGCGCCTGGTAGTGGTGGGGCTGCCCCGACTGGATGACGACGGTGGCGCTGGTCTGTGCCTGCGCCACGGTCGCGGCGCCCAGCGACAGCAGGGCGATGGAAGCAGCGGCGAGTGCATTGCGGGCCATGATGGTCTCCTCAAAATGATTCCTTGCGGAACCGGAGACTTCATGGTGCAGATGCTGCGTCAAGACGGTGTAGGCGAATTGCGAAGTCTTGTGAAGTTGTGTTTCCCGTGGCGGCAAAGGCGGGGATTTTCGTGATTTCTTTCACGCCGGGGCGTGCAGGCGGCCGTCCGGTGCAGGCCCGCGCATGTCAACGCCACCACACCAGGGCCGCCACCACCAGCAAGGCAAACCAGGCAGGGTGCCTGCCCTCGGTGGCATAGAACACCAGCATTCCGCTGACCAAGGTGGCCAGCCCGGCCACGTCAGCCACCCAGGCCCCCAGGTTGGCATCCCCGGGTACGGTCCCCAGGCGCCACAGCAGGGCGCTCAGGGCCCAGCCCAGCACGGTGGCCAGGTGCCAGGTGCCCCACAGGATGCGCACCTGCCGCTCGTGCAGCACGGGCCTGCCGCCGGTGGGCACCACGCCCTGCGTGCGCAGTGCGCGAAACACGAGGAATTCACCCAGCACCGAGTGCGCAACGCCCACCAGGGCGAGGCCCCCGGCTGCCAGTACCAGCGCAATATTCATCATGGACAGTTTTCAAGTCAATCAGGGTGGCCGTGGAAGGTGCAGACGCGGCGCGTCGATCCGTCTTCGTCGCCTTCAGCGCCTTGGGGGCCAGCACAGGGCCAGCGCGGGCGGCAGCGCCAGCCAGAAGCCCGAGGCGGGCATGAGCACGATGCCCAGCAGCGTGAGTGCCAGCAACCCGGCACCGAGCCCGCGCATGGGGACGGGCGCCATGGCTGTGTTGCGTTCGGCCAGCAGGATGGCCCAGCCCAGCAGCGCGAACAACACGCCGAACAGCACAAACCAGACCACGGCGCCCACGGTCGGGTCTTTTTGCACGCTGTTGAAAACGCCGCGCCGCACGATCTCCTGCAGCTGGGTCGGAAACACGACGGCGGCATACAGCGTGTGCAGCAGCGCCACGGCCAGCATCCACGGGCCCTTCCAGCGGCTGCGAGGCGGCATGGCCGCAGAGCGAGGGGAGGGGGAGGTCAGGGTGGTCATGTGGGCGGGTTCCTAGGAAGAAAGAAGGGCGGGGCAATGCGTGCGCACCCGTGCACCCAGCCCCGTGAGCAGGTGCATCAGGCCCATCCACATGCGCTCGAACGCCGGCATTTCGCCGGGCACCTGCACCAGGTGATCGCCCAGCACGCGCTGGTGGCGGCCGGCGGTGATGGGTGGCGGCGTCTTGGCGCCAAAATCGAAAACCGCCTGCGTGAAGGGTTCCATCTGCCAGGCCTGCATGTCAGCCAGTGCGGGCGCGAGTTCGGCGGTGTAGGCCGGCACGGAGAGGCCGGCGTTGACGAGCCCGAGTGCCTGGTAGGCCTGCAGCACCAGCGCGTCGCGCTGCGGGTCGGAGGGAGGGCGCAGCAGTGCGGACCACGCCTGTGTCACTTGCGCCCGAAACCCGTCGGAGAGGCTGCGCGTGCAGCCAAAGTCGAGCACACCCACCGTGCCATCGGGGGCGAACAGAAAATTACCAGGGTGCGGATCGGCATGCACCCGGCCCAGCACAAAAGTGCAGTGCATGAACCAGTCCCACAGGTGCTGCCCGGCCTGATCGCGTTCCTGCTGTGTGGGTTGCGTGGCCAGCCAGGCCTGCAGGTGCTGGCCCGGCAGGAACTGCTGCGTGAGCACATGGGCCCGCGTGTGCGACAGGATGGGCCGCGCCAGCACCACGCCGGGCAAAGCCGCGTGCTGCGCAAACCATTGCAGTTGCTCGGCTTCCTGCAGGTAGTCCACCTCGCGCAGCAGCGTGGCCTCGATCTCGGCCATCACGCCGTCCACCACGGTGCTGGCGGGCAGGGGCATGTCGGTGTGGGCCAGCGCGCGCAGCGCGGTGCGCATCAATTGCATGTCGCTGGCGATGGTGGCGGCAATGCCGGGGTACTGCACCTTGACGGCCACCGTGCCGTGGCCCGCCAGCTGTGCGCGGTGCACCTGGCCCAGGCTGGCGGCGGCGAAGGCGGTGGGCTCGAAGTGGTCGAACAGCGCCTCGGGCTCCTGGCCGAAGGCCTGGCGGAACACGCGCCCCACCAGCGCGCGGTTGAGCGGCGGCGCCTGGTGGTGGGCGCGCGCCAGCTCCTGCCGCACGCCGTCGGGCAGCAGGCCCGGGTGCATGCTGAGCAGTTGCGATACCTTGAGCGCCGAACCCCGCAGCTGGCCCAGGGCGCCAAAAAGGATGCGGCCCAGGGCGGCCTCGTGGTCGGCCTGCGCCTGGGCAGACGGCGTGCTGCGCACGCGATGGCCTAGCTGGGCCATGCCGATGCGTGCCGCCGCCAGGCCCGTGATGGTGCCGCGCGCAAGCCGGCTGGTGCGCGGCGGGTCAGCGCGGGCCATGGTTTGAAGCGGCCAGTTGTTGCAGCATGGCCTGCACGATGCGGCGGTGAAACGGCGTGATGACGGCCATGTAGGCATGGCCCAGCGTGTTGTGAATGTGCACCACGGTGCTGATGACGACCGTGGGGGCACTGCCAGGCTGGCCGTGCTTGGTCAGCGAGACCTGCACATCCAGGTGTTTGTCGTCCTGCCCCATCACCACTTCGGTGTCGCTCAGATGGCGGATGAGGAAGATGCCCACGCGGTCTCCGACGCGGTAGCTGCGCGCATTGGTTGGAGAGGCTCCGCTGGCAAGCGGGTGCACGTCCTGCAACTGCCCCACGCCCTTGAGGCCCACCAGCCGCACCAGCTTGTTGCGGACTGCCAAAAGTTGCTCCGTCCACCGCGGTGTCCGGGCCAAGACCTCCAGCCAGGTCTGCAATGCGCTGGCGGCGGGGCGGGGATCGGTCGTTGTGAAGGCGTCAAAAAAATCCGCGTCATGCAAGGTGGCATGGATGACGGTGCCTGGGGGCACCTGGATTTCGCGCACGGCGCGGGCGGTGGTCATGCGGACTTCCTCTTGCGGGGCGTGGCCACTGGCTGTGCGGCGGGTGTCGGGCTGGCAGCGCGGGGTTTGCGCGGCGCACGCGGCGGTTTGGAAGGCTCCGGCGACCGGGATGGTTCAGCGGCTGCCGTGTAGGCGGGGGCCGGGCCGGGCGGTGCGCTGGCCATGGCCTGTCTGGCCAGCTGCAGCATGCCCATCAGGCCGCTGCTGTGCTGCACCATGCGGGCCATCTGGCTGCGCAGCACAAAGCCACCGAGCTGCAGCACGCGGTTGACGAGCCCTCCGCGCAGCGCCTGCACCAGCACGCCGAGCGAGAGGTCCACCAGCTGCGTGGTGTCGGCAAATTCCTCGGAGGTGTCGGCCAGCCAGTACGTCACCACACCGGCCAGGTAGTCGGTGTACAGCCCGCCCGCCATGCCCTTGAAGTCGCAGGGCTCGATTTCGCCACTGGCCTCCGCGGCTTCCAGAAAGCTGGCGACGGCCTCGCGCAGGCTGTGCCGTGCCGCCAGGGGCTCGGCCAGCATCGACAGCGGCGAGCGCCGCGCCAGGCTGCGCACCTGGGCCACGAACTCGCGGTCGGCCAGCAGGCGCTCCAGCACCGCGTCGGTCAGGCGCTGCAGCTTTTCCTGCAGGCCGTAGCCCGCGAAGCCGGGCGTCTGCAGGGTGTCGGCCAGCGCCTGGTGGGCCACGTCGTCCAGGTAGCCCAGCACGATGCGGTCCTTGGTCGGGAAGTATTTGTAGATCGTGGCGTCGCCAATGCCGGCGGCGCGGGCGATGTCCTTCATCGTCGTGCCGTCGAAGCCCTGGCGGGTCATGAGGTCCACCGCGCTGGCCACGATCTGGCGGCGGGTGGCATCTTGCTGCTGGCGGGTGGTCTTCATTTAATATCTTTAAATTGGTAAAATTTACTATTTAAAGAATAGTGTATTCACATTAAAGAGTCAACCGGCGCTGAAACGGGCATTCGGTGCGCTGGAGGCGGCTGTTCTGAGCACTTTTTAGCCCTCTACCGCTTGTCGGTAAAGCGCAAGAAGCTATCAAAAAGATAGTGTTTGTGCTGGCTCGCCCGGCCCCCCGCCATGCCATCGCCCTCCGAAACCGGCGCGCCCAAGGCCGGTGCACCCGTGGAACCGGCTCTGCCGGGCCACCGGGTGCGTCCCCCGCGGGGGACGCCGCGCAGCGGCTCAGGGGGGGAGTCGTCTCATCCCGGTGAAGGCCTCGAACTCCCAGCTGCGCATGGCCAGCAGCAGGGTGTAGCCCTCCAGTTCGCGCGGCGGCAGTTTCTGGTCGGCCAGGTGCTGCTGCGCGAAGTCCTGCGCCACGCGCTGCATGCGCTCCATGAAGGCGGGCGCCAGGCCCCGGCTGATGGTGCCGTGCACCAGCAGCACGCCTTCGCCCGGGCCGTCGAAGCCGCCCGCGAAATAGTCGAGCAGCGCATGCTCGCGAAAGTAGTTCATCACCGGCCCGTGGGGCCGCCAGCGGAAGGTCTTGGCCAGCTTGAGGCGGTAGCGGTTCAGCGGCCGCAGCTCGATGATGCCGATGCGGTCGAGCTGCGCGAGGTACTTGATGCCCTCGGCCTCGGTGAGGCGGTAGGTGGTGGTCACCTGCTCCAGCGTCCACTGGCTGAGCACGCAGATGGCCATGAGCAGCAGCTTCTTGTCGGCCACCACCGCGCGCTCCTGCTCCTGGCTCAGTTCCTTGAGCAAGGGCTGGCTGTCGGCCACGCGGCGCGCCAGGTCGGCGAAGTCCAGCGCCAGCGCGCGGCAGATAGCGTCGATGCGCGACAGCGGCATGTCGCCCTTGGCCAGCATGCGCTTGACGCTGGACTCGGCCATGCCCAGGGCCTGGGCCAGGTCCGCGTAGGTCATCTGCGCGGTCTTGAGTTCCTTTTTCAGGGCGGCAACGAGGTCGGCGGTGGTGCTCATGGGTATCGATTATCGGTACCCAGGGTGCTCCGGGTGGCCCTCCGTGCGACTTTTCGCGGCCCGGGGCCGTTGGGCTGAAGACACTGCGCTGCATCGATCAACCACCTGCCCACGGACACGACGACCATGACCGTTCTCCCCGCTCCCTTTCGCCATCGCCCCGGCCCGTCGCGCGCCGAGGGGGCCCTGCTGGGCCTCGCCGTGCTGCTGCTGGGGCTGGCGTGCCTGGGCCCGGCGCTGCCGGCCAGCACCCTCCAGCATGCCTTTGCGGACCAGCGCGCGCTGTGGGGCATCCCTTGCGCGCTGGATGTCCTGAGCAACCTGCCATTCGCCGCCGCCGGCCTGTGGGGGCTGCGGTGGCTGCGGCGCGTGGAGCGCCCGGCCATGGATGCGGCCTCCCGGGTCTTCGCGGCCCTGTTCTTCGCGGGCCTGGTGTGCACGGCCGTGGGCTCCGGCCTGTACCACGCGGTGCCCGACGATGCGGGCCTGCTGTGGGACCGGCTGGGCATGGTGCTGCCTTTCGCGGGCCTGCTGGGCCTGGCGGCGGGTGGCCGGGTGAGCGCCCGGGCGGGCTGGGCCGCCGCAGGCACGGTGTTGCTGGCGGGTCCGGCTGCGGTGCTGTGGTGGTCCACCACCGGCAACCTGCTGCCCTGGGCCGTGGTGCAGCTGGGCGGGATGCTGGTGGTGCTGGCGCTGGCCCTGCTGCCCCGGCGTGCGGGCACGCTGCCGGTGCACCTGGGCGCCGTGATCGCGATGTACGCCGTGGCCAAGCTGTTCGAGGCGGTCGACCATGCCGTGTTCGACGCCACGGCGCAGTGGGTGTCGGGCCACAGCCTCAAGCACGTGCTGGCGGCTGGCGCTGCCTGGCCGGTGCTGATGGCGCTGGATGCGCTGGCGGCTTCGCGCCACAGCCGCGCCCCGCGCCCCGCATTTGCCGCCATGTGCGGGCAGAATGGCGCCCACACCATGGGTGTCGCGCGCGGGCAGGGCCTCCAGCCCCGGGTGCGCCGGGCCATACCAACACACACAGCAGCCACCGCCGACCCATTGGACACGAGGAGAAACGCATGAACCCCGAGACCACCCCAGCCAGCGTGCCCCAGGCGCCCCACGTGCACTCCGTGCAGCACACGGGCAGCCCGGGCCATGGGCATGAGGACCCGAACCAGTTCGCGCTGTTGCGCCAGCGGCGCTTCGCCCCGTTCTTCTGGACCCAGTTCTCCGGCGCCGCCAACGACAACCTCTTCAAGTTCGCATTCACCGTGATGGTGACGTACCAGCTCAGCGTGTCGTGGCTGCCGCCCGCGATGGCGGGGCTGGTGATCGGCGCGCTGTTCATCCTGCCGTTCCTGCTGTTCTCGGCCACCTCGGGGCAGCTCACCGACAAGTACGACAAGACGCGCATGATCCGCTTCGTGAAGAACCTGGAGATCGCCATCATGCTGGTGGCCGCCTTCGGGTTCATCGCGGGCCACGTGCCCGTCCTGCTGCTGTGCACCTTCCTCATGGGCGTGCACTCCACGCTGTTCGGGCCGGTCAAGTTCGCCTACATGCCGCAGGTGCTCAACGAGCGCGAACTCACGGGCGGCAACGGCATGGTCGAGATGGGAACCTTCGTGGCCATCCTGCTGGGCAACGTGGCGGGGGGCCTGCTGGTGGCGCTGCCGGGCATCGGCCACACCACGGTGGCCGTGGCCTGCGTGGTGGCCGCGCTGGCGGGGCGCGCCGTGGCGCAGTTCATTCCCCCGGTGCCGGCCACCGACCCGGGGCTCACGATCAACTGGAACCCCTTCACCGAGACCTGGCGCAACCTCAGGCTCGCGCATGGCAACATCGTGGTGTTCCGCTCGCTGCTGGGCATCAGCTGGATGTGGTTCTTCGGCGCGGTGTTCCTGAGCCAGTTCCCCAGCCTGGCCAAGGAGGTGCTGCACGGCAACGAGCAGGTGGCCTCGCTGCTGCTGGTGGTGTTCTCCATCGGCATCGGCATCGGCTCGCTGCTGTGCGAGGTGCTCTCGCGCCGCCATGTCGAGATCGGCCTGGTGCCCCTGGGCGCCATCGGCATGAGCGTGTTCTCCATCGACCTGTACTTCGCCGCGCGCAGCCTGCCGCCCGCGGAGATCATGGGCCTTGGCACCTTTCTCGCGCAGAGCCAGCACTGGCGCGTGATGCTCGACCTGGCGCTGCTCAGCCTGTTCGCGGGCCTGTACAGCGTGCCCATGTACGCGCTGATCCAGATGCGCAGCCAGCCCACGCACCGCGCGCGCATCATCGCGGCCAACAACATCCTGAACGCGCTGTTCATGATCGCGAGTTCGCTCATCGCGGGCGCCTTGCTGGGCGCCGGTTTCACGGTGCCGCAGATCTTCCTGTTCACCGGCCTGGCCAATGCGGTGGTGGCGTTCTACATCTTCATGCTGGTGCCCGAGTACCTGCTGCGCTTCGTGGCCTGGGTGTCCTCGCGTTTCGTCTACCGCTTCAAGGTGCAGGGCGACGAGAACCTGCCCAGCACGGGCGCGGCCATCCTGGCCTGCAACCACGTGAGCTTTGTGGATGCCGTGCTGCTCATGGCGGCCAGCCCGCGCCCCATCTACTTCGTGATGGACCACCGCATCTTCCGCGTGCCGGTGCTCGGCTGGCTGTTCCGCCTGGCCAAGGCCATCCCCATCGCGCCCTACAAGGAAGACCCCAAGACCTACGAAGCCGCCTTCGACCGCGCCGCGCAGGTGCTGCGCGAAGGCGACCTGCTGGCCATCTTTCCCGAAGGCGGCATCACCAAGGACGGGCAGCTGCAGGAGTTCAAGGGCGGCATCATGAAGATCATCGAGCGTGCCCGCGAAGAGGGCATCGAAGCGCCCGTCATTCCCATGGCGCTGACCAATCTGTGGGGCTCGTACTTCAGCCGCATCGAGCAGGGCGGTGCTATGGTGCGGCCCTTCCGGCGGGGCTTCTACAGCCGCGTGGGCCTGAACGTGGGGCACGCCGTGGCGCCGTCGGACGTGCAGCCTTCGTTGCTGCGTTCGCGCGTGGCGGACCTGCTCGGAGCCTGACCGCCATGGAGCAGGACCGGGTGGAACAGGAAGAGCGCACCGCGCTGGCCCGCAAGATCATGGCCTTTCTGCGGGAGATCGGCCTGGACGTGGCCGAGGACGAGCTTGCCGGCGGCAACAGCTTCCTGCCCGGCGTGCGCATCGCGCGCGGCGGCCTGAGGGTGGACCTGGCGCGGCTGCGGTGGCCCGGCGACCTGCTGCACGAGGCCGGACACCTGGCCGTGGTGCCCGCAGCCCTGCGCGCGGGCATGGACGATGCCCTTGCCGAACTGCCCCCCGTGCCGCACGGCGGCGAGATCGAAGCCACGGCATGGGCCTGGGCCGCCCTGCAGCATCTGCGGCTGCCATCGGCCGTGCTGTTCCACGAAGGGGGCTACCACGGCCACTCGCAGGGCTTGCGCATGACCTTCGAGCTGGGCGTGTATCTGGGCGCTGCCGGGCTGGTGTCGGCGGGCCTCGCGGCATCGCCCGCACAGGCCGCCTCTTCGGGCGTTGCGCCCTATCCGCACCTGCAGGCCTGGCTGCGCGCCTGAGCCGCGATCCTGCCGGCATGGATACATGGGCCGGGAACCGCCCTCGGGCGTTCCGCCTGGCCTGTCGCCGGGTCAGTCTTTGGGCGCACCCCGGCGCGCCGGTGGCTTGGCCCCCGGCGCTGCGTCCCCGCACGAGAGCAGCTTCTCGTAGTTGCGCCGCAGGATCAGCCCTGCGTAGTACACGTGCTCGCGCATCAGCTGCTCGGCACGCACACAGTCGCGCGCGATGACCGCCTCGATGATGCGGTGGTGGTCGCCGTGCGAGCGCAGGATGATGGGATGGTCGTCCCACAGGATGATGCGGTCCGAGGCGAAGGGAATGTTCTGCGCCTGCTCCGCGAAGCGCGTGACCCAGGGGTTGCCCGAGGCTTCCAGCAGCGTGTCGTGGATGGTCACGTTCATCTGCTGGTAGGGCTCGTGGTCTTCGGGCCTCAGTTCTCCCAGGGCCAGGATGCGGTCGCCGTCCGCCAGCGCCCCGCGCAGCCGCTGCGCCTGTTCGGGCGTGAGTCCGCGCATGGCGGCGTTGCGGCAGGCCAGGCCTTCGAGCACCGCGCGCACCTCGTAGGCCGCGACGATCTCCTCCATGTTGAAGCCGCGCACCAGGTAGCCGCGCTTGGGCTGGTGGTCGACCAGCCCCTCGCTGGCCAGGGTGCTCAGGGCGGCGCGCACGGGGGTGCGCGAAACGCCCAGCTTCTCGGCCAGGGGGATTTCCTCCAGCCGCTCGTCGGGCCGTATCTCCCCGTTGAGGATCCAGTTGCGCAGCGTCTCGGTCACGTCCTGGGCCAAAGTTCTCATCCCTGCCGCTCCAGTAGAAATTTTCTTCAAGTATACATGTGCTGCCATTAATGGCATTTTTACGGGTTATCCCTGAGATAAATCAGTAGTCATGTATACATAATTGCCTCGCTTACGCACCATGCGTGATTTTGATCAAGAAGGGCGAGCGTGGATATGGCAAGGGTTGCAAGTGAAGATGGCGGCTGGCTGGGGTTGGCAAACCGCACCGGTGTGGTGACGGGCGCAGGCGGCGGCATCGGCCTGGAGATCGCCGTGCAGCTGCTGGCCGCGGGAGCCCGCGTCGCCTTGCTCGACCGCGATGCACAGCGCCTGGCGGAGATCGCCGGCGGACTGGGCGAGCACCCGGGCCGGGTCCTGCCGATCACCTGCGACGTGACCGACCCGCACAGCGTGCAGGCGGCGGCGGACCAGGTGCAAAAGGCCTGGGGCGCGGTGGATCTGCTGGTCAACAATGCCGCGGCCCTGTACGCCGACGCGCTGATGGACATCGCCGTCGACAAGTGGAACCAGCTGCTGTCGGTGAACCTGACCGGCTACCTGCTGTGCGCCCAGGCCTTCGGGCGGCAGATGATCGCCCACGGCGGGGGCTCGATGGTCCACATCGCGTCCATCTCGGCCAGCATTCCGCAGCCCTACAGCGGGGCGTACAGCGTGAGCAAGGCGGGCGTGAAGATGCTGTCGCAGCTGCTGGCCGTCGAGCTGGGCGCGCACGGCGTGCGCAGCAACGTGGTCAGCCCCGCGATGATCCGCACGCCCATGAGCGAGGGCATCTACACGGACCCCGCGGTGCGCCTGCGGCGCGAACAGATCGTGCCCGCCGGCCGCATCAGCACGCCCTCGGACATCGCCGGCGCCGTGCTGTTCCTGTCCAGCGAGCGGGCCAGCTACATCAGCGGCCAGGAATTCCTCGTCGACGGCGGCCTGACGCAGGCCTGGCTGGGCCTGATTCCCCGCCCAGGGTTCGAGAAGAAGGACACGGCCGCACAGCCGGCCGCCTGACGCCATTGCGCTCCCCGTTACCTCACCCCCCCCAAAAAAAGGAGACTCTCGTGAAACCAGCCAAGTCCTTGCTCGTGGCCTGCGTGGCCGCACTTTCCACCTTCTGCGCGCAGGCGCAGACCGAACCGGGCCTGACCGACAAGACCATCAAGCTCGGCCTGTTCGGGCCGCTGTCGGGCAACTCCATGGCCTACGGCTTCGACGTGATGAACGCGGCCAAGATGTACTACGACAAGATCAACAAGGACGGTGGCATCCACGGGCGCAAGATCGAACTGGTGGTCGAGGACGACCGCTGCAACGCCAACGACCTGCTGGCCGCCGTGAAGAAGCTCACCGAGCAGGACAAGGTCTTCGCGCTCAACGGGGGCTCCTGCTCTGCCGCCGTGGTGGGCGCGCGCGAGTACGTGGAACGCTCGCAGATCCCCCTGGTGATGCTCAACGCGTCGGGCGACGGCGCCCTGTACCCGCCGTCGAAGTACATCTACGGCGCGTTCTCCATCTCCCAGCGCGCGGTGGGCGGCTCGATGGTGCAGTTCGCCGCCGAGCACCTCAAGGGCAAGAAGATCGGCTACATCAACCACGACGATGCCTATGGCGGGTGGAACCTCGAAGCGGCGGAGTTCCAGGCCAAGCAGCTCGGGGTGGACCTGCAGGTCCAGTCGGTCGCGCCGAACCTGACCGACGTGACCGCGCCGATGCTCAAGATCCGCGCCGCCAACCCCGACGTGCTGCTGATCACCACCTACGCGCGCCCCGTGAGCCTGCTGGTCAAGAAGGCGCAGGAGCTGGGCTGGACCAAACCCATCGTGATCGCCGTCAACGGCACGGCCGACCTCAAGCAGCTGGTCGAGAACGTGGGCAGCAAGGATGCGTTCAAGAACGTCTACCTCCAGGAAGTGATGGCCGACGTGGCCGGCGGCCCCAAGCTCAAGTGGGTCTACGACATGTACAAGGCCTACTACCCCGAGCTGGCCGCCAAGCCCGGCTATCCGCAGACCTACATGCCCTACGGCATCCCGTCGGCGATGACCGTGGTCAACGCGCTCAAGGCCGCGGGCCCGCAGCTCACGCGGGAGAAGTTCCTCACCGCGCTGTCGCAGACCAAGTTCGAGTCGAACGTGATGGCCGGCCCGATCGAGCTCACGCCCACCGACCACGCGGGCCAGAAGTCGGCCATCTACCTGAAGTTCGACGGCACCAACATGACCGCGGTCCCAGGCGCCTACCGCAGCCTCTGGACCTACCAGCCCAAGTAACCAACCAGGAGAAGGGGCCGGTCCACGCCCGCGTGCGGCCGCCCCTCCATCGCCATGAGTTTCAGTGAGATTTGGCTGTTTCTGCAGCAGGGCATCCTTTCCGGCCTGGTGACGGGCAGCGTCTATGCGCTGCTGGCCATCGCCATCGTCGCGATCTTCAAGACCACCGACGTGCCGAACTTCGCCCAGGGCGAGATCTTCATGATCGGCGGCTATGTGGCGCTGTCCCTGCTGCTGATCGCGGGCTGGTCGTACGCCGTGGTCATCCCTGTCACGGTGGTCGCCGTGGCGGTGGGCGCGGCGCTCTTCCAGCGGGTGGTGATGGAGCGGGTGACCCATTCCAAGGGCGTGGGCCCGCAGCTGGTGATCGCCACGCTGGGCCTGGCCTACATGCTCAAGGGCCTGGTGCGCCAGACCGGGCTGGGCGACACGCCGCGCTCGCTGCCGCCCCTGGTCTCCAACGACCCCGTGATCATCGGCGACGCCTTTCTCACGCGGCTCGACGTGGCGATCTTCGTCGCCTCCCTCACCGCGATGGTGCTGATCTACCTGATGTTCAACCACACGCGCATCGGCAAGGCGATGCGGGCCGTGGGCATGAACCCGCGCGCCGCGCAGATCGTCGGCATCCGCCTGTCGCGCATCCGCATGATGGTGTGGGCCATGGCAGGCCTGCTGTCCGCGCTGGCCGCCCTGCTCATCACCCCCAAGATCCTCATCACGCCGGACATCGCGCACATCGCGATCCTGGCCTATGCGGCGGCCATCGTGGGCGGCTTCACCAGCCTGCCGGGCGCCGTGCTGGGCGGCCTCGTCATCGGCATCGTCGAGAACCTGGTGGGCCTGTTCATCTCCACCAACGCCATCGTGGTCGCGCCCTTCCTGGCCATCCTGGTCACGCTGATCGTGCGTCCGCAGGGCATCCTGGGCGGCAAGCCCCAAGTCAAGAAAGTATGAAAACCATGACCCGCGATCACTGGGCATTGCTCGCTGCCGCCCTGGTTCTGTTGATCCTTCCCTTCGCCGTGTCGGGCTATGTCCTGTACGTGGTCAACCTGCTGATGGTCTTCGTGGTGCTGGCCCTGGGCATGCACGTCGTGATCGGCGAATCGGGCCAGTTCGCGCTGGCGCACGCCGCGTTCTTCGGCATCGGCATCTACACGGCCGGCATCATCAACACGGCATGGCACCCGCCCTTCGTGCTGTCCGTCCTGGCCGGCGGGGCCCTGTCGGCCGTGCTCGGCTACCTCATCGGCTACCTGGCGCTGCGCATGCGCGACATCTACCTGGCCCTGGCCACCTTCGCCTTCGGCGAGGCGATGCAATGGGTCTTCCTCACCTGGGAGCGCGTCACGGGCGGCTCCAACGGCATGAAGATGGATCCGGCCAATCTGTTCGGCTACAGGCTGACCAACGACCTGCAGGCCTACCCCTTCGTGGTGGTGCTGGCGGGGCTGATGCTGTGGCTCACCGTGGCGCTGGCGCGCTCACAGTACGGCTCGTCGCTCAGGGCCGTGCGCGAGAGCGATGTGGCCGCGATGGCCATGGGCATCAACGTCAAGGCCATGAAGCAGAGCGCGTTCGCCATCTCGGCGGCCTTCGCGGGCATCGCCGGGGGCATGTACACGCTGTTCACCTCGTTCATCCACCCGGAGAGCCTGGGCTTCCAGACCACCATCCTGGTCCTCACCATGGTCGTCGTGGGGGGCATGGGCTCGGTGCGCGGCGCGGTGGCCGGCGCCATTGCCTTCGGCCTCATCTCCGAGCTGCTGCGCCAGCTCATGTCGGTGCAGGAAATCATCTATGGCGTGATCCTCATGGGGTTCATGATGTTCATGCCCAAGGGGCTGTTCGCCGACCGCAACCGCCGCGTGGCACGCAAGCCCGCCAAGGGGGTGCAGGCATGAGCACGCGCCCCTTCCTGGAAGTCTCCGGCATCACCGTGCGCTTTGGCGGGCTGGTGGCCGTGAACAGCCTCTCGTTCGACGTGGCGCGCGGCTCGATCCATGCGCTGATCGGCCCCAACGGGGCCGGCAAGTCGACCACCTTCAACTGCATCTCCCGCTACTACCAGCCGACCGAAGGCCGCATCGTTGTGGACGGCGAGGACGTGACGCACCATGCACCTTCGCGCATGGCCGGCATGGGTATCGCGCGCACCTTCCAGAACCTGGAGCTGTTCGGCGACCTGAGCGTGTACGAGAACGTGCTGCTGGGCTGCCACTCGCACAGCGCGAACACGCTGGGCCGGCTGCTGCGCCGCCCCGGCGGCGAGATCCGCGACCTGGTGGACAGCCTCATCGAGCGCGTGGGCCTGACCCACGACCGCGAGACCCGCGCCAAGGAACTCGACTTCGGCCACCAGAAACTGCTGGAGATCGCCCGCGCCCTGGCGCTCAAGCCGCGCCTGCTGCTGCTGGACGAACCGGCGGCCGGCCTGCGCAACCGGGACATCGAGAACCTGGACCACCTGCTGACCGAACTGGCCCAGAAGGACGGCATCACCGTGCTCCTGGTCGAGCACGTGATGCAGCTGGTGATGTCGATCTCCGACCGCATCACCGTCATGTCCTTCGGCCAGAAGATCGCCGAAGGCACCCCCAAGGAAATCAGCGAGAACCCGACCGTGATCGAAGCCTACCTCGGCAAGGGAGCGGCCCATGCCTGATCCCATGCAGCAACCAAGCCAGGGCGCACTGCTCGAAGTGCGCGGCATCAGCGCCTCCTACGGCGCCATCCAGGCGCTCTCGGGCGTGAGCCTGGCCGTGCCGCAGGGCGCCATCGTGGCCCTGCTGGGCAGCAACGGTGCCGGCAAGAGCAGCACGTTGAACGCGATCTCGCACCTCATCGATCCCACCGCCGGCGAGGTCCACTTCGCCGGCGAGCCCATCCACCGGCAGCCGTCCGACGAGATCGTCCGCAGGGGCCTGGTGCAGGTGCCCGAGGGGCGCGAGGTGTTCAAGGAAATGAGCGTGCGCGAGAACCTGGAGCTGGGCGCCTTCCTGCGCCGCGACCGCGCCGCGATCGCCGAGGACCTGGACAAGGTCTACACCCTGTTTGCGCGGCTCAAGGAACGCTCCGAGCAGCGGGCGGCCACGCTGTCGGGCGGCGAGCAGCAGATGCTGGCGATCGGCCGCGCACTCATGTCCCGCCCGCGGCTGATCATGTTCGACGAGCCTTCGATGGGGCTGTCGCCGCTGCTCGTCGAGCAGATCTTCGAGGCGATCCAGCGGCTCAACCGGGAGCAGGGTCTCACCATCCTGCTCGTGGAGCAGGACGTGCGCCTGGCGCTCACGGTGGCCAGCCACGCCTACATCCTGGAAAACGGCGAGATCACGCTGCAGGGCGCGGCGGCCCAGCTCATGGACGACCCGGCCGTGCGCCGGGCCTACCTCGGCGTCTGAACGGCGCCCATTCAGCAGGAGAAATTGGATGGATTTGTTGAAAGGCAAGCTCGCGCTGGTGACCGGCGCCGGCGGGGGACTGGGCTCGGCCATTGCGCTGGGCTTCGCGAACGAGGGCGCCAAGGTGATCTGCGCCGACATCGGTGCGGACAAGGCCGAGGCCACGGCCCGGCGCATCCGCGATGCCGGCGGCGAGGCCTGGAGCGTGGTGCTGGACGTGTGCGACCGGGCCGCCGTCCAGGCCTGCGCCGCGGACCTGCAGGCGCGCATCGGCCCGATCGACGTGCTGATCAACAACGCAGGCATTTCCGGCCGCGCGCGCATCGACGACCCGCACGCGCCCGAGGTGTGGGACCGCCTCATCGACGTGAACCTGCAGGGCCTGTTCAACGTCACGCATGCCTTCGTGCCGGCGTTGAAGAAGACCCGGGGGTGCATCGTGAACCTGTCGTCCATCGTGGCGTTCGTGAGCGGCATCTCGTCGGCGGGGTATGTCGCCTCCAAGGGCGCCGTGCGTTCGCTGACCCAGGTGCTGGCCCGCGACCTGGCGCCTTTTGGGGTGCGCGCCAATGCGGTCGCGCCCGGGCTGATGCTGACCGAGATGGTCGCCCCGCAGCTGGCCGTGCCCGGCGGCACGGACTGGTACATGAAGCGCGTGCCCGCGGGCCGCGGCGGCGAGGTCGAGGAAATCGTCGGACCCGTGGTCTTTCTTTCCTCCCACATGGCCAGCTATGTGAATGGTGTGGTGCTGCCCGTCGATGGCGGCTTTCTCTCGGCTTGATCGGAATCTTCGCAAACACATGGACGACAACAGCAACAGCAACAGCAACAGCAACAGCAACAGCAACAGCAACAGCAAACCGATTGCCCTGGTCACCGGCGGGGCCGGTGGAATGGGCCTGGCCACGGTCGAACGCCTGGCCCGCGACGGCTACGCCGTGGTGATGGTGGACCGCGATGAAGCCCTGGCGCAGCGCGAGACTGGCCGCTTGAAGGGCCTGGGCCTGGATGTGCAGTGCCGCGTGCTCGACCTGACGGACGAAGCGGCCGTGCGCGGCCTGGTGCACTCCCTGCCCCCAGTGCGCGCTCTGGTCAACAACGCCGGCATCTTCGACGAGCGCAAGTTCCTGGAGGTGAGCAACGACGACTTTCGCCGTGCCTACGAGGTCAACCTCATCGCCGTGGCCACGCTCACACAGGAAGTGGCCAAGACCATGCCCGAGGGCGGCCGCATCGTGAACATCGCTTCGCGCGCGTACCTGGGGGCGAAGAACCACCCGCACTACGTGGCCTCCAAGGCCGCCGTGGTCGGCTACACGCGCGCCAGCGCCATGGAACTGGCGCCGCGCGGCATCCTGGTCAACGCGATCGCGCCGGGGCTGATCGACACGCCCATCCTGCGCGCGCTCACGCCCGAGCGGCTGGCGGCGCAGCTCGCGCTGCAGCCCACGGGCAAGGCCGGCAGGCCGGAAGACATCGCCCAGGCGGTGGCCTTCCTGGTGTCGCCGCAGACCGGCTTCATCACCGGGCAGGTGCTGTTCGTCGATGGCGGCAAGTCGCTGGGTGGGTCGGGCGCATGACGGCCCCCCACTGGGATGCCGAGTACGACGTCGTCGTGATCGGCGCGGGCGCGGGCGGCATGGCCGCCGCGCTGACCGCGAAGATCGAAGGCTGCAGCGTGCTGCTGGTCGAGAAGACCGACCGCGTGGGCGGCTCCACCGCCGTGTCCGGCGGGGCCGTGTGGGCGCCGCTCAATGCGCAGTCGGCGCGGGTGGGCCACCCCGACAGCTTCGAGAAGGTGTGGACCTACCTGCGCAACACGGTGGGCGACGCGGCGCCGGCCGGGATGCAGCAGGCCTTCCTGCGCCACGGCGCCGGCATGGTCGACTACTTCGAGAAGCACACCGCCGTGCGGCTTGTCGCGCGCAGCTACTCCCCCGACTACTACCCCGACCGCGAGGGCGCGGCCTTCGGCGGCCGGTCGCTCGACCCGGCGACGTTCGACGGGCGGGAACTGGGCGCGCATTTCCGGGAACTGCGCGACCCCCTGCCCGAGTTCATGGTACTGGGCGGAATGATGGTCAACATGACCGACGCCAGGCACCTGCTGACGGTCACGCGCTCGTTCACGGCATGGCGCGAGGGCATGAAGCTCGTGCTGCGCTACTTCGCCGACCGGCTGCGCGGCTACCACCGGGGCACACGCCTGGTGCTGGGCAATGCGCTGGCGGCCCGGCTTTTCAAGAGCGTGATCGACCGTGGTATCGACTACTGGCTGGACACACCGGTGGAGAAGCTGGACGTGTCCCATGGCGCGGTGGTGGGCGTCTCGCTGGTGCGCGCGGGCAAGCCGGTGCAGGTGCGGGCGCGCCGCGGCGTGGTGGTGGCCACGGGGGGATTCCCCTGGAGCGAGGAACTGCGCAGTGCGCACTACCCCGCGCCGACGGGGCCCTGGTCCATGTCGCCGCAGGGCAACCGGGGCGAGGGCATCGCGCTGGCGCGCGAAGCCGGCGCGGTGCTGGGGCAGGGCCATACCAACCCGGCGTTCTGGGCGCCGGTCTCCATCCTGCAGCGGCCCGATGGCTCGGTCGTGCGCTATCCGCACCTGGTCTGGGACCGTGCCAAGCCCGGCCTCATGGCCGTGAATGGGGCCGGCCAGCGCTTCGTCAACGAAGCGACCTCGTACCACGAGTTCGTGCGGGCGATGTACCGCTCCCACGCCACGGTGCCCACGCTGCCGGCCTACCTGGTCTGCGACAGCGACTTCATGGAGCAATGGGGCATGGGCCTGGCGTTGCCGGGCGGGCGGCCGCGCGATCACCTCGTCAAGGCCGGCTACCTGGTGAAGGCGCCGACATTGCGGGCGCTGGGCGATGCCCTGGGCATCGGCGGCGCCGCGCTGCAGGCCACGGCCGAGCGCTTCAACGCGCAGGCCGACCAGGGGCGCGACGACGACTTCGGCAAGGGCAGCACCGAATACAACCGCTACCTGGGCGACGCGGCGCACCAGCCCAACCCCTGCATCGGTGCCTTGCGCCAGGGCCCGTTCTATGCCGTGAAGGTGTTCGCGGGCGACATCGGCACGGCCGTGGGCATTGCCTGCAACGAAAATGCCCAGGCGCTCGATGCCGCCGGCCAGCCCATCCCGGGCCTCTACGCGGCGGGCAATGACATGCATTCGGTGATGGGGGGCGAGTACCCCGCGCCCGGCATCACCCTGGGGCCCGCGCTGACCTTCGGGTGGATCGCCGGCCGACAGCTGGCGCAGGCTGCGCCTTCCCATCCATGAACCGGTGAACTTCCATGCAGATCTATTTCTCTCCGTTCTCCCCCTACGTGCGCAAGTGCCTGGTGACGGCGCACGAGCTGGGCCTCAGCGACCGCGTGCAGCTGCTGCCATCGAACGCCAACCCGGTCCGGCGCGACCAGGACATCATCGCCAGGAACCCGCTGGGCAAGGTGCCGACCTTCATCACCGACGAGGGCGCCGTGCTGTACGACAGCCGCGTCATCTGCGAATACCTCGA
The DNA here is from genome assembly GCF_059415185.1 of Acidovorax sp. GW821-FHT10E04. Classification (NCBI taxonomy): domain Bacteria; kingdom Pseudomonadati; phylum Pseudomonadota; class Betaproteobacteria; order Burkholderiales; family Comamonadaceae; genus Acidovorax; species Acidovorax sp. GW821-FHT10E04. The sequence goes on from NZ_JBWKMT010000008.1 coordinate 184,508, forward strand.
CGAGATCGGCAACGGAACGCTGTTTCCCCGCAGTGGCGATGCGCGCTGGAATGCGCTGACGCTGCAGGCGCTCGGAGACGGCATCCTCGACGGCGCGCTGATCGCCCGCTATGAGGACGTGGCGCGGCCCGAGCCGCTGCGCTGGCCCGAGTGGCGCGCCGCGCAGCTGGACAAGGCCGAGACTTCGCTGGCCCACCTGTCCGCGAACCCCGCACTCATCGCGCCGCAGCGGCTGGACATCGGCACGCTCACGGTGGCCTGTGCGCTGTGGTACCTGGATCTCAGGTTTGCGGACTTCGGATGGCGCCAGCGCCATCCCGCCGTTGCGGCCTGGTACGAGGCATTTTCAAAGCGTCCATCATTGCAGGCGAGCTGGGCGCTGTGATCCGGCGCGCGCCAGCGCCCCATCGCTGCCGCGCTCACTCCGCCCGGATGTTCGCGCGCTGGGCGATCGCGCGCATGCGCGGCAGTTCGTCCTCGATCCGCGCCAGCACGGCGTCGCCGCTGGCATAGGACTGCTCCAGCCCGCTGGCGATGAGCTTGCTGCGGATCTCGGCATCCGCCATGGTCTCGGCCAGGGCCTTGCCCAGCTTCGCCTTGACTTCGGCGGGCAGGCCGCGCGGCGCCACGACGGCCAGCCACGAATCCGCGGCAAAACCCGCGAAGCCGCTTTCCGCCACCGTGGGCACATCCGGCAGCTGCGTGGCCCGCGCCGCGCCGGTGACCACGATGGGCTTGATCTTGCCACCCTTGAGCTGCGGCAGCGCGGCCGCCACCGTGTCGATGGTGAACGGGATCTGCCCACCGATCAGGTCGCTCATGGCGGGTGCGCTGCCCCGGTAGGGCACATGCATCAGCTGGATGCCGGTGGCCGACCACATCAGCTCGGCGGCAAAGTGGCCCGTGGTGCCGCTGCCGAACGAGCCGTAGGAGAACTTGTCCGGAGCGCGCTTCACCGCCGCGATCAGCTGCGGGAGGTTGGCCACCGGCACATCGCGGTGGGCCAGCAGGATCAGCGGCACGCGCGCCACCATGCCGATGGGCTCGAAGCTCTTGACCGGGTCGTATGGCAGCTTGTTGTTGAGCGCCGGGTTGACGGTGAAGGTGGAGCCCGAGCTGATCAGCAGCGTGTAGCCGTCGGCCGGAGCGTTGGCCACGAAGGATGCGCCCACGATGGTGCCCGCACCCGCCTTGTTCTCGACCACCACCGCCTGGCCCAGGCGTTCGCCCAGCTTCTTGCTGATGAGCCGGCCCACGATGTCGACGGCCCCGCCGGGCGGAAAGGGCACCACCAGCTGCACCGGCTTGGCGGGGTAGCCATCGGCGTGCGCCATGCGCCCCCAACCCAAGCCTGCGATGGCTGCCATGAACAACAAGGCGACGCTGGTGCGTCTTTTGGGCTGTGGGCATTTCATGTGGCGGTCCTTCTGGTGCGGGTTGTTCACCCTGCGTTGCGGCTGTGAACAAGGGGAAGGCGCGCCAGTCTTCGTCTCGCTCTGGCCACGCCTGTCGCTACCGCGGAGTTGTCGAGGCCGCCAGGGCGATGAGATGAGGGCACGGGACCATGGCGGTGGAAGACCGGGCGGCATGCGCAGGTCTTGCGAGGGCAGAGCGGGGGGCGCTCAGATCACGGACAGCCCGGCCAGCCGGCACAGGCGCTGTTGCTCGGTTTCCTCGCGCGGCGGTGCGTCAGCCGTTGCGAAAAAGAAAGCTGTAGGCGTTCAACGCCGGCACCCCTCCCAGGTGCGCGTACAGCACGCGGGAGCCTTCGGGGAATTCGCCCTTGCGCACCATGTCGATCATGCCGTGCATGGACTTGCCTTCGTACACCGGGTCGGTGAGCATGCCTTCCTGGCGTGCGCACAGGCGGATGGCTTCGAGCGTGCCCTCGTTGGGCAGGCCGTACTCGGGGCCGCCGTAGCGCGTGTCCAGCACCACGTCGTCGGCCGTGATCTCCTGGCCCAGCTCCACCAGCTTGGCCGTGTTCTGCGCGATGCGCAGCACCTGGGCATGCGTCTTCTCGGGCTTGGCCGAGGCGTCGATGCCGATCACCTTGCGCGCCCGGCCGTCGGCCGCAAAGCCCACCACCATGCCGGCCTGCGTGCTGCCCGTGACCGAGCACACGACGATGTAGTCAAACGTAAAGCCCAGCTCCTTCTCCTGCTGGCGCACTTCCTCGGCAAAGCCGACGAAGCCCAGGCCGCCGTACGGGTGCTCGGAGCAGCCGGCCGGGATGGGGAAGGGCTTGCCGCCGGCCTTCTTCACGTCCTCCATGGCCTGCTCCCAGCTGGGGCGGATGCCGATGTCGAAGCCCGCAGCGTCCAGGCGCACGTCGGCGCCCATGATACGGCTCATCTCGATGTTGCCCACGCGGTCGTACACCGCGTCGGAGTAGTTGACCCAGTTCTCCTGCACCAGCACGCATTTCATGCCCAGGTGCGCGGCCACGGCGGCCACCTGGCGCGTCTGGTTGGACTGGATGCCGCCGATGGAGACCAGCGTGTCGTAGCCGCCCGCGATCGCCTCGGGGATGAGGTATTCGAGCTTGCGCGTCTTGTTGCCGCCAAAGGCCAGGCCCGAGTTGCAGTCCTCGCGCTTGGCATACAGGTGCACCTTGCCGCCCAGGTGGGCCGACAGGCGCGGCAGCGCGGTGATGGGCGAGGGCCCGAAGGTCAGCGGGTGGCGGGCGAATTTCTGCAGGTTCATGGCGGGTTTCCGGTCGATGGAAGGGATGGTGCAAGAGGTGGCTTGCAGTGCCTTCATCGTAGGAAAACACGCGCATACAGTGGTTGCGAATTTCTTCCTGATTTCAGCGTTTCAGGTTTGTGTATGAGAATATGAAAAACTAATATTTCTCACAGATCACCATGCGCACAATAAAAGTTCGTGCCAAGAATGTGCCGCAGTCCGATGTGTCGGCCGAGCTGGACCGTACCGACAAGGCCATCCTGCGCCAGCTGCAGCGTGATGCCTCGCTGTCCAATGTGGCGCTGGCCGAGAAGGTGCACCTGAGCCCGCCCGCCTGCCTGCGCCGCGTGGAGCGGCTCAAGCGCCTGGGGCTCATCGACGGCATCGTGGCGTTGCTCAACCCCCAGGCCGTGGGCGCGGGCATGCTGGTGATGATTGGGGTGGTGCTCGACCGCTCCACGCCCGAGTCGTTTGCCGAGTTTGAAAAGGCGGCGGCCAAGGTGTCCGGCTGCATGGAATGCCATGTGGTCACCGGCGAGTTCGACTACTTCATGCTGGTGCGCACGCGCGACAACGACAGCTTCAACCGGCTGCATGCCGAGCAGCTGCTCTACCTGCCGGGCGTGCGGCAGGTGCGCTCGTTCATGGTGCTGCGCAATGTGCTGTCCACCACCGAGCTGCCGCTGGCGCTGTAGCGGCGGCCAGCCCTCCGCTCACGGGGCGCCGCGCAGGCGCCCCACCACGGCCGACCAGGCCGGACCGCCGAACAGGTTGACCACCAGCCCCGCCATCAAGAGCCCCCGCGCCCGCAAAGTGCACGGGCAACAACTGCTCGCCGAACACCCACCAGCCCGTGGTCAGGCCCACCACGGGCACCAGCAGGGTGAAGGGGGCGACGCGGTTCACCGGGTAGCGCGACATGAGATACGTCCACAGCCCGAAGCCCAGCAGCGTGGAGATCCAGGCGATGTAGGCCACGGCGGCCATGGATTTCAGCGACAGGTGCTGCACGGCGGCCCACACGGCCGCGGGCCCGTCCAGCAGCAAGGACAGCGCCACGAATGGCAGCGGCGCCACCACGCTCGACCACACGATGAAGGCAAACTGGTTCATCGGCCCGTAGCGTCCCACGGCGCGCGTGACGATGTTGCCGCAGCCCCACATCGCCGCCGCCCCCACGGTCAGTGCGAATCCCGCCAGCGGCATCGACGCGCCGTGGGCACTGCCGATCAGCACCAGCCCCACGCCGGCCAGCGCCAGGCCCGCCACCTGGTTGCCCTGCCATGCCTCGCGCAGCCACCAGGCCGCCAGCAGCAGCGTGAAGAACGACTGCGACTGCAGCACCAGCGAGGCCAGGCCCGACGGCATGCCGATGTGGATGGCGGTGAACAGCAGCGCGAACTGGCCCACCGCCATGGTCATGCCGTACAGCAGGTACAGGCGCAGCGGCACCCTGGGCGGCGTCACGAACAGCAGCGCCGGAAACGCCGCCAGCAGGTAGCGCAGCGCGCCCAGCAGCAGCGGTGGCACACCGGCCACGCCCACCTTGATGACGGCGAAGTTGAGCCCCCAGACCACGATGACGAGCAGGGCCAGGGCGAGATCGCGGGGGCGCAGGGCAGTGTTCATGCCCTGTATTTTCGGTGCACCGGCGGGTCCGTGGCCGCGCGTTTCACGACCGGCCTGGTGCGAAAACGGACATGCCCGGGCCCACCCCGGGGCGTTACGCCGCTTCCACCGCGAAGCTCAGCCCCGCGTGGGCCTGCAGCCGCGCGACCAGCTTGCCGCCCAGCGCGGGCGCCGTGGTCCAGATGCCGCCGGGGGTGTCCGTGGCGTCCTGCAGCAGGCACACGGCCGCCTCGGTGATCATCTTGGAGGTGGAGCCATAGCCCGGGTCGCGGTCGCCCTTGACGCCCACGCGCAGGCTATTGCCCACGGCGTCGGTGCCCAGGAAGAGCACGTCGTAGAAGCCGTTCTCGCGTTCCTCGCGCGAAGGGCCCTCGCCGGGCTTGGGGCCCTTGTCCGAGCCCAGCGACTTGTCGCCCGCCACGGCATTGGCCATGGCCTCGCCTTTTTCGCCCGGGCCGGTGATGAGCATTTCGTCGTACACGAAGTCGGTGCCGTAGGCGTGCTGCAGCAGGAAATTGGAGCGGTGCACGTTGCGGGTGTTGATGGCGGCCATCACGAACGGGGCCACCCACACTCCTTCGCCCAGGGCCTCGTCCACCATGGGCTTGTTGCCCGAGGGCTGGCGCGGCCCTTCGAAGCCGGGCGTGAGCGAGAACGGGTTCTTGAGCAGGTCCAGCACGGCGGGGTTGGTGGCGGCGGCGGCCATGGTGGCCTTCAGGCTGGCGGCGGTGCCGCCCGAGAATGTGCCCTTCATCTTGCGCACCCGGCCGCGCACCCGGCTCGCGGGGTGGCCGAAACGGGCCTTCATCTCGGTTTGCAGCAGGTACACGCCCAGGTCGAACGGGATGGAGTCGAACCCGCACGAGAACACGATGCGCGCGCCGCTGGCCCGGGCCGTGGCTTCGTGCGCGTCGATCATCTGGCGCATCCACGCGGGTTCGCCGCACAGGTCCACGTAGTCCACGCCGGCCGCCGCGCACGCGGCCACCAGTTCGTTGCCGTAGAGCTGGTAGGGCCCCACGGTGGTCAGCACCAGGCGGGTCTGGTCCATCAGCGCCTGCAGGCTGGCGGGGTCGGTGCTGTCGGTCACGATCAGCGGGGTGTCGGCCGGGGCGCCCACTTCGTCGCGCACGGCGGCGAGCTTGTCGGCATTGCGCCCGCCCATGGCCCAGCGCAGGCCGCTGCCGGTGGGATAGCGCTGCAAAAGGTACTCGACCACGAGGCGGCCCGTGAAGCCGGTGGCGCCGTGGACGACAAGATCGAAGGGTTTGGTCATGGGCTGTCTCCGTGCACTGCTGCGTGCGGGTGGGGGAAGGGGCGGGCGCCGCCGCGGGCGGCCGCCGGCTGCTGGGATGCGATTGTGAAAGACAAGCGGGTGCCGGCATGTCGCCCAGGTGCCGCTTGCGATGGGCAAAAAGTATCGTTTGGCGATACCGTGAAGCCGGACTGCCGCCACTGGCGCAACCCGGCGGGGGCGGCGGGGGCCGGGCCCGGCACCATGCGGTCCGTGTTCAACCACGGGCCTGACAAGGGCCCCACCTCTGTATGTCATCCAATGCCCCCTTCCTCGTTCAGCGTGACACCCGTGCCTGGCAACTGCAGGTGTGGGTCTCGTTCGGCATCGCCGTCTTCCTGTGCGCCGTGGGGCTGGCCTGGCTGCCGGGCGAGCAGCTGGAGCAGGCGTTCATGGTGATGGGCTATGTGTTCTGCCTCTCGGCCGCGTTCGTGCTGGCCAAGTTCGTGCGGGACAACGAGAGCGCCGCGCGCCGCGGTGCGGGCGACACGCCCATGTGGAAGCTGGTGGTCTGGGGCGGATTCGTGGTGGCCATGGGCCTCACGGGCTGGGGCCTGTTCGGCATGGAGATCAACGTGACCTACAAGGCCTTCCTGGGTGTGAGCTGGCTGTACCTGATCACCACCGCCTTCACGCTGGCCAAGATGCTGCGCGACCGCCACGAGGCTGACCTGCTGGAAGCGCGCCTGCAAGGCCGCCGCGAAGCTGCCGCAGCACATGCTGCTACGTCTGGTAACAACGCCAGCTGAGTTTCCGGCGTTCGCCCTGGCCCCATGGCGGATGCTCGGAGGTTGCCCTGAAAAAATCCGGTGCTGCCGCGCTACTGCGCAGCACCTCCCGCGAGGAGTGAAACCATGAAGAAATTGCCGAAGATCCTGACCCTTGCCCTGGCCGCCGGCCTGCTGTGCACGCTGGCCGCGCTGCCCGCGCGCGCCCAGAGCGAGGCCTCGGCCGCGCTGTCGCTGCTGCCTGTCGCGTCGGTGGTGGGCACGGCGTCGGTGGCGTCCGCCGCCGCTGGCGCGGTCGTGGCGGTGCCTGCCGCATTGTCGGTGGCGGGTGCGGTGCTGACCGTGAAGACGGTGGAGGCCTCGGCCACCGGCACGGTGTACCTGCTGGAGCGCGCCTCCGACGGCGCCCAGGTCAGCGTCGAGGTGGCGGGCCGGGGCGTGGGCGCATCGGCGCACACCGTGGGCACGGTGGTGACCTGCAGCGTGATCGGCACGGGCGTGGTGCTGTCGGTGGCGGGCGAGGCGATCGCCTTCGTGCCCAACGCCATCGGCCGTGCGCTGCTGCACAACGAGCGCCTGTAAGGGGCACCGCCATGGATGTGCAGCAGATGACCGTGACGACCCCGGCGCATGCCCGCGTGCGCTCCTTCAACCCCACCATGCTCGGCCTGGCCCTGGTGGCGGGCGCGGCCCTGCTGGCGGCGCCAGCGGCCCACGCGGGCCGCTCCTGCGAGGCCGCCAAGCCCGTGCCGGCCAAGGTGATCGAGCGCGGCATGCAACTGGCGCAGCAGACCTCCGCCGCGCTCGACGCGGAGCATGCGAAGTCCGGCGCCCAGGTGGTGGTGCTCGCCCGCGCCGGGCAGGACCTGAGCAAGTACGGCCTGCGCTATTCGCACCTGGGCTGGGCCTACAAGACACCCGAGGGCCCCTGGCGCGTGGCCCACAAGCTCAACGAATGCGGCACGGCCGTGGGGCACCTGTACCGGCAGGGCCTGGGCGAGTTCTTCCTGGACGACCTGTGGCGCTACGAGGCCGTCTACGCCGTGCCCACGCCCGAGGTGCAGCAGCGCCTGCTGGCCGTGCTGCAGGACAAGGCCCGCACCAGGACGCTGCAGCACCCGCCCTACAGCATGGTGAGCTACGTGTGGGGCCGCAAGTACCAGCAGTCCAACCAATGGGCGCTGGAAACGCTGGCCGTGGCCATGGAGCCCGCCACGGTGCGCAACCGCGAGCAGGCGCAGGCCTGGCTGCAGTTCAAGGGCTACGAGCCGACCACGCTCAAGCTCGGGCCGCTCACGCGGATGGGCGGGCGCGTGGGTTCGGCCAACATCGCGTTCGACGACCACCCGGGCGACAAGCGGTTCTCGGACCGCATCGAGACCGTCACGGTCGATTCGGTGCTGGCCTGGCTGCAGCGGGCCCAGCTGGCGGCCGCGCCGGTGGTGCTGACCGTGAAGAATTGATGAAATGGGCCGATTGCGCTTGACTGGTAAGCGCTGGCAGCTATCAAATGCATAGTATCTACAGAGGGGAATGATCATGAGCAAATCACTGCGGCTGTCTGAAAAATGGTTCCGCCGCGGCCTGTGGCTGGTGGCGCTGGTGTTTGCCAGCTTCCTCATCGGGCTGGGCGGCACCATCGTGGGCGATTTGCCCAAGGTCGAGACGCCGCTGCGCGTGGATGACTTCCTGGACAAGCCGGCCGCTGAAAAGCTGCGCGCCCAGGTCAAGGACGCGCGCCAGGCCGAGCAGGACGCGCAGACCGCGCTGGAGCAGGCGCAGTTGCAGCGCAGCAAGGCCCGCAGCGAAACGCAGGCCGCGCGCGAGACCTTCAACAACTGGCTCTCCACCCGCTCGGCCACCCAGCGCGCCGACCAGGACCCGGAGGTCATTGCGCGCACCCAGGCGCTCGATGTGCTCAAGCTCGCCGAGCGCAAGACCCAGCAGGCGGTGGAGCTGCAGCAGCAGGCCGCGCTCGACGCGCGCCAGGCGGCGGCGGCCACGCAGGAGCGCCTGAACAGCATGGAAGCCGATGGCTACGTGAAGCTGGAGGCCGAGCGCCGCAAGGTGGAGCTGCGCGTGTTCCTGTACCGCCTGGCGCTCACCCTGCCGCTGCTGGCCATCGCCGGCTGGCTGTTCGTGAAGAAGCGCAAGGGCACCTACTGGCCGTTCGTGTGGGGCTTCATCTTCTTCGCGCTGTTCGCGTTCTTCGTGGAGCTGGTGCCCTACCTGCCCAGCTACGGCGGCTATGTGCGCTACGTGGTGGGCATCGGCATCACGGCGCTGGTGGGGCGCTACGCCATCCTCGCGCTCAACCGCTACCTGGAGCGCCAGAAGCTGGCCGAAACCCTGCCCGACCAGGAGCGCCGCAAGGAGCTGAGCTACGACGTGGCCCTGGCCCGCCTGGCCAAGAGCGTGTGCCCCGGCTGCGAGCGGCCCGTGGACTTGAAGAACGAGAAGATCGACTTCTGCCCGCACTGCGGCATCGGCCTGTTCGACCACTGCGGCACCTGCACCACGCGCAAGAGCGCCTTCGCCCGCTTCTGCCATGCCTGCGGCACGGGCGCGGGGGTGCGGCTGGCGCGGGATGACTGAGCGGGTCCCCGCGTGACACCCTTGGGGGGGCTGCGCCGCCGCGAGCTTCTGGGCGCGCTGGCCGCCGCCGGACTGGCGGGGGCCTGTGCGCCGCTGCCGGCCCACAGTGCGCCCGGGGCGCTGATCGAGAACGTGACCCGCCTGTACCCCGTGCGCGTGTCGCGGGTGGTGGTGCCCGCCAGCCTGCAGGACGTGGCGCAGGCCGTGCGCAACTGGCCCGGCGCGGTGGCCGTGGGCGGCGGGCGCTACAGCATGGGCGGCCAGGTCGGCGTGGAAGGCGGCCTGCACATCGACATGCGCGGCATGAATGCCCTGGTGTGGCTGGACACCGGGGCGCGCACGGTGCGCGTGCAGGCCGGCATGCGCTGGCGCGACCTGCAGGACCACCTGGATCCCCACGACCTGGCGGTGCGCACCATGCAGAGCTACTCGAACTTCACGGTGGGCGGCTCCGTGTCGGTGAACGTGCATGGCCGCTATGTGGGGCACGGGCCCATCGGCGCGTCCGTGCGGGCCCTGCAGATCGTGCTGTCCAGCGGCGAGGTGCGCGAGGCCAGCCGCCAGCAGCACCCCGACCTGTTCCGTGCCGCGCTGGGCGGCTATGGCGGGCTGGGCGTGATCACCGAGGTAGAGCTGGACCTGGATGCCAACACCGCCATCGAGCGCACCGTGGCCCAGGTGGCGCTGGACGACTACCCCGGCTTCTTTGCCGCCAGGGTGGCCGCCAACGCGCGGGCCGTGATGCACAACGCCGACCTGCTGCCCCCCCGTTTCGACCGTGCCACCGCCGTGACCTGGGCCCGCACCGACAAGCCCGTGACCGTGCCCGGGCGCCTGGTGCCGCGCGGCCAGCGGTATGACCTGGACAAGAGCGTGATCTGGGCCATGACCGAACTGCCGGGCGGCCACCAGCTGCAGCACAAGGTGGTGCGCCCGGCGCTGCTGCGTGGCCAGCCGGTGGTGTGGCGCAACCACGAGGCCAGCCTGGATGCCGCCTCGCTGGAGCCCGCGAGCCGCGCACAGTCCACCTACGTGCTGCAGGAGTACTTTGTGCCCGTGGCCCGGTTCGCCGCTTTCACGCGGGGCTTGGCCCGCATCCTGCAGCAGCATGGGGCGCAGGTGCTCAACATCTCGGTGCGCCATGCGCCGCCCGACCCCGATGCCATCATGGCCTGGGCGCGCGAGGAGGTGTTTTCGTGGGTGCTGTACTACAGGCAGGGCACCCGCCCCGAGGCCTGTGCCGAAGTGGCTCTGTGGACGCGTGCGCTGATCGACCTGGCCCTGCAGCATGGCGGCACCTACTACCTGCCCTACCAGCGCCATGCCACGCGGGCGCAGTTCGCGGCGGCCTACCCGCAGGCGGACCGGTTTCGCGCGGCCAAGGCCGTCTGGGACCCCGCGGGGCGGATGACCAACATGCTCTGGGCGCAGTATCTGTAGAGGGACGCCGCGGGCCGGCGCGGGGGGCTACCCCATCATCACCCGGTTTCGCCCCTGCGCCTTGGCGCGGTAGAGCGCCGCGTCGGCCGCGAGCAGCAGCATGTCCATGTCGGCATCGCCGCCCAGCGTGGCGCTGTGCACCAGGCCGATGCTGATGGTGGCATGCCGTGGAACGCCCCCGGCGGCGCCAAAGGTCTGCTGCTCCACCACCTTGCGCAGGCGCTCTGCGATCGCGTGCGCCTCGGCGGGCGAGGCATCGGGCAGCACCACCGCGAACTCCTCGCCGCCCAGGCGGCCCAGCACGTCCTGGGGGCGCAGCGCGCCGGCCATGGCCTGGGCGAGGCCGACGAGGAGCTGGTCGCCCGCGCCGTGGCCCAGCTGGTCGTTGACCTGCTTGAAATGGTCCACGTCCACCATCAGCACGGCCAGGCCGGCGGATTCGCGCTGGTAGCGCGCGACCAGCCGCTCGCCCTGCTGCAGGAACGCGCGGCGCGCGAGCACGCCGGTCAGGTCGTCGTGCCGCACGGCGTGGTCCAGGCGGCGCAGGGCCTCGGCGCGCGCGGCGCTGGCGCAGGCCACGGCCAGCGGCCCCAGCGCCAGCAGCGTGACGCCCACGCGCAGCGAGAACACGTCGCTGGCATGCGCGGGCGTGAAGTTGAGCACGCCCGTGGCCACCCCGGCCATGGTCCACAGGCACACCACCAGCGACAGCAGGCTGGACGTGAACGGGCTGTAGCTGAGCGCGCACCACAGCAGCCCCGGCACCACGAAGGCCAGCATGCCGGGCCCGCCGACCACGGTGCGGATGCCCTCGGCCAGCAGCAGCGAGCTCACGGGGGCCACGCGCCAGAACAGCGATGCGCCCGGCAGGCCCTGCGGGGCGTTCATGGCGGGCGGCGGGTCGTCGGCGCGGGGCGCGGCCAGCACCACCGGCACGATGAGCATGTAGTTCATGAGTTCGGTGCTGAACCACAGGGACAGCAGGTCGGTCCAGGGGGTATCGAAGTACACCGGCGCGGCGCCGCAGCCCGCCAGGGCCCCCACGGTGCTGGCGACCAGCGCCGCCACCAGCAGGTACAGCGCCGACACCGTGCGCTGCAGGCGCCGGATGCGTTCGTCCAGGCGGCGCAGCACCAGCCAGCCCGCCGTGGCGCCCAGCATGTTGGCCCCGTTGAGCCACAGTGCCATGGACCAGTCGCTGCCCGTGGCCAGGTCCGCCGCCAGGTAGCCCACGGCGGCCGCCACCCAGGCCGGCGGCCGCGCGAGCCGGGGGTAGCGGACCAGCAGTCCCAGCAGCAGCGCATTGGCGGGCCAGAACGCCGACAGGAAGCCGATGGGCCGCGCAAAGATGCCCACCAGGCAGGCGGCGAAGATCAGCAGGGCCAGCCCCAGCCAGGCCAGGGGCGGCGGAAGCGGTCGCAGGAGCGCGAAAGGGCGGTACATGGGTGGATGGCGGTGGATCGGCGGGAGGGCGGTGGGCGGGGGTGCCCCCGATTGTCCCCGGGCCGGGCGTGGTGGGGGGCTCGCCCGGCACCCCCGGGACACCGTTGTTGACGATTTCAAACGCCCGCCGCGAGGGTCAGGGGGGGCCTGCCAGCAGCAGCGCCACCAGTTCGCCCGTGCTGCTGGCGCCCAGCTTGCGCATGAGCCGGGCGCGGTGGGCGTCCACGGTGCGGTGGCTGATGTCCAGGTGGCGCCCGATCTGCTTGCTGGTGGCGCCCGTGACGATGTGCTGCGCGATCTCGCGCTCGCGCACGGTCAGCGGCGTGCTGACGGGGCGGCGGTGCGAGATGTCCTCGAACATCCACACGGCGCGCGCGAACGGGTCGGCCCGGTCGAGCGCGCGGCCCGCCACGTGGCACCAGAACAGCGACCCGTCGCGCCGCCGCATGATGCGCTCGTCGCTGTAGCCGCCCGTGTCGCGCATGGCCTTCAGGCCCCGGTGGCCGGTGTGCGTGAACTCGTCGAACGACGGGTACAGCGGCGCCAGCGGCTGGCCCAGCAGCTCGGCCTGGGCATGGCCGAACATGTGGGCGAAGGCATCGTTGCACAGCTCGATGGCGCGGTCGCGTGTCACGCACATGCCCACGGGCGCGAGGTGAAAGGCCAGTGCGAGCGCCTCGTTCGGAACGGCAGGGGGTGCGGGCATGGGGTGGCATTCTGCAGCAACCGCCCCCTGGCGCGGTGTGTCCGCTCCCGGCCGGGAGGGGCGGCTCAGGCCGGGCGCTCGTGCACCACCGCCACGCGGTTGCGGCCCGCGCTCTTGGCGTCGTACAGCGCGTGGTCGGCCGCGCTCAGCCAGTCGGCCCAGGTTCCGCCGGCGCGGGCCACGCAGGCCAGGCCGATGCTCACGCTGACGGGGATGTCCTCGCCATTCTTGGTCAGCCGGATCTGCGCCACGGCCGTGCACAGGCGCTGGGCGATGGTGGCGGCGTCGCCCGCCGAGACATCGGGCAGGTAGACCAGGAATTCCTCGCCGCCCATGCGCGCGAGCAGGTCGGAGTCGCGCAGCTGGCGGCGCAGGCATTCGGCGAAGGCGACCAGCACGCGGTCGCCGGCCGCGTGGCCGAAGCGGTCGTTGATGCGCTTGAAGTGGTCCAGGTCGAGCTGCGCGATGGCGCTGCCCACCGGCAGCTGCGCGGGCAGCCGGGACATGACCCAGTGGCGGTTGCCCACGCCCGTGAGCGCGTCCGTCTGCGCCATCCGCTCCAGGCGCGCCTCGGCCCGTTCGCTGGAGAGCGACGAGACCATGAGGGCGATGCCGAAGTGGCAGAACATCTGCACGTAGAAGGCCCTGGCGAAACCGGTGGAGCTGGCGTTCTCGGTGGCGATGTAGAACAGGCGCAGCGCGAAGATGAAGGCGCTGACCAGCAGGAACCCCGCCAGGAGGGCCCGTGACGGCAGGGGCTCGGCGCGGCGGTCGCGCCATATTTCATGGGCCGAGCCCACCAGGGCTGCGGTGGCCGTCACGTGGAAGGCACCGGCCCGCAGCAGGTTGTCCAGCGGAAACTGTGTGGCGATGCCCGCCACCAGCCAGCCCGCGGGCACCAGGGCGAGCCAGCCCACCGGGATGCGCCTGCGCCCGCTCAGCGCCCGGACGCCCGCCCAGAAGAGGCAATAGCCGACCGTGCCGAGCAGCAGGCTGCCGTGTGTCCAGAGCCAGTCCGGCAGGATGAGGTACTCGCCCCGGCCCGCCAGTTCGGCGCCGATGGCCAGCAGCAGGTACGCCCCGGCCAGCGGCCGCAGCCCCTGGGGCCGGCAGGAATGCCGGCTGACGTGAAAGATGCTCAGGGCCCCGGCCACCAGGGCGGTCTTGTAGAGCAGGAGTACGGTGGGGAGGTCAAGCTGTATGCCCATGTCGCGGTGCAATGGCGGGTTGGTGGCGGTCCCAGGCGGGGACCGTGGTCTGTGGTTCGTGGTCGCGATGGGGGAGGCGCTCAGCGGCGGCGCCAGCGCAGCCGCCACTGCCGCCGGATGACCCGCGCCACGCGCCAGGCCCATGACGCGCGGGCGCGCTCCAGCACGGCGTGCTTGATGCCCATCCAGCGGGCATGGGTCCAGGCGAACCAGCGCAGCTGCATCAGCGCGGCCTGGGTGAGGCTGTACAGCCGGGCCACCACGGCGGTGCCCACCACCTTGGCGATCACGATCACGGTCATGCCCAGCACCACGTGCCCCCGGCCCACCGCCCACAGGGCCAGCAGCTTCACGGGCAGCAGCAGCGCCGTGGGCAGCAGGAACACGGCCACCGCCGCCCAGGGCGGCAGGGCGCGCACGCAGCCTTCGATCCAGCGCAGGCCAGGCCAGCGGCCGATGCGCGCCAGCAACTGCTGCAGCGGTACCCAGCCCCATTCCTCGAACAGGATCAGCAGGGCCAGCAGCCCGCTGCCCAGGCCGGTCAGCATGCGCGCGGGCCAGCGCAGCAGTTGGTGCAGGATTCTTGGAATGATTTTGGCCTCTGGCGCTTGTCTATCCGGTGCGGATAGCTATTGTTTTTATAGCTTCCGATCGTGATTACACGCCCCGGGCCCGCTCGGCCTTGAAGCGCGCCCGGAACTGCGCGAACGCGCCCGCGTCGAGCGACTCGCGCACCTCGCGCATGAGGTTCAGGTAGTAGTGCAGGTTGTGCACGGTGGTGAGCATGGGGCCCAGCATTTCGCCGCAGCGGTCCAGGTGGTGCAGGTAGGCGCGGCTGAAACCCTCGCGCCCGCCCTCGTCCCACGACACGCCCGCGCTGCCCGCGCAGGCATAGCAGGTGCAACTGGTGTCCAGGGGCTGGTGGTCGGCCTTGTGGCGTGCGTTGCGGATTTTCAGGTCGCCAAAACGCGTGAACAGCGTGCCGTTGCGCGCATTGCGCGTGGGCATCACGCAGTCGAACATGTCCACGCCGTCGGCCACGCCCTGCACCAGGTCCTCGGGCGTGCCCACGCCCATCAGGTAGCGGGGCTTGTGCGCGGGCAGTCGGTGCGGCGTGTGGGCCATGATGTCCAGCATCTCGTCCTTGGGTTCGCCCACGCTCACGCCGCCCACGGCGTAGCCGGGGAAATCCATCTCGACCAGGCGCTCGAGCGACTCCTGGCGCAGGTTCTTGAACATGCCGCCCTGCACGATGCCAAAGAGCGCGTTGGGGTTCTGCAGGCGCTGGAACTCGTCACGCGAGCGTTTGGCCCAGCGCAGGCTCATCTCCATGCTCTTGCGCGCCTCGGCCTCGGTCGTCAGGTGGCCTTTGGTCTCGTACGGCGTGCACTCGTCGAGCTGCATCACGATGTCGGAGTTGAGCGTGGTCTGGATCTGCATGCTCACCTCGGGCGACATGAAGAGCTTGTCGCCGTTGACCGGGCTGGCGAACGTCACGCCCTCTTCGGTGATCTTGCGCATCGCGCCCAGGCTCCAGACCTGAAAGCCGCCGGAGTCGGTGAGGATGGGCTTGTCCCACTTCTCAAAGCCGTGCAGGCCGCCAAAGCTCTGCATCACATCGAGGCCCGGGCGCATCCACAGGTGGAAGGTATTGCCCAGGATGATCTGCGCGCCCATGTCGTGCAGGCTGCGCGGCATCACACCCTTGACGGTGCCGTAGGTGCCCACGGGCATGAAGATGGGGGTTTGCACCACGCCATGGTTGAGCGTGAGCGTGCCACGGCGTGCGTGGCTGGTGGGGTCGGTTTTGAGGAGGTCGAACTGCAGCATGATGGGGCGATTGTCCCAGACGGGCCGCCCCCGCCTTGTGCGGGCAGGCCGCAGGGACATGGGCTGGCGTTGGCGCGCCGCATCGCTACACTGGTTCCAGACGGGCTACCAGCCCATCACAAGGAGAACAACATGCTCAAGATCCTCATCGCCGTGGATGGCTCGGAACTCTCCCTGGACGGCGTGCACCATGCGCTGGCGCTCCTGGGCCAGGGCCTGAAGGCCAGCGTGGTCCTGGCCAACGTCCAGGAACCCGCCACGCTGTACGAACTGGTGACCACGCGTGACCCCGACCTGATCGCCGCCGCCAGCCTGGAGGCCGGCCAGCACCTCATGGCGTCCGCGCGGGCGCTGCTCGACGCGGCGGGCGTGGCCTACGAGACCGACGTGGGCGTGGGCGACGTGGCCCACACGCTGGTGGACATGATCGAGCGCTCGGGCTGCGACATGGTCATCATCGGTGCCAAGGGGCAGGGCGCCATCACCAGCGCGCTGCTGGGCTCGGTCTCGCAGGAGGTGGCGCACGCGAGCCCGGTGCCGGTGACCATCGTCAAGCATGCCGAGGTGCTGGAAGCGCTGGAAAGCGACGTGGCCGAAGACACCGAGGCCTGAGAACCTGTTCAAGAACTTTTCGGGGGGGGCCAGAAAATAAAAGGGCCGCTGTGCGCGGCCCTGGCGGGGATCTTCGGAGGACGGGTGCCCGGCGTGTCAGGCCGCCTTGCGAAACGGTTCGGCCGCGGGCCGCTGCAGCTTGCCGTGGGGCAGGGTGGCCAGGCGCGAGAACATGCGGCGCACGTAGCCGCGCACCCACAGGCATTTGTTGAGCTCGTCCACGGGCAGCGGGCCCGACACCACCACGATGTCGTTGGCCACGTCCTGGGCTCCTGCGGCCCGCAGGCGGCGGCGCGTGTTGTTGGCCCAGGACTGGATGCGCGTGGGGCTGCCGTGCTGGTGCACCTCGCCCGTGTGCGCATCGAACGCAATCGCCACGGTATCGGTTTTCAGCTTGAACCTGCGCTCACCCGTCACGGCGCTGGGCGCCTCGCGCATGTCGTAGAGGTAGTAGCTGCCTGCCTTGAGCTGGTATTGCATGTCCATGGGTGTGTTCCTCTCTGTCGGCATTGTCGAGGGCGCACGGTGCGGGCAATGGCAGGTAAAACGGTGGGAAAGGGGCTCTTATCGGGAGCCGTTCGCCAGGGCCGCGCTGGTTTCTGTGCGCGTGCCATTGTGGCGGCGCCCCGGCGCCAGCGCGCGAAACTTGAGGGCGATGTCGTAACGAGTTGTGAGTGGGGTGTTTGGCGCGTCTGGCCTTTGGTTGCGCCCGGCCGTTGCGTTGCCCAAGGCGTATGCGACTGGCGCGGCCCACGCCAGGGCCGCCAAGCAAGGGCCGCCCCGCAGCGAGGGCTGCGTCCCTCTGCCCGCGCAGCGCAGCGCAGCGAGAGCGGGGGGACGGCGCACAGCGCCTCAGGGGGGATGTCCCTGCTAGAAATCCACCAGGCTCAGCCCCAGGCTGAACACGGTGCGCTTGCGGTTGTAGTCGATCATGCTGTCGCCATAGCCGCTGAACAGCTGCGTGTGCAGGCGCAGGTTGCTCTTGCTGCCAAAAAGGCCCGTGCCCACCGTCTGCAGCCATTCCAGGCGCACCGAGCCCCGGTCGCTGCTCGACAGCGAGTGGCGCAGCGTGGCGCCCACGGTGTTGTCCTTGTTGACGTTCCAGAACGCCGACAGCTCGCCCCGGCCGACGTAGTCGCTGATGCCGGGGTTGTCGTCGCTGCCCGAGCTTTCGGGCACGCGCTTCCACAGGCGCGCGTTCACGCTGAAGCTGTTGGAAAGCTCCATGCCGGTCATGAGGTACACGCGGTTCCAGCTGCGCGACAGGGGCTTGCTCTGGCCGTTGGACTGGTGCACCAGGCCGATGCCGCTGTAGCGCCACTTCCAGCCGAACGGCAGCTGCGCCGTGGTGGGGTAGACGTACATGACCTCGGGCTCGTGGTCGGTGGCGCGGAAGGGGCGCGAGATCTGGGGCGTGAACAGCTGCCAGTACGACTGCTGCGAATAGCCGAACCACACGGAATCCTTGAGCGTGGGGTGGCCCTGCGTGAGCAGGCCCTGCGCGAGCTTGGTGCGCACCGACAGTTGGATGCGGTTCTCGGTGCGGCGGTAGGGCGTGGATTCGGTGGCCGAGTGGTCCGCCGCGTCGGACGTGGGCTGGCGGTTCACGTTGCTCGACGCCACCACCGACACGGTGATGGGCCGGTAGCCCCGGAAGCTGAAGGTGCCGCAGTCGCTGCCCGATTCCAGCTCCCAGAAGCGCGAGAGGTCACTGTACTGCGGGTCGCGGCAGCCCTCGGTGCGGGCCACGTCGATGACGCGGGTGGCGGGCAGGGTGGTGTCCACGGGCGGCGGCACGGCCGACGCGGCGGCGGAGGCGCCCGGCGCATTCCAGCTTTGCTGGTCGGCGGCCCACTGGTCGAAGCAGGCCAGGCGCGCCTGGTTGTCGCTGGACAGGGCGGTGCAGCGGCGCCAGGCGCTCTCGGCGCCCCCGGCGGTGGCGCCGGCCGGTGCGGCCGCCTGTGCCAGCGCGGCGCCGGCGGGCGCCAGCGCGGCGGCCACCAGCAGCGCCAGCGTGCGACGCGATGGCGCGGCGGCGGGCGTGGCGGTCATGGCCACCCCGCCTGCCTGCGCAGCGCGAAAGGGGCCGATGGAGCTGAAGGGGTGGGGGTGGCGTTGTTCCATGTTCCGCGTATTTCCTTGCCGCACGATCCATCCACCACCTGGCCCGTCCAGGGGGTGCTGATGTTCATGCCGTTGATCGATTCTTCCAGGGTCGGGTCGCCGCCATCGGCGTCGCCGCTGACCGGCGCCGTGGTGCCGCCACGCTGCACGGTACCACGCACGCTGTGTGCCAGTGCGGCGTGGTGCCCCAGCTGCGGCGTGGCCGTGGCGCCCGGCGCGGGGGCCGGCGGCTCGGCCAGCCAGCGGCTCCGCAGGCGCGGGTGGCCCCTGTCCGCCGCGGCGGGGCACGCCGCCGTGGATTGTGGTTCATTTCGGCGGTGGGCGCTTGTAGGATAAGCGCTGATAGCTATCAAAATAAAAGCAGCCCCCCGCCGGGGCGCGGGGCGGGGGCGAGCGGGTGCCGGCCGGGGCATGGGGCGCCTCAGGCCGTGGGCGCGGGCTGGGCGGCCACGGCGGCGTTGGCCGCGCTCGTCGCCTGGGCCTTGGCGGCGAATTCGGCGCGCAGGGCCTTGAGCTTCTCGCGCGGGTCTTCGCGGGCGGTGGTCTTGTCCAGGCCCATCTCGGCGATGAAGCGGCTGGGCTGCGCGGCCACCATCTCGCGGCCCTTCTTGCGCCGCTTGGTCCAGCTCACGGCCAGCGTGCGCTGCGCGCGTGTGATGCCCACGTACATCAGGCGGCGCTCTTCCTGCAGCCGCTGCAGCGTGTCGTCGCTCACCTTCTGCTGGCGCCCCTCGTCGTCGTCGAGCTTGAACGGCAGCATGCCTTCGGTCACGCCCACCAGCACCACGTGCGGCCACTCCAGGCCCTTGCTCGCGTGCAGGGTCGACAGCGTCACCATGTCCTGTTCCTGCTCGCGTTCGCTGATGGTGGACAGCAGCGCGATGGTCTGCGACACCTCCAGCAGGCTCTTGGTCTCCTTGGCCACCACGGCGCCCGCCGTGTCGTCGATCTGGCCGCCCGCGCGCTGGGCCATCCAGTCGCAGAACTCCATCACATTGCTCCAGCGCGCGGCGGCCACCTTTTCGCTGTCCTCGTTGTCGTACAGGTGCTGCTCGTAGCCGATCTCCTTGAGCCACTCGTTCAGGAAGGTGCGCGACTCCTCGGCGCCATGCACGCGGCGCGCGCTGTACTCCAGGTAGTTGATGTAGCGGCCGAATTCATGCAGGCCGTCCATGGCCCGCTTGGGCACGGCCGCCGGCAGCATGCCGTTGAACAGCGCGCCGAACATGCTCTGCTTGTGCTGCGTGGCGAACGCGCCCAGCGCCGCCAGCGTGGTGTGGCCGATGCCGCGCTTGGGCGTGGTGATGGCGCGCAGGAACGCCGGGTCATCGTCGTTGTTGATCCACAGCCGGAACCAGGCGCACAGGTCCTTGATCTCGGCGCGGTCGAAGAAGCTGGTGCCGCCCGAGACCTTGTAGGGAATGTTGGCCTTGCGCAGCGCCTTCTCGAACGGCTTGGCCTGGTGGTTGGCGCGGTACAGGATGGCGAAGGCCTTCCAGTCGGGCGGCGGGTTGCTGGCCGCGCGCAGGCTCTGGATGCGGGCCACGGCGCGTTCGGCCTCGTGCTCTTCGCTGTCGGCGTCCACCACGCGCACGGGCTCGCCCTCGCCCAGCTCGGAGAACAGCGTTTTCGGAAACAGCTTGGGGTTGGGCCCGATCACGTTGTTGGCCGCGCGCAGGATGGCGCTGGTGGAGCGGTAGTTCTGCTCCAGCTTGATGACCTTGAGGTGCGGGAAGTCGATGGGCAGCTTCTTCAAGTTGTCCAGCGTGGCGCCGCGCCAGCCGTAGATGGACTGGTCGTCGTCGCCCACGGCCGTGAAGTGCCCGTTCTCGCCCACCAGCAG
The DNA here is from genome assembly GCF_059415185.1 of Acidovorax sp. GW821-FHT10E04. Lineage (NCBI taxonomy): Bacteria > Pseudomonadati > Pseudomonadota > Betaproteobacteria > Burkholderiales > Comamonadaceae > Acidovorax > Acidovorax sp. GW821-FHT10E04. The sequence goes on from NZ_JBWKMT010000008.1 coordinate 204,648, forward strand.
CTTGAGCAGCTCGTACTGCGTGGCGTTGGTGTCCTGGTATTCATCGACCAGCACGTGGCTCAGCGCAGCCTGCCACTTGGCGCGCACCTCGGGGAAGTCGCGCAGCAGGCGCAGCGGCATGCCGATGAGGTCGTCGAAGTCCACGCTCTGGTAGGCCGCCAGGCGCTCCTCGTAGCGCGCCATCAGCGTGGCGATGATGCGCTCGTTGTCGTCGGCCGCCTGGGCCAGCGCCTGCTCGGAGGTCAGGCCCATGTTCTTCCACTTGCTGATCACCCACTGCCATTGGCGCGCGGTGGCCATGTCGGTGGTGCCGCCCGAGGCTTCCTTCAGGATGCCCGTCACGTCGTCGGCATCCAGGATGCTGAACTGGGGCTTGAGGCCCAGCACCGAACCATCCTCGCGCACCATGCGCACGCCCAGGGCGTGGAAGGTGCACACCAGCACGTCCTTGGCGCGCCGGCCGATCAGGCCCTTGGCGCGCTCGCGCATTTCGGCGGCCGCCTTGTTGGTGAAGGTGATGGCGGCGATGCGCCTGGGCTCCATGCCCTTCTCGATCATGTGCGCGATCTTCTGCGTGATCACGCGCGTCTTGCCCGAGCCCGCGCCGGCCAGCACCAGGCAGGCCCCGTCGGTGTAGTGGACAGCCTGGAGCTGGGCGAGATTGAGACCGGCGGACATGGATGGAGGAAGAAGGAAAAAGCAGGAGAGGAAGAAGGGGCCGGGGGCACCCAGGGGCGGGCGTACCGCAGCGCCGCCGGAGCGCGCAATGATACCGGCGCGCTCCGGCGGGGCCGGGTTGCGCCGCGGCCGGCCCCGGGCCCGGCGGGGTCTGACAGGGGCCTGACGCCGCCCCCGCGCTGCGGGAAACCCCGCTAGGGACGGGATCGTCACACTTTGATACTACGCCCATCGGTTTTCGCCCGATCCGGGTGGCCGCGCCGTGACGAGTCCCACCATGCACCTTCCTGCCCCACTCCGCGCCCTTCGCCCCCTTCGCGCCCGGGCACCGCTGCAACCTGGTACCCGCCGGCGCCGCGGCCGTGGGGCCCTGGGCGCCGCCCTGCTGGCCTGCGCCGCCGCGCTGGCCCCGGCGCACGCGCAGCTGGGCAGCACCGCCCCGGTGCGTGTCGGCGTGGTCGGCCCGTTCACGGGGCCTTCGGCGGATTTCGGGGTGCCCATGCTCAACGGCATCAAGCTCGCGGTGGACGAGATCAACGCCGTGGGCGGCTACCTGGGGCGGCCGCTGGAGCTGGTCATCAAGGACGACGCCGCCAACCCGGACCAGGGCCGCAAGGTCTCGCAGGAGCTGCTGGGCGAGAAGGTGGTCGCCACCATCGGCTTTTGCAACACCGGCGTGGCGCTCAAGGCCATCGACCTGTTCCAGGAGGCCAGGAGCCCGCTCATCGTGCCGTGCTCCACGGGCACGGCGGTCACGGCCAGGTACCCGGCCGCCGACAGCTACATCTTCCGGGTGCAGGCCCGCGACGCGCTGCAGGCGCCCTTCATGGTGGACGACATCGTCAAGCGCGGCTGGGACAAGGTGGCCATCTTCGCCGACAAGACGGGCTACGGCGAGGGCGGCTACAACGACGTGGTGGCGGCGCTGGCGGCCAAGAACCTCAAGCCCGTGCACGTGGCGCGCTTCGACCTGGGCGTGAAGGACCTCACGGCCGAGCTCGCGGCCGCCCGCGCCGCGGGCGCCAACGTGGTCTACAGCTACACCGTGGGGCCGGAGAACGCGACCATCGCCAACGGCAAGAAGGCGATGGGCTGGAAGGTGCCCCAGGTGGGCGCCTGGCCGCTGTCCTTCCCGTTCTTCCTTGAAGGGGCCAAGGACGCCGCCGAGGGCGCGCTCATGGTGCAGACCTTCATCGCCGAGCCGAGCAACGAGCGCCGGGCCTCGTTCCTGTCGAGCTACACCCGCAAGTACAACGGCAAGGTGGCCGTGCCCATGGCCGCGGCCAACGCGTACGACGCCACGTACCTGCTGATGTATTCCTTCCTCGGCATCCGCGACGGCAACCTCTCGGGCAAGGCCATCAAGGAATCGCTGGAGGGCAGGATGAAGACCTACTACGGGGTGGTGTCCACCTACGACAAGCCGTTCAGCGTGCAGGACAAGGAGGCCATCACCCGCAACATGCTGGTCATCGGCATGGTCAGGAACGGTGCCATCACCTTCGCCTACCCCGAGGACGCCAAGCGCAACCTGATCGTGCAGCGCAAGCAGTAGTGGCGCGCAAGGGCACCGCCGCGCCGGCGCTCGCGCCGTGCATTCGCCAGGGGTGATGGCCCCCGCCTGACTTTGCGCTGACCGCCGCCGGCGCCCGGCGACCGGCCGCGCCGCGCAGCACGGACAATAGCCCCGTGCTCTCCGTCCTGCTCATCACCTTCCCCTTCTTCGCGCTCGTGCTCTGCGGCTACCTGGCCGCGCGGCGCGGCGTGCTGCCCCAGCCGGCCATCCCGGGGCTCAATGCCTTCGTGCTGTATTTCGCACTGCCCTGCATGCTGTACCGCTTTGGCGCCAGCACGCCCATCGGGCAGCTGCTGGACCCGGCCGTGGCGGGCGTGTACGTGGTGTGCGCCCTGGCCATGGTGGGCGGCACGGTGGCGCTCACGCGCAGCGCGCGCATCGGCTGGAACGACGCGGCCTTCGGCGCGCTGGTGGCCGCCTTTCCCAACACGGGCTTCATGGGGGTCCCGCTGCTCGTGGCCTTGCTGGGCGCGCAAAGCGCGGGCCCGGCCATCGTCACCATCGTGGTGGACATGGTCATCACCAGCTCGCTGTGCATCGCGCTGTCGCGGCTGGACGGCGCCGGCACCCACGGCGTGGGCGTGGCGCTGCGCAGCGCCTTCAAGGGCATGGCGACCAACCCCATGCCCTGGTCGATCGCGCTGGGCGCGCTGGCATCGGCCCTGCAGTTCACGCTGCCGGGCCCGGTCGACAAGACCATCGCCATGCTGGCCGACGCGGCCTCGCCCGTGGCGCTGTTCACCATCGGCGCGGTGCTGGCCCGCTCGCAGATGAACCAGCACGAGCAGGTGCCCGCGCGCGACTACGTGCCCATCGCGCTGGCCAAGCTGCTGGTGCACCCGCTGCTGGTGTGGGGCGCGGGCACGGCGGCCATCGCGCTCGGGGTGCCGCTCACGCCGTTCGCGCTCACGGTGCTGGTGCTGCTGGCGGCCCTGCCCAGCGCCAGCAACGTCTCGCTGCTGGCCGAGAAGTTCGGCGCCAACAACGGGCGCGTGGCGCGGATCATCCTGGTGTCCACGGCGCTGGCGTTCCTGAGCTTTTCGGCGGCGGTGGCGCTGCTGGCCTGATTGCTATATTTTCGATAGCTTTCAGCGATTTCTGGCAAAGCGCTGGCGGCCAAGAAGCACTTGAAATTCTGTGCCGTCCCCCTACCTGGGGCGCATCCCCTGGCTCCGCCGCAGCCAGGCACCGGTCACCAGAAGCACCAGGCAAAGCATCGCCAGCGCCCAGGGCGAGTTGACGGGAATTTGGCTGGGCGCCACCTCTTCGAGCACGAGGTCGTCGTGGTAGCCCGCCGCGTCGAAGGTGAAGAAGCTGCCGGTCTTCAGCGCGATGGTCACCTGGCTCGAGGCGGCGGTGAAGGTGGCATCGAACGGCTCCCACTGGAACTGGAATACCCCGTTGAGCGCGAGGTTCGAGACGTCGCGGCGGGCGATCATCGTGTCCAGCGGGCCGGGCGCGGCGTCGATGGTGGCGGCCCCCACGGCGCCGTCGTAGGCCACGACCTCCCACCAGGTGGCGTTGCCGCCCGCATTGCCCGTCACGCCCCCTGACCAGGCGCCGCGCAGCCGGTACACCCGCCCGGGGGTCACCGCCACGGTCTGGAACAGGCCGCCGTGCGCATTGCCCGCGCCGCTGCCCTTCTTCTGCGCGTGCGAGGTGCCCGCACCCCCGAAGGGGCACTGGGTGGGCACCCAGATGTCGCAATCGTTGCTGTGGATCCAGGTGCCATCCCAGAAGCCCGGCGGCGCCGTCCAGGTGCTCCAGCCGACCAGGCCGGCGTCGAAGTTGCCGTTGGTGAGCAGGTTCTGGGCGCGCACGGCGGTCCCCCCCGCGAGGAGGGCCAGCAAGATCAGGGCACGAACAATGGCGGTCATTGGCAGGCTTTCTGACGAGGGAAGGGGGAACGGGGCCGGTCGACGGGCCCTGGATGCCGGGTCCACCGGACCCGCGCAGCACAGCCACGCCCCGAGGCGCTGGAGTGCCAGGCCGCAGTATCTGGGGCAAGCCCACGGCAGGCAAGTTTTATCGGGCCCGCGCGACCGTGGGTTGCCGATCGCGCCGGACAGGATCAGCGCCCTGGCCTCGAACGGATGGGTGTGGTCGTCCAGCATGCGCGCCCGCATCGCGCGTGACGGTCGGGGGGGGCGCGCAGCGCCCGGGAAGGCCTTCCTCCACGCCTGTCGCCGGCGAAACGTCCACTGTGGCGTAGTGCGCACACAATGCTATCGCCTGTGCCGCTGCAGCATGGGCGTATCCATCCATTCATGAGGAGACCTCCATGCGTTTTGCGAAGCCTTGTTTTCGGAGCTGGCTGGCAGCGGCTGCCGTTCTTTCCGCCGCCGCCACCGCGCAGGCAGGCCAGGTGTTTGCCGACCAGGCACCCTCGGCCGCGCTGGGCCGCGACGTGAAGTTCACGGTGTATGTGCCCGACGGCTACCAGCCCGGCGGCACGGTGAACTATCCCGTGGTCTACCTGCTGCACGGCGCGGGCGGCGACGAGAACGAATGGCGCACCAAGGGGGGCGCGGTCGAGACCCTGGACGGCCTCATCAAGCGCGGGCTGATCCGCCCGTCGGTCGTGGTCATGCCCACGGCGGGCCCGGCGTCGTGGTGGGCCGACGGCGCGGCCGAGAAGGCGGGCACGGCCATCATGAAAGACCTGCTGCCCTACGTCGAGTCGCGCTACCGCGTGCAAAAGGAGCGCAGCGGCCGGGCCATCGGCGGCCTGTCGATGGGGGGCTACGGCGCGTTGAACCTGTCGCTGCGCAACCCCACGCAGTTCTGCGCCGCGGCGGTGATCAGCCCCGCCATCTATGACCCGCTGCCGCCGGACACCTCGGCGGCACGGCGCACCCCGCAGTTCGTGCGCGACGGGCAGTTTGACCCCGACACCTGGAAGTCGCTGAACTACGCGGCGGCGCTCGACGCCTACAAGGCGGGCACGCCGCGTGTGCCGATGTGGATCGTCTCGGGCGACCACGACTATCTGGGCATCGCTCCCATGTCGGCCACCCTGTACTGGCGGATGTACCAGATTCAGCCCAAGCAGGTGGAGCTGCGCGTGATCGACGGCGACCACGAGTGGCTGGTGTTCCGCGACGCGTTGCCCGACGCCCTGCAGTACGTGGACCGGCAGTGCCGCCAGGGGTGACCGGATGGCCTGCGCGCACCCCGGCCCGGAATCCGCCGGGTGCGAGGATGCGCGGGGCGTGGCGGAATTTGCTATCAATTAAATAGCTATCCGCGCATGTCCATCAAGCGCCAGGGCCATGAAAACCCTGGATCTCGAGCCTAGATCACCAGCGGGTCCACATCCACCAGCCAGCGCACCAGCCCCTTGTGCGCGGGCTGGGCGCGCGTGGCCTGCAGCACCGGCTGCCAGGCGGCCAGGAAGCGCTGCAGCGCGGCGCGGCTCGGGCTTTCCATCAGCATCTGGGCGCGCTCCACGTTGGCCACGCGCTGGATGGTCAGCGGCACCGGGGGGAACAGCGTGACCGCGTCCAGCCCCGGCAGGCCGGCGGCATGGGCGGCGGCCGTGGCGGCGGCCAGGAAGCCCTGGGCCACCTCCTGCGTGCGGGCATCGGCGCGCACCAGGGCCTGGTAGGCGAACGGGGGCATGGCGGCTTCCTCGCGCTCCTGGAGCTGCTGGGCGGCGAAGGCGGGGTAGTCGTGGGTGCGCAGCGCCTCGTACACCGGGTGCTTGGGGTGGTAGCTCTGGATCCACATCTCGCACTGGGTGCCCTGCGCGGCCATGTAGGCGGCGTCGCGCCCCGCGCGGCCGGCGGCCTGCATGAGCAGCGCGAACAGGCGCTCGGGCGCGCGGAAGTCGCTGCTGAACAGCGCGCCGTCCGGCTGCACGGCCGCCACCAGCGTGATGCGCCGGAAGTCATGGCCCTTGGCGATCATCTGCGTGCCCACGAGCACATCCACCTCGCCCGCGTGCACCTGTGCCAGCTGGGCCTCCAGCGCGCCCTTGGCCTTGGTGGTATCGGCGTCGATGCGGGCGATGCGCGCGGGCGTGCGGTCGGGCCGCAGCACCTCGGACAGCAGGGTGGAGAGCTGCTCCTCCAGCTGCTCCGTGCCCCGCCCCATGGAGTGGATGTCGGGGCTGCCGCAGGTGGGGCAGGCGCGGGGCACGCGCACGGTGTAGCCGCAGTGGTGGCAGCGCAGGGTGCGGTCGGCCTTGTGGAAGACCTGGTGGGCGCTGCAGTGCGGGCAGTCGCTTTTCCAGCCGCAGTCGGCGCAGTGCAGCACGGGGGCGTAGCCGCGCCGGTTGAGCAGCACCATGCTCTGCTCGCCGCGCGCCACGCGTTCGGTGATGGCGGCCAGCAGCGGCGCGCTGAAGATCGCGCGGCGCGGCTGCTGGTTCATGTCCACGCGGCGCACCCGCGCCAGGGCGCCCGCGCCGATCCGGCTGGGCATGGCCAGGCGCGCGTAGCGCCCGCCCTCGGGGTCGTCCGGCGTGGGCGGGCGGCTGGCGTGCCAGCTTTCCAGCGAAGGCGTGGCCGAGCCCAGAAGCACCTTGGCGCCCTGCTCGCGCCCGCGCCAGATGGCCAGGTCGCGCGCGGAGTAGCGGGCGCCCTCCTGCTGCTTGTAGCTGGGGTCGTGCTCCTCGTCGACCACGATGAGCTTGAGGCCCGGCATGCTCGCGAACACCGCCATGCGCGTGCCCAGCACGATGCGCGCGGCGCCGCCGTGCGCGGCCAGCCAGCTCTTGAGGCGCTGGGGGTTCGTCATGCCGCTGTGCAGCGAGACGACGGCCCCCGCGCCGAACCGCGGGGCGAAGCGGGAGACGAAGCGCTCCTCCAGCTGGGGCGTGAGGTTGATCTCGGGCACCATCACCAGCGCCTGCGCCGCCGGGTCCGCCTCCAGCATCTCCTGGGCGCAGCGCAGGTACACCTCGGTCTTGCCGCTGCCGGTGCTGCCGAACAGCAGGAAGGGGCCGGATTCTGAAGAAATCCGGGCCCTGGCGCTTTCCTGTTCAGCGGTGAGTGCTATTGTTTGCATAGCGTCCGTGGTGTCCCCGGCCGCCTTCGCGGGGCGGCGCAGGCGGCGGGCCAGCTGCTCGGGCCGCAAATCGCGCAGCTGGGGCGGCAGGGCCGCCAGCGCCACTTCGCCCAGCGCGCGCTGGTAGTAGCGCGCGGCAAAGGCCACCAGGCGGCGCCAGGGCAGGTCCAGCGGGGCCACGCCCTCCAGCACGCCCGCGATGGGGCGCAGGGTGGCCCCCTCGGGCAACTCGCCGGTGCCCTCGGCCGCGTCCCACACCACGCCCAGCACTTCGCGGCTTCCGAGCGGCACCCGCACCAGCGTGCCGGGCGGCAGGGCCTGGGGGCTGGCGTAGCTGAGCAGGTCCCCCACGCCGCTGTGGGACGGGGTGTGCAGCGCGACGTGGACGATGGCGAGGGAGGCGGACACGGACGGGAGCGAGTTACAGAGGCTTGTGGAGGCGGTGTGGAGGTTCGGGGGCTAAGTGCTTGATTTGTTGGAGCGAGCGAGTAATCCCGTCTTTCTGTGGATAACTTTGTTGACATCCTGCCCCGGCACCCTGCCGACCCGCATGAATACTGGGCCTGAACAGATTGCACACAAAATCGGCAGCTCCAAAAAATCCTTATGAATCAATCATCTGAAGGATTTTCGGTACAAATTCTGTGCTAAGGCTGCCGGGCCCGATTATGTTGCGTCGCATCAAGATTTGTGTGCATAAGTCGAACATCGATCGGCCGTCAAGGCCCGGGGAAGCCCCAAAATTGTGCTAGCCGCCCCATTCCCTGCTGAGGCCTTCCTGCGATGTAGGCCGCAAGTGCTTGATTTGCCTCAGGTTTTGCGAGAAATCCAGAATTTCTGTGGATAACTTTGTTGATATCCCCTGTGTTTGGCGTGCAAGCCCTTGTGGCGCCGTGCTTTCGCCGGAATGCCCGCAAAAAAAGCAATCCTGCTACATCCTTTGAAATCAATGACTTACGTGCTGGTTGAGAATATTTCCGTTCGGGCCTGCCTGGCGTGCCGCGCCGCGCGGACGGAGCGGGCCCTGCGCCAGTTTTGTGCATAAGTCAGGCCTTCGGCCGCACGGACTGGCTGGAAATGCGCTCGCGCGGCCGGGCATTGTCGCAGGGCGCGGCGGGCGGCCCTGAGGTCGCTTTGCTTCAAGACGGCGGGCAGCGGCCTCGCCAAGATGCCGCCATGGCTTCCTCCTTCTCCTCCCACCCCCCTTTCCCCGCCGAGGCGGCTCCCACGCTGGAGCGCGATGGATTCATGCTGGCCCGGCTGGACGACGTGGTCCAGGCCGCGCGCTCCGACAGCCTGTGGTTCATGACCTTTGGCCTGGCCTGCTGCGCCGTGGAGATGATGCACGCGGCCATGGCGCGCTACGACCTGGACCGCTTCGGCATCATCCCGCGCTCCAGTCCGCGCCACAGCGACCTGATGATCGTGGCCGGCACGCTGACCAACAAGATGGCGCCCGCCATCCGCAAGGTCTACGACCAGATGCCCGAACCCCGCTATGTGATCTCCATGGGCTCGTGCGCCAATGGCGGAGGCTACTACCACTACAGCTACTCGGTGGTGCGGGGCTGCGACCGCATCGTGCCGGTGGACGTGTACGTGCCCGGCTGCCCGCCCACGGCCGAGGCGCTGCTCTACGGCATCCTGCAGCTGCAGGGCCGGATCCGGCGGCCCCGGGTCATCCCGCGCTAGCACCGGCTAGCGCCGCGCGCCAGGCGCCGCTGGCATTTGCGCGGGCCGGCGCAGCAGCCAGTCCGCGTCGTCGGCGGGCTGTTGCGCGTGGGTCCTGAGCGCCGCGGGGGAGCGCTCGTAGAGCGTGCGTGCCTCGCGGCTGAAATGGGCCTGGTCGGCGTAGCCGTGCCGCAAGGCCGCGTCGACGACGCTCGCGCCCGCGTCGCGCATGGCCAGCAGGGCGTGTTCGGCGCGCAGCATGCGCTCGACCTCGCCGGGGCGCAGGCCGGTGATCTGGTGCGCGCGCCGCTGCAGGTGGCGGGGCGTCCAGCCCAGCTCCCGGGCGAGGGCCTGGCGCGCCGGGCGCTCCCAGCGCCCCTGCAGCACGCGCAGCCAGGCCGCATGCTGCCGCGCCACGGCGGCCCAGCGGGGCGCCAGGAACGCCTCGCACAGGGCCATGCGGGCACCGTGGCCGGGGGCGGCGTGCATCGCCTCGAGCCAGCAAAGCCAGTCGGCGCGCCCGGGGCCGGCGGGCAGCCAGTCGCGCGCGTCCTGCACGCGGTCGGTGAGGGGCTGCAGGTCCTGCCCCGTCAGCAGCGCGAGCGCGCCTGGCTGGAAGGCCAGGCAGAAGAAGTCGCCCGCGGGTTCGGAGGTGGAGTGGTAGGCGTGCCGGTGCGCTCCCGAGAGCGCCGTGCGGGGCAGCCATTGGTCCGTGGCCTGGCCCGCGCATTCATGCAGGTGCACGGCGCCGCGCACCAGCCAGAGGATTCCGGGGTACGGGCTGGCCGGCACCCGCGTGTCGCGCGGAGCGCCGGCGGGCAGCGCGGCCAGGTCGCGCCAGATGTAGGCGCGCACGCAGCCGGCGAGCGCGGGCGGGGGCGCCAGCAGGGCCGATGCGGGCAGTGCCGCCATCGCTGGTGGCCGGTTCAGCCCTGGCGCTGCGCCCGGGAGTGGCCGTGCACCGCCTCGACCAGCGCGGCCACATGCTCGGGTGGCGTGAACTGGCTGATGCCGTGGCCCAGGTTGAAGATGTGGGTGGGGCCGGTGGTGGTGGGGTCGGTGTGCGGCGTGCCGAAGCTGTCCAGCACGTGGCGCACCTGCTGCGCGATCTGCGCGGGGGGCGCGAACAGCACGTTGGGGTCGATGTTGCCCTGCAGCGCCTTGCCGGGGCCGCCGGCCTGGCCGCCGACGATGGCCCGGGCCTTGCCCAGGTGGGCCGTCCAGTCCAGGCCCAGCACCTCGCAGTCGATGCCCTTCATGTCTTCGAGCCAGATGCCGCCACCCTTGGTGAAGACGATGCGCGGCACGTCGGTGCCGTCCACGCCGGTGCGCTTCAACTGCGCCAGCACGCGCGTGGTATAGGCCAGGCTGAACTCCTGGAAGGCGCCGTCGGCCAGCACGCCGCCCCAGCTGTCGAAAATCATCACGGCCTGGGCGCCCGCGTCGATCTGGGCATTCAGGTAGGCGGCCACGCTGTCGGCGTTGATGGCCAGGATGCGATGCATGAGGTCGGAGCGGCTGTACATCAGGCTTTTGACGAGGCGGTAGTCGTCGCTGCCCTTGCCCTCGACCATGTAGCAGGCCAGGGTCCAGGGGCTGCCCGAGAAGCCGATCAGCGGCACGCGGCCGTTCAGGGCCTTGCGGATGCTGGTGACGGCGTCAAACACATAGCGCAGCTTGTCCATGTCGGGCACGGCCAGTTCGGCTACGGCGGCCTCGTCGCGCACCACCTTGGCAAAGCGCGGACCCTCGCCTTCGGCAAAGGTCAGGCCCAGGCCCATGGCGTCGGGCACGGTGAGGATGTCGGAAAACAGGATGGCGGCGTCGAGCGGGAAGCGCTCCAGGGGCTGCAAGGTGACTTCGGTGGCGTAGTCCACATTGGTGGCCAGGCCCATGAAGCTGCCGGCCTGGGCGCGCGTGGCCTTGTATTCGGGCAGGTAGCGGCCCGCCTGGCGCATCAGCCACAGGGGGGTGTAGTCGGTGGCCTGGCGGCGGCAGGCGCGCAGGAAGGTGTCGTTGGAGAGGGGTGCAAAGCTCATGCACCGATTGTCGCAGGGTGGGCGGAGGCTCGGCTGATCTGTGCCAAGGGCGCGCCTCTGCCAGCGCCACCGTGGAACCGGCTTTGCCGGGCCACGGGTGGCGTCCCCCCTCAGGGGGGAAGACGCGAAGCGGCTCAGGGGGGAGCTATCTCTCGGCGATGTAGTGCGACATGCGCACCACCTCGCCGGGCGCCAAGAAGGCCCGCACTTCCGTCTCCAGCGCCTGGTCGGCCATGGTGGCGCGGGCGCGCTGGTGCAGGTAGTCGGCCCAGGATTCGACGATGAAGCGCTCCACGTAGCGCGAGGGTTCGCCCAGGTCCTTGTACACGCGCCAGAAGGTGGCGCCGTCGCGCCGGCGCGGGGCCTTCATCTGGCTGATGGTGTCGAGGAAGGCGGCGTCGGTGCCGGGCGCGATGCGGTAGCCCACCTCCACGGCCACGGGGCCCGCCTCGGGCAGGGGTTCGGCCTCGATGAACAGCTCATCCCAGGGGGTGGCCTGCGTCACCTCGTGCAGCGCGCCCATGCGCAGCGGCATGGGGCGCGCCAGCAGCAGGCCCACGCCCATGAGCGCGGCGGCCACGTACAGTGTGGGGGCCAGGCCCATGATGTCGGACGCCGCGCCCCAGAACGCCGAGCCCATGGCGAACGCGCCCAGCGCCGCCACCATGTGCATGGCCACGGCGCGCGAGCGCACCCACTGCGGCGCGCTGGCCTGCGTGGCGGTGTTGAAGGTGGACATGGCCGACATCCATGCGGCCCCGGCGAACAGCATCGCGATGTAGACCAGCCAGGCCATCTTGGTCAGCGCCGCGACCAGCATGGCCATGGCGAACACCACCCCGCCCGCGCCCACGATGGCCTCCATGCCAAAGCGCGCGCGCAGGCGCCCCAGCACCAGGCCCACGGCCACGGCCCCGGTGCCCAGGCAACCCATGAGCAGGCCGAAGCCCTGTGCGCCCGTGCCCAGCTGGCGCTGGGCGATCACCGGCAGCAGCGCCCACAGGGCCGAGCCCGCCGCGCTGAAGGCCATCACCCGCACCAGCTGCGCGAGGATGATGCGCGAGTGCCAGGCAAAACGCAGGCCGCTCAAGGTGCCGCCCCACAGGCGTTCGGCCGGCAGCTTGGACGGGGGATGGGCCTTGGGCGGCCAGCGGCGGATGGACTGCCACATCACCAGCGTGGTGGTCACCGTGACGGCGAACACCCAGCCCGCGCCCAGCTGGGCAAACACCAGGCCGGCCATCGTGGGGCCCACGGCGCGCGCGGCGTTGTAGGCAATGCTGACGGCGGTGATGGCCTGCGGCCACTCGTCGCGCGGCACGGGGTCGATGACCGAGGAGTTCCATGCGGGCGTGAGCACGGCCGTGCAGCAGCCGCACACGAACACCAGGAACAGCACCGACGCCGGGCCGCCCCAGCCGCCCAGCACCAGCAGCGTGAGCAGCGCGCTGGCCCCCACCTGCGCCAGCAGCGCGCCGGAGATCAGGCGCCGCCGGTCGGTGGTGTCGGCCAGCACCCCCGCCGGCAAGGCCAGCAGGAACATGGGCATGAACACGGCCGTCTGCACCAGCGCGGCCAGGAACGAGGAGCCCGTGAGCTCCACCATGAGCCAGGCGGCCGCCATGGTCTGCATGCCGCTGCCCACGAAAAAGATGCCACCGCAGATCCACAGCCCCCGGAACGCGGGTTGGCGCAAGGGGCTCCACAAAGAGGTTGGGTGCTGGGACATGAAAGGTGGTCTGCGGGGGGCGTCGTGGTGGGGCCGTCGGGCGGGAGAGACTCGGCTGGGCGGGCGCGCGGCCGCTTTTCGGCTGCGGCGGCATGCGGGATGGAAGGATATCGCCTCATCCCTGTTTTGGGGCGGTGCCGGCGGGATGCCCCTCAGTCGGTGTGCCGTCCGCCCCGCAGCCGGTAGGTGCGCGGCACGTCGGTGCGCGCCGCGACCAGCGCCTCGGCGCGCTGCTGCATGTCGGACAGCGCATGGTCCAGCGCCCGCACATCCGGCGCTTCCAGGCCGGCCAGCAGTTCCTGGTTGAGCGCCTTCACCTGCGGGAACAGCCCGTCGTGCACCGCCTGGCCCGCGGGCGTGAGGGTCAGCACGGCCTGGCGCCGGTCGCCGGGCATGGCGTCGCGGGTGATGAGTTTCTTGGCCAGCAGCGAGGTGACGGCCCGCGAGGTGCGTGCGCGGTCCAGTCCCAGGCGCCGGGCCAGCTCGGCCGGGGGCATGCCGGGGTGCTGGGCCAGCATCATGAGCAGGCCCCACTCGCGCCGCGTGATGCCGTAGCCGCCCTCGCACAGCCGCACCACCAGGCTGCCCGCCACGGCGAGCAGGCGGTTGAGCCGGTACATCAGCAGGTCGTTGGCGGCCTGCGGGTCGGTCAGGCGGTGGCCGGGCGGTGCGGGCATCAGGGTATTTCCGGGCGAGAATTGATTAGATCAATTGATTGTGTGGCCAATACAGTGCGCCCATCAACCTCACCACCTGCGCGGCCGCGCAGGGCCCATGCCCTTGCCCTGGAGATATTTCGACCATGTGGAAACCCCTTGCCTTTGCGTTCGCCACCGCGCTTGCCCTGTCCGCGTCCCTGGTCCAGGCGCAGGAGACGCCCCTGCGCATCGTGGTGGGCTATGCGCCCGGGGGCGCCACCGACCGCGTGGCCCGCATCGTGGCCGACAAGCTGGGCAGCAAGCTCGGCACACCCGTGATCGTGGAGAACAAGACCGGGGCGGGCGGCCGCCTCTCGGCCCAGGCCGTGAAGGCCGCGCCCGCCAACCAGCCCACCCTGCTGCTGGCCAACCCCGCCGTGATGCTGGTGGCGCCCCTGGTGTTCCCCGACGCGGGCTATGACCCCGAGCGCGACTTCCGTCCCGTGAGCCACGTCAACAGCTACGAGTTCGGCGTGGCCGTGGCCAGCGCCGTGCCCGTGAAGGAGCTGCCGCACCTGATGGCCTGGCTGCGCGCCAACCCGGACAAGGCCAACTTCGGCGTGCCCGCCACGGGCAGCCTGCCGCATTTCTTCGGGCTGATGGTGGGCGATGCCGCCAAGGTGCGCGCCGAGGTGGTGGGCTACCGGGGCTCGGCGCCGCTGCTCAACGACCTGCTGGGCGGGCAGGTGCCCGTGGCGTTCGACACCTTCGACACCCTGCTGCCCCAGCACGAGGCCGGCAAGATTCGCATCCTGGCCGTGTCGAGCGCCAAGCGCAGCCCGCTGGACCCGAAGATTCCCACCTTCAAGGAAGCCGGCATGGACCTGGCCGCCACCGGCTGGAACACCTTCTTCGCCCCGATGAGCATGCCCAAGGCCCAGGCCGAACGCCTGGCCGGGCTGATCGTGGAGGTGATGAAGGACCCCGACACCCAGCGCAAGTTCGAGACCGCCAAGATGGAACCCGTGGTGGCGACCATGGCCCAGACCGATGCCATGCTCAAGGCCTACCGCGCGCAGTGGGCGCCGGTCGTGCAGCGCTCGGGCTTCAAGCCTTGACAGGAAGCACCCCCTGAGCGGCTTTGCCGCGTCTCCCTCGAAGGGGACGGCGGCCTTGCTGCGGGGCGGCCCTTGCTTGCCGCCCCTCGCCTCGGCCGTGCCTGTTGCAAAGGCAATGGGCGCGGTTTAGTGAAACTGGACTTCGAGATGACCATCAAAACCCGCCCCAACATTATCTTCATCGTCGCCGACGACCTGGGCTATGCCGACCTGGGCTGCTACGGCGGGCGCGAAGCGGCCTTCGGCCCGGTCTCGCCCGTGCTCGACGGCCTGGCCGCGCAGGGCTTGAAGCTCACCCAGGGTTATTCCAACTCGCCCGTGTGCTCGCCCACGCGCTTCGCGCTGATGACGGCGCGCTACCAGTACCGCCTGCGCGGCGCGGCCGAGGAGCCCATCAACAGCAAGAGCCGGGGCAGCACCACGCTGGGCCTGCCGCCGTCGCACCCCACGCTGCCCTCGCTGCTGCGCGCGGGCGGCTACCGCACGGCGCTCATGGGCAAATGGCACCTGGGCTACCCGCCGGCCTTCGGGCCGCTGCAGTCAGGCTACGAAGAGTTCTTCGGCCCCATGTCGGGCGGGGTGGACTACTTCACGCACTGCAGTTCCAACGGCACCCATGACCTGTACCTGGGCGAAGAGGAAAAACAGCAGGACGGCTACCTCACCGACCTCATCACCGACCATGCGCTCGGCTACGTGGAGCGCATGGCGCCGGGCGCACAGGCCGGCACGCCGTTCTTTCTGAGCCTGCACTACACGGCGCCCCACTGGCCGTGGGAGACGCGCGATGACGGGGCGCTGGCGCAGGAGGTGAAGGGCAACCTGTTTCACCTGCATGGCGGCAACATCGAGACCTACCGCCGCATGATCCACCACATGGATGAAGGTATTGGCCGCCTGATGGACGCGCTGCGCCGCCACGGCATCGAGCGCGACACGCTGGTGGTCTTCACCAGCGACAACGGCGGCGAGCGCTTCTCGGACAACTGGCCCCTGGTGGGCGGCAAGATGGACCTGACCGAAGGCGGCATCCGCGTGCCGTGGATCGCCCACTGGCCCGCCGTGATCGCACCGGGCGGCGTGAGCCCGCAGACCTGCATGACCATGGACTGGTCGGCCACGATGCTCGATGCGGCCGGCGTGGCGGCGCATGGGGACTACCCGCTCGACGGCCGCTCGCTGATGCCGCTGCTGCGCGATGCCGCCCTGCACGATGCGCCGCCCCTGTTCTGGCGCATGAACCACCGGGGCCAGCGCGCCATGCGCCAGGGCGACTGGAAATACCTGCGTGTGGACGGCAACGACTACCTGTTCGATCTGTCGCAGGACGAACGCGAGCGCGCCAACCGGGCTCCCGTGGAACCCGAGCGGCTGCGGGCGATGCGCGCGGCCTGGGAGGCATGGAATGCGTCCATGCCCGCGATCCCGGACGACGCGACGGTGAGCCTGGGCTACTCGGTCAAGGACATGCCGCAGCGGTGACGGGCGGCCGGCGGGGCTGTCGGCTATGGTGTGGGGGGCGCATGCCATCCGCCCGCCTTCCTTCCGAATCCATGCCTTGAAGATGCCCCCGTTGACTTCCTTTCCCCTGAGCGCGCCCATCGCCGTGTTTCTGGCGGGGCTCGCGGCCGCGCTGCACATCGGCAAGATCCCACCCGCCATCACCGTGCTGCGGGAGACGCTGGGGGTCTCGCTGGTCGAGGCGGGCTTCCTGCTGTCGGCGGTCCAGCTGGCGGGCATGCTGCTCGGCGTTCTGGTGGGGGCGCTGGCCGATGGTTTTGGCCTGCGGCGCAGCATGCTGTATGGGCTGGGCGTGTTGTGTATCGCCAGCCTGGCGGGCGTGTGGGCCCGCCATCCGGCGGACCTGCTGGCATTGCGGGCGCTGGAGGGGCTGGGTTTCCTGTGGGTTGTGCTGCCGGCGCCCAGCTTGATGCGGCAGCTGGTGCCCGCTGCCAGGCTGCCCGCCTTCATGGGGCTGTGGGGTGCCTACATGCCCGCCGGCGTTGCCCTGGCGCTTCTGGCGGGGCCGGTGGTCATGGGGCTGTGGAGCTGGCAGGCCTGGTGGGGTCTGCTGGGTGTGCTGGCGGGCTGCGCGGGGCTCTGGCTGGCCCTGGCCGTGGGCCCGGATGCGCTGCGCGCCACCGTGGCGCGGCCGCGCACCGACCCGCCGTCTCCCGCGGTGGTCCTTCTGGCGCGGCGGCTGCGGCTCACCCTGGCCAGTCCCGGGCCCTGGGTGGTGGCGGTGGCGTTTGGCATGTACTCCTGCCAGTGGCTGGCCGTCATCGGGTTTCTGCCCTCCATCTACATGCAGGCGGGCGTCAGCGGCGTGGCTGCCGGTGCGCTGACCGCACTGGCCTGCGCGGCCAATGTGGTGGGGAACCTGGGGGCCGGCGGCTTGATGCGGGCGGGTTGGCGCACGCACCGTCTGTTGTCCCTCGGTTTCGGCGGCACGGCATTGGCCACGGTGGTGGCCTTCAGCCCCTTGGCGGGGGATGGCGCGGTTCTTCGGTTCGCTGCCGTGGTGGCGTTTTCAGCGGTGGGCGGGATGATTCCGGCCACCTTGTTTGCCCTGGCGGTCCGGGTGGCGCCCAGCGAGCACACGGTGTCCACCACGATGGGCTGGGTGCAGCAGTGCTCGGCCTGTGGCCAGTTCCTGGGCCCGCCGCTGGTGGCCTGGGTGGCGGGCCTGGCGGGCGGCTGGCATTTCACCTGGGCGGTCACCGGCGTGGCTTCGGTGGTGGGCCTGGGGCTGTCGTGGTGGGTGCGCCGGCAGCACCCGGCCTGAGACCGCAAACATGTCCTGGCGGAGCGGGCAGGGCCGGGCGCCCCGCCACCTGCCGCCCGCCCGATCACGCTGCCGCAGCGGACCCCGCCTGCACATGCTCGCGCCGCTGCACGATCACGAAGCGGTCGGCCACGAAGGCCAGGTTGGTGTAGCTGGCGTTGGCGGCCGGGTTGCCGCCCGTGGCGTGGTAGTCCGAGAACGAGGCCGACTGGTTCACGAACACCCCTTGTGTGAGGTTGATGGACAGGGCCACGCGCGTGCGCCGGCCCAGGGCGATGGCGGCGTCGATGTAGGCGCGGTCGGTGGAGTACACGCCCAGCGTCAGCGCGCCATGCGCGCGCAGCGTGGCCTCGGCCACCTGCAGGCTGGCGGCGCCCGAATCGGTGGCCACCAGGTAGGACACGGGGCCGAAGCATTCCTGGCCGTAGATGGCGCTGTCGGCCTGCTCCAGCGCCACGATCACCGGCGTGTGGATCTGTGCGTTCGCGAAATCGGGGTGGGGCAGGGCGCGCGAGGCCAGCACCAGGCGGCCCTGGCCGCTGGCCCGCTGCATGCGCGCCACGGTCTCGGGCGAGCCCACGGCGCCCAGCACCGAGGTGGCCACGCGCGGGTTCGAGGCCAACTCGGTCACGGCGGCGGCGAGGTCCGCGCACACCTGCTCGAAGCTCTTGTGCCCTTCGTCGGTGGCGATGCCGCCGCGCGGCACCAGGAGGTTCTGCGTGGTGGTGCACATCTGGCCGCTGTACAGCGACAGCGTGAACGCCAGGTTGCGCAGCAGGGCCGCGTACTGGTCGGTGGATTCGATGATCACCGTGTTCACGCCGGCCATCTCGGCATACACGCGCGCCTGGCGGGCGTTGTCGATGAGCCAGCGGCCGAACTGGTTGCTGCCCGTGAAGTCGATGCTGGCCACCGCGCTGTGCGTGGCCAGGGCCTGGGTGTCTTCGGCGCGGGGGCTCAGCGCCAGGGTCACGGTGTTCGGGTCCAGCCCCTGCTCGGCCAGCACCTCGCGCAGGATGTTCACCGAGATCGCGGCCGGCAGCACGGCATGGGGATGCGGCTTGACGATGACCGGGTTGCCCGTGGCCAGCGCGGCGAACAGGCCGGGGTAGGTGTTCCAGGTGGGGAAGGTGGCGCAGCCGACCACCAGCGCGACGCCGCGGCCCACGATCTCGTAGTGCTTTTGCATCAACAGCGGCGGGTTCTTGCCCTGGGGCTTGTCCCACAGCGCCTCGCCGGGCACGTCGGCCATGGCCTTCCAGGCGTAGGCGATGGCTTCGAGCGCGCGGTCCTGGGCGTGCGGGCCGCCGGCCTGGAAGGCCATCATCGGGCCCTGGCCGGTGGTCAGCATCACGGCGTGGGCGATCTCATGGCTGCGGCGGTGGATGCGCATGAGCGCCTCCAGCAGCACGCCCACGCGGCCTTGCGCGCCCAGTGCCTGCCACGCGGGTTCGGCCGCCTGGGCCGCTGCCACCAGCGCGTGCACGTCGCAGTCGGGGTAGCGCACATCCAGCGCCACGCCATAGGGCGAGCGTTCTGTCGCCAGCCGGCCCTGTTCACCGGGCTGCTGCAGCGGGAAATCCTTGCCCAGCAGGGCGGCCACGGCCGCCTGGCCGTCGGCCTGGCCGGTCTCGCCATAGACCTTGGGCGAGGGCGATTCGGGGAAGGGCGTCCAGTGGCCGCGCGTGGCCAGGGCGTCCAGGGCGCCATCGAGCAGGGCACGGTGCGTATCGAACAGGGGCATGTATTTGTCTCCGTTAAGGGTTTGCCCTGAGGGGTTTGACTTGTGTCAGGGTTGTGGAAAGTTTATTCTCTACCGAACGGTCGGTCAATAATGTTTGCGGCCGATCAATACAACGTTTCCCCACTTTGGTAGGCAGGAGCATCCATGTCTGAACCCCTTGTCCTTGTGACGCAGTCGGGCGCCGTGCAAACACTGGCGCTCCACCGGCCCGCCGCGCTCAACAGCTTTACCGCCGAGTTGCATGCGCAACTGCTGGACGCCCTGGAGGCCGCTGCGGCCAACACCGAGGTGCGCTGCGTGGTGCTCACGGGCACGGGCCGGGCCTTCTGCGCCGGGCAGGACCTGGCCGACCCGGCCGTGGCGCCCGACCTCACGCCCGGCGCCGCGCCCAAGGACCTGGGTGAAGTGATCGAGAAACTCTACGGCCCGCTGTGCCTGCGCATCCGCAGCATGCCCATCCCCGTGGTGGCCGCCGTCAACGGTGTGGCCGCCGGCGCGGGCGCGAACCTGGCGCTGGGTTGTGACCTGGTGCTGGCTGCGCGCTCGGCCAGCTTCATCCAGGCCTTCACCAAGATCGGCCTGGTGCCCGACACCGGCGGCACCTGGCTGCTGCCGCGCCTGGTGGGCCGTGCGCAGGCCCTGGGCCTGGCGCTGCTGGGCGACAAGCTGCCCGCCGCCGATGCCGAGCGCCTGGGCCTGATCTGGCGCTGCGTGGACGACGCGGCGCTGCAGGACGAAGCCCAGGCCCTGGCCCAGCGGCTGGCCGCCATGCCCGTGAAGGCGCTGGTCGCCACGCGCAATGCGATCGATGCCGCCGCGCAGATGGACTACGGCCAGGCCCTGGCCCGTGAGGCGGCCGTGCAGCGCACGCTGGGCGCTTCGGCCGACTATCGTGAGGGCGTCGAGGCCTTCATCGGCAAGCGCGCTCCCGTGTTCAAAGACCGCTGAGCGACCCATGGACTCCACCACCTCCCCCATGGACCCCCAGGCCATCGCCGAGCACGTGCGCACCGGCATGCTCGCCAACGACCGCGCCACGCAGGGCCTGGGCATCGCCATCACGGCCATCGCGCCGGGCCGGGCCACGCTCGAGATGACCGTGCGTGCCGACATGCTCAACGGCTTCGACATCTGCCACGGCGGCTTCATCACCACGCTGGCCGACTCGGCGTTCGCCTTTTCGTGCAATGCGCGCAACGAGATGACCGTGGCCTCGGGCCTGTCCATCGACTTCCTGGCGCCCGCGCGCGAGGGCGACCGCCTCACGGCCGTGGCCACCGAGGTCTCGCTGGCCGGCCGCACCGGCGTGTACGACGTGAACGTGCACAACCAGCGCGGCGAGGCCATCGCCGTGTTCCGTGGCCGCTCGTACTGCATGAAGGGCAAGCACACCGTACCTTTGGCCGACAACGCCCGCTGACCCCATACCGAGAACACCACAGGAGACATCCATGGCCGTGCGCCACCCCGCCCCAGGCGACCTGGAGCCCATCGAAACCGCCAGCCGCGACGAGGTCCAGGCCCTGCAGCTGCAGCGCCTGCGCTGGACGCTGCAGCACGCCTACGACAACGTGCCGCACTACCAACGCGCCTTCGATGCCAAGGGCGTGCACCCGTCGGACCTCAAGCAGCTGTCCGACCTCTCCAAGTTCCCCTTCACGGTCAAGAAAGACCTGCGCGACAACTACCCCTTCGGCATGTTCGCCGTGCCGCGCGAAAAGGTGGCCCGTATCCACGCCTCCTCGGGCACCACGGGCAAGCCCACGGTGGTGGGCTACACCTTGAAGGACATCGACACCTGGGCAGACCTGGTGGCGCGCTCCATCCGCGCAGCGGGTGGGCGCGCTGGCGACCTGATCCATGTGGCCTATGGTTACGGCCTGTTCACGGGCGGCCTGGGCGCGCACTATGGTGCCGAGCGCGCGGGCTGCACGGTGATTCCCATGTCGGGTGGCCAGACCGAAAAGCAGGTGCAGCTGATCCGCGACTTCGGGCCCAGCATCATCATGGTCACGCCGTCCTACATGCAGGTCATCAACGAGGAGTTCGTGCGCCAGGGGCTGGACCCGCGCGAGAGCTCGCTCAAGGTCGGCATCTTCGGCGCCGAGCCCTGGACCGAGGCCATGCGCCGCGAGATCGAGACCAAGGCCGGCATCGACGCGGTGGACATCTACGGCCTGTCCGAAGTGATGGGCCCCGGTGTGGCCAGCGAGTGCATCGAGAGCAAGGACGGCCCCGTGGTCTGGGAAGACCACTTCTACCCCGAGATCATCGACCCCGAGACGGGCGAGGTGCTGCCCGACGGCCAGGAGGGCGAACTCGTCTTCACCTCGCTGAGCAAGGAGGCGCTGCCCATGATCCGCTACCGCACGCGCGACCTCACGCGCCTCTTGCCGCCCACCTCGCGCGCGTTCCGCCGCATGGGCAAGATCGTGGGCCGCTCGGACGACATGCTCATCATCCGCGGCGTGAACGTGTTCCCCACGCAGATCGAAGAGATCGTGCTGCAGAACGAGAAGCTGTCGGGCCAGTATCAGATCCTGGTGGCGCGCGACGGCAACCTCGACCAGGTCACCGTGCGCTGCGAGTTGCAGCCCGGCGTGGCCGACGGCGAGCGCCCCGACCTCACCGGCTGGGTGCAGCACCGCATCAAGACCCTGGTGGGCATCACCTGCCAGGTCGAGGTGCTGGCCACCGATTCCATCGAACGCACGCTGGTGGGCAAGGCCCGCCGCGTGATCGACCAGCGCCCACGCTAACCCTTCACGAAAGGACGACACCATGTACACCCAGGCCATGGACACCATGGGCAAGGAAGGCGGCGACGCCGGCAACAAGGCCCTGCGCAGCGCCGAGGAGATGCAGCGCCAGGAGGCCTTCGACGCGCGCATCGACGCGGGCGAATTCATCGAGGCCAAGGACTGGATGCCCGATCACTACCGCAAGACCCTGCTGCGCCAGATCAGCCAGCATGCGCACTCGGAGATCGTCGGCATGCTGCCCGAGGGCAACTGGATATCGCGCGCGCCCACGCTCAAGCGCAAGGCCATCCTGCTGGCCAAGGTGCAGGACGAGGGCGGCCACGGCCTGTACCTGTACGCCGCGGCCGAGACCCTGGGCAGCTCGCGCGACCAGATGCTGGATGCGCTGCACACCGGGCGCGCCAAGTACAGCTCCATCTTCAACTACCCCACGCTGACCTGGGCCGACATGGGCACCATCGGCTGGCTGGTCGATGGCGCGGCCATCATGAACCAGGTGCCGATCTGCCGCTGCTCGTACGCGCCCTACGCGCGGGCCATGGTGCGCATCTGCCGCGAAGAAAGCTTCCACCAGCGCCAGGGCTACGACGCGCTGCTCACCATGATGCAGCAGGGCACCGACGCCCAGCGCGCCATGGTGCAGGACGCCGTGAACCGCTGGTGGTGGCCCTCCATCATGATGTTCGGCCCGCCCGACGACCAGTCGCCCAACTCCGCGCAGTCCATGCGCTGGGGCATCAAGCGCGTCTCCAACGACACGCTGCGCCAGAAGTTCATCGACGCCACGGTGGAGCAGGCCCGCGTGCTGGGCGTGACGCTGCCCGACCCCGACCTGCAATGGAACGAGGAGCGCCAGGCGCACGACTACGGCGCCATCGACTGGAGCGAGTTCTGGCGCGTGATCGGCGGCGACGGCCCCTGCAACGAAGAACGCCTGGGCGCGCGCGTCAAGGCCTGGGACGACGGTGCCTGGGTGCGCGAAGCCGCCCTGGCCCATGCCGCCAAGCACGCCCCGGTGCGCGCTGCGGCCTGAGATTCCCTGTTTCGAGACAACCCATGACGAACCCCACCACCCCCTCCACCCCCGCCGCCGACCCCGCCATGGCCACCGAATGGCCGCTGTGGGAAGTCTTCGTGCGCAGCAAGGCCGGCCTGGACCACAAGCACTGCGGCAGCCTGCATGCGGCCGACCCGCGCATGGCCATCCAGCTGGCGCGCGACGTCTACACCCGGCGCCAGGAAGGCACCAGCGTCTGGGTCGTGCGCTCCGACCAGATCGTGGCCAGCGACCCCGGCGAGAAGTCCATGTACTTCGACCCGGCGCAGGACAAGGTCTACCGCCACCCCACCTTCTACGTGCTGCCCGAGTCCGTGGACCACATGTGAGCGCCACTGCCATGCAAGCCACCAGCATCCACACCAGCCAGGACCCGGCCGTGCAGTACCTGCTGCGCATCGGCGATACCTGCCTCATCCTCGCCCAGCGCCTGTCCGAATGGTGCGGCCACGGCCCCGTGCTCGAAGAGGACATCGCCCTGTCCAACATGGCGCTGGACCTCGTGGGCCAGGCGCGCGCCGTGCTCACCCGGGCCGGGCAGATCGAAGGCCGTGGCCACGACGAGGACCAGCTGGCCTTTTTGCGCGACGAGCGCGACTATGTCAACGTGACCCTGGTGGAGCTGCCGCGCGGTGACTTCGCCTTCACCGTGGTGCGCAATGCCATGGTGGCCACCCTCTTCAAGCTGCTGTGGGAGCGCCTGGCCACCTCCAGCGACACGGAGCTGGCCGCCATCGCCGGCAAGGCGGTCAAGGAGGCGCGCTACCACCAGCAGCATGCGGCCGACTGGGTCGTGCGCCTGGGCGACGGCACGGCCGAATCGCGCCGCCGCACCGAAGCGGCCTTGAAGGCCCTGTGGCGCTACACGCCCGAGCTGTTCGTGGTCGACGCGGTGGACGAATCCGCCCACGTCACGGGCCTGGGCCCGCGCTGGGCCGACCTGCAGGACACCTGGACCGGCGAGATGGCGCAGATCCTGGCCGCGGCCAGCCTGGCCACGCCCAAGGAATCGGCCTTCCTCAGCACCGGCAAGCAGGGCGTGCACAGCGAGCACATGGGCTTCATCCTCACCGAGATGCAGTACCTGCAGCGCAGCTTTCCCGGAGGCGTGTGGTGATGATGGCCGAGGCCATTGCACGCCCAGGCACCGCGGACGCGCGCATCGCCCGCGCGTGGGCGGTGCTCGACGGCGTGCCCGATCCCGAGGTGCCCGCGGTCTCCGTGTGCGACCTGGGCATCGTGCGCGACGTGCGCCTGGCGGGCGATGGCCTGGAGATCGTGCTCACCCCCACCTACTCGGGCTGCCCGGCCACCGAGGCCATCGAGCGCGACGTGCTCGCCGCCATAGAGGCGGCAGGACTGGGTCCGGCCCATGCCACGCTGCAGCGCGCCCCGGCCTGGACCACCGACTGGATCACCGAACGCGGCCGCGCGCGCCTGCTGGCCTACGGCATCGCGCCGCCCGGCCCGCTGCCGCCGGGCACCGAGGTGCCGCTGCGCTTCATGCCGCGCACCGGGGCTGCAGCGCCGGCCCTGGCCTGCCCGCGCTGCGGCAGCCTGCAGACCGAGCGCCTCTCGGCCTTCGGCTCCACGGCCTGCAAGGCGCTGTACCGCTGCATGGCCTGCCGCGAGCCCTTCGAACATTTCAAGCCGCTGTGACGGCCACCCACCACAAGACACCGACATGAGCGTCATCTTCCATCCCCTGCGCGTGCGCGCCATCGAGCCCGACACGGCCGAGGCCGTCATCGTCTCCTTCGACGTGCCGCCCGAGCTGCGCGAGGTCTTCGGCTTCACCCAGGGCCAGTACCTCACGCTGCGCACCGACATCGGTGGCCAGGACCTGCGCCGCTCGTACTCCATCTGCGCCGGCGTGGACGACGCCGAGCTGCGCGTGGGCGTGCGCAAGGTCAACGGCGGCGTGTTCTCCAACTGGATCAACGCGCAGCTCAAGGTGGGCGACACCCTGCAGGTCATGGCGCCGCAGGGCCGCTTCTTCGTGCCCATCCAGGCTGCCGCGCAGCGCCACTACCTGGGCATCGCGGGCGGCAGCGGCATCACGCCCATCCTGTCCATCATGAAGACGGTGCTGGCGCGCGAACCCGGCAGCCGCTTCACGCTGATCTACGGCAACCGCACGCTGCAGTCCACCATGTTCAAGGAGGAGATCGAGGACCTCAAGAACCGCTACCTCACGCGCCTGGTGCTGCACCATGTGTTCTCGGCCGAGCAGACCGACGCGCCGCTGAACATGGGCTTCGTGAACCGCGAGAAGCTCGCCGAGTTCCTGAAGGCCCTGGTCCCCGCGCAGAAGATCGACGAGGCCTTCATCTGCGGCCCCTTTCAGATGAACGATGAGGCCGAGGCCGCGCTGCTGGCCGGCGGCGTGCCGGCCGAGCGCATCCATGTGGAGCGCTTCGGCGTGGCCCTGCCCGCAGGAGGGCAGGTCGGCGCGGTGGTGCACGAGGCGCTGCCGGGCGATGCCAAGACCTCCCGCATCGCCATCGTGCGCGACGGCCTGCGGCGCGAATTCCCGTTCTCGGGCGAGCAGGCCAGCATCCTCGATGCGGCCTCGGCCGCCGGGCTGGAGGTGCCGTTCTCGTGCACCTCGGGCGTGTGCGGTACCTGCCGCGCCAAGTGCGTGGAGGGCGAGGTGCGCATGGAGCGCAACTTCGCGCTCGACAAGAACGAGGTGGCCGCCGGCTTCGTGCTCACCTGCCAGTGCCGGCCGCTGTCCGACAGCGTGGTGCTGTCGTTCGACGAACGCTGATGGTCGCTATGACGGCATCCACCGCTGCACACGGTGCCTGGCATCGGCAAGGAATGGGCCGCCGTGGGCCTGCGATGCCCCCGGATGCGGCAAGATGGCGCCCCTTCACTCCAGGATGCAAAGGAAAACTGCCCATGGCCCGAGGACGCTCCCCCGGATACGACGACCAGCGCGAAATGATCCTCCGCCATGCCGCCGAACTGTTCGCACGCCGCGGCTATCCTGCCACCTCGATGAACGAGGTGGCCGAGGCCTGCGGCCTGTCCAAGCCCACGCTGTACCACTACTTTCGCGACAAGTACAACCTGCTCGTGCACATCGCCGACGGGCATGTCTCGCGCCTGCAGGCGCTGGTGGAGGAGGTCGAGGCCCAGCAGCTCGCGCCCGAGGCGCGGCTGCGCGAGCTGATCCACCGCTTCGTCGAGGAATACGCCGAGGCCCAGCACGCCCACCGCGTGCTGACCGAGGACGTGCGCTTCCTGCAGTCCGAGGACAGCGAGCGCATCCTGGGCAAGGAGCGCGCCGTGGTGGCCGCCTTCGCCACCGCGCTGGGGCAACTGCGCCCCGACACCGATGCCGCCGGCCTGACCAAGGCGCTGACCATGCTGCTGTTCGGCATGATCAACTGGATGTTCACCTGGCTCAAGCCCGACGGCGAACTCGACTACGGGACCATGGCGCCCATCGTTGCGGACCTGTTCTTTGGTGGATTTCCTGCCGTCCGAATGCCCATTGAACCGGCCCAAAGACCCGCGCGTCCATGACAATGGCCACGCACGTTCACCACCGCGTACCCGATACCGGCCGACAAGAGCCGGAACAGCGCTGAATCTTCCTTGCTTGCCTGCCGCTGACAACACCATCCTTTCTTTTCCACAGGAGACAAACGCATGAAAAAAACCCGCTTCGCACAACTCGCGCTGGTGGCCGCAGCCGCCGCCATGGCCTGCGGCGCCGCCCTGGCCGACATCACCGTCGGCGTCACGGTGTCGGCCACCGGCCCGGCCGCCTCGCTGGGCATCCCCGAGAAGAACACCATCGCCCTGATGCCGCGCACCATCGGCGGCCAGAAGGTCAACTACATCGTGCTCGACGACGCGTCGGACACGACCACCGCCGTGGGCAACACGCGCAAGCTGATCAGCGAAAGCAAGGTCGACATCATCCTCGGGTCGAGCACCACGCCCAACTCGCTGGCCATGATCGACGTGGTCGCCGAGGCGCAGACGCCCATGATCTCCATGGCCGCCTCGGCGCGCATCGTCGAGCCCATGGACGCCAAGAAGAAGTGGGTCTTCAAGACCCCGCAGAACGACATCATGATGTCGCTGGCCATCGTGGACCACATGGCCAACGCCGGCGTGAAGACCGTGGCCTTCATCGGCTTTGCCGACGCCTACGGCGAAGGCTGGTACCAGGAGTTCGGCAAGGCCGCCGCCATCAAGAAGATCCAGATCGTGGCCAACGAGCGCTATGCGCGCACCGACACCTCGGTGACGGGCCAGACGCTGAAGATGATCTCGGCCAAGCCCGACGCCGTGCTCATCGCCGGCTCCGGCACGCCGGCCGCATTGCCCCAGAAGGCGCTCAAGGAGCGCGGCTTCACCGGCAAGGTCTACCAGACCCACGGCGTGGCCAATGCCGACTTCCTGCGCGTGGGCGGCAAGGACGTGGAAGGCACCTTCCTGCCCTCCGGCCCGGTGCTCGTGGCTTCGCAGCTGCCCGCCTCGCACCCGGTGAAGAAGTCGGCCAGCGCCTACGTGGCCGCCTATGAGGCCGCCCACGGCAAGGACAGCGTCTCCACCTTCGGCGCCCATGGCTGGGATGCCGGCGTGCTGATGGCCGCCGCCGTGCCCGTGGCCCTGAAGAAGGCCAAGCCCGGCACCGTGGAATTCCGCACGGCCCTGCGCGATGCGCTCGAGCAGATCAAGGAAGTGCCCGGCGCGCACGGCATCTTCAACATGTCCGAGAACGACCACCTGGGCCTGGACCAGCGCGCCCGCGTGATGGTCAAGATCGAGAACGGGACCTGGAAATACATTCCCTGACCCCCTGAGGCGCTGCGCGCCTTCCCCTCCAAGGGGACGCCACCCGTGGCCTGGCGAAGCCGGTTCCACGGTGGCGCTGGTCTGGGGCGCGCCGGTTTCATGGTGTCCGTCTCTTCGGCGAAGAGCTGTCTGGAAATGCCATGAAAATGGCCTCTGGCGCTTACTGGTAAGGCGCTGGCAGCTATTAAATTGGTAGTAAGCGCTGGTCGACCTGCTTCTCAAAGAAAGCTGAATATGGATTTGCAGATTGCCCTGCTGCTGGGGCAGGACGGCATTGTCAATGGCGCCATCTACGGACTGATGGCGCTGGCGCTGGTGCTGGTTTTTTCCGTGACCCGGGTGATCTTCATCCCCCAGGGCGAGTTCGTGGCCTTCGGGGCGCTGACCATGGCCATGATGCAGGGCGGGCGCATTCCCGCCACGCTGTGGCTATTGCTGGGCATGGCCGCCGTGGTGCTGGTGGTGGAGGTGGTGCGCTTTCAGCGCGGCAGCCCGGTGAACTGGCCCGCCACCGTGGTCTGGTGCCTGGTGCTGCCGCTGCTGGCCACAGCGCTGATCCTCGGGCTGCGTCCGACTTCGCTGGGCATGCAGGCGCTCACCACGCTGATCCTCATCACGCCCATGGGGCCGCTGCTGTACCGCCTGGCGTATCGCCCGCTGGCCGATGCCACGGTGCTGATGCTGCTCATCGTCTCGGTGGCGCTGCATGGCGTGCTGGTGGGCCTGGGCCTGTTGTTCTTCGGCGCCGAAGGCTCGCGCACGCCACCGTTCTCGGAGGCGCGCTTCGACCTCGGCGGCATCCCCGTCTCGGGCCAGTCGCTGGTGGTGCTGGGCGTCACGCTGGCGCTGGTGATGCTGCTGTTCCTGTTCTTCGGCCGCTCCATGGTGGGCAAGGCGCTGCGCGCCACGGCCCTCAACCGCGTGGGGGCGCGCCTCATGGGCATCCCCACCGAACTCTCGGGCGACGTGAGCTTCGCCCTGGCCGCGCTGATCGGTGCGGTCTCGGGCCTCTTGATCGCCCCGCTCACCACCGTGTACTACGACACGGGTTTCCTGATCGGCCTCAAGGGCTTCGTCGCGGCCATCGTGGGCGGCCTGGGCAGCTACCCCATGGCGCTGCTCGGCGCGCTGATCGTGGGCCAGCTGGAGGCCTTTGCATCGTTCTGGGCCAGTGCCTACAAGGAGGTTCTCGTGTTCACCCTGATCGTGCCCGTGCTGTGGTGGCGCTCGCTCAACAGCCGCCATGTGGAGGATGAGGAATGAGCGCGCCCGTCAAGACAGACATGGCTGCCGGCACACACGATGCAGGCACATCGCGCGGAATCGCCACGCGCACCCAGCTCACGCTGGCCGCCGTGGCGCTGCTGGCCCTGTGCTGGGGCTTCCTGCCCGACTTCACCGTGGTCATGCTCTGCTACATCGGCCTGTACGCCATCGTGGCGGCGGGCCTGGTCATGCTCACCGGCGTGGGCGGCATGACCTCCTTCGGCCAGGCGGCCTTCGTGGGCGTCGGTGCCTATGCCACGGCCTGGATTTGCACGGCGCCCGCGTCGGTGCAGGCGCTCTCGGGCCTGGTCGGCATGGCCGGCCTGCCCTGGGTGGGGCTGGTGCTCGGCCTGGTGATCACCTTCGCGGTGGCCTGGGGCCTGGGCTCGGTCACGCTCAAGCTGTCGGGCCACTACCTGCCGCTGTGCACCATCGCCTGGGGCCTGTCGCTGTACTACCTGTTCGGCAACATGGAATTCCTGGGGGGGCAGACCGGCATCACCGGCGTGCCGCCGCTCGTCGTGGCGGGCTTCTCGCTGGCCTCGCCGCGCGCCATCGGCGTGCTGATCTGGGCGGTGCTGCTGGTGTCGCTGTGGCTGCTGCACAACCTGCTCGATTCGCGCGAGGGCCGCGCCATCCGCGCGCTCAAGGGCGGGCGGGTGATGGCCGAGTCCATGGGCGTGGACACGGCGCGCTACCGCATCAAACTCTTCGTGCTGGCGGCGCTGCTGGCGGCGATCTCGGGCTGGCTGTATGCGCACCTGCAGCGCTTTGTCAGCCCCACGCCGTTCAACCTCAACATCGGCATCGAGTACCTGTTCATGGCCGTGGTCGGCGGCGCCGGCCACCTGTGGGGCGCGGTGCTGGGCGCCACCCTCATCACCCTGCTCAAGGAAAAGCTGCAGGACGTGCTGCCCTCGCTGCTGGGCACCAGCGGCAACTTCGAGGTCATTGTCTTCGGACTGCTCATGGTCTTCGTGCTGCAGCGCTTTGCCGACGGCCTGTGGCCCACGCTGAACCGCCTGAGCGAGCGCTGGCTGCGCCGCGAGGCGCCGCGCGCGGTGCGCGAGGCTGCACAGCTGGGCCAGCGTACCTTGCCCGCGGCCGGCACGGTGCTGCTGCAGGCGCGCAACGTGACCAAGCGCTTCGGCGGCCTGGTCGCCAACAACAATGTCTCCATGGACGTGAAGGCCGGCGAGGTGCACGCGCTGATCGGCCCCAACGGCGCCGGCAAGAGCACCTTCTTCAACATGATCTCGGGTGTGGACGACGCCACCGAGGGCGAGGTGCGCCTGGTGGACCAGGCCATGCTGCGCCGCCCCTCGCGCGCCTTCGCCCGCCTGGGCATGGCGCGCACCTTCCAGCACGTGCGCCTCTTGGGCCAGCGCAGCGTGGTCGAGAACGTCGCCCTGGGCGCGCACCAGCGCGCCCACCGCGGCTGGATCGCCTCGATGCTGCGCCTGGACCGCGCCGAGGAAGCCGCCCTGCTGGCCGAGGCGCGCCGCCAGATCGAGCGCTGCGGCCTGGGTGCCCATGCCGACGCGCCCGCCGCCTCGCTGGCCCTGGGGCAGCAGCGCATCGTCGAGATCGCGCGCGCCCTGGCCGGCCAGCCGGCCATCCTGCTGCTCGACGAACCCGCCGCCGGCCTGCGGCATCTGGAAAAGAAGGCCCTGGCCGACCTGCTGCGCCAACTGCGCGCCGAGGGCCTGGGCATCCTGGTGGTGGAGCACGACATGGAGTTCGTGATGAACCTGGCCGACCGCATCACCGTGCTGGAGTTCGGCACGGTGATCGCCGAGGGCACGCCTGCCCAGGTGCAGAGCAACCAGCGCGTGCTCGATGCCTACCTGGGCGGTGCCGACGACGACCTGCCCGCCGCTGCCGCCACCGAAGGAGCCCGCGCATGACCGCCTTGTTGCAACTGCAGGACCTCTCCGTGTCGTACGGCCCCGTGGAGGCCGTCCACCAGGTCCGGCTCGACGTGAACGAGGGCGAGATCGTCACCGTGATCGGCCCCAATGGCGCCGGCAAGACCACGCTGCTGTGCGCGGCCATGGGCCTGCTGCCTGCCACCGGCTCCATCACCCTGGCCGGCGAGCGCATCGCCCGCCCCAGCGTGGAAGCCATGGTGGCGCGCGGCGTGGCCCTGGTGCCCGAAAAGCGCGAGCTGTTTGGCGAGATGTCGGTGGAGGACAACCTGCTGCTCGGTGGCTTCTCGCGCTGGCGCAAAGGCCAGCGCGACCAGGCGCAGCGCATGGAAGAGGTGTTCGGCATCTTTCCGCGCCTGCGCGAGCGCCGCGTGCAGCTGGCCTCCACGCTCTCGGGCGGCGAGCGGCAGATGCTGGCCATCGGCCGTGCGCTGATGGCCCGCCCGCGCCTGTTGATGCTCGACGAGCCCTCGCTCGGCCTGGCCCCGCTCATCGTGCGCGAGGTGCTGCAGGTCGTCTCCTCGCTGCGCCAGCACGGCGTGTCGGTGTTGCTCGTGGAGCAGAACGCCCGCGCCGCCTTGCGCGTGGCCGACCGCGCCTATGTGCTGGAGATGGGCGCCGTGGCGCTCACGGGCGCCGCGCAGGACCTGCTCAACGACCGCCGCATCATCGACACCTACCTGGGCATGGGAGGGGCGGCGCACGCCCGGGCCGAAGCCCATTGAAAGTCCCGAGGACCGCCGCGCAGCGCAGCGACCGTCCTGTTTCGCCCTTTCGCAGGCCTTGGGGCTGCGGAAGGGCTTTTGCGTTGTGAAGATCCATGAATACGACAGGAGACAAAGCATGAAGACAGGCGTTCAGCCAGGGTTGGCACGCAGGGCGTTTTTGCGTTCGGGTGGGGCATTGGCCGCGGGGCTGGCGGGCACGGCCTGGGCCCAGGACAGCGCGGGCGTGACCGACAGCGAGATCGTGATCGGCCAGTCCTGCCAGCTGAGCGGCCCGCTCGCGGCGCTGACCAGCGAGGTGCGCCAGGGCGCGGCCCTGTATTTCGACCATGTGAATGCCTCGGGCGGCGTGCGCGGCCGCAAGATCCGCGTGGTCGCCCTCGACGATGCCTACGACCCCAAGAAGGCGGCCGAGAACACGAAGAAGCTGATCGACGAGGACAAGGTGCTCGCGCTGTTCCAGTACGCGGGCACCCCGCCCGCGCTGGCCGCCCTGCCGATCGCCGAGGAGCGCGGCGTGCCCTTCATCGCGCCGTTCACGGGCTCCGACGGCCTGCGCCAGGCCAGCAGCCGCTACGTGTTCAACATCAAGGCAGGCTATGCGACCGAGCTCGATGCCACCGTGAAGCAACTGGCCTCGGTGGGCATCGCGCGCATCGCGGCGGTCTACCTCAACAACCCCTTCGGCACGGGCGGGCTGGCCTCGGTCGAGAAGTCGGTCAAGAACCACAAGGTGGAACTCGTGGCCCAGGCCCCGCTGGAGGTGGATGGCTCGAAGATGGCGGACGCCGTGGCCTCGGTGGCCAAGACCACGCCCCAGGCCATCATCGTCATCAGCGCGGGCAAGCCCAGCGTGGATTTCGTCGATGCCTACCTGGCGGCCGGGCACCGCTCCACCTTCTACATGCTCTCGGTGATCAGCAACGCCCAGCTGGTCAAGGCGCTGGGCGAGCGCGCGCGGGGCGTGGTGGTGTCGCAGGTCGTGCCCTCGCCGTGGAACCAGAGCATGCCGATCTCTCGCGAGTTCCAGACCCTGGCCAAGGCCAAGGGCATCACCGAGTACACCTTCAGCCAGATGGAGGGATTCATCTCCGCCCGCTTCCTGGTCGAGGCGCTGCAGCGCGCGGGCGCCAAGCCCACGCGCGCAGGGCTGGTGCAGGCCATGGAGTCGATGAAGAGCGTGAACCTGGGCGGCTACCCCGTGGAGCTGTCGGCCACGCAGCACAGTTCGGGCAAGTTCGTGGATCTGCTCATGATGGGCCGCGACGGCCGGTTCACCAAATAGGCCGCACAGGCAGCACGCGCTGCTCAGGAGTTGAGCAGCGCACCTCCCTCGGAGGCTTCCAGCAAGCGCGTGAGCAGCGGGTGCATGACCTTGCGCGCGTTGTAGATCAGGTGGAACTGCTCCTGCACGTCGGGCGTCGTGCCCACCTGCACCAGACCATGGGTCTTGAGCAGATGCGCGCCCACGGTCACGGGGGCCGGCATCACCCCCATGCCCGTGGCGGCAAAGGTGCTCAGCAGGGCACTGTCCTCGAATTCACCGGCAATGCGCGGGCGAATGCGTTCGCGCTCCAACCAATGGTCCAGGCGCGCGCGCATGGCGGCATGGTCGGTAGGCAGCAGCACGGGCACCACCGCCAGGCTCTGCGGAAACTGCCGCGCCGCCGCTTCGGCCCACACGGGTGGGGCATACCAGGCCACGGCGCTCGTGCCCAGCAGCTGGCTGGTGGTCTTGAGGGCCGGGTTGGGCGGCGCGGCGCGGTCGGCCAGCACCGCGTCGAGCTTGTGCAGCGCGAGCTCGCCGAGCAGCGGCTGGAACTCCCCCTCGTGGCACAGCAGGCGCAGGTGGGGCTCGTCGAGCACGGGCGTGAGCAGCCGGTGCATGGCCAGCTTGGCGATGCCGTCCGAGATACCCAGGTTCAGCCGCAGCGTCTGGCCGCTGGCGGCCTCGCGCACGCGGTGGGTCAGCTGCTCGCCCAGGGCAAAGATGTGGTCGGCCTCGTGCAGCGCGGCCACGCCGGCCTCGGTGAGCACCAGGCTGCGCCCCTCGGTGCGCAGCAGGCTGGTGCCCAGGGCCTGCTCAAGGGAGCGCACCTGCGCGCTGATGGTCTGCACGGCCATGTCCAGCCGCTCGGCGGCGCGCGCGATGCCGCCCTCCTTGGCGACCACCCAGAAGTAGTACAGGTGGCGGTAGTTGAAGCTCTGGCTCATGGTCTTGCGTATCCCAATGGGTTGAAGGGGTATCGGTGCAGGAACTGGTTGGTTCGTAAAAACCGAACAAATAGTATTGTGAAGGCAGGTTTTTAAGATGCAAAAGCATCCCTACAGTGCGGGCTTGTCCTGAATGCCAACCCATTGCACCGGAGAGAACCCATGCGCCAAGCCGCACCCCTTCCCCTGTCCGCCCCGACCCCGGGCCTGCCACCCCTGCCGCGTTCGCGGCGCTGACGCCGTCGCGCGAAGGAGCAAGACTTCATGGAAACGATCGGAACCTGGTGGATGTGGGCGGGCTTTGCCGTCTTCGTGGTGGTGGCCATCGGCATCGACCTGCTGGTGATGGAGCGCCAGGGCGCGCACAAGGTCACGATGAAGGAGGCCGTGCGCTGGAGCCTGCTGTGGTTCTCGCTGGCCTTCGTGTTCGTGGGCATCCTCTGGTGGTACCTGGACGGCAGCCAGGGCCGCGAGGTGGCCAACACGGTGTCGATGCAGTTCATCACCGGCTACCTGGTGGAAAAAAGCCTTTCGGTGGACAACATCTTTGTGTTCCTGATGCTGTTCAGCTATTTCGCCGTGCCGCCGCAGTACCAGAAGCGCGCGCTCATCATCGGCATCATCGGCGCGATCGTGCTGCGCACGCTGCTCATCCTGGCAGGCGCCTGGCTGCTGGCCACCTTCCACTGGCTGCTGTACGTGTTCGGCGCGTTCCTCGTGGTCACGGGTGCCAAGATGTGGTTCGCGGCCGGGCAGGAGCCCGACATCGCGACCAACCCCGTGCTCAGGTTGCTGAAGAAGCGCATCCGCATCACCGACCAGTTCGACGGCGAAAAGCTCTCCACGCTGGTCCAGGGCGTCAAGCACTACACCCCGCTGTTCGTGGTGCTGGTGCTCATCGGCACCACCGACATCATCTTCGCGGTGGACAGCATCCCGGCCATCTTCGCCATCACCAGCGACCCGTTCATCGTGCTCACGGCCAACATCTTCGCCATCCTGGGCCTGCGTGCGCTGTACTTCCTGCTGGCGGACCTGGCCGACCGCTTCCACCTGCTGGCCTATGGCCTGGCCCTGGTGCTGGTGTTCATCGGCGGCAAGATGCTGCTCATCGACCTCGTGAAGATTCCGATCGGCTACGCGCTGCTGGTCACGGCATCGCTGATCGCGGGTTCGATCTTCCTGTCGCTGCGCAACTCGGCCCCGGGCGCCCACAAGCCCCTGGCATCGCCATCCAAGGACTGAAGGGAGTAGGAGACCATGCAATTGCTCGATGCCATCATGCTCTGTGTGCTGGTGGGCCTGGTGGGGGCGACGGTGACGGCGTACCGCGCCGGCAATGAGCGGCGGGACGTGCGCCTGCTGGCGGGCCTTGCCGCCCTGTGGGGCGCCGGCACGGCCGCGGCCCTGGCGTGGAGCTGATCAGGGTGGTGATGCAGATGCTGTGCACCCTGCGCCGCTGGTTGCGCGGCCTGGAACCCCGGGCCCGCGTGCACCTGGACCGGGGCTGGCTCGCCCGCTTGCGGCCCTGGCTGGAGCGGCGCGAGCTGTTCCGCTTTCAGCGCCAGCCGCTGGCGCGCGGTGTGGCGGCCGGCATGTTCTGCGGGCTCATTCCCGGCCCGCTGCAGATCCCCGGCACCCTGCTGGTGTGCGCGTGGCTGCGCGGCAACGTGGTGGCGGGCGGCGTGGCCACCTTCTATACCAACCCGTTCACCACCGTGCCGCTGTATGCCCTGGCCTTCTACCTGGGCGCGCTGGTGATGCCCGGCACGCAAACCCTGCCGCCATGGAGCAGCGTGGCGCCGGGCGGCGATTTCTCCGTGCAGGCGATGGCGGCCTGGATCCAGGCCCTGGGCACGCCACTGCTGGTCGGCCTGCCCACGC
The DNA here is from genome assembly GCF_059415185.1 of Acidovorax sp. GW821-FHT10E04. NCBI lineage: Bacteria > Pseudomonadati > Pseudomonadota > Betaproteobacteria > Burkholderiales > Comamonadaceae > Acidovorax > Acidovorax sp. GW821-FHT10E04. The sequence goes on from NZ_JBWKMT010000008.1 coordinate 240,290, forward strand.
TGGGATTGCTGCTCGCGGCGCTGGGTTACGCCGTGGTGCAGGTGCTGTGGCTGGCCCCCGCCCTGCAGCGCAAGCGCCGGCTGGCGCGCTGCCGCTCAGCCGCCGCGTAACGGACGAATCGGCGCTGCTCGCTTTCCGAAGCGCGAAATCCCGCAGATCCTGGAGTCCACGGGCAGCGAAACCGGCGCGCTGCTATCGCCAGTGCCACCGCGGGACTGGCTTGGCCAGGCCGCAGGTGGCGTCCCCCTGAGGGGGAAGCGGCGCAGCCGCTCAGGGGGCTCAATCCAGCTTGACGCCCACCTTGGTGATCACACGCCCCCACTTCTCGCGTTCGGCGCGCGCGAAGCTCCCCATCTGCGCGGCGGTGCCGGGCAAGGGTTCGACACCCAGGGCCTGCAGGCGCGCACGCGTGCGCGTGTCGGCAAGGGCGGTTTGAAGGGCCTTGCTGAACTGGGCCACCGCCTCGGCCGAGGTGCCATGGGGGGCGACCAGCCCCTGCCACGCAAAGCCCTCGAAGCCCTGCAGGCCCTGTTCGGCAATGGTGGCCACGTCGGGCATGGTGCCCACGCGCTGCGGGCTGGCCACGCCGATGGCCTTGACCTTGCCGGCGGCAAGGAACGGGTACACGGTGGCGCTGTCGATCCACATGGCCGGGACCTGGCCGCCGATCACGTCCTGGATGGCCGGTGCCGCACCCCGGTAGGGCACGTGCGTGAGCCTGAGGCCGCTTTGCTCGCGGAACAGCTCGCCCACCAGGTGGTGCGGGCTGCCGGGCCCGGCCGAGGCCCAGTTCACGCCGTCGGGCAGGCCCTTGGCCCAGGCCATGAACTCCTTGAGGTTCCTGGCGGGCACGTTGTTGGACACCACGAGGAACATGGGGAAGCGCACCAGCAGGCCCACGGGCTGGAAGTCCTTCTCGGCGTTGTAGCTCAGCTTGCTGAACAGGAACGGGTTGGCGGCCAGCGTGGCGAAGTCGGCCGAGAAGATCAGGTTGCCGAAGTCCTTGTTGCGCGCGCTGTACTCGGCCGCGATGTTGGTGCCCGCGCCGGGCTTGTTGTTGATGACGATGGGGCGGCCCAGCGTGGCCGACATCGACTCGGCGATGGTGCGCGCGACGATGTCCGAGCCGCCGCCGGCGGCATAGCCCACCACCCATTCCAGCGGCTTGGTGTCCTGGGCATGGGCCTGGGGGAGGGTGGTGGCCAGGGCCAGCCCGGCAAGGGTGGCGAGGAAGTGTTTGCGCAGCATGGTGTCGTCTCCGGGGTGTCGTCAAAAGAATCGGGCAAAGCCGGGGCTTGCACCGTCCGTGCGGTGCCGAAGCCCCGGGGGGCGGATGGGGTGCGGGGGCGCGGCTAGGCCGCCAGGGCGTGCGTGGGCACCACGGGCGTGATGGCCTGGGTGGCGCGCCGGTCTGCCAGAGGCATCGCGGCGCCGCGCGCCAGCTGCAGGGCATGCAGCAGCGTGGCCTGGTCGCCGATGTGGTTGGCCAGCAGCAGCACGAGGCGGGCGTTCATGGCGTGGCTCTCGGGCGTGGACAGGCCCTGGTGCGCAGCGATCAGCGCCTCGTAAAAATCGTCGCAGGCCTGCAGGTGGGGCTGGGTGTTGAGCATGATGAAGGTGTTCCTTGTCAGGGGGCCGGCGCCGTGGCGTGGGCCAGGGCGGCACGCACCGCCGCTTCGGTGGGGGTGCGCCAACGTGCGCACACATGCTGGTCGGGGCGCACGAGGTACACGGTGCGTGGCTGGGCATCGAGCCGCTGCGCGGCCAGCGCCTGGTGGTCGATCACGTCGATGCCGATCTGCAGCACCCGCACATGGGCCAGGTCCCGGGCCCAGGTGGGGGCGGGGCCAAACACCAGCAGCGTGAAGTCCGGCCCCAGCTCTCGCAGCAGCCACGTGGGGCGGCCCTGTTTTGTCAGGGGAGCGTCGAGCAGCACCGCACCGGGCACCTGCGTGCCCGCGAAGGTGTCGGCGTCGGGCGTGTTCAGCGGCGACTGGTGCAGCGTGGCCGGCACCGACAGGCGTCCGCTGTTGACGATGCGGCGCGCAAACGCATGCTCGCGCGCCAGGTGCAGCGCGGCATCGCGGAACAGGCGGCTCACCTCGCTCTTGGGCGTGATGAAGTCGGTGGCGCGCGTGGAGTTGCACAGGTTCTCGTCCGCCGCGTACTCGCGCTCGGGCCCGTAGGTGGCCAGCAGGGCAGGGCCCACCCGGCCCTTGAGCACCCAGTCCAGCTTCCAGGCCAGGTTCTCGGCATCCTGCACGCCGCTGTTGGCGCCGCGTGCGCCAAAGGGCGAGACGCCATGCGCGCTGTCGCCCGCGAAGACCACGCGGCCGTGCACGAACTGGTCCATGCGCAGGCAGGCAAAGGTGTAGACACTCGCCCAGTCCAGCTCGAACTGCGCATCCGCGCCCAGCAGCGCCTGCACGCGCGGGATGATGTTCCCGGGCTTCTTTTCTTCTTCCGGGTCGGCGTCCCAGCCCAGCTGGAAGTCGATGCGCCACACGTTGTCCGGCTGGCGGTGCAGCAGCACGCTCTGGCCGGGGTGAAAGGGCGGGTCGAACCAGAACCAGCGCTCGGTCGGGAAGTCCGCATCGCCCGCCAGCTTCACGTCGGCGATCAGGAACCGGTCCTGGAAGATGCGGCCCTTGCTTTCCAGTCCCATCATCTGGCGCAGGGGCGAACGCGAGCCGTCGCAGGCGGCCACCCATTGCGCATCCACCTGGTAGGGGCCTTCGGGTGTGTCGATGCTGAGCAGGGCGCCGTCGTTGCGTGCGGCCACGGCGGTCACCTTGTTGTGCCAGCGGATGTCGATGCCGGGCAGCTGCAGCGCGCGCTCCACCAGGTAGGCCTCGGCGTAGTACTGCTGCAGGTTGATGAACGCGGGGCGCTCGTGGCCTTCTTCGGGCAGCAGGTTGAATTCGTAGAGCTGCTCGTCCTTGAGGAACACCTTGCCCACGTTCCACGACACGCCCTTGTCCGCCATGCGCTGGCCCACGCCCAGGCGGTCCCAGATCTCCAGCGTGCGCTTGGCGAAGCAGATGGCGCGCGAGCCGATGGAGAGCTTGTGGTCGTTGTCCAGCACCACCACGCGCTGGCCGCGCTGGGCCAGGTCGATGGCGAGCGACAGGCCCACGGGGCCCGCACCCACGACCACGATGGGGTGCGGCGCGGGCGCGGCGCTGTCCTGGTCGGGCGAGCGCACGTAGCCGAAATCGATGGCCTGCACGTCCGGGCCGCTCGCGTGGAACGCCTCGGCAGGAATGTCTCTGGGGTTCATCTTTTGTCTCCTTCAGCCTCAGTGGCTCAGCCTTCCAGAGATTTCCACATCTGAATGTCGCGCTCGGCCGTCCAGATGCGCGGGTCGGGGTACTGCGTGGCCTCGTCGTAGGCGCGGGTCACGTCGAACGGCATGCAGTGGTTGAAGATCACCCAGTGGCCGTACTTGGGTTGCAGCTTCGCGAAGGTGGCCTCGTACACCTTGCGCAGGTCCTCGCCTTGGGCGGCGCTGGCCTTGACGCTTTCGTACAGGTCGCTGATGAAGGCGCGCGTGCCCGCCAGGCCCGCCTGCACCTGCTCGGGCGTCTGCAGCGCGGCGCCCCGGCCGGGCACTAGCTTCTCGGGCTTCAGGGCGGCCAGGTTGTCCAGGGTCTGCGGCCAGTCCTGGAAGTACGCATCGCCCGCATACGGCGTGGCGTCGAACTCCACCAGGTCTCCGGAAAAGAGGATTTTTTCCTGCGGCAGCCAGGCCACCGTGTCGCCCTTGGTGTGGCCCCGGCCCAGTTGCAGGATCTGCACTTCCACGCTGCCCAGCCACAAGGTCATCTTCTTGTTGAAGGTCATGGTCGGCCAGGTCAGGCCCTCGGGCACGCTCTCCACGTTCTGGAACAGGCGCGGAAAGCGGCCGATCTCGCTGTCCTTGTCGAACTGGCCGCGCTCCACGATCAGGTCGCGCGTGTCTTCGCTGGCGATGATGTGCTCGGCACCGTAGGCGCTGGCACCCAGCACGCGCACGGCGTGGTAGTGGGAGAGCAGCACGTACTTGATGGGCTTGTCGGTGACTTCGCGGATGCGGCGGATCACGTCCTGCGCCATCACCGGCGTGGCCTGCGTGTCGATGACCATCACGGCGTCGTCGCCAATGATGATGCCGGTGTTGGGGTCGCCCTCGGCGGTGTAGGCATAGGCGTGGTCGGAGAGCTTGTCGAAGCTCACCTTCTTCACTTCGAGGTCGGCGGCGGAGGCAAAGGTTTTGACGGTGCTCATGGTGTAGATTTGTTAATGATGAATGCGTTTGTCTAAACGGAATGTGTTGATGTTAGGCAAGAAATTCGTTCATGTCTAATGCATTTGTTTAGGTGAAAACCCGAAGAGGCGTGCCTTGCCGCCAGGCGTGGACAATCGGGCCCATGCCCATCACGACCCCCGACCTGCCCCTTGCCGATGACGAAGACACGCCCCGCAGCCCGCGCGGCATCCAGAGCGTGGAGGTGGGTGGGCAGTTGCTGAAGGTGCTGGCGCGCACCGGCCGGCGCATGGCGCTCAAGGACCTGGCCCGCGCGGCGGACATGACGGCCGCCAAGGCCCATCCCTACCTGGTGAGTTTTGGCAAGCTGGGCCTGATCGAGCAGGACGCCGTGAGCGGCCACTACGGCCTGGGCCCCTTGGCCATGCAGCTGGGCCTGATCAGCCTGCAGCAGGTGGACCCGGTGCGCCTGGCCATCGCCGAGCTGCCCGCGCTGGCCCAGCGCATCGGCTACACCGTGTCGGCCTCGGTGTGGGGCGACAGCGGCCCGACCATCATCCGCGTCGAGGAAGGCCCCACGGCCGTGTACGTGGCCATGCGCCACGGCACCACGGCCTCGGTGCGCCACACGGCCACGGGCAAGGTGTTCGCGGCCTTCGGGTCGCGCGAACGCGCCGCCGCAGCCTTGGCGGCCGAAGGGTTCGCGGGCGCGCTGGATGAACCCGCGTTCGCGGCCGAACTGGAGGCGGTGCGCACGCACCAGATCAGCGAGGTGACCGACCAGCTCCTGCCCGGCATCAGCGCGCTGGCCACGCCGGTGTTTGACGGGTTCGGGCAGCTGGTGCTGTGCCTGGCGGTGATCGGGCCCAGCGCCACGCTGCGGACGGGTCCCGCCAGCCCGGCGGCGCGGCATCTGCGCGAGGCCGCGCGGAGCCTGTCACAACGGCTGGGGGCGCCGGTGAGCTCCGCCTAGTGCGCCAGGGCGTTCAGGCGGTTGCGCGCCCCAGCGCCTGGTCGATATCCCACAGGATGTCGTCCACATCCTCGATCCCCACCGACAGCCGCACCATGTCCGCGCTCACGCCCGCGCGGGCCAGCTCTTCTTCGCTCAGCTGGCGGTGGGTGGTGGAAGCGGGGTGGATCACCAGCGTCTTGGCGTCGCCGATGTTGGCCAAGTGGCTCAGGAACTCGCAGGCGTCGATGAACTTCTCGCCCGCCGCCGCGCCGCCCTTCACGCCAAACGTGAGGATGCCCGAGGCCCCGGGCGTACCGTCCACGGCGCGGAACTGCTTTTGCGCCAGATCGAAGTACGGCGAATCCGCCAGACCCGGGTAGTTGACCCACGCCACCTGCGGATGGCCTTGCAGAAACTTCGCCACGGACAGCGCATTGCGGCAGTGCTCGCGCATGCGCAGGTGCAGCGTCTCGGCGCCCTGCAGCAGCTGCCACGCGTTCATGGGCGAGAGCACGCCACCGAAGGTGCGGTTGACCTCCATGCGCGCCTTCATGGTGTAGCCGAAGTCGCCGAAGGTCTCATAGAACTTCACGCCGTGGTAGGCGCGGCTGGGCTCCACCATCTCGGGGAACTTGCCGTTGTCCCACGGGAACTTGCCGCCCTCCACCACCACGCCGCCCATGGTCGTGCCGTGGCCGCCGATGTACTTGGTGGCGCTGTGCACCACGATGTCGGCGCCCAGGGCCAGCGGGTTGCACAGGTAGGGGCTGGCCACCGTGTTGTCGATGATGAGCGGCACGCCGTGCGCATGCGCCACCTCGGCCACGGCCGCGATGTCGAGCACGTTGACCAGCGGGTTGCCGATGGTCTCGCCGTACACGGCGCGGGTGTGGGGGCGCATGGCGCGGGCAAAGTTCTCGGGGTCGGCCGGGTCCACGAACGTGGTCTCGATGCCGAGGCGGCCAAAGCCCACGCCGAGCTGGCCCACCGTGCCGCCATAGAGCGTGCTGGCCGCCACGATGTGGTCGCCGGTCTTCAGGATGGCCAGCAGCGCCGCCATCTGCGCGGCCATGCCGCTGGCGCAGGCCAGCGCCGCGCGGCCGTTCTCCAGGCTGGCGATGCGCTCCTCGAACACGGCCACCGTAGGGTTGCTGATGCGGCTGTAGACGTTGCCGAAGGTCTGCAGGTTGAACAGGCTGCTCGCGTGTTCGGCGTTGTCGAACACGAAGCTGGTCGTCTGGTGGATCGGCGTGGCGCGTGCGCCGGTCACGGGGTCGGGCTGGGCGCCGGCGTGGATGGCGCGGGTGCCGAAGCCGAAGTCGCGGTCGGCGCCGGAGGGGTGGTCTGATGAGGACATGGTCTTGAATGAAATTGGCCGCAAGCGCTTGATGGGCAAGCGCTGACTGCTATGAATTTGCTAGTAAGGCAGTTGCCGCAGGCGCTTGGCGCTGATGACGCGCGTGTTCACGCCCATCCAGCCCAGGCCGCCAAACAGCCGCGCGTGCTCGATCTTCACGCAGCGGTTTTCGACCACCTGCAGCCCGGCGGCCTCTGCCTGCAGGCGGGCGGCCTCGTTGAACACGCCCAGCTGCAGCCACAGGCAGCGCGCACCGATGGCGATCGCCTCCTCGGCCAGCGGGGGGATGTCCTCGCTCTTGCGAAAGCAGTCCACCATGTCGATGCGTTCGCCCCGGGCCGCGAGCGCCCGGGCGGCATCGGCCACGCTGGCGTAGGCCGTCTCCCCCAGAATCTGCCCGCCCTCGCGCGCGACGAGCGGATTCACCGGCACGATGCGGTAGCCATGCGCCTGCATGTACTTGGCCGCGAAATAGCTGGGCCTGTGCCATTGGGGCGACAGTCCCACCACCGCAAGGGTGCGGCAGTGCGTCAGAATATCGCGCAGGGTGCTGATGGTGTCGGGCGTGCGTGTCATACATGGCAGTGTATGGGGACGGACTGCTGCGGCGCCAGAGCACCGTTGTCCATCCACACTGTGGCCCCGCCCCAGATTCCGAGGAGATCCCGTGCAGAACCCCCCACGCGCTCGCCGCGCCACTGGCCTTGTGGCCGCCGCCGTTGTCCTGTCCACCGTTGCCCTGAGCGCCTGCACGCCGCCCCGCGCGCCCGATGTCCCCAAGGTCCAGCGTGTCACGACCTACGCCTGTGACCGTGGCCCCATGCTGGTGGTGCACTGGCCCGCCCAGCCCGATGGCCCGGCGCTGCTGGAGATCAACGGCCGCACCGTGCCGCTGCAGCCTGAGCGTGTGGTCACCGGCTTTGGGTACGGCGACGGTGGCACCTACATCCGTGGCCAGGGCAACACGATGTTCTTCCAGGCGCCCCGTGTGCTGCGCGTGAACTGCGTGGCGCGCTGAGCCGAGCCCGCCACACTCGTAAAAACTGGCGCGCTCCCCGCACCAGTGCCACCGTGGAACTGGCTCCGCCAGGCCACCGGTGGCGTCCCCCGCCGGGGGAAGGCGCGCAGCGCCTCAGGGGGGCTTCCTACTTGTACTTGATGCTGCAGCCATAAGGCTGTGTCGTCGCCGCCGAGATCGGCTTGCCCGCCAGCGCCTCCGACAGCCCCACCTTCACGTAGTTGGTGGCCTTCTCGATGTCGGCCGGCCGGGCCGAGGGGATACTGTCGATGCCGCCCGCATAGACCAGCACGCCCTGCGGGTTGACGATGTACAGGTGCGGCGTGGTGCGCGCGCCATAGCTTTTGCCCACGGTGCCCTCCTCGTCCATGAGCACGGCGGTGGGCACGGCCTTGCGCTCGGCGAGCCAGGCCGTGAGTTTGGCGGGCTCCAGGTAGTCGCTGCTGGCCTTCTCGGTGGAATTGACCGCCAGCCACACCACGTTCTGGCCAGTGGCGTGCTTCTGCGTGGCGGGCATGTTGCCGCTGTCGTAGTGCTTGCGCACGAAGGGGCAGCCGGGATTGGTCCACTCCAGCACCACATGTTTGCCCCTGAAGTCCGACAGGCGCACCGTCTTGCCGGCGGCGTCCTTGAGCGTGAAGTCCGGGGCGGGCTGGCCCACGGTCGCGGCGGCCTGGGCACCCAGCGCCACCAGCGCGGCGGTGGCAATCAACGTACGGCGAAGCATCTTCATGGCGGACTCTCCTGAAGGGTTGGCTGTCGATGGAAAAGAAACGGGGTGAAAACCTCTACAACTGGGCAATGGTGGAGCGCACCTCGTCCACGCTGAGCACCTCGGTCAGCACCACGGGCGGCTTGCCGGGCCGGTAGAACACGTACACGGGCACGCCGCTGCGGCCCAGCGCCGCCAGCGCGGCGGTGATGTCGGGGTCGCGGCGCGTCCAGTCCGCGCGCAGCAGGGCCACGTTCCTGGCCTGCAGGTCGGCGATCACGTCGGCGTCGGCCAGCGTGGTCTTCTTGTTGTATTGGCAGGTCACGCACCATGCGGCGGTGAAGTCCACGAACACAGGGCGGCCCGTGGCCACGATCTGCTCGGCCGCGCCGGGTGCCCAGGGCTGCCAGCCGTTGGCGGAAACCTGCGGGGCGGCCTGCGTGGCGGGCATGGTGGTGATATGCGGCGCAAAGGCCCAGACCAGCAAGGCCATCGCCGCGATGGACACACTGGCCATCCACACGCGCGCGCGGCCCGCCAGCGACAGCGCCCACACCACCAGCGACAGCCCCACCAGCAGGATCAGCAGCGCACCGGCGCCGTCGATGCCGCTTTGCTGGCCCAGCACCCACACCAGCCAGACCACGGTGGCCAGCATGGGGAAGGCCATGAGCTTGCGGAAGGTGTCCATCCACGCGCCGGGGCGCGGCAGCGCGCGGGCCACGGCGGGGATGAAACTCGCGGCCAGAAACGGCAGCGCCAGGCCCAGGCCCAGCGCTGCGAACACGGCCAGCGCCTGCGGCGCGGGCAGGGTGGCCGTGAGGCCCAGCGATGCGCCCATGAATGGTGCGGTGCAGGGTGATGCCACGGCCACGGCCAGCACGCCGGTCAGGAAGCTGTCGGCCACCGGGTGGCGCGCCTGCAGGCTGGCCACCGAGGACGGCAGGAACTGCCCGAACTCGAACACCCCCGCCAGGTTGAGCGCGATCAGCGTGAACAGCGCCGCCAGCGAGGCCACCACGGCCGGCGACTGCAGCTGAAAGCCCCAGCCAATGGCCTCGCCCGCCGCGCGCAGGCCCAGCATGAGCGCGCCGAGCAGCATGAACGACAGCACCACGCCCGCCGCGTAGGCCATGCCGCTGAGCCGGTGCGCGCGGCGGTCCTGCGCGTGCCGGGTGAAGCCCACCACCTTGATCGCCAGTACGGGGAACACGCAGGGCATGAGGTTGAGGATGAGGCCGCCGAGCAAGGCACCCAGCAGCGCCGCCGCGAGGGTGAGTGGCGATGCGCCGGAGCCTGCGGCCGACGCCGCTGCTCCTCCCGCTTGCGCTGCATTGGCCTTGAGCGCGGCCTCCAAGGCGGGCGACACGCTGGCCACCGAGGCCGCGGGGGGCCAGGTGCCCAGCACCTTGAGCTCGGCCCGGTAGCCGGTGCGGGTGTCGGGGCCGGTGGCGTGCGCGGCCATCTGCTCGGCCAGCACCACGGGCATCAGCGTGGGGCTGTTGCTGCGCTGGGCAGACAGGGGAATCTGCGCGGTCCAGACGGTGCCGTTCCAGGCCTGCTTCCAACTGGCGGCGTTGTCGATGACCTCGGCGGTTTCGGGGAACAGGTCCAGCGTCTTGCCCCGCAGCGCCACGGGCAGGCCCTGCACGCTGACCTGCAGCGCATTGCCGTCGGAAATCTGCGCCTGGCTGTCCGGCACGATGCCGCCGGTGCCCGCCAGCACGGGCCGGGGCTGCGCCTGGGCGGCCGCCTCGAACGCGGCGCCGTTCAGGGCCGTGGTGCTGCGCAGGGGCAGCTGCAGCGTGAATTCGCCCTCTTCGGGGATGCACTCCTTGCGGCAGACAAGCCAGGATGCGCGCAGCTTGATCGTGGCGTCCCTGGCGAGCGGCCCGGCGGCAAAGCTGCCGGCCACCGTGACGGGCACGGGCAGCAGCACCGTGCCTTCATAGCCGTAGTTGGCCAGGGTGCCGATGGGGATCTTGCGGGGCAGGGGCCAGGCGATCTCGCCCGCGTCCAGGCCGGCGGGCAGCGTCCAGGCCAGGTCGGTGGGCAGGCCGGAGTCGCCGGGGTTCTTCCAGTAGGTATGCCACTCGGGCTGGTGGGTGATCGAGAGGCCCAGCCACAGCGGCTGGCCGGGCGCTACGCCCTGGGGGGCATGGGCCATCAGCTCGGCCCGCACATACGGCGTGGTGACCACGCTCGTGCCTTGGCCGCTGGTTTTGGGGCTGAATTGGGCGCTAGCGCTTGTCCATACAGCGCTGGCGGCTATGAAAAGCAGAGTGACTGCAAGGCGGTGGAGCAGGCGTTGGGGCATGGTTGCAGTGTGGGAGCAGGCGCGGCGCCGTTGGTTCCGGCGCCCGGCCGTCCATTCAGTGAATCCGCCATTGTGCGCGGGACCGCCCTCCCTCTGGAACGGGGCGCGCCCCGCGGGCCCCCTGGGGAAACGGGCGCAGCAGCTCCGGCACGAGGCGCCGGGGACCGCTCCGAAGAGCCGCCGCGTCTCGTGGCGGCACGGGGGCTACTGGGTGTTCAGGCTCAGTTCCGCACGCGGTGTCCACTTGTCGGGCTGGCTGCCCGACTTGGGCGCGGCCACGAACAGCCGTTCGGCGGGCAGCTTCTGCGCCACCAGATAGGCCCGGATCGCCTGGCCGCGTTCCTGCGCGAGTTCGGCGGCCATCGCGTCGGTGGCGCTCTGGCTGGTGATCAGCAGGGTTTCCATCTCGGGCACCGTGAGGTCCTTGGCCAGGCCCACCAGGTTGCGCGGCTTGGGGATGTCGGCGCGGCGGTACACCTCCTTGAGCAGGGCGGGGTACTCGGCCGCCGACACGGGCGCTGCCGTGTCGCCCCCGCCCGCACGGCGCTTTTCGGCGGCCACCAGCTGCTGCAGGCGTTCGCGCTGCAGGCCTTCGCGCTCGTCCTTGAGGCTCGCCATGCCGGTCACGGTGATCTTGAGGGCCGGCCGGTCGGTCAGCGCCTTCACCACCTTGTCCAGATTCTGTTTCGCCTCGGCCGTGAGCGCGGCGCTGCCCGGCGCGAAGGCCACGTGGCTCAGCTCGTTGCCGCCGCCAAAGGCGCTGGCCAGCAGGCTGAAGGGGGCGGTGAGGGCCTTGCCGATGAGGTTGACGATGATCCGGCCGATCACCGGGCCCAGGCGGAACTGCGGGTCGTTCAGCGAGCCGCTGATGGGCAGGTCCAGGTCGATCACGCCGTCGCGGTCGGCCAGCAGCGCCACCGCCAGCTTCACCGGCAGGCTGTTGGGCGCACCCTCCACCGGCTCGCCAAAGGTCAGCTGGTTGAGCACCAGCCGGTTGCTGGCCGTGAGCTGGCCGCTCGGCAGCACCTTGTAGTTCACGTCCATGCTGAGCTTGCCGCGCTCGATGCCGTGTCCGGCGTACTTCACCGCATACGGCGTGAGCGGCGGCAGCTCCAGGTCGCGCACCTTGCCCACGATGTCGAGCGCCAGGGGCTTGGCCAGCGGGTTGAGCTTGCCCGTGACTTCCAGCGACGCCGAGCCCTCGGCACGGCCGCGCAGCTCCAGGTCGGCCAGCATGGGTTCGCCGCCCGGGGCCTCGGAAGAGAACGCGCTGAGCCGGCCGGTCAGCTCCGAGAGGTCGGCCGAGTAGTTGGGCCGGATGAAGAAGTCCGAGAACGCCACCCGGCCATTGACCAGGCTCACCGGCCCGAACTGCACCACCGGGGCCAGCGGGTCGGCCTGGGCCACCGCGGCGCTGGCGGGGGCCGCGGCGGAGGCAGAGGCCGCGGGGCCGCTCGCTGCGGCGCTGGCGGCGTTCGCGGCCTGCGCCTCGGCGGGGGTCTTGGCGATGTCGCTCAGGTTGATGCGGCCGGCCTCGTTCACGGTGATGCGCGCGAAGAAGTCCACCAGGCTGGTCTCCTTGACCTCCACGCGTGGCGCCGTGCCCGGCGCCGTGGCCACGGACAGGCCGCGCAGGCTCAGGCTTTTCCAGGCCAGCAGTTCCTCGCCCACCTGCGCCTCGGTCTTGGGCGTGGAGGCGGCCGTGCTGTTGGCCTTGAGTTCGTCGACGGCGGCGTCGCCCGCCAGGCGCAGGCTGGTGCCCTTGTCGTTCTGCGCCAGCGCGACCTGGCCCCGGAAACCCACGTCCGCGCGCAGCAGCTCCACCGACAGCTGGCTGGCCAGGTAGCCGTCCAGCGCATGCAGCGGCAGCCGCGCGATGTCGAGCTTGCCCTGCGCGGCCAGGGGCTGCAGGGCCAGGGTGCCCTGGTAGTCGATCCGGCCTGCCTCGGGCTTGCCCGCGCCCCTGGCGCCACCCTTGCCGGGCGCGGCCACGCGCGCCGAGAGCTGGAAGGCCTCGGGCCTGGCGCCGTCGCTGGCAAGGTTCCTGGCGCTCAGGTTCAGGGCGGAAACTTCCAGGGCCACGGGCCGTGCCTGGGCGTTGTCGGCGAAGGAGACCACGCCCCCCTGCACGGCGAAATCGGCCACGCGCAGCTTCCAGGGGGCGGCCGCGGCGGTGCCCGGGGGCGGGCTGGCGGGGGCGGGCGACGGGCTGGCGCCCTTGGCCCAGCGCTCGAACATCCAGCGCCCGTCCGCGCCCCGGTCCACCGTGGCCTGCGGCTGGCTGAGGGTCAGCTTCTCCAGCGTGACCGTGCGGGCATCCAGCGGCACCTGGGCGCCCTGCACCTCCAGCCTGCCCAGGCTGGCCAGCGTGGTCCTGCCTTGCTTCACCGACAGTTGCTCCAGGGCCAGGGGGCCGGCCGTCAGGGTGACGCCGGTGGCGCCGGCCTGCGCGGCCTTGGGGCTGGGCGCCTCCCACAACACGGCCACGTCGCCCGTCAGCTGTCCGGACACCTGCGGCTCCAGCGCCTGCGCTAGATACGGGGCCGCCAGCTGCAGGGCCAGCGCGTTGACCGAGACAGTGGTCTGCGCCCGCCGGTCGGTGGCTTCGCCCACGAAGGCCAGGGCGCTGCCTTGCACGTTGAGGCCCCCCTTGAAGGTGAAGGGCTTCGACGATTCAGTGAAGGGCAGGGCGATGCCGGCGGCGTCCAGCGTGAGGTCGGTGGCCTGCAGCGCGGCGGCCGGGCGCGTGCCCTGGTCGGCCCAGCGCACGGTGCCGCCCCGCACCGCGGCGCTGGCGACGGACACCTCCCACGGCGCGGGCGCGCGGGGGGCTGCGGCCCTGGCGCGCGCGGGGCCCGATGCAGCGCCGCTGGCGGGTGTTGGGGGCGCTGCCCCGGAGCTGGCGGGCCCGCGCGCGGCGCTGGCCGGCGCGGCCTGTGCGACCTGCGCGGGGGCCGACGGCGCCTGGGCCAGCTGGGCCCAGTTGATGTCGCCCGACGCGTTGCGCGTGGCGGTCACCACGGGCGCGGTCAGCTCCACATGGCTCAGGCGCACGATCTGTTCCAGCGGCCGCACATCGGCCATGTCGATCTTCAGCCCGTCGTAGGCCAGCAGGTCCTGGCCGCCCCGGTCGGTCATGCGCACATCGCGTGCCTGTACGGTCCCGCTGAGCTTCACGGCCATGCGGGGCGCCTGCTCGAACGCCACTTTCACATCCACATCCAGCGTGGCGCCCTGCACCTTGACCGGCAGGCTCGCGGGCAGGTACCCCAGATAGGGCGCGAGATTCAGCCCCTGCCAGCGGATGTTCGCGTCGGCATGGGTGGTCTGGGCGAAGGGGGTGCCCTGGGCGGAGGAGTCGAAGCGGCTGCCGCCCAGCACGAACGCCAGGTGAGGCTCGACCTTCACGTCGCGCTGGCTGGAAAGGGTGCTCACGAACGGCACCTGCAGCGCCAGCTCGCGCACCTCGTGGGTCTTGCCCACGCTGCTGTCGGTGAAGTCGATGCTGCCGCCGGTCAGCGCCAGGTTGTAGAGCGCCAGGCGCGCCGGCCCCGTGTCGGGCTCGTTCGTGGGCGCGGTGACCTTGGCGATGATGTCGTCCACGTCGTAATGGCCATCGCCGCGGTGCGTGAGGCGCAGCACGGGGTTTTCCACGGTGAAGGCATCCACCACGGGCGCCAGGCGCAGCAGCGACTGCAGTTCGCCGTCGGCGTAGATGCGGCCGATGGTGAGCTGGGGTGGCGCGCCCTCGTCGGCGCCGGCCACCGCCACGTCGCGCAGGGCCAGCTCCAGCGTCCAGGGCTTGAAATCGATCGCGCCCACCGTCACGGCACGGCCCAGCTGCGCGGTGGCCGCGCGCTCCAGCGGGCCCTTGAGCAGCGGCGGCACGGCCAGCCAGGTCAACAGCCACAGCCCGGCCAGGGCCAGGGCGGCGCGCACGATGGGGCGGAACCAGCGGTGCTGGCGGACGGAGGCAGGGGTGACGGAGCGCAGGGAAAACGGCATGGCGGCAGGCAGAAGTGAGCGCCGCCGTCCCAGGAGGCCTGGTGCAAGACCGCGTGCGCGGGCCGCTATTGTCCATGTTGTACGTCAGGCCGCGTAAACCAATGCAACGGGGGCACCGCCCTGGCTCAAGATTGTTGACATTTGAGGGGGTGGCCAGGGCGTGGGCTCACTGGGCAAAGCCCGGTGCCACCCTGCGGGTGGTGGCCAAGTGCCACGTCTTTTGGTGCGCACTCATTTGCGCTGCGCACCCATGAGTGCTCCCCAAGGAAAAGCGCTCTTCGCTGCGCTCACTGGGCAAAGCCCAGCACCACCCTGCGGGTGGTGGGGCAGTGCCACGTCTTTTTGGGGGCACTCATTTGCGCTGCGCACCCATGAGTGCTCCCCAAAGAAAAGCGCTCTTCGCTGCGCTCACTGGGCAAAGCCCAGCACCACCCTGCGGGTGGTGGCGCTTTTCTTTTCAATCTTCGTCACCACGATGGCGCCGATCTCGGACGTGTTGGCCACATGGGTGCCGCCACAGGGCTGTAGGTCGATCAGCGGTGCACCGCTGTCACCCCCGATGCGGATGGTGCGGATGCGCCCCGTGCCACGCGGGGGCTGCACGCTCATGCTTTTGACCAGGGCAGGGTTGGCGTCCAGTTCTTCGTCGCTGATCGAGGCCACCGTGAGCGGGTGCGCGGCGGCCACCAGGGCGGCGATGGCGGCGGTGAGGGCTTCCTTGTCGAGCGGGTCGGTCATCGCGAAGTCCAGCCGCGCGTAGTCGGGGGTGATGGAGCAGCCGTTGACCAGTTGCGGCACCACATGGCACAGCAGGTGCGAGGTGGTGTGCAGGCGCATCATGCGGTGGCGGCGTTCCCAGTCGATGCGGGCGGTCACGGCGGTGCCTGCCGCGAGCTGGGCCACGCGGTCTTCCTGCCCCGGGGCGGGGACATGCACGATGTCGCTGGTGGCATGGCCTTCGGCGTCCTTGCCCTTGCGGGTGTCGGCGATGGCGATGCTGCTGCCGTCGGCGAGCAAGAGCACGCCGCTGTCGCCGGCCTGGCCCCCGCCCAGCGGATAGAACACCGTGCGGTCCAGCACGATGGCGCCGGTGTCGGTGATGGCGGTGACGTGCGCATCGCAGTCGCGCAGGTAGGCGTCTTGTCGGAAGATGTCTTGGGTCATGCGGTGATGGTAGCGGCATGGGCGGCGCCCCGTGGCTGCAGGGATACCACGGGCGCGGGCCGCCGGCTGCCATGGGCTGGGCAAGGCGGCGCCGAAGTGACGCGGCCCCGGACAGGCCCTAACATCGCGGCATGACCGCTGCCGCCGCGACCTCCTCCGCCCGCCCCGCCTTGCCCTCCCGCTTCTGGGCCGATCTGTCCACCCGCGACTTTGCCGCGCTGCAGGGCACGGGCCAGGCCGGCCAGGTGGTGGCCGTGCTGCCCGTGGCCGCCGTCGAGCAGCATGGCCCGCACCTGCCGCTGTCGGTGGATGCCACCCTGCTGCAGGGCGTGATCGACGCGGCGCTGCCGCAGCTGCCCGCCGACCTGCCCGTGCTCTTCCTGCCGCCGCAGAACGTGGGCCTGAGCCCGGAGCACATCCGCTTTCCGGGCACGCTCACGCTGTCTCCAGCCACGGTGATCGCGCTGTGGACCGAGATCGGCGAATGTGTGGCCCGTGCGGGCATCAAGAAGCTGCTGCTGTTCAACGGCCACGGCGGCCAGGTGAGCGTGATGGACATCGTGGCGCGCGAACTGCGCACGCGCTGCGACCTCATCGTCTACAGCGCCAGCTGGTTCAGCCTGCCGCTGCCCGATGCGGTGGCGGGCCAGTTCAGCGGCGAGGAGCACCGCTTTGGCATCCACGCGGGCGAGATCGAGACCTCGATGATGCTGCACCTGGCGCCTGGCGCGGTGCACATGGAGCACGCGCGGGATTTCCGCTCCACGTCGCAGGACCGGGCGGAGCGTTACGCCATTCTGGGCAACGGCAAGAGCGCCAAGCTGGGCTGGCAGATGCAGGACTACCACCCCGCGGGTGCCGTGGGCAATGCCGCTGGCGCCACGGCGGGCAAGGGGCGCGCGGTGGTGGAGGCCGCGGCGGGCCAACTGGTGGCGTTGCTGCAGGAGCTTGCGGACCTGGCGCCGCAGACGGTGCGCCCCGATACGGAATGGGAATAGGCCCGGATGTGCTGGCCGAGCCCGCCGTGGCCCGGCGGCGCCATGCCTCGCCGGGCCACGGCTGCGCCCGTGAGCTCGAACCCCGTGCCCTGAACCCGGTTCCGGGCGCGCTGGATGGTCAGGCAGGGGAACAGGCGGGCCCGCTGGCGGCTATGCGTGCGTGATCCAGTCCAGGTGCGGCCCCTCGTTCAGGTGCGGCAGGGTGTTGAAGGTCTGCATCATCAGCCGCTTGGGCGCGATGGAGAACTCCGTCACCGCGCTGTTGCGCAGGCGCATGTTCAGGGCGATCGTCACCTCGGGCGCCGTGCCCAGCACCTCGCCCACGGCGGTCGAGATGGGGCCGCCGCTGCTCACCAGCAGCACGTTGTGGCCCACGTGGTGATGGCGCACATGGTCCAGTGCCGCGCGCACGCCGGCGGAGAATTCGTTCCAGCTGGGCATGCCCTGCGGGCTGATGACGCCGGCCATCCACTGCGCGAGCGCGTCGCACAGGATGCGAAAGTGCGCGCGGTAGCGCTCTGGCGTGTCGGCCGGGCCCAGGGGCTGGGGGTGGATGGCGGCGATCAGCGCATGGCTGTCGTACTCGTTGAGCCCCGGCAGCCGCAGTACCTCGGGCGCGGTCCGCAGGCCCTCGGCGATGCCTTCCAGCGTTTGTGTGTGGCGGCGCAGCGTGCCGGTGATCACGGCGTCGAACGCCAGGCCGCGCGCGCGCCAGTATTCGCCCAGGCGCACGGCCTGCTCACGGCCCCGCGCGCTCAGCTGGTCGTAGTCATCCGCGCCAAACGAGGCCTGGCCATGGCGCACGAGGTAGAGGGTTCCCATGCGGCGGATTGTGGCCAGATCCGGGCCCTGGCGCTTGTCGCACAAGCGACCAATGCTACTGAAGATGTAGCAATTGAGCCTGTATGGACAAGGCGGTCAGGTCGCCAGGACGCTGCCGAACACCGGCGCGTCGACGTTGCCTCCCGTCAACGCCAGGCCCACTGCCAGCCCCTGGAGTTGCGCGCGCTCCTGCAGCGCCGCCGCCAGCGCGGCCGCGCCCGCGCCCTCGGCCACGTTGTGCGTGTCGGTGAAAAGGGCACGCATGGCGGCGGCCACCTCGTCGTCGCTCACCTGCACGATGTGGTCGATGTGCGGGGCGATGATGGCCAGCGCCTCCCGGTCGGCCACGCGGCAGGCCATGCCGTCGGCCAGGCGCGTGGTGACCGGCGCTTCGACCACGCGGCCTGCGGCCAGCGAGTCGGCGTAGGTGGTGGCATGGCTGCTGACCACGCCCACCACGCGCACGCCGTGGCCCAGCGCCAGCTTGGCCGCGATGGCCGAGCACGCGCCCGAACCCTGGCCGATGGGCACGTACACCACGTCGAGCTGGGGCACGGCGCGCAGGAACTCCCACCAGTAGGTGCTCACGCCGCGCAGCAGGTCGGGGTGGAAGCTGGGCACCATGTGGGCGCCGCGCTCGGCCGCGAGGCCCATGGCGAACTCGCGCGCCTCCTGGAAGTCGCTGCCGTGCTCGATGAGCGTGACGCCCAGCGCGCGCATGGCGGCGTTCTTCTCGACCGAGTTGCCCTCCGGCACGACGATGGTGCAGGCCACGCCGTGGCTGCGCGCGGCCCAGCCCATGCTCTGTCCGTGGTTGCCGCGCGTGGCGCTGATCACCTCCCGGGGCATGGCGCCGCGCCGGGCAAGCTGGTCGAAGTACGTCAGGCCGCCGCGGATCTTGAAGGCGCCCACGGGCGTGTGGTTCTCGTGCTTGAGCCAGCAGTCGGTGCCCAGGCGTTCGCTCAGCAGGCCCCAGCGGTACTGGGGCGTGGGCGGAAAGTCGCGGTACACCACCTGCGCGGCGGCCTCGATGTCGGCCAGAGTGGGCAGGAGGGGGGCGGTGTCGAGGCGGGCGTTCATGCGGCGGCTTTCTTTTCGGTGAGCAGTCTGAGTGCGAGCAGGCCGAGCACCGTGCCCATGAAGTAGCGCTGGGCCCGCATCCATGCGGCGTTGCGGTTGAGGAACAGCGCCACGCGGGCGGCGCACAGGATCAGCAGTGCGTTGACGGCCGCGCTGGTGGTGATCTGCACCGCGCCCAGCGTCAGGCTCTGCAGCAGCAGGTGGCCGCGCTCGGGGTGCAGGAACTGCGGGAAGAACGACAGGTAGAACATGGCGACCTTGGGGTTCAGGAGGTTGGTCATGAAGCCCATGAGGAACAGCGTGCGCGGGCCGTCGTGCGGCAGGTTGCGGGCCTCGAAGGGCGCGGCGCCGCCGGGCTTGACGGCCTGCCAGGCCATCCACAGCAGGTAGGCGGCCCCGGCGTAGCGGATGGCATCGAACGCCACGGGCACGGCGGCCAGCAGCGCGGTGAGGCCCAGTGCCGCCGCCAGCAGGTGCACCAGAAAGCCCAGCACCACGCCCGCCAGCGAGATCAGCCCCGCGCGCGGTCCCTGGGTGAGGCTGCGCGAGACGCAATAGACCATGTTGGGGCCGGGCGTGAGCACCAGCACGAGGGCGGCGAGCGCGAAGAGCAGCAGTTCCTGTGCGGAAAAGAGCATGGTGGTTACTCCGGAATGAAGGACGAAAGGGTGACCGGGCCGCGCGGCGTGGAGAGCTGGGCGGTGAGGCGGGGCGCATCCCCCGCGCCCACGGCCAGGTGGGCCGCCACGCCGACGGCTGCGCAGGCGGCCTGCAGCGTGGCCGATTGCGGGTGCTGCAGCGCCAGGGACTGCAGTTGCACGCCAGATGCCGGCAGGCTGTCGCAAGGGTGCGCATCGCTCCACTGGATGAGCGTGGGCAGGCAGCCGTCCATCAGGCGCAGCCCATCGCCGCGCACGGTGATCTGCCACTGCAGCAGCCCTTGCGGCGTGGGACGGCTGGCGGTGACGATGGCGCCGCGCTCCATGCCGAGCGCCGACAGCGCGGCGCACCCTTCGGCCACGTCGGGCACGGAAGCCACCCAGTGGATGAGCCGTGGGCCGTGTTGCGCCACCTGGTGCTGCAAGGCGGCATCATCCATGTCAAACCAGCGTCTGGCGCTTTCTGGTATTGCGCGAGCAGCTCCTGGGTTGATAGCAATGATCTCCAGGTAGGTGCGTGGATGCGCGGTGCTCCCCACATTCAGGATGCGGTTGTGCGTGCCCATCAGCGGGTGTTCGCCGCCTGCCGTGGGCGTGATGCCCAGCGTGCGTTCGCACCACGACACGCCCGAGGCCAGGTCGGCCGCGAGCACGACCAGGTGGTCCACGCAGGGCGGCCTGGGCGCGGCGGCCGTCACAGCAGCACCTCGCCCGACACGCAGGTGACGGAGCTGCCGCCCACCCAGATGGTGTCGCCGTCCTGCTCCACGAACACGCGGCCCGCGCGGGCCAGGCAGGTGCCCTGGCTGGCCACGTACCGGGTGGGGGCCAGGCCGGCGCCGATGAGCCACTGGGCCAGAGCGGCGTTGAGGCTGCCGGTCACCGGGTCTTCGGCCAGGCCGTTGTTGCCGGGGAAGAAGGCGCGCACCTCGAAGGCAATGCCCTCGGCGTCGGTGCTGCCGATGACGCCCACTTTTCCACGCGGGCCCACCACGCCCACGTCCAGATGGCCGAGGATGCTGGCGTCCGGCCTGAGCGCCAGCACCTGCTCGGCCGAGCGCAGCATCACGCCGCGCCAGTTGGGACCGTTGTCGCACCAGGCGTGGTGCAGGATGTCGCCGCGCGCCACGCCCAGGCCACGCGCGATCAGGGCGACATCGGCTTCGGGCAGCGGGCCGCTCTTGATGAGCGCGGGCGCCGCGAACGCGAGGCGCTCGCCGTCCTGGCGCAGCGTGACCGGGCCCACGCCGCACTCCTGCACCACGGTGCCGGCCACCCGGGGCTGGCCCCCGGCCTGCAGCCAGGCGTGGCAGCTGCCCAGCGTGGGGTGGCCGGCAAAGGGCAGTTCGCGCCCGGGGCAGAAGATGCGCACGCGGTAGTCGGCACCGCCGGCGCGGCCTTCGGGCGTGGGGGGCAGCAGGAAGGTGGCTTCGGACAGGTTGGTCCAGTTGGTGAACTCCTGCATGGCCTCGGTGCTGAGGCCGGTGCCATCGAGCACCACCGCCAGCGGGTTGCCGCGGTAGGGCTGGTCGGTGAAGACGTCGACTTGCTTGAAGGGGCGCTGTTGCATGGTGGTCGTGGTCCTTGGAACAAAAAAGTGGTGAAACGGGCGGCGGATCGATCGGGGGAGGGCACGCCGGGGGCTGACCGGGGACGTGGCTCGGTGTTTTTCAGCTGTGTTCGGTGGGCGCCGGGGGAAGCCCACGGGGTCGGGGTTCAGCCGCTGGGGCGTGGGGTCTTGGGCGAGGTCATAGCAGCACCGTGCCTTCAATGCAGGTGACGGCGCGCCCGCCCACCCAGAGCTGGTGGTCGTCGTCCTGGCGGATGTGCACGCGGCCCGCACGGCCCAGGCACTCGCCCTGGGCCACCAAGTAGCTGCGCGGGGCCAGGCCGTCGGCGATCAGCCATTCGGCGAGGCTGGCATTGAGGGTGCCGGTGACCGGGTCTTCCGGGTTGCCCATGGGCGCGGCAAACGCGCGCACCACCACGCCGGGCCGGCTGGTGTCGCTGGCGGCGGGGCCCACATGGATCACGCCCACGTCCTGGCCCAGGTCCTTCAGGCGCGCATGGTCGGGCTTGAGGCCCAGCACGGTGTCCGCGCTGTCGAGCAGCAGGCCCAGCCACACGGGGCCGTTGTCCAGCAACTGCGCGCCCTGGATCTGCTGGGGGCGCACGCCGAGCGCGCTGGCGATCAGCGGCACCAGCGCGGGGCTGGGCGCGCTGCGCTGGAGGGGCGGAGCGGCAAAGGCCAGGGTGTCCTTTGCCTGCGCGATGCGCACCAGGCCCAGCGCGCACTCCTGGATCGCCAGGCCGCTCTGGCGCGGCGTGTTGCCCGCCTGCAGCCAGGCGTGGCAGGTGCCCAGCGTGGGGTGTCCGGCAAAGGGCAGCTCGCCATTGGGGCTGAAGATGCGCAGGCGGTAGTCGGCGCCCGCAGCGCGCCCGGCCTCGGTGGGGGGCAGCAGGAAGGTGGTTTCCGACAGGTTGGTCCAGGCCGCGAAGCGGCGCATGTCGCTGTCGTCCAGGCCGTCGGCATCCAGCACCACCGCGACCGGGTTGCCGTAGCCGGGCCGGTCGCTGAAGACGTCGATCTGCTTGAAGGGGCGCTGGTGCATGGTGAGGTTCAGGAGAGAGGCTGGTCCAACACGCCCCGAGCGCCGGGGCGGGTGCTGACCGTGTTGTACCACCGCTCCAGGTGCGGCCGCGCGATGCGGTCCTGCGGCAGGCCCCACCAGCGGTGGATCTCGCAGCCCACCGGAATGTCGGCCATGGTGAACCGGTCTCCCGCCATGAAGGGCTGGCGTGCCAGGTGCGCATCCAGCATCGCCAGCAGGGTCTCGGTGGCCGCCACCGACGCGGCAATCAGCGCATCGCTGCGCTGCGCGGCCGGCGTGCGTATCCACTGGATGAAGGCATCGCGCCCGGCCGGGTTCAGTGTGGTCTGCTGCCAGTCCATCCACTGCTCGGCCACGAAGCGCTCGCGCAACGCATCGGGGTACAGCTCGCCCATGGAATGCCGGGCACACAGGTAGCGCACGATGGGGTTGGACTCCCACAGCACGGCGCCCGTGTCGTCATCCTCGATCAGCGGGACGAGGCCGTTGGGGTTGAGCCCGAGGTAGCGGGCCTCGCGCACGATGCCGAACTGCCCCCCCGCATCGGTGCGCTGCAGCGTGATGCCCAGCTCCTGCGCCGCCCACACCACCTTGCGCACGTTGATGGACGAGAGCCGTCCCCAGAGCCTCAGCATGTTGAATCAACTTTCATGGTGCGTTGCGCGGCCCGTGACGCAGCAGGAAGCGGGCGCGGCCCAGGCGAGGTGGCCGCGCTGCGCCACAGGGGTTGTTCATTTGCTATCGCGGATCGCGGCGGCCAGTGCGGCGATGCCCGTGGCGATCTGCTCCACCGTGGACGTGACGAACGACAGGCGCAGCGTGCGCGGGTCGGCGTTGTCGGCATAGAAGGCCGCGCCGGGCACGAAGGCCACATTGCGCTCCACCGCCTTGGGCAGCAGCTCGATGGCGCTCATGCCCTCCGGCAGGCGCACCCACAGGAACATGCCGCCGTCGGGGCGGTTCCATTGCACGGACAGGCCCTGCATCTCCTTGTCGAGCGCGGCCAGCATGGCCTCGCACTGCTGCTTGTACAGTGCGCGGATGGTGGGCACGTGGCGGTCCAGGAAGTTGCCCTTCATCACCTCGGCCACCAGGCGCTGGTTGTAGCCGGGCGTGTGCAGGTCGGCCGCCTGCTTGGCCTGCAGCAGCTTGGGGTACACGGCCTTGGGCGCCACGACGAAACCCAGGCGCAGGCCGGGGGCCAGCACCTTGGAGAACGAGCCCATGTAGATGCAGCCCTCGGGGTTGCGCGCCGTGAGCGGTGCGGGCGGCGGCGTGTCGAACCACAGGTCGCCGTAGGGGTTGTCCTCCACCAGCGGCAGGTTCAGTTCGGCGGCGGCCTGCACCAGGGCGGCGCGGCGGGCTTCGCTCATGGTGCGGCCCGTCGGGTTCTGGAAGTTGGGCAGCACGTACAGGAAGCGCGCCTTGCCGGCGCCCGTGCCCACCTTGGCCTTCAGGTCGTCAATCAGAACGCCTTCATCGTCGCTGGCCACGGACACCACGGCGGGCTCCATGGGCGTGAAGGCCTGCAGCGCGCCCAGGTAGGTGGGTGTTTCCACCAGCACGCGGCTGTCCGTGTCGATCAGCACCTTGGCGATCAGGTCCAGCGCCTGCTGCGAGCCGGTGGTGATCAGCACCTGGTCGGCGTCCACGTCCCAGGGCAGGAAGTCGGCGATGGCCTGGCGCAGCGGGGCGAAGCCTTCGCTGGCGGCGTACTGCAGCGCGGCCGGGCCGTCGTTGGCCAGCACGGCGGCGGAGGCTTCGGCAAAGGCCGAGACCGGGAAGGTCCTGGGCGAGGGCAGTCCGCCGGCCAGGCTGATGATGCCGGGCTTTTCGGTGACCTTGAGGATTTCGCGGATGACCGAAGGGTTCATGCGCTCGGCGCGGCGCGCCAGGGTCCAGGTGCTGGTCTGTGGAAGGTCGTTCAGTTTCACTCTCGTCTCCTGCGGGCAGTCCCCAAGGACCGCCCCTGTTGCAAAGTCGTCAAAAAATCGGATGCGGCGCGCCGGGCCGGGCACTGCGTCAGTCCACGATGAACAGGGTGGCGCCCTGTGGCGACGTGGATCGATGGGGTTCCGCATTGTCGGCCACCTGGTAGCTCATGCCCGGCGCCAGGGTGAACTGGCGGCCGTCGGCCAGCTCGGTGTGCAATTCTCCGCTCAGGCACAGCAGCACGTGGCCTTTGACACACCAGTGGTCCGACACATACCCTGGCGTGTACTCCACCATGCGCACGCGCACATCGCCAAACTGCTGCGTGCGCCAGAAGGCCTGGCCGGCCTGCGCGCTTTTTTCCTCGCGGGGAATGCCAGACCAGTCGGTGGTGGCAAACGGGATGTCGTGTAGCTGCATTTTCTCCTCAGTCCTTCAGAGAAGCCATGGCGTTGATCTCGGCCGCGCCCCGGGGGCGCAGGCGCTGCGCAGGGCCCGCCTTCATGCGGGGGCTCCTTGCCGGACGGGCATCCTCTTGCCCATGAACACCGTGGCGATCACCGCCAGGCCGAAGCCCAGGGTGGCCGCGTCCAGCCGCTCGCCCAGCAGCGGCACGGCGAAGAGCAGGCTCAGGAAGGGCTGGATGAGCTGCAGCTGGCTCACGCGCACGGCACCCAGCGCGAGGGCCCGGTACCAGGCAAAAAAGCCGATCCACATCGAGAACAGGGCCACGTAGACGAAGCCCAGCCAGCTCATGCCGCCGATGGAAGAGGGCACGGCGGGCGCGAACCACCAGGCCACAGGGATGGTCAGCGGAAGGCTGCACACGAGCACCCAGCAGATCACCTGCTCGGCGCCCAGGCGCGGCGTGAGCCGTGCCCCGCCGATGTAGCCGAAAGCGCCCGTGGTCATTGCAATGAGGAGATAGATGTTGGCCGCGCCCAGGTACAGCCCCCCTGCACGCCACACCATGAAGCCCAGCACCAGGCCGCTGCCCAGTACCGCGCACGCCCAGAACCCCGCGGAGGGCCGCTGGCGGAACCACAGCGCGCCGAGCACGGCGGTGGACAGGGGCAGCAGCGCCGTGACCACCGCGCCGTGGGTGCTGGGCACATGGCGCAGCGCCAGCGCGAGGAAGAGCGGAAACCCCACGATCACGCCAAAGGCCGTGATGGCGAGCAGCGGCCACTCCGCGCGGCGCGGCACGTTGAGCCGCCCGCGGCCGTGCTGCCACGCCAGGTAGGCCACGGACAGGAGCCCGGCCACCGCCGCGCGGCCGAAGGTGACGAACCAGGGCGAAAGCTGGGGGGCGTCCACGGGGCCCACCGCCAGGCGGGTCATCGGCAGGGTGGCGGCAAACAAGGTGACGCCCACCAGGCCCCAGACCAGCGCTTCGCGTTCCTGTGCGCGGTTCATAGGGTGAGCATCCACACGGCCGTGGCCACCAGCACCAGGGCCAGCGCGCGGTTGAACCAGAGCAGGCGGCTGCCCTGCGCCAGCCACTGGCGCAGCAGCGAGCCGACCAGCGCATAGACGAAATTGCTCGTGAACGCGAACACCATCATCACGGCGCAGATGATCGCCAGGCGCTCGCCGGGGTTGGCCGCCGGCTGCCCGGCCGCATTCACCACCCAGCCCGCGCTGAGCGTGAGCGCCAGCATCCAGGCCTTGATGTTCACGAACTGCAGGCCCACGCCCTGCCAGAAGGTCACGGAGAGGCGGGTGCTGTCCAATTCGGCCAGCTGGCCTGCGCGGCTGAGCTTCCAGGCCAGCCAGAGCATGTAGGCCACGCCCAGCAGGGTCACCGCCCAGCGCAGGGCCGGCACGCCCGTGATCAGCGCGCCCAGGCCCAGGCCGCTGCCCAGCATCAGCAGCGTCCAGCCCGCCGGAACCGCCAGGCAAAAGCGCAGGGCGCGCCGCAGGCCCAGGTTGGCGGCCAGCGCGGTGGACAAGGTGGTGTTGGGCCCCGGCGAGAAACTCATCGCGGTGCAGAACAGCAGCAGGGCAGTCAGTTCGGGGGCGCTCATGGTGCGGGGATAGGCGGGGCTCAGTGGGGGGAACTTGTCAACGCTGAGGCTTCAATGTAATCTTCCAGCCCAGTACACAACCAATACAGTTCAGCAGCGCAGTTCGTGATCTGTATTGGCCGCGATAACAGTACACAAGGACACCGCCATGCTGATGAAAACCTCCACCCAGTCGCTGACCGAGCAGCTGTCGGCGCGTTTTGGCGAGCGCATCCGCAACCGGCTGCTGGCGCCGGGCGCGCGCCTGCCGTCGGTGCGGCAGTGCGCGCAGCAGCACGGCGTGAGCCCCTCCACCGTGGTGGCCGCCTATGACCAGCTGCTGGCGCAGGGCCTGGTGGAGGCGCGCAAGAACCGGGGTTTCTTCGTGCGGGAGATGGCCACCGCGCTGCTGGAGCGGGCGCCGGAGGACGACGCGGCCGCGCAAGAGGTCGAGCGCGGCATGGGCAACTGGAGCACGGCGCACTGGTTCGCGGCCCGGGGCGCTGGGCGCGGCGCGGCGCGCGGGGCGCCGCCCGTCAATGCCACGGCGCTCATCCGCGGCATGTTCCACAAGGTGAGCGACAAGCCGCAGCCCGGCATGGGCGTGTTTCCGCCCGACTGGCTGGAGTCCACCTTCATGCCCGCCGCCGTGCGCAAGGTGACCAACACGCGCGTGCTGCAGGACTTCTCGCTGCAATACGGCGAGCCGCTGGGCGACACGGGGCTGCGCCGGGTGCTGTCCAAGAAGCTGGCCACGCTCAGCGTGCACGCGGCGCCCGAGAACATCATCACCACCGTGGGCGCCACGCACGCGCTCGACATCGTGAGCCGCACGCTGCTGCGCCCGGGCGACCCCGTGATGGTGGAGGAGCCGGGCTGGGCCGTGGAGTTTGCGCGCCTGGCCGCCCTGGGCATGCACATCCTGCCGGTGCCGCGCCGCGCCGACGGGCCCGACCTGGAGGTCATGGCGAAGTACTGCGAGGTGCACCAGCCCAAGCTCTACGTGAGCGTGAGCGTGTTCCACAACCCCACGGGCTACTGCCTGTCGCCCGGCAGCGCCCACCGCATCCTGCAGCTGGCCAACCAGTACAACTTCCACGTGGTGGAGGACGACACCTACAGCCACATCGCGCCCGAGCATGCCACGCGGCTCACGGCGCTGGACGGGCTGCAGCGCACCATCTACGTGAGCGGCTTCGCCAAGATCCTCGCTCCCAACTGGCGCATCGGCTTCCTCGCAGCGCACCCCTCGCTGATCGAGCAGCTGCTGGACACCAAGCTGCTCGCGACCCTCACCACGCCCGCGCTGCTGGAGAAGGCGCTGGCGCTGTGCATCGAGCAGGGCCAGCTGCGCCGCCACGCCGAGCGCATCCGCACGCGGCTCGACGCGGCACGCGCGCGCAGTGTGAAGCTGGCGCTCGGGGCCGGCTGCACCTTCGCGGCCGAGCCCGTGGGACTGTTCGGCTGGGTGGAGACGGGCGTGGACACCGACGCGCTGGCGCAGCGCATGCTGGACGAGGGCTATCTGCTGGCGCCCGGGGCGCTGTTCCACGCCGAGCGCAAGCCCAGCACCCTCATGCGCATCAACTTCGCCACCACGCAGGAGGCGGCGTTCTGGAAGACTTTCGCGCGCGTGCGCGATGAGCAAGGGCGGTAGGCAGATACCCTTGGCTCCAAACCGGGGTCGCTCCCACTGGACGCGTCTTCATCGCGCCATCAGCGGCCTCTGCGACCCCCGCGCACCTTCACCCCGGCTGGCCGTTGCGCACAGTGCGCGGCCCCGCCAGCGCCACCGTGGAGCCGGCTTTGCCGGGCCACGGGTGGCGCCCCCTGGGGGGAAGACGCGCAGCGGCTCAGGGGGCTTCCGTGGGAGGTTTACTTCCTGTCGACCACCAGGTCTGACAGCACGCGCAGCAGGGCGCGGTTGACCTCTTCCAGGTCGAGCTCATAGGTCTCGCACAGCTGGCGGATGGCGCTGGCGTCGTCCGTCTCCAGCGCGCAGGCCATCTGCAGGCCTTCGGTGTAGGGCCCGGTGCGCAGCACCGTGGCATCGTAGATGCGCTCGGACAGGGGCAGGCGCCGCAGGATCGTGCCCAGGGATTCACCCAGCAGCTCGTCGATCTGCGAGAGCAGGCCGCACAGGTAGATCTCGCGGCGCAAATCGTTTTCCACGCCCGCGTCCAGCAACTGCGCGGTCAGGCGGGCGCGCATCACCATGGCCTCGCGCACCGGGTGCATGTTGGGGTCCGTGCTCGCGTGGGGCAGCTGGTCGGACAGCCAGCGCTTGATGGAGCCGTAGCCCATCATCACCAGGCCCCGGCGCAGCGAGTCGATGCCGGTGCGCAGGCCGAGCGCGGCCGAGTTGGTGTACACCATGAAGCGGTAGGCCAGCAGCGGGTCCTCGCCCATGATGGCCTCGAAGGTCTCGAGCGATTGCTCGTCGTCGATGGCCTTCATGAGCTTGAAGATCACCGCGTGCGAGGGTTGCTGGGGGTGGTGGCGCAGGCTGTAGAGCACGTCCTCCGACGGCCAGCCGGCCAGCGCCAGCGCGTTGTTCTGGTCCAGGCAATGCTCCATGAGCGCGCGGCTGGCGACGTTTTCGTACATCTGCCCGGCCAGCACCGGGCTGGCGGCGCGCAGCGGCTGCGCGGGCGCGCCGGGACGGGCGGGTGCGGCCTGCAGCGCCGCCACGGCGTCTTCGGGGCGCAGGGTGAGCAGGCTGTTGTCGAAGCACTGGGCTATGTCGGGTTCTGGCAGCTTGCCCAGTTCACCCCGCCACACCAGCTTGAGGCCCCGCTGGTGCGCGGACCTGACGCGCGTGTAGATGGCGGAATCGGCCAGCCAGCCGCCCCGCACCTCGATCCACGGGGTGCCGCGCGGCGCGTGCTCGAGCATGTCGCACAGCAGCTGGCGGCTCTGGGGCGACAGCAGGATCGGCGGGGAACTGGCCGACCAGAGCTCCTGCAGCGTGCGCAGCAGATGGGCGGCATCGACCAGGGCCGTTGCCTCGCTGTGCACGTAGAGCTGGATGCCGGCGAGTTTGCGGGCGCGGCTCCACAAGGGGCGATAGCCCAGAATCAGGCTGCCAAGGACAGATTGGACCATGTGCTCTCAGGCAAATGTACGGGGGCCTGTTCCCGGGTGGGGGCATCCCCTCCACCGCGTGAGCAGGTCCTAGCTAATGAAGTTGAACAGAGACAGCCTCTGGACCTGGGCATAGGACTTGAGCGCAGCCTCATAGCCCACCTGCTGGTTCTGGAAGTCCGAAATTCCCTGGATCATATCGAGATCCTCGGCGCGTGAGCGGTCGCTTTCGAGCTGGATGGAGCGCTTTTCCTGGTCGCCCGTGATGCGGTCCGCGCGGTTGAGCAATTCACCCGCATAGCCGCGCATGTTGTGCATGCGCTCCAGGCCGATGTCCATGTTGCCCAGCGCCTGCCCCACGGCCTGCGCCGCCGCATTGCTGTTGGGTGCGTTGCGGATGCCGTTGATCGCGCTGTCCATGGTGCTGAACATGCTGGGGCTGGGCTGCAGGGTGATGGTGTCCCCGTTGGCCGGATTGCCCTTGATGTCGAAGGTCAGCCCCGGAATGCCGGTGACGGCAATGGTCACCGGCTTGTCCGATGGAAAGTCGGGCACCACCACGGCAGGGGAGACGGCGCCGGTGGTGGTGTTGGTGAGGGTGTAGGTGGCGGTCGTGGTGCCGGGCGTGGCTCCGGGGCCGACGGCGCTGAACGTGATGGTGTAGTTGTCGCCGGTCACCAGGCTCGGGTCCACGGGCGTGATGGCCGTGGTGTTGAGGATGCGCCCGGTGGGAATGGCGCTGATGCCGGCGGTGTAGACGCCGTCGCGCTGCGGGTCGAACATGAAGGCGGCTTCGCCGTCCAGCGCGCCGGGAATGGTCACGCCGGAGCTGGCCGCCTGCCCGGGCAGCCCGTCGAAGCTGTAGTCCGGCGAGCTGCTCAGCGGGCCGAGGAACGGCGCGAGCGCGCTGCCCAGCGCGCCCAGCAGCGGAATGCCGTTGGTGTCCTTGCGGTTGGCCACTTCCACCAGCTGTTCGCGCAGGCCCTGCAGCTGGTTGGCGATGGTGGTGCGCTCGTTGGGGGTGAGGGCGGCATTGCCGGCGCTCACCACCAGTTCGCGGAAGTTCTGTACCAGATTCACGGCATCGCCCAGGGCCGATTCGGCCTGCGCGATGGCGTTGCGCTGGGTTTCCAGCGCGCGCTGCTCGGTCTGGATGCGGGCCAGGCGGTTGATGGCGCGCTCGGCCTGCGCGGCCGACACCGGGTCGTCGCTCGCCCGCACCACGCGCTTGCCCGAGGTCAGGTTTTCCTGCAGGTTCGACAGGCTGGTCTGCCGCGTGCCCAGATTGCGCAGGGCGTTGTCATACATGTTGGCGGTGCCAAGGCGGTAGATGCTATTGCTCATGTCGAACTCCTAACTCCTGTCCGCATTCAGCGGCCCAGGCCCTGCAGCAGCGAGTCAAAGATGTTTTGCGCGATCTGGATCATCTTGGAAGATGCCTGGTAGGCCTGCTGGTATTGGATCAGCCTTGCGGCCTCTTCGTCCAGATTCACCCCCGAGATCGCGGTGCGGTCCCGCTCCAGGTTGGACGCGATGGTGGTGGACAGCTCGGCGGCGAACAGCGCGCTCTGCGTGCGGGTGCCCACCTGGGCGATGGCGCCCGCGTAGCCGTCGCTGAGCGTGGAGTCGTCGAACATCTTCACGTCGCGCAGGCCCATGAGGGCGCTGGCGTTGCCCGAGTTGCGGGTGAACGTGTCGCCGTACTGGGGGTCGGCGGCGTTGCCGATGACGACCGTGTCGCCGGTGTTCGGCGAGCCCTGCAGCTTGATCTCCCAGCCGTTGATGGAGATGGCCGCGCCGGGCGTGTAGGGCTGTGCGGCGGCGATCGTCGTGGGGGGCGCCGTGCCGCGGTCCAGCACGTCGTAGGTGGTCGGCGGGCCGGCGGTGAAGCGCAGCTGCACCCCGCCCAGGATCGGCGGCACCGCGGCCGGGTTCGCATTGGCCGGCAGCACCAGCCCCGGCGGGTTGGGCAGGCCCGTGGCCTTGAGCCCCGACAGCTGCAGCGTTCCGCCGTTGGACGTGCCCATGGCCGCGTTGACCGGATTGGCCACCGCCAGGTCGCGTGGCGAGTACACCAGGGACTGGATGTTGGCCGCCGCCGTGCTGAACGGCTTGAACAGCATGCGCTCGCCGGGGTTGCCGGGCGTGGTCAGGTTGAAGTTCAGGCCGTCGATCTGCAGCGTGGCGAGGTTGGCCGCGTCGGTGAAGGGGGTGGACTTGCCGTCCGACAGCCGCACCACCTGCCCGGCCGTGCCGGTGGTGAAGCGGATCTCGTAGTCCGACGCCGCGAACTGCGTGGGGCCGGTGAACGACACCGTGCCGACGCCCGCGCCATTGGTGTGGCCCGGCATGCTGGTGGGTACCGCGAACAGGTCCTTGCCCAGCGCGCCGTCGAGCGTGAGGCCCAGGTTGTGCTGGTCGTTCATGGTCATGCCGATGGCCATCGCCATGCGGCCCAGCAGGTTGCGGCCTTCGCTCAGGTCGTTGTTGTTGAAGCGCAGCAGGCCGGACATCGACCCGCCGCCCAGCACGTTCTCGTCCATTTCCACGGCCGGTGCGCCGGGCCGGTTGAAGAACAGCTTGAGCTGACCGCTGCCGGGAAAGGCCGTCGCATCCCCGACCGACAGGCTGGTCGCCGTGGTGCCCAGCACCAGGGGCTGGCTGCCCGCCACGAACAGGCCCACGGTGCCGTCGTCGGCCGGGATCTGCGTGGTCTGCACGTACTGGTTGATGTCGCGGATGATCTGGTCGCGCTGGTCCAGCAGGTCGTTGGGCGTCTGGCCGTTGCCCTTGGCGCGCGCGATCTGCTCGTTCACGCTGGCCATCTGCTGGGCCAGGCTGTTGACGGCCGTCACGCTGCTCTGCAGCTGTTCGGTGACGGTGTACTGGATCTCGTTGATGCGGTCGGCGGCCGAGCGCATGCGCGAGGCCGTTTCGTCCATGCGCGTGAGCACCACGGTGCGCGCCGTGATGTCGGTGGGGGCGCTCACCACGTCCGAGAACGCATTCATCATGTCGTTGATGGCGGCACCCAGCCCCGCCGTGCCGCCGCTGAAGACCTCCTGCAACTGGCGCAGGCGCTCGGCCCGCACGATGTCGGACGACTGCACCGAGCCCGCCGTGGCCGACTGGCGCGTGAGCAGCTCGCTCTGGTTGCGCAGGATGGTCTGCACGTCCACGCCCTGGCCGATGTAGCCGCCGCCGGTGAACTGGCCCTGCACGGTCTGCAGCACCACCGTCTGGCGCGAATAGCCAGGCGTATTGACGTTGGCGATGTTGTGGCCCGCCGTCTGCAGGGCCACCTGGTTGGCCAGCAGGGCGCGGGCGCCGACGTTGAGAAGACTCATGGCTTACCTCGGCTTTCTCATCACGCCTGGGCGCGCTGTACGCGCAATGCGCTGTTGATGGCGCCGCTGAGCTTTCGGGCGTATTCGGGGTCGGTCGCGTAGCCCGCCTTTTGCAGTTCGGCCGCATAGGCCACGGCGGAGCCGCTCTTGGCGGTGGCCTGCGCCTTTTCGTAGCGGGGGTTGTCCGTGATCAGGCGGGCGTAGTCCCGGAACGAATCTTCGTACGAGTCGTAGGCGCGGAATTTAGCCGTCACCTTCTGGGGCTTGCCGTTGATGTACTCGGTGGTGGTGATCTCGGCCACCTTGCCGGTCCAGCCCTTGCCGGCCTTGATGCCGAACAGGTTGAACGAGTTGGAGCCGTCCTTGTTCCGGATCTCGCTCTTGCCCCAGCCGGTTTCATGGCCGGCCTGGCCCAGCATGAAGCTGGCGGGAATGCCGCTGTCCTGGGCCACGCGCTCGGCGGTGCCCGAGAGGTGCTGCACGAAACCCTCGCGGCCCTTGGGGGCCTGCAGAGTGGCCTCCGCGGGGGCTGCCGTGGCCGGCGCGGCGGCGCGGGGCAGCGCCTGCTGCTGCAGGCTCAGCGTGGAGGGCACGGAGAAGTTGGCGTCGGCGCCCCCCATCTGGCGCGACAGCTGGCGGGCGATCGCCTCGGACAGCCCGCCCTGCATGCCGGACATGCTCACGGACAGTTGCTGGTCGAGCATGTCCTGCCCCAGGTTGGCCTGCTCTCCCTCCATGAGACCGGATTTCATCGTGGCGTCGCGCATGCTCTTGATCAGCTCGCGCATGAACAGCGACTCGAACTGCTTGGCCACCTCGCGCGTGGTCTGGGCGCTGCTGGCCGTGCCCGCGTCGTACTTGAGGGAATTGAGCGAGCGGATGTCCACCGCCAGCGCGTTCGACGTGCTGGTGGTGCTACCGGACGAAGGGAGTGTGAGGGCCATGGTCAAGCCTCCTGCGCTGGGCTACCCACAGACAGTGAATTTGGCGCTGCCCAGGCCAGTGCACCTGTGGAACGGGCTTCGCCAGGCCACCGGGTGCGTCCCCCTTTGGGGGAAGGCGCGAAGCGACTCAGGGGGAACATTTAGATCACTTCCAGCTCGGCGTTGAGCGCGCCGGCAGCCTTGATGGCCTGCAGGATGGCCAGCAGGTCTTGGGGTGTGGCGCCCAGTGTGTTGAGCGCCTTCACCACGTCCGCGAGCTGGGGCGAGGGCGGCATCTGGATGATGTTGCCCGGCTCCTGGTTGATGCGGATGTCGCTTTGCTGCGCCACCACGGTCTGCCCTTGCGAGAGCGGTGCGGGCTGGCTGATGATGGGCGTGGAGCTGATGGTGATCGACAGGTTGCCGTGCGCGATGGCGCAGGGGCCCAGCGTGACCGCCTGGTTGAGCACCACCGAGCCGGTGCGCGCATTGATGACGACCTTGGCCGAGGGCGTGGACGATTCCAGCGCCAGCTCTTCCAGGTCGGCGATGAAGCCCACGCGGGCGCCGGGGTCGAGCGGCGCGCGCACCTGTACCGTGCGGCCGTCCAGCGCCGTGGCCAGGCCGCTGCCCAGCTTGGTGTTGATGGCCTGCGCCACGCGCCGCGCGGTCTGGAAGTCGGAGGCGTTGAGCCCGAGGTTGATGGTGTCGCCCTCGTTGAGCGGCGTGGGCACGGCGCGCTCGACCTGCGCGCCCTGGGGAATGCGGCCCGCGCTCAGGTGGTTGATCTGGACCTTGCTGCCGCCGGCCGAGGCACCCGCGCCGCCCACCACCACGTTGCCCTGGGCGAGTGCGTAGATCTCGCCATCGGCGCCGCGCAGCGGCGTGACGATCAGCGTGCCGCCCTTGAGCGACTTGGCGTTGCCCATGGAAGAGACGTTGATGTCGATCATCTGGCCGGGCTGGGCGAACGCGGGCAACTGCGCCGTGACGATCACCGCCGCCACGTTCTTGAGCTGCAGCTGATTGGCCGAGCCGGGTGGCAGGCTGATGCCCATCTGCTGCAGGTAGTTGGACATGGCCTGCGTGGTGTAGGGCATCTGCGTGGTCTGGTCGCCCGTCCCGTCCAGTCCCACCACCAGGCCGTAGCCCGTGAGCTGGTTGGTGCGCACGCCCTGCACCGCCGCCACTTCCTTGATGCGCAACGCGTGCACGGGCATGGCCAGGCAGGCGGCCACGAGGGCCAGCAGCAGCCACAGCGCGCGCGCGGAGCGTGGCAGGAGGGAATGGGACAAGGCTTTCATGGCATCCATTGTGGGCGGCCCCGCCAGGAACTAAAACCCAAAAAGAAGCGGGTTCACCGGCTTATTGCATGGGTTCCCGGGCGGGTGGGGAGCGGCCAGTGGTGCGCGGAAAACCAGGCAGGCGCTGGTGCCGCGCTACAGGAGAAAGTATGAATAAAAACAGCCTCTACCGCTTTATAGGTAAGCGCTAAAAGCTATAAATTATGTAGCAAACTGGGGCGAGGATTTTTCACAACGGTCAGACATCCCGAAGCCTCAAAACCCCAGGCTTTGTGCCCCCGGCGCATCCAGAAACCACACCCGTAAAAACTGGCCCGGCCAAAGGCCAGCTCCACCGCGGATCCGGCTTTGCCGGGCCGGGGGTGGCGTTCCCCCTCAGGGGGAAGGCGCGCAGCGACTCAGGGGGGAATCTAGAACGGCGTGATGGTATTGAAGAACCGCCCCATCCAGCCCATGGCCTGGGCCTCGCCCTGCGCGCCACGGCCACGGGATTCCACCCGCACATTGGCCACCTGGGTCGAGTTGACGATGCTGCCCGGCTGCAGCGCGCGCGGATCGATGGTGCCCGAGAAGCGCAGCACGTCCACGTTCTGGTTCACGCCGATCTGCTTCTCGCCCGTCACGACCAGGTGGCCGTTGGGCAGCACGTCCACCACCGTGGTGGTGATCGACCCCGTGAAGGTATTGGCGCTTTCGGTGCCGCCCTTGCCGGAGAAGGTGTTTTCCGAGGCCGCGCCCAGCGTGGTGCGGTCGGCCAGCGATTTCTTCACGAAGGGCAGGTTGGTGATGCCGGCCGAGGCCTCGGAGGTGCGGTCCACCGTGGAGGAGGATTTCTGGCTGGCCGTCACGTTCTCGACGATCATGACCGTCACGTTGTCGCCCACCATGCGCGCGCGGCGGTCTTCGAAGGCGGGGCGGTAGCTGGCCTGGTGGAACAGGCCGCCCGTGACCGGTGGCGGCGTGCGCGGGGCGGCGGCCAGCGGAGGGGGCGTGGTGGGAAGGATGTCCACCGGCGGGGGGGGCGACATGGTGGCGCAGCCCGTGAGCAGCAGGGCGCCCGCGGCGGCGGCGGCCAGGGCTGGGAGGCGTGTGGAGTGCAGCATGGCGAAAGGTCCTGTCGTCGTCACAGCTGGCTGAGCTTGGCCAGCATCTGGTCCGAGGTCTGGATGGCCTTGGAATTCATTTCGTAGGCGCGCTGGGTCTGGATCATGGTGACCAGCTCTTCCACCACGTTGACGTTCGAGGCTTCCAGGAAGCCCTGCTTGAGAATGCCCAGCCCGTTGGTGCCCGGCGTGCCCTGCTGCGGCTGGCCGGAGGCGGCCGATTCCTTGAACAGGTTCTGCCCGATGGGCTCCAGGCCAGCCGGGTTCACGAAGGCCGACATGGCCAGGTTCCCGAGCGGCTGGGGCTGGGTGTTGCCCTGCACCGTGGCGGACACCACGCCGTCGGCGCTGATGCTCACGCTCGTGGCGTTGGGGGGCACGGTGATGCCGTTGGCCACGGGCAGGCCGCTGGAGGTGACGAGGCGGCCCTGCGCATCCACCTGGAACGAGCCATCGCGCGTGTAGCCCAGGGTGCCGTCCGGCATGGTCACTTCAAAGAAGCCGTTGCCGTTGATGGCCACGTCCAGGTTGTTCTTGGACTCCTGCAGGCTGCCCTGCACGAAGTTGCGGCTGGTGGCCACCGTGCGCACGCCCAGGCCCAGGTGCAGGCCGGTGGGCAGCTGGTTCTGTTCGGTGGTGTTGGCGCCCACCTGGCGCAGGTTCTGGTAGATCAGGTCCTCGAACACCGCGTTGTTGCGCTTGTAGCCGGTGGTGGAAACGTTGGCCAGGTTGTGCGAGATGACGTCGAGCTGGGTCTGCTGGGCAGACATGCCGGTCTTGGCGATCCAGAGGGAGTTGATCATGGTGTGCTTCCTTCCTTGGGCGATGCGGGCGTGGGTGGTGCCGCGTCAACCGTTCATGCCCAGCAGCTGGCTGGCGGTCTTGTCATTGGTCTCGGCGGTCTGCAGCAGGCGCATCTGCTGCTCGAACTGGCGCGATGCGGCGATCATCCCGACCATGCTCTCGACCGGGTTCACGTTGGAGCCTTCGACGGCCCCCGCGAGCATGCGGGCGTTGGCATCGTTCGCGATGGGATCGCCGGACGTGGTGCGAAACAGGCCGTCATCGCCGCGCTTGAGCGGGTCTTCCAGCGTGGGGGTGGCGAGTTTGAGCCGGCCGATGGCCTGCGCGGGCTGGCCCGCGGCCTTGGCGGTGACCGTGCCGTCCGAGCCCAGCGTGACCTCGGCGCCCGGCGGGACGTCAATGGGCGCTCCGCCATCGGAGAGCACCGGCAGCCCGGTGGGCGTGAGCAGCTGGCCCGTGGCCGACAGCTCGAAGGTGCCCGCGCGGGTGTAGGCCTCGGTGCCGTCCAGGCCCTGCACGGCAAACCAGGCGTTGCCCGCGGCCATGGCATCGAGATTGCGGCCGGTGCGCTGCACGGGACCGGGCGTGTTCACATGGCCGGAGGTGGCTTCGAGCGCGAACACGCGGGTCTTGGAGCCGTCGCCCTGCAGCGGCACCGAGCGGAAGGTGGAAAGCTCCGCGCGAAACCCCTGGGTGGATGCGTTGGCGAGGTTGTTGGACAGCACGGCCTGCCGGTGGGCGGCGGCGTTCGCGCCCGTCATCGAGGTGTAGATGATGCGGTCCATGGTGCGATGCTCCTTTCAGTACCCTGCAGTGCTGCGTGCCGTGCGCAGCGTGTGCAACCGGCGCGGCCCAGGCGCGGGCAGCCGCGCAAGGGCCGCCCCGCCGCGCTGGCTGCGTCCCCCTCCCGGAGCGCACAGCGCGCCGAGAGAGGGGGAAGGCGCGAAGCGACTCAGGGGGTGTTTCATCTCAGGTTCACCAGGGTGGACATCACCTGGTCTTGCGTCTTGATCGTCTGGGCGTTGGCCTGGTAGGCACGCTGCGCGGT
Source organism: Acidovorax sp. GW821-FHT10E04 (assembly GCF_059415185.1). Lineage (NCBI taxonomy): Bacteria > Pseudomonadati > Pseudomonadota > Betaproteobacteria > Burkholderiales > Comamonadaceae > Acidovorax > Acidovorax sp. GW821-FHT10E04. The sequence goes on from NZ_JBWKMT010000008.1 coordinate 277,786, forward strand.
CATCATGTTCACGAGTTCGGCCGTGAGATCGACGTTGGAGTCTTCCAGGGCGCCCGAGCGCAGGGCGCCGAAGTTGCCGTCCGTCGCGGTGCCCACCACGGGCTGGCCGGATTCAAAGGTGGCCACCCAGTTGTTGCCGCCCACAGAGGCCAGGCCCTGCGTGTTGCGGAAGCTCGACAGCGCGAGCTGCCCTTCCGCGCGGGTCACGCCGTTGGAGTAACGGGTCATGATCATCCCGTTGTTCTCGATGTTGATGCCGGTGAGCTCGCCCGTCGTGTAGCCGTCCTGGCTCAGGTTCGAGACCGCGAACTTGCTGCCGCTCTGGGAGACCTTGTCCAGGCTCACGTCAACGGTGAACGTGGGCAGGTTGTTCGGGTTGGGCGGCGTCGGATTGACGGTGAGCGGCAGCGAAAAGCCCGTGGCGGGTGGCGTGGCGGTGGGGCCGGTGATGACGCCGTTGTTGTCGAACGTGATCTGGCCGATGGGGGTGGCCACCACGGGCGGGGTGGCCGTGGGATCGTCGAGCGCGTCGTACACGTCCCAGGTGTTGTCCGTCGCGGTCTTCTGGAAGTACAGGCTCACCGGCTTGGCCACGCCCTGGCTGTCGAACACGTTGATGGAGGTGCCATAGGTGGCGCGCGGCGTGGCCGGGATGGGTGGCGTGGCGGCGGGGTCGCCGGCCGCGTCGGTGGCGGTGGCGGGCAGGTTGAAGGCCGCGGTGATCTTCGTCGTCTGCTTGGCCGGGATCGGCTCGGAGGTGGGGAAGACCATGGGGATGGGGTCGGTGCCCGAGCGCAGGCCGGTCACGGGGTCCACGGGGTAGCCCATCACGTTCGCGTTGTCGTTCGTGATCATGTTGCCCTCCTTGTCCAGCTTGAAGTTGCCGGAGCGGGTGTAGGCGGGCGTGCCGTCGGGCAGGGTCAGCGTGAAGAAGCCATTGCCGTTGATGGCCACGTCCAGGCTGTTGCCCGTGATCGTGAGGTTGCCCTGGGTGAACTGCTGCGAGACGGCGCCGACTTCGACGCCGATGCCCGCGTTGGTGCCGCCGGCCGAGCCGATGGCGGAAGCGACCATTTCAGCGAATTCCGCCCGCGAGGCCTTGAACCCGACGGTGTTGGAGTTGGCAATGTTGTGTCCGATGACGTCGAGGTTCTTGCTGGCGGCATTCAAGCCCGAGAGGCCTTGCTGAAAACTCATGGTGTTCTCCTGATAGAGGCGAAGAAAGGGTTTGGGCCGGCGTTAGACCAGGGCCTTGATCTGGCTGTAGTTGATGGTCTTGCCGTTCGCGAGCGTCAGCTTGAGCTGGCCGTCCTCGGCGCCCGCGGCGGTGACCTTGGACAGGGACAGCGGCGTGCTCGACAGCTTGGCCGAGCCGTTGACGGCGCTGACGCGGAACTGCAGCGCATCGGTGGCGCCGGTGTATTTGCTGGCGTCCCACTCGAAGGTGTGGCGGCCCGCGGCCTTGGCGCCCAGGTCGATGGTGTCCACCACCTGGCCACCCGCGGTGGTGACCTCGATCTTCACGTTCGTGGCGGCCGAGGGCAGCTCGAAGCCGCCCTTGCCGACCTTGTCGGCCACGGCGACGCTCGAGCCTTCGGTCATCACGTTGCGGCCGATCAGCGCCGTGCCCTGCATCACCTGCAGCGAGTTGAACTGCTCGGACATGCTCTGCATGGTCTGGTTGAGCTGCTGGATGCCGGTCACCGTGTTGATCTGCGCGATCTGCGAGGTCATCTGCGCGTTGTCCAGCGGGTTCATCGGGTCCTGGTTGTTCAGCTGCGCGACGAGCAGCTTCAGGAACCGGTCCTGCGCGGCGGCGGGGTCGGTGGCGGCGTTGGCTTTCGTGCCGGTCGCATCCGTCACGGAAGGGGCGTTGGTGGCGCTGAGGATCATGGTGGGGTCTCCCGGAAATTACTGGCCCATCTGCAGGGTCTTGAGAAGCAGCGACTTGGCCGTGTTCATGACCTCGACGTTGTTCTGGTACGAACGGGAGGCGGAAATCATGTTGACCATTTCCTCCACGGCGTTGACGTTGGAGTGCGTCACGTAGCCCTGCTCGTCGGCCGAGGGGTGGGCGGGGTCGTGCACGCGGCGTCCGGGGGTGTTGCTTTCGCTGATGGCGCTCACCCGCACGCCGGCGGAGCTGTCGGCGCCCATCGGCGCGGTCTGGAACACCACCTGGCGCGCCTTGTACGCCTGGCCGTCGGGGCCGGCCACCGCATCGACATTGGCCAGATTGCTGGCCACCACGTTGAGCCGCTGCGACTGCGCGCTGACGGCGCTGCCCGACACGCTGAAGATGGAGAACATGGACATGGGGTGACTCGCTTTCTGCGCTGCAATGCGGTGGGCTTTACTGGCCCTGGATCGCGCTGAGCATGGTTTTGGCGTTGCCGTTGATGAAGCGCAGCGTGGCTTCGTAGCGCACCGCGTTGTCGACAAAGTTCGCGCGTTCCCGGTCCAGGTCCACCGTGTTGTTGTCCAGGCTCGGCTGCGCCTGCACGGAATAGCCCAGTGCGCCGGGGGCGCCAGTGCCCGTGCTGGCCGCGGGCAGTGGAATGTGGCGGGGGTCTGTGGCGCCCTTGGCCCCCAGGTTGCCCGTGGTGCCCACGGAGCCTGCGGTGGCGAGGCGGGTTACGCCCGATCCGGACCCCGTGGCTTCGCGCATCGCGTCGCCAAAGCTGAAATCGCGTGCCACGTAGCCCGGGGTGTCGGCGTTGGCGATGTTGCTGGCGATGGCGCGCTGGCGCTCGGCACGCAGCGTCAGCGCGTTGCCGTGAAAGTCCAGCCGGTTGGTCATCTTGTCAAGCATGGTTGCCTCACACCCTGGGTTGCAATGGCGCCGGGCAGGGGGCTTTCCGGCGTGGCTTGATTATGGAAACCGTGGCTTTTTTCTAAAGCGCGAAGAACGAGGAAATGGGCGCGCAGTTTCGGGTTTTGCGCTGTGCCCGGCTGCCTATAGTTCCAGTCGTGAAATAGTCTTTGCCGCCCTGCGCGGGAAGACGCGCGACGCCCAGGAGGCCCCATGCCATCGATCTTTTCTTCCCGTTTCGTCCGAGCCTGCGCGCAGGCTGTGTCCTTGCGCGGGCAGGTGGCCGCGCACCGCGCCCTGGCGGGCGTGGCGCTGGCGGCCGCTGTGGCCGGCGGCAGCGGCGCCGCGTTCGCGCAGGCCGCCGCCGATCCCGCGGCCGACCTGGGGCCGCTGACCCAGCGCTGGCTGGACGATGCGATGTCGCGCAACCAGCCTGCGGGGCTCCCCTTGCGGATGGAAGTGAGCGTTGGCTCACTGGATTCCAGGCTGCGGCTGGCGCCGTGTGCGCGGGTTGAGCCCTATCTGCCGGCCGGCGCGCGGCTGTGGGGGCGTACGCGCCTGGGACTGCGCTGCGTGGAGGGGCAGACCGCATGGAACGTGTATCTTCCGGTGACCGTCAAGGCCTTTGGCCCCGCCTGGGTGCTGATCAACCCCGTGGCTCCTGGCGCCATCCTCACGGCCAACGATGCGACGCAGGCCGAGGTGGACTGGGCCGAGGAGTCGGCGGCCGTCATGGCCAATCCGGAGCTGTGGGTCGGGCAGGTGGCCGCCCGCCAGCTGGTCGCCGGGCAGACTTTGCGCCAGACCATGGTGCGGGCCCCGCATCTTTTCCGGGCAGGGGCCCAGGTCAAGGTGGTCGCGCAGGGGCCGGGCTATGCCGTGACATCGGCCGGCCAGGCAATGTCGGCAGGGGCAGCGGGGCAGATTGTTCGCATCCGCATGGACAATGGCCGCGTTGTCAGTGGAACTGTGAATGAAACTGGGACAGTGGTCGTGGCTCTTTGATGACGCTGTGGCGATAAATGGCTAAAGTCCGGGCCAAAAGGGTCGAAAACATTGCTACTGTGCCCCACATCAAGCGGGGTGGTGGAGAGAGCGATGAAGATTGGTCAAAAACCGGAACTCCCGGGCGCCTTGGCGCAGACGGGGCCTGCCAAGCAGGCCAAAAGTCCTGCCAGCGCTGCTGAAGGAGCCGCCAAGGACGCAGCGGCCGTGTCAACCGCCGGTGTGCCCGTCACGGTGTCCACCGCAGCCCGCGCACTGGACCAGACGGCCCGTTCCACGGGCGATTTCGATGCCGGCAAGGTCAAGGCCGTGCGCACGGCCATCGAAAAAGGCACGTTCTCGGTGGATGCCGAGGCCATTGCCGACAAGATGCTCACCAACGCCCAGGAAATCCTCTCCCGCTCCCGCGGCTGATCCCACAGCTCGCTTGGCAGCCAGATGCCATCCAGCGCACAATGGGCCATGTCGCTGGAAGAATCCCTCTCGGCTGTTGAACAGCTGATCGAAAAAGTCTCCGCCGCCCTTCTTGCGGCAGATCCCCCATCCCTTGAGAAAAACAGCATGGCCTTGCGGGACGCTGCGGCCCAGTTCGCGCGCGTCCTGGAGCAGGCGGCGGCCCGGGGCCTGCCTTTGCCCGCGCAGTTGCAAAAGAGGGTGGATGCCATCGGCGACATGCTCGCCAATCACCGCGAGGGCCTCGCCCGCCTGTCCGCCAACGCCGACCGCCAGGTTGCCAGCCTGCTGCCCCAGGCCGGCTCCCCCGCCACCTATGGCGACGGCCGCGGCGCCCAGCCCGGCAAGCCCGGCGTGGCACGGATCTACAAGTCGGCAGGCTGAGTCGAGTCGCAACTCAAAAAAGATAGCTGCCAGCGCTTGAGCTACCTGCGTTTGAATGGCCAAACCGGCTTGATCCAACGCAAGTCAAGCGCAAGCAGCTATCCCATCGATAGCGAACCGGGGTCAGTACGCCGGAGTTCGGCCTTGCGCAATGGCCGTCGAAACGGTCGCAGCCCAATACCAGTGCCACCGTGGATCTGGCTTCGCCAGTCCAGGGGTGGTGTCCCCCTCAGGGGGAAGGCGCCGCAGGCGACTCAGGGGGAGCCATGGCCTCAGGGAGCCCTAATGCGCCCGCATCTTGGCACGCAAGCGGGCGATGGACTGGCTGTGCAGCTGGCACACCCGTGACTCGGTAACCCCCAGCACGGCCGCGATCTCCTTGAGATTCATGTCGTGCTCGTAGTACATGCCCATGATGTGCTGCTCGCGCTCGGGCAGGCTCTTGATGGCGTTGACCAGGGACATCTTGAGCCGCTGGTCGCGCAGCAATTCCATGGGGTCGGCATCGCCGTCGGCAACATGGCGGTCCAGGAAACCGTCGTCGTCCTCGTTGCCGTGTGTCATGTCTTCCAGGTACACCAGCTGCGTGCCCCGCACCTTGCCCAGCAGATTCTGGTAGTCCGCCAGGTTCATGCCCATTTCGCTGGCGATCTCGGATTCGAGCGGGCTGCGGCCGAGTTTCTGCTCCAGCCGTTGCACGGCGTGCTCGATGTCTTTCTGGCTCTTGCGCGAGCTGCGGGACATCCAGTCGCCCTCGCGCAACTCGTCGAGCATGGCGCCGCGGATGCGCTGGGTAGCGAAGGTCTCGAACTGCACGCCCTGGGCGGCTTCGTAGCGCGAGAGTGCTTCCGCCAGGCCCATCATGCCGACCTGGATCAAATCGTCCAGCTCCACGTTGGGCGGCAGCTTGGCGATCATGTGGTGCGCAATCCTTCGCACCAGCGGGACGTGCTGGCGGATCAGCGCATCACGATCGAGCTGGCCTTTGGCGGTGTACATCAGATCAGTGGCTCCGGACAAAATGCGCAGGCATGCCTGTCAAGTTGCTGGGTGGCAGCGCAGTCAGCGATTCACTGATAGTGCCCGCATTTTCCAGTAGTTGCAAGGCCAGGCGCTGGAGGTCCTGGGGGTTCTGCGTGGCGATGGTGGTCGTGCGCACCGGGCCACCCAGGTGGCGCTCCGCGCAGTCCTGCAGGGTCAGCAGCGCGTGCTGTGTCTTGCGCCGTTCGGCGGCGGTGTCGCCGCGCAGCAAGGCCGCCACCATGCAGGGCAGGGTCGTGTGCAGGGCGATCTGCTTGAGGCTCTTGTAGCTGGTCAGCACGCCGGCCGATCCGTCGCCCATCACCACCAGCGGTATGGTGGACGTGTGCGTCAGCAGCGGCCCGAGCGTGGCCGCAGGCGCGTGCAGCACGATCAACCCGTAGGTCCGGAAATAGGGCAGCAGGCTGGGCAGGGGGGCCGTTTCATTGCGGCTGGCTTCCCGGCTGATGCGCAGAAGGCCCTTCGCCGCCGGAATCACCGCCAGCGAGGAGGCCATGGCCCCCATGTTCAGGCTGACACCCTCGTTCCAGGGCGCCTGTTGCAGCAGGTGCAGCAGCCCTGGGCTGTCGTCCGTCTCCTGGGCGGTGCCATCGAGCACCACCACCGGGTAGCCCAGGCGCTGCAGGCTTGCGCAGATCTGCCACAGCGTCTCCAGCCCGGTGCCCGCGTTGTCCTGGCTGGCGACCGCCACCACCCGCAGTTCCGATTGCGGGGTGAAGCTGTGCAGGCCTGCCGCCTGGTGAAAGCCGATATCAAGCATCGACCAGCCCCCGTTCGTTCATGGTGTCGGGCGAATGCGAGAAGAAGAAGTTCAGGTCGGTTGCCTTGGGGTCGAAAGCCGACTTGGCGGGAGCGCGCATGGAGGTGCTGATGAGCTTGTGTGCATCGGCGCGCTCCCAGTCTTCCGGCACGCGCTGGCCGTTGGTCACGCCGCGCAGCACCATCTGGTGGCGGATCAGTGCGTCGATGGCCGGGCCGAGTTTCACGGCTTCGTCCACCTTGGACAGGATGGCCTGCTGGGAGCCTTCGGTCTTGAACGCCGTGAGCACATCGTCGAGCGTGTCGCCATGGCAGCCCGCGTTGAGCACCAGCAGGCGGTTCACATGGGGCAGGTCCAGCACGTCGAGCATGTCGCGCTTGCGCGGGTCGCGCGGGGCCACGCCCGTGGTGTCGATGAGCACCATCTTCTTGCCCGACAGCAGGCCCAGCAGGTCCTGCAGCGCGGCGCGGTCGTGGGCCAGATGGGCGACGATGCCCAGCATGCGGCCGTAGGTGCGCAGCTGCTCGTGGGCTCCCACACGGTAGGTGTCCAGCGTGATCAGGCCCACGCTGCCGGGGCCGTGGATGCGCGCGCACATCGCGGCCAGCTTGGCGGTGGTGGTGGTCTTGCCGACGCCGGTGGAGCCCACCAGCGCGAAGATGCCGCCTTGTTCGTACAGCGGGGGTTCGGCCAGGTCGGTCCTGAGGTTGCGCTCCAGCACCTCCATGAGCCAGCGCACGGATTCGGCGGCCGACAGCTCCTCGGGCATGCGCTCCAGCACGGCACGGGCGAGGGAAGGGGAGTAGCCTGCGCGGATCATCTTGAGCATGAGGTTGGACTGGATGGGGTTCTGCCGCGCCTGCCCCAGCCACGCCAGGGTGTTGAAACGGTCCTCGATCAGTTCCTTCATCGCGTGCAGCTCGCTCATCACGCTCTGCTGGTTGGCGGCCGATTGCACGGCGCTGCTCACGGCGGGCTCCTGCCGGCGGCGTGGCGGCTCGGGCGGAATGTCCATGGGGATGGTGCGCAGCGGGTTGTGGCGCGCCACGGCAGGCGCGGGCATGCGTTCGCGCTCCGGTTCCTGGTCGCGGCTGCGCTCCGACAGGGTTTGCGGTTCGGCCGGGCCATTGAGCGCCTCGTGGCGGCGGCGCAGCATGCGCTCGCGCACATAGTCCTGGAACGACAGCGTGCTCATCGCCAGCTGCTCGGTGTCTTCCTCCACCGCGTTGCGGCCCAGGGTGCTGGCGGCGGCGGCGGCTGCCTGGCTTGCGCGCTGGGGCGCGCTGCGCGCCGGTGTGGGGGCCAGCAAGGGCGGGTTGGCGGACGGGCCCGCGCCACCACCGTCCAGCGCCGAGAGCGTGTCCTCGGCCGTGGCCACGACTTCGACGCCGTTGGCCGTGGGGCGGTTGGACAGGATCAATGTGCCGTCACCAAAGGCCATGCGCGCTTTGGCCAGAGCCTCCCGGGATGTGGGAGCGTGGAAGCGTTTGATGTTCATGCTGATGCACCTCTAAGGATCGGCCCAATGCGGATGGTGTGGGTCTCGGGGATTTCACTGTGGGCAAGCACCTGCAGCCGGGGCGCGACGCGGCGCACCAGGCGGGAGATGGCATTGCGGATCTGGTCTGGCACCAGCAGGCAGGCGGGCAGGCCCATCTCTTCCTGCTTGAGGGCCACCTCGGCGGCCTTTTGCGTGAGGATGTCGGCCACGCCAGGGTCCAGGGCGGGGCCGGCCGTGTTGCCCAGCGCCTGCACCAGCAGGCGTTCGAGGCCTGGTTCGATGGCGATGACGTTGAGTTCGCGGGTGGGGCCGTAGATCTGTTGCACGATGGCGGGCGACAGCGCGATGCGCACGCGGCGGGCCAGCTCGACCGGGTCGGAGATGCCGCCGGCAAACTCGGCCAGCGTTTCGATGATGGTGCGGATATCGCGGATGTGCACAGACTCTTCCAGCAGCAGCTGGAGGACCTTCTGGAACGTTGCGATGGAGACCATTTTCGGGACCACTTCTTCGATGAGCTTGGGAGCCAGCTTGGCCACGTGCTCCACGAGTTGCTGCGTTTCCGTGCGACTGAGGAGCTTGGCGGCTTGCACTTGCATCAAGTGTGACAAATGGGTGGCCATCACGGTTTCGGAATCAACGACCGTAAAACCCGCCATTTGTGCGGCTTCCTTCTGGCGGTCGTCGATCCAGTGTGCTGGGAGGCCGAACGCGGGGTCGGTGGTGGGGGTGCCGATCAGGGGCGTGGTGATGCCGCCCGGGTTGATGGCCAGGAACATGCCGGGGAAGGCCTCGCCTTCGCCGACCACCACGCCACGCAGCGTGATGCGGTAGCCGCTGGGCTTCAATTCGAGGTTGTCGCGCACGTGCACGGCGGGCGGCAGAAAGCCGACTTCCTGCGCGAACTTGCGGCGCACGCCCTTGATGCGCGTGAGCAGGTCGCCCTGGCGGCTCTTGTCCACCAGGCTGATCAGGCGGTAGCCCAGCTCCAGGCCCAGCAGGTCCACGGGCTGCAGGTCGTCCCAGGTGGCCTCGCCGTCGCTCACGGGGGCGGGCGGGGCCTCGACTTCGGGCGGCACCTTTTGGCGTTCGTGCAGCACCCAGGCGCCATAGGCGAGCAGACCACCCATGGTCAGAAACACCACGTGGGGCATGCCCGGGATCAGGCCCAGCAGCAGCAGGATGCCGGCGGTCACGCCCAGCACGCGGGGCGACATGAAGAGCTGCTGCACGATCTGGCGGCCCATGTCGTGGTCCTTGCCCACGCGCGAGATCACCATGGCCGCAGCCACCGAGATCAGCAGGCCGGGAATCTGCGCCACCAGCGCATCACCAATGGCCAGCAGGATGTAGCTGTCGGCCGCCTGCTTGGCCGACAGGTCGTGCTGCAAGACCCCGATGGCGAAGCCGCCGATGATGTTGATCAGCAGAATCAGGATGCCAGCGACCGCATCGCCGCGCACGAACTTGGAGGCACCGTCCATGGACCCGAAGAAGTTCGCTTCTTCCGCCACTTCGGCGCGGCGGCGCTTGGCTTCCTTCTCGTCGATCAGGCCGGCGTTCAGGTCGGCATCCACCGCCATCTGCTTGCCGGGCATGGCGTCCAGCGTGAAGCGTGCCGACACCTCGGCGATGCGCTCGGCGCCCTTGGTGATCACCACGAAGTTGATCACCACCAGGATCGCGAACACGATCAGGCCCACAGCGAAGTTGCCGCCGATCAGGAAGTGGCCGAAGGCCTCGATCACCGCGCCGGCGGCGCCCGGGCCCGTGTGGCCTTCCAGCAGCACCACGCGGGTGGAGGCCACGTTCAGCGACAGGCGCATGAGGGTGGTCAGCAGCAGCACCGAGGGAAAGGCCGCGAAATCCAGGGGGCGCAGCATGTAGGCCGCCACCATCATCACCATCAGGGCCACGGCGATGTTCAGCGTGAAGAACGCGTCGAGCAGCCACGGCGGGATGGGCAGCACCATGAGCGCCAGGATGGCCACCACGAGCAACGGGGCCGACAGCCCCTGGAGGGCGTTGGCATTGCTGCCCGCCCATTGCTGCAAAGATTTCACGGAGGTGTTCATGCGGCGGCACCTTGCACGGGCGTGCGGTTCAGCGGATCGAGTTCAGGGGGCACAAACGGCTCCACCAGGCTGTCGGGCATGCGGCCTTCGCCGCGCAGGGCGGCCTTGAGGCGGTAGACGTAGGCCAGCACCTGGGCCACGGCGGTGTAGAGCGTGGCGGGAATGGCCTGGTCCAGCTCGGCATGGGCATACAGCGCCCGGGCCAGCATGGGCGACTGCAGCACGGGCACGTTGTGCTCCTTGGCCACGTCGCGGATCTTGAGCGCGATGAGGTCGGTGCCGCGCGAGATGACCTGCGGCGCGCTCATGGTCTTCTCGTCGTACTTGAGCGCCACGGCGTAGTGGGTGGGGTTCATGACCACGAAGTCGGCCTTGGGAACGGCGCCCACGCTGGCACGGTCGGCGATCTCGCGCTGCTTCTGGCGGATGCGGCCCTTGGTGTGGGGGTTGCCGTCGGATTCCTTGTGCTCCTGCTTGATTTCCTCGTGCGACATCTTCAGGCGCGCCTTGAAGAAGTAGGCCTGCAGGGGCACGTCCACCAGCGCCGCCAGGAACACCACCAGGAGCAGCAGGCTCATGCCGGACGTGAGCCAGTCGGCCAGCTGGCGGATGGCCATGGGGGAGGGCTGCAGCACCAGCATGGCCACGGTGTCGATGCTGTTGCCCATGAACTTCCAGGCCACGTAGCTCAGGACCGCGGTCATCAGCACCATCTTGGCCACGTTGGCCATCTGCTGCTTGGAAAACAGGTTGGCGAGCCCCGAGATCGGATTGAGCCGGTTGAACTGGGGCGAGATGGGCTTGAGGCTCAGAATCCAGCCGCCGGCGCCGATGGCGCTGATCAGGGCCGCGGCACCGGTGAGGATGGCGAACACCGCGCTGGCCACCAGGCCCACGACGACCATGTCCTGCAGGCGCTTGAGCATGGTGCCGGGCGCCATGACGGTGGTGGCGTCAAACGCGAGCTGCTGGCTCATCGCCCGCTGCATGTGGTCCATCAGCTGGGGGGCCAGAATGAGCAGGCAGGCCGCGCCCGCGCCCAGGATCGCCAGGTGGGAAAGATCGCGCGAGCGTGCTCCCTGGCCGTCTTCGCGCGCTTTCTGCAGCTTGCGCTCTGACGCGGGTAGGCTTTTTTCTTGGCTGGATTCCATGGTGGCATGACGGCTCGTGTCATGCCATTGTCGTGAGCGACCCGGAAATCTAAAGGCCGATAAGGAGGCTGCAGCCCCCTCTTTTCAGAGACGTAACAGGCGCCGGCGTGGCGCCTGCGGCCGCCGCAGGGCCGCGGGCGGCGTTGCGTGGCCGCAGCCTCAGAAGCCGAGGCTGGCCAGCAGGTCGTCCACCTGGGACTGGTCGGTCACCACGTCGGGAGTGTGCTCGGGGTCCACCACGGGGCCCTGCAGGTGCTGGGTGCGGGGCGGTTCGGCCACGGCGGCCACCTGTGCATTGGGGGGGGCGGTCTGGATCAGCAGCTGCACCAGCTGGTCCTCGATGGTGGCGGCGAGGTTGACCACCCGGGCGATCACCTGCCCGGTCAGGTCGTGGAAGTCCTGCGCCATCATGATTTCGGTGAGGTGCGTGTCGGCTTCCTTCGTCACCCGCTCGACATCGGTGAGGAAATTCATGATTTCCCCCTTGGCCACGGCCGCCACCGGGTCCTTGACCAGGGACGTCACCACACGGCGCGTCTCGGCGGCGATGTAGTCGTGCTGCGCCTTGGCCTGCTCGACGCGGTTGAGCACTTTCTCGGCGGCTTCCCCGGTCAGCCGGGCGATGTACGACAGGCGGCTCTGGGCGTCGGGCAGCTCGCCCATGGAGCCGCGCAGCTTGTCGGCGTAGCCCAGCTCGTTGAGCGAGTCGTGCAGCTGGCGTGTCAGCAGGCCGATCTTGTGGTGTACATCCGCAGGCGGCTGGCTGTTGTCCGGTATGTCGTCCATGGTGTCATAGCCCCATCTTTTTCAGGATCAAGGTCACTTTCTCTTCGAGTGTTGCCTTGGTGAAGGGTTTGACGATGTAGCCGGCGGCCCCGCCCTGCGCGGCGGCCACGATGTCTTCCTTGCGGGCTTCCGCGGTGACCATCAGGACGGGCAGGTGCTTGAGCTTGTCGTCCTTCTTGATTTCCGCCAGCAGCTGGAAGCCGTTCATGTTGGGCATGTTGATGTCGGTCACCACGAAGTCGAACTTGCTGTTGCGCAGCTTGTTCAGGGCGGCCACGCCATCTTCGGCCTCGTCGGCATCGGCAAAGCCGCTTTCCTTGAGCAGATTGCGCACGATGCGCCGCATGGTGGAGAAGTCGTCAACGATCAAAAAACGAAGGGCTGTGGTCACGTGGGACCCTTTCGGTCGGAAATGGCTGTAAGTATTGTCATGGGTGGCAGGGTTGGTGACAAGTCGTAACGTTTACCTGCCGGGGGGGGGATTTTCCCGCTTTTCATTCAACAGTTCTGTCGAAGTGATTTCGGGAATCCCCTTGCCCATGAGTCGTTCTTCGGCCTCCCGGGTCAGCACCGTGATGGTGATGCGCCGGTTGGCGGGTGCGCGCGGGTTCTTTGGCTCCAGCAGATCGCTGGCCGCCAGGCCCACCACACGTCCCAGTTTAGCGTCTGGCATGCCGGCCGAGACAAGCTCCCGGCGCGAGGCGTTGGCGCGGTCGGCCGAAAGCTCCCAGTTGCTGTAGCCCCGGTCGCTGTTTCCGTAGGGGACTGCATCGGTATGGCCAGCCAGGCTGATGCGGTTTTCCACCCCGCCGAGGGCGGCGCCGATCTCACGCAGGATGTCGCGCATGTAGGGTTTCACCAACGCGCTGCCGCTGTCGAACATGGGGCGGTTCTGGTCGTCGATGATCTGGATCTGCAACCCGTCGGGCGTGATGTCGATGCGGATCTGCGACTTGTATTCATTCAGGCGCGGGTTTTCCGTGATGAGCGCATCGATCTTGGCTTCCAGCGCCTTGATGCGGTCCAGGTCCTGCTTGGCCTGCTCGGCCCGGGCTGCGTCGATGCTCATGCGGCGCTGCTTGGCGGCCTCCACGTCGGAGCGCCGCACCTGGCCGTGCACCTTGGACAGGTCGTTCCCCCCGCCGGGAATCACGCTGGAACTGTTGCCGGCACCGTCGCCGCCGGTCATGGCCACCTTGAGCGGCGACGCGAAATAGGCTGCAATCCCCTGCAGCTCGCCCTTGGCGGTGGAACCCAGCAGCCACATCAGCAGGAAGAACGCCATCATCGCCGTCACGAAGTCGGCATACGCGATCTTCCAGGCGCCGCCATGCACCGCATGGCCGCCTTTCTTGATGCGCTTGATGATGATGGGCTGGAGCTTCTTTTCTGCCATGGTCAGCTATCCCGTCGGCTCCCCATGGCGCTGCGCACCACCCGCAGCCTTTGATGCCGGCTTGTCCCAAGCCAGGGCAGCAAGCCAAGGTCCGCCCCGCAGCGCCGCGAGCGCGGAGGGAAGGCGCGTGGCGCACCAGCGCGGTGTCTCATTTCTTCCCCTTCACATGCCCCTCCAGCTCGGTGAAGCTGGGGCGGACGCTGGAGAAAAGCACCTTGCGGCCAAACTCGATGGCCGTGGCCGGGTTGTAGCCCTGCATGCTGGCCAGCAGGGTGGACTTGATGCACTGCAGCTCCTTGGCGGCATCTTCGGTCTTTTGCTCGACCAGGCCGCCCAGGGGCTCGACCACGCCGTAGGCCAGCAAGATCCCGAGGAACGTGCCCACCAGCGCCGAGCCGATCATGCCGCCCAGCACCGAGGGCGGCTGGCCCACCGAGCCCATGGTGTTCACCACGCCCAGCACGGCGGCCACGATCCCGAACGCGGGCAGGGCGCCGGCCAGGCGCGCCAGCGCGGCCACGGGCGCGTGGGCCTCCTGGTGGTGGGTGTCGATCTCGCTGTCCATCAACGCCTCGATCTCGTGCGAGTTGAGGTTGCCCGACACCATCATGCGCAGGTAGTCGGTGGTGAACTCGATCACGTGGTGGTCGCTGCCCACCGTGGGGTATTTCTTGAAGATCTCGGATTCGTGGGGTGCTTCCACATCCTTTTCGATGGCCATCAGCCCCTCCTTGCGGGCCTTCTGCAGGATGTCATAGAGCATCGCCATGAGCTCCATGTAGCGCGCCTTGGTGTACTTGGATCCCTTGAGCGCCATCGGGATGGCCGCCATGGTGGCCTTGATCACCTTGGGCTGGTTGTTCACCACGAAGGCGCCCAGCGCGCCCCCCAGGATGGTGATGATCTCGAAGGGCAGGGCCTTCAGGATCACGCTGATATTTCCCCCGTGCACGATGTACACGCCGAAGATGCAGCCTAGGCAAACGACGTAACCGATGATGACAAACATGCTTTGTGCGTGATGAGTTGCGGCGAGCGGGCAAACGATGCGGCGGATTCAGGGGGGGCAAACAACGCGGGCGCTGTGTTCTCAAATGTATCGGATTGCAGGGGCCAGACCAACGAACGGGTTGCCTGGGACGACCTGGCGGCCGGCGTGCCGCGCAATGACGTTAGCACAAGACGGCGCAAAAAAAGAGGCCAAATTGGCCTCTAGTGGTTGTGTGGTAAGCGGTAGATGCTCCTGTTTTTGAGACTTTTCGCCCGCCCAGGCCTGCGTGCCACCACTACTTGAGCAAGGCCAGCACGCCCTGCGGAATCTGGTTGGCCTGGGCCACCATGGCCGTGCCAGCCTGCTGCAGGATCTGGGCGCGCGACAAGTTGGCGGTTTCTGCGGCAAAGTCGGCGTCCTGGATGCGGCCACGCGAGGCAGACATGTTTTCCGAGGACAGCTGCAGGTTCGAGATGGTGGTCTCGAATCGCGCCTGCAAGGCACCAAAGCTTGCACGCTGGCCGTTCACTGCCGCCAGGGCCGAATCGATGATCTTCAGGGCCTTGGTCGAGCCGTCGACGGTGGACACGTCGATGACGTTGACGGCGTTCAACGTGGATGCCGTCGCCGTGACCGGGGGCGTGCCCGTCAGATTGGTAATGGCGAAGCCCTTGTCCGAGCTCATCTCCAGGTACCCGGTGGCCGTCGCAAAGCCGCCGGCGGGCGCAGCGGCGACACCCGCGACAAAGGTGGGGGTGCCGGTGGAGGCCGACGTCGCGGCATCGTAGGCGCCCACGGCAATGGTGTTGCCCGCCAGGGAGTTGTTCTGAATCTGGATGTTGGCACCCGACTCATTGATGAGCACTATGCCGTCGCCGGCGTCGTTGAGTTTGGCGGTGATGCCGGTTTGCGACGACACGTCGTTGAAACCCTTGATGGCTTCCGCCAGCCCGCCCGCGGTCGCGCCGGCGGCGGATACGCTGAAAGTCACGTTGGCGGCGGTCGCGTTGTCTCCCTTCACCGCCAGCGAATAGGAGCCGCCAGCCACGAAGGTGGTCAGGTTGACCTGGTTGCGTGCAGACGCGGAGACACCGGTGGATTCGGAGAGCGCATTGATTTTGGCGGCCGCGGTGGCCATCGTGTCGGTGGCGGTGAGCGTGACCGTCTTGGTTTGCAGCCCGGCGATGTCGAACGTGCCGGTCAGTGCCGTGGGGGCCGCCGCCGCCGTCACCACCACGGGCGCCGACTGCTTGAGCTGTGCTCCGTACGTCGTCGTGCGGAAGTTGCCGGTGGTCGCTGTGATGGTCTGGTTGGCGTTGGCGCCCACCTGGAAGGTGGCGGAGCCGAACGAGCCGTCCAGCAGCTTCTGGCCGTTGAACTCGGTGGTGACGGAAATACGGTCCAGCTCGGACAGCAGCTGGCCGACTTCGGCCTGAATGGCCTTGCGGTCGCCGGCGGAGTTGGAGGCATTGGCGGATTGCACGGACAATTCGCGCACACGCTGCAGAATGTTGCTGGCGCCCGCCAGGGCGCCTTCAGCGACCTGGGCCAGGGAAATACCATCGTTGGCATTGCGCACCGCCTGGTTCAGGCCCCGGATCTGGGTGGTGAAGCGCTCGGAAATGGCCAGGCCGGCGGCGTCGTCCTTGGCGCTGTTGATGCGCAGGCCCGACGACAGGCGCTGGATGGAGGTGCTGAGCGATGCCTGGCTCATGCCCAGATTGCGCTGGGCGGTCAGGGAGCTGACGTTGGTATTGATAGTGGCTGCCATGGATATGCTCCTTAAAGGCTTGAAAAACCAAATCTGCGCCGGTAGAAGCCCCACCGTCCGGCAGACAAGACGGGAACGATGGGTGAATTGTGAAAGTCGAGCGCGGTGCGCAGTGGTGCGATAAAGCGCACAAAAACCCTGCAACTTGTGCGTTTCGCCCTAAAGTTTTCGCCGCAGCTTCCGAAAACATTTGCAACGGGACGTAAATGCCCGCCGTTCTACAGAAGGCCATGCTGGCGCTGTGAACCGTATGGCCGGGTGCCTTGCCTGGCACCAGGTTGGCGGCAACGCCATGTTCAGTCAGTTCTTTTCAGGAGATTTGCAAATGGCAGCTACCATCAACACCAACGTCAGTTCCTTGACCGCCCAGCGCAATCTGGGTATGAGCCAACTGTCGCTCAACACCTCCATCCAGCGCCTGTCGTCGGGCCTGCGCATCAACAGCGCCAAGGACGACGCCGCCGGCCTGGCCATTTCCGAGCGCTTCACCTCGCAGATCCGCGGCCTGAACCAGGCAGTGCGCAATGCCAACGACGGCATTTCGCTGGCGCAAACCGCTGAAGGTGCGCTCAAGGCCTCTGGCGACATCCTGCAACGTGTGCGTGAACTGTCCGTGCAGTCCGCCAATGCCACCAACTCCGCCGGCGACCGCAAGGCCATTCAGGCTGAAGTCGGCCAGCTGCTGTCCGAACTGGACCGCATCTCCACCACGACCGAATTCAATGGCCAGAAGCTGCTGGACGGCTCTTTCGGCTCCGCCACCTTCCAGGTGGGCGCCAACGCCAACCAGACCATCACGGCGACCACCGGCAACTTCCGCACGACCACCTATGGTGCGCAGCTGAAGGCCTCGGCCAGCGTTCCTGCGGCTGCCGCCGCCCCCGCCGCCGCCGCCGCGACCGTTATCGTGAACGGCCTGCAAAGCAAGACGGTGAACGTCGACGCTGCCGACACGGCTTCGAAAATTGCCGCAGCGGTCAACGCAGCGGCCGAGACCACCGGCGTGACGGCTTCGGCTCGCAATCTGTCCGAGTTCAAGATCACCACGGCAGGTGCCGTGTCCCTGGCGATCAAGGGCGACAACACCACGACCGCCGCCAACATCACCTTCAGCGCGACCTCGGCAACCGACTTGGGCGAAGCCGTCAAGGCATTCAATGACGTGGCATCGCAGACCGGCATCACCGCCAAGCTCAACAGCGCCGGCGATGGCATCCTGCTGACCAATGATGCGGGCTCGGACATCAATATCGTCAACAACTCGACGGTGGCCGTGACCACCCTGGCATCGCAAAACGCGACGGCCGCTACGCTGACCTTCTCTGCCGCGCAGTCCATGGCAGTCGCTGGCGGCACGGCCAACTCGCGTGGCACGGTGGAGTTCAGCTCCGACAAGGGCTTCTCTCTGGGCGGCACCTCCGCGTACGTGGCAGCCGGTGCTTCGACCCTGAATTCCGTCAACACCATCGACGTGTCGACTGTCGACGGTTCGACCAAGGCCCTGAAGATCATCGATTCGGCCCTGTCCGCCGTCAACGGCCAGCGCGCCAGCTTCGGTGCCCTGCAGTCGCGCTTCGAGACCACGGTGAACAACCTGCAAAGCACGTCCGAAAACATGTCTGCCTCGCGTGGCCGCATCCAGGACG
This sequence comes from Acidovorax sp. GW821-FHT10E04, assembly GCF_059415185.1. Taxonomy (NCBI): domain Bacteria; kingdom Pseudomonadati; phylum Pseudomonadota; class Betaproteobacteria; order Burkholderiales; family Comamonadaceae; genus Acidovorax; species Acidovorax sp. GW821-FHT10E04. Next base: position 295,558 of record NZ_JBWKMT010000008.1, read on the forward strand.
CCGACTTTGCCGCAGAAACCGCCAACCTGTCGCGCGCCCAGATCCTGCAGCAGGCTGGCACGGCCATGGTGGCCCAGGCCAACCAGCTGCCACAAGGTGTTCTGGCCCTGCTGCGCTGATCATCTTTGGCAGAGGGTTGAACAGGCGGGGCGGGTTTGTGAAACAAGCCCGCTCCTCACAAGGCGGAGGCGACCTGGTCGCCGCCGCTTTCCGCTTTTTGCCAATCGGGCTGCAACGCGGTAGATTGGTGGCTTTCTTGGGTGCTTATCGGCTGGATGCAACAAGCCAAAGGCCTGGATAATTTCTGGCGATTCAACCCGACACGGATTCAGGAGGTGGGATATGGCTAGCTTTTCATCGATAGGCATCGGCCTGGGCGGCAACGTGGACGTCAATGGGCTGATCAAGGCTTCGGTCGACGCCGTGAAGATCCCCATCACCAAGACCAACGGCCTGAACCAGCAGGCGGCCATCACGAATGCGAAGGTGTCTGCCTTCGGCCAGTTCAAATCCCTGGTCTCCACGCTGGCCGATGCCGCCAGCAAGCTCGCCAGCGTCACGGGCTGGAACGGGGTGAGCGCGACCTCCGCCAAGCCGGAAGCCGTGTCGGTCTCCGCCGTGGGCGGCGCCGCGGCGACGTCATTCAATGTGCAGGTGCAGAACCTGGCCAAGGCGCAGTCCTCCATCTCCGTGGCGTTGTCGCCCGTCAAGCAGGCCGTCGGGGCGGGCACGCTGACCTTTGAAACGGGCAAGTGGTCCGGCGAGCCCAAGGTCTTCACAATGGGCAGCGCGGGCGCAGTCAATGTGGACGTCAGCGCCACGGATACGCTGGCGGACGTCGCCAGCAAGATCAATGGCTCGAAGGCCGGCGTGACGGCCACCGTGCTGAGCGATGCCTCCGGCGAGCGCCTGATGCTGCGCAGCAAGACAACGGGCGAGGATGCCGGCTACCGGATGAGCGCGGCGGACGCCGACGGCAACCTGGCGGACGGTGCGGGCTTGTCGCGGCTCGTGGTGGGCGGCGTGACGGAGTATGCGGCGAACGCGAACGCGACCGTCAACGGCGTTGCCGTCACTTCGGCAACGAATGCCTTTGCCGATACCGTGTCGGGCGTGACGTTCACGGCGCTGCAGGTCACCACGGGCGACGTGGCGGTGACGGTGGCCAAGGACAACTCTGCCGTGAAGAAGAACATCGAGGCCTTCGTGAGCGCATACAACGCCATCAATCAGGCGTTGAATGAGGTCACCAAGTACGACCAGGGCACCAAAACGGCGGGGTTGCTGCAGGGGGATAGCGCGGCGGTGACCTTGCAAAACACCTTGCGCATGGCGCTGCAGTCCGTGAACAGCTCGGGCGCGCTGCGCAATCTGTCTGCCGTGGGAGTGGTCTCGGAGGGCGGGCTCGGCAACGTGGCGCCCACCGGCAACCTGACGCTCGACGCGACCAAGTTCAACAAGGCCATGGAAAACGCCGACGACGTCAAGGCTTTCTTCCGGGGGCCGGAGGGCGGCAGCGTGGAGGACGGGTTCGCCGGAAAATTCAAGGCGGTCACGACCAAGCTGCTCGCAAACGACGGGTTCTTCGCCAGCAAGGCAAAAATCTACGAGCAATCCCTCAAGCTCAATGCCAAGGACGTGGAGACGATCAACGATCGTGCGGACCGCCTGGAAAAGAGCCTGACGGCGCGCTACACCGCCCTTGATACAAAGATGTCGAGCCTGAATGCGCTCAATGCGTATATCTCGCAGCAGGTGACCACCTGGAATAAATCCTCGGGCTGACCGCTTCAGTTTTTCTGGCTGTAGCCGATAACTAAAGTAATACATCGCAAGGATTGCCAGCATGTTCAGCGCCTATAGCCCCCGTGCAGCCAACGCTTATCAGCGTATCAATGTAGAAACCAGCATGCACACGATGGACCAGCACCAGCTGGTCAGCCTGCTGTATGAAGGTGTCCTGAACTCCATCGCCACGGCGCGGGGTGCCATGGCGCGCGGCGACGTGCTGGGCAAGGTCAACAATATCTCCAAGGCCGTCCGCATCATTGAAGAGGGGCTGAGCACGGCGCTCGACAAGGTGGATGGCGGGGAGCTGGCCCAGAACCTGGGAGCCTTGTATGACTACTGCCTGCACCGCCTGATCCTGGCGAATGCCCGCAACGACGATGCCATGATGCAGGAGGTCATGCGCCTGATCGAGCCGGTGGCGCAGGGCTGGAGCCAGATCAAGCAATCGGGCGCCGTCGCGGAGGCCGCCACCCCGGGGCAGCCAGCACTGGTGGAGGCCTGAACCATGTCCCACATGCTGATTGACTACTACAAGGCGATCGAAGACAGCAGCGCCAAGATGCTGGAGGCCGCCAGGCTCAAGGACTGGGATGGCGTGGTGCGCTATGAAGGAGCCTGTGCCGTGCTGATCGAGCAACTGCGCTTCAAGTCGCAGGAACACGAACTGCTGCCAGAGCACCGGCGCGAAAAGACCCGCATCATGCAGCGCATCCTGCGCAACGATGCCCAGATCCGTTGCCTGGCCGAGCCCTGGCTGGCGCAGTTCGAACACCTGTTCGAAGGCCAGCCGCAGATGATGCATTGAGGCATGCGCCAAGCCCCAGACAAAGCCGACCCCGCGAGGTCGGCTTTTTCATGGATGAAATACGGCGCTACCGCTTGTCCATCAGGCGCAAGCAGCTATTAAGTTGAGAGCAGCTGATTCCTGACGCTTGTCACGAAGCTGCCACGGCCAGCGATGCGTCGCGGAGCTCCCTGTGCTGAGAGTGTGGCGTGTCTTTTACGGAGTAAAAAGTGCCTGTAGCGCTTATCCATAAAGCGCAAGCAGCTACAAAATCAGGAGTAAGCGCAGACCTGCGCTGCCAGATACCGGCGCGCCCCCCGCGAGGGATGCCCAGCAAGGGCCGCCCCGCAGCGACGGCATCGTCCCCTTGCCCACAGCGCGCAGCGCTGTGAGAGCGAGGGGAAGGCGCGCAGCGCCTCAGGGGAGCGCCCCTGCTATACCTGCATGTTCATGATGTCGGTATAGGCCTGCACCATCCGGTTGCGCACGTGCAGCGTGGCCTGGAATCCGATCTGGGCCTTCTGGATCGCCACCATGGTTTCCTCGAGGCTGACGGAGGGGTTCTCCATCTGGACTTCCGTCTGCAGGTCGCTGGCACGGTTCTGGGCCGCACTGACCGACTGGAGCGCGCCTTTGAGCGCCCCTGAAAAACCCACTTCATTGGCGTCGTTTTGCGGCGCCGCAGCACGGCGCGCCACGCCAGCGCCCGTGAGCGGGGCGGTAGAGCTTGAGATGCGAAGGTCCATGGCGGTGTCCGTGGGAATGGGGGTATGCTGCGTATCCTAGCCATCGCGCCCCCGCCCATCGCTCTGAATTGATGGCCAAACGCGCGGCTTATCCAGCGAACATTTTGAGGGCGTGGCCGAATAATCGACCCCACGCTTTGGTCCTTGTCGGGCCTGCCCTACTGGAAAGCAAGATGTCTGCAGTTGCTGAAGTTCCTCTCACTCCCCCTGCCGGCCCGAACTGGCTGCAGCGGCTGTCTGCCCTGGACAGGGCGCAGCGCATGCGGCTGGGCGTGGGTGCGGCACTCCTGGTGGCGGCGGCCATTGCGGCCATCGTGCTGGGGCGCCAGCCCGACTACCGGGTGCTGTTCGCCAACCTGAACGACAAGGATGGCGGTGCCATCGTCGCCCAGCTGTCGCAGATGAACGTGCCCTACAAGCATGCCGACGGCGGCGGTGCGATCCTGATCCCCGCGGACCGCGTGCATGACGTGCGCCTGCGCCTGGCCACCCAGGGCCTGCCCAAGGGTTCCGTGGCGGGCTTCGAGCTGATGGAGTCCAGCAAATTCGGAATGACGCAGTTTCAGGAACGCCTGAACTTCCAGCGGGGCCTGGAGGGTGAACTCACCCGCTCCATCCAGGCGCTGTCGTCCGTGCAGGGCGCGCGCGTGCACCTGGCGCTTCCCAATCAGAATGGCTTTTTCCGGGAGCAGCAAAAACCCTCGGCCTCCGTGCTGGTGAGCCTGCATCCCGGCCGCGTGCTCGACCGTGCCCAGCTGGCGGGCATCGTGCACCTGGTCGCCTCCAGCGTGCCGGAACTGGCGCCCTCCGCCGTGAGCGTGCTGGACGACACGGGCAAGCTGCTGTCCCAATCGCCCGATGGCGCCGCCGGAACCGGGGTCGACGCGCAGCAACTGCTGTATGTGCAGCAGATCGAGCAGCAGTACACCCGCCGGATCCTGGACATCCTGGAACCCGTGGTGGGCCGCAACAACGTCAAGGCGCAGGTGACGGCCGAGGTGGACTTCACCCAGACCGAATCCACGTCCGAGCAGCACCGCCCCAACCTCGCCACCGATGCCAGCGCCATCCGCAGCCAGCAGATCGTGGAAAGCTCCGGTCCGCAGGGCAATCCGCTGCCCACGGGCGTGCCGGGCGCCACGACCAACCAGCCTCCCGCTCCTGCTGCGGCGCCCATCAACGGCGCCAATCCGGCACCCACGGCGGCGGGCCAGCAGGCCCAGGGTGCGCAGGCAGCGGCGAGCAAGCGCGAATCCATCACCAATTACGAAGTGGACAAGACCGTGCGCGTGACGCGTGGCGGCAGCGGCGCCCTCAAGCGGGTGAGTGCGGCGGTGGTCGTGAACTACCAGTCCGCCGAGGACAAGGGCAAGACGGTATCCAAGGCGCTCACGCCAGAGCAGCTCGAGCAGATGACCGCCCTGGTGCGCGAAACCATTGGCTTCAACCGGGATCGTGGCGACTCGGTCAACCTCATGAACACCCCGTTCCAGGTGGACGCGACGCCTGCCAACGACGTTCCGCTGTGGAAACAGCCTGAAGTGATCGAACTGGCCAAGACCTTCGCCTGGCCAGTGGGTGCGGTTCTGTTCGCGGCCCTGGTGCTGCTGGGCCTGGTGCGGCCGGCGCTCAAGGGCGGCGCCGCTGCCAAGCCCCGCGCCATCCCGGTGGCCGGCGGCCAGCTCGACGCCGTGGAGTCCGAAACACCCGAGCGCCCCGCGCTGCCTGCGCCCGCCGCGAAGAACGAAGTGCTTCCCGCCACGCCGGAGCAGCTGCGCCTGGAAGAGGCGCGGGTGCTGGCCAAGGAGAACCCTGTGGCCGTGGCCAATATCCTGAAGACCTGGCTCAACGGCGAGCCAGTCTGACCGCCGACATCACGGACGACGACGACCATGGACGACCAAGGACTCAACGACGCAGCCATCATGCTGATGTCCCTCGGCGAGGAAGAGGCGGCCGAAGTGTTCAAGCATTTCTCGCCCAAGGAAGTGCAGAAGCTCGGCGAAACCATTGCGCGCATGCGCTCGGTGTCGCGCGACAAGGTGGACGAGGTCATCAACAAGTTCTCCAACGCGGCGGCGGCGCAGAGCCTTCTGGTGTCGGATACCGGCAACTACGTGCGCGCCGTGCTGCGGCGTGCGCTGGGGGATGACAAGGCCGGGCTGCTCATCGACCGCATCCTGCAGGGGGGCGACGTCTCGGGCATCGAAAGCCTGAAGTGGATGGACCCGCTGTCCGTGGCCGAGTTGCTGCGCAACGAACATCCCCAGATCGTCGCGGCCATCCTGGTGCACCTGGACAGCGACCAGGCATCGGGCATCCTGATGCACCTCACGGACCGCCAGCGCAGTGAAATTCTGTTGCGCGTGGCCACGCTCGAAGGCATACAGCCGACGGCGCTCAAGGACCTCAACGAGGTGCTGTTCAAGGTGCTGGCCGGCGGCGACAAGATCCGCAAGAGCTCGCTCGGCGGCGTCAAGGCAGCGGCCGAGATCATCAACCTGCTGGGCGGCAACATGGATGCCGTGGTGCTGGAGTCCATCCGCGGCTACGACCCCGACCTGGCCCAGAAGATCATGGACAAGATGTTCGTGTTCGAGGACGTGCTCAAGCTCGACGACAAGGCGATCCAGACCGTGCTCAAGGAAGTGGCTTCCGAAACGCTCATCGTAGCGCTCAAGGGAGCGGTGCCGGAGTTGCGCGAGAAGTTCCTCTCGAACATGTCCTCGCGTGCTTCCGAAGCGCTGCGGGAAGACCTCGAATCGCGCGGCCCGATGCGGCTGTCCGAAGTCGAGGCCCAGCAGAAGGAAATTCTCAAGACCGTGCGTCGCCTGTCCGACGAGGGTCAGATCGTGATTGGATCCGGCGGTGATGATGCCTTCGTCTAGCCAGCGTTCGTACTCGCGCTTCATCCCCAGCGAGGAAGTCGGCGATTTCACACAGTGGAAGTTTGGCGCCGTGGATGGCTCCGACCTCGTCGAGCCAGAACCAGAGCCCGTGGCCGAGATTCCGGTCGAAATAGACGAGGCCGCGCAGCAGGCGCTGGTCCAGCAGGCGTGTGACGACGCGTATGCCGAGGGCTTTGCCCAGGGCCAGGCCCAAACGGCACTGGAGTGGCAGCGCCGCATGGATGACTACATCGCGCAGCAAGGGAACGAAGCCGCCCTGCGCCTTCAGGGTGTGATGCAGACGCTGGACGCGAGCCTGATCGACATGCAGCAGCAGATGGCCCAGCAGCTGCTGGAACTGGCGTGCGACATCGCACGCCAGGTGGTGCGCCAGGAGCTGTCCGTCAACCCCAATGCCCTGCAGCCCGTGGTGCGGGAGGCCGTGGGCATGCTGGTGACCGAAGGCCGGCCCGCGATGGTCCGGTTGAATCCCGCCGACATGGAGGCGATGGCCCAGCCCCTGCGCGAGGAGATGGATGCGCCGGGGGTGCAATGGCTGGCCGATGCCGCAGTACCGCCAGGCGGCTGTCTGGTCGAGTCTGCGGGCACCGTGGTGGATGGCAGCCTGGACAAGCGCTGGCAGCGCGCCATCGCGGCGCTGGGCCTCCAGTCGCCCTGGCAGGAGGAGGGCGGCGATGAGCGTTGAAGCCCCCGCCGCCTGGACACGCCTCATCGAGGATGCGCGCGAGCGTGTTGCCGAGGGCGCTCCGCTGGAAACACGCGGCACCCTGACGCGGCTGACAGGCCTGGTGCTGGAGGCCGTGGGCATCCGCGTGCCGGTGGGCTCGCAGTGCATGGTCCAGATGCCGGGCCATGCCCCGGTGCTGGCCGAGGTGGTGGGGTTCTCCGCCGATCGCGCGTTTCTGATGCCCGCGGGAGACATCCACGGGCTGTCCAGCGGCGCGAGCGTGGTGCCGGCGGCGCCCTACATTCCCATGCCGCGTCTGGGCGAGCCCGCGCGGGCCATCCAGCGCGCCGGTGTGCTGCGCTTGCCCATGGGCGAGGGCCTGCTCGGACGGGTGGTGGACGCGCAGGGCCTGCCGCTGGACCATGGCGGGCCGGTGCAGGACGTGGTGTCCGAGCCCATGGGGCGCCGCCAGATCAATGCCATGGACCGCGATCCCGTGCGCGAATCGCTGGACACCGGCGTGCGCGCCATCAACGCCCTGCTCACGGTGGGGCGCGGCCAGCGCCTGGGCCTGTTCGCAGGCTCTGGGGTGGGCAAGAGCGTCCTGCTGGGCATGATGGCCCGCTACACCCGCGCCGACGTGATCGTGGTGGGGCTGATTGGCGAGCGGGGGCGCGAAGTCAAGGAATTCGTCGAGGACATCCTGGGCGAAGACGGCCGCGCGCGCTCGGTCGTGGTGGCCGCTCCGGCGGACGCCCCCCCCCTGCTGCGCATGCAGGGCGCGGCCTATGCCACGGCCGTGGCCGAGCATTTCCGCGACAAGGGCAAGCATGTGCTGCTGCTCATGGATTCATTGACCCGCTATGCGATGGCCCAGCGCGAAATCGCGCTGGCCATTGGCGAACCCCCTGCCACCAAAGGCTATCCGCCCTCCTGTTTCGCCAAGCTCCCTCAACTCGTGGAGCGCAGCGGCAACGGACTGCATGGCGTCGGGTCCATCACGGCCTTCTATACAGTGCTCTCGGAAGGGGATGACCAGCAGGACCCCATCGCCGACGCGGCGCGCGCCATCCTGGATGGCCACATCGTGCTCTCGCGCGCGCTGGCCGAGACGGGCCATTTCCCCGCCATCGACATCGAGCAATCCGCGTCGCGCGTGATGCACAACGTGGTGTCGCGCGGGCATTTCGACCTGGCGCGGCGCTTTCGGGCGGTGTATTCGCGCTACCAGAAAAGCCGCGATCTGGTGCAGGTGGGCGCCTATATGAGCGGCTCCGATCCGGCGCTGGACGAGGCCATCCGTCTGCAGCCGCAGATGGCGGGGTTCCTGCAGCAGGACATGTTCGAGGCGGCCTCCATGGACCAGAGCGTCGCGGGCATGGCGGCGGTGCTGGACCACTGAACACAGCGGATCGCCAGCCATGTCCAGCCTCAATTCGCTGTCCGTCGCCGTCGAGGTGGCTTCCCGCAAGCGGGACGACGCGCGCAAGGTGCTGCAGGACACGCAGGCAGCGCAGCAGGCGGCACGCGCCCAGCTCGACCAGCTCGAAGACTATGCCCGTGAAACGCAAGCGCGCTGGGGCATGAAGGCCGACACCACGATGAAGCCCGAGGTGATGTACCACCACTACCAGTTCATGGACCGTTTGGGACATGCGGCGGGTGTCCAGACCGGGGTGGTGGGTGACCATGCCAACCGGGTGGAGGCGGCCCGGCGCAGCCTGCTGGAGGCGGAACTGCGGCTGGCCAGCCTGCGCAAGGTCATGGAGAAGCGGCGCCACGACCTGGAGCGGGCTGAAATGCGAAGAGATCAGAAACAAACCGATGAACGGGCTGCCCTGCAGTACCGAAGTGCGATGCAAGGCTCTGCGGGCCGGGAGTAGTGACAATGGAACAAGCAAGAATTTCTTCTCCCCAGGGCACCCAGCCGGCCCACGCCGCGCGGACCCGGTCCACGGCGCAGGCGCCGGACGACGCCCACAGTGCCGCCCCCAGCGGCTTTCTGGCCCTGCTGGCAGCGCTCGGGGATGCTGCTGCCCCGGGGGACGCCGGGCCGCTGGACCTGCCGTCCGCCGGCGCGGCGCCGGCCGATGGGTTGCCCGCCGATGCCGCGAAGGATGCCCTGGATGCTTCGGCCCTGGCGGCATGGCAGGGATTGCTGGCGCCCGACGCCGCTGTGCGGGGCGATGCCGCCGGGGCGGCGGCGGGGCAGGGCACCGGCCTTCGCATTGCAGTGCAAGATGGAACGGCGGCAGGCTCGGGGATGCCCGGCGCGGGCGCCCAGGCAGGGGCGAACCCGTTGGCGGCTGGTGTGCCGGGCGTGGACGGCCTGCCACAGGGCATGGTGGCCGAAACGGCCATGCTCGACGCTTCCGCGGACCTCAAGGGCGGGGCACCACAGGCCGGTGCCGCAGCGTTCGGCCGGGCTTTCTCGCGCATGCAAACTGCATTGGCCCAAAGGGCGGATTCCGCAGAAATGTCCCTGGGCCGGGCCCGGGCGGGCGATGTGGCGCTGCCGACGCAAGGGCACCACATGGCGGCCGTGGCGACGGTGCAGGCCGCCAGCGAGCGCATGGCGGCGGGCCTGCCGGTTGCGGGCGCCCCCGATCGGAGCGCGGCTGCCGGGGCCGGCGACCTGGTGGCCAACGGCGCAGCGATGGCGGGCGACCTGCTGGCGGCTGCAGCGCCCGCACGGGGTGGGGAGGCCGCCGGCAATGGCGGCCGCCCTGGCGAAGGGCGGGGGGATGCCGGCGCATGGTTCGACAATGGCGGGGGCGTGGCGCCCGTGGAGCCAGGAGCGGCCGTCGATGGCGCCGCGGCGTTTGGCGATCCTGCCCAGGCCGGCATGGAGGACCAGGTCGCCGAGCAGGTGACGTACTGGATCAACCAGAAGACTCAGAATGCGGAGCTGACGCTCAACCGCGACGGGCAGCCCGTCGAGGTGTCGGTGTCGCTGTCGGGCAATGAGGCCCATGTGACTTTCCGCAGCGACCAGCCGCAGACCCGCGACATGCTGGACCGGAGCATGGCGCAATTGAGCGAGTTGCTGCGCAGCGAGGGGCTGGTGCTCTCGGGCATGTCGGTCGGCACGTCGGCCGGACAACGTGAAAATGCGGCCGACCCCGAACGGCAGGGCCGCCGCGATGGGTCACGCCAGGCGCAGGTGGTGGCCGCCACGCCGGTGGGCATGGCCTCGCCGCTGCGCGGCGGTGGCGGCGCGCCAGACCGTGCCGTGGACATCTTTGTGTGAGTCCGCATGGCGGCGGGAACCTTCGGCCCGCCCCGCATGCGCCGCGCCGTGGGCGCATTGCCGGCTCACAGCTCCTGGCGGGTGACCTGCAATCGGGATAGCGCTGCGAATGCCATGGTTTTGGGCTTTTATTCTGGCTATTATTGGTCGCAGCATCGCCCAATAATGGGCCATCCGGTCTTGTCCGCCCATTGATTGCGTGGGTACGGCCCGTCTCCCACCAAGGAATCCGCATCGTGTCAGCCAATACCCCCGCAGCGGCTCCGGCCAAAAGCAAGAAGATGCTCATCATCATCATCGGCGTTGTGGCGGTGCTGGTGATTGGCGGCGGGGTGGCGGCCTGGCTGATTTCCAGCCGCTCCCACGCCGAAGACGAGGAAGGGGCTGCGCCGGCCCGCAAGGAGGCCCCCAAGGTGGCTCCCACCTTCCTGCCCATGGAGAACATGGTGGTGAACCTGGCGGACCCCGGTGGCGACCGGTTTGCACAGATCGGCATTACCCTGGAGCTGGAAGATGCCAAGACGGCGGAACAGGTGAAGCTGTACCTGCCCACCATCCGCAGTGGCATCCTGATGCTGATTTCCCAGCGGACCTCCGCCGAATTGCTGCAAAGGGAAGGCAAGGAAAAACTGGCCTCCGATATCCTGCGCGAAGTCTCGCGTCCCCTGGGCTATCCGGTTGCCACGGAACGCGACCGCGCGCGTGCCGCGGCGGCCGACAAGGACGGCGACGAAGATGAACGCCCCGCGCGCCGGCGCACGGAGCGCAACCCGGTGCACCGGGTGCTTTTCTCCAGCTTCATCATCCAGTGACCCGGGCAAGGACCAGTCATGAGTGATTCATTTCTTTCGCAGGAAGAGGTCGATGCCCTTCTCGAAGGGGTTACTGGCGAGAGCCAGAAATCGGTCGAGGAAGTGGCGGAGGCGGGTTCCGTACGCAACTACGACATTTCCAGCCAGGAGCGCATCGTCCGTGGACGGATGCCGACGATGGAAATCGTCAATGAGCGGTTCGCGCGCAACTTCCGCATCGGCCTGTTCAATTTCATCCGCCGCAGCCCCGAGATCTCGGTGGGCACCGTGTCCGTGCAGCGCTACAGCGCCTTCCTGCGGGAGCTTGCGGTCCCCACGAATTTCAACATCGTGGCCATCCGTCCGCTGCGCGGCAGCGGGCTGATCGTGTGCGAACCCTCGCTCGTGTTCGGCATCATTGACACGCTGTACGGCGGCGTGGGCAAGTTCCAGACTCGGATCGAGGGGCGGGACTTCTCGCCCACGGAGCAACGGGTCATCAACCGCCTGGTGGATGTGATCTGCGCCGAATACAAGAAGGCGTGGCAGGGGATCTACCCCCTGGAGCTCGAATACCAGCGCTCGGAAATGCAGCCGCAGTTCGCCAACATCGCCACGCCCAGCGAAATCGTCGTGTCCACGGCCTTTCAGCTGGAAATCGGCGACCTTTCGGGGGCGATCCATATCTGCATGCCCTACGCGACGCTGGAGCCCATCCGCGACGTGCTGTATTCGTCCACACAGGGCGATTCCATCGAGGTGGATCGCCGCTGGGTGCGCGTGCTGACCCGGGAAATCCAGGCCGCCGAAGTGACGCTGGTGGCTGAACTGGCCCGCGCTGATGCCACGGTGGAGCAATTGCTGGCCATGAAGCCTGGCGATTTCATCGAGCTCGACCGCGAGCCCCGCATCCGCGCGTCGATCGGGGGCGTGCCTATTTTTGAATGCCAGTACGGAACGCACAATTCCAAGTACGCCATTCGTATCGAAGAATGCCTGCGCAATGCCGACATGAGCTGGCTGGGAGAAAAAGATGTCAACTGAAGAAGATAACAAGGACGGCGCGGCGGATGACCCCTTTGCGGGTTGGGCCGAGGCGCTCGAGGAGCAAAAGCGGACCGAGGACAAGCCCGGCGATGCCGAGCAGGGCGGCCCGCTCTCCGGCGACCCCGTGCGCCCTTTCTCTGGCGGCGGGGATGGCACGGTCAACGACATCAACATGGTGCTGGACATTCCGGTCCAGCTGTCGGTGGAGCTCGGGCGCACCAAGGTGCCGATCAAGTACATCCTTCAGCTGGCCCAAGGCTCGGTGGTGGAGCTCGACGCGCTCGCGGGCGAGCCCATGGACGTCCTGGTGAATGGCTATCTCATCGCGCAGGGCGAGGTCGTCGTGGTCAATGACAAGTTCGGTATCCGCCTCACGGACGTGGTGACCCCTTCCGAGCGCCTTCGGCGGGTCAGCCGTGGATAGTGGCAGCATGACCCAGACGCTGGTGGTGGTCGTCCTTTTCGTGGGCGCCATGGCGTTGCTGCCCTGGCTGGTCCGCCGGCTGCAGCAGCGCCACGCCACCGCCGGCCTGGGGGCTGGAGCGGCTTCCCGCGTGCTCTCCGCCGTGGCCGTGGGTCCCCAGCAGCGCGTGGTCACCGTGGAGGTGGGGCCGGAACACGCGCGGACCTGGCTGGTTCTTGGCGTGACCGCGCAGCAGGTGAGCTGCCTGCACGTGCTGCCGGCCGTTGCCGCCAGCATGCCTTCCGCGGCGCCCAAGGCGGAACCATCTTTCGCGCACGCGGTTGCGTCGGCCGTCAACGCGCCTGGAAGTCCTTCCCATGGCTGAGGCTTCACGGGTGCGTCGTGTGCTGCTGCTGGCTGCGGTGGCCTCCCTGGGCGCCATGGTGCATGGCACGGCCGCCGCGCAGGCCTCCGCGGGCGCGCTGCCATTGGTGGTGGGCAGCGGCCCTTCGGGCAACAGCTATTCGGTGCCCATCCAGACCCTGCTGTTCTTCACGGCCCTGTCCTTCCTGCCGGCGGTTCTGCTCATGATGACGGGCTTCACGCGCATCGTGATCGTTTTGTCTCTCCTGCGCCAGGCGCTGGGTACCCAGTCGGCGCCGCCCAACCAGGTCATCATCGGACTGTCGCTGTTTCTCACCTTCTTCGTGATGGGGCCCACCCTGGACCGGGTGTACCAGGACGCCTATGTGCCTTACACCAACAACACCATCAGCTTCGAACAGGCCCTGGTCAAGGCCGAGGCGCCGATGCGCAGCTTCATGCTCAAGCAGACCCGGCAATCCGATTTCGCCCTCTTTTCCCGGCTGGCGCGCCTGGATGCGAGCGTGACGGCGGAAACCGCGCCGCTGCGGGTGCTGGTGCCAGCCTTTGTCACCAGCGAACTGAAATCGGCATTTCAGATCGGCTTCATGATCTTCATCCCGTTTCTGGTGATCGACATGGTGGTGTCGAGCATCCTCATGTCCTTGGGCATGATGATGCTGTCTCCGGTGCTGGTGGCACTGCCGTTCAAGCTCATGCTGTTTGTGCTGGCGGACGGCTGGAATTTGCTGATCGGCTCGCTGGCTGCCAGTTTTGTTCCCTGAAGGAGTGGGCGATGACTTCGCAAATGGTGCTGACCATCGGGCGCGACGCCTTGACGCTGCTGCTGATGATTTCGATGCCGGTGCTCGGTGCCGTGATGGCGGTGGGTCTGATCGTGAGCATTTTCCAGGCGGTCACGCAGATCCATGAGGCGACACTGGCCTTTGTTCCCAAGCTGATCGCCGCGATGGTGGTTTTTGCGATCGCAGGGCCCTGGATGCTCAGTACCCTGGTGGACTTTATCCGCCGGACGATCGAGTCCATTCCGTCGATGATCGGCTAGTGCGGGGCACGGCCTTGCGCTTCGCGCCGCACCCTTTGTTCGCCAGCCCCATTTCTGGCTGCCCATCGGGGATCGCGTGATCACTTTCTCCGAAGCCCAGCTGATGGCCTGGCTGTCTCCCATCCTGTGGCCATTCTTGCGCGTGCTCGCCGTCTTCTCGGTCGCGCCAGTGTTTTCCATGCGGACGATACCCATGCGCGTCAAGATCGGACTGGCGTTCCTGGTGGCGCTGTGCGCCCAGGGCGTGCTGGTGAATCAACCGGTCATCAGCGTCAACGGGCGCGAGGCATTCGGAGCCGTGGCCCAGCAAGTGGCCGTGGGGCTTGCGATCGGGTTTTCCGTCCGGCTGGTGTTTGCGGCCGTGGAGCTGGCGGGCGAAATCATCGGGTTGCAGATGGGGTTGAATTTCGCATCATTTTTCGACCCCTCTTCGAATGCCCAGATCAGTGCGGTAGCCCGCTTTTTTGGACACATGTCCATGCTGCTCTTTGTGGTGATCAATGGCCATCTGCTGATCCTGATGGCCGTGGTGAAGAGTTTTGACCGCTTTCCGGTCGATGGCAACTTCCTGCAGGCCCTTGGGCAGATGCGCATTTACGAGCTGGGTTCGTCCCTGTTTTCCAGTGCGCTGTGGATCGCGCTGCCCATGATCGCGCTCCTGCTGTTCGTCAACTTGACGCTGGGCATCATTTCGCGGGTGGCGCCGCAGATGAACATCTATGCCGTGGGGTTCCCGGTGACGTTGACCGTGGGCATGCTGGGCATCGTGGCCACGCTTCCGCTGCTGGAGCAACCCGTGCTGGCGCTGATGCAGCAGGCGGTCGATCTCTTTGCCACGCAGCGATAGTGGGGAAAGAGGGGGTGGGCAGGCCGTCTCAGACCAGCTGGTTGCGGATGGCGTAGACGGTGAGTTCCGCGTTGTTCGAGAGCTTCAGCTTCTCCAGCACGCGCGAACGGTACACGCTCACGGTCTTGGGGCTGAGCATCAACTCCTCGGCGATGTCCGACAGCCTGCGGCCGGAGGCAATCTTGACCAGTGTCTGCAACTCCCGCTCGGACAGCGCCGCATGCGGCGCCTCCGGCGTGGGCTGTGCCAGGCTGTCCGCCAGCATCTGGGCAACCTCTGCCGTGAGGTACTTGCGCCCCTGCATGACGGTGCGCACGGCCGCAATCAATTCGACCGGATCCCCTGCCTTGTTGGCGTATCCCTGGGCGCCGGCCTTCAGGCAGCGCAGGGCGTACTGGTCTTCCGGGTACATGGACACCACCAGCACCTTGATGGCGGAGTGCGTCTCGCGCAGGCTGGCCAGCACCTCAAGGCCGCTGCGCCCCGGCATGTTCAGGTCCAGCAGCAGCACATCGCAGGCTGCCGAGCGCAGCACCTCGCGCAGCTCGGAATATCCCCCGGCCTCTCCAGTCACCTGGATATCGGGGGCGTCGGCCAGCGTGTCGCGTATTCCGCGCCGCAGAACGGCATGGTCATCGCACAGGACCACATGAATCACTGCACATCTCCTGGGGCTGGTGATGGGTGCGATGTTAGCGGTATGGAAAGGATCACGGAGGTGCCCTGGCCGGGCCGGCTGCTGATATCCAGCCACCCCCCGACAGTCCGGGCGCGTTCATGCAGGCCCTTGAGCCCGAAGGCCTTGGGCTTGTCGAGCATTTGCGGATCGATGCCCCGGCCATCGTCGGTGACCTCCAGCGTCAGGACGCCCTCCTTGTCGGAGAGATCGATACGCACAGTGCCTGGATGGGCATGTTTGGAAATATTGGTCAGCGCTTCCTGCGCGGTGCGGTAGGCCGCCAGCTGGATATCCGGCGGAGCGTGGATGGTCTCGCTGCTGGTCACGACCGGAGCCGGTATGCCCGAGCGGCGCTCGAAGCCGGCGGCAAGCCACTGAACGGCTGCCACCAGCCCCTGTTCGAGGATCGGCGGGCGCAGGTTCATCATGATCCGCTGGCTCGCCTCGATGGCGTGCTGCAGCATCTCGGCCGCCGACGCCGCGTGTTCCTGCATCGCCGGGGCCGTGCTGTGGCGTCCGATCCATGCCACATCGAACCTCACGGCCGTCAATGCGCCGCCGATGTCGTCATGAATTTCTCGGGCGATGGATGCGCGTTCCTGCTCGATCGATGTTTGCAGGTGTTCTGTCAGTTCCGCCAGCCGGCGTTCGGACGCCTCCAGCTGCGCCACGGCCTGTTCGCGCGCCTTGCGGGCGTCGTGGACCTCCAGAGCGCGTGCGATCACATGGGGCAGGCGCTGCAGGTCGTCCTTGAGCAGGTAGTCTGCGATGCCCAGGCGGATGGCGTCCACGGCGGCTGCCTCGCCGATGGCGCCGGACAGCAGCACAAAAGGGGGGTGCTGCGGCTTTTGCGCCACATGCGTCCATGCGTCCAGCGCGGTAAAGCCTGGCAGGCGGTAATCTGCCAGGATGATGTCAAAAGCCTGGGTATCGGTCAGCCGCTGGAAGTCGGCAAGCGAGTCGACCTGATGGAGATGGCAATGGAGCCCGGACCGCCGCAGGGTCAAGGCGGTCAGCTCATGGTCCGCCAGTGAATCTTCAAGATGCAGGATGCTGAGGGTCTGGTCTGGTGCTATGGTGACCATAGGAGCGCTATCATAGGATACAAATTGGAACAAACAAGGGTGTTTGTCCGATTGGGATGGTTTCAGCGTCAGCGTCCAATGGATGCCGACACCATGGTGCGCATGCCTTTGCTTTGGGCTTTTGTGCAGATATCGTAGTCCTGGGATTTTTGCGTGCTTTGCTGCTGCGTGCTGCGATGGAGAAACGATGCAATCTACGCTAACAACGTCTGGAGGACCTGCTGTCCAGGTTCCCGTCATGGTGGCGGCAGAGCTGCAGGATTCGTTGCTGGTCGTGATGCATGACCTGCATCGCCTGGAAGGCCTGCTCAGCCATGCCACCGACAACCTGCTGGAACGTTTTGGAGAGGCCAATGCCGTGCTGACGGACGCGGCTGTGGCCGATTCTCCGGAGCTGGTGGCCGCTCGGGCCGCGCTGCGCAGCGCCGTGACCGAATTGCAGTTCCAGGATATGGCGTCCCAGTTGATCTGGCACACGACCAAGGTGCTTCAAGGATGCGCTTTCCGCTTGGCCTCCGAGGCCATGGGCAATGAAGATGGTGAAGAAGCAGCGCCATTTGCAGAGATGGCGCCGGACCGGCCCAACCCCGTCACGCAAAGCGAGATGGATGCCGGTTCCGTGGACCTGTTCTGATCTTCACGTCACTGGTTAACCTATATATTCAAGTCAGTTGGAGCCTTACATGCAATCGATCCTAGCCGTAGATGATTCACCGTCCATGCGGAAAATGGTGTCGTTCACTCTCACGGGTGCCGGCTACCACGTTGTGGAGGCGGTGGATGGGCAGGATGCCCTTGAGAAGGCCGAGAGCCATGACATTGATCTGGTCCTGGCCGACCAGAACATGCCGCGCCTGGACGGTATCGGATTGACGCGCAAACTGCGCGAGAACCCCAAATTCAAGACCATCCCGATCCTGATCCTCACCACCGAGTCGAGCGATCAGATGAAGCAGGCCGGGCGCACGGCCGGGGCGACGGGCTGGCTGGTCAAGCCTTTTGATCCCAATCGCCTGATCGAAGTCATTCAGAAAGTGATCCGCTGAGCCGGATTGGATTGGCCCGGACCACCAAGTACACAGGAGCCCACGATGGCGGAAACCTACCAAGAAGGATCGGGAGCAGGCGCTGACTTCGACCTGAGCCAGTTCTATCAGATCTTTTTCGAGGAAGCGGGCGAAAACCTGGACCAGATGGAGCAGATGCTCCTGGATCTGGATCTGAGCAGCGCCAATGATGAAGAGCTCAACGGCATCTTCCGGTGCGCCCATTCCATCAAGGGTGGCTCGGCCACCTTTGGTTTTTCGGACGTGGCGGAGCTGACGCACCAGATGGAGTCCTTGCTGGACCGGTTGCGCCGCCATGAGCTGCAACCCGTTCCCCAGATGGTGGACGTGCTGCTGGAGTCCGCCGATGCATCCCGCAGCTTGCTGGCCCGCCATCAGGCCGGAGGCCAGGGAGAGGCTGTCTCCACCACGTCGCTGGTGCGCCGCATCAGTGAGCTTGCTGCGGGGCTCGTCCCCAGCGACGCGCCCGCCGTGGCACCACCGCCACCTGCGCCAGCCCCGCAGGTAGCGGCTCCGGCGCCCAAGGCGGTGACGCCCGCAGTCGCCGGACAGGCGCGTGCACTGGAAATCCAGATCGGCCCGCTGGAGCGGCCGCAGCAGGCCGATGCCATCAAGGAACTGTTCCGGGATATTCCCGGGCTCGGTGCCATCCGGGACATGGAAAGCACCCAGCCCAACACGCGGCTGTTCGCGGTGGAGACCACCTCCACCAACGATGATCTGCTCGACCTGTTCGCCTTCCATGTGTCCAAGGAGCAGGTCCTCATCCGTGAGGCCGCTGCAGCAGCGGCTGCAGCCCCGGAGGACGCGGACGACGATGTCGTGGTCGCCGCGGATGCCGCCGGAGGCGAGGCGTACGGCTTCTTCAGCGATGCGCCGGGTGCTCCCGGTACCGATGCGCCCCGGGCGGCAGCGCAGGCCCCCGCACAAGCGCCCAAGGCTGCGGCCCCCAAGGCTGCGGAGCCCAAGGTCGCCATGCAGGCGCAGATGGAGTCCACGACGATTCGCGTGGACGTGAAAAAGGTCGACCAGCTCATCAACCTGGTGGGTGAACTTGTGATCACCCAGGCGATGCTCGCGCAGAACAGCCGGGGGCTGGATGCAGGCGCCTACCAGCAGCTGCTGGCGGGGCTGGCCGACCTGGATCGCAACACGCGCGACCTGCAGGAATCGGTCATGTCGATCCGCATGATTCCGATGTCCATCGTCTTCAGCCGCTTCCCCCGCATGCTGCGGGACTTGGCGAACAAGCTGGGCAAGAAGGTCGAACTGGTGACGCTGGGCGAGGCCACCGAACTGGACAAGGGGCTGGTCGAGAAGATCACCGATCCGCTGACACACCTGGTGCGCAACAGCTGCGACCACGGGATCGAGATGCCGGCGGACCGCTTGGCCAAGGGCAAGTCGGAACACGGGACCATCACGCTGTCGGCCTCGCACCAGGGCGGATCGATCGTGATCGAGGTGCGCGACGATGGCCGTGGCCTCTCGCGCGAGAAGATCCTCAGCAAGGCGCAGGAGCGCGGCATCGAAGTGTCCGAGCAGATGAGCGATGCGGAGGTCTGGCAACTGATCTTTGCACCAGGCTTTTCCACCGCCGACGAGGTGACCGACGTGTCCGGGCGTGGCGTGGGCATGGACGTTGTCAAGCGCAATATCGCGGCGCTCAACGGGTCGGTGGAGATTGACTCGGCCGAGGGTTACGGAATGAAGGTTTCCGTGCGCCTGCCGTTGACGCTGGCCATCATGGATGGCATGTCCGTGGGGGTGAGCGACGAGGTCTACATCCTGCCTCTGTCTTCCGTCGTGGAGTCCTTCCAGGTCAACGCGGACGATGTGAGCACCGTGGCACAGGGATCGCAACTGGTGAAGGTGCGCGACGAATACATGCCGGTAATCGCGCTGGAAAAGATCTTCCAGGTGCCGCGTTTTGACCCCAACAAGTCCAGCAACATCATGGTGGTCGTGGAAGCGGATGGCAGCCGTGTTGCGCTGCTGGTGGATGAGCTGCTGGGCCAGCACCAGGTGGTGGTCAAGAACCTGGAATCGAACTACCGCAAGGTCCCCAACGTGTCGGGCGCCACCATTCTGGGCGACGGCACGGTGGCGCTCATCCTGGATACGGGCGGGCTGGTGCGGCGGGCGCGCCACTAGATTTGAGCAGCCGTGCCCGAAGGGCAGGGCGCTGTCACGAAAGGAGAATTCACCATGAGTGTGATGGGTAAAACCGCAGAGGCGGTGCCAACGGGCACCCGCGAATATCTGACGTTCCGCCTCGACCAGGAAGAGTACGGCATCGATATCCTGAAGGTGCAGGAGATCCGTGGCTATGAGCCACCGACACGGATTGCGAACGCCCCCAGTTTCATCAAGGGCGTCGTGAACCTGCGTGGCACGATCGTGCCCATTGTCGACATGCGCCTCAAGTTCAACTGCGCGCAGGCGGACTACAACAGCTTCACGGTGGTCATCATCTTGAACCTCCGCAACCGGGTGGTCGGAATCGTGGTGGACTCCGTCAGTGATGTGATGGAACTGACGCCCGAGAGCATTCGCTCTGCACCGGATATTGAAAGCGCCATCGACAACAGCTGCATCCTCGGGCTCGGGTCGGTGGGTGAGCGCATGCTGATTCTGCTGGACATCGAGAAACTCATGTCCGGTGTGGACATGGGGCTGGTGACCGCCAACGAATAGGGCGAATAGGGCGCAACCGTCACACCAGTGGTGGATCCAGCACCTGCCAGCAGATGGCGGGTGTGGCTAGCAGGTCTCTTGGAGCGAACAGGATTTCCCGTCGGACGATCAATATGGCCCAACCCACCAGTGCATTCCCCACGGCCCGGCCCACCACCGCCAGGGTGGATCCGGCCTATGCCGCCGCGGCTGCCCCCTCGGGGCCGCTGGCCCAGGGGCGCGAGTTTGTCTGGACCAATGCGGATTTCGCGCGGGTGCAGGCGCTGATCTATCAGCGCGCGGGCATCAGCTTGCACGACGGCAAGCACGCCATGGTGTACAGCCGCCTTTCGCGCCGTTTGCGTGACACGGGGCACAACAGTTTTCACGACTATCTCGGATGGCTTGAGACGCATGACGGTCCGGAGTGGCAGGAGTTCATCAATGCGCTCACCACCAACCTCACGGCCTTCTTCCGCGAACAGCACCATTTCGAGATATTCGCCTCGCATCTGCGCAGCAGGCCATCGACTGGCTGGCGGGTCTGGTGCAATGCCGCCTCTACCGGAGAAGAACCCTATTCCATCGTGATGACGGCGTTCGAGGCGCTGGGGGCCAACGCGTCTTTCAAGCTGACCGCCAGCGACATCGATTCCCGCGTGCTGGCGACGGCAGCGCAGGGGGTGTACCGCCTCGACAGCCTCAAAGGCCTGAGCCCGGAGCGCCTGCAGAAGTTCTTTCTGCGGGGCAAGGGGGCCAATCTGGGCATGGTGCGGGCCAAGCCGGAACTGCGGCGTGCCATTGATTTCATGAGTGTGAACCTCATCCGGGACGACTGGCCGTTCAAAGAGCCCTTCGATGTGGTTTTTTGCCGCAACGTGATGATCTACTTTGACGCACCCACGCAGCGGCGGGTGCTGGAGAGGATCCACAGGGTCCTCAAGCCCGGCGGCATGCTGTTTGTAGGGCATGCCGAGAACTTCAGCGAGTCCAGGGACCTGTTTACGCTGCGTGGCAAAACGGTGTACGAGCGTCGCTGACCCGCATGTTGCCTAGCACCGAGCACACATGACCACCACTCCATCAGGCTCATCCCCTTCTTCGGCCGTTGCCGCGCCTGGCATGTCCGAGCGGCGCCGTGCTCCCCGCATCGCCCCCCTGAGCGCGGACATCTATGCCGCCGGGTCAGGGCCGGCCCGGGAGTCTTCGCTGCAGGAGCTCAAGGCGCACAGCCGCAAACCCGGGGAGGCTTCCTTCTTTTATCTGGACCATCACTTTCAGCACAATGCCGTGAAGGTCCTTCCGGGCGAATATTTTGTCGCCGACGAGAACATGGTCATCATGACCGTGCTGGGGTCATGCATTGCCGCCTGCCTGTGGGACAGCCGTGCGCGCATAGGAGGCATGAATCATTTCATGCTGCCCGATGGCGATGTGGGGGATGCCTCGGGGCGCTATGGCTCGTACGCCATGGAATTGCTGATCAACGAGATGCTCAAGCTCGGAGCCCGCCGCGAAACCATGCAGGCCAAGATTTTTGGCGGGGCGCAGGTCATGCACAACTTCACGACCATGAATGTCGGTGAGCGCAACACCAATTTTGTTTTGAACTACCTTCACACGGAGCGTATTCCCATCGTCTCCGAGGATGTGCTGGATATCTATCCGCGCAAGGTGGTTTTTTTCCCCATCACAGGGAAAGCCATGGTCAAGCGGTTGGCGCACGCACATCCCGAGGCCTTGGTGGCCCAGGAAGTGCGCGGCAATGCCGCCACCGTGGCCAAGACCACCTCGGGCGGTTCTGTCGATCTGTTTTGAGGAAGGCGTGAGTTAATGAGCAGGAAAATCCGGGTGATCGTGGTGGACGATTCGGCGTTGGTCCGCAGTCTGCTGTCCGAGATCATCAACCGGCAGCGGGACATGGAGTGCATCGGCACGGCCAATGATCCCTTGGTGGCGCGCGAGATGATCCGCGAGCTCAATCCCGATGTCATCACACTGGATGTCGAGATGCCACGCATGGACGGCATCGACTTCCTGGGGCGGTTGATGCGCTTGCGACCGATGCCGGTGGTGATGATTTCCACGCTGACGGAGCGGGGCGCTGAAGTGACGATGAAGGCGCTGGAACTGGGCGCGGTGGATTTTGTGGCCAAGCCCCGTGTCGGCCTGGCCAGCGGCCTCAACGATCTGGCCACCCAGATCGTGGACAAGATCCGCGTGGCCGCGGTGGCGCAGGTTCGCCGCGCGCCCGCTCGCGAAACCACCGCCGCTGGCGGTGCGGGGAGTGGTGCAGGTGCAGCGCCTGCCATGCCCGCGTCGGCGCTCCTGGGGCGCCTGTCCACCGAAAAACTGATTTGCATCGGGGCATCCACCGGCGGTACCGAGGCCATCAAGGAGGTGCTGGTGCAGATGCCGGCGGATTCGCCCGCCATTGTCATCACCCAGCATATGCCCCCGGGTTTCACCACCAGCTTCGCGGCCCGCCTCAATGGCTTGTGCCAGATCACGGTCAAGGAAGCCGTGAACGGCGAACGCATCCTGCCTGGCCATGCCTACATCGCTCCGGGGGGAACCCAGTTCCACGTGGCCCGCAGTGGCGCCAACTATGTTGCCGTGGTGGATGATGGCCCGCCGGTGAATCGCCACAAGCCCTCGGTCGAGGTGCTGTTCAAGTCGGCCGCTGCCGTGGTGGGGCGCAATGCCTTCGGCATCATGCTCACTGGAATGGGCAACGATGGCGCGGCGGCGATGAAAGAGATGAAGGATGCCGGCAGCTACAACTACGTGCAGGATGAAGCCAGCTGCATCGTATTTGGCATGCCGCGCGAAGCCATTGCCCACGGCGCCGCGGATGAGGTTCTGCCGCTGGGGCAGATCGCCTCCGCATTGATTACGCGTTTGCGGGGCGCGACGGATCGGCTGCACCACCGGATCTGATGGCCGGGCACGCCTGCGTTGCAGGCCGCGCATTTTGGCGACAGAGCAGCGCGGTCCTGCTTGTGCCCGGTGCCTTGGTGCCTCAGGCGGACAGGGCCGTCCAGCGTTCCAGTGCAGCCATCAACTCTTCCTCGATGGCCCCGGCCCGCGTAGTCATGGCGGCGGCCCGTGCGGGGTCGGCGCTGTACAGGGTGCCATCCGCCAGAGCGTCCTGCAGTTCCTGCTGCTCTGCTTCGAGTCCGGCGATCTGTGCAGGCAACTGGTCGAGCTCACGCTGTTCCTTGTAGCTAAGCTTCTTTTTTGATAGCGGCTCGCGCTTGCTGGATGAGGCCTGAGCCGGATTTTCGCTCAAATTCTCTCGGCCAGCCTTCTGGCCGGGCGCGGGGGAGGCCTGGAGTGCCCGGCTGCGCTTGGATTGCTGCAACCAGTCCTGCACGCCACCTTCATATTCCCGCCACAGGCCGTCGCCCTCGAAGGCGATGGTGCTGGTGACCACGTTGTCGAGAAAAGTCCGGTCATGGCTGACGAGGAACACGGTACCTTCGTAGTTCTCCAGCAGCTCCTCCAGAAGATCGAGGGTGTCGATGTCCAGGTCATTGGTGGGCTCATCCAGTACCAGGACATTCGCGGGACGCGCGAACAGCCGGGCCAGCAGCAGCCGGTTGCGCTCGCCGCCCGACAGCGAGCGGACAGGGGAATGCGCGCGGGCCGGAGAGAACAGGAAGTCGCTCAGGTAGCTCTTGACATGCTTGCGCTGGTTGCCGATTTCGATCCATTCGCTGCCTGGGCTGATGAAGTCCTCCAGCGTGGCATCCAGGTTGACGGCATGGCGCATCTGGTCGAAATACGCGACCTGCAGATTGGCGCCTTGGCGGATGGTGCCTTCGTCGGGTGCCAGCTCCCCGAGAATCATCTTGAGCAAGGTGGTTTTGCCTGCGCCGTTGGGTCCTATCAAGCCCACCTTGTCGCCGCGCAGGATCGTTCCGGTGAAGTTGCGCACAATGGTCTTGTCGCCGAAGGATTTGCCCACACCGTTGAGCTCCGCGACGATCTTGCCTTGATACCCGCTGGAACTGCCGGTCGCCACGTCCATGCGAACGCTGCCCACCACTTCCCGGCGGGCCTCGCGGCGCGCGCGCAGGTGCTCCAGGCGGCTGATGCGGCTCTGACTGCGGGTGCGGCGCGCCTCGACGCCGCGGCGAATCCAGACTTCCTCCTGGGCGAGGAGTTTGTCGGCCTTGGCGGAAATGACGGCTTCCTGGGCCAGCTGATCCTCCTTTTGTATCTGGTATTGCGCGAAGTTGCCGGGGTAGGAGCGCAACTGCCCACGATCAAGCTCCACGATGCGGGTGGCAACGCGGTCCAGGAACGACCGGTCATGGGTGATGGTGACCACACTGCCTGGAAAATCAAGCAGAAGGTCTTCAAGCCATTCGATGGAGTCGAGGTCCAGATGGTTGGTGGGCTCATCCAGCAACAGGACGTCCGGGCGGGCTACCAGCGCTTGTGCGAGTGCCACACGCTTCTTGGTCCCCCCTGACAACGTGCCCACAACGGCATCCGGATCCAGATGCAGGCGCTGCAGTGTTTCCTCTACCCGCTGTTCCCAGTTCCAGGCGTCGTAGGCTTCAATTTCGGATTGCAGGGCATCGAGGTCCAGGCCTTCCGCACCCGACAGGTACTGGTCACGGATGGCAATGACGCGCTGCAATCCTTCGGACGCGGACTTGAAGATGGTGGCGGTGGAATCCAGAGAGGGTTCCTGGGCCACGAAGGCAATGCGCACGCCCTGTTGTACCTGCAGTGAGCCGTCGTCTGGTTTGGCCAGCCCCCCGAGAATCTTGAGCAGCGAGGACTTGCCCGCGCCATTGCGCCCGATCAGTCCCACGCGCTCGGCAGTCTCCAGGGAAAAGCCGGCGTGGTCCAGCAGTGCAACATGCCCAAATGCGAGTTGGGCGTCCAGTAAGGTGATAAGTGCCATAAGGGCAGGATTATCGGGGGGAGGGTAGTGTTGCCGGCGATGGGGCAGAACTGGGCGGGGCGCTCGCATCCCCACTGGATGTGTTTTCTCCCCCTTTAATAGAGGACCGCAAGGAGGCGCAGTGGTCGTGGCGTGGCCGGAGCCTGCACGGAGCGCAGGTTGGAGAAGGCCTTCAGGAAAGAATTGATCAGCTTTCCCTTTGCCCTCCGAACTCATGCTATAGTCGAGGGCTTCGCTACTGAGGCGGTGCTGCAGAGATGCGGGGCGCTGGAGGTT
>NZ_JBWKMT010000009.1:0-160574 GCF_059415185.1 Acidovorax sp. GW821-FHT10E04
TTGGGCAGGCCCGTCAGCGCGTCGAAGAACGCCAGGCGCTCGATCTCCTGCTCCGCTCGCTTGCGGTCCGTGATGTCCATCGTGAAGCCGTGCGATACCACCGAGCCATCGGGCTCGCGGTGCGGAATGGCATTGGTCATGTGCCAGCGGACGCTGCCGTCGGGCATGCGCACGCGGTATTCGCACTGCCAGGGCACCAGCTTGCGCACCGAGGTGATGGCGGAGCGCTGCACCTGGGGCAGATCCTCGGCCAGCACGCGGTGCATGAGCACGCCGTGGTCGGCCGTGACCTCGTGCGGCTCCACGCCCATGAATTCGCGCACCGCATCGCTGATGTACTGCACGCTGGTGCCGCCATCCGCGTGCAGGCGGTATTCGTAGATGAAGCCCGGAATGCGGCTGGCGATGCGCTGGATGAACAGCAGCTGTTCGCGCAACTGCTCGGCGGCGCGGTGCTCGTCCGTCACGTCCTGCACCACGCCCATCACCACCTGCACCCCGTCGCGCGGGAGCGTGCGCCGCACGCGGGAACGCATCCACCGCACCTCGCCATCGGGACGGCGCCAGCGGTATTCCACATCCCCGCCGGCTCCACGCTCGCGCACCTTGTCGAACACCTGGCGGTCTTCGGGCAGGATGCCGCTCACGGCGCGCTCCGGGTCCACCCATTCCTGCTGCTCGAAACCCGCGATCTCGCACAGCCCCGGGGACCACAGCAGCACCGTCTCGCCCGGGTCTTCGATGCGGCGCCAGTGGCCGGTGCGCGCCAGGCTCTCCATGGCGTTGAAGACCTCGGTCTGCTCGCGCAGCTCGCGGCGCACCTCCTCCAGCGCGCGTTCGGAAGCGGCCAGCGCCGAGCGCAGGGTTTCGGCCTCGGTGGCATCGCGCACCGTGACCACGATGCAGTCATTGGTCACGCGGCGGGCAGAAAGATCCCAGGCCAGCAGCAGCCGGCCCGGCTCGCGCACCACCTGGCGGCATTCGAGCGGCGCCCCCACCCGGACCACGCCGTGCAGCTGGTCCAGCAGCGCCGTGCCTTCCAGCAGGTCGAACACCTCGCTCGCATCCGCGCCCGGGTTGCGCACGGCGCCCAGGCCGGGCATGCGGCGGGCGGCGGCGTTGGCGGCCAACAGCAGCAAGCGGCCCCGCTGCAGCCGGAACTCCATCAATGCCACCGGAACGGCATCGACCAGGGCCTGCAAGCGCGCCTGCGCCATGGGCTCTATGGGGCCCTCACCAGCGGGGGCGAGGAGATCGGTCAACAGTTCGGACGAGATCACGGTCGCTCTGGAACCTCTGAAGCCTGCGGTTGGGATGGGTCCCGCCTGCGCAGGGCGGGGCCGACGGTCAAAAGCCAAAGTGCCAGCATACAGGCAAGAGTATGTCTAAACGTAACATTCGTTCAAAACCTGGGGCATTTCCCCAAGGGAAAACCCGAGGCCCGCCGGACACGCCGCAGGGACCGGCACGGGCCCGCCGCCAGGTTTCGCCGCGCGGGGCCCGCGGCGGCGCGTGCCGGGCGAACTGCTACAGTCCACGCCTCATTTCCCGGCCCCCCGCATGTCCGACACGCTCGAACACCACACCCCCATGATGCAGCAGTACCTGGCCCTGAAGGCCGGGTATCCCGAAACGCTTGTGTTCTACCGCATGGGCGATTTCTACGAGGTGTTCTATGGCGACGCCGAAAAGGCGGCGCGCCTGCTCGACATCACCCTCACGCAGCGCGGCCAGTCGGGCGGCCAGCCGGTGACCATGGCGGGCGTTCCCTTCCATGCGCTGGAGAACTACCTGGCCCGCCTCATCAAGATGGGCGAGTCGGTGGCCATCGCCGAGCAGGTGGGCGAAGTGGGCGCGGCCAAGGGGCCGGTGGAGCGCAAGGTGGTGCGGGTGGTCACGCCCGGCACGCTGACCGACACGGAGCTGCTGTCCGACAAGTCCGAATCGCTGCTCATGGCCGTGCACCAGGCGCCGCGCGCGCGCTGCGGCCTGGCGTGGCTGAGCGTGACGCAAGGGCGCGTGTACCTGGCCGAATGCGCGCAGGACGAACTGGGCGGGTGGATCGCGCGCGTGGGCCCCAGCGAGCTGATCTACAGCGCGGGCGTGACGGACCGCTTCGAGCAGCAGCTGCAGGCGCTGCGCCAGGGCGGCGCCTTCAACTGCCCCATGAGCCCCCGGCCCGACTGGCAGTTCGACAGCGCCCTGGGCGAGCGCAAGCTGCTCGAAAACCTGGGCGCCGCCAGCCTGCAGGCCTGGGGCGCGCAGGACCTGGGCGAGGCGCACGCCGCCGCGGCCGGCCTGCTGGCCTATGCCGAGCACACCCAGGGCCGCACGCTCACGCACGTGCACAGCGTGCAGGTGCAGCGCGGCGACGACCTCATCGACCTGCCCGCCACCACGCGGCGCAACCTGGAGCTCGTGAAGACCCTGCGCGGCGACGACGCGCCCACGCTGTTCTCGCTGCTGGACACCTGCATGACCGGCATGGGCAGCCGCCTGCTCAAGACCTGGCTGCTGGAGCCGCGCCGCGACCGCGCCGAGGCACGCCAGCGCCTGTCGGCCACCACAGCCTTGCGGGGTGCGGGCGGCGCAGGCGGCGGTGCGGGCCCCTGGTCCACACTGCGCGGCGAGCTCAAGGGCGTGAGCGATGTGGAGCGCATCACCGCCCGCATCGCGCTGCGCCAGGTGCGCCCGCGCGAGCTGGTCGCGCTCTGCAAGACGCTACAAAAATCAGAGCTGCTAGCGCTTTCTGGTCAAGCGCCAGAGCCCTATTTGATTCAGATCTTCAGCCACCTGCATCCGCCCGAGGGCTGCACCGCCCTGCTGTGCGCGGCCATCGCCGAGGAGCCCGCCGCGCTGGTGCGCGACGGCGGCGTGATCGCCCCGGGCTTCGACACCGAGCTCGACGAACTGCGCGCCATCCAGACCAACTGCGATGCCTTTCTGCTGGACCTGGAAACGCGCGAGAAAACCCGCACCGGCATCGCCAACCTGCGCGTGCAGTTCAACAAGGTGCACGGCTTCTATATCGAAGTGACAAGCAGCAACCTTGGCCGGGTGCCCGACGACTACCGCCGCCGCCAGACCCTGAAGAACGCCGAGCGCTTCATCACGCCCGAGCTCAAGGCCTTCGAGGACAAGGCGCTGTCGGCCAACGAGCGCGCCCTGTCGCGCGAGAAGTGGCTGTACGAGCAGATCCTCGACCAGCTCCAGCCCCACGTGCCCGCGCTCACCCGCCTGGCGCAGGCCCTGGCCACGCTGGACGTGCTGTGCACGCTGGCCGAGCGCTCGCTCACGCTGAACTGGTGCGCGCCGCAGTTCGTGCCCGAGCCCTGCATCGAGATCGAAGGGGGCCGCCACCCCGTGGTCGAGGCACGCCTGGCCGAGACGTCGAGCGGCAGCTTCATCGCCAACCACACGCGGCTGAACGCCAATACGCGCATGCAGGTCATCACCGGCCCCAACATGGGCGGCAAGTCGACCTACATGCGGCAGGTGGCGCTGATCGTGCTGCTGGCCAGCATGGGCAGCCACGTGCCGGCCGCGAGCTGCCGGCTGGGGCCCATCGACGCGATCCACACCCGCATCGGCGCGGCGGACGACCTGGCCAACGCGCAGTCGACCTTCATGCTGGAGATGACCGAGGCCGCGCAGATCCTGCACGCGGCCACGCCCCACAGCCTGGTGCTGATGGACGAGATCGGCCGGGGCACCAGCACCTTCGACGGCCTGGCGCTGGCCAGCGGCATCGCCACGCACCTGCACGACAAGACCCGCGCGTTCGCGCTCTTTGCCACGCACTACTTCGAACTGACCGAGCTGCCCGCCAAGGCGCGCCACGCGATCAACATGCACGTGAGCGCCACCGAGTCGGGCGCGGACATCGTGTTCCTGCACGAGATCCAGCCCGGGCCGGCCAGCCGCAGCTACGGGATCCAGGTGGCCAAGCTCGCGGGCATGCCCTCGCCGGTGCTGCACCACGCCCGCCATGCGCTGGCCGCGCTGGAGGAGCGCGCGGGCGAGAACGACCTGCAGGTGGACCTGTTCGCCACCCCGGCCGCGCCCGAGGGCGCGGGCGCCAGCCCGGTGGAGGCCGCGCTGGCCGGCATCAATCCCGATGCGCTGAGCCCGCGCGAGGCGCTGGATGCGCTCTACCAGCTCAAGAAGATGGCGGGCTGAGGCGACGCCACAAGGCTCCCGGCCCGGCGCCCCGGAAGGCCACCGCGGCGCCCCGGCTCAAAGATCCTGCGCCACTGGCGCCAGCTGCCCGAGCATGAAGGTGATGAACGGCGGCACACACTGCAGATGCCCGGCCACCGGTCGTGCGCGGCACTCGGTCAGGCCGGCCAGGTCGCCCGCGCCGCGATTCTGCATGGCGCGCACGGTGCTGACCGAGCTGGCGTAGGGCACCGTGCGGTCGTCGCGGCCGTGGTACAGGCGCACGGGCACGTTGGGTTTCCAGTCGTAGACGTTGCTGGCGCTGGCCAGGGCCTGCACATCGTCGGCCAGGAAGTGGTCGATGAAGCGCGTGTCGTAGGCCACGTCGGCATCGCCCGGGATGAGCGCACGCAGCAGCAGGCGGCGCACCTCGCGCTGCACGCTGCCGCCCAGGTAGCGCAGGAAGCCCGGGTTGATGAGTGCGCCGATCACCGGCTGTTCTTGCCGCACCAGGTCCACCAGGCCATCCATGGTGGTCTGCACGTTGTAGGGCCCCGCGCCCGGCACCACCATGCGCAGCTGCTGCAGGTGCGGCGATCCGCCCGCCTGCAGCGCGCGGTGCGTGGCCATGGTGACGTAGCCGCCCTCGGAGTAGCCGGTCAGAAAGAGCTGACCGTTGTCCGCCACGTTGGCCTGGCCGCGCCAGGTGCGGGCGGCCGTCAGAAAATCCGCCGTGGCGGCCGCCGAGGGCGCCGCCAGCAGGTAGGGGTGGGGCGTGCCCTTGGAGGCGCCAAAACCCACGTAGTCGGGCGCCAGCACGATGTAGCCCAGCGATGCGAGCACCACCGACACCTCCGACGCCACCGCGTTGTTGCTGGGCGCCTCGGCATCGCGGAAGATGGTGCCGTGCTGGTAGCTGAGCACCGGGCTTTTCGCACCGGCGGGCTTTTGCGGCACGCTGACCAGGCCGGAGGCGCGCACCTCCTTGCCGTCGGCATCGGTGGTGAGGTATTCGAGCCGGTAGGAGGCGACGCTGTAGCGCGGCACCACGTCCTGGGCCAGCGACTCCTTGGCGGCCAGGGCCGCGGCGATGTCGGCGGTCGGCACGGTGCCCAGCGCGGCGGCGGATTCAAGCTGGCCGGAGCGCACCGGGGCGGGCGGTGGCGCTGGCGGATTGCCACCATCGCCAGGTTCTTCCGTGCCGCCCCCGCCGCAGGCCGCCAGCAATGCAACCAGGGCCAGCGCGCAGGCGCGGCGGGTTCCAGACAGGATCAGTGGATTCTTCAACACGGCAGGGCCCTTCAGGTGAAGCGGCGGATGATAGGAGCGGCGGGCGCATGCTGCCTGGCCTGGGAGGAATAGCCCTTTGCCCCCGCGGCGGACCTTGCCTTGCCAACTGCTGTGGCCACGGGTTGGCGGCGGGGGGTTGAAGCAAGCCGATTTTTAATAAAAATAGCCTGCAGCGCTTGTCCATCCATCCTCCATTGCTATCAATTTCGCATACCCGCCACAGAGCACAGGAGAGCCGTCCGGCACCACCTCCCGAGGGGGCCTTCCCACGCCAGACTAAACTCGCGGGTTCCTCTCTTCCAACGACCCCACTTTTTCCATGACGTATTGCGTCGCCATCAAACTCAACGCCGGGCTGGTTTTCCTGTCCGATTCGCGCACCAACGCCGGCCTGGACCAGATCAGCTCTTTCCGCAAGATGATGGTGTATGAGAAGGCGGGCGACCGCTTCATGGTGCTGTTGTCGGCGGGCAACCTGTCCATTTCGCAGTCGGTGCGCGAGATCCTGCAGACCGAGCAGCTCAAGGACGGTGACTCGGGCGAGACGATCTCCATCTGGAACGCCAAGAGCATGTTCGACGCGGCCCGCGTGCTGGGCGCCGCCGTGCGCCACGTGCACGAGCGCGACGGCGCGGCGCTCAAGCGCTCGGGCGTGGACTTCAATGTGTCCATGGTGTTCGGCGGCCAGATCAAGGGCGAGGGCATGCGCCTGTTCCAGGTGTATTCGGCCGGCAACTTCATCGAGGCGACGTCCGAGACGCCGTACTTCCAGGTCGGCGAATCCAAGTACGGCAAGCCCGTGCTCGACCGCGTGCTGACGCCCGAAACACCGCTGGACGAAGCCGCCAAGTGCGCGCTGGTCTCCATGGACAGCACGCTCAAGTCCAACCTCTCGGTGGGCCTGCCGCTGGACCTCGTCGTCTATGAGGTGGACCGTTTCTCGACCGAGAAAGTGGTGTGCATCGACGAGAACAATCCCTACTTCCGCATGCTGCACGACAGCTGGGGCCAGAAGCTGCGCCAGGTGTTCGACAGCATCGAAGACCCCGCCTGGGGCGGCGGCGTGACCACCGTGCCCATCATGGTTAACCCGGCGCGCAGCAAGCCGCTCAAGAAGATCACCAACCATCTGGACAAGCTGATCTGACGGCCGCGGGGCCGCAGCGCCCGACCTTCCCTCCTGCCGGGTACCCCATGCTTCCCATCGTCTTTTCGCACGCCAACAGCTTCCCAGCGAGCACCTACCGCGTCCTTTTCAAGCACCTGCGGGCCCGCGGGTTCGAAGTGAGCGCGGTGGATCGGTATGGGCACGACCCCAGGTACCCCGTCACCAACAACTGGCCGCACCTGGTGCAGCAGCTCGCCGACTTCGCCACGGCGCAGGTCCAGCGCCTGGGTGCGCCAGTGTTTCTGGCAGGGCATTCGCTCGGCGGTTTCCTGAGCGTGATGGCAGCGGCCCGCCACCCCGAGCTCGTGCGCGGCGTGCTGCTGATCGACTCGCCCCTGCTGGGCGGCTGGAAGGCCAACGCTGTCGGCGTGGCCAAGCGCACGCAGGTGGTGGGCTCCATCTCGCCCGGCAAGATCAGCCGGCAGCGGCGCTTCAGCTGGGCCAGCAATGACGAGGCGCTGGAACACTTCCGCAAGAAGAAGGCCTTTGCACAGTGGCATCCGGACGTGTTGCAGGACTACATCAGCCACGGACTGCAGGACCACGATGGCAAGCGCGTGCTCGGATTCGACCGTGCGGTGGAAACCGCCATCTACAACACGCTGCCGCACAACCTGGGCCGGCTGCTCGGCACCCATCCGCTGCAATGCCCGGCCGCCTTCATCGGCGGGCGGGACTCGGACGAAATGAAGCAGGTGGGCATGGCCATGACGCTGCGCATCACCCAGGGCCGCACGATGATGCTCGACGGCAGCCACCTTTTCCCCATGGAGCAGCCGCTGGCCACGGCCGCCGCCATGGAGGCCTCCCTGCTCAACCTGGCGTCGCTGACCCCCTGAGCCCAGCGGTATAGCACCGGAACAGCCGCCAAAAGCGCCGAAAAAGCGCGCTGATGCGCAGGACACACAGGCCGCGCCATTTTGGGCTCCATCCTCTACACTGGAGGTTTGTTACAGCGTGATACACACATGCCTGCACGGACCCCACTGGCCGCGCGCCTGCCGGCGCTGAGCTTTGCCCTGCTGGCCGCCTTCCTGGTGGCCACGGCGGTGCGCACCCACAACGACACCACCATCGCCATCGTCACGGCCTCGGTGCTCATGTTCGCGTGCTGCTGGGCCAGCGCCACGCACCTGCTGGGCGCCCGGCCCGCGCTGCAGTTCGTGCTGATCGCCCTGGGCTTGGGCTGGTTCGCCGAGCAGATGGGTACCACGCATGGCTGGTTCTTCGGGCACTACACCTACACCGAGGTACTGGGCGCGCGGTTTGTGGATGTTCCCATCGTCATTCCCATGATGTGGTTCGCGCTGACGTATGCGGGCTACGTGATCAGCAACCTCATCGTCTGGCAGTCGCCGGTGGACGGCGCGCCGGGGCTGGGCCACGCCGCGATGCTGTCGTTCCTGGCGGCGATGATCGTCACCGCGTTCGACCTGGGCGCCGACCCCTACCTGGTCTACACCCTGAAAGCCTGGATCATGGCCAAGACCGACGGCGCCTGGTTTGGCGAAACGGTGCAGGGCTTCTTTGGCTGGGTGTTCGTGGCCTTCGTGATCATCTTTGGCTTTCGCATGTCGGTGCGCAAACTCGCGCTTCGCCCGACCAGCCCCTTCCTGCGCCGCCATGCGCTGGTGCCACTGGCCATCTACGCATCGGGCATGGTGTTCCAGATGATCCTGGGCAATCCGGTGGAGATCCGCTCGATCGCGCCGTTCGCCATGGGCATCCCGTTGCTGTGCGCCCTGGCGGGCTTTCAGCGCTGGCGCGCAACCACGGAGACCGCAGCATGAACCACGGCAAGACCCTCTCACCATCCCCGCTGTCCGATTCGGAGCTTGCAGGCATGCAGCGCCACGCCGACCCGCTGGCCGACCAGACCATCGCCGACATCCTGGGCGACTGGCCCGAAGGGGACGTGGCGATGGACGCACCGCAATGGTCGCGCATCGACACCGTGAACCGCCTGTTCGGTCAGTGGGCGGACAACGCGAGCCTGGTGGGCTGGACCGCCCAGGGCGAGGGCGTGGATGCGGCCATGTCCAAGGCCCTGGACCACTACGTGCAGACCGCCCAGGTGCTGCCGCCCTGGGCCGATGCCCGCAAGATCGAGCGCGCCGAGAAGCTGTTCATGGAACACGGGGCGCTGTCATGCATCCTGCTGTTCTGCGCCAGCCTGCCCGAGTGCTACGTGATTCCCGACCTGTCGAGCGTGCTGCACACCTCCGGCCAGCTGGAGCAGAACGCGGAGTACCGCATCCGCTCCACCGCCGCGATGATCTTTCCGGTGATGATGCATGGTGGCCTCAGCCAGCGCGGCGCCGGCGTGGCGCAGGTGCTCAAGGTACGCCTGATCCACGCCACCATCCGCAACCTGATCCTGCATGGCAGCCCCCAGAATGCCGTCAGGGACCTGCTGGCGGGCGGCGCGGGGCGTATTGCGCCGCAGGCCCTGCAGACCCAGGGCGGACGCCAGGCCATGTTCCAGACGCTGTATGCCCGTGGCTGGAACCTCCAAGGTGACGGCCTGCCCTGCAACCAGGAAGAACTGGCCTACACCCTGCTCACGTTTGGCTATGTGTTCCTGCGCAGCCTGCGCCGCCTGGGCATCGGTTTGCGGGCGGCCGACGAGGAAGCCTATCTGCATGCCTGGAACGTGGTGGGCCACATCCTGGGCATCGACCGCGCCCTGATGGTGGACACCATGGACCAGGGCAAGGCCCTGATGGCGCGGATGCAGGCCCGCGGCCGCGCCGAACCCGTCACGCCAGACCCCCGTCCCGCCCTGGGCCAGGCCCTGATGCAGACCATGGAGAACGCCCTGCCCTGGCCCATCGTGAAGCCCTTTCCCCGGCTCATGACCCGCTACCTGTGCGGGCGTGACACGGCGAGCGATCTGGGCCTGACACAGCCCGTGCCCTGGCCGTCGGCGCTGCTGTTCTGGGGAGTGCTGCTGCTGGCGCGGGCCGTCGACGTGGCTGCGCGGATGGTGCTCCCCCGCTTCTCCATCGTGCGGGCCCTCACCCGCATCCTGGGCTACCACTTCATGAGCAAGGTGCTCATGAGCCAGACCCGCCC
This sequence comes from Acidovorax sp. GW821-FHT10E04, assembly GCF_059415185.1. Lineage (NCBI taxonomy): Bacteria > Pseudomonadati > Pseudomonadota > Betaproteobacteria > Burkholderiales > Comamonadaceae > Acidovorax > Acidovorax sp. GW821-FHT10E04. The sequence continues at coordinate 9,692 of NZ_JBWKMT010000009.1, forward strand.
CCTCCAGCTGCCCACCGAGCTGCTCAACCAGGTGGACGAAGTGATGCACAGCTGGAGCGATGACCCCCACGCCCCCCGCTGGCTCAACCGCATCGAGGACCGGCTGACCACCCATGGCAGCTGGAGCCTGGGCCTGGCCGGGAAGGCGCAGGCCGCCAGCGCGGGCCCGGCGCGGCAAGCCACGTAGCCGTTGTTCTCACGCCGATGCACCTGCTGCCCCGCGTTCTCCTGATGCTGGCCCGGCTTTGGCGCGCGCATTGCCGCAGGGCATCCATCCTGCTGTGGCTGCTCGCTCCCCTGGCCCTGCCCGTGGGCGCGCAGGCGGGCATGCCCCTGGTGCTCACGCAGGAGAGGCCGCAAGTGAATGCATGGGAGGCCATCACGCTCAAGGCCGACCCCACGTACCAGCTCTCGGCGCAGGACATGCTGGGCCGCCTGGACGAATTCGAGGCGCCCGCGCGGCGCGGCGGCTCGCTGGGCGTGCACAAGGCAGCGATGTGGCTGCACATCCCCATCATTGCGCCCGAGGCGCCGCGCACCCCCTGGGTGGTCAATATCGGCTACAGCTCGCTGCAGGCCGAAATGTACCTGGCCAGCGGAGGCCAGGTGCTTCAACAGGTCCGTACAAGCCCGTCTGACCAGACGCAGCGGTCCAGCCGCACGCCGGCGATGGTGTTCGACCTGCGGGCCGGGCAGCCCTACGACCTGTTGATACGCGTGCAGGCCACCGGTCCGCTGATCCTGCCCATCACGGTCAGCGAAATGCCCATTCACATGCGCCAGGCCCTGGGCGAGCAGATGCTGCAGGGCCTGCTCAACGGGCTGGCGCTCTGCCTGCTGATGTACAGCCTGATGCAGTGGGTCACGCAGCGCGATCCCATGTTCGGCTTCTATGCGCTGGTGGTGCTGGGCAGCGCGGGCTTTTCGCTGCAGTTCTTCGGCATCGGTCCGCAGTACCTGTGGCCTGGCAATCCATGGATGGATCGGTATTCGGGCCTGGTGGCGGGGCTGGCGGCCCTCGCGGGCTCGTTCCTCTTCCTGGGCCACACCCTGGCCGGCCACACGCAGGGCAGCCGGTACGCACGCACCATGCGGGCGGGCGCCGCAATCACGGCCATGGTCTGCGCAGCCGTCGTGTTCGGCTGGTTGAGCGTGCCCATCGCCATCGCGTTCATGAGCCTGGCGGGCACCCTGCCTTCCCTCATCAGCCTGCCTGCCGCCGTCGCGCGGGTGCGGCAGAAAGACCCCATCGGCGCCACCCTGCTGGTGGCCTGGATCGCCTTCGGCGTGGCCGCCGCCGTGATGGTGTGCCTGGTCCAGGGCTGGGTGCCCGCGAACTTCTGGACCCTGCACTCGTTCCAGTTCGGCGCCACGGCGGACATGCTGCTCTTCTTTCGCGTGCTGGGCCTGCGCGCCCAGGCCGCCAAGGCACAGGCCCAGGAGGCCATGCGAGAGCGCGACGTGATGCACTCGCTGGCCCACACCGATCCACTCACGGGACTGAGCAACCGGCGCGACCTGCAGCACGCCCTGGAGGCCGCGCTGGCCCAGTGTTCGCCGCAGCGGCTGGTGGCGCTGTACCTCATGGACCTGGATGGATTCAAGCCCGTGAACGACGCGCACGGCCACGATGTGGGCGACGATTTGCTCGTGGCCGTGGGCCGGCGCCTGCAGGCCAACGTGCGGCACCAGACCGACCTCGTGGCCCGGCTCGGCGGCGATGAATTCATCATCATGGCCCGCGACCTGGCGACCCCCGAGCAGGCCGAAGATCTGGGCCGCTCGCTGTTGCGGGCCTTCGAGCAGCCTTTCACATTGAGCCACCTGCACATCCAGGTGGGGCTGACCATCGGGTACGCACTGGCGCCCCTGGACAGTGATGACCCGCAGGCCCTGATGCGGCACGCAGACGCCGCGATGTACGCGGGCAAACAAGGCGGCAAGCACTCGGTGCGGCGCATCACCACCACACCGGCGCTGGCGGGATGATGGAGCACCGCAGCCCCTTGTCGCCCTGCAGGCCGGGGAGCAACATGGCAAGCACAGATGGCAACGCGCCCGCCGTGAATCCATGCTCGCGCAGTGGCACGCTGGCCGCTGTGGCGAACATCCGACAGCGCGCCCACAGCGTCCGGACGGGCGGGGCCGGCGGGGCGGGCATCACATCCTCCCTGGAAGCGCGGGACCCCGGCGTGCGCAAATACCGCGTGCCAGGCGTTGCGGGCCTTCCTATACTCACAGCGCATTGACGAGCACCATGCGCCCAGTCCCTTCCCTGCTCCCGTGGCAATGGCTGCCGGCCCCGGCCTGGCAATGGGTGCTGGGATGCCTGCTGCTGCTCGTGCACGCGGGCGAGGGCTGCCAGGCCGCCACGGACCGGCTGCTTCTGCGCGACGACGTGCCTTCGGTCAACGTCTGGCCAGCGGTCACGGTGCTGGCCGATCCCACCCGGCTGCAGTCGGTGCAGGATGCGATGGCCCGCGCCCCGGATTTCTCCGCGCCGCCCGGAACCAGCGGAACACTGGGCGTGCGGTCCGACGCCATGTGGATCCGCATCCCGCTGACGGTATCGCCCACCTCCGACGGCATCTGGATCGCCGACATCGACTACCCGGTTCTCAACCGCGTCGAGGTCTATCTCACCACAGACGGCCATGTCAGCCAGCAGGCCACGCTGGGCAGCCTGCAGCCTTTTTCACAAAGACCTCTGCGCAGCCGCACCCACGCCCTGGCCCTCGCCATGCAGCCCGGGCACGACTACGACCTGCTGCTGCGCGTGGAAACCCGGGGCGCCATGGTGCTGCCGGTCACGCTGAACAAACCCACCGCATGGCACAGCGCCGCGATGAACGAGCAGATGCTGCAGGGCATCCTGACGGGCCTGGCACTGTGCCTGCTGGTTTACAGCCTGGCGCAATGGATCAATCTGCGGGACGTGCTGTTCATCCAGTACGCGCTGCTGCTCACGGGCAGCCTGCTGTTCTCACTGCATCTCTTCGGCCTGGGCACGCAGTACCTCTGGCAGGACAGCCTCTGGTTCGAAGTCCACGCGGCGGGCCTGTCCGCGCTGATGGCCACCTGCGGATCGTTTCTCTTCATCAGCCAGGCCCTCGTGGGGCACCGCCCCAAGAGCCTCCTGCTGCGCACGATGCGCGGTGGCGCCCTGCTGTGCGTGCTGCTGGCTTTCATCCATGCGCTGGACATCCTGAGCACGCCGGCCGTTGCCGCCATCGTGAGTATCCTCGGCCTGGTTCCCGCGCTCATGGGCATCCCGGGCGCCGTGCGCCGCGCGCGCCAGGGCGACCCCGTGGGCAGCAGCCTGCTGCTGGCGTGGCTGGTCTACTTCGCGGCCACGGCCACGGTGATCGGCGTGATCCGTGGCTGGGTGCCGGTGAACTTCTGGACCCTGCACTCCTTCGAGTTCGGCGCGACGCTGGACATGCTGCTCTTCATGCGCGTGCTGGGCCTGCGCACCAAGGCACTGCGCCTGGAGGCGCTGGACGCCAACCGCGAGCGCGACGCCATGCGCTCCCTCGCGCACACGGACCCCTTGACCGGCCTGCCCAACCGGCGCGGCCTGAACATCGCGCTGGCATCCGCACTGGCGCGCTGCGGGCCCGACAAGCTGCTGGCCGTGTACGTGATGGACCTGGATGGGTTCAAGCCCGTGAACGACCAGCACGGCCACGACGTGGGCGACGAATTGCTCGTCGCGGTGACCCGGCGCCTGCAGGGCCACGTGCGCCAGAGCGACGTGGTGGCCCGCCTGGGGGGTGATGAGTTCGTCGTGATGACGGGCCACCTGGGCAGCGAACAACAGGCGCAGGAGCTGGGGCACAAGCTACTGGACGCATTCCGCTCGCCCTTCTCGCTGGGCAACGTGCGGGTGGAAGTGGGCCTGACCATCGGCTATGCCATTGCCCCGGACGACAGCAACGATGCCATCGGTCTTCTGAAGCTGGCGGATGCGGCCATGTACAGCGGCAAGCAGGGCGGCAAATTCTGCCTTCGGCGCAATACCGGCGACCTCGCACTGTCCTCCGCCTGAGCACCGCCGGCAACACGGGCCATTCCGAACTGGTCAAACAGCCTGGCTTCAGTTAAACACGGGACTTCGCGTTTTCACGAAGGATTGTTCGCCATGGCCCATCGCAAAAGTCCCGCCCGCGTTGCCAAAGACGCCCGCATCGCGCACTTCCGGTCGCTTGCCGCCCGGCAGGCCACCGCCCAGAACGCGCCCGGCGCGACACTCACCTGGGACGCGGTCGCTGCGCTGGAGGCCAGGCTGGTGGGCCGCATCGTGCTGCCATCGAGCCCCGACTACAACGCGGCCCGCCAGGAGTCCAATCCCGCGTTTCAGGCCTATCCCGAGATCATCGTGTACTGCGCGTGCGAGAACGATGTGCTCGAATGCCTTTCCGTCGCGCGCACCTATCAGGTCTGGGTGGCCGTGCGTTGCGGCGGTCACAGCACGGCGGGCTATTCCGTCAACAGCGGCATGGTGGTGGACCTGAGCGAACTGCAGGGCGTGGTGCTCGATCCCGCCCGGGAACGCGTCTACGTGCTGCCGGGTACGGATTTCGATCATTTCAACGGCGCCCTGAACCACACCGGCTGGCACGTGCCCACCGGGGCATGCGGCAGCGTCTGCGTGGGCGGGTTCGTGCAGGGGGGCGGCTACGGCTATACGTCGCGCGCCTTCGGCATCCAGAGCGACCTCGTGGAGTCGTTGCGGGTGGCGCTGGCCGACGGCACCATCGTCACCGCCAGCGCGCAGGAGAACCCCGATCTCTACTGGGCACTGCGGGGCGGCACGGGCGGCAACTTCGGGGTGCTGCTGCAGGTCACCTACCGCATGCTGAGGCTGGACCAGGTGTGGGCCTGGGCCATCAGCTGGGATGCGGCGCACGCGGCGGACGTGCTCACGACAATGCAGGCCCACTACATGAAAACCGGGGCCCCCGATGCGCTGGGCTACATGATGAATCTGGGCTACCAGAACGGTGTGCCGGTCTATATGGCGCAAGGCATGTTCTGCGGCACGCGCGAGGCGGGCATGCAGGCCATCGCACGGCTGATGGCGATCCCGAGCGCGCAGCTGCTGGTCGACAAGACGGGCACCTACCCCGAGATGAACATCTGGCTCGAGGACCATCCCTACACCTTGCCGGACAACCTGCCCGACGGCGTGGCGGAGACCAAGGCCAGCGGCTACATCAGCGCGCCTTTGTCGCGCTCGGACTGGCAGCGCATCATCGACTACTTCCAGACCTCCCCCAATCCCTGGTCGCTCGCATACCTGGAGCCCTATGGCGGCGCCATCAACCGCTACCCGGTGGCCGACAGCGCCTTCATCCACCGCCATGTCGATGCAGACCTGGTGGTGGACGTGTTCTGGACCAATGCTCAGGAGCGCACCCAGATGGAAGCCTGGCTCGATGGCTTCATGAACCTGGTCAAGCCGTTCCTGAACGGGCATGTGTACCAGAACTACCCGGACGCGAGCCTGCAGGACTTCCCCACGGCCTACTGGGGCCCGGCCTATCCGCGCCTTCAGCAGGTCAAGGCGCGGTACGACCCCTCGAACTTCTTCCACTTCCAGCAGAGCATCCGGCTGCCCAACGGCTGAGCAAGCCGCGCGGCCCCGGCGCCGGGGCCAGGGCCCCCGATCCGGCAGGCTCTCAAGGGCAGACGGCGTCCGCGTAGTGCAGCCGGCCCTTGCCCGCGCGCTTGGCGGAATACATCGCCTGGTCCGCCCGGTTCATCAGGGCATCGATGTCGCCCTCCAGCGGGGGGTGCACCGCGACACCGATGCTGGCGCCGACGAACAGATCCCGCCCTTCCACGGTCATGGCCTGGTGCAGCGCGTCAATGATGCGCTGGCCGATGGTGTCGGTCACATCGCGCGTCACGTCCCGGTCCAGCATGACAAGGAATTCGTCGCCGCCCAGGCGCGCCAGGGTGTCGCCCGCACGCACCGTGCTGGCAATGCGCTGGGCGACGATGCGCAGCACCTCGTCGCCGGCGCGATGGCCTTCGGAATCGTTCACGCCCTTGAAGCCGTCCAGGTCGATGAACAGCAGCGCCACGGAGCCCGCATTGCGCCGCGCCTGGCTCAGGGATTGCTCCAGCCGGTTCTGAAAGGCCGCCCGGTTGAAAAGGCCCGTGAGCGAATCATGGTTGGCCAGGTAGTGCTGCTGGCGTGCGATCTGGATCTTGGCCGAGACGTCCTGCACCAGCGCCATGATCGAAGTGACCTGGCCCTGGGCATCGGTCAACGCGGAGTTGAACCACTCGCAATGCACCTCGGTCCCGTCCTCCCGCGTGAAGCAGGTCTCCGCGCGGTTCTGGGACTCCTGCCCGGACTGCAGGCGCTGCAGGGCATGCTCGAGCCCATCGTCCTGGGACGACAGGTCCACGAGCTCCGTCAGCAGCCGCCCCTCCAGCCCCGCCACATGCAGCCAGCCCATGAGCTGCACGGCACGCTGCGAACAATGCAGGAGCTTGAGGTTGTGGTCCATCTCCAGCACCGCGAGCGGGCTGTTTTCCATGTGCGAGGAAAGCCGCTGGTTGGCGGCGCGCAGCGCGTTCATGGTGACCTGCAGCTCATGGACGTCGAGCGCCGTGGTAATGAAGCCATCGATCACGCCGTGCGGGTTGTGCCAGGGCGTCAGGCAGATGGTGCGCCATTCGTCAAAGCCATAGGGCGTGCGCAGCAGGCGCTGGTACTGCACGCGCTCGCCCTGCAGCACGCGCTCGACAAAGGGCATGAAGCGCGCGCAATCGATCTCGCCGTACACCTCCACCAGGGACTTTCCGATCAGGTGGTGGGGCACGGTGCCGAACCACCGGGCATACTCATCGTTGACATAGATCATGGTCAGGCTGCGGTCCACCACAGCCATGGTCGCCCCGGCGCTGCGGGTGATCAGATCGAGCAATTCCGCTTTGGACCAGGACTCCTTGCGGGCGGCGTAGGCGGGCGGCGGCAACTCAGGCTCGTCTTGCATCATGCGGCGAAAGCCCCCGGCGGGGAAAGGATCATCAACAGATGAGGCAACACGCGCCGGCCCCGCCGTGGCGGAACGCGTTTCGCATTGCCCTGCTACAGGTAACAGTGTGTCTACCCCAGCTTATCACTTTCGATGGGCACCCGTCCCCGGCCTGCCTGCGGGTGCTCTCGCCCCCACCGCGTTCTTTCGCACCGGCGGCCAGGTCCGCCCACGCCGCTACCGGCAGCAGCGGTACGCCAGGCCCACGGTCACGGAGTACCCCGTGGGCTCCACCGTCAGCGGGCTGCGGCGTGCGTCGCCCTTGAGCTGCGACACGCGCGCGGCACCCAGCACGACCCAGTGGCGATTGATGGCGGACATGACCTCCACGCCCGCATCCACGCTGTACAGCCCGGCGCCGGGGTCAAATGCCGGCAAGGGGCTGGCACCGCCCGCCGGCACGCCGAAATGGCCGCGCAGGTAGCTGCGGTCGCCAAAGCTGGCACCCGCGCCGAAGGTCACCGTGGTCTGCGCGGTGACGGGCCATGCATACCCGACGCTGGCGGACATCTGCGCGCCCCCGTCGCGCCCGAGAATGTCCTGCGAGAAGCCCGCGCCCACGGACCACCGCGGCGTCAGCGCATACCCGGCACTCACCCTCGCGCGCAAGGTGGAGCGCACCGAGGGCAGCCCCACGAGGATGGGCGCATCCGATCCATCGCGCCCCTTGTCGATGCGCAGCGACGCGCCCAGGTGAAATTGGTCCCCCTGCGCCAGCGTAGCACTGGCGCCCGATTCGCGTGGACCGAGCCCGTGGCCCATGAAGGCGCTCCCGCGCGATGTGCTGAGCCGAAAGCGCCCATACTCGATCGCCCATGCCGGCCGCAGGCTGTTCTTGCGGCCATCGCCCCCCGCATAGTCGGGGCTGGAGCCCATGATGGCGCCCAGCGCATAGTTGAACTGGGGGGCGGGCGGCCCCTCGGCAGCGCGCGATTGCGCGCCGCGCGCCAGCGGCGTGGCGCCCAGGCACGCCAGCGCCGCAGCACAGGACCACAGACAGGCAAACGGAACAGGACGGTTCATGCGCGGATTATCAGCCCGCCCATTGCACCCAGCCCGTCCATGCGGTCGCCAGGACGACGATGCCGAACACGATACGGTAGTATGCAAACGGCACGAAGCTGTGGCTGCTGATGTAGCGCAGCAGCCAGCGCACGCAGAGCCAGGCGCTGACGAACGAGAACACCAGGCCGGTCGCGAACATCGGAATGTCGGCCACCGACAGCAGCGCGCGCTCCTTGTACAGGCTGTACACCCCGGCACCGATCAGCGTGGGGATGGCCAGGAAGAACGAGAAGTCCGTGGCCGCCTTGCGCGACAGGCCCAGCAGCATCCCGCCGATGATGGTGGCGCCGCTGCGGCTGGTGCCCGGCACCATGGCCAGGCACTGCACCAGGCCGACCTTGAGCGCATCGAGCGGCGTCATCTCATCCACCGTCTGGATGCGCGTGGCGGACGGCGGGCGGCGCTCGGCCCACAGGATGATGAAGCCGCCGACGATGAAGGTGCTGGCCACCACGACCGGCGTGAAGAGGTGCGCCTTGATCATCTTGCCAAGCAGCAGGCCCAGCACCACGGCCGGCAGGAAGCCGATCAGCACGTTGAGCGCGAACCGCTGCGCCTGGCGCTCGGTGGGCAGGGCCACGAGCGTCTCGCGGATCTTCTGCCAGTACACCAGGATGACGGCGAAGATGGCGCCCGTCTGGATGGCGATGTCGAACACCTTGGCCTTGGCGTCGTCGAAACCCAGCAGCGAGCCCGCCAGGATCAGGTGCCCCGTGGAGGAAATGGGCAGGAACTCGGTCAGGCCTTCGACCACGCCCATGATGGCGGCCTTGACCAGCAATACAACGTCCACGCGCGCTCCTTGAGAAAACTTTAAGTCAAATCAGCCCCTACCGCTTATCTGACAAGCGCTAGCAGCTATCAAAACAGGAGTATATGCGCAGCGGGACCTGGCACCCCTCAGGACCGTGCCTGCGGGAGCGTCTGCCCAGTTGTCTGTTGCGGCACCTGCCACGGTGCCTGCCACCCGCCGCCCAGCGCCTGCACCAGCGTCACCACCGCGAGCTGGCGGTTGACCTGCAGCTGCAGCAGCGCGCGCTGCGCAGAGAGTGCCGAGACCTGGGCCGTCACGACCTCCGTGTAGCTCACCTGCCCTTCGCGGTAGCGGTTGAGCAGTTGCTGCGCGGTGCGCTCCGCCGCGGCCACCGCCTCGCGGCGCAGGGGCTCCTGCTCCTGCAGCGTGCGCAGCACCGTGAGCTGGTCTTCCGCCGTCTGGAAGGCCGTCAGCACCGTCTGGCGGTAGACCGCCACGCGGCCCTCGCGCGCGGCCTGGGCTTCTTCCACGCGGGCCGCGGTGGCCCCGGCATCGAAGATCGTCTGCGCCACCGACAGCCCGAGCGACCACACCAGCGTGGACGCCTTGAACAGGTCGGCCACGCTGCTGCCCCCGCTGCCCACCGACGCGCCCAGGCTCAGGTTCGGAAAGTAGCCCGCGCGCTGGATGCCGATCTGCGCATTGGCGGCCGCCACCGCGCGCTCGGCCGCCGCGATGTCGGGCCGGCGCTGCAGCAGCGTCGAGGGCACGCCCAGCGGAACCTCGGGCACCGCCGCCACCCACTGCGCGCGCGGCAGCGAAAAATCGGCCGGGGCGCGCCCGGTCAGCACGGCCAGCGCATGCTCGAAGCGCGCGCGGTTTTGCCGCACGGTGGCCAGGTCGGCGCGCGCATTGGCCAGCTGGGTCTGTGCCTGCAGCACATCGGTCTGGGCCACCACGCCCGCGCCGTAACGGTTGCGGGCGATCTGCAGGCTGCGCTCATAGCCCTCCACCGTGGCCTGCAGCAGCTCGATCTCCGCATCCGCCTCGCGCAGCTGGAAGTAGGCCGAGGCCAGCGTGCCCACGGCCGACAGGCGCGCGGAGGCCAGGTCCGCCTCGCTCGCCTGCGCGCTGGCCTGGGCGCTGTTCACGCCGCTTTGCAGGCGTCCCCAGAGGTCCGGCGCCCAGTCCACCCCCAGCGATGCCTGGGTGGACAGGCCCGAGCGCGTGGCGCCCTCGCCGCCCGTGCGCGTGGCGCCGCCCGAGAGGCTCACGGACGGCAGCAGGCCCGCGCGCTGTTGCCGCACCACGGCCTGCGCCTGCGCGTAGGCCGCCACGGCGGCGGCGATGTTCTGGTTGGACAGCTGCACCTGCTCGGCCAGGCGGTTGAGCTCGGCATCCTGGAACAGCTCCCACCAGGGGCCACGGTCCAGCGCGTCGGCAGGCGCCGCGGGGGCCCAGGTGGCACCCGCCTCCTTGAACGACGTGGGCACCGCCATGTCGGGTTGCTGGTAAGGCGGCGTGACCGAGCAGGCGGACAGCAGGGCCGCGATGGCCACCACCAGCGCCAGGGAGGCCGGACGGGCCATGGGGCGTGGCGCAGGGTGGCGGGCGGCGCGGCGCGCCGTGGGCGCGCCGGGTGTGAGCGGGGCATGGAAATGTGTCATGGGCACCGATCAGGTGGCCGTGCCGGGGGCTCCGGCGCGGCTCAGGTGTTGTTCGTTGGGGGCGGGCGTGCGCAGCTTGTCGAGCAGCACGTAGACCACCGGGGTGGTGAGCAGGGTCAGCAGCTGGCTGGCGATCAGCCCGCCGATGATCGCCACGCCCAGGGGCTGGCGCAGCTCGGACCCCTGGCCGAAGCCGATGGCCAGCGGCAAGGCGCCCAGCGCGGCGGCCATGGTGGTCATCAGGATGGGGCGAAAGCGCAGCACACAGGCCTCGCGCACGGCCTCCAGCGCCGTCAAGCCGCGGGCACGCTCGGCCTCCAGGGCAAAGTCGATGATCATGATGGCGTTCTTCTTCACGATCCCGATGAGAAGAAACACCCCGATGAGCGCGATGATGGTGAACTGCATGTTGAACAGCAGGAGGGCCAGCACGGCCCCCACCCCCGCCGAGGGCAGGGTGGTGAGCACGGTGACCGGATGGATCAGGCTTTCATACAGCACGCCCAGCACGATGTAGATCACCACGACGGCCGTGATGATCAGGAACGCCTGCTGCCCCTGGGATTGCTGCGCGCTCAGCGCCGTGCCCTGGAAGCTGCCACGCACATTGGTCGGCATGGCGATGTCGGCCTCCGCCTGCTCGATCACCTGGCGCGCCTGGCCCAGCGTGGTACCGGGGTCGATGTTGAACGAGATGGTGGTGGCCAGTTCACCGTCCTGGTGGCTGATGGAGGTGGGCGAGGCCCTTTCCACCACGCGCGCGATGGCGCTGAGCGGCACCATGGTGGAGGGCGTGGTGCTGATCACCTGCCCCGTGGACGCGCCGCGCTGTCCCGGGTTCGCCGCCGTCCCCGTGGCGCCGGTCGGGTTGGACGCCACGTAGATGTCCTTGAGCGCCGGCGGACCCCGCGTGTATTCGGGCGCCCACTCCATGATGACGGCGTACTGGTTGAGTTCGCCATAGATCGTGGCCACGGAGCGCTGGCCGAACGCGTTGTACAGCGCGTTGTCGACGGCCGATGAACTCACCCCCAGGCGCGAGGCACTGGCGCGGTCCACCTCCACATAGGTCTCCACGCCATTTTCCGCCTGGTCCGTGTCCACGTCCTTGAGCAGCGGTTCATCCTTGAGCCGCTCCGCCAGCTTGCCGGCCCATTGCTTGAGGTCCGCCATGTTGTCGCTCTTGAGCGTGTACTGGTAGGTGGAATTGCTGGAGCGCCCGCCCATCCGCAGGTCCTGCACCGGGTTCAGGAACACGCGCAGCCCCGTGATCTGGTTGAGCTGCGGCCGCAGGCGCGCGATGACGGCCGGCGTGCTGTCCGTGCGCTGCGCCAGGGGCTTGAGATTCACGAACATGAAGCCGCCCCCCGCGCGGCTGCCCCCCGAGAAGCCCACCACGGTATCGACCGCTGGATCCTTGCGGATGATCTCCACGGCCTCGCGCAGCTTGCGCGCCAGCGCGTCGGACGAGATGCTCTGGTCGGCCCGCAGGCCCGCATTGAGCTGTCCGTTGTCCTGCTCGGGGAAGTACCCCTTGGGAATCTTGGCGAACAGGTACACGTTGAGCCCGATCACCGCCAGCAGGATGAGAACCACCAGCGCCTTGCTGGCCAGCGCCCAGTCCAGGCTGTGCTCGTAGCCGCGCAGCACGCCCTGGTAGCCGCGCTCGGCCCATCGCGCCAGGCGCGACGGCGGCTTGTCGCTGGCAGGATCATGCTCGCGCAGCAGCCACGCGCACATCATGGGCGTGGTGGTGAGCGAGATCACCAGCGAGATCATCACCGCCGCCGACAGCGTGATCGCGAACTCACGGAACAGCCGCCCCACCTGCCCGTCCATGAACAGCAGCGGAATGAACACCGCCACCAGCGACAGGCTGATCGAGAGCACGGTGAACCCCACTTCGCGCGCGCCGCGCAGCGCGGCCTCCATGCGGCCCATGCCGGCCTCGATGTGCCGCATGGTGTTTTCCAGCACCACGATGGCATCGTCCACCACGAAGCCGGTGGCCACCGTCAGCGCCATCAGGCTCAGGTTGTTCAGGCTGAAGCCCAGGAAATACATGACGCCGAAAGTGCCCAGCAGGGACACCACCGTGGCGACCGCCGGAATCACGGTGGCGCGCGCCTTGCGCAGAAAGAGGCCCACCACCAGCACCACGAGGGCGATGGACACCATCAGGGTGAGCTCGATCTCGTGCAGGGACGAACGGATGGAATTGGTGCTGTCGGACGCCACCGCCACCTGGATGTCCTGCGGCAGCTGCGCCTGCAGATCGGGCAGCAGGGCGCGCACGGCATCCACGGTCTCGATGATGTTGGCGCCGGGCTGGCGCGTGACCAGCACGATGATGGCGGGCTCGCCATTGAACAGCCCCACGGTGCGCAGGTTCTCCACGCCATCCACCACGCGCGCCACATCCCCGAGCCGGACGGCGGCGTTGTTGCGCCAGGCGACGATCAGCGATTCGTACTCGGCGGCCTTGCGCGCGGGCGACGGCGTGTAGATCTGCAGCCGGCGGCCATCGCCCTCGATGGCGCCCTTGGGGCGGTTGGCGTTCGATGCCTGGATCGCCGCGCGCACATCCTCGGTGCTGATGCCGTAGCGGTTGAGCGCGAACGGCAGCAGCTCCACCCGCACGGCGGGCAGCGAGCCGCCACCGATCTCCACCTCGCCCACACCCTCCACCTGCGACAGGCGCTGGCTCACCACGTTGGAGACGGCATCGTAGATCTCGCCCGGCGTGCGGGTCTTGGACGTCAGCGCGAGGATGATGACGGGCGACGCCGCCGAGTTGCGCTTTCTGTAGGTGGGGTTGCTGCGCAGCGTGGCGGGCAGGTCGGCGCGGGCGGCGTTGATGGCGGCCTGCACCTCCCGCGCCGCCGCGTCGATATCGCGGTTCAGGTCGAACTGCAGGCTGACGCGCGCCGAGCCATTGGAACTGGACGAGGTCATTTCATTGACCCCCGCGATCACCCCCAGCCGCCGCTCCAGCGGCGTGGCCACGCTGGTGGCCATGGTCTCGGGGCTGGCCCCCGCCAGGCTGGCCGATACCGAAATGGCAGGATAGTCCACCTGCGGCAAAGGCGAGACCGGCAGCACGAAAAAAGCCGCGATCCCCGCCAGCGCCATGCCGATGGTGAGCAGCACGGTCGCGACCGGCCGCTCGACAAAGGGGCGCGACAGGTTCATGGCGCCTCTCCTGCCTGCAAGGGCGCCGCCGCCGTGCCCCTGCCCGTCCATCGGCGGCCCAGCCGGTCAAACGCCAGGTAGATCACCGGCGTGGTGAACAGCGTGAGCATCTGGCTCAGGATGAGCCCCCCGAAAATCGCGAGCCCGAGCGGGCGGCGCAGTTCGGCGCCCTCGCCCCAGCCCAGCATCAGCGGCAGCGCCGCGAACAGCGCCGCCAGGGTCGTCATGAGAATGGGCCGAAAGCGCAGCAGCGCGGCCTGGTGGATGGCCTGCTGCGGCGGCATGTTCTGGTGGCGTTCCGCGTCGATGGCGAAGTCGATCATCATGATCGCGTTCTTCTTGACGATGCCGATCAGCAGGATGATCCCGATGATGCCGATCACGCCCAGGTCGTTGCCCGACACCATGAGCGCCAGCAGCGCCCCCACCCCGGCAGATGGCAGCGTGGAGAGGATCGTCACGGGGTGGATGTAGCTTTCGTAGAGCACGCCCAGCACGATGTAGACGCACACCATCGCCGCCAGGATCAGCCACAGCTGGCTGGAGAGCGACTTTTCGTAGGCCCCCGCGGCCCCCAGGAACTCCATCGACAGCCCCGGCGGCACACCGATTTCCTTGGCCGCGGCGCGGATCGCGTCCACCGCGCTGCCCAGGGACACGCCTTCGGCCTTGTCAAATCCCAGCGTCGCGGCCGGGTACTGGGCCACGCGCGTCACCTGCAGCGGAGCCAGCTGTTCCCGGATGGTGGCCACGGCCGCCAGCGGGGTCGGGGTGCCGGAGCCGGTGCGCAGCTGCAGCGTGCCAAGCGCCTCGGGCGTATTGAGCTGCTCCTGCTGCGCCTCCAGGATCACCCGGTACTGGTTGGTCTCGGTGAAGATCGTGGACACGATGCGCTGGCCAAACGCGCTGTACAGCGTGTCGTCCACGGTGCTGGCCGTGACCGACAGGCGCGACGCCGTGTTGCGGTCGATGTCCACATAGGCCGACAGGCCCTGCGCGCCCGCATCGGTGGTGGCGTTGCGCACCTTGGGTTCGCTCTGCAGCCGCTCGACCAGCTTGCGCGTCCAGTCGTTGACCTGCGCGGAATCCACGCCGCCGATGGATACGCGGTACTCGGTCGGCCCCGTCTCCGCGTCGATCGTCAGGTCCTGCGTGGGCTGCAGGTACAGCGTGACCCCCGCCACCGCCTGAACCCGCTCGCGCAGCCGCAGCATGATCGCCTCCTGCGCGTCGCGCCGGGGCTGGAGGTTGATCAGCATGCGCCCGGCGTTGAGCATGGTGTTGTTGGCGGCATCCACGCCCACGAAAGAGCTGAGCGACAACACGTCCGGGTCCTGCAGGATGGCGCGCACGGCCGCCTGCTGGAGTTCGCTCATGCGGTCGTACGAAACGTCCTGCGAAGCCTCGATGCGCGCCTGCAGCTGGCCGGTGTCCTGCGTGGGAAACAGGCCCTTCGGAATCACCACATACAGCAGGGCCGTGAGCGCCAGCGTGAGCACCGCCACCGCCAGGGTCACGCCCTGGTGGCGCAGCACCCACTGCAGCCAGCGGTCGTAGCCCGCGATCACCCGCTCGAACCCCCGGTTGATGCGCCCCGCCATCCCCCGGGGGCCGCCCACGGGTTCGGCACGCAGCCAGCGCGCGGCCATCATGGGCACCAGCGTGAGCGACACGATGCCGGAGATGAGGATGGTGATGGCGAGCGTGACCGCGAATTCGCGGAACAGGCGGCCGACCACATCGCTCATGAACAGCAGCGGGATGAGCACCGCGATCAGCGACACGGTCAGCGAGATGATGGTGAAGCCGATCTGCGTGGCGCCCTTGAGCGCGGCCTGGAACGGCGGCTCGCCCTCCTCCAGGTAGCGCGCGATGTTCTCGATCATCACGATGGCATCGTCCACCACGAAGCCGGTGGCGATGGTCAGCGCCATCAGGCTCAGGTTGTTGAGGCTGTAGCCCAGCAGGTACATTACCCCGCAGGTGCCGATGAGCGAGATGGGCACGGCCAGGCTGGCGATGACCGTGGCCCGCAGGCTGTGCAGGAAGAAGAAGATCACCAGCACGACCATGAGCACGGCCAGGACCAGCTCCATCTCCACATGGTGCACCGAGGCGCGGATGCCCGTGGTGCGGTCGGACAGCACTTGGACCTTGAGCGACGCGGGCAGGCCCGCCTGCAGCTCGGGCAGCAGCTTCTTGATGTTGTCCACCGTGGCGATCACGTTGGCGCCCGGCTGGCGCTGCACGTTCAGGATGATGGCCGGGGTCTCGTTGGCCCAGGCGCCCAGGCGGTTGTTCTCGGCGCTGTCGACCACGCGCGCCACCTCCAGCATGCGCACCGGCGCGCCGTTGCGCCAGGACACGATGAGGTTCTTGTAGTCGTCCACCGTCAGCAGCTGGTCGTTGGCGTTGATGGTGTAGGAGCGCTGCGGCCCGTCGAAACTGCCCTTGGCGCTGTTGGCATTGGCCGAGGTGATGGCCGTGCGCAGGGTATCGAGGCCAATGCCGTACGACGCCAGCGCCTTGCTGTCGGCCTGGATGCGCACCGCGGGGCGCTGCCCGCCCGCCAGCGACACCAGCCCCACGCCACTGACCTGGCTGATCTTCTGCGCCAGGCGGGTGTTGACCAGGTTCTGCACCTCGGTCAGCGGCAGCGTGTCCGAGCTGATGGCCAGCGTGAGCACCGGCGCATCGGCGGGGTTCACCTTGGCATACACCGGCGGCGCGGGCAAGTCGGCGGGCAGCAGCGAGTTGCCGGCGTTGATGGCCGCCTGCACCTCCTGCTCGGCCACGTCCAGCGCCAGGCCCAGGCCGAACTGCAGGGTGATGATGGACACGCCCGAGGCGCTGGTCGAGGCCATGCGCTCCAGCCCCGGCATCTGGCCGAACTGCCGCTCCAGCGGCGCGCTCACGGTGCGGCTCATCACTTCGGGACTTGCGCCCGGGTACAGCGTCTGGACCTGGATGGTGGGGTAGTCCACCTCGGGCAGGGCGGACAGCGGCAGGAAGCGGAAACCCAGCAGCCCGGCGAGCACGATGGCCACCATCAGGAGCGCGGTGGCCACGGGCCTTTCGATGAAGGGACGTGAAGGACTCATGCTGGTGGCGGCTCAGGGGTTCTGCGCGGGGCGCTGGCGGCGCTGCTGGCCTTCACCGGAGGCACCGCCACGCGGCCCGCTCGCTCCCGAGCGGGGCCCGCTGGCGCCCGGGCGGGGGCCGCGCGCGGCCGCAGGGGCACCGGGCAGCTGCACGGCCATGCCGTCCTGCAGGCGGTCCCCGCCCTCGGTCACCACGCGTTCGCCCTCCCGGAGCCCTTCGGCGATGGCCATGAGCCCCACGGTCGCCTGGCCGCGCTTGACCTTGCGCAGGGACACGGTGCGGTCTTCGTTGATGACATAGACATAGTCGCCATTGGCGCCCGTGCGCACGGCCGTCACCGGGACCACCACCGCGGGCACGTTGCGCAGCAGCAGCTGCACGTTCACGAACTGGTTGGGAAACAGCGCCCCCGCCGCGTTCTCGAAGCGCGCCTTGGCCTTGACGGTACCTGTGGTGGTGTCCACCTGGTTGTCCAGCGTGGAAAAAAGGCCCTTGTCGAGTTCGGCCTTGCGCGTGCGGTCCAGCGCCGTCACGGCCAGCGTGGGCGCCGCGCCCTGCGCCGCCCGGACATCGCCCACGCGGTCCTGCGGGACCGAGAACTGCACGTCGATCGGGGCCACCTGGGTGATGGTGGCGATGCCCGTCGCATCGCCCGATGTCACATAGTTGCCCGCATCCACCGTGCGCAGCCCGATGCGGCCCGTGGCGGGCGAGGTGATGCGCGTGTAGTCCAGGTTCAGGCGCGCCGTGCCTTCCTGGGCCTTGTCGGTCATCACCGTGCCTTCAAGCTGCTTGACCAGCGCGGCCTGCGTGTCCACGTCCTGGCGGGCGATGGAGTCCTGCGACAGCAGGGTGCGGTAGCGCTCCAGCGTGAGGCGCGCATTCTCCAGCTGGGCCTCGTCCCGCTGCCGGGTGCCCTGGGCCTGCATCAGCGCCTGCTCGAAGGGCCTGGGGTCGATCTGCGCCAGCACCTGCCCCTTCTTGACCATCTGGCCCTCGGTGAAAAGCACCTGCGTGAGCATGCCCGACACCTGGGGCCGCAGCGTGACGGTGGTGGCGGGGATCACGGTGCCCAGCGCGTCGATGACCACGGGCAGCTCCGCCCTGCGCGCCACCGCGTCGCCCACGGTGACCATGGGGCGCCCGCCCCCGGGCATGCCCCGGCCGGGCCCGGCGCCCTGCTCGCCGCCGGAACGCTGGACGAGGTACCAGGCAGCCCCGCCGACAAGGCCCACCAGCACCAGGGCCAGCAGGCTGCCCACCCATCGCGAGCGCCGGGGCGGTGGGGCCGCGGGGGCGGGCGGAATGGCCGATGGCGGGGGCGCGTTGACGTCTTGCGGGTTCATGGCGGTCCTGATTCGTGTTCTTGGGCTGCGGGCCGGACTGGGGGAATGGCAACAGGCGGCGGCGGGGATCGCGCCATGCCTGATCGTAGAGAGTCAATTCAAGCTTTGCCTTGAACGCTGTGCGAAGAAAAGTAAACCTGGGAGGCCGGGCGCCAGGGCACCTTCCGTTCCGGGCGGCCGGCGTCCCCACATTCCCCGGAGTTTGCATGAAATCGGGGGCCCAAGGCCCTGCAGGCCGCACCGCCATCCTGCATTTCGCGGCAGCCAGGCCGCGTTTCGTCGCAAGGCGCTGGCGGCCCCGGGCGGGCGGCGGCACAGTCCGCTCCATCGAACGCGCCAGGAGCACCCCATGCAACTCACCCCCGTCATCGCCATCCACCTCGCCGCCGCCCTCGCCGCCACGGCCATCGGCCCCCTCGCCCTGTGGGCGCGCAAGGGCGCCACCCAGCGCCCCCGCCTGCACCGCGCCGCCGGATATGCCTGGGTCACCCTCATGGTGGCCACCGCGGTCTCCGCCATCTTCATCAGCGGCGGCAATGGTCCCCGCTGGGGGAGCTTCGGGCTCATCCACCTGCTGATCCCGGTGACGCTGGGGATGCTGGTGCTGTCCTTCATCTACCTGGCCCGGCGCAACATCGCCGGCCACCGCGTGGTCATGCAGCGCATCTACATCGGCGCCTGCATCGTCGCAGGCGGCTTCACCCTGTTGCCCGGGCGTTTTCTGGGGCACTCGCTCTGGAGCCAGCTGGGCCTGCTCTGACCCCGCCCCTTTCCAGCCCCCACATCCCCTCCACACCAAGGAACCACACCATGCTGCTCAATGTGATTGTTCACCAGCCCCAGGCACTGATCCAGATCGTCACGCACACTCCCTACTGGGTCTGGGGCCTGCTGGCCGCCCTCGTGGGGCTGGGGGCCAGCCAGCTGTGCGACCGCACCGCCAGCCTGCGCCGGACCCTGCTCATGCCCGTGGGCATGGCCATCTTCTCCGTGGCGGGCGTCGTGTCGGCGTTTGGCGGCGCGGGCCAGACGGCGGCGCAGGCGGTCGGCGCCTGGCTCGTGGCCGCGGTGCTGATCGGCGCGCTGGCCCTGTGGTTCCAGCCCACCGCGCCGGCCGGCACGCTCTACGCGGCCTCCTCGCGCAGCTTCCACGTTCCGGGCAGCGCGATGCCGCTGGCGCTGATCATCGGCATCTTCCTGACCAAGTACTTCGTGGGCGCCGAGCTGGCCCTGCAGCCCTCCCTGGCCCGGGACGGCGCGTTTGCCCTGCAGATCTCCGCCCTCTACGGCGTGTTCAACGGCCTGTTCGCCGCCCGGGCACTGCGTCTGTGGCGCCTGGCGCAGCACAGCGCGGTCTTCGGCGCCTCGCCGGTGGGCACCTGAACCCCGGCCATGCCCGTTGCCTGCCCTCCCCTTCCCTGCCTTGCCTGACTGTTTAGGAGAACCCGCCATGCGCCAAGAACCGACCTTCAACGACCCCATCGAACGCCTGGCCCGCAAACGTGCCGGCGCCAAGCTGGGCTGGTACATGCACGCCAGCGTCTATCTTCTGGTCAACCTGCTGCTCGTCACGCTGTCCGCCAGCAGCGGCCGCCACTGGGCCGTCTACCCCGCGCTGGGCTGGGGCATCGGCCTGGCCGTGCACGGCATCGTGGTGTTTCTGCTGGCTGGCGGGTCCGGCCTGCACGAGCGCATGGTGCAGGCCGAGCGCGACCGCATTGCCCAGAACCACAACCCATCCTGAGCGAGGCTCCATGAAACAGCTGCACATCCACCACCACGTTTCCCTGATCCTGGCGGGCCTGCTCGCCGTGTGCGCCAGCCTGGCGCAGGCGGGTACGGGCCTCATGGAGATTCCGGGCATGCAGGGCGACGGCCCCGTCACCGTGTACTACCCCAGCAGCGCACCCGACGAGGCACTGCAGCGCGGCCCCTTCAGCCTCCAGGCGGCCTGGCAAGGCGCTCCGGCGGCGGGCAACGGCCGGCTGGTCGTGGTGTCGCACGGCTCCGGCGGCAACCCGTGGGTGCACTCGGACCTGGCGCGCGCCCTGGTGGGCGCGGGCTTCGTGGTGGCCCTGCCCGAACACGCCGGCGATAACGCGAAAGACCCGTCGACCCCCGGCCCCGAAAGCTGGAAGCGGCGCCCGGCCGAGGTCTCGCGCGCCATCGACGCCATCGCCAAGGACGCGGCCCTGGCGCCCCTGCTGTCGCTGGACCGGGTGGGCATGTACGGCATGTCCGCCGGCGGCCACACCGCCCTCAGCCTGGCTGGCGGACGCTGGTCGCCCGCCTTGTTCCGGCAGCACTGCGAAGCCCACATCGCGGACGACTTCGCGACCTGCGTGGGGCTTGCCACCGAACTCAAGGGCAACCTCCTCGACGGCGTGAAGAAGGCCGTGGCGCTGGGCGTCATCCGCCAGCGTTTTGACGACGCCGCCTGGCAGGCCCATGGCGAACCGCGCATCGCGGCCGTGGTGGCGGGGGTGCCGGCCGCGGCGGATTTCGACATGGAGTCACTGGCCAGGCCGCGCGTGCCCCTGGCGCTGATCACCTCCGGGCACGACCTGTGGCTGGTGCCCCGCTTTCACAGCGACCGTGTGCTCCAGGCCTGCGCCGACCGCTGCACCGTGCTGGCCGCCCTGCCCGACGCCGGCCACGGCGCGCTGCTCTCCCCACCGCCGCCCCGGGACCGGATGTCCGCGCTGGCGGCGCGGCTGCTGGGCGACCCGCCGGGCTTCGACCGCAGCCAGATGCACGCTGTCGACCTGCGGATCGTGCGCTACTTCGAGCAGCACCTGCTGCCGCTGCCGCGCCGTGGCGCTCCGTGACCGCATGACGCGGCACACCGGCGTGAACCACATCGGCCTCACGCTGAACGCGTTGGCCGTGCGCACCATCGCCCACGCCTGCCAGGGCTGAGCCTGCGCGGCGCCCGCCTAGAATCGACCCCTCACCATGCCCCAACCCATGACCCCCGACGACATCGAACAACTGGCCCGCCGGCGCGCTGGCGCCAAGCTGGGCTGGTATGTGCACGCCGCCGCCTTCGTCGTGGTCAACCTGGTGCTGTTCAGCCTGTCGCGCTACGGCTTCGGCAACCGGCCGTGGTCGGTGTTCCCGCTGCTGGGCTGGGGCCTGGGGCTGGCGCTGCACGGCATCTCGGTGTTCGTGCTGGGCACCGGCAGCGGCCTGCGCGAGCGCATGGTGCAAAAGGAGCGCGAGCGGCTTTTGCGCGACCAGCAAGAGCGCAACCAGCGCTAGGCCCCACGGCCTGCGCCTTCGACCACCACGCCCGCGCCGCCATGAAAATCGACTGGATCGAGAAGTTGCAGCACCTGCTGCAGGTGCTGGCCTTCTGCCTGGCCATCGCGGCCCTGCAGTACGCCTTCCAGCCCGAGAAGGCCTACGACATCCCGGCCCGCTACTCGCTGGCCATCGGCTCGCTGACCTGGGCGCTGATCGACTTCGGCCGGCACCTGTTTCCGTCCAGCAAGGAGACGGGCTGGCCCACGGGCCTGTCCGGGTTCCTGCTGCCGTTTGCCAGCATCGTGCTGGGCTACCTGGGCGGCACGCTGCTGGGCGACTGGTGGTGCGGCAGCTCGTCGTGGGACCAGGGTGGCCGTGCGCAGCTGCGCATCTCCATCGGCATCACCGTGGTGGCGGGGTTCCTGGGCACCTACTACTTCTACACCAAGAGCAAAAGCGCCTGGCTGCTGGCCAAGGTCAACGAGGTGCGCAGCCAGGCGAGCGAAGCGCAGCTCAAGCTGCTGGAAACGCAGCTCGAACCCCACATGCTGTTCAACACCCTGGCCAACCTGCGCATGCTGATCGGCACCGACCCGGCCCGCGCGCAGGAGATGCTGGACCGCATGATCGGCTACCTGCGCGCCACGCTCAGCGCCTCGCGCAGCACCCAACACCGGCTGGAGAACGAGTTCGAGCGCCTGCGTGACTACCTGGAGCTGATGGCGGTGCGCATGGGCCCGCGCCTGGCCTACACGCTGGACCTGCCCGACGCGCTGCGCGATGTGCCCGTGCCGCCGCTGCTGCTGCAGCCCCTGGTGGAAAACGCCATCCGCCACGGGTTGGAGCCGCAGGTCGAGGGCGGGCACATCACCGTGCGTGCCAGCACGCGGCAGAGTGACAGCGGGGCGCTATTGGTGCTGGATGTGACCGACACCGGCGCGGGCCTGCCCGACACCCTGCCCACCCCGGGGCCGGGGCAGAGCTTTGGCCTGGCCCAGGCGCGTGAGCGGCTGGCCACACTGCACGGAACGGCGGGCACTCTGAAATTGATAGCTGGCAGCGCTGGCGGGACAAGCGCTACGGTCACTTTTCCCTTGAAATCGAGCCCATCGAGCACCACCCCATGACCCAGCCTGCCGTGCGCGCCCTGATCGCTGAAGACGAACCCCTGCTCGCCGCCGCGCTGCAGCAAGAGCTGGCCCGCGCCTGGCCCGGGCTGCAGGTCGTGGCCACCGTGGGCGACGGTCTGTCCGCCGTGCGCCAGGCCCTGGCGCTGCAGCCGGACGTGCTGTTCTTCGACATCCGCATGCCCGGCCAGAGCGGGCTGGACGCGGCCGTGGAACTGGCCGACGCCTGGCCAACGGAAGGCCCCGCGGGCAGCCCCTTCCCGGCGCTGGTGTTCGTGACCGCCTACGACCAGTACGCCGTGCAGGCGTTCGAAGCGCAGGCGGTGGACTACCTGCTCAAGCCCGTGCAGGCCGCGCGGCTGCAAAAAACGGTGCAAAAACTGCAGCTGGCGCTTGCCAGCAAAGCGCCAGCCGCTATGGATTTTGAAGCAACCATGGCCCAGTTGCGGAACCTGCTGGTGGCGCCCGGGGTGGCGGCCCCCGTTGCCGCAGCTGCGCCCGCTGCACCGGCGACGGGCACGCCGCTCACGCTCATCCAGGCCAGCAGCGGCAGCCAGATCCACATGGTGCCGGTGGCCGACGTGCTGTATTTCGAGGCGGCCGACAAGTACGTGCGGGTGCTGACCGCAGCGCGTGAGTACCTGATCCGCACCCCGCTCAAGGACCTGATCGGCCAGCTCGACACCCAGGTGTTCTGGCAGATCCACCGCAGCACGCTGGTGCGCGCCAGTTGCATCACCACCGTGACCCGCGACGAGGTGGGCAAGCTGCACCTGGAGCTGGCCGGACGGCCCGAGAAGCTGCCCGTGAGCCGCCTCTACGCCCACCTGTTCAAGGCGATGTAGCGGCGCGCCCGCGCCCCGGTGTCAGCGATTGGTGGCCAGCAGCAGGCCGCCCGCCCCCATGAAGAAACCGCCCGTGGCCTTGTTCAGCCGGACCACGCCGCGCGAAGTGCGGATGAACCGGCGGATCTGGCGCCCGCCGGCGGCATACACGGCCGTGGAGACGAACTCCGCCGCCAGGTACACGGCGCCCAGCACCACGAACTGGCGCACGGCCGGCTGGCTCGGGTCGATGAACTGCGGGAAGATCGCCGCGAACAGGATGATGGCCTTGGGGTTGGTGATGCCCAGCAGGAACTCCTGGGTGATGAGCGCCTTCAGCCGCACCGGGGCGCCGGAGGATTTCACGTCGCCGCCCTCGACCACCTCCAGCCCGCTGAACTCACGGCTGCGCCATGCCTTCCAGCCCAGCCAGAAGAGGTAGCAGGCGCCCACCCACTTGACGACCGTGAACGCCATCTCGGATGCCAGCAGCATCGCCCCCAGGCCCACTGCCGAGATGGTCAGGAAGATGGCGAACGCCGCCACCCGCCCCAGCGTGGCCACCAGCGCCGCGCCGATGCCCGCGCGGATGCCGTTGTTGAGGCCGCAGAAGTTGTTGGGGCCGGGCGTGAGCGCAATGGCCACGGCCACCGGGGCGAAGAGGAGCGCGTCCATGGGGTGTCCTTCAAGAGAAATGGGCAGGCAGGGTCGCCCAGTTTAGGGCTGTCAGCACTATTTTTGCTGGCATCGCAACCCGAAGGGGAGGCCGCCCACTGCATCCAGGCCACTCGTCGTTGCGTTCCTAGCCAAGGCCCCGGCCTTGGCACTGGCGAAAACAGTGTTGACAGGCCCTAGCGAGGCCGGGCCAATGTCGCCACGCTGTCCCAGGGCACGCCCGGCAGCGCCTCGTAGTGCGCCACCACCACCAGCCGCGCCGGCTGGCGCGCGGCTTCGGCCAGGGCCTGGCCGAGGTAGCTGACCGAAGGCTTGTCGAGCCCCGCCACCGGCTCGTCGATGAGCGTGAGCGCGGCCCCGCTGGCCAGCGCGGCGGCCATCAGCGCCTTGCGCCGGCTGCCGGTGGACAAGGCAAAAAAAGGCTTGTCCAGATGAGGTTCCAGCGAGAACCCCTCCACATGCGCCGCCAGGGCGGCGGCGTCCCACTGCGCGCAGTGCGCAGGCAGGCTGCCCAGCCACTGGCGCACCGTGAGCGGGTCCAGCGCCGTGGCGCGCGGGTCCTGCCAGAACACCTGCGCGCGCCAGGCCGCGGCAGGCACCGCCCCCCGGCGCACGCCGCGCAGCGTGATATCGCCCGCCTGGGGCGCCAGCTCACCCGCCAGCACGCGCAGCAGCGTGGTCTTGCCCGTGCTCTCGTCGCCCTGCACCAGCGCCAGCCCCGCGGGCCATGCGAGGCTGAAGCCCTCCAGCACCGCGCACTCCGGGTAGGCAAACCGCAACCCCTGCACCTGCAACACCACGCTGTCGGCCACCATGCATCCTTGCGAAAAGAAGAAAAGAGGGGATTCTAGGAGGCCGCCGGCCTCGCGCGCCGCGCCCGCAGCCAGCCCCCGGCCTGGTTGACCACGAGCCCGCAGAGCACGGCCCCCGCTCCCGCCCACTGCAGCGGCGCGGGCTGCTCTCCCAGAAAGGCATATGCGGCCCACAGCCCGACCACCGGCACCAGCAGCGAAAACGGAGTGACCCGCCCGGCGGGGTGGCGCTGCAACAGCTGCGTCCACAACGTGTAGGCGAGCAAGGTGGCCAGCAGGGCGAGGTACAGCACGGCCGCCAGCGCCACGCCGTCCACCGCCCGCAGCTGCGCGAGCACGCCCTGCGCGCCATCGGTCCACAGCGCCAGCGCGAAGAAAGGCACGATCGGCACCGTGCTGCTCCACACGATGAACGGGAACGGCCCGTACGGCCCCGCCGTCGCGGCACGGCGCGCCACGAGATTGGACACCGCCCACATGAAGGCGGCCGCCAGCGTGAGCACGAAGCCCGCGAGCGTCATCTGCCCGGGGCCTTCGCCATGGGCGAGCCCGATGGTCATCAGCCCCGCGAAGGCCAGCGTGAGGCCCCACCACTGCCAGGGCCGGGCGCGCTCGCCCAGCAGCGGGGCGGCCAGCAGCAGCGTGAAGAAGGCCTGCGTCTGCATGACGACCGACGCCATGCCCGCCGTCATCCCCAGCTGCAACCCCAGGAACAGGAATCCGAACTGGCCCAGGCCCTGGGCCAGCCCATAGCCCAGCACGAACCGCCAGGGGAGCGCCGGGCGCGGCACGAACAGCAGGAAGGGCAGCGACGCGGCCGAGAACCGCAGCGCCCCCAGCAGCATGGGGCTAAGCCCCTGCAGGCCCAGCTTCATCACCACGAAGTTCAGCCCCCAGATGACCACCACCGCCAAGGCGCGCAGCAGGTCGCCCCGGCTCAGCGCGGCGGCATTCATGCGGACACCACGCGGCTGCCCGCCGCCACCGGACGCCCCTGGCGTTCGCGCGCGGCCACGAAGGCGTCGAAGGCCTCGCTGCTGGTCTTGGCCGGCACGTAGCCCAGCACCTCCTTGAGCGCGGTGTTGAGCAGCACCGGGCGATAGCGCAGAAAGTCGAGCTGCTCGGGCCCGTAGCGGCTCACGCCCAGGGCCGACCCCATCGCCAGCGCGGCGCGCAGCAGGCCCGCCGGCAGGTCCAGCACCGGTTTGCCCAGGCGCGCCGCGATCTCGCGCAGCGGCAGCGCGCCATCGCCCGCGAGGTTGAAGCACCCGGCGCGGCGCGTGCGCAGCGCGTGCACGATGGCACCGGTGACATCCTCGTCCCAGATGAACACGAACGGACTGGCGCTGCCCCGGATGGCCAGCAGGCGCCGCTTCTCGAACAGCGCCGTGATCTGGTTGTCCACCCGCTCGCCCAGGATGGTGCCGATGCGCAACACGGTCTGCGCGAGTTGCGGATGCTCTATGCGGTAGCGCGCCAGCATCTCCTCCACCAGGCGCTTGTGGTGCGCATAGGCAAAGACTTCGTTCCCCCGCAGCGCATCCGTTTCGCGCAGCCAGTCGGGATTGTCGGCGTGGTAGCCATAGGCCGCGCCGCTGGAGCTGACGACCAGGTGCCGCACGCCCGTGGCCACGCAGGCGTCGAGCACGTTCTGGCTGCCCAGCACGTCCACGGAGTATTCGAATTCGCGGTTGGAGCCCTTGCCGGGCGTGACGATGGAGGCCAGGTGCACCACGCTGTCGATGGCGTGCTCGGCCAGCGTTTGCGCCAGCGCCGGGTCGCGCACGTCCTGCACCACGTAGGTGACGCCGGGCAGGCGGCGCTCGGCGGGCACTTCGCGCACGTCGGCGGCGACGATGACGGGGGCGCCCTCGCGCGCCAGGGCCGCCACCACGCCGCGGCCCAGGAAACCGTCGGCCCCGGTCACGAGAATGCGTGCCATCATGCGCCGCCCTCCCGCACGGCATGGGGCACCACGGGCGGCCGGCGCCCCCACCATCCCGCCAGCGCCAGGCCCGCGATGATGTCCCAGAAGCCCCAGACGCCCGCCACCACGGCCATGCCGCCCAGGCCGCCGAAGAAGCTGAAGATCAGCACCAGGCCCAGCCCGGCATTGCGGATGCCGACTTCGATGCTCACGGCGCGCCGGTCGTAGTCGGACAGGCCGCTCAGCCGTGCACAGGCATACCCGGTGCCGAAGGCCAGCGCATCGTGCAGCGCCACCGCCAGCAGCACCAGCCCCACGTAGTCGAGAAAATAGCGCCAGTTGCCCGCCACCGCACCGATGATGAAGCCGATCAGGCAGACGAAGCTCAGGATGCGCACGGGCTTGTGCACCCGCCGCGTGAAGCGGGGCAGCTTCTCGGCACACAGGATGCCCAGCACGAACGGCAGCCCGATGATGGCCACGATGTGGCCCGCCATCTCCAGCGGGTCCAGTGCGATGCTGCGCAGCAGCGGCGCCGCCGTGGGGTGCATGCCGCCCCAGAAGGCGAAGTTCAGCGGCATGAGCACGATGGCCAGCGCGTTGGAGATCGCCGTCATCGACACCGACAGCGCCACATTGCCCCCCGCGCGGTGCGTGAGGATGTTGCTCACGTTGCCCGGCGGGCAGCAGGCCACGAGGATCATGCCCAGCGCGATGCTGGGGCCGGGCGAAAGCAGCAGCGTGAGCACGAAGGTCACCGCCGGCAGCACGATGAACTGCGCGGCCACGCCCACCGCCATGGCGCCTGGCATGCGCAGCACGCGCTTGAAGTCGGCCACGCGCGTGTCCAGCGCGATGCCGAACATGAGGAAGCCCAGCACCACGTTGAGCACCACGAGCGATGCGGGATTGAAATTGAGCCGGATTTCGTCGACAGGCAGCATGGTGGGCCCTTCGGAATAGTGGGGAGGGAATTCAGGCCAGCGCGGCAGACGCCGCGCGCACCGCGCTGCGGTAGGTGTCCTTGTGCACGTAGTACGCCATGCGTTCGAGCTTGAGGTACTTGAAGCCGCCCGAGAGGTCGGGGGCCGGGCCGGCCTTGGCCTGGCGCAGCGCATCGGCGCGGGGCGATCCCTCTGCCTGCGCCCTGAAGAAGCGCGCCACCAGTTCGGCCTGCTCGTAGCGGCCCTGCCAGCCGATGCCGCTGGCCTCGATCATGCCCATCACGGCCAGGTTGTCGAAGCGCGGCGAAAGGATGTTCAGGTACAGCTGCGGCGCCATGCCCTGCCAGTTGAGCAGGCTGTGGTCGATGAAGGGGTAGTGCAGCTTGTAGCCCGTGGCGCAGAGCACCAGGTCATAGTCCTGCGCGCTGCCGTCCTTGAAAAACACGGTGTGCCCCTGCAGGCGCGCGATGTCGGGTCGTACGTGGATGTCGCCGTGGCCCAGGTGGTGCAGCACCAGCGAGTTCACCACGGGGTGCGACTCGTACATCTTGTAGTCGGGCCTGGGCAGGCCAAAACGCACCGGGTCGCCCGTGAACCACTGCAGCACCACGCTGTCGACCTTCTGCTTGAGCCAGGGCGGCATCTTGAACTTGCCACCGAGCGTGTCGGAGGGCTTGCCAAACACGTACTTGGGCACGAAGTAGTAGCCGCGCCGCACCGACAGATCCACACTGCGCGCGTAGTGCACCGCATCCACGGCGATGTCGCAGCCCGAATTGCCCGCGCCCACCACCAGCACGCGTTTTCCCTTGAACAGCTCGGCGCTCTTGTAGGCGCTGGTGTGCAGCAGCTCGCCGTCGAACCGGCCCTCGAAACGCGGCATGCTGGGTTCGGCCAGCGTGCCGTTGGCAATGACCACGCCCTTGAACTGCGCGGTCTGCGCGGGGCCCCCGTGCTGGCTCCAGGTGATGCGCCACAAGGGGGCCGCCCCTTCCCCCGCCGGCTCCACGTTCAATACGCGGCAGCCGAACCAGTAGTGCGGGCGCAGCGCGAAGTGCTCCGCGAAATCAAAGAAATACTGCCGCATCTCGCGGTGGCTGGGGTAGTCGGCCACGCCGGCGCGCATGGGGAATTCGGTGAACTCCGTGGTGGTCTTGCTGGAGATCAGGTGCGCGGATTCGTAGACGGTGCTGCGCGGGTTCTCGATGTTCCACAGCCCCCCCACGTCCGTGTGGGCCTCGAAGCCCTGGAATGGCACGCCCAGCTTCTGCAGGTTGCGCGCCGCCGCCAGTCCGCTGGGGCCGGCGCCGATGAGCGCGATCTGTGTGCGGGTGTCCACCACGGTGGGGGTTGTCTCCGGTGTCATGTCTTTTTTGCTTTCTGTCGGCATTTTTTTGGGGCCCATCCCGCCATGGGCAGGTCAGGCGCGGGGGTCGGTGGGGGGCGCCAGGCCCGGTATCGGCGTGGCACCCGCCTCGCCCCTGCGCGGCTTGCGCGGCTGGCCCAGCAGCAGGCGGTCGTGCAGGGCGCCGGGCAAGAGGTTGAGCAGCCGCGCCAGCCAGCCAATGCGCGCGGGCAGAACGATGTGGGTGCGGCCCCGCGCGATGCCAGCCAGCATGGCGCGCGCGGCGGCATCGGGCTCCATGAGGCCGGGCATGGCAAACCGGTTGCCCGCCGTGAGGGCCGTGCGCAGGTAGCCCGGGCTCACCGTGACCACCGCCACGGGCCCGCCGCGCATTTCGGCGCGCAGGCTCTCCAGGTAGCGGATCAGGCCGCCCTTGCTGGCGCAATAGGCGCCGTTGCCCGGCATGCCGCGCCATCCCGCGATGCTGGCCACGCCCACCAGGGCCCCGCGCCGCTGCGAGCGCATCGCGGTCACGAACGGCTGGAAGGTGGTGGCGGCGCCCAGGAGGTTGATCTCCAGCATGCGGCGCAGCACGGCCAGGTCGTCCGCCTGCGCGGTGTCATAGCCGCCGGCCACGCCGGCGTTGGCGATCACCAGGTCGGGCGCGCCCGCGCGCGCCATCCAGTCGGCCGCCATGGCCTGCATGGCGGCACTGTCCGCCACGTCGGGCGTGTACACGGCGCAGCGCTCTGGCGCGAGCGCGGCCAGCGCCTGCAGCGTGGGCAGGTGCAGCCCCACCAGCGCCACCGCGGCGCCCCGTGCGATCAGTTCCCGCGCCAATGCCTGGCCCAGGCCGCCACAGGCGCCCGTCAGTACCGCGTTCTGGAATGAGGCTGTCATGGACATGTGTTGTTCAAGGGGATATGGGTTTGCAGCTTAGCCACAGTGCGGAATAATCTCGGAATGATTTATGAATTCGTCTCGAATTCCGGTATTTATGACAGAAACATCCCCCAGCCTGCGGCTCTTTGAGTTGCTCGAGATCCTGTGCGCCCAGGGCCGCCCGTTCACGCTGGCCAATGCGGTGGAGGCCTGCGGCTGGCCCAAGCCCAGCGTGCACCGCATGCTGGGCCAGCTGGAGGGCGGCGGGCTGCTCGCGCGCGAACCGGGCGGGCGCCGCTACGCTCCGGCGCCCCGCCTGCTGCGGCTGGCCGAAAGCGCGCTGAGCGCGGGCACGCAGCAAAGCGTGCGCCACGCGGTGCTGCGCCAGCTGGTGGCCGACATCGGCGAGAGCTGCAACCTGACCGCCCTGAGCGGCGCCGAAGTGATCTACCTGGACCGCGTGGAATCAGCGTTTCCGCTGCGCCTGGAGCTGCGGCCGGGCACCCGCGTGCCCATCCACTGCTCGGCCAGCGGCAAGCTTTTCCTGGCCTACCTGTCGGCGGCGCGGCGCGGCGCCATCCTGGACGGGTTGCCGCTCACGCGCCACACGGCCACCACCCTCACCGACCGCAAGGCCCTGGAGGCCGAACTGGAGCAGATCGCGCGCCAGGGCTATGCCACCGACGCCGAGGAGTTCGTGGATGGGCTGGTGTGCGTGGCGGTGCCCGTGCCGGCGGGGGGGCGGCGCAGCGTGCACAGCGCGGTGGCGCTGCAGGCCCCGGCAGTGCGCATGCCGCTGGCGCGGGCCCTGCAGCAGGTGCCCCGGCTCAGCGAAGCGGCGCAGGCCCTCGCCCGCACCTGGACATGAACCCGGACCGCAACCACGAGACACCACACCCCATGCCACTTCACTACCTGGACTTTGACTACAGCGAAGACACGGACGGCACCGGCACCTTCGATGCCATGGCCAGCGTGTCGCCCGCGCAGATGCCCGCCCTGCACGCCGAGATCGCGCAGGTGCTGCGCTGGGCCCACGCGCAGTACCCCGACGCCTGCGGTCCCTCGGAGGAAAGTGGCGAATGGCAATACGACCTGCAGGGCGTGCAGGAGGTGAGCACGCCGCTGGCGCTGGACTTCGATGCAGCGAGCGGGCGCATCGCCACCGTGCCCGGCACCCCGGCCCCTCCCCGGACCACGGTCACGCTGTCGCTCAGCGGGCATGCGGGCTTCTGCGGCGCCCTGCGCGAAGCGTTCGCCATCGACTGACGCGGCGGCGCGGTGCGGGGCTGCCTCGCATGCCTGCGTGAGCGCGGGCCGTCCGCCTACACCGCCCCCGGGGTCCGCGCCCTATCCTCGGATCACGCCGCCGTGTCGGATGCCCCGACGCGCAGCGCACGAAGGATATTTCCATGGAAAGCACCCCGTCCCGCGCCCCTGCCCGGTCCCAGCCTTTTCTTCGAGGCTGCGGCGGCAGCACGGCTTCACCCCTGGCCCTGCCCACTGGCGCGGTCCGTGAAAACACCCTGGCGCAGGGCGGTGAAGCCACTCTTCCCTCGCTGCCGCCCTCCACCCAGCCCGTTGCGGCCAGCCCGGTGGCGCGCGCGCCGGCGATCCACCAGGGCCACGGCCGGGTGCGCATGGAGTTGCAGATCGACCTGAGCTATGAGATCGACCAGTACGGCGCGGACTTCGTGTTCAACATCCATGCCGCACAGACGCCCAGCCAGGCGGTCAGCAGCGAACGGCTCGTCATCAACCAGGACATTCCCCACAATATCCATACCGACCCGGCCACCGGCAACCGCTATCTGCGCCTGCACGGCGAACCCGGCATCCTGGAAGTGTCGTATTCCGCCACGGTGGACATCACCCACTACCGCACCGACCCCTCCCAGCTGGCGGAGGTCCCCGTGCGGCGCCTGCCGCAGGAAGTCATGGGGTACATCTACCCCAGCCGGTACTGCCAGTCCGACCGCCTGCTGCGCCTTGCCCTCAACGAGTTTGGCGGGCTCTGGCAAGGCCACAGCCGCGTGCAGGCGATCCGGGACTGGGTCCAGCGGCATGTGGCGTTCACCTCGAACACGTCCAACTCCAACACCTCGGCGGTCGATACCCTGGTCGAGCAGGTGGGGGTGTGCCGCGATTTCGCGCACCTGATGATTGCCCTGTGCCGCGCCGTGAACATTCCCGCGCGCTTCACCACCGGCACCGACTACGGTGCCGACCCGGCCCTGGGCCCGCCGGACTTCCATGCCTACGTCGAGGCCTACCTGGGAGACCGGTGGTACATCTTCGACCCCTCGGGCACCGCCATACCCATGGGGTTGCTGCGCTTTGGCACCGGCCGCGATGCGGCGGACGTGGCGTTCGCCACCATCTTCGGCGGCGTGCGGGCACAGCCCCCGGTGATACGGACCCAGGCCGTGGAAGACGCCGCACGGGGTTTCGTGCTGCCCTGCCATTGCACCGATGCGCTCTCCACCGACCACGGTGCGGGCGTGGCGGCGGGTTTCATCGCGCCGTGAAGGGGTGCCGGTGCGCCCGCGCACCGTGCTTTTTCGCGCCCCATGGGCCGCCAAACCCCTGGGTCCGGGGGGCGGATGGCGGTGGCCGGGAAGCCCCCCCACCCCGGCTGTGGCCTAATATCACTCTTTTTTCCACTATCTCAGAGACCTACCATGGGCAACAAGATCGTCACCGAAGCAGACCGCAAGCGCACCCCCCGGCCCACGCCGGTGCCCGGCTACACCCTCGCCACCCCTGGCCGCGGCCAGCGCGTGAGCCTGGAGCGCGGTGTTGCCACCCGCAGCAAGAAGAACCCCGGCAAGCGCTCCAAGAAGGGCGGCTGATCGCCAGATCGCCACGGCCGGCTGCGCCGGCCCCCGCAAAAGCCCTCGCCAGAGGGCTTTTTGCTTTCTGGCCCCCGCCAGGGCCGGCGCGGGCAAGGCCCCCCAGGCTTGCGGGCGCGAACATCGTGCAGGCGACACCAACCCGGCCCCGAACCGCCGTGGACAGGTTCTAATCCGCCCATGATCACCGTTCACCACCTCGAAACCTCGCGCTCGCAGCGCGTCCTGTGGCTCCTGGAAGAACTGGGCGTGCCCTACGAGCTCAAGATCTACCAGCGCGACAAGGCCACCCGGCTGGCCCCGCCCGAGCTCAAGAAGATCCATCCACTGGGCAAGTCGCCCGTGATCACCGACGGCGGCGAGGTGATCGCCGAATCCGCCGCGATCATCGAATACCTGGTGGAAACCTACGGCGCCCGCGCCAGCGGGGACCTGGCCCACCTGCAGCCCGCCCCCGGCACGCCCGAATACCGCCAGTGCCGGTTCTGGATGCACTACGCCGAGGGCTCGCTCATGAACTGGCTCGTGATGAAGCTGGTGTTCATGACCATTCCCACGCAGCCCATGCCCTTTTTCGTGAAGCCCATCGCCCGGGCGCTGTGCGGCAAGGTGCAGGACAAGGTGATCGACCCCAACGTGGCCACCGCGCTGGCCTTCATGGAAGAGCACCTGGGCCGGCACACCTGGTTCGCGGGCGAGCACCTCACCATGGCCGACTTCCAGATGAGCTTCGCGGTGGAAGCCGCGCTCTCGCGCGCCAGCACGGCCGGCAACTGCCCGCGCCTGCAGGCCTACCGCCAGCGCATGGAGGCACGCCCGGCGTACCAGCGCGGCATCGCCAAGGGCGGGCCGGTGGTGATGGGCGCTGCCTGACGGCGCCACGGCGGGAAGGGGCGGGCCGCGCTAGCGCAGCCCGCACACCAGCGGCCCGGGGTCGTTCCGCGCCAGTTCCCGCTCGTTCTTGGCCTGCGCCACCTCCACGTCGCGCGGCAGGGCCACGCCGTTCTTCACGGCCAGGATTTCCGCCATCACGCTCACCGCGATCTCGGGCGGCGTCTTGCTGCCGATGTAGATGCCGATCGGGCCGCGCAGGCGGGCCAGGCTCTCGGCGGTCTGCCCGAAATGCTCCATCATCCGGGCACGGCGCGCTTCGTTGTTGCGGCGCGAGCCAATGCCGCCCACATAGAACGCCTCGGTGTCCAGCGCCTCCAGCAGCGCCAGGTCGTCGAGCTTGGGGTCGTGCGTGAGCGCCACCACGCAACTGCGCCGGTCGGGCCTGAAGGCCAGCACCACATCGTCGGGCATGCCGCTCACCAGCGTGGCCGCGGGCACGTTCCAGCTGCCGCGGTATTCCTCGCGCGGGTCGCACACCGTGACCGCGAAGCCGTTGAACAGCGCCATGGTGGCCAGGTATTCCGCCAGCTGGCCGGCGCCGATCAGCAGCATCCGGTACTCCGGGCCGAAGGTGTTGGTCAGCTGCCGGGTGTCCACCGCCAGCTCGGCGGGGGCCGCGGCGGGCTGCACGGTGGCCAGCCCGTCGGCCAGGCGCACGGTGCGCTGCATGAGCCGCCCGCCCTCCAGCGCAAGGATCAGCTCGCGGAGGCTGGCCGGGTCGGGGTCGTATTCCAGCAGCAGCTCCAGCGTGCCGCCGCAGGGCAGCCCGAACCGGTGCGCCTCGTCGGCCGTGACGCCGTATTTGACAAACGCGGGAGGTCCGCTCGGAATGCGCCTATCGCCGCCATCGCCCGTGCCGGCCTGCGCCGCCGCCTGCGCATAGGCCCGCGTGTGGCGGTCGATCAGGTCGTCCTCGATGCACCCGCCCGAGACCGATCCCACCACCGAGCCGTCTTCACACAGCGCCATGATCGAACCCACCGGCCGGGGCGAGGAGCCCCAGGTCCGCACCACCGTGGCCAGCAGCGCCCGCCGGCCCGCGGCCCGCCAGCCCTGCAGCGTGCGCAGCACCATCACATCCAGGTTTTCCATTTGCTTCGTTGCCCATTCATTTCTACGGCCCCTGCCTCCGGCCCCGCAGCCCACACAGGGTGCGCGCGGCGCCTCGGGCGGGGCTCAAAACCTGCAGGGGCTCAGTTCCACCACCACGCTAACAGCACCAGCGCCGCCGCGCCCACCACCCACACCCAGACCGGAATGCCACTGGGGGGATTGTCCTCACCCGCCGATGCCGCCAGCGCGCCCGACGCCGCCACGGCGCCCCCGCCCCCCGCCCCGGGCTCGGGGTCGTCGGCCACGGGCGCGCGCGGATGGCGGCGCTGCATCTCGGTGTCAAAGCGCTTGAAGAAATCCTCGGCCATGCCCTTGGCCGCGCCATCGATGAGGCGCTGGCCGAGCTGGGCGATCTTGCCGCCCACGGTGGCGTGCACGGTGTAGTGCAGCTCACAGCTGTCCTGCCCGGCCGCATCGGCCGGCAGCGGCACCAGCTTGACCTGGGCGCTGCCCTTGCCAAACCCGGCCACGCCGCCCGATCCGTCGAAGGCGATGGTGTAGCTTTCGGGCGGCACGATCTCGGAGAGCGTGATCTTGCCCGCGAACTTGGCGGACACCGGGCCGATCTTGAGCGCCATCGCCACGCTGTACTGGTGCTCGCCCGTGGGCTCGACCTTGTCGCAGCCAGGGATGCACAGCTTGAGCACCTCGGGATCGTTGAGCGCGTCCCAGGCCTGCTGCTGGCTGACGGCGAGGGTTCGGCTGGCTTGCATTTCCATGGTGGAGTCCTCCGGGTTCCTGAACAATGGGGGGGCTGTGCGCGTGCGGGCCACGCGCTCACTGGCGCAGCACTTCGGCCAGGCTGCCAGCCAGGTCCTGCAGGCGGCTGAGGTTGTGCACAGCGACCATGCCGTGGGCCTGGCGGTGCAGCACCGCGGCGCCACGCGCCGTGGGCGCATAGCCCTCGAAGCGCAGCAGGGGGTTGAGCCACAGCAGCCGGCCGCAGTGCCGGCGCAGCCAGCCCAGCTCCCGCTCCAGCACCTCGGGCGCGCCGGTATCGAGCCCGTCGCTGACCAGCAGCACCAGCGTGCGCCGCCCCACGAGCCGGCGCGCGTGCTGCACGCGCAACCGGGCCAGGCTGTCGCCCAGGCGCGTGCCGCCGGCAAAGTCAGGGATCGCCTGGCTGGCCGCCTCCAGCATCGCATCGGTATCGGCCAGGCGGAACGCGGGCGTGAGGTCGGTGAGGCCGGTGCCGAACGCGAACACGTCGCGGCGCAGGCCCGCGCCTGCGTGGCGGGGCGCGGTGGCGGCATGCAGAAACGCAAGCAAAAGCCGCGCGTAGCGCTCCATGGAGCCGGACACATCGACCAGCACGCACAGCGGCAATGGCTGCCGGCGCCGCTGCAGCAAAGGCACGCGCAGCACCTCGCCGCCCGTCCGCGCGGCCTGCTGCATGGCGCCCGGCCAGTGGGGACGCCCGCCGCGCGTGCCCGGGCGGGTGCGGCGGGCCGCATAGCGCGGCAGGGGCAAGGGAATTTCACGCGCCAGCCGCTCCACCAGCCTGTATTCGCTGGCCGAAAGCTGGTTGAAGTCGGCGTGCCGCAGGCGCTGCAGGTCGCTGGCGGTCATGGCGGCGTCGAGGTCGATCTTGTCATCCTCGCGCGGCGCTGGCGCATCGCGCGCGGCGCGCACCGGGGCCAGCGCCTCGCTCACGCGCGGGCGGCGTTTGGCGGGCTCGGCCCTGGACTCGGCACTGGGCAGCATCTGGGCCAGCAGCTTATGTGCGATGCCGGGGTTCTTGAAATAGGCGTCGAACAGCTCGCGGAACACCTGCCGGTCCTGCTCGCGGCTGATGAGCACGGACTCCAGCGCGGCGCCGAAGTCCTCCCGCCCCACGCCCACCAGCATCACGGCCTGTTGCGCCAGGGCCATGCGGGCCGCATCCACGGGCACGCCGGCACGGCGCAGCGTGCGGCCAAAACCCGTGAGGTTGTCGGCCAGCTTGCCGGTGCGGGCATCCCCCAGCTGCGAGATCGTCGTGCCCTCAGCCATGGCGCGAGCCTTCACGCATCCGTCTCGGCGGGCTGCAGCAGCTGCGCCGCCATGTCGCGCGTGAGGGCCGCCACGTCCTCGCGCTGCTTGAACAAAATGCCGGCGGTGTCGGACACCACCTCCGGGTCCACCACGATGGTGTCGAGCGCCACCAGCGCCTTGGCCCACTCCACGCTCTCCGCGATGCCCGGCGCGCGCTGGAAGGCGTTGGCGAACGGCTGGCTGCGCAGGCGGCCCACAAAATCCGCCACCTGGGTGGCCAAGGCCGCGCTGGCATGCGGCACCTGCACACGCACGATGGCCAGCTCGCGTTCGCGCTCGGGGTAGTCCAGCCAGTGGTACAGGCAGCGGCGCTTGACGGCGTCGTGCAGGTCGCGCGTGCGGTTGCTGGTGAGGATGGTGACCGGTGTGGCCGTGGCGCGCACGGTGCCGATCTCGGGAATGCTCACCTGGTACTCGCCCAGGTATTCGAGCAAAAACGCCTCGAAGGGCTCATCGGCACGGTCGACCTCGTCGATGAGCAGCACCGCACCGGGGGCTGGTGCCTGCAGCGCCTGCAACAGGGGGCGGCGGATGAGGTAGCGGTCCTGGTACACCTCGCGCTCCACCTGCGCCATGTCGGCACTGTCCTGGCCTTCCGCCGCACGCATGTGCAAGAGCTGGGCCGCGTAGTTCCATTCGTACAGCGCCTCGCGCTGCTCCAGCCCGTCGTAGCACTGCAGGCGGATCAGGCTGCGCGAGAGCACCTTGGCAAGTGCCTGGGCCAGCGCCGTCTTGCCCACGCCGGGTTCCCCTTCCAGCAGCAGCGGGCGCTGCAGCTGGAGCGCCAGGAACACGGCCGTGGCCAGCCGCCGGTCGGCAAAGTACCCGACGCCCTGCAAGGCCAGCACCAGGGCATCGATGGAGGACAGCGCGGGCGCGGTCACGGGCGCAGCAGGGGAAACGTTCATCACTATATTTTTAATAGCTACCAGCGCTTGACAGACAAGCGCTGGAGGCCAATTTCATTCAAACACCCGCTCCTGGATGCCGGACAGCGGCAGCGGGCACTCTCCCGCCCGTCAGCCCAGCATCTGCGCCACCGCCCGCTGGGTCTGCACGCTGATGAGGTTGGCGCGGTAGGCCGCGCTCGCGTGGATGTCCGCGTTGAGATCGCCCGCGTCAATCCTGACCGCCGCCGCAGATGCGGGCGTGAAGCTCTGGTTCAGCGCGGCCTCGAGCCCCGCGTGCCGGAACACGCTGCTGGCCGCACCCGTCACCGCCACGCGCACGCCGCCATCGGTCTGCGCCACGAACACGCCCACCAGCGAGAAGCGCGATGCCGCCTGCTTGAACTTCAGGTAGGCCGCGCGCTTGGGGATGGGGAAGCGGATGGCGGTGATGATCTCGCCCTCTTCCAGCGCCGTGGTGTACATGCCCACGAAGAAGTCGTCGGCCGCGATCTCGCGCTGGTTGGTGACGATGGTGGCGCCCAGGCCCAGCACGGCGCTGGGGTAGCAGGCCGCGGGGTCGTTGTTGGCCACCGACCCGCCCAGCGTGCCCCGCGCGCGCACCTGCCGGTCGCCGATGTGCGCGGCCAGGTCGGCCAGCGCAGGGATGGCGCTTTGGACCTCTGCACTGTTGGCCACGTCCATGTGGCGCGTCATGGCGCCGATCACCAGCGCATTGCCCTCGCGGCGGATGCCCGCCAGCTCGGGAATACTGTTCAGGTCGACGATCTTCTCGGGATTGGCCAGGCGCAGCCGCATCGACGGCAGCAGGCTTTGCCCGCCCGCCAGCAGCTTGCCGCCCTGGGCGATGAGCTGCGCGGCGGCTGCGGTGGACGATGGGTTTTCAAAGGTGAAGGCGTACATGGTGTGTCTCCTCAGGCCTTGGCTTGTTGGATGGCTTCCCACACGCGGTGCGGCGACGCGGGCATGTCGAACTCCTTCACGCCCAGCGGGTGCAGCGCGTCGAGCACGGCGTTGATCACCGCCGGTGGCGAGCCGATGGCCCCCGCCTCGCCGCAGCCCTTGGTGCCCAGCGGGTTGTGCGTGCAGGGCGTGCAGACATGGCCCAGCTTGAACTCGGGGAAGTCATCAGCGCGCGGCATGGCGTAGTCCATGAAGCTGCCCGTCAGCAGCTGGCCCGTCTCGCGGTCGTACACGCAGTTTTCCATCAATGCCTGGCCGATGCCCTGCACCAGGCCGCCATGCACCTGGCCTTCCACGATCATCGGGTTGATGATGGTGCCGAAGTCGTCCACCGCGGTGAACCTGTCCACGCGCGTGCTGCCGGTGGCGGGGTCCACCTCCACCTCGCAGATGTAGGTGCCTGCGGGGAAGGTGAAGTTGGTCGGGTCGTAGAACGCCGTCTCGTTGAGCCCCGGCTCCAGCTTGTCGAGCGGGTAGTTGTGCGGCACGTAGGCCGTGAGCGCCACCTGGCCGAACGGGATCTTCTTGTCCGTGCCGCGCACGGTGAACTCGCCGCCGCTGAAGTCGATGTCGGCGTCGCTGGCCTCCATCAGATGCGCGGCGATTTTCTTGGCCTTGGCCTCGATCTTGTCCAGCGCCTTCATGATGGCCGCGCCGCCCACGCTGATGGAGCGCGACCCGTAGGTGCCCATGCCGAACGGCACGCGGCCCGTGTCGCCGTGCACGATGTCCACGTTCTCCACCGGAATGCCCAGGCGCGCGGCCACCACCTGCGCAAAGGTGGTCTCGTGCCCCTGGCCGTGGCTGTGCGAGCCGGTGAACACCGTCACGCTGCCCGTGGGGTGCACGCGCACCTCCCCGCATTCGAACAGACCCGCGCGCGCACCCAGCGCCCCTGCGATGTTGGACGGCGCGATGCCGCAGGCCTCGATGTAGCTGCTGTAGCCGATGCCGCGCTTCAGGCCCTTGGCCTCGCTGGCCGCCTTGCGCGCCGCAAAGCCCGCCACGTCGGCCAGCTCTTGCGCCTGGTTCATGCAGGCGTGGTAGTCGCCCACGTCGTACTGCAGCGCCACCGGCGTCTGGTAGGGCCAGCTGGTGATGAAGTTGCGCTTGCGGATCTCGTCCTGCGACAGGTTCATCTCCCAGCCGCAGCGCGATACCAGGCGCTCGAGCAGGTAGGTGGCCTCGGGCCGGCCCGCGCCCCGGTAGGCATCGACCGGCGCGGTGTTGGTGAACCAGGCATCCACCTCCACATAGATCTGCGGCGTGGTGTACTGCCCCGCCAGCAGCGTAGCATAGAGGATGGTGGGCACGGCCGTGGCGAAGGTGGAGAGGTAGGCACCCAGGTTGGCGTCGGTGTGCACGCGCATGGCCAGGAACTTGCCATCCTTGTCCATCGCCATCTCGGCATGGCTCACATGGTCGCGGCCATGCGCGTCCGACAGGAAGGACTCGCTGCGGTCGGCCACCCACTTGATGTTGCGGTTGAGTTTCTTGGCCGCCCAGGTCAGGCACACGTCCTCGGCGTACAGGAAGATCTTGGAGCCGAAGCCGCCCCCCACGTCGGGCGCGATCACGCGCACCTTGTGCTCGGGCAGGCCCATCACGAAGGCCGTCATGAGCAGGCGCTCGACGTGCGGGTTCTGGTTGCTCACGTACAGCGTGTATTCGTCGTTGGCCCGGCTGTACGAGCCGATGGCCGTGCGCGGCTCCATCGCGTTGGGGATGAGGCGGTTGTTGACCAGGTCGAGCTGCGTCACGTGCGCGGCACTGGCGAACACCGAGTCCACCGCGCCCTTGTCGCCGATGGCCCACTTGTAGCAGTGGTTGTCCTCGGCGATGTCATGCAGGCCCGCGCCCGCCACCGTGCCTGCGGCGGCATCTGCCACGCTGACCACGGCGGGCAGCACGTCGTAATCCACCTCCACCAGCTCGGCCGCGTCGCGCGCCTGCTGCTGCGTGAGGGCGACCACCATGGCCACGTGGTCGCCCACGTAGCGCACCTTGCCCTGCGCCAGGATGGGATGCGGCGGCTCCTTCATGGGCTGGCCGTCGGTGCTGGTGATGAGCCAGCCGCAGGGCAGGCCGTTGATGTTGTCGGCCGCCACGTCGGCGCCCACGAACACGCCCAGCACGCCGGGCGCGGC
Source organism: Acidovorax sp. GW821-FHT10E04 (assembly GCF_059415185.1). Lineage (NCBI taxonomy): Bacteria > Pseudomonadati > Pseudomonadota > Betaproteobacteria > Burkholderiales > Comamonadaceae > Acidovorax > Acidovorax sp. GW821-FHT10E04. Next base: position 50,563 of record NZ_JBWKMT010000009.1, read on the forward strand.
CTTGGCGGCGTCCACGTTGATGCTGTTGATGCGCGCGTGCGCATGCGGCGAACGCACGAACACGGCATGGCTCTGCGCGGCCAGCACCACGTCGTCGGTGTACTGGCCGGCGCCGGTGAGGAAGCGGTAGTCTTCCTTGCGCTTGAGCGATTCGCCGATGTGCGGCAGCTTGGAAAAGTCGGATGCACCCATGGTCGTTCTCCTTTTTATGCCGATGCCATGGCTTTTTGGCCGACCTGCACCGCGCGCACGATGTTCTGGTAGCCGGTGCAGCGGCAGATGTTGCCTTCGAGCAGCTCGCGGATCTCGCCTTCGTTCGCCTGGGGATGGTGCTTGCACAGGTCCACCGCGCTCATCACCATGCCCGGCGTGCAGAAGCCGCACTGCAGGCCATGGCATTCCTTGAACGCCGCCTGCATGGGGTGCATGGTGCCGTCCGCGGCGGCCAGGCCTTCGATGGTCTGCACCTCGGCGCCCTGGGCCTGCACGGCCAGCATGGCGCAGGACTTCACGGCGCGGCCGTTCACGTGCACGGTGCACGCGCCGCACTGGCTGGTGTCGCAGCCCACGTGCGTGCCGGTGAGCAGCAGGTGCTCTCGCAGCGCATGGACAAGCAGGGTGTTGGGCGGGACGTCAACGCTGGCAGCGCGCCCGTTGACCGTGAACTGGACTTGCATCTGGCTGTCTCCTGGAAGAGTTTTGGCTGGATAGGCCGTTGAATCTTCTGCCTGCCCCCCGGCCCCACCCCTAGGGAGAACCCTAGATTCACGGGAGTGCGCGCGGGATATTCTCAAAATGAAACATGTTGCGCCGCACACCGGCGCATCATGCGCACGGCGTTCCGCGCGCCGCTCCGCCTTCCACGTCCCAGGGGTCTGTCCGATGCTTTCCGCTGCACCGCCGTTGCCGGCCGCCGACCGCCACGCGCTGATCGCGCAGGCCCGCCATGCGCTGCTGGCCGATGGCGCGGCCCCCGCGCGCGCCGATGTGGAGCCCTGGATCACGCGATCGTGGCAGCGCTGCCTGGCCCAGGGCCTGCGCCCCGCGCAGCACGTGGCGTTCGACATGGTCAGCGCCCCCGCGCTGCGCCGCAGCCGGGAACAGAACCACCCCCTGCTGCAGGCCGCGCGGCCGGTGCTCGCACAGCTCACCCGTGCCATCGCGGGCATGCGCTACTTCGCCATCCTGACCGATGCGCGCGGCATCGTGGTGGATGTGCAGGGCACCTTCGACCGCCGCGACCCGCGCGCCCGCGCCATCGGCCGCGTGGGCATCGACCTCTCGGAGGCCGCGGTGGGCACCACGGCCATCGGCGCCGCGCTGGCCGAGCTGCAGCCCGTCTGGCTGCACCGGGGCGAACACTTCTTTGACGACAACGCCAGCTACAGCTGCGCGGGCGCGCCGCTGTTCGATCCGCACGGCCACTGCATGGGCATGCTCGACCTGACCGGCGTGGACGTGCCCGAGCGCCCCGAGCTGCGGCACCTGGTGGCGCGCTCGGCCCGCGCCATGGAAGACGCGCTGCTGCTGCACATGCCCCATGCGTTGCTGCTGCGCCTGAACTGGCCCGGCTGCCCGCTGGGCGCCGAAGGCGACGGCCTGGTGGCGCTGGATGGCGATGGCTATGTGCTCGGCAGCAACAGCGTGGCCCGCCAGCTGCTGCCCCAGCCCCTGCGCGCGCCCGGCAGCCCGTTGCACTGCGGTGACCTCATCGCGCTGCCCTGGACCCTGCTGTTCGACGCCGCCCGCCAGCGCGGCGCGGCCAGGCCGCTGGATCTGCCCCTGTGGTCCGGCCTGCGGCTGCAGGGGCTGGCGCACCACGGCACGCGCGCGGCGGGTGTCCACGGCCTCGCGGCCGCGCCCCCGGGCGCGCAGGCCACCTTGCCCGCCAATGGGCCGCGCCTTGCCGGCGCAGCGGCCCCCGCGCCGCTGCGCGAGGCGGAAACCGCCCTCATCCGCCAGGCGGTGCAGGATGCCCGCGGCAACGTGGCGGAGGCAGCCCGCGCCCTGGGCATCAGCCGCGCCACCGTGTACCGCAAGCTGGGGGCGCACAGGGGGCACTGAGGGCGGGTCTTCGGGCCCGGCACGCAGGCAGCCAGGCCCGGCACAAGGACTGCGTTCATGCACGAAAATGCCGCACCGCGCCTGTCACACAAGCGGCTGCAGCTATTCAAACAATAGCAATCCCGCCAGCATGCCTGTCGGCGGCCCCCAGCGGCCGCCCTGCACCCGCCTCAGACCTCCGCCAGGGCCAGCACCACCGCGCTGTCATCGACGACCAGCACCACCTTGCTGCCGGCGCGCAGTCCGCTGCCCGCGGGGGCAAAACCCACCATCCGCACCCCCGCGGCCAGTTCGGCGGACACCTCGTCGCCCGACGCGCCGCGCACCACGCGCACCGCCCTGGCCGGCAGGCGGCAGCGGGCGGGCTCCTCCGTCCCCTGCGTGCCGGTCTCGGTGCACGGGCCCGCCAGGCGTTCCACCCGCACCGCCGTGGCCTTGCACAGTGCCTGCACCGCCAGCCCGGGCTGCAGGCCCAGCAGTTCGGCGCTCTCGCGCGTGATCCGCGAGATGAGCACGGCCGCCGCCGGGGCGCCCCCCCCGCCCTCCCCGGTCTCCAGCGCCAGGTGCACCCGCACGATCTGCCCCTGCACCTCCAGCCGCCGCACCACGCACGGCCACTGGTTGCGCATGCTGGTGCGCACGGCCAGCCGCGCCAGCGCGGGCCCGGCATGGGGCGTGGCCTGCCAGCGCGACAGCACCGCGCCGCGCGCCTGGGCCATGGCATCGGCGGCGGCGAGCAACTGCTGCCCCGCCTCGGTCAGCCGCGCCCCGCCGCCCCCCGCCCCACCCACGGCCCGCGCCACCAGCGCGCTGCCCGCGAGGTTGGTCAGGGTGTCCACCGCCTGCCAGGCCGCCTTGTAGCTCACCCCCACCACCCGGGCCGCCTGCGAGATCGAGCCCGTGGCGCCGATCTGCCGCAGGATGTCGATGCGCTTGTCGGTGAGGGCGTGGGTCAGCGCGGAAGAAATGGAAAGGGAGGAAGGCATGGTGAAGATCGGATTGGTGGCCAGGGCCGGCATGGGATTCTGACCGGACGGCGCACCACCCCCGCCCCGCCTTCGCGCCCCGGCGCAACGCGGCAGTGGCAACGGACCCGCCTGTTGACCTGGCGCAGGGACATCTCTCGCCAGTGCATGTCCGGGATGCGATTTTTTCTGCCGCCAGGCGCCGGGCCGCCGTGGCTTCATATACTCTCGCTATTCCATTAATGAATAGCGCACCTGCGCCACGCCGCCATGCCGTTCCGCTTCATTCCTGTGCCCCGCTCCCTTGCCGCCACCGCCATCTGCCTTGCGATGTTTCAGGCCGCCCATGCCGACAGCGTGTCGGTCGCCGTGGCCGCCAACTTCACCGCCCCCATGCAGAAGATCGCCGCGGCGTTTGAGGCCGACACCGGCCACAAGGCGGAGCTGTCCTTCGGCGCCACGGGCAAGTTCCATGCACAGATCACCAACGGTGCGCCGTTCCAGATCCTGCTGGCGGCCGATGACACCACCCCCGCCAGGCTGGAGAAGGAAGGCAAGGCCGTCGCCAACTCGCGCTTCACCTATGCCATCGGCACGCTGGTGCTGTGGAGCGCGCAGCCCGGCACCGTGGACGCTCAGGGCGCCGTGCTCAAGACCGGCGACTTCAAGCACCTGGCCATCGCCAACCCCAAGCTTGCCCCCTACGGCCTGGCCGCGATGCAGGTGATGGACAAGCTGGGCGTCACCGCGCGGCTGCAGCCGCGCTTCGTGCAGGGCGAGAACATTGCCCAGACCTACCAGTTCGTCTCCACGGGCAATGCGCAGCTGGGCTTCGTGGCGCTGTCGCAGGTGATGGCCGATGGCAAGATCACGGGCGGGTCCGCATGGCAGGTGCCGGCCGAACTGCACGAACCCATCCGCCAGGACGCGGCCCTGCTCACCCCCGGCAAGGACAGCGCCGCCGCCGCGGCACTGCTCCAGTACCTGCGCGGCGACAAGGCACGCGCCATCATCAGGTCCTACGGCTATAGTTTCTGAGCCGGCGGCCCGCACGCGCCGGCGCCGCGGCCCCGGCGATTTCCCTCCACCTCCCCATCCGCTTTTCAGCTATCCATGCCTTTTTCCAGCGCCGACCTTGCGGCCATCGGCCTCACGCTGCGCCTGGCGGGCACCACCATGGCACTGCTGCTGGTGCTGGGCACGCCGCTGGCCTGGTGGCTGGCGCACACGCCGTCGCGCTGGCGGGGCCCGGTGTCGGCCGTGGTGGCGCTGCCGCTGGTGCTGCCGCCCACGGTGATCGGCTTTTACCTGCTGGTCACGATGGGCCCCCACGGCCCGGTGGGCCAGTTCACGCAGTCGCTGGGGCTGGGCACGCTGCCCTTCACTTTCTGGGGGCTGGTGGCGGGCTCGCTCATCTACTCGCTGCCCTTCGCGGTGCAGCCGCTGCAGCACGCGTTCGAGGCCATCGGCCAGCGCCCGCTGGAAGCCGCCGCCACGCTTGGCGCCGGGCCCATGGACCGTTTTTTCACCGTGGCGCTGCCGCTCGCGCGCCCGGGCTTCGTGACCGCCGCCATCCTGAGCTTCGCCCACACGGTGGGCGAGTTTGGCGTGGTGCTGATGCTGGGCGGCAACATCCCCGGCGTGACGCGCGTGGTGTCCGTGCAAATTTACGACCATGTGGAGGCGCTGGAATACACGCAGGCCCACTGGCTGGCCGGCGGCATGGTGCTGTTCTCGTTCGTCGTACTGCTGGGGCTGAACCTCACGCGGCACCGGCCGGCGTCCATGGTGCAATGAGGGCCGGCGCGATGGCACCCCAGGACGAGACGCTCCCCCCGCAGATCACCGCCCGGCTGAAGCTGGAGCGCCCCGGCTTCACGCTGGACGTGGACCTGCGCCTGCCGGGGCGTGGCGTGACGGCCCTGTTCGGGCCCTCGGGCTGCGGCAAGACCACCTGCCTGCGCGCCGTCGCCGGGCTGGCGCGGGCGCAACCGGGCCGGGTGGAAGTCAACGGCGAGGTGTGGCAGGACGATGCGCTGCGGGTCTGGCGCGCCACGCACGAGCGCGCGCTGGGCTATGTGTTCCAGGAAGCCAGCCTGTTCGACCACCTGAGCGTGCGCGGCAACATCGGCTATGGCCTGCGGCGTACGCCCGCCGCGCGCCGCAAGGTGGCGCTGGAGCAGGCCGTGGAGCTGCTGGGCATCGGCCCGCTGATGGACCGCAAGCCCCATGCGCTGTCGGGCGGCGAACGCCAGCGCGTGGCGATGGCCCGCGCCCTGGCCACCAGTCCGCGCCTGCTGCTGATGGATGAACCCCTGGCCGCGCTGGACGCACAGCGCAAGGCCGAGGTGCTGCCTTACCTGGAGCGCCTGCACCGCACGCTGGACATCCCGGTGCTCTACGTCAGCCACTCCATCGACGAGGTGGCCCGGCTGGCGGGCCACATGGTGCTGATGCAGGCGGGCCGGGTGCAGGCCCAGGGCAGCACCCACGAGCTCATCGTCAGGCTGGACCTGCCCCTGGCCCATGGCGATGCGGCGGCCACGGTGATCGACGGCGAGGTGCTCGGGCACGACCCGGACGACCATGTCACCACGGTGGCGTTCGCGGGGCGGCGGCTGCTGCTGGTGAGCCCGGTGGCGCGCGCGGCCGGGGAGCCCATCCGCCTGCGCGTGCAGGCACGCGACGTGAGCCTGGCGCTCACCGAACCGGCACACACGAGCATCCTCAACGTCCTGCCCGCCACCGTGGCCCAGGTCGCCGAGGACAGCCCCGGGCAGCTCATGGTGGCGCTGGATCTGGGGCCCACGCGGCTGCTGGCGCGCATCACCCAGCGCTCGGCCCAGGCACTGGCGCTGGCGCCCGGCAAGGCGGTCTTCGCGCAGGTCAAGGGCATCGCCATCGTCAACTGAGTGTCGGACAGCCGACACTGTCCAGGGATGTGCCGCGAGGCGCCGGACCGGCCGCCCAACGGTCGTATGATGCCCCTCCACAACGAGGGCGGGACATGGTGGTTTCAATCTGGCACAACGCAGCGCAGGCGTTCGCGGTGGGGTTTCCGCCGCTGCTCCAGTGCCTGCTGTTCTGGCTGTTCGCGTCGCTGGTGGTGCATGTCTGCCAGCGGCTGGTGGAGCACACGGCATTTTCGGTCGATCCGTCCAGCCGGCGCATCAGCGCGTCGCACGCGGCCCTGTGCATCGGCTGCATCGTCTGGGCGCTCGATGTGGTCGGCCTGTTCATGTATGCGGAACTGGCGCACCACGCCGCGGCGCTGGACCTGGTGCCCGCCCTGAGCGGGCTGATCATCATGGTGGTCAGCGCGCGCCTGACGATTCCCACGCTCAGCACCGGTGCCAGCAAGGCGCGCATCGCGGTGGCGGGGCTGTGCCTGGCCGTCGGCATGCTGGTGGCGCATTTCACGATCACGCGGGACCAGGTGCAGGACTTCGCCTCGGTGAACTGGACGGCCATCGCGCTGGCCTTCGCCATCGCCATGGGCATCGCCACCGTCACGTCCATGCGCCACCGCTCGGCCAGGCTGAGCGTGCTCACCCCCCGCTACCGCCGCCAGTCGTGGGACGAGAAGGTGCTGTGCGGGGCCGCGATCCTGCTGCTGCACTGGCTGCTGGTCAACACCTTTGCCCTGCACGCCCGCACGCCACGCGGCGAACCCGAGAGCCATGCGCTGCTCGGCATCGTGCTGGTGTTCGGCATCGCCCTGGCCATGGAACAGCTGAGCAACATGCGGTTTGACACCGGCCGCCAGCAGTTGCTGCGCAGGGGCCTGTCGATGATGCGGGTATCCAACATGGCCCAGAACCCCGAGCGCGACATGCAGCTGTCGCTCATCGCCGACCACCTGCCCAGCCTGCTGCGGCCGCAACGGCTGGCGCTGCACTTCCAGCCCATCCTGGACTTCCGGCAGCAGGGCGTGCAGTTCGAGGCGCTGCTGCGCATCACCGACAAGACCCTGGGGCCCATCAACCCCGAGATGTTCCTGCTGGTGTGCGAACTGCAGGGCCGGACGGTCGAAGTGGACCGCACCATCCTGGCCAACGCGCTCGACTGCGTGAAGTCCTGGCAGGCCCAGGGCCTGCACGACGTCACCATCAGCGTGAACGTGGCGCCCCTCACGCTGCTGGAAGACAGCTTCGTGCCCTGGCTGCGCGGCGAACTGGCCCAGCGCGCCCTGCCGCCCCGCGCGCTCAAGCTCGAGCTGACGGAGCACGCCATCATCGCGCTGGGCGCGCAGATGGTGGCCGCGATGCAGCGCCTGCGCACCCTGGGCGTGGCGGTGGTGATGGACGACTTTGGCACGGGCTACTCGTCATTGGGCATGCTGGCCGACCTGCCGATCGCCGGCATCAAATGCGACCGCCTGTTCGTGCAGCAGCTGCCGAAGGACCGGCGCCGCCAGTCGCTGCTGCGGCACATCGGCACGCTGGCGCAGGAGTTTGGGCTGTCCGTGGTGGTGGAGGGCGTTGAAACGGCAGAGGAACTGCGCATCCTGCGGTCGGTGGGCCTGCACGGCATCCAGGGCTATGTGTACAGCCGCCCCATGCCCGCGGCGGACGTGCCCGCCTGGCACGAAACGCAGATGCAGCCCCGGCGTGCCGCGCTGCAGGAGCTGGTGCCCGCGAAGGGTACCGCGACGGCGGCGCGCGCGCCCACGGCCTCCGCGCGGGGCCCGGCGCCCTGGGTGCCCGGAACATGACCACCCCCAAGGCGGCCCCCCCGCACCCCGCCGCAACCGCGCGGGAGCGCGCCAGCAGGGAATGCGAACGCACCGCGCGCCGCCGGAAACGCCGCCAGCCACCCGGCCTGGCGCCTGCCCTTCTCCTTTCACCCCCTCTTCTCCTGGACATGCACCACCCGTGACGGCACTCACCACCCTGGTCCTCGGCGGCTACGGCAACTTCGGCGCGCGCATCTGCCGCGCGCTGGCCGGCGACCCCGCCACGGCGGGCCACATGGTGCTGCTGGTGGCGGGCCGTGACGCGGCACGCGCCCAGGCGTTGGCCGGCACGCTCGGGCATGGAGCCCGGGGCGTGGCGCTGGACCACCAGGCACCCGGCCTGGCCGCCACGCTGCGCCAGTGGGGCGTGGGCCTGGTCATCCACACGGCCGGGCCGTTCCAGGCACAGGGCTACGGCGTGGCCCGGGCCGCCGCCGAGGCGGGGGCGCACTACGTCGACCTGGCCGACGGCCGCCGATTCGTGTGCGATTTCCCTGCCGCCATGCACGGCCCGTTCACCGCCGCGCAGCGCACGGCCGTCACGGGCGCCAGCACGGTGCCGGCGCTGTCCTCGGCCGTCATCGACCACCTGTGCGCGGGCTGGCAGCGCATCGACAGCATCGACATCTGCATCGCCCCCGCGCAGCGCGCGCCGCGCGGGCAGGCCACGCTGGCCGCGGTGCTGAGCTACTGCGGCCTGCCCATTCCCGTGTGGGAGGGCGGGCGCTGGCAGCCCCGGCGCGGCTGGGCGCAACCCAGCCGCGTCCAGTTCCACCGCCTGCGGCCGCGCCTGGGCGCGGTATGCGACATCCCGGACCTCGAGATTTTTCCCGCGCACTACCAGGCCACCGACCGCGTCACCTTCCGCGCCGCGCTGGAAGTCGGCCTAGCGCAGCGCACCTTCGCCGCCATCGCCGCGCTGCGCGGCTGGGGCATCCTGCCCCGCCCCGAGATGCTGGCGGGCCTGATGCACCACACCGGGGGCGTGCTCGATTTCCTGGGCACTCCGCTGGGGGGCATGGTGGTGCGCGCGGCGGGCACCGGTGCCCAGGGCCAGCCGTGCCGCCGGGCCTGGCACATCGCGGCAGACCACGACCACGGCCCCGAGATCCCCTGCATGGCCGCGATCCTGCTCGCCCGGCGGCTCGCCGCCGGGCATCCCCTGCCGACCGGCGCCCATACCAGCACCGGACTCCTCCCGCTGGAGGCCTTCGCCCCCGAATTCGCACGATGGGGCATGCAGACGGATGTGGTCGAGGAGCCCGCGCCACCATGATGGCGCCGCCGCAACACCGTCTGCTGCGCTACAGCCTGGTCGCGGTCTGGCTGGCCACCGCCTTCGCCAGCGTGTGGGAGCTCCACGGCCAGAGCCGCGAGCTGCTGGCGGGCCTGCCCAGGGCGTGGACCGACGGTGGTGCACCGTGGCTGCCCACCGCCCTCATCCTGGCCGGGGCCGCTGCCGACCTCGTGCTGGGGCTGTGGCTGGCGTTGCGCCCCGGGCGTTGCGCATATGCGGCCGCACTGCTTCTGATGGCCGCCATGACGCTGCTGGCCACGCTCATCCACCCCGCATGGTGGCTGCACCCCTTGGGGCCGCTCACCAAGAACCTGCCCATCGCCGCCATCCTGTGGGTGCTGCTGCAGGACACAACCACCTCGCCGCCCCCGCCATGAGCCTGTACCTCATCCTCAAGTGGATTCACATCGTCTCCAGCGTGCTGCTGGTGGGCACCGGGCTGGGCTCGGCGTTCTACCTCTTCTTCACCAACCGCAGCGGCAACGTGCAGGCGCAGGCCGTGGTCAGCCACCTCGTGGTGCGCGCCGACTGGTGGTTCACCACCCCCACGGTCTTCATCCAGCCGGCCACGGGGCTGGCGATGGCCGCGATGGCGGGCCTGCCGTGGAGCACGCCGTGGCTGGCCGCATCGCTCGTGCTCTACGCGGTGGCCGGTGCGTGCTGGGTGCCGGTGGTGTGGCTGCAATTGCGCATGCGCGACATGGCGGCGGAGGCGGCGCGCAGCGGCAGCGCCCCGCCCGCGCGGTACTGGCGCTATGCACGCCGGTGGGAGGCGCTGGGCTACCCCGCCTTCGCGGCCATGGCGGTGGTGTTCTACCTGATGGTGAACAAGCCTGCGCTGGCGTTCTGACTATCATCGCCCCATGCTCATAGAGACCCTGGACACGGCGCGCGACCTGGGGCGCCTGAAGGAAATTCTGGGTGTGATGGTGCGCCATGGCTTTGGCGACACCGTGCGCCGCCTCGGCCTGGCCGACAGGCTCGAACGCGCCGGCCAGGCCCTGCACTGGGCGCATGCCGCCGACCTGGCCCGCGTCGAGCCACCCGCCCAGGTGCGGCTGGCACTGGAAGAACTGGGGCCTGCGTTCGTGAAGTTCGGGCAGATCCTGGCGGGCCGCGCGGACCTCTTCGGCCCCGAGTGGATCGCCGAGTTTGAAAAGCTGCACAGCCAGGTGCCCGCCGTGCCCCTCGATGTGCTGCGCCCGCAACTGCGGGAAGACCTGGGGGCCGAGCCGGAAGAGGTGTTCGCCTGGTTCGACGCCACGCCGCTGGCCGCGGCCTCCATCGCGCAGGTGCACCGCGCGCGGCTGCGCGATGGTACCGAGGTGATCGTCAAGATCCGCCGCCCCGGCATTGCCGACACCATCCACGCCGACCTGCGCCTGCTGCTGCGCCTGGCCGCGCTGGCGGAGGCCGAACTGCCTGCGCTGAAGCCTTACCGGCCGCAGCAGCTGGTGCGCGAGTTCGCGCGCTCCCTGCGCCGCGAGTTGGACCTGGCCGGCGAATGCCGGCAGGCCGAGCGCATCGCGCTGAACCTGGCGCAGCTGCCCCACATCGTGATCCCGCGCGTGTACTGGGAGCACACCCGCGAGCGCCTGAATGTGCAGGACTTCATCGACGGAACGCCAGGCGGCGCGCTGGGGGCGCTGGTACCCGAAGCCGGATTCGACCGCTCGGTGCTCGCCCGGCGCGGCGCGCAAGCCGTGCTCAAGATGATCGTGGAGGATGGACTCTTCCATGCCGACCCACATCCGGGCAACGTGTTCTACCTGCCGGGCAACCGCATTGCCTTCATCGACTTTGGCATGGTGGGCCGCCTGTCGCAGCGCCGGCGCGAAGAGCTGCTGCAGTTGCTGCTGGGCCTGGTGGAGCACCAGCCGCAGGCGGTGGCCGATGTGCTGCTGGACTGGACGGGCGATGAACACGGCGTCAACCTGGGCCAGCTGGAGACCGAGGTGGAGGCCTTCGTGGACCAGTACCACGGCGTGCCGCTGGCGCAGCTGAGCCTGGGCCAGATGCTGGCCGACGTGACCGCCATCCTGCGCGAACACCACCTGGGCCTGCCGGCGGACCTGGCGCTGCTGATCAAGGCCTTCATCTCCCTCGAAGGCATGGGCCGCAACCTGGACCCGGACTTCCACATGGCCACCGAGGCCCTGCCCCTGCTCCAGCAGGTGGCGCGCGACCGCTACCACCCCCGGGCGCTGGCGGGCCGCGCCTGGTGGACGCTGCGGCGCGCGCTATCGACCGTGGAGCAGTTGCCCGACGATGTCGCGCGGCTGCTGCGCAATGCGCGGCGCGGGCATTTTCAGGTGGGCATCGAGCTGGCCCACCTCAAGCGCGTGGGCGACCAGATCGACCGTTCGGCCAACCGGCTCGCGATGGCGCTGGTGATTGCCGCGCTGATCATCGGCTCGTCCATCGTGATGACCGTCAAGGGCGGACCCACGCTGTTCGGCCTGCCGGCTTTCGGGTTTCTCGGATTCTTCGGCGCGGTGGTCTGCGGCCTGTGGCTGGTGCGCGCCATCTGGCGCAGCAGCCACCACCGCGACGACGACTGAACACGGCGGCCCCCGGCGGCACCGGAAAAAAACACACGCCATGCCCACCCCACCAGGCGGGCGGGCATGGCGTGTGTACCCAGCAACCACCGACCGACGCATTCGGATTCGGTTGTCAGGGCGGCCCGAACCCCAGCCGCCGCAGCACGGCCTGCGCCGCCGGTTGCCGCAGCGCGGTGGCAAACGCCTGCGCCGCAGCGGGGGCATCGGCGCGCACCGCCATGCCATAGGCGGCCCCCACCTGCAGCGCGGGGGGCAGTTGCACCACCCGCAAGCGCGGCACCTCGGCCTGCGCGGCCACCGCGTTCGTGCAATAGGTCAGAAACACATCGGCCTGGCGCTGGTCCATCACCCATGCGTAAGTGCCCCGGCCGGCGGGCGGCTTGGGCGAGTCCGCGCCCCCCGTGAGCTTCAGGGCCTTGGCATCCAGCTGGGCATAGGCGCCCGGCTGAATCTTGTCGGCCTGGCGGAACAGCGCCCAGGCGTAGTCGCCCGACGGGTCGGCCTTGGGCGTGGACGTGCCCACGCGCACGTCACTGCGCAGCAAGGTGGCCAGCAAGGTGCCGGGGGTGGCGCTGATCTGTTCGCTGGTCAGCGCACACAGCGCATTGCGCGTGAACACCACCGGCGCCCGCCAGCCGCCCCGGGCCGCCAGGCGCTCGGGATGGTCGGTGTCGGCCGAGGCAAAGACCTGGGCCGCCTCGCCCTTCTCGATGCGCTCGCGCAGCAGGCCCGAGGCCCCGAAGGTCAGCGCCACCTTCTGGCCGGTGCGGGCTTCATGGTCGCGCGCGATCTCGGTGAAGGCCTCGCGCAGGCTGCCGGCGGCATAGACCTGCACGGGTGCCTTTTCAGCGCCCAAGGCCTCGGCAGCCACCGTGGAACAGCCCGCCAGCGGCAGGGCCAGCACACAAACCACGGCCGCGGCCAAGGCCGCCGTCCTCACGCGGTGCTCCATGGCGCGTTCTCACGGGGCTGCGTTCGGGAAGAACAGCTGCTCGCCGCCAATCTTGTAGCTGGCGATGGCGGCCTGACCCGCGGGCGACACCACCCAGTCCACGAACTTCTGCGCGTCCTGCGCCTTCACGTGCGGGTGTTTGGCGGGGTTCACCACCATCACGCCGTACTGGTTGAAGAGCTTGGTGTCGCCCTCGACCAGGATGGCCAGGTCGGCGCGGTTCTTGAAGTTGAGCCAGGTGCCCCGGTCGGCCAGCACGTAGGCGCCGCTCGATGCCGCGATGTTGAGCGCGGGCCCCATGCCGCAGCCGCATTCCTTGTAGCCGCTGCCCTTGGTGGCGTCGGCGCCCGCGAGCTTCCAGTAGCGCAGCTCGGCCGCGTGGGTGCCGCTCTTGTCGCCGCGCGAGATGAAGCCGCCGTTGGCCGCGGACAACTTCTGCAGGGCTTGCACGATGTCCTTGCCCTTGGTGCCCACCGGGTCGTTCCTGGGGCCGATCAGGATGAAGTCGTTGTACATCACGGGATAGCGCTTCACGCCCCAGCCATCGGCCACGAACTTTTCCTCGGCCGCCTGATCGTGCACGAACAGCACGTCGGCATCGCCCCGGCGCGCCATGTCCAGCGCCTGCCCCGTGCCCAGCGCCACCACCTTGGTATCGAGCCCGGTGGCCTTCTTGAACTCGGGCAGCAGGTAGCCGAACAGGCCCGACTGCTCCGTGGAGGTGGTGGACGCCATGGTGATGCTCTGCGCAAACGCGGAACCAGACGCTACCAAAACAATAGCTACCAGCGCTTTGGGTACCGGCGCTGCAGCGCGAAAAGGCTTGAAACTCGTCATACCAGCTCTCCTTTGACAAACAGACGGGCGGCCTCCGGCAGGGGGCCGTTGAAGAAATCGTGCACCGGCAGGTCGGCCACCAGGCGGCCATGCTCCATGTAGATCACGCGGCTGGCCAGGCGCTTGACCTGGCCCAGGTTGTGGCTGCTGAACACCATGGTCACGGGGTGCGCCGGGCCTGCCGCGCTGTGGCTGGCGGCAAAGTCGGCCATCAGGGCCTCGACCTCGCGCTTGGCATGCGGGTCGAGGCTGGCGGTGGGTTCGTCCAGCAGCAGCACGTCGGGCCGCAGCGCCCAGGCGCGGGCCAGCGCCACGCGTTGCTGCTGCCCCCCCGACAGGGTGCGCGCGTTCTGCGCGGCGATGTCCCGCAGCCCCACGCGCTGCAGCGCCGTGAGCGCCGTGACTCGCGCATCGCGCCACCGCACGCCCCGCAGCCACAGGGCCAGCGCCACGTTGTTCCGTGCGCTGGTGCGCAGCATGTGCGGGCGCTGGAACAGCATGGCCTGGCGCAGCGCGGCATCGCACTGCAGGCCCCCCCCGCTGGCATCGGCCAGGCCGTTGAGCACGCGCAGCAGCGTGCTTTTGCCGCTGCCGTTGGCGCCCACCAGCGCCACGCGCTCGCCGGGGGTGATGCGCAGCGTGACACGGTCCAGCGCCTGCACGTGGCCGTAGCGCACGGTCACCTGGCGCAGATCGACCCAGGGGTTTGCCAAGGGCCCGCTCATGCCGCCACCCCCACGGGGGTGCTGGATGCAGAGCCGTCCACCCGTTCGCGCCAGCGGCGCACCAGGGCGATCAGCACATTGAGCGCCAGCACCACGGCCAGCAGGATGATGCCCAGCGCCAGCGCCAGGGGCAGGTCGCCCTTGCTGGTCTCCAGGGCGATGGCGGTGGTCATCACGCGCGTGAAGCCGTCGATGTTGCCGCCCACGATCATCACCGCGCCCACCTCCGAGATCGCGCGGCCAAACGATGCCAGCAGCACCGTCAGCAGGGCGTAGCGCTCGTCCCACGCCAGCAGCAGGGCGCGCAGCAGCGGGCCGGCGCCCATGGAGCGCAGCTGTTCGCCATGCGCGCGCTCGGCATCCTCCACGACCTGGCGCGTGAGCGCCGTGACCACCGGCAACACCAGGATGGCCTGCGCCAGCACCATGGCCTTGAAGCTGAAGAGCCAGCCCAGCGAGCCCAGCGGCCCGCTGCGCGAGAGCACCAGGTACACCACCAGCCCCACCACCACCGACGGCACCGCCAGCAAGGTGTTGAGCACCGCCAGCGCGGCGCCGCGCCCGGCGAAGCGGGCCACGCCAAGCCAGGCGCCCAGCACCAGGCCCACGCCGCAGGCAAGAAGGCACGCCGTGGCGCTGACCGACAGGGAGCGGCCCACGATGGTCCACAGGACGGGGTCGGACGAGAGTGTGAGTTGCAGCGCTGTGCTCGCGCTTTCCGAGAGTGTGGACATGGGTTCGGCTATCGTAGGCACCCAACCAATATCCAGCGATATGAACTCCCGTGCATAGGGTCCAACTTCACTACACACTCAGCCGCGATGCCGGCAACGCGCTGATCCGCAACCCGCTGCCCGAACTGCTGCAGGCGGTGGCGGAGCACGGGTCCATCTCCGGCGCGGCGCGGGGGCTGGGCCTGTCCTACCGCCACGTCTGGGGGGCCCTCAAGCGCTGGGAGGACCAGCTGGGCGGCGAACTCATCATCTGGGGCAAGGGCCAGTCGGCGCAGCTCAGCGAGTTCGGCGCCAAGCTGCTGTGGGCGGAGCGGCAGGCCCAGGCACGGCTCGCGCCGCAGATCGCCGCGCTGCACGCCGACCTGGAACGCGCATTCGCCGTGGCCTTCGACCCCCACGCCCATGTGCTCACCCTGTACGCCAGCCATGACGACGCGCTGGCCGCGCTGCGCGCCCATGCCGCGGCGCACGGCGGAACGGGCGCGCTGCATCTGGACATCCGCTTCACCGGCAGCGTGGATGCCATCCGCGCGTTGAACGAAGGGCGCTGCACGCTGGCGGGCTTTCACACCGTGGACAACGCCAAGGCGGACTCCCTGACGGCACGCACCTACCAGCCCCTGCTGCAGCCCGGGCTGCACAAGATCATCGGCTTTGCCCAGCGCACCCAGGGCCTCATCGTCGCACCCGGCAACCCGCTGGCGCTGCACGGCCTGGACGACATCGCCCGCACCGGGGCCCGCTTCGTGAACCGGCCGCTGGGCACCGGCACGCGCGTGCTGCTCGACGACCTGCTCGCGCAAGCCGGGATCGGGGCCACCTCCATCGCGGGCTATGCGCTCAACGAACCCTCTCACACGGCGGTGGCGCAGGCCGTGGCCGCGGGTGCCGCGGACGTGGGCATGGGCATCGAGCTGGCCGCGCGGGCGCGCGGACTGGGCTTCGTGCCGCTGGTGCACGAGCGCTACCACCTGGCATGCCTCAAGGCCAGCCTGGACCAGCCCGCCACGCAGGCGCTGCGCGCGCTGCTGCAGACCCCCGAATGGCTGGAGCGGCTGGGGGCCCTGCCGGGCTACACCCCCCTGCACTGCGGCGAAGTCCTGGCCATGAGCACCGTGCTGCCCTGGTGGCGCTTTGCCCGCCCCAAGCGCCGGGCACGCGCCACGGCCTGAGGGACGGAAGGGGCCCGGGAGTCCGCTGAAGCGACTCCGAATCCACAGGAGGCCTGGACAGCAGGCCCGCCGGGAGACGGCGCGGTGGGCGGACACCGGAGAAAAAAGGCAGGAGAAAGAGGGGCAGACGCCCGCCCCCCTGAGGAAAACCCCATGTCCGCGCGTCAGGCTTTCTTCAGCGGCGAAGGGGTAGGATGCGCGTTACTTTCGGACACCCGTTGGGATATTGCTGCGCGCCGTGCAGGCCGCGGACATGCCCCTGGGCCCAGCAGCGCATTGGGCTCGCCCCTTTTTTATACTCTCAGGAGACACCAAGTGTCAGCACTACTCAAATTAGCCTTGGGCATGGACTGGATTTCCGGCAAGCTCAGCAAGGTGGCCACGTGGACCGTCCTGGCCGCGGCGCTCATCTCGGCAGGCAACGCCTTCATCCGCTATGGCCTGGACCTCAGCTCCAACGCCTGGCTGGAGATCCAGTGGTACCTGTTCGCCGCCACCGTGATGCTGGGCGCTCCGTTCGTCCTCATGCTCAATGAGCACGTGCGCGTCGACATCATCTACGGCAAGCTGCGCGGCAACAAGCAGGTGTATGTCGACATCGCGGGCCTGGTGGTGTTTCTGCTGCCCGCCATGCTGCTGATCGCCTACCTGAGCTGGCCGCTGTTCACCCGTGCCTTCTTCTCGGGCGAAATGTCGGGCAATGCGGGGGGGCTGATCCGCTGGCCCGCCATCCTGCTCATGCCGATCGGTTTTTCACTGATGTTCCTGCAGGGCCTGGCCGAGATCATCAAGCGCGTGGCCTATCTGCGCGGCATCTACCAGATGAGCACCCACTACGAGAAACCGGTTCAGTAATCCGGCCCGCAAGCGCCGAACCATGAACCCGTGGTGCCGCTGAGCTGCGAAGCCCGCCGCGCCACGCTCTCAATTCCGGATTTTCAGGAACAACAAAATGCAAATGGAAAACTTTGCCCCGATCATGTTCGCGGGCTTGGTGGTGGTGATGCTGATCGGCTTCCCCGTCGCCTTCTCGCTGGCCGCGCTGGGGCTGGCCTCGGGCTTCTTCGCCATCGAGATGGGCTGGTTCCCCGCCGTCTTCATGGCCAACCTGCCCATCAATATCTTCGGGATCCTGAGCAACGAGCTTTTGCTGGCCATTCCGTTCTTCACCTTCATGGGCGCCATCCTCGAGAAATGCGGCCTGGCCGAAGACATGCTCGACTCCATGGGCCAGCTCTTCGGCACCGTGCGCGGCGGCCTGGGCTACTCGGTGATCATCGTGGGCTTCATCCTGGGGGCCATCACCGGCACGGTGGCGGGCCAGGTGATCGCCATGGCGCTCATCTCGCTGCCCGTCATGATCCGCTATGGCTACAACATGCGCTACGCCACCGGCGTGCTGGCCGCCTCGGGCACCATCACGCAGCTGGTGCCGCCCTCGCTCGTGCTGATCGTGATGGCCGACCAGCTGGGACGCTCGGTGGGTGACATGTACCGCGGCGCCTGGGGTCCCTCCATCCTGCAGGTGCTGATCTTCGCGGGCTACACGTTCATGCTGGGCGTCTTCAAGCCCCACTACCTGCCGGGCATCCCGAAGGAAGCGCGCACCATGTCGGGCGCCAAGCTGTGGCTCAAGTGCCTGCGCGGCATCATCCCGTCGGCCCTGCTGATCTTCGCCGTGCTGGGCTCCATGGGCGGCCTGCCCGGCATCGACACCGCCATTGCGACGCCGACCGAGGCGGGCGCCATGGGCGTGGTGGGCGCCATGGTCCTGGCCGCGATCCACAAGCGCCTGACGCTGGCCCTGATGTGGGAAGCCATGCAGGGCACCATGCGCCTGACCGCCATGGTGGTGTTCATCCTGATCGGTGCACGCGTGTTCTCGATGGTGTTCCAGGGCGTGGACGGCGCCAAGTGGGTCGAACACATGCTCTCGGGCCTGCCCGGCGGCCAGATCGGCTTCCTGATCGCGGTGAACCTGTTCATCTTCTTCCTGGCGTTCTTCCTCGACTTCTTCGAGATCGCCTTCATCATCCTGCCCATGCTGGGCCCCGTGGCCGACAAGCTGGGCATCGACCTGATCTGGTTCGGCGTGCTGCTGTGCGTGAACATGCAGACGAGCTTCATGCACCCGCCCTTCGGTTTCGCGCTTTTCTACCTGCGGGGTATCGCCAACACGCTCTTCAAGGAAGGCCGCATTCCCAAGCCCGTGCTGTCCAGCGACATCTACATGGGCGCGATTCCCTGGGTGATCATGCAGCTGCTGCTGGTGACCATCGTGATCTTCGTGCCACAGACGGTGACCATGTTCCTGCCCAAACAGGAGATCATCGACACCGACAAGGTCCAGATCGAGGTGCCGACGGATGACCTGATGCGCTCGGAAGCCACGCCCGATGCGGGCGGAGAAACCGCCGGCGAGAACCCTTTCGGCAACGCCCCGGCTGAAGCAGCGTCGGAACCGGCAAAGTGATGCACAACAGGCCCATCCCCGCGCTCCCATTGCCATGCTGAACCTCACCCCGCTGCCCCTGCCCGAGCCCTTTCGATTTACACCCGAGGGCGGCACGGTCGTGGGCCCCGCGTTCTCGCGCTCGTTCCGGCTCATGGCCACCGTGATCGTGGGCGGTTGCGCCCTGTGGTTCGCCCAGCTGTGGACACGGGGAGCGCTGGGCAACTCGGTGGGCACGGGCACCGGATGGTTCATCGCGGGCCTGGCGCTGATGGCCTGGACCTGGTGGAGCATCATGGTGAGCACCACGCGCATGGACACGAAAGGCCTGCACCAGCGCTGGGTGTGGGACAAGGCCATGCCCTACGACGACCTGGCCTATGTGCGGCTGATCCGCGTGCGCGGGTTCAGCTGGCTCATCGCTCCCCGCCTGTACGTGCGCACGCTCGCCGGCAAGTTCACGGTGTTCTATGGCGCCACGCCCGCACTGATCGGCGAGTTCGAGCGCATGGGAAAAGAGCTCAGCGCCTTCCGGCAATTCTGAGCCGCCACGGCTTCGTGGAGAGGCGGGCACTCCGAGAGGGGTGCCCGCCTTTTTCATGCGCTCCACACGACGGCGGGCCCGACTCGCCAACGCGCAGCGGCGACTACTCTCCTGGCGGACGTTCCCGGGGCCCGTGTGCAACCTCCCGCGCCGTGCCCCCAGGCCTCTTGAACACTCCCCGCACGGCCACCGGGGGCGCTGCATGCCACACGCAGGGCAAGGTGAGCCAGGGGTTGGCCATGGGTGGAGCTGCGTGCCACGGGGATGAGGAGCCCGGCGGCGGCCCCGGCTCCCGCTGCGTGGGCCCATCCTCTGGCGAGCGGACCGAACAGCGAATAGAAAAACGACGCCCATGAAAAAACCGCGCCAGGGCGCGGTTTTCTTGTTGCACTGAGCGCGGCGGGGCGTCAGAGCTTGAGGGTCTGCATGTAGCTGTCGAAACGGCCTTCGGCCACGCGGAACCATGCCACCTGGTCGCGCTGGAAGTTGCGGAAGTCCGCATAGATCTTCTTCCACTCGGGGCTCTTGGCATCGTTCTCGGCGTACACCTCCTGGGAAGCCTTGAACGAAGCGTCCAGCACGTCCTTGGTGAAGGGCAGCAGCTTGATCTTCGCGCCGATCAGTTGCTTGAGGGCCACGGGGTTGCGGGCGTCGTACTTGGCCAGCATGTCCACGGCGGCGTGCGACGAAGCGGACTGGATGATGGCCTTGTTCTCGGCCGACAGGGCATCGAAGGCCTTCTGGTTGATGAAGAAGTCCACTTCAGGACCGCCTTCCCACCAGCCGGGGTAGTAGTAGTGAGGCGCCACCTTGTTGAAGCCCAGCTTCTGGTCGTCATAGGGGCCGACCCATTCCGCCGCATCGATGGTGCCTTTTTCCAGCGCCTGGTAGATTTCGCCGCCTGGCAGGCTTTGGGGAACAACACCCATCTTCTGCATCACTTCGCCGACGAGGCCGCCGCCCAGGCGCATCTTCAGGCCCTTGAGGTCAGCGACCGACTTGATTTCCTTGCGGTACCAGCCGCCCATCTGCGTGCCCGTGTTGCCGCCCGCGAAGCTCAGCATGCCGTAGCCTGCGTAGAACTCGTCCATCAGCTTGCGGCCGTTGCCGTGCATCATCCACGCGTTCATCTGGCGCGAGTTCATGCCGAACGGGATCGCGGAGCCCAGCGCGAACGCGGGGTTCTTGCCGTAGAAGTAGTACGGCACGGTGTGGCACATTTCCACGGAGCCTTGCTGCACGCCGTCAGCCACGCCCATGGCGGGCATCAGTTCGCCGCCAGCGTGCACCGAAATCTCGAACTTGCCGCCCGACATGGCCTTCACCGCATTGGCAAACACCTCGGCACCGCCGTAGATGGTGTCAAGGGGCTTGGGGAAGCTCGACGCAAGGCGCCAGCGCACGGCAGCCTGTGCGTGAACGGCAGGCGCAACACCCGCGGCCAGCACGCCCGCGATGCCCGCATGCTTGATGATTGAACGACGATCCATGTGGTTATCTCCGAAAACTCGATTGCACAACTTGGCGCAACGGGCGGTAACCCACGGGCCAAGAACCTTTTTACCGGAGTCGATTGTAGGAACATGCCCAGTGCCGGATTTGCGGGTTTTCCCGTGAAATCCCAGACGCCCGATCAGGGCTTCAGGGTTCTGCAAGCATCGGCTGCGCCCCGCGCACGCAAGGCCGCAACGGGCCGCATCGCCTGGAAGCGGCGTCAGATCTTCTGCGCCGACATGAAGGTGTCGTAGCGCGCTTCGGCAAAGCGGAACCAGAGGATCTGGTCGCGCTGGAAGTTGCGCATGTCCCCGTAGATCTTCTTCCACTCGGGGCTTTTGGAATCGTTGTGCGCAAAGACCTCCATGGACGCCTTGAAGGCCGCATCCATGACACTTTGCGAGAACGGCAGCACCTTGGTCTTGGCGGCCACCAGCTGCTTGAGCGCGGTGGGGTTCAGCGCGTCGTACTTGGCCAGCATGTCCGCGTGCGCGATGGCGGCGGCTGCCTCCACGATGAGCTTGTTGTCGGCCGAGAGGCCGTCGAACGCCTTCTTGTGGATGAAGAAATCCACCTCGGGCCCGCCCTCCCACCAGCCGGGGTAATAGTAAAAGGGCGCCACCTTGTTGAACCCCAGCTTCTGGTCGTCATACGGCCCCACCCATTCGGCGGCGTCGATGGTGCCCTTTTGCAGGGCCTGGTAGATCTCGCCCCCCGGAATGCTCTGCGGAATGGCGCCCAGCCGGGACATCACTTCACCCACCAGACCGCCGCCCAGGCGCATCTTCATGCCCTTGAAGTCGCTCGGGCTCTTGATCTCGCGCAAGTACCACCCGCCCATCTGCGTGCCGGTGTTTCCCCCCGCGAAACTGACCATGCTGAAGCCGGCGTAGAACTCGTCCATGAGCTTGCGCCCATTGCCATGGAGCATCCAGGCGCTCATCTGGCGCGCGTTGAAGCCGAAGGGGATGGCCGAGCCCAGCGCGAAGGCGGGGCTCTTGCCGTAGAAGTAATACGGCACGGTATGGCACATCTCGACCGCGCCGCCCTGCACGGCGTCCACCACGCCAAATGCCGGCACGAGTTCGCCCCCCGCGTGCACGGATATCTCGAAGCGGCCGTTCGTCATTACTTTCACGGCCTTGGCGAACACCTCCGCGCCGCCATAGATGGTGTCCAGCGACTTGGGGAAACTGGAGGCCAGGCGCCACCGGATGGATGCCTGCGCAAACACCGCGGGCGCCACGCCGGTGGCCAGGACCCCTGCGATACCTGCGTGTCTGACGAGAGAGCGGCGATCCATAGAACTTGTCTCCAAGAGGGGTGTTGGCAGGCGCGGGCGCATGGCGCCATTGCGGCGCTGGCGGGGGACGGGCACTGTTGCCTTTTGTCGCAATTGTAGGAGGAGGGTCCGCGGCTGGCCCTCTAGGTTTTCCCGGGCACGCAAGGCCATGCGCGGCACCGGCTGGCGGCCCCGCCGTCAGCCGCCCCACCCTGTCCCGGAAAAAAGCAGAGGGCGCGGTCTGCGCACCCACCCACGGCATGCGGCCGTCGGCGAAGCCAGTCCGCGCAGCGCGGCCGTTCGCCCTAGCCCGGGAACCGCTTCTCTATCGCGTTGCGGATTCCCGCCGCGTCGAGCCCCTGCAATGCCAGGAGCCTGGCCGGATCGCCGTGCTCGATGAACACGTCCGGCAGGCCCAGCTGCAGCACCGGGCGCACGATGCCCATGGCGTTGAGCGCTTCGGTCACGGCGCTGCCCGCGCCGCCCATGATCGCGCCTTCTTCCAGCGTGACCAGCGCATCGTGGCGCTCGGCCACTTCACGCAGCAGCGCCTCGTCGACGGGCTTGGCCCAGCGCATGTTGACCACCGTGGCGTCCAGCGCCTCGGCCGCTTCGAGCGCGGGGTACAGCAGCGTGCCAAACGACAGGATGGCGATGCGCGGGGCACCGGCACGGGTGCCCTGGCGCTCGCGGCGGATCTCGCCCTTGCCAAAGGGCAGGCTGTCCAGGCCCGCCAGCGGCGCCACGCCCGCGCCGCTGCCGCGCGGGTAGCGCACGGCCACGGGGTGGTCCTGCTCGAAGGCGCTGCTCAGCAACTGGCGGCATTCGCGCTCGTCGGCCGGGCAGGCCATGCTCATGTTCGGGATGCAGCGCACAAACGGGATGTCATACGCCCCGGCATGCGTGGCGCCGTCCGCGCCCACCAGCCCGGCACGGTCGAGCGCGAACACCACGGGCAGGTTCTGCAGCGCCACGTCGTGGATCAGCTGGTCGTAGCCGCGCTGCAGGAAGGTGGAGTAGATCGCCACCACGGGCTTGACGCCCTCGCAGGCCATGCCGGCGGCGAACGTCACGGCGTGCTGCTCGGCGATGCCCACGTCGTAGTAGCGGTCCGGAAAGCGCTTTTCAAACTCGACCATGCCCGAGCCTTCGCGCATGGCGGGCGTGATGCCCACCAGGCGCCCGTCGTGCGCGGCCATGTCGCACAGCCACTGGCCGAACACCTGGGTGAAGGTGGGCTTCGGCGCGGCGCTGCTCTTGACCAGGCCCACGGCCGGGTCGAACTTGCCGGGGCCGTGGTAGGCCACGGGGTCGGCCTCGGCCAGCTTGTAGCCCTGGCCCTTCTTGGTAACCACGTGCAGGAACTGCGGGCCCTTGAGGCTCTTGATGTTCTCGAGCGTGGGGATCAGCGAATCGAGGTCGTGGCCGTCGATGGGACCGATGTAGTTGAAGCCGAACTTCTCGAACAGCGTGGCGGGCACCACCATGCCCTTGGCCTGCTGCTCGAAGCGCTTGGCCAGCTCCAGCAGGGGCGGCACGGGGCGCAGCACGGTCTTGCCTACGTTCTTGGCGGCGGCGTAGAACTGGCCGCTCATGAGCTGGGCCAGGTAGCGGTTGAGCGCACCGACGGGCGGGCTGATGCTCATGTCGTTGTCGTTGAGCACGACAAGCAGGTTGGCGTCGGCCACGCCGCCGTTGTTGAGCGCCTCGAAGGCCATGCCGGCGCTCATCGCGCCGTCGCCGATGATGGCCACCGCATGCCGGTCTTCTCCCTTGCGCTTGGCGGCCAGCGCCATGCCCAGTGCCGCCGAGATGCTGGTGCTCGAGTGCGCCGTTCCGAAGGTGTCATACACGCTTTCCGCCCGCTGCGGAAACCCCGAGATACCGCCCAGCTGGCGCAGCGTATGCATGCGGTCGCGCCGGCCGGTCAGGATCTTGTGGGGGTAAGTCTGGTGGCCCACGTCCCACACGAGGCGGTCTTCGGGGGTGTTGAAGACGTGGTGCAGCGCCACGGTCAGCTCCACCGTGCCCAGGTTGGAGCTGAGGTGGCCGCCGGTCTGGGAGACGCTCTGCAGCACGAACTCGCGCAGTTCGGTGGCCAGCGCCTTGAGGTCTGCGCGCGAGAGCTTGCGCAGGTCTGCCGGGTCATTGATGTTCTGCAGCAGGGGAAAGGACGTCGTGGACATTTACTATTCTTTTTATAGCTTCCAGCGCTTTACCGATAAGCGCCAGTGGCCAGTTTGGTATGTTTCTTCATCGCGACGCGGCACGGCCCGGGCCCTGCTCAGTGCGAGCGGCGCACCACCATGTCCGCCAGGGCCGCCAGTGCGCGGGTATCGGGCAGGCCGCTGCGGGCCAGCGCCGCATGCGCCTCGCCCAGGAGTTCGTCGGCATGGGCCCGCGCGGGCTCCAGCCCAAGCAGCGAGACATAGGTGGGCTTGTCGGCCGCCGCGTCCTTGCCCGCCGTCTTGCCCAGCGTGGCCGAATCGGCCACCACGTCCAGGATGTCGTCGACCACCTGGAACGCAAGGCCCATGGCGGCGCCATAGTCGGACAGCGCCTGGTACGCCGCGCCCACCGCATGGCCGCACACCGCGCCCATGAGCACGCTGCCCTGCAGCAGCGCGCCCGTCTTGAGGCGGTGCATCTGCCGCAGCTGGTCCTGCGTGAGCGCAACCCCCACGCTGGCCAGGTCGATCGCCTGCCCACCCGCCATGCCGGCCGACCCCGCAGCGCAGGCCAGCAGCCGGCACAGCGCGGCCTGGGTGGCCGCGGGGATGAGGGTGTTGTCCGGCGTCAGCAATTCGAACGCAAAGGCCTGCAGGGCGTCGCCCGCCAGCAGCGCCTGGGCCTCGCCAAACTGCACGTGCACCGTGGGCTTGCCCCGGCGCAGCACGTCGTTGTCCATGCAGGGCATGTCATCGTGCACCAGCGAGTAGGCGTGGATCAGCTCCACCGCGCAGGCCGCGCGCAGCGCCGCGTCGTCGAACACCGCGGAGGCGGAGGCACCGCTGCACACCGCCTCATAGGCCGCCAGCACCAGCAGGGGCCGCAGGCGCTTGCCGCCGTCGAGCACGGCGTAGCGCATGGCATCGCCCAGCCCGGCGGGCGCGCCGTGGCCCACCCACTGCGAGAGGGCCTGCTCCACGCGTGCCAGGTGGTTCTGGCTCCAGAGATTCATGTCAAGGGGTCGGCTCGCACACGCCATCGGCACCGCGCTCATTCCTGGTTCCATGGTTGCAGCTGTCCTTCGTCCAGCACCTTGATCTGGTCCTGCACGGCATCGAGCCGCTGGCGGCAGAACGCCAGCAGCGCCGCACCGCGCTGGTAGCCGGCCAGCATCTGGTCCAGCGGCAGCTGGCCCGATTCAATGCGGGCCACGAGTTGCTCCAGCTCTTCCAGCGCCGCTTCGTAGCTAGCGGGTTCGGCGGGGGGCGCGGGAGTTGCGGGAGCCTTGGGCATGGAGGGGGCGACGGTGCGCGGGTGAAAAACCGGTCATTTTAGGCGCACCACCGCGGCGCGGCGCGGGACGCCCCCCGGCGCGCTCCGCCCCCGGCGCCAGAAGCCTGTGTCCGGCCCGCCACAGGGCCGCGGCGCGCCGTGAGCAGATGGCCGGAACAGGGGTTTCAATACACGTAAGTGGGATGCGGGAATAACCCCACCGCCTATAATCCCATTCCCGTCGAGCCGGCTCATCTCCTGAGCCGGTTTCTTTTTTCCAGATGCGCCCAGGCGCACCTCCCTGTGGGGAGTCTTTAGGTCAGGTCACCCATGTCTGATTTAAGTCTTCAACTGCAGCAGGCCGCAAGCCAACTACCAGTTTCAAGCTACTTTGACGATGCGCTGTTCCAGCGCGAGCTGGAGTCCATCTTCCAGCGCGGGCCCCGCTATGTGGGGCATCAACTGTCCGTGCCGAACGTCGGCGACTACTACGCACTGCCCCAGGAGGGCGAGGGCCGCGCCCTGGTGCGCAACGCCCAGGGGGGGGTCGAGCTCGTCTCCAACGTCTGCCGCCACCGCCAGGCCGTCATGCTCCAGGGCAAGGGCTCGCTGCACACCCAGCAAAAGGGCAGCGCGGGCGGCAACATCGTGTGCCCCCTGCACCGCTGGACCTACAGCCCCCAGGGCGAGCTGCTGGGCGCCCCGCACTTCGCGAACGACCCCTGCCTGAACCTGAACAACTACAAGCTGCGCGAGTGGAACGGCCTGCTGTTCGAGGACAACGGTTACGACGTGGCCGCCGACCTCGCCCAGATGGGCCCGCGCGCCGACCTGGACTTCGAGGGCTACGTGCTCGACCACGTGGAGCTGCACGAGTGCAACTACAACTGGAAGACCTTCATCGAGGTCTATCTCGAGGACTACCACGTGGGGCCCTTCCACCCGGGCCTGGGCAGCTTCGTGACCTGCGAGGACCTGCGCTGGGAGTTCGGCAAGAACTACTCGGTGCAGACCGTGGGCGTGGCCAACCGCCTGGGCAAGGCCGGCAGCCCCGTGTACGAGCGCTGGCATGAGGCCCTGCTCGCCTTCCGGGAGGGCAAGCCGCCCAAGCACGGAGCCATCTGGCTCACGCTGTACCCCCACATCATGGTGGAGTGGTACCCGCATGTGCTCACCGTGTCCACGCTGCACCCCGTCAGCCCCACCAAGACGCTGAACATGGTGGAGTTCTACTACCCCGAGGAGATCGCCGCCTTCGAGCGCGAATTCGTCGAGGCGCAGAAGGCCGCCTATATGGAGACCTGCATCGAGGACGACGAAATCGGCGAGCGCATGGACGCAGGCCGCAAGGCGCTGCTGGCGCGCGGCGACAACGAGGTCGGCCCCTACCAAAGCCCCATGGAAGACGGCATGCAGCACTTCCACGAGTGGTACCGTGAGGCGATGGGCTCGGACACCATCGACCCGGCCACGCCAAAACGCTGAATACGGCGGCAAAACCCCGCCAATCCGCAGGCCCACCATGGTCTGCTCTCATTACAATAGCTGCCAGTGCTTAAAAAATAAGCGCTGGCAGCTATTTTCATTTCTGCGCCCCACGGCGCGCCTCGAGAGACCACAACCCGATGCAAGCCCTCTGGATGGTGTTGGCCGCGTTCCTGTTTGCCAGCATGGGCGTGTGCGTCAAGATCGCGTCGGACTTTTTCAACTCGGCCGAGCTGGTGTGCTACCGGGGCCTGATCGGCATGTTCATCCTGTGGCTGCTGGCGCGCTCGCAAAAGGTGACGCTGGCGACGCAATACCCCGGCATGCACGCCTGGCGCAGCCTGGTGGGCGTGACCTCGCTCGGAGCCTGGTTCTTCGCCATCGCCCACCTGCCCCTGGCCACGGCCATGACGCTCAACTACATGAGCAGCGTGTGGATCGCCGCCTTCCTGATCGGGGGCACGCTGCTGGCCTGGCGCCCCTCGCCAGCCACCCCGCGCCCGGCCCTGCAAGGCCCGCTGGTGCTCACCGTGCTGGTCGGTTTTGTGGGCGTGGTGCTGATGCTGCGCCCCAGCCTGGACCAGAACCAGGCCTTTGCCGGCCTGATCGGGCTGATGTCGGGCCTGACGGCTGCGTTTGCCTATATGCAGGTGGTGGCGCTGTCGCGCCTGGGCGAGCCCGAGTCGCGCACCGTCTTCTACTTCGCCGTCGGCTCGGCGGTGGCGGGCGGCGTGGCCATGCTGTTCACCGGCACCTCGGCCTGGCCGGGCTGGCAGGCGCTGTGGCTGCTGCCCATCGGCGTGCTGGCCGCGGGCGGCCAGCTGTGCATGACCAAGGCCTACGCCAGCGCCAAGACCCAGCGCGGCACGCTGGTGGTGGCCAATCTGCAGTATTCAGGCATCGTGTTTGCCGCCGTCTACAGCGTGCTGCTGTTTGGCGACAAGATCCCGCCCATCGGCTGGTTGGGCATGGCCCTCATCGTGGGCAGCGGCATCGTTGCCACCATCCTGCGCGCGCGGGCTGCGCCCGGGGCACCTGCCGAAGAACACTGACGGATACAAAAACAGATACGGCCAGACGAGGACACGCTCCACCGGGATGGCCACAATGGAGCCCCTTTCGACGCACTCCGTTACTTTGCCCATTTTCTGCCGATGACCACCTACACCACGCTCATCTCTGCCCCCGACCTGCAATCCCTGATCGCCAGCGGTGCGCCGCTGATGGTGTTTGACTGCAGCTTCGAACTGATGCAACCCACAGCCGGTGCACAGCAGTACGCACAGGCGCACATCCCCGGCGCGGTGTACGCCAACCTTGACAACGACCTCAGCGCCAAACACGGTGCCCCCGGAGCTCACGGCACGCTGACCGCCCAGGA
This sequence comes from Acidovorax sp. GW821-FHT10E04, assembly GCF_059415185.1. Classification (NCBI taxonomy): domain Bacteria; kingdom Pseudomonadati; phylum Pseudomonadota; class Betaproteobacteria; order Burkholderiales; family Comamonadaceae; genus Acidovorax; species Acidovorax sp. GW821-FHT10E04. Next base: position 78,687 of record NZ_JBWKMT010000009.1, read on the forward strand.
AGCCGACCAGCCGGCATCCGGTGGGCGCCACCCCCTGCCCAGCCGCGAGCGTTTTGCAATGTGGCTGTCCAGCGTAGGTTTTGCCAATGGCATGCAGGCCGTGGTGTACGACCGCCAGGGCGCCAACTACTGTGGCCGCCTGTGGTGGATGCTCAAGTGGGAGGGGCACGATGCTGTGGCCGTGCTCGACGGTGGGCTGCAAGCCTGGCAGGCCGCCGGGGGGGCGGTGAACAGCGGCGAAGAGCCCGCGCACTTCCAGACCAATTTCCAGCTGGGCGCCCCCTTGCGCCAGCTGGCCACGGCCAGCGAGGTGCTTGCGCGCCTGCAGCAGCCCGGCCAGACCGTGATCGACGCCCGTGCAGGTGCCCGCTACCGGGGCGAGGTGGAGCCGCTGGACCCCGTGGCCGGCCACATTCCAGGCGCGCTGAACCGCCCATTTGCCGAAAACATCGGCGCGGATGGCCGCTTCAAGCCTGCTGACGTGCTGCGCTCTGAATTTGAAGCGCTGCTAGGCGGCCGTGACCCCGCCACCGTGGTGCACCAGTGCGGCAGCGGCGTGAGCGCCGTGCCCAATCTGCTGGGCATGGAGATAGCCGGCCTCGGCCCGACAGCATTGTTTGCTGGCAGCTGGAGCGAGTGGTGTTCAGACCCCACGCGCCCGGTCGAAAAAGGCTGATCCAGCGTCCAGCACCGCAGCGCAGGTTGTAAAAGTGCAAAAAAGATGGTTTTGAGGGTGCTATCAAAACCATGAACAGAAGTGGGCAGCCTGGGCCCACTGCCACAGCAGCGACCACCGCCTGAAATGCCAGCCTGCACCTGATGTGCGTGTAGGGCAAATTCCTACGCAGCCCACCGCAGAACCAGACACGCGGCACAGCCAAACCCCGACTTAATTTTTGATTGGGGCGGTTTCACAATCCATTTCAACGGATCGCGAAAACCTGCAAACAGCAGGCCACCACGCAAGACCCGGAACTGGAACAAAGGAAGCCGCCATGACCAACGAACAACTCCTCGCTGAAATCCGCGAAGCCAACCTCACTTACCTGATGCTGGCCCAGACCCTGATTCGCCAGGACAAGGCAGAGGCCGTGTTCCGCTTGGGCATGAACGAGGAGTCTGCCGATATTCTCGCATCGCTGTCGGCGGCGCAAGTGATGAAACTGGCCTCCAGAAACACGCTTCTTTGCAGCTTCCGCGTGGACGACAACCTGGTGTGGAGCCTGCTCACCAACCACTCGGCCAAGAAGGTGGGCAACGAGGCCACCAACACGCTGCACGCCAACATCCTGATGGCCAGCCGCGTGTCCGAAGTGCTCTGAGCCCACCGCCAGACCTTTGCACCGAACGCCCTCCATCTCTCTCGCCGAAAGCCCGCCATGTCCTCCACCACCGCCGCCAAAGCCCCAGCCAAGAGCGTTCTGAACGAATCCAAGCAGATCGAACGCGCCGCCATGCTGATCCAGATGGGCGCCCGCATGCAGGTGCTGGAGTCGGAAACCACGCTGTCGTACGAGCGCCTGATCCGCCTGTACAAGGAAATCGCGGGCAAGTCGCCATCGAAGGGCCAGCTGCCCTTCTCCACCGACTGGTTCCTGACCTGGCAGGAGAACATCCACAGCTCGCTGTTTTTGAACATCTACGAATACCTGTCCAAGGGCGTGGACCTGGATTCGGTGGAGCTGCTGACCAAGGCCTACCGCCTGTACAACGAACAGGTGGCCACGGCCGAGATCGAACCCCTGCTGTCGTTCACCCGCGCCTGGCGTCTGGTGAAATTCGTGGATGCCGGCATGCTCACCCGCACCAAGTGCGCCCAGTGCAGCGGCCAGTTCGTGACCGAGCTGTACGAGAACCGCCATTTCACCTGCGGCCTGTGCAACCCACCCGCCCGCGCTGGCAAGAGCAAGACGGCCGGTGCACTGATGCTGCATTAAGTACATCCCCCCGAGCGGCTTTGCCGCTTCCCCCTTCTCTCGAACCGCTACGCGATTCGGGAAAGGGGACGATGCCCTCGCTGCGGGGCGGCCCTTGCCTGGCATCCCTGGCAAGGGAGAAGGCAGCGCCAGTTCGCAAGGCTCGCCCGGTCGGGTCGAGCGTTCAAGAATCCAAGTCAAATTGGCACTTTGCGCTTATAAAAAAAGCGCGAGCAGCTATCAAATTAATATCAAATCCGGTTGAGGCCTGCGAGCGCCCTGCTACCTCCCGGCCAGCAGCGCCCGCACGTTTTCATCCATGGGCACCGCATAGTTGTGCGCCGCCACCACGGTGTTGCCCACGGGGTTCACCAGCTTGAGGCTGATGTACACCACCGACGTGGACACCGCGTACGTGCCCACCACCACCGCCTGCGCGTCCTGGGCCTGGCTCACCTCGCGCACCTCGCGCGACAGCAGCAGCTCGCCCTGGTCGCGCTGCAGCAGCAGGTTCTCGCGCAGTTTCACCTCGGTCACCTTCAGGCCCCGGTGCACCATGCGGCCCGCGATCTGCTCGGAGAAGATGCGGCCCAGCCGCGACGATTCGGTGAGCCGGTCCACACTGACCAGCGTGGCCACCAGCACGGGCTGGTTGGCGTCCAGCGGTGCGGTCTGCAGCAGCGCATCGGTGGCGCGTTCATTCAGCTCGATGAGGTTGCTGCGCGATACTCCGCCCGCCCGGTCGCCGTAGTAGTAGCTGTGCATGGGGTTGGTAGTCTCGCAGCCTTGCAGGCCCGCCAGCGCAAAAGCGGCGGCCGCCCACCAGCTGGCTGCGCGTGCGCCCCGGGGAGCTTGTTGCGACGTCCACAGCCCCTTCATGGCGCCACCACCCGCCAGGTCTTGACGGGCGTCATCGGTGCAGGCGCGGGCGGCCGCTCGGGCTGATACAGCACCGCGTCGGCCCCCTCGATGTAGTACAGATCGGCCGTGCCGGCCAGGTACCTGTCGCGCGATTTGAGCGTGGATGTGATCAGCACCTCGGTGCGCGTGGGTCCGCCTGCGGCGGCGCCCTGGGTGTAGAGCTGGGCCATGTCCAGCGCCACCCCGGCCCCCACGCCCAAGGCCGTGGCCACACCCGGCAACAGGGTGCGGTCGGAATAGTGCACCGCCCAGTCGCGCCACACGCCCACGCCAGTGCCGATGATGGTGCCGGCCATGGGCACGGGCAGGCCGCGCGGCGAGCCAGACCCGTGCTGCACCAGTTGCGTCTGCACCTCCAGCTCCACCGCCGTGGGCACCGTGGACACCGCCACGCCCCGGTTCAGCAGGTGCACCTTGAGCAACTTGAGAAAGCTCTGGTTGAAACTGGAGTTGTCCGCCACCGTGACGTACAGCGGGTATTCGCCCTCGGGCCAGGATGCGATCTTTTCGGCCACGCGCCCGGCCACATCGCCCGCCAGCACATCCCAGTGGTGCACGGCACGGGCTTTCTTCTGGCCGGTGGCGGGGTAGTTGTCGGCACGCGGCACGTCCAGCGTGCCGCAGCCGACCAGCAGCGCTGCGCACAGCAAGGCTGCTGCGGCGGCCGGAATGCGGTGAAGGAAGGATGGCATGTGGGCCATGGTACTGGCGCCCGCCTGCTGCAATCGGCGCAACAAGGCCGTTTTTCCCGGTCAAAGCGGCCGTTTCAGCCCTTGGAGCCGCCCGCACGAACCTTCACAATCAGCCCATTCATACCAACACTCCGTCACGACCATGCTCACCACAACCCGCACCCACCGCCTCGCGTCCTTGATGGCCCTCACTGCGGCTCTGGCGGGCTGCGGCGGCGCCACGGACAAGGACAACAACACGGCCGCCCCGCCGCCGCCCGCGAGCGCGCCCGTCACGCTGCATTTCGTGCAGCCCGCCGAGAACGTGCTCGAACCCGGCGCATCCGAGCCGCTGGCGGCCGACGTTACCGTCAACGGCGGCGCAGCCCCCAACGGCACGGTGGTCACCTTTACTGTCAGCCCCTCCGCAGCCGCCACCTTCTCCCCCGTGGCGCCCACCACCGTGGCCAGCGTGGCCAGCACCACGCTCACCGTGAGCAGCCTGCCGCCCAGCGCCACCTTCCAGGTCAGCGCCACGGCCACCAGCAGCGCCAACACGGCGGGCGACAGCCTCACGTACTACGTGCGCCCCACCCACAAAAACCTGCAGGTGCTGGTGCCCGCGTATTTCAGCGCCAGCGGCACCTCGTCGCCCTGGGCCACCCTCACCAGCGGCGCAGCCAGCTACCCGGACGTGCAGATCACCGCCGTGGCCAGCGCCAGCGACGGCGTGCTGACTGCGGACTCCGAGGTTGACGACGACCTGCTTACGGCCATCAAAGACTTCAAGGCCGTGGCGGGCACTACCAACAAAGTCGTCGCCTACGTGGCCACCTCGGGCAGCGGCGGGTCGCGCTCGGTGGCCGACGTGAAGGCCACCATCGACAACTACATCCGCCTCTACCCCGACCAGCTCGACGGCTTCTTCCTGGACGGCATGGCCACCGACAGCGCACGGCTGGCGTACTTTCAGGACGTCTACAACTACGCCAAGGCCCGGGCCTCGGGCATGAGCAAAGGCGCCACGCCGCCCAACGCGCCCACCGTGATCGGCAACCCAGGCACCTACCCCGTAGCGGCCTATGCGGGTGTGGCCGACACGTTGGTCACCTACGCAGGCAATGCCGCCGCCTACCAGGCCACAGACCCCCAGCCCGCCAGCACCTGGGTCTACGCCAAGGACAACACCGCCCAGGCCATGCTGGTTCACACCGCCAGCACCTGCACCGACATGCAGGCCGCCGTGAAGCACGCCCACCGGCCCCGCCTGAACACCGGCATGGTCTATGCCACCAACCTGGCCATCGGCGCCTCGTGGTCGTCACTGCCCACCTACTGGCAGCAACTGCTGGGCACGGTGGATGCACTCAACAAGAAGCGCCCGCTGCCGCTGTGCTGATGCCACCGGGCAGGGCGCCGAACCCTGCCACACAGGCACCGCTGGCGGGTCGCCGGGCAAACCACCTGCCAGAGCGTGCGAACCGCAGCATCCCGCCGCCGACACGCTGCATGTCAGCCCGACCTACAACCCAGCAGGCCCGAGTCCCATCACAATCCGCGCATGATGACCGAGCCCACCCCTGCATCCCCACCCGCACCCGCTGCCGAGCCGCCACAGCCAGACAGCCCCGCCGCTGACGCAGCCCCGACCTTGCCCCCCCACGCGCCTGCGGCGGAAGGCCCCGCACCAGTCGTCCAAGCGGCCGAAGCGGCCCCACCCGCCAAAGCCAAGTCAACCCAAGACAGCCCCCCACCGCCTGCGCAGCTGCCAAGCGGCGCGCCCGCAGCCACCGCACCCCTCACCGGCCCGCTCATGCTCCACATGCCCGTGGACGTGCGCAACCTCTCGCTCGCGCTGCTGGCCCTGTTTGCCGGCGTGGCGCTGCTGCACTGGGCCAGCGCCGTGTTCATCCCCATCATGCTCAGCCTGCTGCTCACCACGGCGCTGCGGCCCGCCGTCGAGCTCCTGCGGCGCTGCCACGTGCCGCGCTGGCTGGGCGCGGGCGTGCTGCTCATCGCCATCGTCTTCGGGCTGGCGAGCGCCGCCTGGTCGCTGAGCGACGGGGCCGCGCAGCTCGTCGACTCGCTGCCCGTGGCCGCCAAGAAGGTGCGCGACAGCATCAAGGCGCGCGCAGGCACCAGCAGCCCGCTCGACACCGTGCAGAAGGCCGCCACGCAGATCGAGCAGGCCGCCAACGAAAACAGCGCCGCCAGCCCCACCCGGCGGGGCGTGCAGCGCGTGGTGGTGGAGCGCCCTCCGTTCAACATCCGCGACTACCTGTGGAGCGGCACCATGGGGCTGATGTCGGCCCTGGGCCAGCTCACCGTGGTGGTCTTCCTCACCTTCTTCGCGCTGGCCTCCGGCAACCTGTTTCGCAACAAGCTGCTGCGCATCGCGGGCACCAGCCTGGAACGGCGCAAGGTCACCATCCACGTGCTGGAAGACATCACCAACCAGATCCAGCGCTACCTGCTGGTGCAGGTGCTCACCAGCGCCCTGGTGGGCGTGGCCACGGGCCTGGCCTACTGGGCCCTGGGCCTGGAGAACGCGGCCGTGTGGGGCGTGGTGGCCGGGGTGCTCAACCTCGCGCCCTACATCGGCTCGGCCCTGGTCACCGGCGCATCGGCCCTGGTGGCCTTCCTGCAGTTCGGCACCCTGGACATGGCGCTGGCCATCGGCGGCGCGTCGCTGGTCATCCATACCCTGGTGGGCAACCTGCTCACGCCCTGGCTCACCAGCCGCACCAGCAGCATGAGCCCCGTGGCCGTGTTCGTCAGCGTGCTGGCCTGGGGCTGGCTGTGGGGCCTGTGGGGCCTGCTGCTGGGCATCCCGGTGATGATGGCCGTCAAGGCGGTGTGCGACCGGGTGGAGGATCTGAAGGCGGTGGGGGAGTTGCTGGGGGACTGAGGTCCAGGCGCTGCTGCACGAACGCGGGAAGCTCGTCTGCAGGCACCGCCCGGCCGAAATACCAGCCCTGCACCTCCAGGTCCATGGTCCGGGGCAGCCGTTGCAGCTGCTCGGCGGTCTCGACCCCTTCCACCACGATGCCGCAGCCCAGCCCCTGGCAGAAGTTGAGCAGGCCTTCCAGCACCCGCCCTCCCTGCGCCTGCGCGCTGGCGAGCACGAAGCTGCGGTCGATCTTGATCGTATCGACCTCGAAGGCATGCAGGTAGCTCAGGGATGAGTAGCCGGTGCCAAAGTCGTCGATGGAGACCTTCGCGCCCACAGCGTGCACACGGGCGATGGCGTTGCGCATTCCGAAGACATCCGCGGCCAGGGCATCCTCGGTCAGCTCGATGCTGATGCAGCCGGCCGCTGGCGCGATCAGGTCCACCAGACGGATGCAGTGCTCCTGCGACATGAGCGTGGGGCCCGTGATGTTGATGGAAATGGGCAGCTCGAAGCCCGCGTTGCGCCAGCGCCGGTACTGCCGCAGCGCCGCAGCCGCCACCCACAGGTCCACGTCCTTCATCAGGCCCGCCTCGGACAGCCAGGCCAGGAACGCCCCGGGGGGCTGGACGCGGCCCCGGGAATCGCGGGCCCGCAGCAAGGCCTCGCAGCCCGTGCACCGGCCGGTGCGCAGCGACACCTGGGGCTGGTACTCCAGGAAGAATTCGTAGTCCCCCATGCGGCGCACCTGGGCCAGCAGTTCCTCGCGGCGTGCCTGGCCTTGTTGTGCGACCACCACGGGATCGCGCGCATAGAGGCTTCCCTCCTCCTGCAGGCGGGTGAAGGTGGTGTCCAGCCCGGGCAAGTGCACGGTGGTTTCGTTGTGGCGCTCCAGCGAGCGCACCGCAGGCCCATACAGGCAGGCGCCGAGCAGCACCAGCGCCAGCTGCAGGGCCACCGCGCCCCAGTCGCCCTGGGTGCTGACATAGGCATTGAAGACGACCGGCGCATTGAGCGGCATGGGCATGCTGGCCACGGACACCCAGCCCGCCTGCACGGCCGCCAGCGCCAGACAGGCATTGAGGGCGGGCACGGCCAGGAACGGCAGCAGCATCCGCAGGTTCAGGATCAGCGGGATGCCGAAGAGCAGCAGCTCGTTCACGTTCAGCAGCGCCATCGGCAGGCTCGCCAGCGCGAGCAGGCGCAGGCCGGGGCTGCGGGCGCGCCACAGCACGGCCAGCACCAGCGACAAGGTTCCGCCCGAGCCGCCGATGAAGGCAAATGCCCCCAGCAGGCCCGCGTTCAGGGGATGCTGCGGCACCTGATCGGCCAGCAGGGCCAGGGCGTTCCAGCCCACGGCCTGGTCCAGGGACTGGAACAGCGGCTGCAGCGCGTGGTAGCCGTGGATGCCAAAAAACCACAGCAGCGAATTCAGGCCCGTGAGCAATACGGCGTTGAGATAGGACTGATCGGGGTTGGCCACATCGATGGGCAGGCGCCAGTGCACCAGCCCCTCCCACTGCTGCAGCAAGGCCAGAACGACCACCAGCAGCGCGGTGGTGGCGATGCCGGGAACCACCATGTTCATGGCGTCCTCCACGTTCTCGCTGACCTGGGCCATGCGCGCGACCCGCAGCCCGCGCACCCGCATCAGCCAGGCCATCAGCGGCACGGTGACAAGCGGGGCGGCAATCGCGATGAACAGCACCAGCGTGGCCGCCGCCCGCGGATGGCCGCGCAGCAGGTAGGCGGCGAGCGCGGCATGGACGAAGCACAGAAAGGCCACCGGCAAGCGTGGCAACCGGTGGCGGATGGCCAGCATGTAGCCGATGGAGGCGGTGATCAGCAGCGGCAGGATGCGGCTGATCTCCCCGTGCAGGTCCGCCAGCAAGTCGGCCACGGAGGCCGGCAGGCCCAGCATGCGCGCCAGCACCGACAGCACCAGCAGGACGGCCGACACCATCAGGCACGGCAGGACCCAGAGCAGCCCTTCGCGAATGGCACGCATCGCGTCGGCCCTCGCCACGGCCTCCAGCCGCCGGGACAGCAACAGCCGCCAGAACGCAAGATCAATGCCCAAGCCATGCCTCCCACCCTGAAGCGACCGCGAGGATGCCGCCTGGAGCCTGCCCGGCAGCCTCCAGATTCCCCGCACCCGTCCGAAGAGGCGGCCGGCGATCTGCCCGCGTGTCCTCTCCCCCCTGGGCCCATGCTATCGGGCCTGCCCGCATCTTGCAAAGGGCGCCACCGCCCCCCAGGGAAGCCGACGACCTCAGCCCGTGTTGCGCAGCCCCGCAGCGATCCCGTTGATCGAGATGTGAATCCCCGTCTGCACCCGCTCATCCCCCTGCCCCGCGCGCCAGCGGCGCACCAGTTCCACCTGCAGGTGGTGCAGCGGGTCGATGTACGGAAAGCGGTGCTTGATGGAGCGGGCCAGCGCCGCGTTGTGCGTGAGGCGCTGCTTGTCGCCCGTGATGCGCGTGAGCGCCTCGGCCGTGCGGTGCCATTCGGCCTCGATGCTGGTGAACACCTTCTTGCGCAGGCGCGCGTCTGTCACGAGTTCGCTGTAGCGCGAGGCCAGCGCCAGGTCGCTCTTGGCCAGCACCATGTCCATGTTGGACAGCAGCGTGCGGAAAAACGGCCACTGGCGGTACATCTTCTGCAGCAGGGCCAGCTGGGTCTTGGGGTCCTTGCCTTCCAGGTTCACGAACGCATCGACCGCCGAGCCAAAGCCGTACCAGCCGGGCAGCGTCAAACGGCACTGGCCCCAACTGAAGCCCCAGGGGATGGCGCGCAGGTCTTCGATCTTCTGGCTGGCCTTGCGGCTGGCGGGGCGCGAGCCGATGTTCAGTTCGGCGATCTCGCGGATCGGCGTGGAGTTGAAGAAGTATTCGGTGAAGCCCGGGGTGTCGTACACCAGCGCGCGGTAGCTGCCCATGCTGGCCAGCGAGAGCTGCGCGGCGGCGTCCAAGAACGCCTTGGTGGCGGGCTTGGTGGGCTGCAGCAGCGTGGCTTCGAGCGTGGCGGCCACCAGGGTTTCCAGGTTGCGTCGGCCGATCTCGGGGTTGGCATATTTGGAGGCGATGACTTCGCCCTGCTCGGTGAGGCGGATCTGGCCGCGCACGGTGCCGGGGGGTTGCGCCAGGATGGCCTGGTAGCTGGGGCCGCCGCCCCGGCCCACGGTGCCGCCCCGGCCGTGGAACATGCGCAGTTGGATGCCGTGGCTGGTGGCGAGTTCGTCGAAGAGTTCGACGAGGGCGATCTCGGCGCGGTACAGCTCCCAGTTGCTGGTGAAGATGCCGCCGTCCTTGTTGCTGTCGCTGTAGCCCAGCATGATGTCCTGCTCGCCGCCGCTGCGCTGCACCAGGGCTGCCACGCCGGGCAGTGCATAGAACTCGCGCATGATGGGCGCGGCATTGCGCAGGTCTTCGATGGTCTCGAACAGGGGCACCACGATGAGGTGGTTCTTGGACTCGGCATCCAGGGTGCCGCTCATCAGGCCCACTTCCTTTTGCAGCAGCAGCACTTCGAGCAGGTCGCTCACCGTTTCGGTGTGGCTGATGATGTAGTGGCGGATGGCCTCGTGGCCGAAGCGCTCGCGCATCACGCGGGCGGTTTCAAAGATGGCCAGCTCGCCCTGGGCATGGGCCGAATACTGGGCCCCCACCACGCGCAGCGGGCGGGCGTCGTTGAGCAGCTTGATGAGCAATGCGCGCTTGGCGGCTTCCTGCAAGCCTGCGTAGTGAGGCTCGATGCGGGCCGTGGCCAGCAGCTCGGCCACCACTTCTTCATGTTTGTCGGAGCTTTGGCGCAAATCCACCGTGGCGAGGTGGAAGCCGAACACCTGCACGGCGCGGATCAGCGGGTGCAGGCGCTCTGCGGCCAGGGCTTCGCCGTGGTGCGACTTCAATGACGCTTCGATCACACGCAGGTCGGCCAGGAATTCGTCTGCGCTGCCGTAGGCGTTTTGCGGGGCCACGGCGTGGCGTGCGGCCTCGCCACCGGTCAAGTCCTTCAGCGACGCTGCGAGGCGCGCATAAATGCCGGTGAGGGCGCGGCGGTAGGGCTCGTCCACGCGGTGTTCGTTGGTGTCGGGCGAGCGCTGGGCCAGGGCCTCCATCTCGGCGGACACCTGCACCAGGCGCGCCGACAGCGACAGCTCGCCGCCCAGGTAGTGCACCTCGGTCAGGTAGTGGCGCAGGGCCACCTCGGCCTGGCGGCCCAGGGCGTAGCGCAGGGTTTGCGCCGTCACGTTGGGGTTGCCGTCGCGGTCGCCGCCAATCCACTGGCCCATGCGCAGAAAGCTGTGCACGGGGTACTGGCCCAGTTCGTTTTCCAGGTCGGCGTAGATCTTGGGGATCTCGCGCAGGAAGGTGGCTTCGTAATACGACAGCGCGTTTTCGATCTCGTCGGCCACGGTCAGCTTGCTGTAGCGCAGCAGGCGTGTTTGCCACAGCTGGGCCACCCGGGCACGCAGCAGGGCTTCGTTGGCGGCCAGCTCGCGGGGGGTGAGTGCGTCCTTGGCGCTGTTGTAGAGCTGGGCGCGCACCTGGATGTCGTCGCGCGTGGCCAGCAGCTGGGCGATGTCGCGCTCGGCATCCAGAATGCTCTTGCGCTGCACTTCGGTGGGGTGGGCGGTGAGCACGGGGGCCACGTAGCTGCCCGCCAACGTCTGTGAAATCGTCTTGGGCGCAATGCCGGCCCAGCGCAGGCGCGACAGGGCGACTTCGATGCTGCCCTCTTGCGTGTCGCCCGCGCGCTCGTGCACGGCCCGGCGGCGGATGTGGTGGCGGTCTTCGGCCAGGTTGGCCAGGTGGCTGAAGTAGGTAAACGCGCGGATCACGCTCACGGTCTGGTCGCCCGACAGGGACTTGAGCAGCTTCTTCAATGCGCGGTCGGCCTCCTGGTCGGCATCGCGCCGGAAGGCCACGGAGAGCTTGCGCACCTGCTCCACCAGCTCATACGCGGCCACGCCCTCCTGGTCCCGGATCACGTCGCCCAGAATGCGGCCGAGCAGGCGGATGTCGTCAATCAGGGGCTGGTCCTTGTCGGATCGTTTCATGGTGCGTGGGTCTCCGGAGGTGGGTAGGTGACCTGGCGCCGCCTGCCCCCGCGTCCCCCGGGGCGCACCGGCCCCAGTGCGGGCGCATGCTAGCATCGCCCGCCCCTGAATGATTACAAACAGGTTACGAACTTGAGCCTCGCCCATTCCCCCCTTTCCATCGTCATTGCCACCCGAGAGAGCCGCCTGGCACTCTGGCAGGCCGAGCATGTGCAGGCCCTTTTGCGCGCACGCGGCCACCAGGTGGAGCTGCTGGGCATGACGACCAAGGGCGACCAGATCCTGGACCGATCGCTCAGCAAGGTGGGCGGCAAGGGCCTGTTTGTGAAAGAGCTGGAAGTGGCGCTGGAAGAAGGCCGCGCGCACATTGCGGTGCATTCGCTCAAGGATGTGCCCATGGAGCTGCCCGAGGGTTTTGCACTGGCCTGCGTGATGGAGCGCGAAGACCCGCGCGATGCGTTTGTCTCGCCCCGCTACGAAAACCTCGACGCCCTGCCCCAGGGTGCGGTGGTGGGCACCTCCAGCCTGCGCCGCCAGGTGCTGCTGCAGGCCCTGCGGCCCGACCTGAAGATCGAGCCGCTGCGCGGCAACCTCGACACCCGCCTGCGCAAGCTGGACGAAGGCCAGTACGACGCCATCGTGCTGGCGGCGGCAGGCCTGAAACGCCTAGGGCTCGAATCCCGCATCCGCTCTGCGTTTGCGCCCACGGCCATGCTGCCGGCGGCGGGCCAGGGCGCCTTGGGCATTGAGGTGCGCAGCGACCGACAAGACCTGATCGACGCGTTGGCGCCACTTGCGCACCAGCCCACCTGGCTGACCGTGGCCGCCGAACGCGCCGTGAGCCGCGCCATGGGCGGCAGCTGCTCGATGCCGCTGGCGGCGCATGGCACGTTCACCGACGGCGTGCTGCAGCTCGACGCCGCCTGGGGCGACGTGGACACACAGGCCCCGCTGGTGCACGCAGCGGCCAGCGCCGCCGTCACCACGCTGGCACAGGCCGAGGCGCTGGGCGACGCGATTGCGCAGCGCCTGCGTGCCGGTGGCGCGCGGGGCGCCGAACCCCTGAATTGATCGGCCAAGCCATGCCCCGGGTGATCGTCACGCGGCCCGCCCGCGAGGCTGCACACTGGGTAGAGCTGCTGGGCGCGCGCGGTGTGGATGCCGTGGCCCTGCCGCTCATCGCCATCGGCCCCTGCCGTGATGCGGTGGCAGAGCAAGCACTCACCTTGGCGCATGCCCGGCTTTCACAGTACCGGGCGCTGATGTTTGTCAGCGGCAATGCGGTGGTCCATTTTTTTGAGCCAAATAAGGCCCCAGCGCTTGATGGACAAGCGCTGGAAACTATAAAAACAAGAGCATGGGCACCTGGCCCCGGTACAGCGCGTGCGCTGGAGCAGGCCGGTGTGCCGCCTGGCTGCATCGATGGCCCGGCGCCGGATGCCCCCCAGTTCGACTCGGAAGCGCTGTGGCAGCAGGTCTTTGCGCAGATCCGGCCCGGCGACTGCGTGCTGATCGTGCGCGGGAGATCCGACACGTCCCAGGGTGTGCATGAAAGCCAAGGCAACGGCCGCGACTGGCTGGCACGCCAGATCGAGGCGGCGGGCGGCACGGTGGAGTTTGTGGTGGTCTACCAACGCGGCGCACCGCATTTTTCGGCGCACGAGGTGGCGTTGGCGCAACAGGCGGCGCACGACGGCTCCATCTGGCTGCTGAGCAGCTCTGAAGCCGTGGCCCACCTGGCCGAAGCCCTGCCAGGCCAGCACTGGGGCGCCGCGCACGCGCTGGCCACCCACCCGCGCATCGCCGAAGCGGCCCGCGCAGCCGGATTTGGCACGGTGCGGGAATGCCGTCCGGCGCTGGAAGACGTGGTGGCCTCGATAGAATCGGCCGCATGAGCTCCGCGCCCCCCAACGAACTGCCGCCCGCACCACCCGCAGCGCCAACGGCGGCCCCCGCAGCCCCCAGCCGGGGCGGTGCGGTCACGCTGCTGCTGGGCGCGGTGGCAGCGGCAGCGCTGGTAAGCAGCGGCCTGCTGTGGCAAAAGCTCAGCTCCATCCAGGAACAACTGGCCCGGCAGTCTGCGGACTCGGGCGCGCAGGCCATCGAGGCCCGCACCATGGCGCGCCAGGCCGAAGAACTGGTGCGCGAGACGGCCGCCCGCCTGTCGGTGGCCGAAGCGCGGGTGAGCGAAGTGGCACTGCAGCGCAGCCAGCTCGAAGAACTCATGCAAAGCCTTTCGCGCTCGCGCGATGAAAACCTGGTGGTGGACATCGAATCCGCCATTCGCCTGGCCCAGCAGCAGGCACAGCTCACCGGCAGCCTGGAGCCTTTGGTGGCCGCCCTCAAAAGCGCCAACCAGCGCATCGAACGCGCCGCCCAGCCCCGTCTGGCACCCGTGCAGCGCGCCATTGGGCGTGACCTGGATCGCCTGACTCGCGCCACCGTCACCGACACCGCCGGCCTGCTGGGCCGCCTGGACGACCTGGTGCGCCAGGTGGACGAGCTGCCCGTGCTGAACGCCGTGGCCCAGGCCGCCGCCACCCGCCGCCTGGCCGCAACACCCGCCCCAGAAGGCACCACGCCACCCAACCAGGGCAACCTGGCCTGGTGGCAGGCCGCCCTGCAGCGCAGCTGGGAGGTGGTGCGCGATGAGGCCCGGGGCCTGGTGCGCGTGAGCCGCATCGACCAGCCCGAGGCGATCCTGCTGGCACCCGAGCAGACCTTCTTCCTGCGCGAAAACCTCAAGCTCAAGCTGCTCAACGCCCGCCTGGGTGTGCTGGCGCGCCAGTTTGAATCGGCCCGCGCCGACCTGGCGGCCGCCACGGTGGCGCTGAACAAATACTTCGACCCGGCCTCGCGCCGCACGCAGAACGCGGCCAGTACGCTGCAAACCGCCCAGGCCAGCATGAAGGCGGCCGAGCAGCCGCGCCTGGACGAAACGCTCTCTGCGCTGGCTACCGCTGCTGCTGGACGCTGACGACATGCGCGCAGCACTCTGGCTTTTGGCATTGTTTGGCGTGGCCGTGGCGGCCGCGCTGTTTGCGGGCAACAACCAGGGCACCGTCACCCTGTATTGGCCGCCCTACCGCATCGACCTGTCGCTGAACATGGTGGTGCTGTTGCTGGTGGGCGGCTTTGTCACCGTCTACGCGGCGCTGCGCGCGCTCGCCGCCCTGCTGGAACTGCCCCACCAGGCCCGCCGCTGGCGCGTGCAGCAAAAGGAGCGCACCATGCACGCGGCCTTGCTGGATGCCCTGACCCACATGCTGGGCGGCCGCTTCATCCGCTCGCGCAAGGCGGCGGTGGCCGCGCTGTCGCAGGAACATGCGCTGGGCGCCGCCGGCGAGGCCGTGCCCCACGGCCGCCAGCTGCGCGCCCTGGCCCACATGATTGCCGCCGAGGCATCGCACGCCCTGCAAGACAGCGCCACGCGCGAAAGCCATCTGCAGGACGCCTTGCAGGAGGCGCCGCTGCGCGGCAGCGTGAATGAGCAGGAAATGCGCGAGGGCGCCCAGATGCGGGCCGCCCGCTGGTCGCTGGACGACCGCGATGCCAGCGCCGCGCTCGACCGCCTTGCGGCCCTGCCGCAGGGTGCTGCAAGGCGCACGCTGTCGCTGCGCATCAGGCTCAAGGCCACGCGCCTGGCACGCCAGACGCAGGATGCGCTGGACACCGCGCGCTTGCTGGGCAAGCACCGTGCGTTCTCGCCCGCAGCGGCCCAGAGCATCGTGCGGGGCCTGGCCATCGAACTCATCAACAGCGCGCACGACACCGCACAGCTGCAGCAGACCTGGATGTCGCTGGAGTCGTCCGAGCGCAGCATGCCCGAGCTGGCCATCCACGCCGCGCAGCGGCTGGCCGCCCTGGGCGGTGATGCCACGCAGGTGCGCGCCTGGCTGCTGCCCGTGTGGGACCGCATGGTGGACCTGCCCGACGCGCTGGCCGAACACCATGCGCTGAAGCTGGTCCGCGCGCTGGAGGCGGGGCTGGATGCGCTCGACGCCCCCTGGCTGGCCCGCATCGAATCAGCCCAGCAGGCCAACCCGCGCGACGCCCGCCTGCAGTACCTGGCGGGCATGGCCTGCCTCAAGCGCCAGCTGTGGGGCAAGGCCCAGCAGCTGCTCACCCAGGCGGCGCAGCAGCTCGCCGACACCAGCCTGCGGGCGAGCGCCTGGCGCCATCTGGCGGAACTGGCCGAAAAGCGCGGGGACGAGGCCGCTGCCGCCGAGGCCTGGAAGAAGGCCGCGCTCGGCCAGTAAGCGCCCCGGCCTCTCCCTTTTCTCAAGGCAGGCCGCCGCACCGCGCCGTGCGCGCTTGCGGTAACCGCCACCACGCGCCCCGCCGCGGTTTCAGTCCCTCGGCATGCACCCTGATGGGGCATTCCCCATGCCCAGGGCCCTCCCCCGCCCCGGGCCATGCACAAGCCGCACAGCATTGGGGAACTTTGAGCGCTCAGGCCCTCTCAATTCATTTTTTTTGAATTGAAGCATCAATCTGCCTGAAACCGAATGCGGTGACGGCTTTCTACACTGCCCCATTGCTTGACGAATGTCAGCCTTGGCCGAGAGGCGCTCGCCCGGCGCCTCCACCTGACCACCCGCTTTGCTTTTTGCTCCCAGATGACTGCCCCTGCCACCACCGCCCCCCCGGCCGCCGCAACGCCCCGCCGCTACACGCGCACCGCCATGCTTTTGCACTGGGTGCTGGGCCTGGCGCTGATCGGCCTGTTTGGCGTGGGCATCTACATGACGGGCCTGCCGTTCTCGCCGCAGCGGCTCAAGCTC
This sequence comes from Acidovorax sp. GW821-FHT10E04, assembly GCF_059415185.1. Taxonomy (NCBI): domain Bacteria; kingdom Pseudomonadati; phylum Pseudomonadota; class Betaproteobacteria; order Burkholderiales; family Comamonadaceae; genus Acidovorax; species Acidovorax sp. GW821-FHT10E04. The sequence goes on from NZ_JBWKMT010000009.1 coordinate 94,931, forward strand.
TACAACTGGCACAAGTGGGCGGGTGTCACCCTCCTCGTGCTGTCGGTGCTGCGCCTGCTGTGGCGCGCCACGCACCGCCCCCCCGCACTGCCGCCGGCGATCGAGCAGGCCATGCCGGGCTGGCAGAAGCTGGCGCACCACGCCACGCACGGGCTGCTCTATGCGCTGTTCTTCGCCGTGCCGCTGATCGGCTGGGCCTACAGCTCGGCCGCCGGTTTCCCCATCGTGTTCCTGGGCCTGTGGCAGCTGCCCGACTTCGTGCCCGTGAGCAAGGAGCTGGCCGAGGCCATCAAGCCCTGGCACCAGTACACCGCATTTGCAATGGCGGGCCTCGTGGTGCTGCACATCGCGGGCGCGCTCAAGCACCAGATCGTGGACCGCGACGGCCTGCTCGCCCGCATGCTGCCTGGTGGATGAGGCGGGCCCCGAGCCGCTTCGCGCCGTCTCCCTCTCCGGCGGGGAGGGGAACGCACCCGCAGGCCCGGCAGAGCCGGCTCCACGGCTGCACTGGCGGATGCGCGCCCCTGACATACACCAGCCGACCGCCCCACCTTCTCTTTTCTGTCTTTTGAACGGAGTTTTCGAATGAATCTGTCTTCTTCTTCCACCCTGTCCCACATCGTGCTGGGCGCCGCCCTGGCCGTGGGCGCCCAGGCCGCCCTGGCCCAGCAACAACTGGTGCCCGCCCAAAGCGAAGTGCAGTTCACCGCCCGCCAGATGGGCGTGCCGCTGGACGGCCATTTCAAGAAGTTCAGCGCCCAGGTGGCGTTCGACCCGGCCAAGCCGGCCACCAGCAAGATCGCGTTCACGGTCGATACCGGCAGCGCCACGCTCGGATCGCGCGAGACCGATGCCGAGCTGCCCAAGCCCACGTGGTTCAACGTGGGGAAGTTCCCGCAGGCGCAGTTCGAATCCACCGCCATCAAGGCGCTGGGTGGCGGCAAGTTCGAGGTGGCGGGCAAGCTCACCATCAAGGGCACGGCGCAGAACGTGGTGGTGCCCGTCACGCTGACCCAAAGCGGGGCCAGCACCACCGCCACAGGCACGCTGCCCATCAAGCGCCTGGCGTTCAAGATCGGTGAGAACGAGTGGGCCGACACCTCGATGGTGGCCGACGACGTGACCGTGAAATTCAAGCTCGCGCTCACCGGCGTGGGCAAGATTTGAATGAAGCTCCCCCGGAGTCGCTTCGCGCCTTCCCCTCTCTCGCATTGCTACGCAACGCGGGAGAGGGACGCTCCCGGCGCAGCGAGGCGGCCCTTGTGCGGGAGCGCTGGCTTGAACGTGCCCGATCCCCGCGTCGCACGGCATTGAATCGCTGATTTCTTTCCTTTTTTCCTTCCTTTTCTTTCCACCACTGCTCCAGGAGTATTTACCCATGCGCAAGTCCCTGTTCTCCCTGCTCGCCGTGGCCGCTGCCACCGCAATGACCGCCGGCGCCGCGCAGGCCGCCAACTACGCCATCGACCCCACGCACACCTTCGTGACATTCGAGATCGGCCACTTCGGCACGACCACGAACCGCGCCCGCTTCGACAAGAAGCAAGGCACCGTGGAGTTCGACCGCGCGGCCAAGTCCGGCAAGGTGGACATCACCATCGACACCACCTCGGTGAACTCGGGCACGCCCCCGTTCGACAAGCACCTGCAAAGCGCCGACCTGTTCGATGCCGCCAAGCACCCCACCATCAAGTTCGTGTCCGACAAGTTCAGCTTCAACGGCGACAAGGTCAGCGAAGTGGCCGGCCAGCTCACGCTGCTGGGCAAGACCGCGCCCGTCACGCTCAAGGCCACGCAGTTCAACTGCTATGACAGCCCCATGCTCAAGCGCGAAGTGTGCGGTGGCGACTTCGAGGCCACGATCGACCGCACCCAGTGGGGCATGAACTACGGCGTGGAGTGGGGCTTCCCCAAGAACGTGCGCCTGGTGGTGCAGATCGAAGCCGTGAAGCAGTAATCCAGCCACGCTGGCCACGCGCCAGCGCGCAGGGCGGCGTCCACGCCGTGCCCACAGGCCACCCGCCGCGCCCGCGCAGCGGGTGGCTTTTTCCTTGGCGCGGCCCCACCAGGCCCCCTTCCGCGTCAGGCAGCGTCCAGCGAGGCGTCCAGGTCCCAGCCCTGCGGCCGCCAGGCCCACACCACGTCCGGCCGCAGCGCGCGCAGGAAGGCGGTGTCGTGCGACACCACGGCCAGCGCGCCCGTGAAGGCCGCCAGCGCGGCCTGCAAGGCGTCCACGGCATCCACATCCAGGTGGTTCGTGGGCTCGTCGAGCAGCAGCATCTGCGCGGGCTCGCACGACCACAGGGCGCAGGCCAGCGCGGCCTTGATGCGCTCGCCGCCACTGAGCACACCGGCCCGGCGATGCACCTTGTCCGCATCCAGCCCGAGTTGTGCCAGGTGCGTGCGCAGCGCGGCTTCGGGCAGCGGCGAGCCCAGTGCCCGCAGCCGATCCAGCACGCTGCATTGCGGGGGCAGCGCGGCGGTGTTGTGCTGATCCAGCCAGGCGGCCCGCACGCCGCGCCGCACACCGCCTCCAGGCACGCCATCCGGCGCCGCGACCAGCCGCAGCAGGCTGCTCTTGCCACACCCATTGGGCCCGGTGATCGCTATGCGCACGGGGCCACTCCACACGCCGTTCAGCGCAGGCAAGCCCGGTGGGGCATGCGGCACCTGCACCTGCTCGAACGCCAGCACCTGCCTGCCCGCCGGCACGGCGCTTTGCGGCAGCACCAGCGCCGCGGCTGCCTGCGCGGGCACGCGCAGGGCAGCCTCGCGCACGGCCTCGTTCAGCCGCTGGCGCTCTTGCTGCTGCCGCTCGTGCTCGCGGCCGGCGTGGGCCTGTGCGCTGTTCTTCCGGCGGTCGAGCAGGATGGACGCCTGGTTGGTGGTGCGCCCCTCCGCGCGCCCGCGTGCCGCGCGGCGCTGCTGGGCGTCATGCTCGCGCTGCAGCGCCCGCAGGCCCTGCTCGCGCTCGGTGCGCGCGTGGTCCAGCGCGGCCTGGGCGGCGGCGGCCTCGGCCTGGCGCTGGGCCTGGTACAGCCCCCAGTGGCCGCCATAGCGCTGCAGCCCGGCGGGCGACAGCTCCACGATGCTGCCCACCGCGCCCAGCAATTCGCGGTCGTGGCTGGCCACCAGCACGCCGCCCCGCCACTGCGCCAGCGATTCCATCAGCCATCGCCGGCCCGCGCGGTCAAGGTGGTTGGTGGGCTCATCGAGCACCAGCAGCTCGGCATCGGACAGGAAAGCCCCCGCCAGCGCCACGCGCATGCGCTCGCCCCCGCTGAGCCGCTGCGCGGCGTGTGCCGGCGGCAGGTGGCCCAGCCCCAGGGCGTGCAGCGCCTGCCGCCAGCGCGCGGGCAGGTCCCACCGCCCATCGGCCACGAGCAGGTCATCGGGCGTGCCTTCGCCCGCCTCCAGCCGCGCCAGGGCGCCCAGCGCTGGCCCCAGCCCTGCGACGTCAGCCACCGTGGCACCGGGCGCAGCAGCCACCTCCTGCGCCACCACATGCAGCGAAGGATCGCCCAGCACGGCGCCGCTGGCGGGCTGCAGCGCGCGCGCCGCGAGCCGCAGGAAGACGCTCTTGCCGCAGCCGTTGGCACCCACGATGCCCGTCACGCCCGGGCCCAGGGACACCGTCAGCGGACGGCCCCACAGGGCCTGGCCGCCAGGCGGGCTCCAGCCAACCCCGGCGAACTGCAGCACGGCCTGGCCCGCGCCGGGCGCCGCATTGCCCTGCCTGGCAGGGGCCTGCGATGAAGGAGCAGAAGAAGATGATGATGGGAAATCAGCAGCCGAGGCTGCGGCAGCGCTGCGGCTGCCATGGGCGGATTCGCCCCGTGAAGGTGTCGCCATGCAAAAGCACTCCAAACAAGACATGCAACCACCTGGCCCGCAAAGGGCGGCAGGGGAACGGCTTGAAGAGGCTCAAAGGCGCATGGGAGTAATACCTCGGCACGAATGGGTGTGACTGCGGAATGTACCGCAAATCACCCACATAAAAATTAACTTAACGTAAATCAATTACGAATAGTAGAATTGCAGCCATCCATTTGAGGAGACACCGCATGAATGCCGCCCCGACGCCCGATCTGGCAACCCTGCCCGCGCCTGCCGCCATCCAGCAGCTGCACCACTACGCCTACAAGGCCCGCGACGCGGAAGAGACGCGCCACTTCTACGAAGACATCCTGGGCCTGCCGCTCTACCACATCATCCAGAGCGACTACGTGCCCAGCACGGGCGAGTACTGCCCCTACACGCACTTCTTCTTCCGCCTGCGGGACGGCTCGTTCATCGCCTTCTTCGACCTGGGCGACGACGTGAAGGCCGAGCCCTCGCCCAACACGCCGCTGTGGGTCAACCACATCGCCTTCCGCGTGAACACGGTCGAGGAACTGGAGAACACCAAGAAGCGCCTGGAAGCCCATGGCATCGATGTGCTGGGCGTGACCGACCACCACATCTTCCACAGCATCTACTTCTTCGATCCCAACGGCATCCGCCTGGAGCTGTCGGCCCAGCTGGCCAACGAGGAGCAGATGGCCAAGGACAGCACCGTGGCCCATGCGCGGCTCAACGAGTGGACGGCCCGCAAGGAGCAGTGGCGCAAGGAGCGCGCCGAGGGCAAGGTGGCCGCTCCGCTCAAGCCCCAGCAGAACGACCGGCCCGAGTACGTGCGCGGCTGAAGCGCAGGCCCAGGCCGCAGCGTGGCGCCGTGCGGCGCCCATATCAATAAAAAACGGCCGCAGCGCTTGATATTCAAGCGCTGATAGCTATACAAACTATAGCAAGCACTTTGCCATCGCTAAGCGCGAAGCGCCACGGCGCGCCGCCGTCAGCCGCCCTGCTGCTGCGCCCGCATCACCTGGTGGCGTTGCCAGTAGTGGCCCACCGTGGCGTTGAACGGGTCTTTCTCCTTCTTCAGGCCGGCCAATTTGATCTTGCTGGTTTTGGCACCCAGGCCCAGGGCGTTCTTCTCGGGGTGGGTCACGATCAACGCGTTCCCAAAGCTGCTCTCCTTGTATTCGAGCGCCTTCACCGCATCCCAGAACACGGTGGTCCCGTCCGCACTCGTGCGGATGCCCTCGATGCTGACCTCCACCGTGTGGCCCCCCTTGAGCGCAAACACCACGGGGGGGAAGTACCGCAGCACCAGTGCGCGCTCTTCATCGGTGGCGGGTTCGTAGCGGTAGGCCAGGCTGCGTTCGTGGTCTTGTGCGAACTGCTGCTCGTAGTCGCTCCACAGGCGCTGCTCGATCGCATCGGCCGTCACGATCTCCTGCACCCAGGTCGCCGAGGGCGTACGCACGGCGATGGCGGCGTAGTCCCGCTCCTTGAGCGCCATGCCCACGTTGCGCAGGCGCTCGGGCATGGCCGGGTGCGAGTCGAAGGGGTGCGGCACGTTGGCCGTCTTCATGGCGTCCAGAAAATCGCCAGAGGCTGCATAGGGTGCCAGCCCCTGGGCCACGAAGCGGGCAATGCCCAGCGTGGTGTCGTCGTGCCGCTCATTGCGGCCAAAGAGTTCGGCCTCGATCTTGTAGCGGTACTGGGCATAGGCCGCGATCTTGACCAGCGACTGCGCGATCGCCGCTGGCGACGTGAGCTTGGCGGCCACGCGGTCGGCCTTGAACTCGCGCTCGCGGCTGTCGCGCGCCAGAGCGATCTCGAAGATGGTGCGGTACAGGTCCAGCAGGGGCGAAGCCATCGCCGTGAGCCCTCCGGTGCGCATGGCGTGCCGGTAGTGGTCGTACTGCACGAGCTTGGGGCCCAGCCGGGCGCTGCTGTGGGTGTCGCCGCCGCGCAGGTGGGCCAGTTCGTGGCCGAACACGGCATCGGCCTCGGCCTGGTCCAGGATGCGCAGCAGCGGCAGGCTCACGAACAGCGTGCGGCCCGTGAGCGTCTGTCGGCCCACCGTGAGCGGGGCCTCGGTCACGAAAAAATTGGCGTCGATGCCCGCCACGATGTGCCGGGGCGGATCGGTCTTGAGGCGCTGCGCCATGTGGCGGATGCGCTTCCACAGCAGGGGCGCATCGTCTTCGGACACCAGCTCGCCCACGGCCTGGTTGCTGGACTGCACGCGCTTGAAGATGCCCCTCACCGCCACCAGCACGCCCGCCAGCACCACAAAACCCACGAACAGCACCAGCTTGGGCGAATACTTGTGGAAGAAGAATGCAGTGACCCAGAATGACAGCCACACCGCCATCGCGCCCTGCACCAGCAGTGCCGCGGCGCTGGCAACGGTGGTCAGGCGCCAGCCCGTGACGAAACTCGTGTACTGCAGCGTGCGGTCGGCGAAGGCCAGGGCCCCCAGCCCCAGCACCGCCACCATCAGCACCGCGCCGGCCACCAGGGTCCAGAACGCCACCTTGCGGGCCATGTCGAACTGCCAGACATCCGAGAAGCGTTCGCACAGGGCTTCGCGGTAGTCCTGCGCCTCGGGGTCGGCGCTGCCGCAGATGGTGGATGGCGGGTTGCTGCGGTAGTAGTCCTTGCGGGCCTGCTTTTCGGCGGGCGCCATGCCCTTTTCAGCGTCGATGCGCTGGCCGATACCGGCCACGAAGCGGGCGTCCTGGTCGCGCTGTACATGACCGGCGAAGACATAGGTCACCGCCGGGATGAGAAAAAGCGCCAGCAGCGCATAGGCGAAGACCTTGGCAAGGCCCACACGGAGTGCGGATTGAAGATTCATGGAGGGGACCGATTGGTTGTATGTTTTTGACCCAGGCGAACACAGGGAGCCGCTCCCCCCGCAGGGGCCCTCTCGCTCCACCGGCGGGATTATCAGGACGCAACCGCCAGCAGGCCCACCCACAAGGTAACAATTGGCGAGAAAAGCCCGATGGACGGGATCCCGGTGGTGGGGCCCGCTCGGCGGGAGCCCGCCAGCACTCCCGTAAAATGCCCGGTCCACTTCTTGTCCGTGGAGGCGCGCCCCGTGCCCGCCTCTTCCTTCTGCCAAATCCCATGAGCTCGCCCCAACCACAACCCGGCCTCGACAGCCTGTCCAAGTCTTTTGAACCCGCCGCCCTGGAAGCCCACTGGGGACCCGAATGGGAACGCCGCGGCTATGGCGTCGCGGGATTCAGAGGCACGGGCGCGGCGCAAGCCGGCGAGCCGGCCTTCTCCATCCAGCTGCCTCCCCCCAACGTGACGGGCACGCTGCACATGGGCCATGCGTTCAACCAGACCATCATGGACAGCCTCACGCGCTACCACCGCATGAAGGGCTTCAACACCGTGTGGGTCCCCGGCACCGACCACGCGGGCATCGCCACGCAGATCGTGGTCGAGCGCCAGCTGCAGGAGCAGGGCATCAGCCGCTACGACATGGGCCCCACCCCGCCCGAGGCGCGCAAGAACTTCGTGAGCAAGGTGTGGGAGTGGAAGGAAAAGAGCGGCAACACCATCACCACGCAGATGCGCCGCATGGGCGACAGTGTGGATTGGAGCCGTGAATACTTCACCATGGACGACAAGCTGTCCACCGTGGTCACCGACACCTTCGTGAAGCTGTACGAGCAGGGCCTGATCTACCGCGGCAAGCGCCTGGTGAACTGGGACCCGAAGCTGCAGTCCGCCGTGTCCGACCTGGAAGTCGAGAGCGAAGAAAAAGACGGCTCGCTCTGGCACATCGCCTACCCCCTGGCCGATGGCTCGGGCAGCCTCACGGTGGCCACCACCCGCCCCGAAACCATGCTGGGCGACGTGGCGCTGATGGTGCACCCTGAAGACGCGCGTTACACCCACCTCATCGGCAAGATGGTGAACCTGCCGCTGTGCGACCGGCAGATCCCGGTGATTGCCGACGACTACGTGGACAAGGAGTTCGGCACGGGCGTGGTGAAGGTCACCCCCGCGCACGACCAGAACGACTACGCCGTGGGCCAGCGCCACAAGCTGCCCATGATCGTGGTGCTGACGCTGCAGGCCACCATCAACGACAACGCACCCGCCAAGTACCGGGGCATGGACCGCTTCGTGGCCCGCAAGGCCGTGGTGGCCGACCTGGAAGCCACGGGCGCGCTGGTCGAGGTGAAGAAACACAAGCTCATGGTGCCCATCTGCACCCGCACCGGCCAGGTGATCGAACCCATGCTGACCGACCAGTGGTTCGTGGCCATGAGCAAGGTGAGCGACCAGGACCCGACGGGCAAGAGCATTGCGCAAAAGGCCATCGACGCCGTGGCCACGGGCGAGGTGACGTTCGTGCCCGAGAACTGGGTGAACACCTACAACCAGTGGATGAACAACATCCAGGACTGGTGCATCAGCCGCCAGCTGTGGTGGGGCCACCAGATCCCGGCCTGGTACGACGAAGACGGCAACGTGATCGTGGCCCGCAGCGAAGCCGAGGCGCAGGCCAAGGCCCCCGGCAAGCTGCTGCGCCGCGACGAGGACGTGCTGGACACCTGGTACTCGTCCGCGCTCGTGCCCTTCAGCACCATGGGCTGGCCTGAACAGGGCGACAGCCCCACCGACGACTTCAACCTGTACCTGCCCAGCACCGTGCTGGTGACGGGCTACGACATCATCTTCTTCTGGGTCGCCCGGATGATCATGATGACCACGCACTTCACGGGCCGCGTGCCGTTCAGGCACGTGTACATCCACGGCCTAGTGCGCGACGCGCAGGGCAAGAAGATGTCCAAGTCCGAAGGCAACGTGCTCGATCCGGTGGACCTGATCGACGGCATCGCGCTGGAGCCGCTGCTCGACAAGCGCACCACCGGCCTGCGCAAGCCCGAGACCGCGCCCACGGTGCGCAAGAACACGCAAAAGGAATTCCCCGAGGGCATCCCTGCCTACGGTGCCGACGCGCTGCGCTTCACTTTCGCGGCGCTGGCCAGCCTGGGGCGCAGCATCAACTTCGACAGCAAGCGCTGCGAGGGCTACCGCAACTTCTGCAACAAGCTCTGGAACGCCAGCCGCTTCGTGCTGATGAACTGCGAGGGCCAGGACTGCGGCCTGAAAGAGCACACCAAGGAAGAATGCCAGCCCGGCGGCCCCGCCCACGGCTACATGGCCTTCAGCCAGGCCGACCGCTGGATAGCGTCGCTGCTGCAAAAGACCGAGGCGGAAGTCGCCAAGGGATTTGCCGAGTACCGGCTGGACAACGTGGCCAACACGATCTATGACTTCGTCTGGAACGAGTTCTGCGACTGGTACCTGGAGATCGCCAAGGTGCAGATCCAGACCGGCACCGAGGCCGAGCAGCGCGCCACGCGCCGCACCCTGATCCGCACGCTGGAAGCCATCCTGCGCCTGGCCCACCCCATCATCCCGTTCATCACCGAAGCCCTGTGGCAAACCGTGGCGCCCGTGGCGGGGCTCCAAGGCGAATCGGTCAGCATCGCCCGCTACCCCGAGGCGCAGCCGAGCAAGATCGACGAGGCCGCCATTGCGCACATGGAGCGCGTCAAGGGCCTGGTGGATGCCTGCCGCACGCTGCGCGGCGAGATGAACGTCTCGCCCTCGACCCGCCTGCCGCTGTACACCGTGGGCGACACGGACTTCATGCGCGGCGTGGCGCCGGTGCTGCAGGCCCTGGCCAAGCTCAGCGAGGTCAAGGTGTTCGACGACGAGGCCGCCTGGGCCGCCGCCGCGCAGGCCGCGCCCGTGGCCATGGTGGGCGAGGCGCGCATGTGCCTGCACATGGAGATCGACGTGGCCGCCGAGAAGGCCCGCCTGTCCAAGGAAATCAGCCGCATCGAGGGTGAGATCACCAAAGCCAACGGCAAGCTGTCCAACGAAGCCTTCGTGGCCAAGGCGCCACCCGCCGTGATCGACCAGGAGAAAAAGCGGGTGGCGGACTTCGGCACCACGCTGGGCAGATTGCGCGATCAACTGACACGCCTGGGCTGAAAACAGCCGCCATACTGCGTGGCGCAACGGGCCCCGCCCTGGCGGCGGGGCTCCATCCGACCCGACGATTACCTATCCCCAAAAGGAATTCCATGACTGTTGCCACCACCGTCCGCAAAGCCGTATTCCCCGTCGCGGGCCTGGGCACCCGGTTCCTGCCCGCCACCAAGGCCAGCCCCAAGGAAATGCTGCCCGTGGTGGACAAGCCGCTCATCCAGTACGCCGTCGAAGAGGCCTACGCCGCCGGCATCCGCCACATGATCTTCGTGACCGGCCGCAGCAAGCGCGCCATCGAAGACCATTTCGACACCGCCTACGAGCTGGAGGCCGAGCTGGAAGCCGCCGGCAAGAAGGAACTGCTGGCGCTGGTGCGTTCCATCCAGCCCGACGACATGGACTGCGCGTTTGTGCGCCAGCCCCGCTCGCTGGGCCTGGGCCATGCCGTGCTGTGCGCCGAGCCGCTGGTGGGCAAGGAGCCGTTTGCCGTGCTGCTGGCCGACGACCTGATGGTGGGCCCCCAGGGCGGCCCACCCGTGCTGGCCCAGATGGCCACCGCCTTCCGCCAGCAGGGCCGCTCGGTCATCGCCGTGCAGGAAGTACCGGAAGACCAGGTGCACAAATACGGCATCGTGGCCGGCGAGCCCGCAGGCGGTCCGCTGATCCGCATCGACCGCATCGTCGAGAAGCCCAAGGCCGACGTCGCACCCTCCCGCATGGGCGTGGCCGGCCGCTACATCCTCACCCCCGGCGTGTTCGACGAGATCCGCAACCAGCCGCGCGGCGTGGGTGGCGAGATCCAGCTCACCGACGGCATCGCGCGCCTGATGCAGAGCGAGGCCGTGTACGCCTTCCAGTACCAGGGCAAGCGTTATGACTGCGGCAGCAAGGAAGGCTTTCTGGAAGCCACGGTGGAACTGGCCCTGCAGCACCCTCAGGTGGGCGCGTCGTTCCGGGAATACCTGAAGGGCCTGAGCCTGTAGGCAGCGCCTGCACCGCGATCTGCGCGGCTGCATGACCAGAAAAAAAATCCTCCGGCAGCCCACCAGGGCTGTGGAGGATTTTTTGCCTTGAGGCACTGCTGCGGCCTGCGCCAGGCGCCAGCAGAAACCAGGCGAATTCCGGCGCCGCGTCGCCTGCCGAGCCCGTGGGCCCGGTTTGCCCAGGCTGCGCACGCGCCCCTCGCACAGTGGCGGCAGAGGGCAAGGCGCACCACCTCGTCAGGGTTTCGCTTCTATTTAACTACCTTCTGCGCAGGACGTGGATGTACTCCTCGCCCATCGTCTGCTGCTCCACCAGCTCGTTGCCCGTCTGTTTGGCAAAGGCCTGGAAGTCGCGCAGCGAGCCGCCATCGGTGGACACCACCTTGAGCAGCTGGCCACTGGCCATGTCCGCCAGTGCCTTCTTGGCCTTGAGGATGGGCAGGGGGCAGTTCAAGCCCCGGGTATCGATTTCTTTGTGGATGTCCATGGTCTTCATCAATCCTTTGGCGGCAGGTTGAGCCCCCGGCGGCGCTCTTCGTTTTCCTCTGCCGTGAAAAACACCGGTTCATGCCCTCGCGTGCGCAGCCAGTCCGCCAGCGCATAGCCCGTGCCGGCGGGCCAGCACCTGAGTTCGTGCAGGTCGTAGAACCGGTGGTCCACCAGCTCGGGCGACAGCCGCACCTCACCCTCGGCCACCACATGGTAGGCAATGATGATCTGGTTCATGCGCAGAAACTCGTAGGCCCCCACCAGCGTGGTGGAGCGCACGTCGAGGTTGGTTTCTTCCTTGACCTCGCGCGCGATGCCTTCCTGCGGCGACTCCCCGGCCTCCATGAAGCCCGTGATCAGCGCAAACATCTTCGCGGGCCAGGCCGCGTTGCGGGCCAGCAGCACCTTGCCATTCACCTCCACGATCGCGGCCAGCACGGGCGTGGGATTGTTCCAGTGCGTCCAGCCGCAGGCGGGGCAGCGCAGGCGCTCCTTGTCGCCACCGTCCTCGGCCAGCGTGATCGGCTGCAGCGCGGTGCCGCAGTGGGTGCAGTAGCGGGTTTCGTAGTGCATATGCTCTTATTTTGATAGCTATCGGCGCTTTCCTATCCAGCGCAGACGGCCCATTTTCATTGCAAGGAAGGTGAAGGGGTCGCCTTCGCTGCCTTTCGTCCTCAGGCGGGGAACACCCCCGTCGACAGGTAGCGGTCGCCCCGGTCGCACACCACGAAGACGATGGTGGCATGGCTGTCGCGCGCCGCGATCTGCTGCGCCACCCAGCAGGCCCCCGCCGCCGAGATGCCCGCGAAGATGCCCTCTTCTCGCGCCAGACGGCGGCACATGTCCTCGGCATTGTCCTGGCTCACATACACCAGCTCATCCACCGTGCTCGCGTCATAGATCTTGGGCAGGTACTCCTGCGGCCACTTGCGGATGCCGGGAATGCGCGAGCCTTCCTCGGGCTGCGCGCCGATGATCTGGATGGCCGGGTTCTTCTCCTTGAGGAAGCGCGACACCCCGGTGATGGTGCCCGTGGTGCCCATGGCGCTCACGAAGTGCGTGATGCTCCCGCCGGTCTGCTCCCAGATCTCGGGGCCCGTGGTTTCGTAGTGGATGCGCGGGTTGTCCTGGTTGGCGAACTGGTCCAGCACCTTGCCCTCGCCGCGCTTTTGCATGGCCTCGGCGAGGTCGCGCGCATGTTCCATGCCACCGCTCTTGGGCGTGAGCACAAGCTCCGCCCCAAAGGCCTTCATGGTCTGCGCGCGCTCGATGGAGAGGTCTTCCGGCATCACCAGCACCATGCGATAGCCCTTGATGGCGGCCGCCATCGCCAGGGCGATGCCGGTGTTGCCCGACGTGGCCTCGATCAGCGTGTCCCCAGGCCGGATGTCGCCCCGCTCCTCCGCGCGCCGGATCATCGACAGGGCGGGCCTGTCCTTCACCGACCCTGCGGGGTTGTTGCCCTCCAGCTTGCCCAGCACCACATTGCCCCGCGCCGCGTTGTCCTGGGCCCCAATGCGCTGCAGCGCCACCAGCGGCGTGTTGCCCACCGCGTCTTCAATCGTCGGATATTTCATGCGCCCTACTGTGCCATAATTTGCGGCTTCACGAATTCCAGCCCGGGTGGTGAAATTGGTAGACGCAGGGGACTCAAAATCCCCCGCCGCAAGGCGTGCCGGTTCGATTCCGGCCCCGGGCACCATCGACTAGTCCGGAAGAGTCCAAACTCTTCCGGACTTTTTTATTTTTCCTTTGAAATCAGCATCTTAGCTGTCCGTACCCGTCCAGACTAGTCCACCCCCATCCGAGAAAATTGGGGGCACATTTGGGGGCACATTTTAAAAAAATGGGGGCACCGATGCACCTCAGGGCCGCAGCCCTGGCGGAGTTCGAAAAGCGCTCACGCAGGCCGTGGCGCTGAGGGGGCACGGGCCGGAACCCTCGGGCAGTGGCGGGCACGCAAAGGATGGACGGGCCCGCGACGCAGGAAGTTCATCTGAAAGCGTCTCAAGGCCATTGGCGCTGGAGCTGGGGTGCAGTTGCGGCGAGTGGAGGCGGCTGCGACGACCTGAGCGTCACGTGAACAGGGGCCAGGCACAGGTCTGGCGCCAAAAAGCAAAAAAGCCCCGGCAGTGATGTCGGGGCTTTTCTTTTTGCGCCATCAGATCATCGTCCAGCGCTTCGCCAACCCCTTCGGCTCAGGCCCGCCAATGCTGCGGCCATCAGCGCCGTCAACGCCACACCAAACGGGGACAGTCCCGGAACTGGTGTAGGGCCGGGGCCCGCCATAGCCGTGGGCGTCACCGCAGCCGAGGTCAACGACACGGGACCCAGGCCATTTGGGTGCTGCGCTCGCACCGTGAATGTGTAGGGAGTGCCATTCACCAATCCAGTGACAGTACAGCTCGTCGCGGGTGCTGCCACGGAGCAACCCGGTCCGGCGTTCGATGTCACGGTGTAGCTGTCTGGCGGGTTGCCTCCGGTGTCCACAGGAGGCGCCCAGCTCACAGTGACCTGCGCGTTGCCGGGGACACCGGCTGGCGTTCCCACAGGGTCTGTGAAACGAACCAATCGCCCCTCGGACGGAACACCGTCAACGATAAGCCGCGCCATGTAGAGCCCGGCGGGTAAGGTGCCCAGCGGGGGCGAGGTGAAACTGGTAGCGGTATGGCTGGCGGGAGCCCATAAGCTGATCGCGCCGTTCTCCGCGCGTTGCAGCTGAAGCTGAGGCGTACTGGTACCTGTGCCGCCCGTAAAACCCGTTCCGTTGAGAATCAACGCCGCGCCTGCACGCTGAAGCAGCGGCAATGCATTCGTCATCGCAGCAGGCCCAGGCGGCACGGCTGGGACATAACGGTCCACCGCGCTATAGAAAGTGAGGCTAGGATTGCTCGAGAACCCGCCCGTCAACAGTACATCGCCATTGGGCAACAGATTGGCCGTCCCGTTCTCGCGCGCTGTTCCCATGGAACCTGCTGGCGACCAGTTTCCCGTTGCTGGGTCATACAACTCCGCTATGGGCTGCGTATTTCTTGCGATATCCGAGCCCCCCGCCATCAGCACCAAGCCAGAGGAAAGTACTGTCGCATGGGCCAGCGGCGAGCCCATTGCACCGTTGCGGGGAAAGTTCAGGGCCCCGGTGGCCGTCCACGTATTGGCCACAGGATCGTAGATTTCTGCATGCGTTGTAACGCCGCCGGCTGTAAAGCCACCTGCGAGCAATACTCTGCCGTCCGCTAGCAGCGTCAGGCTCGCATAGTGACGCGGCACGAGGGGCGCCGCCGCCAATGACCATGTGCCTGCAACAGGGTCGTAGAGTTCCGCGACGGGGACTTCGCCCCCTGCGTTGAACCCTGAAGCCACCAGAACACGGCCATCCCGCAGCAACACGGCGCCATGGGCTCGATGAACCACCGACATGCTCCCGGTCGCCGTCCAGGTGCGCGTTTCGGGGTCATACAGTTCGGCCGTATTGAGATTGCTTCCTCCTGCCACCAGAACTTTGCCATTGGCGAGCAACGTCATCGACGGCAGCGAGCGAGATGCAGACTGTGTGCCAGCCGGGAGCCAGGTGTTGGCCACAGGGTCGTACAGCCGGGCATTCAGGCTGCCATCAGAGCGCACAAGCACATGGCCCGTGCCCAGCGTGACGGCTTCGGTCACATTGCCGGCAATCCCAGTGCCGCCTATTGATGACCAGGAGCCGCCCGAATATCGCTCACCGGTGGCGACGAATCCCAGGCGGTTAACGCCGTTGAAAACAGCCACGGAGCCGTCATCCAGCAGCGCCCCCGCGTGTTGCGCCCGGGGATCCGCCATGGGAGCGTCGACATTCCAGCCGACCGCGGCAAGTGCATGAAACTGCCACAGCAGGGTCACCAGACCAAGGGTTGCCGGGCGTGCCAATTGCCGAATGGGGGTTGCTTGGGCAGTGCGTCGAATCAACTTCATAGGTCCTTCTGTCGGGCTTGTGAAACAAAGGTGCATGGCGGTCCCACCGGCGCTCAAAAATCACGATCGCCCTCGGGCAGCCGCGGAAGACTACACGGTTTTTTCGCGGGGGGTTAGTCGCCTTCTGGGGCCACATACACGCCAGACAAAGAGCGCGGCCACCACTCAGAGAGCTGACATAAGGTAGCGAATCGGCCAAAAAATGTCTACTTTCAGCCGGGTTCGGCCGCATTGTCGCTACAGGAACGCAACGTACCGGCCACGTGTTGTGCGCTGGGGCGCCTCCGCAAAAAGCCTTCAGATCCCATCCTCTCCCAGCAGCGTCAATCCACCCGCCAAGCTTTGGCAGGCCTCGCGGCCATGGGCCTGGCCCCAGGACTACAGCTGAAAGCCCGCGTCCCCCAGGCCCGGGCGTTCCATCAAGAAAAGCAGGTAGAGGATGCGTGATGGACCACAGAGGGCCCCAGCGCAGGCCCTGCGCCACCCATGCCCCCAGCTACACCAGCCGCCTGATCGGCCGCTTCTTCCAGATGGCGTGGAAATAGATGGCCTGCAGTGCCAGCGCACACAGGTACGTGAGCGGGTAGCTGGCCCAGATGCCTTGCAGGCCCAGCAGGTGCTGCAGCGCGTAGGCCAGCGGCACAAGCAGCAAGGTGAGGCAGGACAGGGAAATCACCGTGGGCACGCGCACGGTTCCTGCCGAGCGCATGACGCCGGTGAACACGCTGGCCAGCCCAAACGCGAGGCTGCCCCACACCGTGACGCGCAGAACGGTGGCGGCCAGGTCCACCACGGCGGGATCGCGGGTAAACAGGCTGGCGACCTGCGGTGACATCACCGCCACCAGCAGGGCCAGGCTGCCGGTCAGCGCCAGATTCATCCACAGGCCGACCCGCGTGACATGGGCAACATCCTCCGGCTTGCCGGCACCAATGGCTTGCGCGGCGAACACGGAAGCCGCGACGGCGATGGACATGGCGGGCAGCTGCACAAAGGCCATGGCCTGATTGACGGTGCCCCACGCCGCCGTGGCCTGCCAGCCGTAGCCATTGACCAAGCGCAGCAGCAGCACGTCGGCGAGTGAGCTGGTGACGAAGAACAGACCGGTGGGCACGCCCAGCCTCGCCACGGTGGCAAGCAAGGGGGTGTTCCAGCGCAGGTGGGGCCTGAGGTGCGAGAAGGCCAGCACATGGCCCCTGGCATGCAGGTGCCACGCGAGCCATGCCAAGGCCACGGCATTGCCGATGAGGCTGGCCCAACCCGCACTGGCGGTGCCCAGCGGGGGAAGGCCCAGCCATCCCAGCATGAAAGCAGGAGTGAGCAGCATCCACAGGCCCGAGGCCAGGGTGAGCGCGCGCAGCGGCGTTGCCGTGTCGCCCAGGCCGCGCAGGAGGGCGGCACTGAGCTGGTGCAGGAACAGCACGGGCATGGCCAGGAACAGCACGCGCGCGTAGGCGATGGCCTGCGGCAGCACCTCGCCACTGACACCCAGCACACGCAGCAGGCTGCCGATGGCTGTGGCGCCCACGGCCGCTACCACGCAGCCGAGCTGGAACCCACCGAGCAGCACGGCCCCAGCCACGCGGCGCACCTTGTCCGCGTCGCGTGCACCCCAGGCCTGGCCCACCAGCACCGAGGCTCCGGCACCGAGCCCGATCACGAAGGCAATGCAGCACATGAACAACGGGAAGAAGCTGACCGCTGCGGCCAGCGCCTGCGCGCCCAGCAGTTGGCCCAGGCAGATGGTGACGACCGTGCCGCTCAGCGCCTGAAGCAGGTTCGTGGCCACGAGCGGACCGAGAAACCGCAGAAACCTTCGGGGCAGCGGCGTGGTCGGGTCGTTCGTGTCCATGGTGAACACATCGTATGCGACCCGCGTGCGCCGGGACATGGCCTGGCGCGGGGAAACGACACCCGCAATGGAGCCCCCGCACGACGGCGGGCGGCGGCCTGGTGAATGCGCCGCGCTGTCATACCCTACCCAACCTCACGCGCGCCTGCCGTCCATATGGCGTCATTGAGAACGTCGTCACCGACCTTGCGCACCGTGGTCAAGGCTGGGGTCGGGCTGTCCTTTCACATGCTCTGAGCGAAGCTTGGCGCCTGAACTGCTACAAGGTGATGTTGCCGACAGGTCGAAAAGACGAAGCAACTTTGCGGTTTTACGAGCACGTGGGGTTTGATCGCCAGGGCAAGCAAGCACTGGCGGCAAAGCCTCCAGCCTGGCCTGTGTCGCCGCCTGAACGCTGATCACCCTGCAAGGCCCGCACGCAGTCAGGCCTGCAGTTTCGCCGCCGCCGGCTGCATGCTCTGCAGCACGTTGGCGGCCGCCTTGCGCACGTGCTCCTCGCACAGGCGCGCCGCCGTCTCCCCGTCGCTCTGCTCAATGGCCGCCACGATGGCGTCGAGCTCCACCAGCGTGTGCGGAAACCGCCCAGGCTGGGCCATGGAGATGCGGCGCAGCACCGTCACGCGGTTGTTGAGCTGCTGCAGCAATTGCCCGGCCACCAGGTTGCCGCAGCCCGCGATGAGGATCTCGTAGAACTGATTCTTGACGTTGAGCATCAAGGCGCGGTCCTGCGTGATCTCGGGCTGTGACAGCTCGGTGAGCTTGGCGCGCAGCGCCCGCACCTGGTCCTTGGAGGCATTGAGCGCAAAGCCCCGGCCCGCCAGGCTTTCGAGGTGCGCGCGCACTTCGTAGATGTCGCGCACCTCCTTGGGTGAAATGGTGGTGACCTCGGGGCCCCGGTGCGGAATGATGGTGATCAGCCCCTCGGCCTGCAGGTGCTGCAGCGACTCGCGCACGCAGGATCGGCTCACGTCCAGGCTTTCGCAGAGCTCGCGCTCCGACAACTTTTGTCCCGGCGTGAAGTGGCCGTCGAGGATGGCCTGGCGCAGCGTCTGGGTAGCACGCTGGCGCAGGGAGGTCTCTTCGCGGGGGACTCGCAGCAGCATCTGGTTCATGGCGCCATCCTAATGGGTTTCATACACGCTGATTGTCATACAAACATATGAATCATTCGTCAATCCACATTTTCCATATGTATGATTGTCTGACAATCCTAATAAAGTTCATCCACTGCAACGCCGCGTTGCCGGCCTTCTCCCTCTCTATCTATTGATCCCTTGCCACCCCAGGAGCCTTCCATGACCCGCCCCTACGCCCCCAAGAACCCCGCCCTCTTCGACCAGGGCCTGTCCACCCGCCGCGAGGTGCTCGGCGCAGAGTACGTCGATGCCTCGATCAAGAACGCGACCGACTTCAACATCGACATGCAGGAACTCGTCACCCAGTACTGCTGGGGCGATGTGTGGAACCGCCCGGGCCTCGACCGCAAGACCCGCTCTTTCCTCAACCTGGCGATGATCACGGCGCTCAACCGCCCGCACGAGCTCAAGCTGCACGTGCGCGGCGCCATCCACAACGGCCTGACCAAGGACGAGGTGAAGGAAGTCTTCCTGCAGACGGCCATCTACTGCGGCGTGCCGGCGGCTATCGACTCGTTCCGCGTGGCCTCGGAAGTGTTCAAAGAGATGGACCTCTGAGCAGGGGCGCGACGATGAGCCGCATCGCATTCATCGGCCTGGGCATGATGGGCCAGCCCATGGCCCACCTGCTGCACGCCGCAGGCC
The DNA here is from genome assembly GCF_059415185.1 of Acidovorax sp. GW821-FHT10E04. Lineage (NCBI taxonomy): Bacteria > Pseudomonadati > Pseudomonadota > Betaproteobacteria > Burkholderiales > Comamonadaceae > Acidovorax > Acidovorax sp. GW821-FHT10E04. The sequence continues at coordinate 113,848 of NZ_JBWKMT010000009.1, forward strand.
ACCCGCTCGTGGTGAAGGACGCCCATCCTGAAGCCGAGGCGCAGTTCGCCGCGTCGCATGCCGGCACCGTGGTGGCCACCGACAACGCCGCGTACGCAGGGTGCGACGTGGTCATCACCATGCTGCCCAATTCCGACATCGTGGACGCGGTGGTGGCCGACCTGGCACCCCACTTGCGGGCCGGGGCCTGCGTCGTCGAGATGAGCTCCGCCGACCCGATCCGCACGCGGGCCCTCGCAGCCTCGCTGCGCGGCAGGGGGATCGCGCTGATCGACGCACCCGTCTCCGGCGGCGTGAAGAAGGCCGTCAATGGCACGCTGGCCATCATGGTGGGCGGCGACCCCGAAGATTTCGCCCGGCAACGGCCGGTGCTCGAAGTGATGGGCAAGGCCATCAGCTACGTGGGCCCCGTGGGCGCGGGCCACGCACTCAAGGCGCTGAACAACTACGTGTCCGCCGCCGCGCTGATCGCCACGGCCGAGGCCATCCACGTGGGCGCGGCCTTCGGCATCGATGCGGCCACCATCGTGGATGTGATCAACGCATCGACCGGCAAGAACAACACGACCGAAAACAAGGCCCACCAGTTCATGCTGAACCAGGCTTTCAACTCGGGCTTCTCGCTGGCGCTGCAGGCCAAGGACGTGGGCATCGCGGCCGGACTGGGCCGCTCCCTGCAGGTGCCGATGGACCTGGCCCAGAAGGTGTACGCCATGACGGCCGATGCCAGCGCCGCGCTGGGCCCCAGGGCCGACCACACCGAGCTGTACCGGTTCGTCGGCAAGCCCTGACCGTCCCCCCGGGCGCCCGGCAGGGCGCCCGCCGCAACCCAGCAAACAAACAAGCAAGTGCCACCGCCTGGCAGGCCGGGCCTTGGCTGCTCTCACCCTTTCAGGAGACAAGACAATGCGCAACCAGACAAAGACCCTGCTCGCGGCCGCGCTGGCCCTGGCCTCGACGGCGGTGGCCGCCTTTCCCACCAAGCCCGTGACCATCGTGGTGCCCTATGCGGCCGGGGGCTCCACCGACGTGCTGGCCCGCGTGCTGGCCGAGGCCATGGCACGCGACCTGGGCCAGCCGGTGATCGTGGACAGCGCGGGCGGAGCCGGCGGCACCATCGGCACCGCCAAGGTGGTGCGCGCGCCCAATGACGGGCACACCGTCCTGCTGCACAACATGGGCATCGCCACGGCCCCGGCGCTGTACAGCAAGCTGGCCTTCGACGTGAACAAGGACCTGGAGCCCATCGCCCTGGCCGGCGAGGTGCCCATGATCCTGGTGCGCTACAAGAATTTCGCGCCCGCGACCGTGGCCGAGCTGATCCAGCACATGAAGGCCAGGCCGGGCGAGGTGAAGTTCTCGCACGCGGGCGTCGGCGCCACATCGCACTTGTGCGCGATGCTGTTCAACCAGACGGCCGGCACCACCGTGACGATGGTGCCCTACCGCGGCACCGGCCCGGCGCTGCAGGACCTGGTGGCGGGCAACGTGGACCTGATCTGCGACCAGCCCGTGGCCACCGGGCCGCACCTGCAGTCCGGCGCCCTCAAGGCCTACGCCATGGCGACCAGGGAGCGCATCCCGACGATGCCGGAGGTGCCGACCTTTGCCGAGTCCGGGCTGCCGGGCTTCGAGCTGGCCGTATGGCACGGCGTGTACGCGCCCAAGGGCACACCGCCCGCCGTCGTCGAACGCCTGAACAAGGCGGTGCGCGGGGCCCTGGCCGATGCCGGCCTGGTCAAGCGCTTCACCGACATGGGGGTCATCATCCCGCAGGGCGACCGGCTCAAGCCCGAGGCGCTGCGCCAGCAGACCGCTGCCGAGATCAGGCGCTGGGATCCCGTCATCAAGGCGGCCGGCGCCAAGGCAGAGTAGGCGCGCAGCCGCCAAAGCCCCCGCGCAGGGCGGCCGCACGGGCCGATGAGGGCGGTTGCGCTGGCGAACGCGGCCCCGCGCCACGCCTTGGCCGGGCCCGGCCACCACCGGCAGGCCCAGGCCGCCGGGAACGCTACCCGGGAAAATCGGCTCAGTTGTTCTGCCTGCGCACCAAGTGGCGGCCGGTGTCGGTGATGGTCAGCTGGCCCGACGCATTCTTGGTGATGAAGCCGTGTTCGTACAACCGTCCGGACATATGCTCCTTCAGCGCTGAAACCACGCTGATGTTCTCCATCTCCAGGTGCTTCAGCGTGGCGAGTTCGTCCACCGTGGGCTCGAAATGGGGGGCATGGTAGGTTGCGTTCAATGACATAACGGCTCCTTGATGAAATAGTAAAGGTATGAGGTGCCTGGTACGGCCCGCCGGGCCGCCCGCTGGGTGTGACCCTTGCACACCACATACGTTCCGTCCATCTTCTTCCCGCCGCCTGCAGCGAGTGCCACCAGCGTAGCCCTGTCCGCCGCGGGGCGCAAGCCGGCAAGCGCCCTACTCTGCCGCAGCCCGCGCAGTGTCTTGAAGCCATTTCGAGAACACCGCCAGCACGGGCGGCTGCACCTGCGCGGGGCTGACGAGGTAGTAGCCCCGCTCCCCCCGCAGGGGCCGCGCGCAGGCCACCACCAGTTCGCCGCTGGCCAGCTCGGCCTCGATCAGCAAGGGCGGAATCAGCGCCACACCCAGCCCATGCGTGGCCGCCACGGCGAGCATGGAGAACAGCTCGTAGCGCGGCCCGTCCAGCGCATGGGGTGCGTCCACCCCCATGGCGTCGAACCACTGGCGCCAGCCGTAGGGGCGCGTGCTCTGCTGCAGCAGGGGCAGCCCGGCCAGCGCATCGGCGGCCACGGGCTGGTGGGCGCGCCCGCGCGCGCGCGGCGCGGCGGATTCGAGCAGGCGCGGGCAACACACGGGCAGCACATCCTCGTGCATCAGCAGTTGCGCCTGCACGCCGGGCCAGTTGGCCACCTGCTCCGGGGTGCCGGCGTACAGGGCCGCGTCAAAGGTGGTGTCGGCGAACAGAAAAGGGCGCGTCTGCGTCTCGATGTGCACCACGATGTCGGGGTGCAGTTGGGCCAGCTGCGGCAGGCGCGGAATGAGCCAGCGCGTGGCGAACGTGGGCACCGCCGCCAGCGACAGCGTGCCGCCCTCGCCCTGGTGGGCCATCACGTCGAGCGTGTCGCGCTCCAGGCCCTGCAGCCAGCGCGCCACCTGGCGGCCGTAGTGCGCGCCGGCGGGCGTGAGCACCACGCCGTGGCGCGTGCGGCGAAACAGCTGCACGCCCAGAAACTCCTCCAGCGCCTGGATCTGGCGCGAGACGGCGCTTTGCGTGAGCGAGAGTTCCTGCGCGGCGCGGGTGTAGCTCTCGTGCCGGGCGGCGACTTCAAAACAGGCCAGTGCCTGGGTCGATGGGATATTGCGGCGCATGATGAAAATGAACTTTTAAGGGGCCGGCCAAGTAGATGATCTCTAGCTCAAAGTATTTCATACATTCCAGTTATGCATATCTGGATGAAAAGAACTCGCTTGCGGCGCGCTGGCACGAGGCCTACGATCTGCCCCAGAACACCTTTGTTGCCACTCTTTTTTTCACCTGGAGACACGCACATGGCCCACGCCGCCTTTCAATGGGATGACCCTTTCCTCCTGAGCCAGCAACTGACCGACGACGAGCGCGCCATCCGCGACGCGGCCGCCGCCTACTGCCAGGACAAGCTGGCCCCGCGCGTGCTGGATGCCTTCCGCCACGAAAAGATGGACGTGAGCATCTTTCGCGAGATGGGCGAAGTGGGCCTCCTGGGCCCCACCATCCCCGAGCAGTACGGCGGCCCCGGCCTGTCGTACGTGGCCTATGGCCTGATCGCCCGCGAGGTGGAGCGCGTGGATTCGGGCTACCGCTCGATGGCCAGCGTGCAGTCGTCGCTGGTGATGGTGCCCATCCATGAATTCGGCACCGAAGCGCAAAAGCAGAAGTACCTGCCCAAGCTCGCCACCGGCGAGTGGATCGGTTGCTTCGGCCTGACCGAGCCCGACCACGGCTCCGACCCCGGCAGCATGGCCACGCGCGCCTACAAGGTCGATGGCGGCTACAAGCTCAAGGGCAGCAAGATGTGGATCACCAACAGCCCCGTGGCCGACGTGTTCGTGGTCTGGGCCAAGGAAGTCATCAAAGGTGGCGATGGCAAGGATGTTGTGGGCCCCATCCGCGGCTTCGTGCTGGAAAAGGGCATGAAGGGCCTGACGGCCCCCGCCATCCACGGCAAGGTGGGCCTGCGCGCCTCCATCACCGGCGAGATCGTGATGGACGACGTGTTCGTGCCGGAAGAGAACGCGTTTCCTGAAGTGCAGGGCCTGAAGGGCCCCTTCACCTGCCTGAACAGCGCGCGCTACGGCATCGCCTGGGGCGCGCTGGGCGCGGCCGAGTTCTGCTGGCACACCGCCCGCCAGTACACGCTGGACCGCAAGCAGTTCGGCCGCCCCCTGGCCGCCAACCAGCTCATCCAGAAGAAGCTGGCCGACATGCAGACCGAGATCGCCATCGGCCTGCAGGCCTGCCTGCAGTTCGGCCGCATGAAGGACGCGGGCACCGCCAGCGTGGAAGGTACCTCCATCATCAAGCGCAACAGCTGCGGCAAGGCGCTGGACATCGCCCGCCTGGCGCGCGACATGATGGGCGGCAACGGCATCAGCGACGAGTTCGGCGTGGCCCGCCACCTGGTGAACCTGGAGGTGGTGAACACCTACGAGGGCACGCACGACGTGCACGCGCTCATCCTGGGCCGTGCGCAGACCGGCATCGCGGCGTTCAGCTGACATCCCGCTGAGGCGCCGCGCGCCTTCCCCCTTTTCTCGGCTTCGCGGGGAAGGGGGACGACGCCGGTGGCCTGGAGACACGCCCGCCGCGCCTCCCACGCCCATTCAATACGATTTTGGCCTCTAGCGCTTACTGAACAAGCGCAAGCAGCTATTCAAGTTATAGCAATCACTACCATGACCACATCCAACGCAGGCGCCCTCGCAGGCATCAAGGTGCTCGACCTCTCCCGCGTGCTCGCGGGCCCCTGGTGCACGCAGGTGCTGGCCGACCTGGGGGCGGACGTGGTGAAGGTGGAGCGCCCCGGCGTGGGCGACGATACGCGCCAGTGGGGCCCACCCTTCCTGAAGGACGCCGAGGGCAATGACACGAACCAGGCCAGCTACTACACCGCCTGCAACCGCAACAAGCGCTCGGTGACCATCGACATGGCCTCGCCCGAGGGCCAGGCGCTCATCAAGCAAATGGCACAAGAGGCGGACATCGTCGTGGAGAACTTCAAGGTCGGCGGCCTGAAGCAATACGGCCTGGACCACGAGAGCCTGCGCGCGCTGAACCCGCGCCTCATCTACTGCTCCGTCACCGGCTTCGGGCAAGACGGGCCCTACGCCGAGCGCGCGGGCTACGACCTGATGGTGCAGGCCATGACGGGCCTGATGAGCATCACCGGCCAGGCCGACAGCCAGCCCGGCGGCGGCCCGATGCGCGTGGGCGTGGCGGTGATCGACCTGTTCACCGGCCTGTACGCCAGCAACGCCATCCTGGCCGCGCTGCATGTGCGCGACAACGCGGCCACTGGCACGGGCCAGGGCCAGCACATCGACATGGCCCTGCTCGACGTGGGCATGGCCGTTCTGGCCAACCAGGCCTCGGGCTTCCTCGCCACCGGCAAGGCGCCCGGCCGCATGGGCAACAGCCACCCGAGCCTGGCGCCCTACCAGGACTTCGCGACGGCCGACGGCAACATGCTGCTGGCCATCGGCAACGACGGGCAGTTCCAGCGCTTTTGCGCCGCCGCCAACCAGCCCCAGTGGGCAACCGACCCGCGCTACGCCACCAACACCCTGCGCGTGCAGCACCGCACCGACCTGATCCCTGCGATGGAGGCCGTGACGCGCACGCGCACCACGGCCGACTGGATCACGCTGCTGGAAGACAAGGCCGTGCCCTGCGGCCCCATCAACACCATCGCCCAGGCCTTCGGCGACGCGCAGGTGCAGGCGCGCGGCCTGGCCGTGACGCTGCCGCGCTGGAAGGACGGCGAGGCCGCCACCGACAACGTGCGGCAGATCACCGGCGTGGCCAGCCCGCTGCGCCTGTCGGCCACGCCGCCCGTGCTGCGCAACGCGCCGCCGGCACTGGGCCAGCACACGGACGAGGTGCTCGCCGAAATGGGGCTGGACGCGGTGCGCATCGCGGCGCTGCGGGCCTCGGGCGTGGTGTAGCCGCTCACTGATTTACCCGCTCTTGCGCAACGCCCCGCGACATCCCGCCGCGGGGCGTTGGTCTTTTCGCGGCCACGCTACTTCGGTGCTTGCGGCAGCGGTGCGGCGGCGCCCAGCAGGCAGTCCGCCACCTCGTCAGAAAACCGCATGGGGCGGCCGTCCAGCCACACGGCCTCGGAGCCCTGGGGGTCCGGCGCGGCGGGTGGCAATCCATGGTCCAGCAGCGCCTGCGCGCAGCCCGCCCAGTCGCCATCGGGCTCGGGCGTGTTGATGGAGCCCCACGACAACGCGCCGCAGGCGTTGTCCTCAAAGCCATGCCGGGCCTGCCAGCGCGCGCCGTGCTCCAGCAGGAAGCGGGTGAGCGCCGCGTCGCCCCGAAAGATGGCCAGGTGCAGCGCCGTACCGTCCCAGTCGCCCCCTGTGGTGTCGATGGGCCAGCCCAGGCGCACCATGAGCCGCACGGCATGGCCGCAGTCCGCCTGGGCGGCCAGCTCGGGCAGCAGGCGCTGCTGGGGCAGCGACAGCGCGTCCAACAACCCGGGCCGCGCGGCCAGCAGCGTGCGTGCTTGCGCCTCGTCGGCCTGGGCACACGCGGCCACGAAGCGCTCGTCGACAGGCACGTCGCCCTCGCCCACCGCCGCGCGCAGAAAGGCCGCCACCCCGGGCAGTCCGCAGCGCAGCGCCTGGATGTGCGCGGGCGTGCCATCGGCGGCACAGGCAGCCGGGTCGGCGCCCGCCGCCACCAGGGCCTGCACATGGGCCAGCGACCGCCGCCGCCGGATGGCCCAGAGCAGCGGCGCCGCACCGCCCGGCGCCGCGCCATCGGCAAGCTGCTCGTTCGCGTCCGCACCATGCGCCAGCAGCAGTTGCAGCGCGGGCAGGTCGTCCATGTCGAGCACGCGGCACAGCGCGTTCGTGCCCGGCACCCGCGCGCCCGCCTCCAGCAGCAGCCGCGTGCAGTCCAGGCTTCCGAGCGCGTGGTACAGCGATTCGCCATCGTTGGGGTCCGCGCCCGCGTCCAGCAGCAGGCGCGCCATGCCCGCGTGCTGGTTCTGCCCGGCCGCGCCATACAGCGCAGACAGCGGGTGCGATGCATCAGGCTCGGCCAGCGAGGCGGGCGGCCAGCGGTTGGCCACGCACTGGTTCGCATCGGCCCCGGCCTCCAGCAGCAGCGCCACGCAGGCCTGCAGGCGGTCGGCAAAGGCCGGCAGCCGCGCCAGGCTCGAATGCGCCACGGCCACCAGCGGCGGCAGCTGCAAGGGCCCGCCAGGGCGGTGCACCCAGCCCGGGTCTTGCGCGATGGCCTCGCGCAGCCGGGCCTCATCGCCCACGGCGCAGGCCAGCCACGGGTCTTCGTCCCGGGGGATGGCGCCATCGGCCCACAGGCGCTCGGCCAGCCCCGGCCGGGCGCTGTGGTTGCCGCCCGCGATGTCGCCCGCATAGACCAGGCGCAGCCATTGCAGGGTGGCGCGCACCGGGTCGTCCACCAGCGCGCGCCGCGCCAGCACAAAGCCCTGGAAGTCGGCCCAGGACGCAAAGCCATGCTCGCGCGCCAGGCAGGACTGCGCGTCGTGCAGCCGAAGGCCCAGGGCGGCGATGGCGGCATCGCCCTGGCCCGCAGCCGCCGGCAGCGCGGCGCGAAAGCGCGCCAGCGCCTCGGGCTCGCCGCTGCGGCAGCCAGCGAGCAGGTCCTTGGCTTGTTTCTTGAGATGGCCCAGGTCGGGCCGTGGGGGAATGCGTTTCACGAGAACCTCCGTGCATGGATCGCCGACGGCCCGCAAATCCGGCAGCACAAAGGATGGAAAGTCAGCTCTGCAAGGAGCACGAACGTGCTCCAGGAGTCGGCAAGTGGGTTCAACCCTTCCCGCGGGCCCGGGCGCGGCTTGCACCGCGGGAAGGCATCTTACCGCCGTGCGGCGCCCCCCTTGCGGCATGGCGCGAATTCCGTGTACAAAAAATTACATCCGTCGCCATAATGGCAGCGGGAGTCTCCCCCCCGCCACGCCCGATGGCAGGCCCGCAGAGACTTTGCAGCTTTCATTTTCGCGCCATGGGTGCATGCCGTGGCGCCGTTCCGTGGAACCTCAGGAGTCCGCCATGAAGCTCAGCCTCAAACTCCCCCTGGCCTTTACCGTGGCGCTGCTGCTGCTGTTCGCGGCGGCGCTGTTCGGCATCAGCCGCCTGAACCAGGCCCTGGGCACCTACCAGACCACCGTGGCACAAAGCTTCGAGCACGAGCGATTGGCCTCCTCCATGCTCAATGACTTCAAGGTGCAGGTGCAGGAGTGGAAGAACGTACTGCTGCGCGGCAAGGACCCGGCCCAGCTCACACGCTACTGGGCAGCGTTTGAAAAGCAGGAGCAGGCCATCGGCCTGCAGGCGAAGAAACTGCTGGCTGGCCTGCCGCCGGGCGAGGGCCGCGACCGCGTGGCGCAGTTCGCCCAGGCGCACGAACGCATGGGCGCCGCCTACCGCAAGGGCTTCGAGGCCTTCAAGGCGTCCGGGCACGATGCCGAGGCGGGCGACAAGGCGGTGCAGGGCATGGACCGCGAGCCCTCGCAGCTGATCGACCAGGCGGGCGAACTGATCGCCCGGGCCAGCAGCGAAGTGGCCGAACACGCCGCCGCCACCGCGCAGCGCGCGACCACCATCAGCCTGGCCGTGATGCTGGTGGTGTGCGCGCTCGGCATCGCCGGCGCCATCGCCTTCAGCCGCACCGTGGTGAACCCGCTGGACAACGCGGTGCGGGTGTCGCAGGCCGTGGCCAGCGGCGACCTGACCGTGGCGCAGCCCGTGCGCGGCAAGGACGAGATCGCGCTGCTGCTCAATGCGCTGCACGGCATGCAGCTGAGCCTGTCGAGCGTGGTGAGCCACGTGCGCCACAACGCCGACAACGTGGCCGCCGCGAGCACCGAGATCGCGCTGGGCAACAACGACCTCTCGGCGCGCACCGAGCAGCAGGCCAGCGCGCTGGAGGAAACCTCGGCGTCGATGGAAGAGCTCAGCTCCACCGTGCAGGCCAATGCCGACAACGCGCGCCAGGCCAACCAGCTGGCCGTCAATGCGTCCACCGTGGCCGTGCAGGGCGGCGACGTGGTGGCCGAGGTGGTGACCACCATGAAGGGCATCAACGACAGCAGCAAGAAGATCGCCGACATCATCAGCGTGATCGACGGCATTGCCTTCCAGACCAACATCCTTGCGCTCAACGCCGCCGTCGAGGCAGCCCGCGCGGGCGAGCAGGGCCGGGGCTTCGCGGTGGTGGCCAGCGAGGTGCGCAGCCTGGCCGGCCGCAGCGCCGAGGCGGCCCGGGAGATCAAGAGCCTGATCCACACCAGCGTGGAGCGCGTGGAGCAAGGCACGGCCCTGGTCGACAGGGCCGGCGCCACGATGACGGAAGTGGTGGCCTCGATCCGCCGCGTGACCGACATCGTGGGCGAGATCAGCGCCGCCAGCAGCGAGCAGAGCGCGGGCGTGGCCCAGGTGGGCGAGGCCGTGATGCAGATGGACCAGGCCACGCAGCAGAACGCGGCGCTGGTGGAGCAAAGCGCGGCGGCGGCCGACAGCCTGAAGGTACAGGCGCAGCAGCTGGTGGACGCGGTCTCGGTGTTCCGCCTGTCGCCCGGCGAACACCCGGCGGCGGGGGCGCGCGTGCCCCGGCTGGCGGCGGCCTGACAGGACGGGCGGGCCGGGGGGCGAAGAAAATTGAATCAAAACGACCTCTAACGCCCAACCATCCAGCGCAAACAGCTATGTTTTTAATAGCGACCTGAGCCTGTTCCGGTGCCATGGCGCGCGGCCCCGCCAGCGCGCCAGCCCCCCCATGGGGGCTGGTCAGTCGCCGTGCGCCGCTTCCAGCGCCTTGAACTGCGCCATGGTGCGCAGGCACGCGTCGGCCACCTCCGTGCCCTTCTTCACGAAATGCTCGCGGAAGAACTTCAGATGGTCTTCATGCTCGTGGAAGTCACGCGGCGTGAGCACGGCGGACATCACGGGCACCTCGGTGTCCAGCTGCACGCGCATCAGGCCGTCGATGACGGCGGTGGTCACGAACTCGTGGCGGTAGATGCCGCCGTTGACCACCAGCGCACAGGCCACGATGGCGTCGTAGCGGCCGCTTTGCGCCAGGCGCTTGGCCAGCAGCGGGATCTCGAAGGCGCCAGGCACCTCGAACTGCTCGATCTGGCTCGCAGCCAGGCCGTTGCGGGCGAACTCCGCCACGGCGGCGTCGCGGGCCTGGTGGACGATGTCCCGGTGCCAGCCGGCGCAGATGACCGCAACGCGTTCGCTGCGGCGCGCGGAGTCTGCACGGCCTTGTTCGGCATTGGCAGCGGCGGCATGGTGGGAATGGAAGGACTGATTCATGGATTTTCTCGTAGCAAAGAAAAGGATTACCAGAATCAGGGCGCGCGCGAACAGGGCACACCACAACGGCAAGCAGGCACCCGCGCGCCGGGCCCGGGCAGCCGCACGGCGGCGCGCACGGCAAACCGCGCCCGCCCGCCCGCACCAGCGAACACCCGCACCACTGCACACGGGCACCCATCCCGATGGGCGGCCATGGCTTCGCGATCTCTTTCATCCGGACTGTGACCGTCGGCTCTGGCATCGCACCAGATCTGCTGACCCCGGGCCGCCGCCATGCCTGGCGCGGCCCGGGCGCTCGCGGGCTGCTGCGGTGCGGCTGTAGCAACAGCCACCCGCAGATACCGCCGGTGGGGAATTCCGCCCCGCCCTGAGAACGCTGCCGGCCCCCACAAGCTGTGGAGGCCAGCGGCGCGATTCTAGGGGTTACCCGCGGGGCGGGCCGTCGCCCAGGCGATTGCCTGCACCGTCAGCGGGGCCGTTCGAACCCGGCTTCGGCCCAGGCGGTGGCACTGGCGGGCGTGAGCTTGAACGTGGGCGGCACGGGCACGCGCGCCAGTTCCTCGCCCAGTTCATCCTGGGCGCTCAGGGTGGCCGTGGCGCCCTCTTCGTCGGGCACGATGGCCAGTTGCACGCGCAGGCGCTGGCCATTGACCGTGACCGCGACGTTCTTGTGGAGCTGTGCATGCAACTGCTGCTCGTGGCGGCGCAGCACCTCGCTGGCGGTCTTGACCAGGGTGTGGAAGGCCGAGACATCGAGCGGCTTGGGGTTCTTCTTGTCGCGTCCCATGGTCCAGGGCCCCACCAGCGCGGGCTCGGCCTCGCCCCGCAGCGTCATGGACACGGCCCAGCCGTCGTCGTCTTCGTTCTTGATGACCTGCGCGGTCCATTGGCCGTCGCTCCAACGGCGAGGCTCCTGGATGGTGTCGGGGGTGTCTTGCATGGGGAAAAGGGTCGCAGAAGATTCAGGGAAAGGGCGCAGAGCATAACGGCCCCGGCACGGAGGCGGGAGCATGCATTTTCAATAACCGCTGGTTATTGACGGCGGCCGGCACCAGCCCCCGTCACGGCGCATCGGTCACCGGGTTCGCCACCTCGCGCAGCACGTCGGTGAAGGCCTGCATGGCGGGCGTGGGCGGTTCCCCCAGCCGGGTGATGAGGCCGTAGTCGGGCATGCGGTCCGGCAGGTCCACGGGGATGCGGGCCAGCAGGCCCTTGGCGATGTAGCGCTCCACCAGCGCCTGGGGCTGCAGCGACAGCATGTCGGTGGCCTGCATCATCTCCAGCGCGAACAGGAACGACGGGGTCTCCACCACGCCCGAGCCGAGTGCGAGGCCGCTCCGCCCGAAGATGTCGTCCGACACCTTGCGCACCGCGGTGGACGCGGGGTACAGGATCCACGGCCAGTGCGACAGCTCGGCCATGTCCAGGTCGCGCGCGCCGCGCAGGGGGTGGTGCAGGCCGCCCACCACCAGCAGCGGCTCGCTGGACAGGCGTTCGTAGTGGAACTGCGTGCGGTGCGCGTCGTCGGTGAAGCGGCCGATCATCAGGTCGATCTTGCGCTCTGCCAGCCACACGATCAGCTGGTCGCTGCTTTGCTCCAGCACCTTGAGCACCAGCAGCGGGCGCAGGCGCTGGATCTCGGCCACCGACGCCGTCAGCACGTGCGCGGCCGATCCCGTGATGGCGCCGATCGCCAGGTGGCCGTGGCCGCCCTCCTTGAGCGCATTGAACTCATCGACGAACTTGCGGTGGCCGGCGAGCGCGCTGGCGGCGTAGCGCAGCGTGAACAGGCCCAGTTCGTTGGGCCGCATGCCGCGCGACAGGCGCTCGAAGAGCCGCGATTCCAGGATCTCCTCGATGTCCATCAGGATCTTGGTGGCCGCCGGCTGCGTGATGTGCATCTGCTCGGCCGTCAGGCGCAGGTTGCGCGTCTGGCCCAGGATGTCCAGGAACTGCAGGTGCCGAAAGCGCAGCCGCGCGCAGGCCTGCACCATCGACAGGGGTTTACCCGACACAGGGGTGGAGGTCACGGCAACTCATCAGCATTTGGAATGGATGCTAGCAAAAAAGTGAGTGGACCCCGCGCCCTGCGAAACCTAATCTCTCGCCTGCGTCGGGAGGGTCCCGCAGAGACCCGATGGCGCCGGTGGGCCGTCTTTTACGGTGCCCCACCGTGCCCCAGCCATTCCATATCCGGAGACAAACACCATGCAATTCAAAGCCCTGGCCCTTGCGGCCACGATCCTGGCCGCCGTGGCCGCACCCGTGTCGGCGCAGATCAAGGACCATGTTTTCAAGGTCGGCATCGGCCTGAACGACGACCACCCCCAGGCGCAGGCCGTCAAGCACTTTGCCGAGCAGCTCTCTGCCAAAAGCGGCGGCAAGCTGGTGGCCAAGCTGTACGCCAGCGGCTCCCTGGGCAACGACGTGAGCATGACCTCGGCCTTGCGTGGCGGCACGCTGGAGATGACGGTGCCCGACAGCTCCACGCTGATGGCGCTGATCAAACCCTTCGGCGTGCTGAACCTGCCGCTCACCTTCAACAACGAACAAGAAGCCGACGCGGTGCTCGACGGCCCCTTCGGCCAGAAGCTGCTGGCCAAGCTGCCCGAAAAGGGCCTGGTGGGCCTGGGCTTCTGGGAGAACGGCTTTCGCCACGTGACCAACTCGCGCCGCGCCATCACCAAGGCGGAAGACCTGGCGGGCCTGAAGCTGCGCGTGATCCAGAGCCCCCTGTTCCTGGATACCTTCAACGCCCTGGGTGCCAACGCCACGCCCATGCCCTTCACCGAGCTGTACTCGGCCATGGAACAGGCCGCGGTGGACGGGCAGGAGAACCCGCCCGCCACCATCCTGTCGAGCAAGTTCTATGAAGTGCAAAAGCACCTGGTGCTGTCGCGCCACATGTACAGCGCCTGGGTGCTGCTGATGTCCAAGAAGACCTGGGATGGGCTGTCGGCGCAGGAGCAGAAGATCGTGCAGGACGCCGCGCGCGAAGCCACCCTGTTCGAGCGCAAGACCATCCGTGCGTTCAGCGAGACCGCGCTGGGCGAGTTGAAGAAGGCTGGCATGCAGGTGACCGAACTCGCACCCGCCGAGCAGGCCAAGATGCGCGCCAAGCTGCAGCCGGTGCTGACCAAGTACGCCAAGGAATTCGGCGAGGAGACCACTGGCGAGATGAACGCCGAACTTGCCAAGGTGCGGGGCGGCAAGTAACTTTTCTGCTCCACCACAACCGTTCACCGAGCGCGGCCGAAGCGCCGCGCGAGGCTTCGACGGGCTCAGCCCGAACGGTTTGTGGTTCGAGTCAAACATGCCAACCCCTGTTGCAGCGCCCTTCCCGCCTGCTGACACATCGCGATCCATGACCAAAACACCCCGCCGCCCCTTCCGCTCCCGCGAGTGGTTTGCCGACCCCGCACGCTCGGACATGACCGCGCTCTACCTCGAACGCTTCATGAACTACGGGCTCACGCCCGAGGAGCTGCGCTCGGGCCGCCCCATCATCGGCATCGCGCAGACCGGCAGCGACCTGTCGCCCTGCAACCGCATCCATGTGGACCTGGCGCGGCGCGTGCGCGAGGGCATCCGCGACGCCGGGGGCATCCCGATGGAGTTTCCAGTGCACCCCATCTTCGAGAACTGCCGCCGCCCCACCGCCGCGCTGGACCGCAACCTGGCCTACCTGGGGCTGGTGGAGATCCTGTACGGCTACCCCATCGACGCGGTGGTGCTGACCACCGGCTGCGACAAGACGACCCCGGCCGGCATCATGGCGGCGTCCACGGTGGACATCCCGGCCATCGTGCTCTCGGGCGGCCCCATGCTGGACGGCTGGCACGATGGAGAACTGGTGGGCTCGGGCACCGTGATCTGGCGCAGCCGCCGCCAGCTGGCCGTGGGCGACATCGACGAGGAAGAATTCCTGCAGCGCGCCTGCAGCAGCGCGCCGTCGGCCGGCCACTGCAACACCATGGGCACGGCGTCCACCATGAACGCGGTGGCCGAGGCGCTGGGCCTCTCGCTGCCGGGCTGCGCCGCCATTCCGGCGCCCTACCGCGAACGCGGGCAGATGGCGTACGAGACCGGGCGGCGCATCGTGGAGATGGCCTACGAGGACCTGCGCCCCTCGCGCATCCTCACCCGCGAGAGTTTTCTCAACGCGCTGGCCGTGGTTAGCGTGGCCGGGGGCAGCAGCAACGCGCAGGTGCACATCATGGCCATGGCGCGCCACGCGGGCGTGGACCTGCGCCCCGAGGACTGGACGCAGCATGCCTACGACCTGCCCCTGCTGCTGAACATGCAGCCCGCCGGCAAATACCTGGGCGAGAGGTTCTTCCGCGCCGGGGGCGTGCCCGCGCTGATGTGGGAGCTGCAGCAGGCGGGCCGCCTGCATGCCGATGCCTTGAGCGTGACCGGCAAGGCCCTGGCCGACAACCTGCAGGGCCGCGAGACGCGCGACCGCGAGGTGATCTTCCCCTTCGACGCACCGCTGATGGAAAAAGCCGGCTTCCTGGTGCTGCACGGCAACCTCTTCGACTTCGGCATCATGAAGACATCGGTGATCTCCGAGTCCTTCCGCCAGCGCTACCTGAGCCAACCGGGCGCGGAAGGCATCTTCGAAGCACGCGCCGTGGTGTTCGAAGGCGCGGACGACTACCACGCACGCATCAACGACCCGTCGCTCGGCATCGACGAAGGCTGCATCCTGGTGATGCGCGGCGCGGGCCCCCTCGGCTGGCCCGGCTCGGCCGAGGTGGTCAACATGCAGCCGCCCGACGCGCTGATCCGCCGCGGCATCAACACGCTGCCCACGCTGGGCGACGGGCGCCAGTCGGGCACGGCCGACAGCCCGTCGATTTTGAATGTCTCCCCCGAAAGCGCGGTGGGCGGGGGCCTGTCCTGGCTGCACAGCGGCGACATGGTCCGCATCGACCTGAACGCCGGCCGGTGCGACGCGCTGGTGGCCCCCGAGGAGATCGAGCGCCGCCGCCGCGAACTGCCGGCGCCGCCCATCCCCCAGAGCCAGTCGCCCTGGGAGGCGCTGTACCGCGAGAAGACCGGCCAGCTGGTGGATGGCGCGACGCTCGACTTTGCGCTGGACTACCGGCGCATTTCCGAACACACGCCGCGCCACAACCATTGAGACGCTGCGCCTGGGCGGGTGCGGCACCGATTCAGAACCCTTTTCCAAGGAACTCCCATGAGTGAAACGACAGCGGCCACAGCGGCCGGTGGGGCGGCGCGCGCCCACATTCTTCCCGACGACGGCCTGGCCGGCACCCTGGTCGGCCGCGCCTGGGTGCACGGCGCCGTGCCCGGCCCGGCGGTGGTGGCCCTGCGCACCGACGGCGTGTTCGACCTGAGCCGGCACTACCCCACCATGAGCACGCTGCTGGACACGCCCGCGCCCGCCGAGGCAGTGCGAGCCGCCGAGGGCCAGTACCTGTGCAGCGTGGACGAACTGCTGGCCAACAGCCAAACCGGCCAGCATGGCGTGCGCGACACGTCCCGCCCCTGGCTGCTGGCCCCCTGCGACCTGCAGGTGGTCAAGGCGGCTGGAGTGACCTTCGCGGCCAGCCTGATCGAGCGCGTGATCGAAGAGCAGGCGCGCGGCGACGCGGCCCGGGCCCAGGGCCTGCGCAGCCAGGTGGTGGGGCTCATCGGCGAGAGCCTGGCCGACATCCGTCCCGGCTCCGAGCAGGCGATGGCCTTGAAGGCACTGCTGCAGGACAAGGGCCTGTGGTCGCAGTACCTTGAAGTGGGCATCGGCCCCGACGCCGAGGTCTTCACCAAGGCGCCGGTGCTCGCATCGGTGGGCACGGGCGAGGAGATCGGCATCCGCGCCGATTCGGCCTGGAACAACCCCGAGCCCGAGGTGGTGCTGGCCGTCAACAGCCGCGGCGCCATCGTGGGTGCCACGCTGGGCAACGACGTGAACCTGCGCGACATCGAGGGCCGCAGCGCGCTGCTGCTGGGCAAGGCCAAGGACAACAACGCCTCGTGCGCCATCGGCCCGTTCATCCGGCTGTTCGACGCCGGCTTCGGACTGGACCAGGTGCGCAACGAGACCGTGCACCTGCGCGTGGCGGGCGCCGACGGCTTCACGCTGCGCGGCATCAACACCATGGCCAGCATCAGCCGCGACCCGGCCGACCTGGTGGCCCAGACGCTGGCCGCGCACCAGTACCCGGACGGCTTCATGCTGTTTCTGGGCACGCTGTTCGCGCCCATCGAAGACCGCGACCAGCCCGGCGGCGGCTTCACCCACAAGCTGGGCGACGTGGTCGCCATCCAGAGCGCCTGGCTGGGCGCGCTGCACAACACCGTGGCGCACAGCGAGAGCGCGCCGCCCTGGCGCTTCGGCCTGCGGGCCTTCATCGCCAACCTGGCCGCGCGCGGGCTGCTGCAGGGCGCGGCGCTCTGAACGCCTCAAAAAAGCAGACCGGCCCCGCCATCCACGGAGACCTCAGCATGCTCAATACCTTCATCGACCGCTACGTCCGGGCCATCAACCTCCTCATCGCACTGGCGCTGGCCGCCATGGTGGTGCTGGTGTTCGGCAACGTGGTGCTGCGCTACGTCTTCAACTCCGGCATCGCCGTCAGCGAGGAGCTGTCGCGCTGGCTCTTCGTGTGGATCACCTTCCTGGGCGCAGTGGCCGCCATCAAGGAGAACGCGCACCTGGGCACCGACATGCTGGTGTCGCGCCTGTCGGTGCGGGGCAAGAGGGCCTGCATGGCGCTGGGCCACGTGCTGATGCTCTACATCACCTGGCTGTTCTTCGACGGCAGCTGGCAGCAGATGAAGATCAACTGGGATGTGGAGGCCCCGGTCACGGGCGCATCGATGGCCATCTTCTATGCCTCGGGCGTGGTGTTCTCGGTGTGCGCCGGCTTCCTGCTGACGCTGCAGCTGCTGCGCGTGCTGACCGGCAAGGCCAGCGAGGGCGAGCTGGTGATGGTCAAGGAGTCCGAAGAACAGGCGGAGCTCGAAGCCCTGCAGGCCGAGCTGGCGCGCGAAGATGCGGCCGCACAAGCCCTGGGCCTGCCCCCGAAGCAGCGCGGCGAGTGAGCAAGTAAGCACGCATGCACACACAGATGGCACATCAAAAATAACGGAGACAACACATGACCGTGCTGATTTTTCTGGGGGCCCTCATCGGCACCATGGCGCTGGGCATTCCCATCGCGTATGCACTGCTGGCCGCCGGCGTCGCGCTGATGTGGCAGCTCGATCTGTTCGACGCGCAGATCCTGGCGCAGAACTTCATCAATGGCGCCGACAGCTTTCCGCTGCTGGCCGTGCCCTTCTTCATGCTGGCCGGCGAGATCATGAACGTGGGCGGGCTGTCGCAGCGCATCGTGAACTTCGCGCTGGCGCTGGTGGGGCATGTGAAGGGAGGCCTGGGCTATGTGGTGATCCTGGCCGCCTGCCTGCTGTCGTCGCTGTCGGGCTCGGCCGTGGCCGATGCGGCGGCGCTCACGGCGCTGCTGCTGCCGATGATGGTCAAGGCCGGGCACAAGAAGGAGGTGTCGGGCGGGCTGATCGCGGCCTCGGGCGTCATCGGGCCCATCATTCCGCCGAGCATCGGTTTCGTGATCTTCGGCGTGGCGGCCAACGTGTCGATCAGCAAGCTGTTCATCGCGGGCATCGTGCCGGGCATCATGATCGGCGTGGGCCTGGCGGTGACCTGGTGGTGGGTGGGCCGCAAGGAGGTGCTGGCCATGCCGGAGAAGAAGACTGCAGCCGAAGTCTGGCGCACCGCGCGGGAGTCGGTGTGGGCGCTGACCTTGCCGGTGTTCATCCTGGTGGGCCTGCGCATGGGCGTGTTCACACCGACCGAGGCCGCGGTGGTCGCGGCGGTGTATTCGCTGTTCGTGGCCAGCGTGATCTACCGCGAGCTGCCACTGCGCGCGCTGCTGCCCATCTTCACCACCGCGGCCAAGACCACGGCAGTGGTGATGTTCCTCGTGGCGGCGGCCATGGTGTCGTCGTGGCTCATCACCGTGGCCAACCTGCCCGCGCAGATGGTGGAGCTGTTGAAGCCCTTCGTGGGCAACCAGACGCTGCTGCTGATCGCGATCATGGTGCTGGTGATGCTGGTGGGCACGGCGATGGACATGACGCCCACCATCCTGATCCTGACCCCCGTGCTGATGCCCGTGATCAAGGCCGCAGGCATCGACCCGGTGTACTTCGGCGTGCTGTTCATCATCAACAACTCCATCGGCCTGGTCACGCCGCCGGTGGGCACGATCCTGAACGTGGTGGCCGGTGTGGGGCGCATGAAGATGGACGAGGTGACGCGCGGCGTGCTGCCTTTCATGGCGGCCGAGTTCGCGGTGATGTTCATCATGGTGATCTTTCCGCAGACGGTGCTGGCGCCGCTGCGCTGGTTCACGGGCTGACGGCGCCCACCCCTGCCCCACAGCACTCCCACCCACTCTTCACGCCCCGCATTCCATGACACTCCGACTTGCAGGCAAGACCGCCTTTCTCACCGCCGCCGGCCAGGGCATCGGCCGCGCCACCGCCATTGCCTTCGCGACCCAGGGCGCGCGGGTGATCGCCACCGACATCAATGCCGCCGCGCTAGCCACCCTGCAGCGCGACACTGGCTGCGAGACCCGCGTGCTGGACGTGACCCAGGCCCAGGCCGTGCGCGACGCAGCCGCCGCCGTGGGTCCGGTGGATGTGCTGTTCAACGGCGCGGGCTTTGTGCACGCGGGCAGTGTGCTCGACTGCACGGACGACGAGTGGGACTTCGCGTTCGATCTGAACGTGCGCGCGCAGTTTCGAACCATCCGGGCGTTCCTGCCCGGCATGCTGGCGCGCGGCGCCGGGTCCATCATCAACGTCGCCTCGGTGGCGGGCAGTATCAAAGGGGCGCCCCGGCGGTTCGTCTACGGCACCACCAAGGCGGCGGTCGTGGGCCTGACCAAGTCGGTGGCCGCCGACTTCGTGGCCCAGGGCATCCGCTGCAATGCCATCTGCCCGGGCACGGTGATGTCGCCGTCGCTGCAGGAGCGGATCACCGCGCAGGCCGCGGCCACGGGCCAGAGCCTGGCCGCCGTCGAAGCAGGTTTCGTCGAGCGCCAGCCCATGGGCCGCCTGGGCCGGGCCGAGGAGATCGCCGCGCTGGCGGTGTACCTGGCGAGCGACGAGTCATCGTTCACCACGGGCACCGCCCAGGTCATCGACGGCGGCTGGTCCAACTGATTTCATCTACGCTCTGCGTTCCGCGCCACCCACCATCCAACCCTTACCAGTACCAACCATGAAGCTGCTTCGCCACGGCCCCAAGGGCCAGGAAAAACCTGCACTCCTGCACACCGACGGCACGGTGCGCGACCTGAGCGGCGTGCTGCCCGACATCAGCCCTGCCACCCTGTCACCCTCTGGCCTGGCCGCGCTGGCCGCCATCGATGCCGCCACCCTGCCCGTCGTGCCCCAGGGCCGCCTGGCGGTGCCGTGGACGGGCATGCGCAAGTTCATCGCCATCGGACTGAACTACGCGGACCACGCGGCCGAAGCCGGCATGGCCATCCCCCAGGAGCCCATCGTCTTCACCAAGACCGTGGACTGCGCCGTGGGCTGCAACCACCCCGTGGTGCTGCCGCAAGACTCGGTCAAATCCGACTGGGAGGTGGAGCTGGGCGTGGTGATCGGCACCCGCGCGCGCTATGTGAGCGAGGCGGACGCGCTGCAGCACGTGGCCGGCTACTGCACCATCAACGACATCTCCGAGCGCGAATACCAGCTCGAGCGCGGCGGCACCTGGGACAAGGGCAAGGGCTGCGACACCTTCGGCCCCATCGGCCCCTGGCTGGTGAGCGCCGACGAGGTCGGCGACCCGCAGAATCTGTCGATGTGGCTGGACGTGAACGGCGAGCGCCAGCAGACTGGCAGCACCCGCACGATGATCTTCACCGTGGCGCAGCTGGTGAGCTACCTGAGCCGCTTCATGACGCTGGAGCCCGGCGACCTGATCACCACCGGCACCCCGCCCGGCGTGGGCATGGGCAAGAAGCCCCAGGCGCAGTTCCTCAAGCCCGGCGACGTGATGTGCCTGGGCATCGAGAAGCTGGGCGAGCAGGAGCAGACCGTGTTTGCGTGGGACCCGAAGCTGATCGACGGCTGACGGCACGCGCCCCGGCGCGGAGCACGCACGGCTGCCGACAGGGGCCCACGCGCCACCGCCCCGGGGCCTTGAGACGAAAACAGCCTCCTGCGCCCGCCACCCAAGCCCTGGCAGCTATGAATTGAGGAGCATCGACACCGCCTGCACCAGGGCACCGGCTCAAAATGCCAGTCCATAGCGCACCTGGACAAAATCTTCTCCGGGATTGGGCTTGCGGATGCCGCCGTTGGAGACATGGCGCACCATCAGCATCAGCTCATGCTGGCGGCGCGCGCCAAAGTTGAAGCCGATCCCCTGGTGGTCGGTGAAATTGAAGCGTGTGCTGAAGGCCTTGTGCCGCATCGCGTAGTGCCCGTCCAGCACCGAAACGCCGATGCCGCCTTCCATGAACCACGCCGAACGCCCGCCATCGAAGCGCAGCCGCAGCGTGGGCACCAGGGCCAGCTGCGTCCAGTGCCTGCGATCGGACGCCGCCGAGCCCGCAGGGACGCGCCAGTGGGCGATGTGGGCGTCCCAGTGCCCCGTCAATTCGCCGTCCAGGAAGGAACGGCGCCATTCCCATGGCAGCTGCACCCCCACCGACACCAGGCCCACATCGCTCGCGGCGCGTGCGCCGTCGATGAACATGCGCCGGGGTTCGGGGGCGGTCTGCAGCGCCGCATCCTGGGCACCTGCCGCCGTGGCGAGTGCCCCCAACACTCCCAGCAGTGCCAGGCTACGCGGCCAGGGAACGGGAGAGGGAGGACGTTGCGCCCTGCGGCATGCTGCGGGGGCGGGGGCGGGTGGCAAGGCGGTAGAGATCGAATGCACGAAGGTACTCCGACAGGCAGCAGTGGGGCGGGATAACACGCCCTGCTCTGGCGCCGCACCCGGGTGGACGGCAAGGGCAGCAGCGTGGCCGGCCGGCCTGCCTGCGCTTGCAGGCGTCGCCGGCACCACCAATCTACACATCAATCCCGCCGCCTGCAGGTGCTGCGGCCCCATGCGCCTGTAGGCGAACCGGCTGAGATGCCGTCGGCCGGGATGCAGCCCCCGCCCGCACCCCCGGTGGCCCGCCGCCGCGCCGGCCGGGATGCCCAGGCTCAGTGCGCCACCGTGAACCGCTGCTGCAGGTGCCGCGGCGTTTCCAGCTCATCGGCAATGGCCACGGCCAGATCGGCCACGCTGATGCCGCCGGGCTGGTCGCCGTTCATCAGCGGGGCTTCGGTGCCCAGGCGGTACTGGCCCGTGCGTTCGCCGGGAGCCAGCAGGATGGGAGGCGAGAGGAAGGTCCAGTCCAGGGTGCTTTCGGTGCGGATCCAGTGGAGTGCCTCGCGCGCGGCCAGGGCCCCCTGCTTCCATTCCGCCGGGAACTGGGGCGTGTCCACCAGTTGCACGCCGGGCGCCACGAACAGGCTGCCGGCGCCGCCCACCACGAGCAGGCGCCGCACACCCGCCTGCTTGGTGCCGTCGATGATGGCGCGGGTGCCCTTGAGGAATTGGTCGTGGATGTCCGGCACGGTCCAGCCGGGGTTGTAGGCGCTCACCACCGCATCGTGGCCGGCGGCGGCCTTGGCGACCTGGGCGGCATCCTGCGCGTCGGCGGCGACGACGGTCAGGCCTTCACGCGCGGGCAGCTTGCCGGGGTTGCGGGCCAGCACGGTCACGCGGTGGCCGCGCTGCAGCAGTTCATCGAGCACGGCCGAGCCGACGAAGCCGGTGGCACCAATCAGGGCGATGTTCATGGGGAGTTCCTCGGTTCAAAGTTGCGATAGGGTGAGAATATGGGCTTGTCAAAGACCGCACTAGAGGGCTAAAAATGCCTTCACTTTGAAGACCAGCTTCACGATCAAGCAAATTCACCGATGGAAGACCTCAAACGCATGGCCGTGTTCGCCGCCGTGGTGCAGCACGGCTCGATGAGCGGCGCGGCCCGCGCCCTGGGCATGAGCACCTCGGCCGTGAGCCAGCAGGTGCGCAGGCTGGAGAGCGACGGCGGCGTGACGCTGCTGCATCGCTCCACCCGCAAGCTGGCCCTCACCGAGGCGGGCCAGCGCTACCACGCGCGCTGCGCCGCCATGTGGGCCGCGGCCGAGCAGGCACGTGCCGAGCTGGCGGCGTCGCGCGATGCGCCCAGCGGCGAGCTGCGCCTTTCGGCCACCGTGGGCTTTGCACGGCACATCGCGCCCGCGCTAGGTGAGCTGCTGGCCGCCCACCCTGCCTTGCGCTTGAGGCTGCTGGTGGACGATTCGCCCATCGACCTGATCAACGCCCGCATCGACCTGGCGGTGCGCTACGGGCGGCTGGCCGACTCCAGCTGGGCTGCCCGGCGCCTGGGCGGGATGCGGTGGTACCTGTGCGCCTCGCCCGGGTGGGTGGCCAACCATGGCGTGCCGCAGGACCCCGACGCCCTGCTGTCGCACAGCTGGCTGGGCTTTGCGCGCGAGAGCGGCGGCCTGCTGATCGATCTGCGCAGCCCCACGGGCGAACCGCGCGCGCTGCGGGTGGAGCCGCGCATCGCCAGCAACAACCAGTTGTCGATCCAGCAGATGTGCGAGGCCGGCCTGGGCCTTGCGCTCGTGGGCAGCATGGACGCACACGAGGCCTTGCAGACCGGGCAGCTGGTGCGGCTGCTGCCCGACTGGTCCTTCGGCACGCTCGACATCTGGGCCGTCACGCCCCAGCGCGACGCACAGCCCGCCAAGGTGCGCCAGGCCATCGCGGCGCTGCACGGCTATCTGAGCCAGGTGCCGGGCGTCACGGATTGAGGGGCGGCCCTCGGGGCCGCCTTTGGACCCGTTCCCTGTCCTGTGGCGTGGGAGAAGGGAAAAGAAAAAGAAGACGCGGCGGCCTGGCCGCGCTGGTTTCACCGGCCCTGGACCGCGCGCAGCACGATGGCGGATGGCAGTGGCGTGAACGCAGCGCCCGGCATCCTTCCATCCATCATTTTTTTATCGCATCGCTCCACAAATTCCATCGTTGTGCGTGCCGCGCGGGCTGCCTACAGTCGCCTTCCGGTACCTGCTTCCACGACCTTTCTTCAACCCGACCGGAGAACGCACATGACGACCAACCCCACCACCCACTTCCCCATCGACCGCGTACTGGCCGCGTTTGAAAAGGGCGACGTGCCCACATTGCTGGACAGCATCGCCGACGACGTGGATTTCCGCATCGACCACTACCGCGACGAGGCGGACACCAGCTGGCAGGTCGCCCGCCACAAGGCCGACGTGCTGGCCGTGGTGCAGCGCCTGGGCACCGAGGTCTTTCCGCAGGGCACGAAGATCGTGCACACCCACAGCCAGCCCCTGGGCGACGACTGGGTGATCACGAAATTCCACCAGCGCTTCTTTTATGCGGTACAACAGCGCGAAGTGGAATCGCTGACCTGGATCGTGAGCCACTCGCGCAACGGCCAGCTCGACTACTTCCGCGAAACCGTCACCACCATCACCCCGACCTGACCGCGGCCCTCCGTGGCCCCCGCACCATGCTGTTTGACCTGCGCGCCCTGGGCTACTTCGTGGCGGCCTACGAAGAACGCTCCGTGACCACGGCCGCGCGCCGCTGCTTCGTGGCGCAGCCCTCGATCAGCATGGCCATCAAGGGGCTGGAGGATGCGCTCGACACCGTGCTCTTCGAGCGCAGCCGCCAGGGCCTGGCGCCCACGCCCGCCGCCCACCGCCTGTACCCGCGCGCCTGCAGCCTGCTGGCGCAGTCGAGCGCCATGGTGCGCGACTTCCGCGATGCGCCGCGCGAAACGCTGGGCGTGTTCCTGCAGGACGATCTGATGGTGGGCCCGGCCGCGCCGCTGTTCGCGCAGATTGGCGAGCTCATGCCCAACGCCCTGGTGCGGCTCACGGCCAGCGCGCAGGAGGCGCGCCTGCGCCTGGTGGCCGAGCATTGCAAGCCGTCTGGCGACACCTTCATGTCCTTGTGGCGCGAGCCCTATGTGATGCTCCTGCCCGAACAGCACCCGCTGCGTTTCAAGAAGAAATTCGGCCTGGCCGACCTGCAGGGCGTTCCGCTCATCGAATGGCCGTACTGCCCCTTGCACCAGTCGTTCATCCGCCTGCTGGCCGAGCGCGGGATCGCGCTGGAGGTGCAGGCCAGCGCCGCACGCGAAGAGCTGTTGCTGCACATGGTGGACAGCGGCCTGGGCGTGGCCGTCGTGCCGCAGTCCTACGCGGCCCACGCACGCCATTCGGTCGTGCGGCCCCTGGACGGTCCGCTGGCTTTCTCGCGCCATCTGGGCCTGGCCTGCGACGCATCGGACGCGCCCCTGCTCGCGCTGCTGGGCCGCCTCGCCTCCAGCCTCAAGACGCCATCGGACCTCTCCCGCAGCAGCGCGGCCTGAGGTGGGGCCCGCCGCTGGCACGGCAGGCAAGGTGCGGTACAAAGGGGGTTGTCCCCAGCCCACACCTGCCACCATGGTCCTTGAAATCGCCCACCTCACCGTCCGCGCCGGCCAGAATGCCGCGTTCGAGCAAGCCTTTGCCCAGGCGCAGCGGATCATCGCCTCCATGCCCGGCTACCTGTCGCACGAACTGGTCCATTGCGTGGAACGCCCGCAGGACTACGCATTGCTGGTGCGCTGGGCCACGCTCGAGGACCACGAAATCGGCTTTCGCCAGCAGTCGGAGCCCTACCAGGAATGGAAACGGCTGCTGCACCATTTCTACGACCCGTTCCCCACGGTGGTGCATTTCACCCCGGTGGCGCTGCCGCCCTCGGCATGACCCGCGCCGCCAGCGTGTGACGGCGCCGCGACGCCTGGATGCTGCAGCGCACTATTCGGGTATTGCCTGAACATTTAGCGCACTGCACATGCCGTTCTGATCCTAGAATTTGTAAACGCGCGTTTCTTCTTCTTTTCTGCGCGAAGGACCCATCATGAAAGCAGTGCAGCAGGACATCGACGAGCGGACCAACCTCACCAGCACCAACAAGTTCGAACTGCTGCTGTTTCGTCTGGGCACCGACAGTGCCCTGGGCAAATCCGAACTGTTCGGCATCAACGTGTTCAAGATCCGCGAGATCGTGGCCATGCCCAGCATCACGCCGATCGCGGGCACCACGCCGCATTCGCTGGGGGTCGTGAACCTGCGCGGCCAGGTGATTCCGGTGCTGGACCTGCCTTCCATCGTGGGCTGCAAGCCCCAGACGGGACTGAACATCATGCTGGTGACCGAATACGCGCGCACCACGCAGGCTTTTGCGGTGGAGTCGGTGGAAGACATCGTGCGGCTGGACTGGAAGCAGGTGCTTTCCGCCGAAACCAGCGGCGCCGCCGGCAAGCTGGTGACCAGCATTGCCCGCCTGGATGGCAACACCGACGAATCCCGCCTGGCCCAGGTGCTGGACGTGGAAGCCATCCTCCAGATGGTGTCGCCTTCGGACGGCCACGAGGTCACCGAAGAGAAGGTCGGCGCCAAGCTCAAGCTCAAGCCCGGCACCATCATCCTGGCGGCCGACGATTCGTTCGTGGCGCGCTCGCTCATCGAGCAGGAACTCAAGGTGCTGCATGCGCCCTATGAAATGGTGAAATCCGGCAAGGAAGCCTGGGACCGGCTCAACGCCATCGCCAGGAGCGCCGAAGCCGAGGGCAAGAGCGTGCTGGACCGCGTGGCCATGGTGCTGACCGACCTCGAAATGCCGGAAATGGACGGTTTCACCCTCACGCGCAACATCAAGCAGGATGCGCGCTTCCACGGGCTGCCGGTGGTCATCCACTCCTCGCTGTCCGGCTCGGCCAACGAAGACCACGTGCGCAGCGTCGGCGCCGACGGCTATGTCGCCAAGTTCGTGGCGGAAGATCTGGCGGAAACCATCCGCCGGGTGCTGCCCAAATAAACGGGAAGCAGGCCAGCTTCCCGCGCGCCCTTCGCCACGGCGTACACGCCGCGCATCAAAAGGGCGGCTCGCGCATTGCCAGCCACGCGCTTTCGCTATCAATTTTGATTTCAGAAGCCGGTGCACCAAGGCACCAGCCCGGCACGGCATGGGATTTCGTCCTACCCGTTGCATCGGCATGCAGGTCAACCAAATGGGCCCCCCGGGCGCTACAGTGGGAGGCATTGAAAACGCCACTCCGAAACTTGTAACACCCCGCCGGGGTGCTTTTCGGGGGCTTTACGTACAGCGCGGAACGCCCACGCCCTGTAGGGGGTCTGAACAGCATGACATACACACTCGCCCGCATCATTTCTGCCACGGTCCTGGGCGCCGTGGTGACGGGTTGCGCCACCGTGCCGGGCGACCCCTATTACGAACCGACGCCGTACAGGGTCTACGAGCAGCCGGGGTACATCTACAACACCCCGTCGGTGTACTCCAGCCCGCCCCCCGTCTACCCTGCGTATTCGGCCCCGCCCTCCGTCATCTACTACGGCGGACGTGATCGCGACGACCGCTGGGAACGCGACCGCAACCGCAACGACTGGCGCGAGCGAGAGCGTGACAGAGAACGGACAGAGCGCGACCGCGTAGCCCGGGAGCGTGAACGCGACCGCCGCGACCAGCAGGCGCGCGAGGCCGATCGCCGCAACCGGGACCGGGAGCAGGCCTTGCGAGACCAGGCGGAACGCGACCGCCGCGCCGCGGAAGACCGCCGCAACCGTGAAGCCCGCCCTGGCCGCATGGCGCCAGACAGCTACACGCCGCACCCGCTCGACTGGCGTTCACGCCAGCAGTCGAACAGCCCCGAAAAACCCTGAACGCGGCGCCGTCCCGCGCCGTCGTTCCCCCTGCCTGGCAGCCGACCGTGACGATCCGCCCCTGCCTCTTCATTCTCTGCCTGGGTGCCGCCGTGCTTGCCACGGGCGCCAGCGCCCAGGTGGTTCGCTGCACCGATGCCCGCACGGGACAGGTGACCTATACCGACGGCGCATGCACCGGTGGCGCCACCGCGCGCGAGGTCGAAGCGCGGAAAACCCCCGAGGAGATCCAGCAGGAACGGGAGCTGGCAGCGCAAGCACTGGAGCGCAAGCAACAGCGGCTGCAGGCGGAGGCCACCGCGGCGGAAACCGATGCCCGCCGCAACGCCGAACGCGACCGTGCCCGCGCCGCACAGGCCGCGGCGGCCACGCCCCAGCCCCAGGACTACGCCCGATCCCCCGAATGCGCGCGCTCGCGGCGCAACCTGGATATGGTGGCTGCGGGCCTGGCCCGCTCGACCTATGAACAGGAGTTGCGCCTGGAGGCCGCGCAGCGGCAAGTGGACCTGGATTGCCTGGGTCCACAAGGGTATGCGGAAGTCGAAAAAGCGCGTGCCCACCAGCCCCGGGTGGTGGTCGTGCCGCCATCGCGGCATCGCCCCCTTTTTCCTGACCCCTTCCCGCAGACAGGCACACCGCAACCTCCACCTCGCCTGACGCAATGCGGTGACTTTCGCTGCACCGACAACCAGGGCAATACCTATCCCCGCGCCGGTCCCGGGCGGTTCCCCGGTCCCGGCGGTGTGTGCCGCTCCAATGGAGGCCAGGCGCCCTGCTGAACCCGGCGGACGCGCCCGCCCTAAGGCGACGGGCGCGCCGCCCGCAACCCCTCGGCCACGGTCGGGTAGCGCAGCTTCACACCCAGCTCCCGCAGCATGCGCTGGTTGTCCAGCCGCCGCGATTCGCTCATGAAGCTCAGCAGCATCAGCGACAGCTGCTCCTGCGCGGCACTGCGGCGCACGCGCGGGGGACGCGGCAGGCCGTACAGGTCGGCCGCCAGGTCGAAGTAGTCGCCCATCCTCAGTTCCGTGGCATCGCTCACGTTGTAGACGCGTTGCGGCCGCGCACGCCACAGCGCGGCCAGGCAGATGCGCGCCAGGTCGTCGGCGTGGATGTGGTTGGTGAACACATCGTCCTCGCGCTCCAGTACCGGCGTGCCTCGGCGCAGGCGCGCTTCGGGCGTGCCACCGTCCCGGTCGGGGGCGTAGATGCCCGGAATGCGAAGCACGCTGGCCCGCACCCCCCCGCGGCCCAGGTGCCGCACCGCCCGCTCGGCATTCACGCGCCGCTGCGCGCGCGGCGTGGCGGGGGCCACGGGCCGTGTCTCGGACACCATCGCCCCCTGGCAGTCGCCATACACGCCGCTCGTGGAGGCGTAGACGAGGGAGGCGGGCAGGCTGCGCAGGCGCAGCGCGCGCGCCAGGGCCACCGTGCGCGGATCGCGCCACCAGCCATCCCCTCCGGCGCCTTCGCCGGGTGGCGGGGCCAGGTGCAGCACGCGCGTGGCCAGGCCCGACAGGCGGCGCAGCGTGGCCACATCGTCCAGGTTTCCGCACAGGGGGCGGATGCCCAGGGCGCGCAGCGCCGGCTTGCGCTCGGGGCTGGAGGTGAGCGCCAGCACCTGGACGCGCCCGGCGCCCGGGCCGCCCTGGAGCTGGCGCGCCACGCGCTGGCCCACGTCACCACACCCCACGATCAGCAGGCGTTCGCGGCGAAAGCGCGCCGGCAGGGCGCCAAGGGGGTTTTGGTTTGAAGGCAAAATCGGGTCCGTTTGTAAAGAACCAGCCGGCATCTCCTGGCAGGGGCCCACGGCGGCACCAACCGGTTCTTGAAGATCTACGTCCCGAGGATACCCACAAGATGACCAGCGCCGAGGCTGTGAGCACCGCAGCATTCCAGATCACCGTGCAGCCCAGCGGCCGCGCTTTCCAGGCCAACGCCGGCGAGGCCATCCTGGCCGCCGCCATCCGCAGCGGCGTCGGCCTGCCCTATGGCTGCAAGGACGGCGCCTGCGGTTCGTGCAAGTGCAGGAAGCTCAGCGGCACCGTGCACCATGGCGAGCACCAGTCCAAGGCGCTCACGGCCGACGAAGAGGCCGCCGGCCTCGTGCTGACCTGCTGCGCCCAGCCCCTGACGGACGTGGTGCTCGAATCGCGCCAGGTCACCGACGAAAGCGCCTACCCCGTCAAGAAGATGCCCGTGCGGGTGGCCACCCTCGAAAAGAAATCGCACGACGTGATGCGGGTGCGCCTGCAGCTGCCGGCGGCGGACACCTTCCGCTACCACGCGGGCCAGTACATCGAATTCATCCTGCGCGACGGAGCACGCCGGGCGTATTCGATGGCCAATGCACCCCACACGCAGGCCGACGCACCCGGCGTGGAGCTGCACATCCGCCACATGGCGGGCGGCAAGTTCACCGACCACGTGTTCGGCGCGATGAAGGAAAAGGAGATCCTGCGCGTGGAAGGCCCGTTCGGCAGTTTCTTCCTGCGCGAGGACTCGGACAAGCCCATCGTGCTGCTGGCCTCGGGCACGGGCTTTGCCCCCATCAAGGCGCTCATCGAGCACATGCAGTTCAAGGCCATCACGCGCCCCACGGTGCTCTACTGGGGCGGCCGCCGCCCCGGCGACCTGTACATGCACGACTGGGTGCTGGCCCGGGCGGCCGACATGCCCCACCTGACCTACGTGCCTGTCGTCTCCGACGCCTTGCCGGAGGACGACTGGACAGGCCGCACCGGGTTTGTGCACCAGGCCGTGATGGACGACCACGCCGATCTGTCGGGCCACCAAGTGTACGCCTGCGGCGCCCCCATCGTGGTCGATTCCGCCCGCGTGGCCTACAGCGCGCAGCGGGGCCTGCCAGCGGAAGAGTTCTATGCGGACTCCTTCACCTCCGAGGCGGACAAGCACGGCGGATAAGCGGGAGGGTGCGGGTTTGCCGCCCGCGCCACCACCGGCCACAGCCACACCCGTGACAGCACCGTTGCCTCCCCCCAGGCCCCTGGGACGCCTGCGCGATGGGCTGCGCGGAGCCGGCCCCATGGCCGCCGTGTTCGGCCTGGCCGTGCTGCTGATCCTGGGCGCGGGCGAATGGGTCACCCGCAACGAGCTGGAAACCCAATGGGACAACCTGCGCCGCTCCAGCGAGGTCCAGGCCCTGGCCCTGCGCGGCGTGGCCACGCGCTACAGCTACCTGCCCTTCACGGCGGCGCAGCAGCCCCTGGTCGCGGACCTGCTGCGCCGTCCCGCATCGCAGAGCGTGCGGGAGGCGGCCAACGCGTACCTCCAGGCCGTCAATGCGCACGCCGGCTCCGACACGCTGTACCTCATGGACGACAAGGGCCTCACGCTGGCCTCCAGCAACTGGGACACGCCCAGCAGCTTCGTCGACCAGAACTACAGCAACCGTCCCTACTTCCGCGACGCACTGCACGGGCAGGCGGGGCGCTTCTACGGCGTGGGCAAGACCACGGGCGAGCCCGGGCTGTTCGCCTCGGCCCCCGTGCAGCGCGATGGCAAGGTGATCGGCGTGGTGGCCGTGAAGGTGCGCATGCAGCCCATCGTGGACACCTGGGCGCAACTGCTCGACCCGGTGTTCGTCACGGATGAGCGCGGCATTCTGTTTCTGGGCTCCGTGTCGTCCTGGCTCTACAAGACCAGCAAGCCCCTGCCCGCCGAGGCCGTGCGGCAGGTGCAACACGATGAGCAGTACGGCGCGCAATGGCAGCCCGCGCCGGTGCCCTGGAAGCTCCTGCAGCGCCCGGACCAGCCGGGTGCCGAGCTTCGGCTGCCCGGCAGCGGCAAGCACTATCTCGCCTTCGCGGAACACCTGCCCGACCTGGGCTGGACCCTCACCCTCACGGCCGACAGCAAGGTGGTGGCCCTGGCGCGCCAGCAGGCCTGGGCGCTGGCCAGCCTCGCGTCGGGCCTGCTGGTGCTGGGCGCGCTCTACTGGCAGCTGCGCGAGCGGCGCCTGCAGGAGAACCGCCAGGCCCGCATCGAACTCGAACAGCGCGTGCACGAGCGCACCCACGCGCTGCAGCAGGCGCAGGCCTTTCGCCAGTCCATGGAAGACTCCCTGCTCGTCGGCATGCGTGCGCGCGACCTGCAGGGCCGCATCGTGTACGTGAACGCCGCCATGTGCGACATGGTGGGCTACGCCGCCTCCGAACTCATCGGCTGCTTGCCCCCCTACCCCTACTGGCATCCCGACGACCTCGACCGCCACTGGAACGACAGCGACACCTCGCTGGCGGGCAAGGCCACGCCCCAGGGCAACGAGAACCGGCTGCGGCACCGCAACGGCTCGGACGTCTACACCATGTTCTACACGGCGCGGCTCATCGACGGTGATGGCCGGCACATCGGCTGGATGAGCTCGGTGGTGGACATCACTGCCCAGAAGCGCGCCGAGGAACAGCAGCAGCAGCGCGAGGCGCAACTGCAGCGCGTGCAGCGCGTGATCACCGTGGGCGAGATGGCCTCCACCCTCGCGCACGAGCTCAACCAGCCGCTGGCGGCCCTGGTCAACTACGCGGCCGCGGCGCGCGCGCTCGCCGCGCAGGGCCGGACCGAACTGCTCAACGAAAGCCTCGCCGCGCTGTCCACCCAGGCGCTGCGCGCGGCCGACATCGTGGGGCGCATCCGCCGCTGGGTGCGCCAGCATCCCGAGGCCCGCGAACCCTGCGACCTCAATGCCGCCGTGGACCAGTCCCTGGGCCTGCTGCTGCGCGCCGAGGCACGGCGGCATGGGGTGGCGGTGCGCCTGGACCTCGCGCCCGAACCGCTGCGGGTGCGCGCCGACCGCGTGCTCCTGGAGCAGGTGGTCCTGAACCTCGGCCTCAACGCGCTGCAGGCCATGCAGGTGCACGCCACGCCCCCGATGGACCACGAACTGCTGCTGCGCACCCGGGCCGATGCCGGGCACGCCTGCCTCGAAGTGCAGGACCGGGGCCCGGGTCTGCCCCCCGAGATCGCCGAGCGCCTGTTCGAGCCGTTCTTCACCACGCGCTCCGACGGCCTGGGGCTGGGCCTGAACATCTGCCGCTCCATCGTCGAGAGCATGGGCGGCGAACTGCTGGCGCGCAACCGCGAGGGCGGCGGCGCGGTCTTCGAAATCCGGCTTCCCCTGCACGCAACGCCGCCCGTGGCCTCCCCATGACCGATCACCCCACCGCCCCCGGCCCCACCCTTGCCCCGCTGCGCGTCTACATCGTGGACGACGACGAAGGCGTGCGCCATTCCCTCGCCGCGCTGCTGCTGGCCGGCGGCCACGCGGCCCAGTCGTTCGCGAGCGGGCCGGATTTCCTGGCCGGCGCCGACCTGGCCCGGCCCGGCTGCGTGCTGCTCGACCTGCGCATGGACGGCATGAGCGGCCTGCAGGTCTTCGAGGCCATGCGCCAGCGGGGCACGGTGCTCAAGACCGTGTTCCTCTCCGCCCACGGCGAGCTGGCCTCGGCCGTGGCGGCCGTCAAGCAAGGCGCGGTGGACTGGCTGGAAAAACCCTGCGACGAGGCCACCCTGCTGGCCGCCGTGCACCGCGCGGCCACCCTGTCGCACGGCGTGGCCGCGCGCGCGCAGCGGCACGCCCTGCTGCGGGAGCGCTGGAACGCGCTGAGCCCGCGCCAGCAGGAGGTGGCGAGCCTGCTGGCCACCGGCATCAGCAGCAAGGAAGCGGCCCGTGCGCTGGCCCAGCGCGACCCCGGGCGCCCCATCGACCCGCGCACCGTGGACACGCACCGCTCGGCCATCTTCCTGAAACTGGACATCCGCTCGTCGCACGAGCTGGGCATGCTGGTGGAGGACCTGGGCCTCTCGGAAAACCCCTCCCGCACGCCCTGAACACCCCGCTTCAAGGTTTTCGTAAGCCTTCTTACGATTTTTTTGCACAATGGCACCCATGAACCGCAGAAACATCCTCCTCGCCAGCGCCGCTATCGCAGCGGCTTTCTCCTCCCACACCGCGCTCGCGCAGGACTCGGGCCAGCCCATCCGGCTGATCGTGCCGTATGCGGCCGGCGGCCCCATCGACGTGACCGCCCGGGCCCTGGCCGAGCGCGTGCGCGACTCGCTGGGCACGGTGATCATCGACAACAAGGGCGGCGCGGGCGGCAACATCGGCGCCGACGCCATCGCCAAGGCGGCGCCCGACGGCCTGACCATCGGCATCTCGGCCACCGCCACGCACGCGGTCAACCCGTGGCTCTATTCCAAGATGCCCTACGACGCCGCCAAGGACTTCGCGGGCATCACGCAGATGGTGCGCGTGCCCAACGTACTGGTCATCAACGCGGCCAAGGCCGAGCAGCTCAAGATCCACACCGTGGCCGATCTGATCGCCTACGCCAAGGCCAACCCGGCCAAGCTCAACTACGGCAGCGGCGGCAACGGCAGCGCGGGCCACCTGGCGGGCGAAATGTTCAAGCAGCGCGCCGGCATCTTCGCGCTGCACATCCCCTACCGGGGCGCCAACCCTGCGCAGCTGGCACTGCTGGCGGGCGAGGTGGACTTCAACATCGACAACCTGGCCGCCGCCGCGCCCAACATCCGCGCGGGCAAGCTCAAGGCACTGGCGGTGACCTCGCTGGACGCATCGCCCTCGCTGCCCGGCGTGCCGCCGCTGTCGGCCACGTTCAAGGGCTTTTCCATCGACACCTGGTGGGGCCTCGTAGCGCCCGCGGCCACGCCCAAGCCCATCATCGACAAGCTGAACAAGGCTTTCGTGGCGGCCCTGAACGCGCCGGAGACCAAGACCCGCTTCGGCGCCCTGCTCGCCGAACCCGTGGCCACCACGCCCGCGCAGTTCGACAGCTTCATGGCCGCCGAGCGCGCCAAGTACCAGCAGGTGGTGAAGGCCTCGGGCGCGAAGGTGGATTGACCTCCTGAGCGGCTGCGCCCGGTGGACGGGCGAGGCCGGATCCACGGGTGCTACTCGCTTGCGCGGCGCCGCCAATGCCACAGGGTGCGGGATTCGCGCCCTGTGACCATTGGACTCGAATGAAAACAGCCTCTATCGCTTATCCATCAAGCGCAAGAAGCTATTAAATAAATAGCAAATCTATGCACTGCGGCGAAACTGCCGCCGGTAGGCCGAGGGCGCAATGCCTACCC
This sequence comes from Acidovorax sp. GW821-FHT10E04, assembly GCF_059415185.1. Taxonomy (NCBI): domain Bacteria; kingdom Pseudomonadati; phylum Pseudomonadota; class Betaproteobacteria; order Burkholderiales; family Comamonadaceae; genus Acidovorax; species Acidovorax sp. GW821-FHT10E04. The sequence goes on from NZ_JBWKMT010000009.1 coordinate 148,361, forward strand.
CGGCGGAGAAGTGCTGCCGCAGCGAGACGGCCGAGCCGAAGCCCGCCTCGATGGCCACGGCTTCGATGGACTGGTCCCCGCCCTCCAGCAGGCGCTGCGCCAGCGCGACGCGCTGGTTCTGCAGCCACTGGCCCACCGTCGTGCCGGTGACCTGGCGAAAGCGCCGCGTCAAGGTGCGCGGGCTCATCACCGCGCGCTCGGCCAGCGACTGCAGCGTATGGGTCTCGTGCAGGTGCTCGCCCAGCCACTGCAGCAGCGGGGCCAGGCGGTCGCCCCGCACCGACAGCGCCACGGGCTGCTGGATGTACTGCGCCTGCCCGCCCTGGCGGTGGGGCGCCACCACCATGCGGCGCGCGGCACGGTTGGCGGCCTCGGCGCCGTGCTGCTGGCGCAGCAGGTGCAGGCAGCAGTCGATGCCCGCCGCCGTGCCGGCCGAGGTCAGCACCAGCCCGTCCTCCACGTACAGCACCTCGGGCTTGAGCTGCACGCGCGGATAGCGCTGGGCGAACTGGGCCGCCAGCGCCCAGTGCGTGGTGGCGGTGCGGCCATCCAGCAGCCCCGCCTCGGCCAGCACAAAAGCGCCCAGGCACAGGCCCACGATGCGCGCACCCCGGCGGTGCGCGGCCCGCAGCGCGGCCAGCAATGCCGGGGGCACGGGCGCCAGATCGTCGCGCCAGGAAGGCACGACGATGGTCTGTGCACGCCGCAGCACCTTGAGGCCATGGCCCACCTCGATGCCGAACCCGGCGGAGGTGCGCAGCGGGCCCGGCGCCATGCCACACACCACCAATTTGTAGCGGTTGATGCCCTCGGCCGTGCGGTCCTCGCCAAACACGAGGCAGGGCACCGAGAGGTGGAAGGGGCTGATGCCGTCGAAGGCCACCACCGCCACGGTGTCCGGGGCAGAGGAGGAAACCAGGCGGATGGAGGATTGGGCAGGATGGGGCACGATGGCCTGATTCTATCGATGAGTGTCAATCAAGCCACTTTCAAGGACGGGCGGCCACGCGAACAATCACTCCATTCCTTCCCCGCAACCCATTTCTTTCACCCCATCAAAGGACTGTGACCATGACCTCCTCTTCCACCACCGCTCCGCGCCGCGCCCTGATCGTCATCGACGTGCAGAACGAGTATTTCGCGGGCGGCAACCTGCCCATCGAGTACCCGCCCGTGGCCGACACGCTGCCCAACATCGCCCGCGCGATGGATGCCGCCCACGCGGCCGGTGTGCCGGTGGTCGTGGTACAGCACACCGCCCCGTCCGGTGCGCCCGTGTTCGACAAGGCCACCGAGCGCTGGCAGCTGCACCCCGAAGTGGCGCGCCGCCCTGCCGACCACCACATCGAAAAAGGCATGGCGAGCGCCTTCACGAACACCGGCCTGGCCGAGTGGCTGGCCGGGCGTGGCATCGACACCCTGACCGTGGTGGGCTACATGACGCACAACTGCGATGCCAGCACCATCTACGAGGCCTCGCACCGGGGGCTGGCCGTGGAGTTCCTGAGCGACGCGAGCGGCGCCCTGCCCTATGCCAATGCGGCAGGCAGCGCCAGCGCCGAGGAAATCCACCGTGTGTTCAGCGTGGTGTTCCACAGCAACTTTGCCGCCGCCGCTTCGACCCGCGACTGGGTGGCGGCCGTGCAGGCAGGCCAGGCCTTGCCCAAGGACAACGTGTTGGCCTCGAACCAGCGCGCCAGGCAGGGGTGAGCCCCTGAGGCGCCCCTGCGCCTGCCCACGCGTGCGCTTCACATCCGGGACGTGGCGGCGCGGGGCCCGTGCCACGCCAGCTACCGCTTTGCGGAAAGCGGAGCGGAAAGGCTACACGGCCTCGCACCATGCGGCTGGCAGCCGCTCGATGTGCTGGTCCTGCACCGCCGCCAGCCATGCGGGGTGGACCTGCTCTGGCGCTATCTCGGCCAGGGGCAGCAGCACGAAGGCCCGCTCACGCAGGCGCGGGTGGGGCACGGTGAGTGCGGGGGTGTCGAGCACCTGCCCGCCAAAGAGCAGGATGTCCAGGTCCAGCGTGCGGGGCGCGTTGCGGTAGGGGCGCTCGCGGCCGGCCGCGGCCTCGATGGCCTGAAGCGCGGCCAGCAAGCCGTGGGGTGACAGCGCGGTCTGCACGGCCACCACGGCGTTGTGATAGTCCGGGCCGGCGGCATCCACGGGCGCGCTGCGGTACAGCGACGACCACCGCAGGACCCGGGTGGCCGGCAAGGCGGCAATGGCCTGCACGGCGGAGCGCAGCGCGGCAGGGGCGTCGCCCAGGTTCGCGCCCAGGCCGATGTAGGCCGTGCTGCCGGTGCTTGCCAGGGGTGGCGGGCGAGCGGCCGTGGGCTGGATCGGTGTCATCGGTTCTTCCGGTGGCCCTTCATGGGCACCAGGGCCTGCGCGGTGCCGGGGCGCACGGCATCGGACCGCAGCGGGTCAGGCATCCACCGCGAAACCGGACCCGCCGGGGCCCGCCCCACCGTCGCCCCCGCCGGGCTTGCGGCGGCGGCGGCGGCGCTTCTTGGGAGCGCCGCCCTCGGAAGGAAAGTCGGCCGCGCCCTGGGCGGCATCCCCATCCCCCTCCGCGTCCGCCCCACCCGCAGCCCTTGGCCCGGCTGCAGGGGCCTGGCGCGGCACACGCTTGACCACCGGCTGGGCTTTCTGGCGGGCTTTCTGCTCTTCCTTGGCCTGGTCCATCAGGTCGTCACGGCGTTCGTCGTCGGCCGCCTGGAAGTCCTGCCACCATTCGGCCAGCGCCTCCTCCACCTCGCCCACATCGGCGCGCAGGCGCATGAAGTCGAACCCGGCGCGAAAGCGCGGCTGCATCACCATGCCGAACGGGGTGTTGCCCACGCGCTTTTCAAAGCGCGGCTGCATGACCCAGATCTCGCGCATGTCGGCCGCCAGCTTGCCGCGGCCCGACACGTCGCCGATGCGCTTGTCGAACACCTCGTCGATGGCCTCCTGCAGCGCGGGCAGCGGATGCTGGCGCTGGTTCAGGCGCTCCTGCCAGCCATTGCGCACGTCTTCCCACAGCACGCAGGCCAGCAGGAAGCTCGGGGCCACGGGCTTGCCTTCGTTCACGCGGCGGTCGGTGTCCACCAGGGCAGCCTTCACAAACGGCGTGTCGGCGCGCTCCACGGCCACGTCCAGCAGCGGGTAGATGCCCTTGGCCATGCCCAGCTTGCGCAGCTGTTCGATGGTGGCAATGGCGTGCCCCGTCTGCAGCAGCTTGAGCATTTCGTCGAACATGCGGCTTTGCGGCACCTCGGCCAGCAGGGCCTGCGACTGCACCAGCGGCGCGGCCGACTTGGCGTCGATGCTGAACCCCAGGGGGCTGAGCTTGGCCGCGAAGCGCACGGCGCGGATGATGCGCACCGGGTCTTCGCGGTAGCGCGTGGCCGGATCGCCGATCATGCGCAGCGTCTTCTTCTTGGCGTCCTGCAGGCCCTTGTGGTAGTCCACCACAATCTGGCTCACCGGGTCGTAGTACATGGCGTTCACGGTGAAGTCGCGGCGCGTGGCGTCTTCGTCCTGCGGGCCCCAGACGTTGTCGCGCAGCACGCGGCCGCTGGCGTCCACGGCATGCTGCATGCCCGACAGCTGGGCCTTGCTGGTCTTTTCGTTGCCCGCCACCTGGCCTGCGGCGGCGTTGTCGAGGTAGGCGCGGAAGGTGGACACCTCGATCACCTCGTGCTCGCGGCCCCGTCCGTGCACCACGTGCACGATGCGAAAGCGCTTGCCGATGATGAAGGCGCGGCGGAACAGCCCCTTGACCTGCTCGGGCGTGGCGTTGGTGGCCACGTCGAAGTCCTTGGGGCGCAGGCCCAGCAGCAGGTCGCGCACGGCGCCGCCCACGATGTAGGCCTCGAAGCCCGCCTGCTTGAGCGTGGCCACCACCTCGGCGGCCCGGCGGTCCACCAGCTCGGGGTTGATGCCGTGCACCGAGGCGGGCACCTCTTCGCGCTTGCCGAAATGCGGCTTGCCGCCCGAGGTGCCGGGCGTCGATTTGCCCAGCAGTTTGTCGATGAACTTCTTGATCATGGGTAGGGAGTAATCAGGGGGGTCTGGCGCGGGGCGCAGGTGTCAGGCGGCATCCTGGCCGGCTGGGGCCGTGAACAGATCCAGTATGCGCCAGCCGCGCTCCTGGGCCAGGGCCCGCAGGCGCGGGTCGGGATTGGTGGCCACCGGGTGGTTCACCTTCTCCAGCAGGGGCACGTCGTTCATGGAATCGCTGTAGAACGTGCTGTCGACATCGCCCCAGCCGAGTTGCCGCTCGGCCAGCCATTGTTCCATGCGCCGCACCTTGCCTTCGCGCATGGTGGGAATGCCGTCGATCTCGCCGGTGTACCAGCCGCTGGCGTCGCGCGCCAGCTGCACGGCCAGCAGCTGCTGCACACCCAGCGCCTGGGCGATGGGAGTGGTCACGAACTCATTGGTGGCGGTGACGATCAGCACCTCGTCGCCAGCCGCCTGGTGCTGGCGGATGAGGCTGAGCGCCTGGGGCTGGATGGCCGGGCCGATCACGTCCCGCATGAACTGCAGGTGCGCGGCCGCCGCCGCCTCGGGGCCGCGCAGGCGCACGGCCTCGGTCGCGAAGCGCACGTAGTCGTGCACGTCGAGCGTGCCCGCCTGGTAGTGGGCGTAGAACTCGTCGTTGCGGCGCGCGAACTCCACGGGGTCGTTCCAGCCGATGCGGATGGTGAACTCGCCCCACTCGTAGTCGGAGTCGAGCGGCAGCAGCGTGTGGTCCAGGTCAAACAGCGCAAGCCGCAGGCGGCGGGGTTCAGAAGTCATTCAGGTTCACAGATAAAAAGGGGGCGCATGGGTCGGCGTCATTCCGATTCCAGCATCGTCTTGAGCAAGGGAATCGTGATGGCGCGCTGGGTGCGCAAGGCAAACGCGTCGAGCTGGTCCAAGAGCTGCATGAGGCTGCCCAGGTCGCGCGAGAAGCGGTTGAGCATGTAGTCCATCACCTCGTCACCCAGGAACACGCCGCGCGCGTCGGCTTCCTGGCGCAGCACGGAGCGGCGCTCGGCTTCGCCCAGCAGCTGCAGCTGGAACACATGGCCCCAGCCCAGGCGGCTGCGCAGGTCGTCGCGCAGGGGCAGGTCGGCCGGCGGCAGGTCGCCCGCGGCCAGCACCCAGCGCTGGCTGCCGCTGGCCGGGCTGATGGCATTCACGAACCAGTTGAAGGCCGTGGCCTGCTGGGCGGTGCTGTACAGGTGCACGTCGTCCATGACGATGGCGGCCCAGCGCTCATCGAAATCCGGCGGCTCGGCCACCGATGGGTCGAGCCAGCCCACGCTGGCACCCTGCTCGCGCAGGGCGTGGCGCACGGCCGTGAGCAGGTGCGTCTTGCCGCTGCCGGGCTCGCCCCAGAGGTAGGTGGGCACCGGCGAGCGGGTGGCCTGGCTGCTGCCCTCGCCCACCGCCAGGCGCAGGTGCTGCAGGGCCGCCTCGTTGGGGCCCGCGAAAAAACGGGCCAGGGTGGGGCCGGTGGCCAGGCCGATGTCCAGCGCCAGCTGCTTCATGCGCGGCACCCGGGCAGCATGGCCAGGCCCGTGGCATTCAGTGCGGGAGCGGCAGACAAGGAAGGGATCAGCAGCAGCATCACGGATGAAGTTGGAAGCGCCCGGCCGTAGGTGACTGCGGCGGGTGCGGCGAAAGTGGTGGCCGACGGCCCGTTGCCAGGGCAGGAACTCCTTGCGAAGAGGCCCGGCAACGACAATGGAGCCGATTTTAGTCTGCCGCCGGCCCCCTTCGGCCGCCGGCTTCCCCACGCTCTGCCTCGTCAGCACCCATGGCCCTTCCACCCTCCCCCTCCAAGCGCCTGCCGGCCAGCATCTGGGCCCTGGGCCTGGTGAGCCTGCTCATGGACATTTCGTCCGAAATGATCCACAGCCTGCTGCCCGTCTTCATGGTCGCGGCGCTGGGGGTCAGCATGCTCACCGTGGGCCTCATCGAGGGCGCGGCCGAGGCCACGGCCCTCATCCTGAAGGTGTTCTCGGGCGTCCTGAGCGACTGGTGGGGCCGGCGCAAGCCGCTGGCCATCCTGGGCTACGGGCTCGGCGCCCTGTCCAAGCCGCTGTTCGCGCTGGCCACCACCGTCGGCCTGGTGGTGGCGGCGCGGCTGCTGGACCGCGTGGGCAAGGGCATCCGGGGCGCGCCCCGCGATGCGCTGGTGGCCGACCTGGCCCCGCCCGGCATGCGCGGCGCGGCCTTCGGACTGCGGCAGTCGCTCGACACCGTGGGCGCCTTTCTGGGCCCGCTGCTCGCCATGGGGCTGATGCTACTCTGGGCCAACGATTTCCGTGCGGTCTTCTGGGTGGCGGTGCTCCCGGCCGCGCTGTGCGTGGTGCTGCTCGTCGTGGGCGTGCGCGAGCCGGAGCGCCCCGCCGGCGCCGCCCGCGCCAACCCCATCCGCCGCGAGAGCCTGCGGCGGCTGGGCCCCGCCTACTGGGGGGTGGTGGCCCTGGGCGCGGTGTTCACCCTGGCCCGCTTCAGCGAAGCCTTCCTGGTGCTGCGCATGCAGCAAGGCGGCCTGCCCCTCGCCTTGACGCCCCTGGTGCTGGTGCTGATGAACGTGGTCTTCGCGCTGGGCGCGTACCCGCTCGGCAAGCTCTCCGACACGGCCCGGCACACCACGCTGCTCGCCGGGGGGCTGGTGGTGCTGATCGCCGCCGATGCGCTGCTGGCCTTCACCGGGCAGGGCATCGCCGCCTGGCTGGGCATCGCCCTGTGGGGGCTGCACATGGCCATGACGCAGGGCCTGCTGGCCACGATGGTGGCCGATACCGCCCCCGCCGACCTGCGCGGCACGGCCTTCGGCATGTTCAACCTGGTCAGCGGCCTGGCCCTGCTGGTGGCCAGCGCGCTGGCCGGCCTGCTGTGGGACCAATGGGGCGCAAGTGCCACCTTCGGCGCCGGAATGTGCTTTGCCGCCCTGGCGCTGGCGGGCGTCTTGCTGCAGGCCGCGGCGGCCCGCCGCGCCACCCCAAAGCCCCCGCCGGCACAGGGCTGAGGAGGCACGGCGGGGCATGCCCCTTAAAATCCCCGGATTCCAGCCCGCCGCGCGGGCCTATCTGCACCACACCACCCATGAGCTCTTCTGCCCCCTCCACCCCCATTTCGTACAAAGACGCCGGCGTTGACATCGACGCGGGCGACGCCCTGGTCGAGCGCATCAAGCCGCTGGCCAAGAAGACCATGCGCGAAGGCGTGCTGGCGGGCATCGGCGGCTTTGGCGCCCTGTTCGAGGTGCCCAAGCGCTACAAGGAGCCCGTGCTGGTCTCCGGCACGGACGGCGTGGGCACCAAGCTCAAGCTGGCGTTCGAGTGGAACATGCACGACACCGTGGGCATCGATCTGGTGGCCATGAGCGTGAACGACGTGCTGGTGCAGGGCGCCGAGCCCCTGTTCTTCCTCGACTACTTCGCCTGCGGCAAGCTCGACGTGGACACGGCCGCGGCCGTGGTCGGCGGCATCGCCCGGGGCTGCGAGCTTTCGGGCTGCGCCCTGATCGGCGGGGAAACGGCCGAAATGCCGGGCATGTACCCCGCCGGCGAATACGACCTGGCCGGGTTCGCGGTCGGTGCGGTCGAAAAGTCGAAGATCCTGACCGGCAGGGACGTGGCCCCCGGCGACGTGGTGCTGGGCCTGGCCTCGGCGGGCGTGCATTCCAACGGCTTCTCGCTGGTGCGCAAGTGCATCGACCGCGCAGGGGCCACCGCCCCCGCCACGCTGGACGGCAAGCCCTTCAAGCAGGCCGTCATGGAACCCACGCGCCTGTACGTGAAGAACGTGCTGGCCGCGCTGGCCGCCCACCCCATCAAGGCCCTGGCCCACATCACCGGCGGCGGGCTGCTGGAGAACATCCCGCGCGTGCTGCCCGACGGCACGGCCGCCCATCTCACCAAGGGCAGCTGGCCCCAGACCGAGCTGTTCGCCTGGCTGCAGAAGACCGCCGGCATCGACGACATCGAGATGAACCGCACCTTCAACAACGGCATCGGCATGGTCGTGGTGGTGGACGCCGCCAACGCCGCCGCCACGGCCGCCACGCTGGCCGCCGCGGGCGAGAAGGTGTACACCATCGGTGCGATCGCGCCGCGCGGCGATGGCGCCGCCGTGGTCGTGGCCTGACCGATCGACTTCGCCCCACCATCCCAGCCCGCTTCCGCGCATGGCGCAGCGTCCCCCTTCGGCCCCCCTCTCCTCTGCGCCGCCAGAACCCACGCCCGCCACGCTGCCGCCGCGCACCCTGACCCGGGGCATCGTGGTGGCCAGCTACCTGCTGGTGGCGGCCGTGCTGCTGCTGGTGATGTGGCGCGGCCTGCTCCCGGGCCTGCTGTGCGTGTGCCTGGGCTTCCTGCTCACCCGCGCCCTCACGCGCTGGTTCGCCCACGGCCTGGGCCGGGCGCAGCGCCAGGCCACGCCCTCCGCCGGCAGCGTGCGGGCGGCCCAGGTCGTGGCCGCCGGCCTGGTCATGCTGCTGCCCCTGGCCCTGCTGGCGGCGGGGCTCACCCATTCGCGGGGCTACCTGGTCGATGCGCCCCAGCAGTACCGCGAGCTGCTGGACTACATGGCGCGCACCGTGCTGGAACTGCGCCTGAAGCTGCCCGCCGACGTCGCGGCCCACCTGCCGGAAGGCGCGGCGGAAATCCAGCGCATCATCGCCGGCTACCTGGGCGCCAAGGCGGGTGCGCTGGCCATGGCGGGGCGCGCCTGGCTGGCCGGCCTGCTGTTTGCCTATGTGGGCCTGCTGATCGGCGCGCTGGCCGCCGTGCGCCCGCCTGCCCTGGCGCGGGGGCCGCTGGCCCAGCAGCTGAAGCTGCGCATCACGCTGTTCGGCGAGGCGTTCCGCCAGATCGTGGCGGCGCAGTTCTGGATCGCGGCATTCAACACGCTGCTCACGGCGCTGTTCCTGCTGTTCGTGCTGCCGCTGTGGGGCCTGGCGCTGCCCTACACGACCGTGCTCATCACCTTCACCTTCGTGGCCGGGCTCGTGCCCATCGTGGGCAACCTGGTGTGCAACGTGGTGATCACCATCGTGGGCCTGTCGGTATCGCCGCTGGCCGCTGCCGCCTGCCTGGGCTTTCTGATCCTCATCCACAAGGCCGAATACGTCATCAACGCCAAGGTGGTGGGCCGCCGCACGCAGATGGGGGTGTGGGAGCTGCTCAGCGTGATGTTCGTGGCCGAGGCCGTCTTCGGTCCCGCGGGGCTGGTCGCGGCGCCGCTGTTCTACGCCTACCTCAAGAAGGAACTGGTGGCGGCGCGGCTCGTGTAGACGCCGCGCCCCCCCGCGCCGGGGGTGCCGGGGCCGGACAACGCCGGCGCTATCCCCGCCCCGGGCCCCGCCTGGGCCGCCTTCTTTCGCCGGCCGTGCCCTGCTCATGCGGGTTTTCGCCAAGGCTTGCGCAAAGGCTGCGGCAGTACCCTGCCTGACAGTGCCGTGCAGCCCGCAGGACCACCGCGTCCAGACCTTCCCGTTGTAAAGGCTTCCCATGACCATCGCAAGAAAACTGGCCCTTCTGGTGCTGAGCGCGATCCTCGGCATCGTGGTGATGACAGCATGGTTCCTGGTGTCGGAGCGCCAGCTGATCCTGGAAGAACGCCAGACCGGCGTGCGCCAGGTCGTGGAGGCGGCGCACGGCATCGCCACGCATTTCCACGACCTGAGCACCAAGGGCGGCATGCCCGATGACGAGGCCCGCAAGCGCGCGGCGGCGGCCATCCAGGCGCTGCGCTACAGCGGCAACGAGTATGTCTGGATCAACGACATGCACCCGCGCATGGTGATGCACCCCATCCGCCCCGAGCTGAACGGCCAGGACCTCACCGCCAACAAGGACCCCAACGGCAAACAGCTGTTCGTCGAGTTCGTGCGCACCGTGCAGGCCGGCGGCGCGGGCTTCGTGCCCTACCTGTGGCCCAAGGCCGGCAGCGACACGCCGGTGGAGAAGACCTCGTACGTGAAGGGATTCGCGCCCTGGGGCTGGGTCATCGGCTCGGGGGTGTACATCGACACGGTCAATTCCGCCATCTGGCAGCGCGCGCTGGGCTTTGGTGCCGTGGCGCTGCTGCTGGGTGCGGCGCTGCTGGTGGTGGGCACGCTGATCTCGCGCAACCTGCTGCGCCAGCTGGGCGGCGAGCCCGGCTACGCGCGCACCATCGCCCGCAGCATTTCCGAGGGCAACCTGTCGGTGTCGGTGGAGACCCGGGAGGGCGATCGCTCCAGCCTGCTGCTGGACATGCAGGGCATGCAGGGCAGCCTGCACCGCATCGTGCAGCGCGTGCGCGACGGCACCGAGCACATCGCGAGCGCCTCGCAGCAGATCGCGTCCGGCAACCAGGACCTCTCCGCGCGCACCGAATCGCAGGCCAGCGCGCTCGAGCAGACGGCGGCGTCGATGGAGGAGATGACCTCCAACGTCAAGCAGAACGCCGACAACGCCCACCAGGCCAGCGTGCTGGCGCAGTCCGCCTCCGACGTGGCGCGCAAGGGCGGCGCGGTGGTGGAGAAGGTGGTGCAGACCATGGGGTCCATCGACGCCTCGTCGCGCAAGGTGTCCGACATCACCGGTGTGATCGAAGGCATCGCGTTCCAGACCAACATCCTGGCCCTCAATGCCGCCGTGGAAGCGGCGCGCGCCGGGGAACAGGGCCGGGGCTTCGCGGTGGTGGCGACCGAGGTGCGCAGCCTGGCGCAGCGCTCGTCCGAAGCCGCCAAGGAAATCAAGGCCCTGATCGGGAACTCCGCCGAGCAGGTGAAAGCCGGCGCCCAGCTCGCCCAGGAGGCCGGTGCCACCATGCAGGACGTGGTGGACAGCGTGCTGCGCGTGTCGGCCGTGATCGAGGAGATCAGCCAGGCCAGCCGCGAGCAGACCGACGGCATCGAGCAGATCAACGAGGCCATCGCGCAGATGGACCAGGGCACGCAGCAGAACGCGGCGCTGGTCGAGCAGGCCACCGCCGCCGCCGCCGCGCTGCAGCAGCAGGCGCACGAGCTCAAGCAGGTGGTCGCGGCCTTTCACCTGAACGGCGCGCATGGCGCCGGCCACGCGGCGCCCTCCCTGCCCGCGGCCGCGGCGCCGCGCCAGCTGCGCTGACGGCGGGGCTTCCCACCGCGCGCGTCCTTCTCGCGCACCGCCCGGCCATGGCACGCCGCGCGACTCTTTTGCTACTTGATCAATAGCATTCAGCGCTTACCCAGCAAGCGCCTGGACGCCATTTCATTCAAAATCGCCTGCGATCGAACTGCCGCGCCACGAAGGCCCAGACCAGGGCCGAGGCATCAGGCCCCGCCGGATCGCTGTACGGCTGGTGGGCCGCGCCGCCGCTCCACGCATGGGCCAGGCCCACCACCTCGCGCAGCGCCACCACCGTGCGGCCCCGGGCCTTGTATTCCGTGACCTGCATGGCGTGCCGCTGGCCACGCTGCAGGGTGCGCACCGCTCCGGCGCGCGCGCCCAGCGCCTGGGCCCACAGCACCGCCGTGGCCGCGGCGTTGCGCACCGACACCACGCCGTCCGCGTCCCCATGCAGCACCAGCAGCGGAGGCAGCACGGGCTGCAGCGCGGGGATGGGCGCCGCACCACCGGCCACGATGGCCGGCGCCTTGGCCACGCGCCGCAGCAGGGGCTCGGGCAGCTGCGCCTCGCGCCGCCCGTGCATCGCCGCGATGGCGGTGGCCGCGGACTCGGCCGTGCCCGGCGCCACGCCCGAGTGCATGGCCACGGCGCAGAACCGGTGGGGATACAGCGCGGCCATCAGCACCGCCATGCTCGCGCCGGCCGAGAGGCCCGCCACCGCCACGCGGGCAAGGTCCACGGGCTGGCGGCGCGCGACCTTGTCCACGGCGGCCAGCAGCGTGGCGGCTTCGGCCTGTGCCTTGCCGCTGCGGCGCTCGAACCAGTTCCAGCAGCCGTGCGCGTTGGCCACGCGCTCCTGCTCGGGGTACAGCACCAGAAACCGCTCGCGCGCGGCCAGCCGGTTCATGCGCGATGCGATGGCCAGATCGCGCCCCGTCTGGCCGCAGCCGTGCAGCATGACCAGCAGCGGAAAACGCTCACCCGGCCTGGGCGCCAGCCCCGACGGGATGTAGAGGTGGTAACGCCGCGCCCCCGCGGGCCCCGGCGCCACCCCCGCCAGCCATTCGCCCCGCACGGCGGCGCTGCGCGGCGCGCGCGCGCCGGGTGCCGCCCCCCCCACCCCGTCT
>NZ_JBWKMT010000010.1:0-147360 GCF_059415185.1 Acidovorax sp. GW821-FHT10E04
CCGTGGTTGTCCGAGCGGCGCGCGCCAGCGCACAGCGAGTTCCACGGCGCACCCCGCAACCGCACCGACGCAGGTTTTCCCCGTAGCGCAGCGCAGGGGTCGCAGACTGTGGGTCGCCTTTCTTTTGGGTACTTTTCTTTGGCGAAGCAAAGCACAAGTACCTCGCCCGCCGGGGCGACATCCCGGCCTCCGCCCTCAAACCAGGCACACAGTCAGATCAACACACAAACCCAGGCGCCTACAAGCGCAGCCCGAACGAGCAAAAGCTACAGAGCCACAAAAACCATAGCGGCCGGCACTTGCCACACAAGCGCCGGTCGCCAAAAACACTCAAAGCCGACTTCAAGCCGCCAGGATCAGCTTCTCCAGCTTCACCGCATCCGCCGCAAACGCCCGGATGCCTTCCGCCAGTTTCTCCGTCGCCATGGCATCTTCATTGAGCGCAAACCGGAACCCCGCCTCGTCATAGTTCACCGCGGGCAGGTCCAGCCCCTTCGCTGCGTCCGCATCGAGCGCGCGCTGCAGCGGCGCATCGCTGGCCGCCAGCTGGGCCAGCAGGTCGGGCGCGATGGTGAGCAGGTCGCAACCCGCCAGCGCCGTGATCTGGCCCACGTTGCGAAAGCTCGCGCCCATCACCTCGGTGGCGATGCCGAAGTGCTTGTAGTGGTTGTAGATCTGCGTGACCGACTGCACGCCCGGGTCGTTGGCCCCCGCACGCGCGGCCTCGTCCCAGCTGGCGCCGGCCTGCTTCTTGTACCAGTCGTAGATGCGGCCCACGAACGGCGAGATCAGCTGCACCTTGGCCTGGCCGCAGGCCACGGCCTGGGCGAACGAGAACAGCAGCGTGAGGTTGGTATGGATGCCCTTGCGCTCGAGCTGCTCGGCGGCCTGGATGCCTTCCCAGGTCGAGGCGATCTTGATGAGCACCCGGTCGATGTGGATGCCTTCGGCCTGGTACAGCTCGATGATGCGCTCGGCGCGCGCGACGGTGGCGCCGGTGTCGAAGCTCAGGCGCGCATCCACCTCGGTGGAGACGCGGCCCGGAATCGTGGCCAGGATCTCGCGGCCGAAGCGCACCAGCAGGCGGTCGATGATTTCATGAATCGGCCGGCCCCGGAACTGCGCCACGGTGTCCTGCAGCAGCGGTGCGTACTCCGGCTTTTGCACGGCCTTCAGGATCAGCGAGGGGTTGGTGGTCGCATCCTGGGGCTGGAACTGCGCCAGTTGCTTGAAGTCGCCGGTGTCGGCAACCACGGTGGTGAACTGTTTGAGGGCGTCGAGTTGGTTCGTCATGGTGTCATTATTCCGCATTGGCCAGGGCGCCATCGGTACTACCAACCACCGATACGCCGTGGGTGCCCAGGCTCAGCAACACGTCCTCGCCCACGGCGAGCACGTCGTCCAGGTCGGACGACACCACGAAGATGCCGCCCAGCGCCGTCTCGAAGGTGTATTCGTGCACTGCCCCCAGGTAGGCCGACTTGGCGAGCCGCGCCGGCAACAGGCCATCGCCCTGGCGGTGGATGCGCCAGGCCTCGGGGCGCACCGCCACCTTCACCGAACCGCCGTGCACCGCCATGCGCGGGCGCAGCGCCAGCGGCCCGAGCAAGACCGAGCCATCGGCTTGCGCAGTAGCCGGGAACAACATCGCCTCGCCCATGAAGCCCGCCACGAATTCGCTGTGCGGCGTTTCGTACAGCGCGCGCGGCGAGCCCTTCTGCGCAATCAGCCCCTGGTTCATCACGATGATCTGGTCGCTCACGGCCATGGCCTCGGCCTGGTCGTGGGTGACATACGCCACCGTGAGCGACAGGCGCTGCTGCAGCGCGCGGATTTCCTCGCGCATCTCGCGGCGCAGACGGGCGTCCAGGTTGGACAGGGGTTCGTCGAACAGCAGCACCTCGGGCTCCAGCACCAGCGCGCGCGCCAGGGCCACGCGCTGCTGCTGGCCACCCGACAGCTCGCTGGGCAGGCGGTCGTCATAGCCCACCAGGCCCACGCCACGCAGGGCCTCCACGGCCTTGGCGCGGGCCACGTCCTTGGAGAACCCCGACATGCGCAGGCCGTACATCACGTTCTCGGCCACGTTCATGTGCGGGAATAGCGCATAGCTCTGGAACATCATGCTCACATTGCGCTGCGCGGGGCCGAGCGTGGTCACGTCCTTGCCGCCGATGAGGATCTCGCCCGCGGTGGGCGACTCCAGCCCCGCGATCATGCGCAAGGTGGTGGTCTTGCCGCAGCCCGAGGGCCCCAGGATGGTGGTGAGCGTGCCGCGCGGCACCTCAAAGCTGATGCCTTTGACCGCCAGGCCCGCGGACGGGTCGCTGCCGTAGCGTTTGGTGATGTTGCGGAACACGATGCCCGCATCGCTGTTGTTCATGGCGTATCTTCTTTTTGAAAGGTGTCAGTGCGCGGCGGCGGGTGCCGTGCGTGCAGCGCCCCGGCGGCCCAGCTTGCGCTCGCCGACGAGCAGTTGGATCAGGCCGATGGAGGCGGACATGAGCAGGATGAGCACCGTGCAGTACGCGAGTGCCACGCCATAGTCGCCATTGCCCACGCGGCCGATGATGTAGGTGGTGGCCAGCTCGTTTTCGGCCGTGACCAGGAAGATCACCGCGCTCACCGTGGTGATGGCGCGCACGAAGCTGTACACCAGCGCCGCGACCAGCGCGGGCTTGAGCAGCGGCAGCACCACGTGGCGCAGCGTCTGCACGCTGCCCGCGCGCAGCATGACGGAGGCCTCGTCCAGCGAGCGGTCCAGCTGCTTGAAGGCCGCCGTGCCCGCCCGCACGCCCACCGGCAGGTTGCGGAACATGAAGCACAGCACGATGATGAGCGCCGTGCCCGTGAGCTCGAACGGCGGCACGTTGAACGCCAGGATGTAGCTCACGCCCAGCACCGTGCCCGGGATGGCGAAGGCCAGCAGCGCCGCGAACTCGAACGCGCCCTGCCCCCGGAACTCGGTGCGCGCCAGCAGCCAGGCGATGCCGATGCCCAGCGTGGCCGTGAGCGGCGCCGAGATGGCCGCGAGCTTGACGGTGGTGAAGAAGGAGTTCCACGCCGTGCCCGCCCACACCACGCCGAACTGGCCCCACTCCACGCTGAACGCGGTGCGAAAGTGCGCCAGCGTGATGGTGTAGTCGCGCCCCCAGGTCTGCACGAAGCCGCCGGCCAGCGCGAACAGGTAGACGATGAGCGTGAAGGCCATCCACGGCAGCGCGATGGAATGCACCACGCGGCGCACGCCGGCGGGCAGCGGCATGGCGATGCCCGCGTCGCCCTTGCCCGACACGGTGGTGAAGTTCTGCTTGCCCAGCAGGCCGCGCTGGATGGCGAACACGGTGAGCGCGAAGAACGTGAGGATCCAGGCCAGCGACGCCGCACGCCCCTGGTCGTACTGCGCGCCCACGATGGCGAAGAAGATCTCGGTGGAGAGCACCGAGAACTGCCCGCCCACCACGATGGGGTTGCCGAAGTCGGCCATGCTTTCGATGAAGCCCACCAGGAATGCGTTGGCCAGGCCGGGCTTGAGCAGCGGCAGGGTCACGGTCATGAAGGTGCGGTGCGGGCTGGCGCGCAGGGTCTGCGCGGCCTCCTCCAGGCTGGGCGCCACGCCCTGCACCACGCCGCGCATGATCATGAAGGCGATGGGCGTGAAGGCAAAAGTCTGCGCCACCCACACGCCGAGCCAGCCATAGAACCAGCGCGACGGGGTGATGCCGAACGCGTATTCGAGAAACTGGTTGAACACCCCCGCGCGGCCGAACAGCAGGATGAGGCCCAGCCCCACCACGAACGGCGGCGTGATGATGGGCAGCAGCGCCACGATGTTGAGCGGCCGCGCGGTGCGGCGCGAGGCGCGCTCGGCCATCAGCGCCATGAAGGTGCCCAAGAGCGTGGTGCTGGTGGCCGTCATCAGGCCCAGGAACAGCGTGTTCCAGGCCACGCCGCAGCGCTGGCCACCGGCGAGGCACGCGAGGCCGAAGTTGCGCTCGTGCGCGATGCGCTCCCACACCACGGCCAGCGAGAACGGCCCGTCTTCGAGGAAGAACGCGGCCGACAGCGCCTTGAGCACCGGGAACACGATGAACAGCGCCAGCAGGCTGCCGCAGGTGAGCACGGCCGCCGCCACGAACAGGTCGCCCTTGAAGAACCCACGCCGCGCGACGCCAAATGCCAGCAGCACCAGCAGCGCAGAGAGCACCACGAACCCGCCCCAGCCCATGCCGGGCTGGCGCGCGCCCAGCTCGCCCAGGGTGGTGTTCATCCACTCAAAGGCCCAGCCGCGTGCGCCAATCGCAAAACCGCTGAGCAACAGCGCCAGCAACCCCAGCGCGCCCCCTGCGGCCAGCACCGCACCCTGGGTGCGGCCGGCGGGAAGGCAGGCGCCCAGCCCGGCCACGGCCAAGCCGACCAGGCCCAGCCAGAGCCACGACCGGCCAAACAGCGCCGCCTGCATCAGCCCGTTGGCCGCCTGCTCGCTGCTGAAGACCTGTCCCACCGCGAGCAGGCCGTTGGCATCCTGCTGCGCATACCAGGGAAATGCCAGATAGCCCAGCACGCCCACGACCCACCAGACCCATAGGGGCCGGTTGACCGAGGCGCTTCGCGCTGAGGTTCGAAAAGTTGCGTGCGCCGCCGCGGCTGCTGCCGACACCACCATCCCTCAGCGCGCAGCGTTCTGCACGTCTTTTTCCCAGCGCGCGATCAGGCGGCGGCGCTCGGCGCTCGCGCCGTACTTGGCGTAGTCGTAGTTGATGAGCTTCATCTTGGCCGGGTCGGTCATGCGCGGGTCCTTGGGCACCTGCGTGTTGCTGGGCAGCTGGAACTGCTTGGCCGCCAGGCCGAACTGCTGCCCCCCGGGCGTGAGCGCCCATTCGTAGAACTTCTTGGCCGCCTCGGTGTTCGGGCCGTTCTTGACGATGCTCATCGAGCCCACCTCGGCGCCCGTCCCTTCCGAGGGCGTGATGGACCCGACGGGAAAGCCGTTGACCGCCTCGGTGGTCACGTCGTGCACGAAGCTGATGGAGACCGTGGTCTCGCCCCGCGCCGCGGCCTTGACCGGCGCAGTGCCCGAGCGCGTGTAGGTGCTCACGTTGGGGTGCAGGGCCTTGAGGTACTCGAACGCCTTTTCCTCGCCCATGATCTGCACCAGCGTGGCGATCATGGTGTAGGCCGTGCCGCTGGAGGCCGGGTTGGCCATCTGCACCTCGCCCTTGAACTCGGGCTTGAGCAGGTCGGCCCACGACTGCGGCGGGTTGAGCTTGCGCTTGGCCAGCAGCTCCTTGTTGTAGCCAAAGCCCAGCGGGCCCAGGTACACGCCCACGGTGCGGTATTTGGAATCGGTGGCCTGCTTCTGCGCCCAGGGGTAGAGCTGAGCGAGCTGCGGCGATTTGTATTCGAGCGTGAGGCCCTGCTCGGCCGCCTGCAGGTGCGGGTCGCCCGTGCCGCCGAACCAGATGTCTGTCTTGGGGTTGGCCTTCTCGGCATTGAGCTGGGCCAGCGCCTCGCCCGATCCCTTGGCCGTCATGTTGACCTTGGTGCCGGTGGTCTTGGCGTACACCGTGGACATCAGGTTGCACCACTCGGCCTGCACCGAACAGATGATGTTGACCTGGCCCTGGGCCCAGCTGCCGCAGGCCGCGGTCGCAAGGGCCGCTCCGGCCAGCAGGTTCTTCAGCAGAGGTTTGCGCATGAAAGGCTCCTAGGTATCGGGATTACGTGATGCAAGGATGCTATTGCCGCGGCCCTGGCCGGGTCAGGGGGGAACCCCGCAGGCATGGTGCAAGCAGGATGAAAGGCAGGGCCAGCCCCCCTCCCCGTGGCGTTTGGAACCAAGTTACATTAGGCGAACATGCGGCACCGCCATCCCCGGCGGCGCCGCCGACCACGAGCCCGCCCATGCCCGCCCTGTCTTGCTCCCCGTCGATGCGCCGCCTTGGCCCGCCCGGCTGCCGGCGCCACTGACACGCCTTCACCGACATGCTCGACCGCATCACCGCCTCCCTGCCCTCGCTGGCCCCCGCCGAACAGCGGGTGGCCAAGCTGGTGCTCACCGACCCCCGCGCGTTCGCACGGCTGCCCGTGCGCGAGCTGGCCGAGCGCGCCCACGTGAGCAAGCCCACGGTGGTGCGCTTTTGCCGCAGCATGGGCTATGACGGGCTGGCCGATTTCAAGCTCAAGCTCGCGGGCAGCGTGAGCGAGGGCGTGCCCTTCATCCACCGCAGCGTGGATGCGGATGACAAGACGGGCGACGTGCTGGTGAAGGTCGTCGACAACGCGGTGGCCGCCTTCCTGCAGTACCGCAACGCGGCCAGCACCGTGGCCATCGAACGCGCGGCCGAGGCGATTGCCGCGACCTGGAAGACGGGCAAGCGCATCGAGTTCTACGGCGTGGGCAATTCGGGCATCGTTGCGCAGGACGCGCAGCACAAGTTCTTCCGCCTGGGCGTCACCTCCATCGCCAGCAGCGACGGCCACATGCAGGTGATGAGCGCCACCTTGCTGGGCCCGGGCGACTGCGCGGTGATCATCTCCAACTCGGGCCGCACGCGCGACCTGATGGACGCGGCGGACATCGCGCGCAGGAACGGCGCGACCACCATCGTCATCACGGCCAGCGGCTCGCCCCTGGCCAGCACCTGCCAGATCCACCTGGCCGCCGACCACCCCGAGGGCTACGACCGCTACAGCCCGATGGTGTCGCGCCTGATGCACCTGCTGATCATCGACGTGTTGGCGACCTGCGTGGCGCTGCGCATCGGCAGCTCGCTGCAGCCCATCCTGCAGCAGATGAAGGAAAACCTCCGCGCCAAGCGCTACGCGTAGGCGCCCTGCCGCCCGCAGGATCCGCCACCCTCGGGACATCGGCCCCTGCGTGCCCAGAACCGCCGACCACCGCCGGCCCGGCGGCGCCGACGGCACACCCTCTGCCGGCCGGTGCCCGGATGGCTGCCCCTACAGCGGCGTGCACATGGCCGAACAGCCCGGAGTGCCATCACAGACCTCCCCGCCGTTGACGACCCCGTCACCACAGTACCCGCCCGTCAGGCTCAACGGCGCCGTGCAGGAGGCGTTGCAGGCCATGCAGGAAGCGCTGCCATAGGGGCAGCTGGTCTCCGTCACGTTGTTGCCGTCGTCGCAGACCTCGGCGCCGTTGCGTATGCCGTCGCCGCAGAAGGCGCCCGTGAGGCTCAGCGTCGCCGTGCAGGTGGCGTTGCACCTCATGCAGGTGGCGGTGCCGTCCGGACAGCTGGTTTCCGTCACGTTGTTGCCGTCGTCGCAGACCTCGGCGCCGTTGCGTATGCCGTCGCCGCAGAAGGCGCCCGTGAGGTTCAGCGTCGCCGTGCAGGTGGCGTTGCATGCCTGGCAGGTGGCCGTGCCGTCCGGGCAGCTGGTCTCCGTCACGTTGTTGCCGTCGTCGCAGACCTCGGCGCCGTTGCGAGCGCCGTCGCCACAAAACTGGCCGGTCAGGCTCAGCGTTGCCGTGCAGGTGGCGTTGCAGGTGGTGCAGGACACGGTGCCATAGGGACAGCTGGTCTCCGTGACGGCATTGCCGTCATCGCAGACCTCGGCGCCGGTGCGCACCCCGTCGCCGCAGACGTTGGCAGCCGCCACCTCGACCGTCGCCACGCCCCACCCTCCGGGGGTCAGCCGGTTGTGCGCGCGGTACTCGAAGCGGTAGGTGCCGGGGAGCGTGGGCGGCCCCACGGTGAATCCACCATCCGCCGCCACCGTCAGCGAGTTGCCCGCGAACGCGACCACCCCGCCCGCCGGCGTGTTGGAGACCGCGCCTTGCACGCGGAACTCGCGGACCTGCAACGGCGGGGAACCAGGCGCATCGTTGGACAGCAGGCCCGGTGCGGGCACGGACAGCGGGGCACCCACGGTGGCGGCGAACGGCCCATCGTCCAGCGGCGCGCCGTCCCGCACGCCGAGGTCCAGGTCATAGCGCAGCTGCAGGGTGCTGCCTTCCAGCCGCGCGTAGACGGCCGCGATCTGGTGCGGGCCGGTGGTGGAAGCCGTCGCCACGGGCGGCGTACCGCCCCAGTCCGACGGCGACCCGTCGCGCACGATCGCGGCCCAGGCCAGGCTCACCACGAGCAACAGGCACAAGGTGGCACCGGTGGCCGCGTAGCGGCGAACGCGGGCAAAGCGGTAAGTGGCAAAGACCAGCGCACAGGCCACCAGCAGCAGGCCGGCCCCACCCAGTGCGGGCACGGCCACGGCAGCTGCCGCCGCCGCGGCCAGATGGATCGGCGAACCGCCGCTGCCATCAGCCGACAACAGGGCGCTGGGCGGCGCGCTGCCGTCGGTGGTGCTGGCGACGAATCCTAGCCGCACGCCGGACGCCGCCGCACTCACCAGTTGCGCATAACTTTCGACAACGTCCGTGTGCATGCCGGCGGCAGCGACACCCAGAGGCCAGTGCAAGGGCGCGCTGGGCACGAAGCTGGGGTCGGCCACCAGCACTCCGCTCTGGCAGACCTCTCGCGCGACATCCCCCACCGGCTCGGCCGCCAGCAGGTCGATGCGGGTGATGGCAGCCTGCTCCACGCCCCCGAAGGCCCCGCCCGGAGTGGCGACGGTACAGCCGGTCGCGGGGTTGTTGTCGCTGTCGATCAGCGTGCGGATCTCCGTGGCGGCATGGGCGGGCACTGCATGCGCCAGGGAGGCAACGGCCAGCACAGCAACCACGGCATGGAGAAGTCCCCGGCCGCCGCGCAACCAGGGCGACCGCCAGAGCACGGTCAATTGTTGGAAAACAATGCGGCGCGCAGAGCGCAGGCGCGTCGCAAGCATGAGAGCGAGCATGGATTCAGAAAAGAAAGGGGTGGACGAGGCCGGATTCCCCAAAGGGACGCGGTAGCGATCCGGCTCTGCAACATCTGGTAATAAGACATCATACGAACCACTTGCCAACCCACCAAGCGCAATTTGGCAAGCGCGGAGCCCGCAGCCACCGACGCCTGGTGCGCACCGCCGGGGCGACCGCGGGTGCCGCCCACGGGTCGCTGCGGGGCCCAGGCCCCGGCAGCCGGCGTCGGGGGTGTTCCATGGCGCCAAGCCAGGTACTCCCGGCAAGGCGCACACCAGCCAGTTTGACAGCCAGACAGGCCCTCAGCGCTTTCCCATCAAGCGCAAGCAGCTATAAATTCAGGAGCAAACTCTCAGATCCGCCCCTCTTCCACCGCATGGCAGGCGATCCGGATGCCGCCAATGCTGAGCAGCTGGGGCCGTTCGGCGCGGCAGCGGTCGTTCACGTGCGGGCAGCGCGGATTGAAGGCGCAGCCGGGGGGCGGGTTCAGCGGGTTGGGCACCTCGCCCTGCACCGGCGTGCGCGCCTTGCCGGTGTCGTGCATCTTGGGGATGGCATCGAGCAGCATGCGCGTGTAGGGGTGGCGTGGCGTATCGAACAGCGTGTGCTTGTCGGCCAGTTCCACCAGGCGGCCCAGGTACATCACGCCGACCTGGTCGCTCACGTGGCGCACCACGGCCAGGTTGTGGCTGATGAACAGGTACGTGAGCTGCCGCTCGCGCTGCAGGTCCTTCATGATGTTGAGCACCTGCGCCTGCACCGACACGTCGAGCGCCGAGGTGGGCTCGTCGCACACCAGGAACTCGGGCTCGGTGGCCAGGGCGCGCGCGATGGAGATGCGCTGGCGCTGGCCGCCGGAGAACTGGTGCGGGTACTTGACCATGTCCAGCGGGGACAGGCCCACGGACTTGAGCAGCTCGCCCACGCGGGCCTTGAGCTCGACCTTGTCGGTGATGAGGCCGTGCTCGCGCAGCGGCTCGCCGATGATGTCCTCGACCAGCCAGCGCGGGTTCAGGCTGGCATAGGGGTCCTGGAAGATCATCTGGATGCGCCGGCGCATGGCCTGGGCATCGTTGCCCTTGAAGGCGGCGTGCGCGTCCTGGCCGTCGAAGGTGAGGCCGCCGCGTGTCGGCTCGTACAGGCCCACCAGCAAACGGGCCACCGTGCTCTTGCCGCAGCCCGATTCGCCCACCAGGGCGAGTGTCTTGCCCCGTTCGATCTCGAAGCTCACGCCGTCGACCGCATGCAGCAGCGTGCGGGGCTTGCGCTCGATGACGCGGTTGAGCCAGGGGGCGGAGACATCGAAAGTCTTGGCCAGATCGTGCGCCTGCACGAGGGGCCGGCCTTGGGCGGCGACGGGGGCCTTGCCTGCGGCGGCGGTGGTGGCGGTGGTCGTAGTGCTCATGCGGCCACCTCGGCGTTTTTCGTCGTGGCGCCGGCGTGCAGCCAGCAGGCGGCGCGGGTGGAGCCCGCATCCATCAGGTCGGGACGTTCGGTCATGCAGCGGTCAAAGGTCTTGGGGCAGCGCGGGTTGTAGGCACAGCCCTTGGGGATGGCATTCAAGCGGGGCATGGCCCCGTCGATCTGGTTCAGGCGCTCGCGGTCCACCGCCATGTCGGGGATGGAGGCCATCAGGCCGCTGGTGTAGGGGTGCGATGGCTTGTTGATGACGTCGTGCACGGGGCCGATCTCGGCCACGCGGCCGGCATACAGCACGGCCACGCGGTCGCAGGTCTCGGCGATCACGCCCATGTCATGGGTGATCAGCATCACGGCGGCGCCGCGCGATTTGCAGATGTTTTTCAGCAGCGTGATGATCTGCGCCTGGATGGACACGTCGAGCGCCGTGGTGGGCTCGTCGGCCACGATGAGCTTGGGCTCGGCCGCCAGGGCCAGGGCGATCACCACGCGCTGGCGCATGCCGCCGGAGAACTGGTGCGGGTAGTGGTCGATGCGCTCCGCCGCCGCCGGAATGCCGGTGTCCTGCAGCAGCGCGATGGCGCGCTGGCGGGCCTCGGCGGGCGTGACCGGCAGGTGGGCCAGGATGGTCTCGGTGAGCTGGCGGCCCACGGTGTACAGCGGGTTCAGCGAGGTCAGCGGGTCCTGGAAGATGGCGCCGATCCGGCGGCCGCGGATGTGGCGCATTTCCTCGTTGCTGAGGTTGTCGATGCGCTGGCCCTCCAGCAGGATCTGGCCGGATGCCACGCGGCCCGGAGGCTCCAGCAGGCCGATGATGGCAGCGCCGGTGAGCGACTTGCCCGCGCCTGATTCACCCACCACACCCAGGATCTCGCCGGGTGCAATGGAGAAGGAAATGTCGTCCAGGGCGCGCAGGGTACCGCGGCGGCCCGGGAATTCGACAACGAGGTTTTTGACTTCTAGAAGGCTCATGGGGATATCGCTTTTCTTGTTCTTGTTCAGCGCAGGCGCGGATTGAGGGCATCACGCAACCAGTCGCCCAATAGATTCACGGAAAGAGCAATCAGCACCAGCATGGCACCGGGGAACACGGTGATCCACCATTCGCCCGAGAACAGGTAGTCGTTGCCGATGCGGATCAGCGTGCCCAGCGACGGCGATGTGGGCGGCGCGCCCACGCCCAGGAAGGACAGCGTGGCCTCGGTGATGATGGCGGTGGCGACCTGGATGGTGGCCAGCACGAGCACCGGGCCCATCACATTGGGCAGCACGTGCTTGCGCATGATGCGCAGCGACGAGACGCCCGTCACGCGCGCGGCCTGCACGTACTCCTTGTTGCGCTCCACCAGCGTGGAGCCGCGCACGGTGCGTGCGTACTGCACCCAGCCCGTCAGCGAGATCGAGATGATGAGCACGCCAAAGGCCAGCGACTCGTGCGCGTTGGGAAACAGCGCGCGGCCCACACCGGCAATCAGCAGGGCGACCAGGATGGCCGGAAACGACAGCATCACGTCGCACAGGCGCATGAGCACCGCGTCGATCCAGCCGCCGCGAAATCCCGCCAGCAGGCCAAACGCCACGCCCACCACCACCGAGAGCAGCACCGACGCGATGCCCACGACGAGGGAGATGCGCGCGCCGTAGATCAGCGCGGAAAGGATGTCGCGGCCCTGGTCATCGGTGCCCAGCGGGTATTTCATGGAGCCTTCGGCGCTCCAGGCCGGGGGCAGCCGCGCATCGCTGAGTTCGAGCGTGGCCAGGTCAAACGGGTTGTGGGGCGCGACCCATCCGGCGAACACCGAACAGAACACGCAGACCAGCGCGATCGCTGCGGCCAGCATGGCCACCGGCGATGTGCGGAAGCTGTAGCCAACATCGCTGTCGAGCCAGCGGGCAAGGGTAGTTTTCATTGTGGGAACCAGTAAACAGGCACCACCGCCAGGCCCGGGTAGCGGCCTCGCGGTGGTGTGGACTTTCAAAAGAACCGGTTGTCGTTTCTCTTGATTCTTTTGCGACGATCTAGGTACGAAATCTTCTGACCGCTTACTTGCCGATGGTCATCCACTTGAAGTACATGAAGTTGTCGGCCATCTGCACGAGTTTCACGTTCTTGTTCACGCCCCAGGCCAGCGCCTGCTGGTGCAGCGGCAGGTGGCCGATGTCGGCGCTGTGCAGGTCGAAGGCTTCCTTGATCATCGCGTCGCGCTTGGCCTTGTCGGTCTCGACCAGCACCTTCTTCGTCAGTTCATCGAGCTTGGGGTTGCAATAGGCGCCCAGGTTGAACTGGCCGGCACCGCCCTTGTCGTCCGGGCAGATCATGAGCGCGTTGAGCGCGTTGTGCGCGTCGTAGGTCGTGGGCGTCCAGCCCAGCATGTAGAAGCTGGTGTCGCGGCGCAGCACCTTGGGGAAGTAGGTACCCTTGGTCTCGGCCTGCAGGTTGATCTTGACGTTGATGCGCGAGAGGTTGGCGGCCACGGTCTGGCAGATGCGGCCGTCGTTCACGTAGCGGTCGTTCGGGCAGTTCATGGACACTTCGAAGCCATTGGGGTAGCCGGCTTCCACCATCAGCTTCTTGGCGGCTTCGACGTCGTACGGCAGGCGCTTGGTCTCGGGCTGGAAGCCGTTGATGCCAGGGCCCACCATCAGCGCGGAAGGGTTGGAGGCGCCGCGCATCACGGTCTTCTTGATGCCGTCGATGTCGATGGCCTGGTAGAAGGCCTGGCGGACGCGCTTGTCCTTGAAGGGGTTCTTGCCCTTCACGTTGGAGTACAGCAGCTCGTCGCGCTTCTGGTCCATGCCCAGGAAGATGGTGCGCAGCTCGGGGCCG
Organism: Acidovorax sp. GW821-FHT10E04; assembly: GCF_059415185.1. NCBI lineage: Bacteria > Pseudomonadati > Pseudomonadota > Betaproteobacteria > Burkholderiales > Comamonadaceae > Acidovorax > Acidovorax sp. GW821-FHT10E04. Next base: position 13,068 of record NZ_JBWKMT010000010.1, read on the forward strand.
GTCACCGCACGCGTGTTGGGGCTGTTGTTGACACGGTCGATGTCCTGCACCGGCACGGGCTCCATCACATCCACTTCGCCCGACAGCAGCGCCGCCACGCGCGTGGCATCGTTGGCGATGGGCGTGAACACCACTTCGGTCACGTTGCCCTCGATCTTGCCCCAGTAGGAGCCGTTGCGCACGAACACCGAGCGCACGTTGGGCTGGCGCTCGCGCAGGCGGAAGGGGCCTGTGCCGTTGGCGCGGAACGAGGCAGCGTTCTCGATGCCCTTGCGGCGGTCGACGGGCATCACGGCCTGGTTGGTCTCGCACCACTTCTTGCTCATGATGTAGGAGGTCGTGATCACGTCGGGCAGGATGGGCTGCGGCGCCATGGTTTCGATCTCGACAGTGTGATCGTCGATCTTGCGCACCTGCTTGATGTCGCTGTTGGTGGCCTTCATGTCCGAGCCCTCGCCCTTCATGCGGCCAAAGCTGAACACCACGTCGTCTGCCGTGAAGGGGGTGCCGTCATGGAATTGCACGCCCTTGCGCAGCTCGAACCGCCACACGGTGGGTGCGGTTTGCTTCCAGGCCGTGGCCAGCGCCGGCGCCAGGCTCAGGTCCTTGTTGCGGCCGACCAGCGGTTCGTACACGTTGCTGGTCACGCTCAGCTGGAGCGATTCGTTGAGCGAGTGCGGATCCATGGAGAGCGCATCGCCCTGGTTGGCAATTCGGATGGTCTGCGCATTGGCGACCATGCTGGTTGCGGCCATCGCGGCAAACAGTGCGGCAAGGGCGGCTTTTTTCTGGAATTTCATGGAAATCTCCTCGTAGTGAAAAGGGGTGCGAAAGGTGGTGGATCCAGGGATTGGATGCTGGCGTTGCGCGACGGGGACGCAGCCCTCAGGGCACCGCCAGGGGCATGGACTGCTCGATCAGGCTCGCATGCAATGCAGAGCCCAGCGGCAGGATGTCGTCGTTGAAGTCGTAGCGGCTGTTGTGCAGCGCACTGCCGCTGGCGCCGGTACCCTGGCCGATGCGCAGGTAGGCGCCCGGGCGGGTCTGGAGCATGAAGGCAAAGTCCTCAGCGCCCATGCTGGGCTCCAGGTCGCGCACCACGTGGTCCGCGCCCAGCAGGGATTCGGCCACGTCGCCCGCGAAGACGGCCTCGCTCTCGCTGTTGATCGTGGCCGGGTAGATGCGCTCGTAGTGCACCGTGGCATTGGCCCCAAAGCCCAGAGCAATCGCGTTGCACAGTTCCTTGAGGCGCTTTTCCACCATCTCCTGCACCACGGGGTCGAACGTGCGCACGGTGCCCACCAGGGTGGCGGAGCCGGGCAGCACGCTGAAGGCGCCCAGATCGCCTGCCTGCGCGGCGCAGATGCTGACCACGGCACTTTCGATGGGGCGCACGTTGCGCGACACGATGCTCTGCGCCGCCGTGATGATGTGCGCGGCCACCACCAGCACGTCCACCGTCTGGTAGGCATGCGCGCCGTGGCCGCCGCGCCCCGTGATCTCGATGGTGAATCGGTCGGCCGCCGCCATCATGGGGCCCGGGTTGATGCCCACGGTGCCGGGCTTCATGGCCGGCCAGTTGTGCATGGCATAGATGGACTGCACCGGGAACCGGTCGAACAGGCCGTCTTCCATCATCACGCGGGCGCCCGCCAAGCCCTCCTCGCCTGGCTGGAACACGAGCACGGCCGTGCCGTCGAAATTGCGGGTCTCGGCCAGGTAGCGCGCCGCGCCCACCAGCATGGCGGTGTGGCCGTCGTGGCCACAGCCGTGCATGAGGCCGGGCTTGCACGACTTCCAGGAGAAGTCGTTGTGCTCTGCCAAAGGCAGTGCATCCATGTCGGCACGCAGGCCCACCATGGAGCCGCTGGAGGTGCTGCGGCCGCGGATCACCGCAACGATGCCCGTGCGGCCGATGCCGTCGTGGATCTCGTCCACGCCGCACACCTTGAGCGCCTCTTTCACGCGGTTGCCTGTATAGATTTCTTCAAAGCCCAGCTCGGGATGGGCGTGCAGATCGCGGCGCAGGGCGGTCAGCTCCGGATGGAACTGCGCGATGTGCGCAAACGCCCGGCCACCCGCTTTGTATCGGAGCGACTGCATGTCAGACGCCCGGAAAGCTCGTGCAGCGCCAGCAGCCGGCAAAACCGGCGCGGCCCAGGCCAGTGCTGCCGCGCAAGGGCCGCCCCGCCGCGCTGGGAGCATCCCCCCTCCGGGGGGATGGCGCGAAGCGACTCAGGGGGGAGCTCATTCAATGGCCTCCTGCCTTGCCCACGCGCAGACGGGGGTCCACCGCGAAGTACAGCAGATCCACCACCAGGTTGATCACCACGAAGATCAGCGCGATCAGGCAGAGGTACGCCGCCATCACAGGAATGTCCGCAAAGGTCACGGCCTGGATGAACAGCAGGCCCATGCCGGGCCACTGGAACACGGTCTCGGTGATGATCGCAAACGCGATCAGGCCGCCCAGTTGCAGGCCGGTGATGGTCATCACGGGCACCAGCGTGTTCTTGAGCGCGTGCCCAAAATGGATGGCGCGATTGGACAGGCCCCGGGCTCGCGCGAACTTGATGTAGTCCGTGCGCAGCACCTCCAGCATCTCCGCGCGCACCAGCCGCATGATCAGCGTGAGCTGGAAGATGGCCAGCGTGATGGCGGGTAGCGTGATGTGGTGCCAGCCCTTGGCCTTGAGCAGGCCGGTGCTCCACCATCCCAGCTGCACCACTTCCCCGCGGCCAAAGCTCGGGAACCAGCCCAGGGTCACCGCAAACACCAGGATCAGCAGGATGCCGATCAGGAAGGTGGGCAGCGACACGCCGAGCAGCGAAAGCGTCATGAACATCTGGCTGGTGAAGGTGCCGCGCTTGAGCGCCGCATACACGCCCATGGGCACGCCGATCACCAGCGCCAGCACCGCGGCGACCAGCGCCAGCTCCAGCGTGGCGGGGAAACGCTCGGCAATGAGGCGCGAGACCTTGGCACCCTGGCGCAGGCTCAGGCCGAATTCGCCTTGCGCCGCATTCACGAGAAAGTGCCAGAACTGCACGAAGAAGGGTTTGTCCAGGCCGAGGGAGGCACGCAGCTCCCGGATCTGTTCAGGGGTGGCATCCTGTCCGAGCAGAAACACCACGGGATCTCCCACGTACTGGAACAGCATGAAGGAGATGAAGGCCACCGTGACCATGACAATCACAGCCTGTATCAGGCGGCGCAATATAAAGGCAAGCATCGGGAAGTCGAGTGAGTGTTCGATAAAAGCACCGCGGCCACTTTTGATGGCAGGGGCACTGACTGGCAATACGTCGTCGTCAAACTGAATCAAGGAGAGCAAGGGCCTCGAGGCCCTTGCTCTCAGCGTATCGACAATCGATCAGTTCACCTTGACCGTGCGCATGTCCACGCGGTTGTCGGCGCGGTGGACCAGCTCCACGTTCTTCTTCATGGCCCAGGGTATCACCTGGTCATGCAGAGGAAGGTGGGATACGGTGTCATTGGACAGCTGCAGCGCCTCCGTCAGCATGCGCGCGCGCACGGGAGCGTCCGTCTCGGCCTTGATCCGGTCCACCAGGTAGTCCATGCGCTGGTTGCTGTACCGGCCCACGTTGTAGTTGCCGTCACCCCCCTGGCCCACGGTGCGTACCAGCGACTGCAGGCTGTACAACGCATCGAACGTCGGCACGCCCCAGCCCAGCATGTAGATGCTGGCTTCGTAGCGCTGGATCATGGGGAAATAGTTCACCAGCGGCAGCGTGCGCAGCTTGGCCTTCACGCCCACACGCGACCACATGGCCGTCACGGCCTGGCAGATGGCCTCGTCGTTGATGTAGCGGTTGTTCGGGCAGGCGAAATCCACTTCGAAGCCATCGGGATAACCCGCTTCGGCCAGCAGCTTCTTGGAGGCTTCGACACTGTAGGGGAAACGCTTGCCCACGGCTTCGGTGTATCCGGCAACCTGGGGCGCCACGATGGTGCCCGTAGGCTTGCCCAGGCCGCGCATGATGTTGCGCGAAATCGTGTCGGCATCGATGGCCTGGTACAGGGCCTTGCGCACGCGCACGTCCTTGAGCGGGTTCTTGCCCTTGATGTTGGAGCCTGGCAGCTCATCGCGGAACTGGTCCATGCCCAGGAAGATGGTGCGGTTCTCCACACCGTCGATCACCTTCAGGTCGGGGCTGGCGCGCAGGCGACCCAGATCCTGGGGCGTGGGGTCCAGCACCATGTCCACTTCGCCCGACAGCAGCGCAGCGATGCGCGTGGCGGCGGACTTGATCGGGGTGTAGACGATTTCCGTGACGTTGCCGTCCATCTTGCCCCACCAGTTGGGGTTGCGCTTGAAGACCATCTTCACATCGGGCTGCCACGACTCCAGCGTGTAGGGGCCGGTGCCCATGGCATTGCGGTGGGCAAAGTTCTCATCGCTGCCCTTGATGTCCTTGGGCTCCACGGACTTGTTCTTTTCCGCCCAGGCCTTGCTCATCATGCGCAGTTCGGTCATCTGGCGCAGCAGCACGGGATTGGGGGCCGTCAGGATGACGTCGATGGTTTGCGCGTCGACCTTGTTGACCTTGCTGATGCCCTGGATGTAGGGCGTGAAGTTCGACGTCTTCGCCATCGCGCGCTGCAGCGAGTACACGGCGTCATCGGCGGTGAACGCCGACCCATCATGGAACTTCACTCCCTGGCGCAGCGTGAAGCGCACCTGTGTGGGGCTGACCTCTTTCCAGGAGGTCGCCAGGACGGGCTCCACGTCAAATGTCTTGCTGTTGTAGTAGACCAGGCTCTCATACACATTGGCATGAATGCCGTTTTGCAGTGCATTGTTTTGGGAATGGATATCCCAGGTCGCAATCTCCCCCTGGCTCGCCCATTTGAAGGGCTTGGCATGCAGCGCTGGCGCTGCAAGCAGTGCAGCCATGGCAGCTACCGACAAAAGACTGTATTTGAGTTTCATGGAACCCTCTTGATTAAAAGTTTTACTATGCAGTAAAGGTTGCTCTATAGCCAACGGGAAATCCCTGAATCTCCAGCGCCGAGAAGGGCCTCTGAGGGTGGATTGACGTTGCTTTTGCGTCGTTCCAGCACGCAAGGATGGTGCCAAGAATCTGCACCGGGGCAAAGAAGGGAAAGAAACCACGGAGACAGGGCCAACAAGGCCCTCCGGAAGGTGTCAGGCATTGCAGCGGCAGAAGGCATGTACCCGGAGTTACATGCCATGCAGACTGGATTGTTCACTCGGACAATCCACAATTCAACTCCCGCAATCAACCGTAGACAAACAGTCAGTCGGTCGGTCAAAAAAAAAGCCGCCCGAAGGCGGCTTTTTAGCTTTGATATCGTCAACTGGCCAAGGCCAGTCTTGATATTAGAAGCTGTGACGGATACCGAAGTCGTAGCCGTTGGAGTTTTCGCCAGCAGCAGTCACGGAACCGTTCAGGGACTGAGCGGAGCCGTTCTTGTTGCTCACGTGAGCGTACGTTGCGTACAGAGCCGTGCGCTTGGACAGGTTGTGCACGTAGCCCAGAGCCAGCTTGTTGGCGCGGGGATCAGCACCGGGGGTTTCGATCTTGTAGGTGGAGTAAGACAGACGGATTTCGCCTGCGCCGACTGGCACCAGACCACCGATCAGGAAGCCCTTGCCTTCGTTGCCGTTCTTGATGTCGTCTTGGTTGTAGTGAGCCATGATCTTGGCCACGCCCAGATCGTATTGACCGCCCACGTTCACAGCCTTGATGTTGCCGCTCAGGAACTTGGTGTCAGAGAAAGCCAGAGCCACGTTGATGGGGCCGTTGGCGTAACCAGCACGCAGAGCCAGGCCGTTGCCGTCCTTCTTGTTGGCAGCGTTGCTCAGGTTTTCACCCATGTAGTACTGTGCTTGGCCGTAGAAGCCGCCCAGGTTGCCAGGCAGGAAGTAGCCGATGGCGTTCGAAGCGCGGATGGTGGTTGGGCCACCCAGGCTGGAGTTCAGGGTTTGGGTCGTGCCAACACCGTTCGTGCCGAACGGATCGAACACGGTCAGGTTCCAGAATTGGGGCGTGTAGTCACGGCCCAGACGCACTTCACCGAAGCCGCCGTTCAGGCTGACCGTCGAACGACGGTTGAACGTCAGACCTTGTTGGCCGTTGCCCAGGGCAGCAGCAGCGCCTTGGTTGGTAGCGTTGGTAGCAGCGCCTTGGCCGTTGTCGTTGTTCAGACCAGCTTCCAGCCAGAACGAAGCGGACATGCCGCCACCCAGATCTTCAACGCCGCGGAAACCCAGACGGCTGCTGTTGTAGCCGGAGTTCGTCAGTTGGGACTTGTTAGCGACGCTGCCGGAACCGTAAGCGTAGGTTGCATCAACCACGCCGAACAGGGTCACGGACGATTGAGCCATTGCAGCGCCGGAAGCAGCCAGCACAGCCAGGGCAATCAGGGATTTTTTCATTGCGAGTTACTCCAAGGTTAAACATAGGGCGCCGGTACGGGGGGTCTATGGTGAAAGCACCTGCACAGTCCCGCCGGTTCCCCGGGCCAACCTCCTGGTGGGGAAGTTGCTCTTATTGCACCAGACCCGGCCGGGTTTCGCAAAGGAATTCACCCACAATCGACCCGAAAGGGGAAAATCGTTGCAGTGTTGCAACATTTCACGGAGCGCCAGCAAAATCGGTTTCGGCACCCTTGCGGCCCCCGTCGGCACCTGCCGAATATTTGTATCCAAGTGAAAATTGTGTTTCCTGCCCCTTGCCATCCTGAAAGCTGCCATGGACCCCTTGCTGACCGCCGCTGACAACGCCCTGCGCACGCTTTTCGCGCCCCCCCGGGCCTGCGAGCCCACGCCCGCTCTGGGCATCGCGGAAGCCGACCTCGACCCCGCCCAGAAGAAGCTGGCGGGGGCATTGATGCGGGTCAATCACGTGGGTGAAGTCTGTGCGCAAGCCCTCTACACGGCGCAGGCCGCAGTCACACGCGATGCAGGGTTGCGCGTGCACTTGCTGGAGGCCGCCCGGGAAGAAACAGACCATCTGGCCTGGACGCGCGGGCGCCTGGAGGCCCTGGGAGCACGCCCCAGCCTGCTCAATCCGCTGTGGTTCGCGGGCGCCTTCGCGCTGGGCCTGGTAGCGGCCAAGGTGAGCGACCGGGCCAGCCTGGGGTTCGTGGCGGAGACGGAAAACCAGGTGGCGGCGCATTTGCAGGGCCACCTTGCGCGGCTTCCCGAGCAGGACCGGGCCTCACGGGCCGTGGTGGCCCGGATGAAGGACGACGAGGAGCGCCACGCGGCGCAGGCGCGGGCCTCCGGCGCGCTGCAGCTGCCGGCACCCGCCCGCGCCGCGATGAGGGCGGCCGCCAAGGTGATGACCACCACGGCGCACTACATCTGACCGTTCCCCCGGAGCCCTGCACCGGGAAAGTGCGTGCGGCCCGGGCGCCCGCCGCGGTTCGGGGCGGCCGTCAGGCCTCGATCACCTCGAAGCCGGTGGTGATCTCGGCGGTCTTGCCGAGCATGATGCTGGCCGAGCAGTATTTGTCGTGGCTCATGGCAATGGCGCGCTCCACCGCCGCGGCGGGAATCCCCTTGCCCGTCACGGTGAAATGCATGTGGATCCTGGTGAACACCTTGGGGTCGGTCTGGGCCCGCTCGGTGGTGAGCTTGACGCTGCAGCCGCGCACGTCGTGGCGGCCCCGCTTGAGGATCAGGACCACGTCATAGGCGGTGCAGCCACCCGTTCCTGCCAGCACTGTCTCCATGGGCCGGGGCGCCAGGTTCTGCCCGCCATTGGCGGGGTTGGCGGCATCGGGGGCGCCATCCATGGCCAGGACATGGCCGCTGCCGGTTTCGGCCACAAAGCCCATGCCGGAGCGTGTTCCTGCCCCTCCTGTCCAACTGACTGTGCATTCCATTTGTGTTTCTCCTGTGTGACACGTGGTTTTTTTCGCACGGAAAACCGAAACGAAAAGAATTTGATGCGAATTTTGCTGCATCGCAACAAGACTCGCGCTAAACTTCGCCCATGCGCTGCCGGTTTCGAACAAAAAGGAAACGGCAGGCGGCAAGAAGTCCGGAATCCGGTACTTGCCCCGCACCGATTGTCTCCTCCATCTCCTCAAAGGATGGATTAGCCCCAGGCCTTACGGCCCGGGGCTTTTTTTTGGCCGGTCCGGCCGCCTGCCGCCCGTGTGGCGTCCGGGCCAGGCCGGAAACCGACGCCCTATGATGTGGCCCCCGCCGCTGTCCAGCGGCGGCCCCACCAGCTCCCGCCATGACCCTGCACCTCACCCCCGCCGACTACCTGAAGAAAATCCTGACCGCCCGCGTGTACGACGTGGCGGTGGAGTCGGCCCTGGAGCCCGCCAAGAACCTCAGCCGCCGCCTGCACAACAAGGTGCTCTTGAAGCGCGAGGACCAGCAGGCGGTGTTCAGCTTCAAGCTGCGCGGCGCCTACAACAAGATGGCGCACCTCACGCCCGAGCAGCTCGCGCGCGGAGTGATCTGCGCCTCGGCCGGCAACCACGCGCAGGGCGTGGCCATGAGCGCCCACAAGCTGGGCGCCCGCGCGGTCATCGTGATGCCGACCACCACGCCGCAGCTCAAGATCGATGCCGTGAAGACGCTGGGTGGCGAGGTCGTGCTGTTTGGCGAGAGCTATTCCGACGCCTACGGCCACTCGGTGACGCTTGAAAAGGAACAGGGCCTGACCTTCGTGCACCCGTTCGACGACCCGGACGTGATCGCGGGCCAGGGCACCATCGCCATGGAGATCCTGCGCCAGCTGCAAAGCCTGGGCAGCAACCAGCTCGATGCCGTGTTCGTGGCCATCGGCGGCGGCGGGCTCATCTCTGGCGTGGCCAACTACATCAAGGCCGTGCGGCCCGAGATCAAGGTGATCGGGGTGCAGATGAACGACTCGGACGCAATGATCCAGTCGGTCAACGCGCACCAGCGCGTCACGCTGCCCGATGTGGGCCTGTTCTCGGACGGCACGGCCGTCAAGCTCGTGGGCGAGGAAACCTTCCGCATCACCCACAGCGGCCTGGTGGACGGCTTCATCACCGTGGACACCGACGCCGTCTGCGCCGCCATCAAGGACATCTTCGTGGACACGCGCAGCATCGTCGAGCCCGCGGGGGCCCTGGCCGTGGCCGCCATCAAACAGTACGTGGCCGAAAATAAGACCCGGGGCGAGACCTACGCCGCCATCCTGTGCGGCGCCAACATGAACTTCGACCGCCTGCGCTTCGTGGCCGAGCGCGCCGAGGTGGGCGAGGAGCGCGAGGCGCTGTTCGCCGTGACCATCCCCGAGGAACGCGGCAGCTTCCGGCACTTTTGCGAGGTGGTGGGCGACCTGCCCGGCGGCGCGCGCAACGTGACCGAGTTCAACTACCGCATCAGCGACGCCGCCCAGGCCCATGTGTTCGTGGGCCTGACCACCAACGGCAAGGGCGAATCGGACAAGATCGCCCGGAACTTCGGCCGCCACGGCTTCGAGGCGCTGGACCTGACCCACGACGAACTGGCCAAGGAACACCTGCGCCACCTGGTGGGCGGCCATTCGGCGCTGGCGCAGGACGAGCGGCTGATGCGCTTCACCTTCCCCGAGCGGCCGGGCGCGCTGCTCAAGTTCCTGAGCCTGATGCAGCCGACCTGGAACATCAGCCTGTTCCACTACCGCAACCAGGGCGCCGACTACGGCCGCATCCTCGTGGGCATGCAGGTGCCGCCCGAGGACACCGCCACGTTCGACGCCTTCCTGGCCACGCTGGGCTACCCGTACGTGGAAGAGACGCTGAACCCGGCCTACCGGCTGTTCCTGCGTTCCAAGTGACCAGAATATGGGTCGAACCGGCCTCCAGCGCTTATCCAACCAGCGCTGGCAGCTATCAAATCTGACATAGCCTCCTCCGCCCGTCCATGCAAGCCCTGCGCCACTACCTGCTGGCCGTGCAGTTCTTCACGCGCATCCCGGTGACCGGGCGGCTGGCGCAGTGGGTGGGCTACAGCCCCGCAATGCTGCGCGCCAGCGCGGCGCACTTTCCGGGCATTGGCTGGTTGGCGGCGCTGCTCGCGGCGGGCGTCTATGCCGCGCTGCACTGGGCGCTGGCGCCCAATCCGCTGGCACCGGCCGTGGCCGCCGTGTTCTGCACCATCGCCACGGTGCTGATGACCGGCGGCTTCCACGAGGACGGCCTGGCCGATGTGGCCGACGGCCTGGGCGGCAGTGCCGACCGCGAGCGGGCGCTGGACATCATGAAGGACTCGCGCATCGGTGCGTTCGGTGCCATGGCCCTGGTGCTGGCGCTGCTGGCCAAGCTCAGCGTGCTGGCGCTGCTGGGCTCCCACAGCCTGCTGGCCGCCGTGGCCGCGCTGGCGGGGGCGCATGTGGTGTCGCGTTTCTGGCCCCTGCTCATCGTGCGCAGTCTGCCGCATGTGGGGGACACCGCCCGCTCCAAAAGCAAGCCGCTGGCCGACCAGATCTCGGGCACTGCGCTGGCGACGGCATTTTCATGGTGTTTTGTGCCGCTGGCGCTTGTCTGGAAAGCGCAATCAGCTACATATTTAATAGCAGCCATTGTGCTGAGCGCACTCGCCGCCGCCTGGATGGCCCGCTGGTTTGCGCGCCGGCTGCGGGGGTTCACGGGGGATTGCCTGGGCGCCACGCAGCAGGTCAGCGAAATCGGCTTCTACCTGGGCGCGGCGCTGGCCCTGCGCTGGATGTGAAGCCTGTGGCCCGACCGCAGCGCGGCGCCCGCCTCTGGCTGGTGCGCCATGCCCAGCCGCGGGTGGCGCCCGGCATCTGCTACGGCGCGCTGGACGTCCCCGCCGACCCCGCCGCCACCCGCGCCGCCGCGGAACGCCTGGCCGCCACCCTGCCACCCGGGATCCAGGTGTTCCACTCCACGCTACAAAGATGTGAGCAGCTTGCGATGGAATTGCAAGCGCTGCGGCCTGATTTGATACCCAAACCCGACGCCCGCCTGCGCGAAATGGACTTTGGCAGCTGGGAAGGGCTGGCCTGGGATGCCATCGCCCGCTCCGACATCGACGCCTGGACGGCCGCGTTCGCCAGCTACCGCCCCGGGAATGGTGAAAGCCTGGCGGCCATGCTGGAGCGCGTGGCAGCCGCGCTGCATTCCCTCCCGCCCGCAGAAGAAACCGCACGGGATGTGGCCTGGATCACCCATGCCGGCGTGATCCGCTGCGTGGCCTGGCTGCAGGCACGTGGGGGCGAGCTGCCGCGCTCCGAAGAATGGCCCCTTGCCGCGCCGGGCTGGGGCGAGTGGGACATCGCCCACCGGGGCATCTGAGAGCGGAGGCCCTGGCGGGCGACTGCGCCCGCCACGCGCCGGGTCAGCGCTTCAGGGGCATGTCCAGCGTGAGCGTGGCGGCGCCTCCCACCTCGGCGCCCAGTTGCGCCTGGCGCGGGCCCAGCGCCTGCAGCACCAGCCCCTCGTCCACCGCCGCGCCCACGCGGAAGGGCCTGGCCGGCTTGCCGTCCACCGCGATCAGCGCGGCACCGCCGCCGCTGCTGCGGCCCGAGAGCACCCCGATCAGCGCGAACCGGCTGGCCAGCGTGGGCGCAGCGGGCGCGGGCGCAGCGCCCGCCGGGGACGCCACCGCCCCGAGGAGGCGGGCCAGCGCCTGCGCGTCGGGCGCCACCGGCGCTGGCAACACCGCGGGCGCGGCGATGCCGCCCGCCGGCGCCGACAGGCGCAGGCCCCAGAAGACCACGCTGGCGCCCGCCGCGGCCCAGAGCGCCAGGGTCCCCAGGCGCACGCCCCATTTGCTGTGTGAATTGGTCACCATGCGGGGATTATGATTCACGCGATCCGACCATCCGAGAGACCGCCAGCAGTGAACACTTCCCTCCCCTTCCTCTTGCGCTCCGCCCGCCGCAGCCTCTCCCGGGGCTTCACCCTCATCGAGCTGATGGTGGTGCTCGTCATCATCGGCGTGCTGGCCGCCCTCATCGTGCCCAATGTGCTCGAGCGTGCCGACGACGCCCGCGTGACGGCAGCCCGCACCGACATCACCAACATCATGCAGGCGCTCAAGCTGTACCGCCTGGACAACCAGCGCTACCCCACGGCCGAGCAGGGCCTGCCGTCGCTGATCGTCAAGCCCACCTCGGGCCCGGTGCCCAACAACTGGAAGCTGTACCTCGAAAAACTGCCCAACGACCCCTGGGGCCGCCCGTACCAGTACCTGAACCCCGGCATCAAGGGCGAGATCGACGTGATGTCGTTCGGCGCCGATGGCCAGTCCGGCGGCGAAGGCAAGGATGCCGATATTGGCAGTTGGCAATGAGGGCCGGCCCTTCGCCGTGCACCCCCGCCCCATGACACTGGCGCGCCCCAGGCCGGGGATGCCGTGGAACCGGCCTGGCCGGGCCACCGGTGGCCCGGCCCCTCTGCGGGGACGCCGCGCAGCGGCCCAGGGGGGCTTCACGCTGCTGGAGCTGCTGGTGGTCATCAGCATCATCGCGCTCGCCACGGCGGGCGTGGGCGTGGCGATGCGCGACAGCGGGCAGACGCTGATCGAGCGCGAGGCGGCCCGGCTGGCGGCATTGCTGGAATCCGCGCGCGCGCAGTCGCGCGCCGGCGGCATGCCCGTGCGCTGGCGCACCGAGGCACGCGGGTTCCGCTTCGAAGGGCTGCCGCCCAGCGCGCAGCAGGCGCTGCCCAGCCAGTGGCTGGATGCGGGCACCACGGCGCGCGCCCCCACCGTGCTGGTGCTGGGACCGGAGCCGCTCATCGGCCCGCAGCAGGTGCTGATCACCCACCACGCCCATCCCGAACGCGCGCTGCGCGTCGCCACCGATGGCGTGCGCCCCTTCACCGTCGAGCCGGTCCAGTGAGCAGCCGTCCGCGCCCGGATCGACGCAGCGCGCCGCAGCGCGGCTTCACGCTGGTGGAAGTGCTGGTGGCGCTGGGCATCGTCGCGATCGCCCTCATGGCGGGCCTGCAGGCCACCACCGCGCTCACCCGCAACGCGCTGCGCCAGTCGGACATCGTGCTGGCCCAGCTGTGCGCCGAGAACGAGCTCGTGTACACCCGCCTGTCGCGCCAGATGCCCAGCGTGGGCGACAGCACGCTCGCCTGCGAACAGGCGGGGCGCACGCTCACCGTCGCCGTGAGCGTGCGCCCCACGCCCAACCCGAGCTTTCGCCGCGTGGACGCGCAGGTGCTGGATGGCGACAACTCCATCCTGCGCATCTCGACCATCATTGGAAGGTATTGACCAGATGCCCCCCCTGAGTCGCTTCGCGCCTTCCCCCCAGGGGGATGCCACCCGTGGCCTGGCAAAGCCAGTTCCACGGTGGCACTGGCGTTGGGGCGCGCCAGGTTCCACGGCCTCCGGCGATGCGCGGCCGCATGTCAGAAGGAACCCGTCACGTCGCACTCACGGTGGCTTCACCTTGGTCGAACTGCTGCTGGCGATTGCGGTGATGAGCCTGCTGGCCATCCTGAGCTGGCGCGGGCTGGACGGCATGGTGCGGGCGCAGGAGATCACGCGCCAGCGGGCGGATGAAATGCTGGTGCTGCAGGCGGCGCTGGGCCAATGGGGCACGGACCTGGATGCGCTCACGCCGATCGCCAACACCACGCCGCTCGACTGGGACGGCCAGGTGCTGCGCCTGACGCGGCGCAGCAGCGCCGTGCCCGACGAAGGCGCCCTGGTGGTGGCCTGGACACGCCGGGGCGCCCAGGGCGAGGGCCAGTGGATGCGCTGGCAGTCTCCCCCGGTGCGCACGCGCGCCCAATGGCAGGAGGCCTGGCAGCTGGCGGCGCAATGGGCGCGCACGCCGGGCGAGGCCGAGCGGCGCCACGAGATGACGCTGCTGCCGCTGGCGGACTGGCAGATCTTCTACTACCGGGGCGGCGCCTGGTCCAACCCGCTCTCCAGCAGCGGCGCCAGCGCGAGCGGCGCGGCGGCCATCCCCGACGGCGTGCGCCTGCAGATCACCCTGCCGCCAGGCCAGGCCCTGGTCGGGCGCCTCACGCGCGACTGGGTGAACCCGGTGCTGGGCGGAGGCAGATCGTGAGTCGCCGCGCACCACGCACCCATGACGCTGGCACGGCCAACGCCAGTGCCCCCGTGGAACCGGCTTTGCCGGGCCACCGGATGCGTCTCCCTCCCGCGCAGCGAGAGAGAGGGAAGGCGCGCAGCGCCTCACGGGGGGCCGCTTTGCTGCTGGCCATGCTCACCGTCACGCTGGTGGCCACCTTCGCGGCCGCGGCCATGTGGCAGCAGTGGCGCGCGGTGGAGGTCGAGACGGCCGAGCGCGGCCGCGTGCAGTCCACCTGGATCCTGGTCGGCGCGCTCGACTGGTCGCGCCTGATCCTGCGCGAGGATGGCCGCTCGGGCGGCGCCGACCACCTGGCCGAGCCCTGGGCCGTGCCGCTGCAGGAGGCGCGGCTGTCGACCTTTCTCGCGGCGGACAAGAACGTGAGCCAGGTGGACGACGCCAGCACCGACACCACCGAAGCCTTCCTGTCGGGGCAGATCTCGGACATGCAAGGCCGCATGAACCTCATGAACCTGGCGGCCACCGGGCCCGAGCAGGCCGTGGCGATGCGCCAGTTCACGCGGCTGTTCGAACGCCTGGGGCTGCCGCAGCAGGAGCTCGGCCTGCTCGCGCAGGCCCTGCGGCAGGCACAGGCCACGACGGGCAGCGACAGCAGTACGGCGCCACTGATGCCACCCACCGTGTCCCAGCTGGGCTGGCTGGGCCTGGCGCCCGCCACCGTCGTCCGCCTGACCCCGCACGTGGCGTTGCTGCCCGTGCGCACCCCGGTCAACATCAACACCGCCGACATCGACGTGCTGCTGGCCGCCATCGACGGCCTGGACATGGCCAGCGCCCAGAAGATCCTGCAGGTCCGCGAGGCACGGCATTTCCGCACCCTGAGCGAAGTGCGCGACCTGCTGGGCGCGAACATCGACATCAATGAAGGCGCCCATGCGGTGGCCTCCTCCTACTTCGAGGTGCGGGGCCGCCTGCGCCTGGGCGATGCGATGGTGGACGAGCGGTCGCTGGTGCGCAAACAGGGTATCGAGGTGACCACGCTGTGGCGCGAACGCGGCGCTTTTGACCGCGAAAACACCGGGGCCGCGCCGCAGCCTCCGCGCTGAGACGCAACACATCCGCAACACATCCGCGGGTTGGGCCCTGCACTGTCAAGCCCGCCCCCTAAAATGGCCCGCAAAACCCGTCCATGAGCACCCTCATCCTTTTCCTGCCGCCCGCCCGCCCGGGCCCCGCCACCGAGTACAGCTACACGCTGACGGCGGACGGCCACACCGCCATCCGACATGCCAGCGCCCCGGCGGCGCTGCTGCCCGAGCCCACGCGCCCTGGCGGCGAGGTCGTGGCCGTGGTGCCCGCGCGAGCGCTGTCGTGGCAGAAGGTGCAACTGCCCCCCGGCCTGCCCCTGGGCGCCGGGCAGCAGACACCGCGCCTGCGGTCCGTTCTGGAGGGGCTGCTCGAAGACCGCGTGCTTGACGATGCCTCCCAGCTGCACTTCGCGATCCAGCCCGCGGCGCACCCCGGCGAACCCGTGTGGGTGGCCGTGTGCGACCGCGCCTGGCTGCGCGAGAACCTGCAGGCGCTGGAGGCCGCGGGCCGCCGCGTGGCGCGCGTGGTGCCCGAGTTCGCCCCCGGCCCGACCGCCAGCGGCCGCCCCGAACTGTGCGTGCTGGGCACGCCCGAGGACGCCTGCGTGGTCCTGACGGGCCAGGGCGCGGACCACGGCGTGGCCGTGCTGCCCCTGTCGAACATGGCCATGGCGCTGGCCCGCGCGGGCATGCCCGCCCAGGCGGCTTCCGGCGAGGACGGCGACGCTCCCGTCGTGCGCGCCGAGCCCGCCGTGGCGGCCCTCGCGGAACGCACCCTGGGCCAGCGCGCGGCGCTGCACACGGCCAGCCAGCGGGCGCTGGAAGCCGCGCGCGGCGACTGGGACCTGGCCCAGTTCGATCTGGCCAGCACGGGACGCACGCGCGCGCTGCGCAAGGCGGGCAGCGTGGCCAGCGCACTGCTGTACGCCCCCCAGTGGCGCGCGGCGCGGTGGGGTGCCGGGCTGCTTGCCGCGGCCCATCTGGTGGGACTCAACGCCTGGGCCTGGCAGGAGCGCCAGGCGCTGGCGGCCAAGCAGGCCGCGGTGCGCGCCACGCTGACCCAGACCTTCCCCAAGGTGCAGGTGGTGGTGGATGCCCCCGTGCAGATGGAGCGCGAGCTGGCGCAGTTGCGGCAGGCCGCCGGCAGCGTCTCGGCGCGCGACCTGGAGCCCCTGCTGGCCGCCGCGGGCACCGCCCTGCCCAGCGGCCGACAGCCCACCGGCATCGAATACACCCCCGGCGAGCTGCGCCTGCGCGGCGTGGCGCTGGCCCCCGACGAGGAACCCGCGCTCAGCGCCCGCCTGGAAGCCGCGGGCTACCGGGTGCGGCTGGAAGACGGCAGCCTGCTGATGAGCGCCGCCGAAGGCGGCCCACGGCCCCATGCGCAAGGTACCCCATGACACGCAACACCACCGCGCTGCGGGACCGCTGGCAGGCGCTGGCACCCCGCGAACAAACACTGGTCCTGGCCGCGGGCGGCCTGATCGCCCTCGCCCTGCTGTGGTGGGTGGCCGTGGCCCCCGCCCTGTCCACGCTGCGGACCGCGCCCGCCCGCCATGCCGCGCTCGACACGCAGCTTCAGCACATGCAGGGCCTGCAGGCCGAGGCCCAGCAGCTGCAATCCGCCCCGCGCACCAGCACCGGCGACGCGGTGGGCGCGCTGCGCACCGCCCTGACCCAGCGCCTGGGCAACACCGCCCAGCTCAATGTGGTGGGCGACCGCGCCACGGTGACGCTCAAGGGCGCGCCCGCCGACGCCCTGGGCCAGTGGCTGGCCCAGGCGCGCAGCAACGCACGGGCCACGCCGGTGGAGGCGCGGCTGGCCCGCAGCGCCCCGGCCGCCCCTCCCCCGGGCACCGCGGCACCCGCCGTCCTGGGCGCTCCGGCCTCGGCCATGCCACGCTGGGACGGCACGCTGGTCCTCGCCCTGCCAGCCCAGCGCTGACACGGCCCGCCAGACAGACCAGCCGACAGACAGACAGACAGACAGACAGACAGACAGACAGACAGATATTCCCTTACCGTGGCCACCAGCACCCGCACCCGCAAGCCTCCCGTCCGTGCCCCGCGCTCCGCCTGGGGCTGGGCGCTGGCGGGCGCCGTGGCCGGCGTGCTGCCCGCCGTGCTGGCCTTCGCGCCAGCGCACTGGCTGGCGCGGGGCCTGGCCCGCGCCACCAATGGCCAGGTGCAACTGCTGCAGGCGCGCGGCACGGTCTGGACCGGCTCGGCCCAGCTGGTGCTGACCGGCGGCGCGGCGAGCCAGGACCGTGCGGCCCTGCCTGGCAGGGTGGAGTGGCGGTTGCGCCCCGGCCTCGCCGGCCTGCGCGCCCAGCTGCATGCGAGCTGCTGCACGCCCGAGCCCCTGCAGCTGCACGCACAGGCCCGCTGGGCCGGCCCCCGGCTGACCCTGTCCGATGGCCAAAGCCAGTGGCCCGCCGCCATCCTGGCCGGGCTCGGGACTCCCTGGAACACCTTGCAGCCCCAAGGCCAGCTCACGCTGCAGACGCGCGGCCTGGCCTTCAGTTGGACCGCGGGCCGCATGGTGCTGGAGGGCCAGGCCCAGATGGATGCGCGGGCCATGTCCTCGCGCCTGTCCACCCTGCGGCCCATGGGCAGCTACCGGCTGCTGCTGGCGGGCGGCGAGGTGCCCGCGCTCACGCTCAGCACGCTCGACGGCCACCTGCAGCTCAGCGGCACCGGCCAGTGGGTGGGCCAGCGCCTGCGGTTTGCGGGCGAGGCCAGCGCCACCCCCGAGCGCGAGGCCGCCCTGTCCAATCTCCTGAACATCATCGGACGGCGCAGCGGCGCGCGCTCCATCATCACCGTGGGTTGAACCTATGACTTCCTTGTTTTCGCACCGCCCGGGTTTTGCTCTCAAAACAATAGCTTTCAGCGCTTTACTGACCTGCGCTGGCGGCCAGATCATTGCGCAGACCGCCATTGACACCAGCACCGGCAGCGTGCGCTCTGGCGAACCGGTCACGCTGAACTTCGCCAATGCCGAGATCGAGGCGGTGGCGCGCACCATGGCCACCATCACCGGCCGCAACGTGGTGGTCGATCCCCGCGTCAAGGGCCAGCTCAACCTGGTCACCGAACGGGCCGTGACACCCGCCGCCGCCTTCCAGCAGTTCCTGGCCGCGCTGCGCCTGCAGGGCTTCACGGTGGTGGAGGCCGCAGGCCTGTACAAGGTGGTGCCCGAGGCCGACGCCAAGCTGCAGGGCGGCAGCGTGAGCGTGGTGCAGGGCAACGCCGGCAGCGCGCCCGGGGGCGGGCAGATCGTCACGCAGATCTTCAAGCTCAACTTCGAGAACGCGGCCAACCTCGTGCCCGTGCTGCGCCCGCTGATCAGCCCCAACAACACCATCAACGTGAACCCTGGCAACAACTCGCTGGTGATCACCGACTACGCCGACAACCTGCAGCGCCTGGCGCGCATCGTGGCGGCCATGGATGTCTCCAACGCCAGCGACGTGGAGGTGATCCCGCTGCGCAACGCCGTCGCCACCGACCTCGCGCCGCTGGTGGCGCGCCTGATCGACGGCGGCAGCGGCGCCACCCCTGGCGCGCCAGGCGCACAGGGCCAGACCGACACCTCGTTCAAGACCACGCTGATCGCCGAGCCGCGCAGCAACGCGCTGATCCTGCGCGCGGCCAACCCGGCCCGCGTGGCCCAGGTGCGCGCGCTGGTGGCGCAGCTCGACCAGGCGCCCGCGCCCGGCAGCAGTGCGGCCACCGGCAACATCCACGTGGTTTACCTGAAGAATGCCGACGCCACCAAGCTGGCCACCACCCTGCGCGCCGCCATGGCGGCGATGGGCGGCAGCGGCAACACGGGCGGTGGCGGCGCGGGCGCAAGCGCCGCACCGGCGGCGCCCAGCGCAGGCGTGGGCGGTGGCAACAACAGCGGCAGCATGCTGTCCACGGGCAGCAGCCTGTCCGGGGGCGGCGGCAACTCCGGCCTGGGCTCTGGCAGCTCCAGCATGGGCACCAGCAGCACCAACAACAACCAGCCCTCCACCGGCGGCCAGATCCAGGCCGACCCGACAACCAACTCGCTCATCATCACGGCGCCCGAGCCGCTGTACCGCCAGCTGCGCACCGTCATCGACAAGCTCGACGGCCGCCGCGCGCAGGTGCTGGTGGAAAGTCTGATCGTGGAGGTGTCGGCCAACAAAGTGGCGCAGTTCGGCATCCAGTGGCAGGGCATCCTGGGCAAGCAGGGCGATGGCACCGTGGGTGTGATCGGCACCAACTCCGGCGCGGCCGGCGCCAACATCCTGGGGCTGACCGCCGCGCTGGCCTCGGGCAGTGCCAGCAGCATCGCCACCGCCGCGGGCGGCCTGGGCGGGGGCCTGAACCTGGCGCTCGCGCCGCGCATCAACGGCCAGTACTACCTGGGCGCGCTGGCCAACTTCCTGCAGAACAGCGGCGACGCCAACGTGTTGTCCACCCCCAACCTGATGACGCTGGACAACGAGGAGGCGCGCATCCTCATCGGCGACAACGTGCCCTTCGTCACGGGCTCGTATGCGAACACCGGCAACAGCGGCACCGTGAACCCGTTCAACACCGTGGAGCGCAAGGACGTGGGCCTGATGCTCAAGGTGCGCCCGCAGATCGGCGAGAACGGCACCGTGAAAATGGCGATCTACCAGGAGATCTCCAAGATCGACCGCTCCACCCTGTCCAACGCCACCGGCCCCACCACCAGCAAGCGTGCGGTCGAATCGAACGTGGTGGTGGACGACGGCAGCATCATCGTCATCGGCGGCCTGCTGGAGGACACCTACTCGCAGGGCGAAGACAAGGTGCCCGTGATGGGCGACCTGCCCGTGGTGGGCAACCTGTTCAAGAGCGAGAACCGCTCGCGCCGCAAGACCAACCTGATGATCTTCCTGCGCCCCATCGTGGTGCGCGACAACGCGACCAGCGACGCCCTGGTGGTGGACCGCTACGAAGCCATCCGGGCGCTGCAGCACGCCACCCAGCCCGCCCCTAGCCTGATGATGGGTACGGTATCGGGGGCCCCGGTGCTGCCCGCACTGCCCGTGGCACCCGAACGCACCGCCCCCGCCGCCATGCCGGCGCCCCTGCAGCAGCAACAGCAGCAGCAGCTGACCCCGGTGCCCGCGCCCCAGCCAGTCAACCCCGCCACGGCCCCACAAAGCAGCGCCCCGGCCCAGCCCGGCACCGCCGCCACGCCCATGGCCAAGGTGCCGGTGCCCCTGTACTACGTGAACGTCGGCGTGATGGGCCAGGACGCCCAATCCAGGAGCGCGATGGCCAAGCTGCGCGACTCCGCGCTGCCGCTGTCCCTGCAGGCGGTGGAAACCAACCGGGGCAAAGCCACCCGCGTGCGCGTAGGCCCGTTCGCCACGGAAGACGCCGCCCAGGCGGCTGCGGCCACGGTGCGCAGCCAGACGGCCTTGAACGCCACGGTGGCGGCCCAGGCGCTCTGAGGACCGAGCCCCCATGCGCCACCCCCTACCCTACGCCTTTGCCCGCACGGCCCAGCTGCTGCTGGAGGACGACGGCCACCAGCTGGTGCTGTGGCACGGCCCCAGCCCCGACGCGGGAGCGCTGTCCGAAGTGCTGCGCAAGCACCCTGTGCAGCAGCTGCTGCCGCTGGACGCCCCGGCCCTGGCCCAGCGCATCAGTGCCGTGTATTCGCACAGCGAATCGAGCGCCGCCACGGTGGTGAGCGAGGTCGAGAGCGACGCCGACCTCTCGCGCATGATGCAGGAACTGCCCGCCGTGGAAGATCTGCTGGAATCGGCTGGCGACGCGCCCATCATCCGCATGCTCAACGCCCTGCTCACGCAGGCCGCGCGCGACGGCGCGAGCGACATCCACATCGAGCCCTACGAGCGCCATTCCAGCGTGCGTTTTCGCGTGGACGGCACGCTGCGCGAGGTGGTGCAGCCCAACCGCGCGCTGCACGCCGCCCTGATCTCGCGCCTGAAGATCATGGCCGACCTGGACATCTCTGAGAAACGCCTGCCGCAGGACGGCCGCATCAGCCTGCGCCTGGGCACCCGCGCCATCGACGTGCGCGTGTCCACCCTGCCCAGCGCCCACGGCGAGCGCGCCGTGCTGCGTCTGCTGGACAAGAGCGAGAGCAAGCTGAGCCTGGAAGCCGTGGGCATGCAGGGCGACACCCTGCGCCGCTTTGAGGGCCTCATCAGCCAGCCACACGGCATCATCCTGGTGACGGGCCCCACGGGCTCGGGCAAGACCACCACGCTGTATGCGGCGCTGGGCCGGCTCGATGCCACGCGCAACAACATCATGACGGTGGAAGACCCCATCGAGTACGAGCTGCCCGGCGTGGGCCAGACCCAGGTCAACAGCAAGATCGAGCTGACCTTCGCCAAGGCCCTGCGCGCCATCCTGCGCCAGGACCCGGACATCATCATGATCGGCGAAATCCGCGACTTCGAGACCGCGCAGATCGCCATCCAGGCCTCGCTGACAGGCCATTTGGTGCTGGCCACGCTGCACACCAACGACGCGGCCAGCGCCGTGACGCGCCTGACCGACATGGGCGTGGAGCCGTTCCTGCTGTCGTCCTCGCTGCTGGGCGTGCTGGCCCAGCGCCTGGTGCGCAAATACTGCAGCCATTGCCATGGGGCAGGCTGCGAGCACTGCGGCCAGACGGGCTACACCGGCCGCACCGGCGTGTTCGAGCTGCTGGTGACCACGGACGCGATCCGCGCCCAGATCCACAACCAGGCCTCCGAGGCCGACATCCGCACCGCCGCGCTGGCCGATGGCATGGCGCTGATGCGGGAGGATGGCGAGCGGCTCATCGCGGCGGGCATCACCAGCCGCGAGGAAGTGCTGCGCGTGACGCGGGACTGATCCCACGGGCCGGCGGCCGCGCCACAGGCCCTCTCGGTGGCGGTGCGCCACCGGGATCATTTTGCTACTTTTTTAATAGCAATCCGCGTTTAACAAGCAAGCGCTAGAGGCCCAAAACGCTTGGGATCAGCGGATCTGCAGCGCGGGGCGCCGGCCCGCCGGTGAAACGGCGGGCGCGGGCGAGGCCAGCGGCGCCGATGAAGGCGAGGAGGGCAGCTCCGAGCCCCCCCCTTGCAGCTTGAACTGGCGGACCGCGCTGGTCAGCTGCACCGCCTGTTCGCGCAGCGATTCCGAGGCTGCGGTGGACTGCTCCACCAGGGCCGCGTTCTGCTGCGTCATCTGGTCGAGCTGCGAGACGGCCTGGCTGATCTGGCCGATGTTGTCGCTCTGCTCGGCCGACGAAGCGGTGATCTCGCCAATGATGTCGGACACGCGGCGCACGCTGCTCACGATCTCGGTCATGGTCTGGCCGGCCTGGCTCACGAGGCGCGAGCCGTCCTCGACCCGCTCCACCGAGGAGCTGATGAGGCCCTTGATCTCCTTGGCCGCCTCCGCGCTGCGCTGCGCGAGGCTGCGCACCTCGCTCGCCACCACGGCAAAGCCGCGGCCCTGTTCGCCCGCGCGCGCGGCCTCGACCGCGGCATTGAGCGCCAGGATGTTCGTCTGGAAGGCGATGGAGTCGATCACACCCGTGATGTCGGCGATCTTGCGCGAGCTGGTGGTGATCTGGTCCATGGTGGTCACCACCTGCGACACCACGGTGCCGCCGCGCGCGGCCACCTCGGCGGCCGTGGAGGCGAAGTCGCTGGCCTGGCGCGAGGACTGCGCGCTTTGCTGCACGGTGCTGGTCAGCATCTCCATGGACGAAGCGGTTTCCTCCAGATTGGCCGCCGTCTGCTCGGTGCGGTGGCTCAGGTCGTGGTTGCCGCTGGCGATCTCGGAGCTGGCGGTGGAGATGTTGCCCGCCGTGTCCTGCACCTGGCGCACCAGGCCGCGCAGCGCATCCTGCATGCGCCCCATGGCGGCCACCAGCTGGCCCACCTCATCCTGGTTCATGGCCTCCACATCGCGCGACAGGTCGCCGCTGGCGATGCGGTCGGCCAGCTCCTGCGCCTGGCGCAGCGATCCGGTGATGGAGCGCACGCTGAAGAACGTGAGCGGGATCAGCACGGCCAGCCCCAGCAGCAGGCCGATGCCGATGAAGGCCGACATGGTGGAGGTGCGCGACTCCACGCCCGCGCGGGCCTCGTCCATCTGCGCGCGGGCCGTGGTGGCCAGGCTGGAGAACAGCTTGTCGGTGGCCTCCATGTGGACCTTGAGCCGGTCGGCATAGGCGCCGCCGCCGGCACCATCGAGCTGCGCGCCCTCGATCTTCTCGAAGATGGGGGAAATGCCGGTTTCGTACTGCTTGATCTCGGCCAGCGACTTGTCGATGGACTCGACGAAGGCCGCATCGCCCGACTGCACCTGGCGCACGTCGGCCAGGCTCTTGCGCAGCGCGGCCAGTGTCTTGGCCCAGGTCTCGCGCAGCGCGGAGACCTCGACCGAGTTGTTGAAGTTGATGATGATGTCTTTTTCGGTACGGCGCAGGTCGCCCAGCGTGGTGCGCAGCTCCGACATGTCGGTGAGGGTCTGTACGCGCTGCGAGAACAGCACCTGCAGCGTGCCGCGCGTGCGGTCCAGCGCCACGTAGCCCATGGCGCCGATGACAACAAGCAGGATCAGGGAAAAGACGGTTCCGAAGTAAAGGCGCGTGCGGATGGAGAAGCGGCCCAGAGCATTCATGGCTCTTCCTTACAATTTTTAACAGACAATCCAGCATAGCAAATTTGGTGCCACGCCCTCCCCCCGGTCTTCTGAACCGAGTGTGGCCGGACTATATGCCGGGCTGCCGCCCCCGCCGCACAGGGTAAGCACCGCCCCGGGGCCCTTTGCAGGGAATCCCCGGGGTCAGTAGGCGGGCTTATGCCACCGGTGTCACGGGAATGTAGAACTGCCCGCCGCGCTGCTGGAATTCCGCCGCCTTGGTCTGCATGCCCTGGGCCAGCGCCTCGGCCTCCGCCACGCCCTTCTGGGCGGCAAATTCGCGCACTTCCTGCGTGATCTTCATGGAGCAAAACTTGGGGCCGCACATGGAGCAGAAGTGCGCCACCTTGGCGCTGTCCTTGGGCAGCGTTTCGTCGTGGTATTCCTTGGCCGTGTCGGGGTCCAGGCCCAGGTTGAACTGGTCCTGCCAGCGGAAGTCGAAACGCGCCTGGGAAAGCGCGTCGTCGCGCGCGCGGGCCCCCGGGTGGCCCTTGGCCACGTCGGCCGCGTGCGCGGCGATCTTGTACGCGATGATGCCCTGCTTGACGTCGTCGCGGTCGGGCAGGCCCAGGTGCTCCTTGGGCGTCACGTAGCACAGCATGGCGGTGCCCATCCAGCCGATCATGGCCGCGCCGATGGCCGATGCGATGTGGTCGTAGCCCGGTGCGATGTCGATGGTCAGCGGGCCCAGGGTGTAGAACGGCGCCTCGTGGCAGGTCTTGAGCTGCTCGGTCATGTTGGCCTGGATCATGTGCATGGGCACGTGGCCGGGGCCTTCGATCATGGTCTGCACGTCGTGCTTCCAGGCCACCTGGGTCAGCTCGCCCAGCGTGTGCAGCTCGGCGAACTGCGCCTCGTCATTGGCGTCCGATGCGCAGCCGGGGCGCAGGCCGTCGCCCAGGCTGAACGACACGTCGTACGCCTTCATGATGTCGCAGATGTCCTCGAAGTGCTCGTACAGGAAGCTCTCGCGGTGGTGCGCCATGCACCACTTGGCCATGATGGAGCCGCCGCGCGAGACGATGCCCGTGCGCCGCTGCGCGGTGAGGTGGATATAGGCCAGGCGCACGCCGGCGTGGATGGTGAAGTAGTCCACGCCCTGCTCGGCCTGTTCGATCAGCGTGTCGCGGAAGATCGCCCAGGTCAGGTCCTCGGCCACACCGCCCACCTTCTCCAGCGCCTGGTAGATCGGCACGGTGCCAATCGGCACGGGCGAGTTGCGCACGATCCAGTCGCGCGTGGTGTGGATGTTCTTGCCGGTCGAGAGGTCCATCACGTTGTCGGCACCCCAGCGGATCGCCCACACGAGCTTCTCGACCTCTTCCTCGATGCTCGACGTGACGGCCGAGTTGCCGATGTTGGCGTTGATCTTGACCTTGAAGTTGCGCCCGATGGCCATGGGCTCCACCTCGGGGTGGTTGATGTTGGCGGGAATGATGGCGCGGCCCCGGGCCACTTCGTCGCGCACGAATTCGGGGGTGATGATCTTGGGGATGCTCGCGCCCATGGGGTTGCCCATCAGGCGCTTCTCACGGCCAGCGTCGGCCATGTACTGCTCCATCCACTCGCGCTTGCCGTTCTCGCGGATGGCCACGTATTCCATCTCGGGCGTGACGATGCCCTTCTTCGCATAGTGCATCTGCGTGACGTTGGCACCCGCCTTGGCGCGCAAGGGCTTGCGCTGCAGGGCCGCGGCCTCGGCGCGCAGTTGGGCCAGACGGGTGGCGTCTTCGCTTTTCTGGCCATCGTCCAGCGCCACGGGCGCGCGGCCTTCGTAGTGCTCCACGTCGCCACGGCCGGTGATCCAGCCGCCGCGCACTCCCGCCAGGCCCTTGCGCACATCGATCGCAGCCTCGGGGTCGGTATACGGGCCGGAGGTGTCGTACACGCTGACCAGTTCGCCGTTGGTCAGCGCAATGTCGCGCACGGGCACGCGCAGATCGGTGTGCAGGTGGCCGGGGAGGTAGGCCTTGCGTGAGGCAGGAAAGGGTTCGCGCGTGCGTGCGAGCAACTCGGCGAACTTCTCGGGGGTGGCCAGCTTGGCGTGGGGGTCGGGGGCGTTCATGGGCAGGTCTCCTGGTTCCGGTGGCGGTGGGTGCTGCTCCGGAATGGACCTGTGCGCCCCTCGGGTGCGGCTGCACCTGAGGCATGGCGTGCCAGCAGGGACTGCGGGCACGGAGACAAGGAGGTCGGCTCTTCTTCCGCCGGTATGAACCGGATCAAGTTCGTCGGGTTCGCAAGGCCTGCCGAATTTCTTCAGCCACCTCGCATCTCAGCGCTTACGCACACCCCGGAGCAGGCGCGAGTATAGGCCAGAGAGAAAAAACCGCGCCGCGGAGCCTCTCGGTCAGGCGAGGCGCCCGATGAGGACCACCGCAAAGAAGAAGACGGCCGCGATCACCGTCCACTTGAGGATGACGAGCCCCAGGCGCTTGTAGCGCGCCTGCCCCGTGCCGGCATAGAAGGCAAACGACACGGCCGCCGCCAGGAGCAGCAGCATGGCCAGCCAGCGAAAGATCAGCATGTCAGGGACTCCCGGCGCCGTGAAAACGGGCGCGGCACTGGCAGGAGGCTCCGGGCTGCGGCCCGGGAATGGTGCTTCATGCTCACCAGGCGCGCGCCGGCTGGGCAAACCCGCCGGGCGCCTGGCGCTCGTCCTCGAACGTGACGACCTCCCAGGCATCGCGCTGGGCCAGCAGCTCGCGCAGCAGCAGGTTGTTCATGGCGTGGCCCGAGCGGAAGGCGCTGTAGGCCGCGAGCAGGGGCTTGCCGATCAGGTACAGGTCGCCCATCGCGTCCAGGATCTTGTGCTTGACGAACTCGTCGTCGTAGCGCAGCCCGTCGCTGTTGAGCACCTTGTAGTCGTCCATCACGATGGCGTTGTCGAGGCCGCCGCCCAGCGCCAGGCCGTTGGAGCGCATCATCTCCACATCGCGCGTGAAGCCGAAGGTGCGCGCGCGGGCGATGTCGCGGCTGTAGTTGCCTTGCCCCATGTCGAACTCCACGCGCTGGCCCGTGGAATCCACGGCGGGGTGGTCGAAGTCGATCTCGAAACTGAGCTTGTAGCCGTGGTAGGGCGCAAGCCGAGCCCACTTGGCCGCGGCGCCCTCGCCTTCGCGCACTTCCACCGGGCGGGTGACGCGGATGAATCGCTTGGGGGCGTTCTGCAGCTCGATGCCCGCGCTTTGCAGCAGGAACACGAACGATGCCGAAGAGCCATCCAGGATGGGCACCTCTTCGGCGGTGATGTCCACATAGAGGTTGTCGATGCCCAGCCCCGCGCAGGCCGACATGAGGTGCTCCACGGTGTGTACCTTGGCATTGCCCACGGCGATGGTGGACGCCAGGCGGGTGTCGGTCACGGCCTCCGCCCGGATGGGGATGTCCACCGGCTGCGGCAGGTCCACCCTGCGGAACACGATCCCGGTGTCCGGCTGCGCAGGCCGCAGGGTCAGCTCGACCCGCTGGCCACTGTGCAGGCCCACGCCCACGGCGCGGGTGATCGTCTTGAGGGTGCGTTGCTGGAGCATCCGGGGATTTTAGTGGGGGGACCCCGCAAAAACCATCCGCCGCTTCCTATGACCCTGATAGAAAACGGAGAGTCGCAGGGGCGGCTTACAAGCTGCCGGAGACGCGTGGGTAGCGCCCCGCAGCGACTGCATACGCGCCACGCGCCACCAGACGACGGTGACTGCGCAGCTGAGGAGCATACGAGCCAAATAGGAAGCGCGGTGGTGGAAACCGTCACGGCCCAATGCCAGAGACACCGCGCAAGGGCCGCCCCACCGCGCATGTCGAGAAACCCCTTGCCAGAGTCAAGGGGCGCTCGGTCTGTCCCAGCCCGCGCAGGCGGGCTGGGAGCCGCAGACCTCGCCCCCTCCCGCGCAGCGAGAGAGGGGGTGAAGCGGCGTAGCCGCTCAGGGGGAGTACCGAATCAATCCGCCTGCTTGCGCAGGAAGGCCGGAATCTCCAGGTCGTCCATGCCGCCCGAGGACAGCGCGTCCACGCGCGCCGCGGCCTGGGTGCGGTTGGTACGCCACACGCTGGGCACCGACATGCTGCCGTAGTCGGCCTGCGCGCTGCCGGCATGGCCGCCCTGCACGCCCATGGCCGAGCCCAGGGCCCCCGTGCCCGCGATGGGCATCTGGTAGGCCACGTTGTCCGTGCCGGTGCGCAGGCCGCCCTGCACCACCGAAATCGGCTGGCGGCGCGCGTTGGGGCGCGACAGGCCGGTGGCCACCACGGTCACGCGGATCTCGTCGCCCAGGCTGTCGTCATAGGCAGCGCCGTAGATCACGTGCGCGTCGGGCGAGGCGTAGGCATTGATGGTGCTCATGGCCAGGCGCGATTCGGACAGCTTCAGGCTGCCCTTGGCGGCCGTCACCAGCACCAGCACGCCCTTGGCGCCCGACAGGTCGATGCCTTCCAGCAGCGGGCAGGCCACGGCCTGTTCGGCGGCGATGCGGGCGCGGTCCGGGCCGCTGGCGGTGGCCGTGCCCATCATGGCCTTGCCGGGCTCGCCCATCACGGTGCGCACGTCTTCGAAGTCGACGTTCACGTGGCCGTATTCATTGATGATTTCGGCAATGCCGCCCACGGCGTTCTTGAGCACGTCGTTGGCATGGGCGAAGGCTTCGTCCTGGGTGATGTCATCGCCCAGCACTTCCAGCAGCTTCTCGTTGAGCACCACGATCAGCGAATCCACGTTGGCTTCGAGCTCGGCCAGGCCGTTGTCGGCGTTGGTCATGCGGCGGCCGCCTTCCCAGTCGAAGGGCTTGGTGACCACGCCCACGGTCAGGATGCCCATTTCCTTGGCCACGCGGGCGATCACGGGTGCGGCGCCCGTGCCCGTGCCGCCGCCCATGCCGGCCGTGATGAACAGCATGTGCGCGCCGTCGATGGCCAGGCGGATGTCGTCCACCGCGGCCTCGGCGGCTTCACGGCCCTTGTCGGGCTTGCTGCCGGCGCCCAGGCCGCTGCCGCCCAGCTGGATGTGGCGATGGGCCGAGCTGCGGGTCAATGCCTGCGCGTCGGTGTTGGCGCAGACAAACTCCACGCCCTGCACGCTGCGGGCAATCATGTGCTCGACGGCGTTGCTGCCGCCGCCGCCCACGCCGATCACCTTGATCTGGGTGCCCTGGTTGAATTCTTCGGCTTCGATCATTTCGATGGTCATGTTGGAGCTCCTGTTTCTTTCACTGAATTCGTTTGCAATCTCGTGTGCAACTGCCAATGGGTTGTTCGGTATGTCATCGTGCGCAGCGGGGATGGCGGTCCGGTACATCGTCGCCATCGCCCACGCGGTATTCGGTGCGGACTGCCTCTCGCCAGCCAAAGAGGAAATTTCATGGTCAGAAATTCCCCACGATGAAGTCCTTGAAACGGCCAAACGCCGTCTTCATGGAACCGCTTTTCTGTGCCACCTTGAAGCCGCGCAGCCGCGCCAGGCGCGCCTCTTCCAGTAGGCCCATGACGGTAGCAGCCCGGGGCTGTGCCACCATGTCAGACAAGGCGCTGGAATACTTCGGAATGCCGCGCCGCACGGGCTTCAGGAAGATGTCCTCGCCCAGCTCGATCATCCCGGGCATGACCGAGCTGCCGCCCGTGAGCACGATGCCCGACGACAGCACTTCTTCATACCCCGACTCGCGCACCACCTGCTGCACGAGCGAGAAGATCTCTTCCACGCGCGGCTCGATCACGCCGGCCAGCGCCTGCTTGCTGAGCATGCGGGGGCTGCGGTCGCCCAGGCCCGGCACTTCCACCTGCGCCTCGGGGTCGGCCAGCAGCTGCTTGGCGTAGCCGCTCTCGACCTTGATGTCCTCGGCGTCCTTCGTGGGCGTGCGCAGCGCCATGGCGATGTCGCTGGTGATGAGGTCGCCCGCGATCGGGATCACCGCCGTGTGGCGGATCGCGCCGCCGGTGAAGATGGCCACGTCGGTCGTGCCCGCGCCGATGTCGACCACCACCACGCCCAGCTCGCGCTCGTCATCCGTCAGCACCGCCTGGCTGCTGGCCAGGGGGTTGAGCATGAGCTGCTCGACCTCCAGGCCGCAGCGGCGCACGCACTTGATGATGTTCTCGGCCGCGCTCTGCGCACCGGTCACGATGTGGATCTTGGCCTCCAGGCGGATGCCGCTCATGCCGATGGGCTCCTTCACATCCTGCCCGTCGATCACGAACTCCTGCGGCTCCACCAGCAGCAGGCGCTGGTCGCTGCTGATGTTGATGGCCTTGGCCGTTTCCACCACACGCGCCACGTCGGCCGAGGTGACCTCCTTGTCCTTCACGGCCACCATGCCGCTGGAATTGAGGCCGCGGATATGGCTGCCCGTGATGCCGGTGTACACGCGCTGGATCTTGCAGTCGGCCATCAGCTCGGCTTCCTTCAGCGCCTGCTGGATGCTCTGCACGGTGGCGTCGATGTTCACCACCACGCCGCGCTTCAAGCCATTGCTCGGGGCCACGCCCAGGCCTGCGAGCTTGAGCTCGCCATTGGGCAGAACCTCGGCCACCACGGCCATGACCTTGGCCGTGCCGATGTCCAGCCCCACCACGACGTCTTTGTATTCTCTTGCCATATCAGTCTCTGCCCTTCTCTGTTCTGTCCCGCCGCACCCCGGCCTCATTCACGAACCGCCCCGCTCTCCACGCCACGCACCGCTGTTGCTGCTGCTGTTGCATGCCGTCACCTCCTGCGCACGCCACCCGCGGCGCCCATGGCATCGGGGATCACGGTGCTCACGCCGCGCATGCGCAGCGCATACCCCCCGGCGTGCCGCAGGTCCGCGGATTCCAGGGACTCCACGCGCCGGCCGTACTGCGCCGCCACCTGGGTCAAGGTGCGCGTGAAGCGCTGCGTGCGCTGCACCACCTCCTGCGGTGCCCCGCCCCCCAGCTCCACCACCGCGTCGCTGTCGAGCCTGGCGCGCCAGCCGCCCCGGCCGGTCAGTTCCAGGGACTCGACCTCCAGCCCCAGGGGCTTGAACACCGGCTGCAGCAGCCCAAACATCTGCAGCACCTCGGGGGAACTGCCCGCGGGGCCCAGCAGGCGGGGCAGGCCGTCCTGCTCCACATCGCCCACGTTGGCCTCGAACACCTCGCCCTGCCGGTTGACCATGGCCGAGCCGCTCTCCGGTCCCCAGTACGCCACGGCCTCGTGTTCCTGCAGCTCCACCTGCAGGCTGCCGGGGTAGACCCGCCGCACCTCGGCGCGGCGCACCCAGGGCACTTGCTCGAACGCCGCGCGCGCGGCGCGCAGGTCCACCGTGAAGAAGTTGCCCGCGAGGTGCGGCGCCACATTGGCCCGCAGGGTGACGGCGTTGTTGTGCACCAGCTCCCCCTGCACCACGATGCGCGCGATCGCGAAGCCCGGATAGCGCAGCATCCACCAGGCACCCGCCGCCAGCACGAGCAGGGCGCAGCCCACGAACAGGACCGACGCGGTCAGGTTCATGAGCTTGACGTCCAGCGGTGCGGGCAGCGCGGAGTTCATTTGGCGGCGGCTCCTTGCGTGTCGAGCACGGCATCGGCCAGGATGCGCAGGCACAGCTCCTCGTAGCTGATGCCCGCAGCGCGCGCGGCCATGGGCACGAGGGAGTGGCCCGTCATGCCCGGCGAGGTGTTCATCTCCAGCAGAAAGGGCTTGCGGTCGCTGGCGCGCAGCATCAGGTCGGCGCGGCTCCAGCCCCGGCAGCCCAGGCTGCGGTAGGCGTCCAGCACGATGCGCTGGATCTCGCGCTCTTCCGCTTCGGGCAGGCCGCTCGGGCACTGGTATTTCACGTCGTCGGTGAAATACTTGTTCTGGTAGTCGTAGGCACCGTCGGGCGCCACGATGCGGATCACGGGCAGCGCGCGCGCGCCGGCGCCCTGGCCCAGCACGGCGCAGGTGACTTCCTCGCCGTCGATGAATTCCTCGCAGAGCACATCGGGGTCGTATTTCGCGGAGAGCTGCACGGCCTCCTGCATGTCCGAATAGCCGCGCACCTTGGTCACGCCGATGGACGAGCCCTCGCGCGGCGGCTTGACGATGAGCGGCAGGCCCAGCTCGTCGGGCACGGTGCGCACCACCTCGCGCTGCTGGCGGTCGGGCGCCAGCCACACGTAGCGCGGCGTGGGCAGGCCCTCGGCCAGCCACACCCGCTTGGTCATGACCTTGTCCATCGCGATGGCCGAGGCCATCACGCCCGGGCCCGTGTAGGGGATGCCCAGCAGTTCGAGCGCGCCCTGCACCGTGCCGTCTTCGCCATGGCGGCCGTGCAGCGCGATGAAGCAGCGGGCATAGCCGTCGCGCTTGAGATCGCCCAGCGGGTTCTGCGCGGGGTCGAACGCATGCGCGTCCACGCCGCGCGAGCGCAGGGCCTGCAGCACGCCGCTGCCGGACATCAGCGACACCTCGCGCTCGGCCGAGTCGCCGCCCATCAGCACGGCCACCTTGCCCAGGGACTTCACATCAAAATTCGAATCAAAAAGGGTCATAGCGCGCTCCCCTCCAGCGCCTTAAGCTCATTATTTTGTAGCAAATCAACCACCTTGCCGGGCACGGCGCCGATGGAGCCCGCGCCCATGCACATCACCACGTCGCCGTCCTTCGCGTTGTCGGCGATGGCCTGCGGCAGGTCGGCCACGTTGTCGATGAACACCGGCTCCACGCGGCCGGCCACGCGCAGCGCGCGCGCCAGTGAACGGCCGTCGGCCGCCACCACGGGCGCCTCGCCGGCGGCGTACACCTCGGTCAGCAGCACGGTGTCGGCATGGCCGATGACCTTCACGAAATCCTCGAAACAGTCGCGCGTGCGGCTGTAGCGGTGGGGCTGGAAGGCCAGCACCAGGCGGCGGCCCGGGAAGGCGCCGCGCGCCGCTGCCAACGTGGCGGCCATCTCCACCGGGTGGTGGCCGTAGTCGTCGATCACGGTGAACTGGCCGCCATCCCGGGCGGGAAGGTTGCCGTAGCTCTGGAAGCGCCGCCCCACCCCCTTGAAGCCGGCGAGCGCGCGCTGCACGGCCTCGTCGGGGATGTTCAGCTCCACGGCGATGGCGATGGCCGACAGCGCGTTGAGCACGTTGTGCTCGCCCGCGAGGTTGAGCACGATGTCCAGGTCCGGCAAGGTGACGCCGTTGCGCCGCTGCACGGTGAAGCGCATCTGCCCCGCCTCGGCGCGCACATTGATGGCACGCACCTGGGCATCTTCGGAAAAGCCGTAGCTCGTGATCGGGCAGGTCACGCTTTGCAGGATGTCGCGCACGGCCGGGCTGTCCACGCACAGCACGGCCGTGCCGTAGAACGGCATGCGGTGCAGGAAGTCGACGAACGCGCCCTTGAGCCGGCCGAAGTCGTGCCCGTAGGTGTCCATGTGGTCGGCGTCGATGTTGGTCACCACGGCCATCACGGGCAGCAGGTTCAGGAACGAGGCATCCGACTCGTCGGCCTCGACCACGATGTAGTCGCCGCTGCCCAGCTTGGCGTTGGCCCCCGCGCTGTTCAGTCGCCCGCCGATCACGAAGGTGGGGTCCAGGCCCGCCTCGGCCAGCACGCTGGTCACGAGGCTGGTGGTGGTGGTCTTGCCGTGCGTGCCGGCAATGGCGATGCCCTGCTTCAGGCGCATCAGCTCGGCCAGCATGAGCGCGCGGGGTACGACCGGGATCTTCTTTTCCCGGGCTGCGAGCACCTCGGGGTTGTCGGGCGTGACGGCCGTGGACGTGACCACGGCATCGGCGCCTTCGATGTGCGCCGCCGCGTGGCCCAGGCAGGTCTTGATGCCCAGGCCCTCCAGGCGGCGCAGCGTGGCGCTGTCGGCCAGGTCGGAGCCGGAGATGCGGTAGCCCAGGTTGAACAGAACCTCGGCGATGCCGCTCATGCCGGCGCCGCCCAGGCCGACGAAATGGATATGGCGAATGGCGTGCTTCATGGTGTTGCAAGCTCCTCGCAGGCAGTCACCACCTCGCGGGTGGCGTTGGTTTTTTGCATGTCTTTAGCTTTAAGCGCCACACCCACCAGGGTGGAACGCTGCATATTCAATAGCATCCCGGACAGCCCCTCGGGCGTCAGGTCGCGTTGCTGCACCAGCCAGCCGCCGCCGGCGTTCACCAGGAACTGGGCGTTGGTGGTCTGGTGGTCGTCCACGGCGGAAGGGAATGGCACGAACACGGCCGCCGCGCCCACGGCCGCGATTTCGGTCACGGTGCTCGCCCCCGCGCGGCAGACGATGATGTCGGCCTCCGCAAACGCGCTGGCGGTGTCGTCGATGAATGGCGTCAGCTCCGCATCGACCCCGGCGGCCGCATAGTGGGCGCGCAGCGCGTCGATCTGCGTCGCGCCGCTTTGGTGAACCACGGTGGGGCGTTGTTCGGCGGGCATCAGCGCGACGGCCTGCGGCACGATCTCGTTGAGGGCCCGTGCGCCCAGGCTGCCCCCCACCACCAGCAGGCGCAGCGGGCCGGAGCGGCCCGCAAAACGTTCGGCCGGGCCGGGTTGCCGGGTGAAGGCGGTGCGCAGCGGGTTGCCCACCCACTGGCCCTTCTTGAACACATCGGGGAAGGCCGTGAACACGCGGTCCGCGACGCCCGCCAGCACCTTGTTGGCCATGCCGGCCACGGAGTTCTGTTCGTGCAGCACCAGGGGCTTGCCGGCCAGCACGCCCATCATGCCGCCCGGAAAGGTGATGTAGCCGCCCAGGCCCACCACCACATCCGGCTTCACGCGCCGCACCACGGCCAGCGCCTGCCAGAACGCGCGCAGCAGGCGCAGCGGCAGCAAAGCCAGCGTGACGAGTCCCTTGCCGCGCACGCCCGAGAAGTCGATGAGCTCCAGCGCGAAGCCGTGCTGCGGCACGATGCGCGACTCCATGCTGCCCGGCGCGCCCAGCCAGTGCACGCGCCAGCCGCGTGCACGCAGTTCCTCGGCGACGGCCAGTCCGGGGAAGATGTGGCCGCCGGTGCCGCCGGCCATGATGAGGGCGGTCTTTTGCGTCATACGCGCCCTCCCCTCATCAACAATTTGTTTTCATAGTCCACACGCAAGACCACGGCCAATGCCACCAGATTCATCAAGATGGCGGATCCGCCGAAGCTCATCAGCGGCAGCGTGAGCCCCTTGGTGGGCAGCGCGCCCAGGTTCACGCCCATGTTGATGAAGGCCTGGAAGCCGATCCAGATCGCCACGCCCTGCGCCACGAGGCCCGCGAACACGCGGTCGAGGGCGATGGCCTGGCGGCCGATGTGCATGATGCGGCGCGTCATCCACAGGAACAGCACGATGAGCGTGACCACGCCCACCAGGCCGAACTCCTCGCCGATCACGGCCAGCAGGAAGTCGGTGTGGGCCTCGGGCAGCCAGTGCAGCTTTTCCACGCTGCCGCCCAGGCCCACGCCAAAGATCTCGCCGCGCCCGATGGCGATCAGCGAGTGCGAGAGCTGGTAGCCCTTGCCCAGGGCGTGCTCCTCGCTGAACGGATCCAGGTAGGCGAACACGCGCTCGCGCCGCCAGGGGGAGCTGGCGATCATGATGCCGAAGGCCGCCACCAGCACGCCCGCGATCAGGAAGAACATGCGGGCGTTCACGCCGCCCAGGAACAGGATGCCCATGGCGATCACCGCCACCACCATGAAGGCCCCCATGTCCGGTTCGGCCAGCAGCAGCACGCCCACGATGGCCACGGCCGCCCCCATGGGCAGCACGGCGCGGAAGAACCGCTCCTTCACGTCCATCTTGCGCACCATGTAGTCGGCCGCGTAGATGAGCACGGCGAACTTGGCCACCTCGGAGGGCTGAAAGCCGATGGGCCCGAGCGACAGCCAGCGCCGC
The DNA here is from genome assembly GCF_059415185.1 of Acidovorax sp. GW821-FHT10E04. Lineage (NCBI taxonomy): Bacteria > Pseudomonadati > Pseudomonadota > Betaproteobacteria > Burkholderiales > Comamonadaceae > Acidovorax > Acidovorax sp. GW821-FHT10E04. The sequence goes on from NZ_JBWKMT010000010.1 coordinate 48,632, forward strand.
GCGCCATTGACCACCTTGCCCACGCCGGGAATCAGCACGGCCACCAGCAGCAGCAGCGCCACCACGAAGAGCCAGGGCGCCATGCGCTCCCACAGCGCCATGGGCACCTGGAAGGCCAGCAGCGCCGCGACGAACCCGACCACGAGGTACATCACATGGCGGGTGAGGAAATGGGTGGAGGCGTAGTTGGCAAAACGCGGGTTGTCCGGCATCGCGATGGAGGCCGAATACACCATCACCAGCCCCCAGGCGAGCAGCGCCACCACCACCCACAGCAGCGCCTGGTCGAACCCGAGCACGCTTGCCGGCGTGCTGGTGGTGCGGGGCCGGTAGTCGGTGCCGCCCACGCGCACCGGCAGCACGTCCACGGCCTTGCCGGGCAGGCCGCCGAACCAGCCCGCCACGCGCTGCAGGAAGCTGCTGGCCGGTGCACTCATGCCGCGCCTCCTGTCGCATCGTCCGCCAGGGCATGCACCGTGTCGCAGAAGACCTGGGCGCGGTGCTCGTAGCCTCTGAACATGTCAAAGCTCGCGCAGGCGGGCGACATCAGCACCGCATCGCCCGCATGGGCGCGCTGCGAGGCCAGTTCCACGGCCTGCGGCAGGGTCTCGGCGTCGACCAGTGCCACGCCGCTGTCCTGCAGCGCGGCGCGGATCTGCGGCGCATCGCGCCCGATCAGCACCACCGCGCGCGCATGGCGCGCCACGGGCGCGGCCAGCGGAGAAAAATCCTGGCCCTTGCCATCGCCGCCCAGGATGACCACGATGCGGCGCTCCGCGCCCAGGCCGGTGAGGGCCGCCACCGTGGCGCCCACGTTCGTGCCCTTGCTGTCGTCGAAGTACTCGACGCCGTGGATGATGGCCACGGGCTCCACGCGGTGCGGCTCGCCCCGGTACTCGCGCAGCCCGTACAGCAGGGGCGCCAGCGTGCAGCCTGCCGCCGATGCCAGCGCCAGTGCGGCCAGCGCGTTCACGGCGTTGTGGCGGCCCCGGATGCGCAGCGCGTCAGCGGGCATCAGGCGCTGGATGTGCAGGTCCTCTGCGGCCTCGTTGCGGCCGCGCTTGCGGGTTTCGTCCGCATCCATGGCGCGCACCAGCCAGGGCATGCCGCTCACCACCTCGATGCCGAAGTCGCCGGGGCGCTGGGGCATGTCTGCGCCAAACGTCAGGTGCTCGCGCACCTGGGGCTTTTGCAGCTTGACCTTGACCGGCGGCGGCAACATCTGCATCACGGCCGCGTCCTCGCGGTTCAGGATCATGAGCCCGGCCTGGCCGAAGATGCGCGCCTTGGCCGCCGCATAGGCCGCCATGTCGCCGTGCCAGTCCAGGTGGTCCTGCGTGATGTTGAGCACGGTGGCCGCCGTGGGCTCGAACCCGGTCACGCCGTCGAGCTGGAAGCTTGAGAGTTCCAGCACCCACACCTCGGGCAGCGTGCCCGCGTCGATGTGGCTGGCGAGCGTGTCGAGCAGCGTGGGGCCGATGTTGCCGGCCACGGCGACGCTCTGGCCCGAGCGCTCCACGAGCTGCCCCGTGAGCGAGGTCACCGTGGTCTTGCCGTTGGTGCCCGTGATCGCCAGCACCGCCGGGGCGTAGCCGTGCGAGGCCTTGAGCGCGCCCAGCGCCATGGAATACAAGCTCAATTCACCACCAGCGCTTATTCCACAGGCGCTGGCAGCTACTAAAACAGGAGCAATTGTCTGGGGACTCAAACCCGGTGAGCGGTAGACCGCATGCAGGTCCTGGCCCTCGACCAGGCTGGCGTCGAAGGCACCGGCCACAAAACGCACCTGGGGCAGCTCCTGCTGCAGCACCGCGAGCTGCGGCGGCGCGGCGCGCGTGTCGGCCACGGTGACCTCGGCGCCACAGCGCACGCACCAGCGCGCCATGGCCAGGCCCGAGGCGCCCAGGCCCAGGATGAGGATCTTCTGGCCCAGCAGCGGACGCAGGCCTTCGCCGGGCCGGCCCAGGGGCTCGGCGGGCCCATCGGCTGGAGCGTCCTGCGTGGCTTCTTCTTCATCAGCCACCTGCGGCAGCGCAGACGCGGCCTCTGGGGCCGCCACCTCGGCAAAAATCTGCGCCACGAAATCGGCGGCGGCCTTGGCGGCGGAGACCGCGGGCGGCTTTTCAGGGTCCCAGGCATTGGCCGCCGCGTTGGCTGCGCGTGCGCCTGTGGCGGGCCCGGGAGCCCCGGCCGTGCCATCGGCGCTTGCCGCAGGTTCCGTCGCGCCGGCCGTGGCGTCCATGGGTTCGGCGGCGGACAGCGCGCCGGGCCCGGCCACGTCGGTCACGCCTGGGTCGCCCGGCACCACATCCGCCGTGGACCGCTCTGGTGGCAGCTCCACCTCCGGCGTTCCGGCAGGCGCATCCATGCCCGTGGCCGCCACGGGAGGATCGGCTGGTGCCGCCGGGATGAGGGGATCGTCCGGGTTCATCGCAGTTTCAATGTGGACAGGCCGATGAGGCACAGCAGCATGGTGATGATCCAGAAGCGCACGACCACCTGGGTCTCCTTCCAGCCGCTCTTTTCAAAATGGTGGTGCAGCGGCGCCATCTTGAGCAGGCGCCGGCCTTCGCCGTAGCGCTTCTTGGTGAACTTGAACCAGGTCACCTGCAGCATCACGGACAGCGCCTCGACCACGAAAATGCCGCCCATGATGGCCAGCACGATCTCCTGGCGCACGATGATGGCGATGGTGCCCAGCGCCGCGCCCAGCGCCAGCGCGCCCACGTCGCCCATGAACACCTGCGCGGGGTGCGCGTTGAACCACAGGAAGGCCAGGCCCGCGCCCGCCATGGCCGCGCAGAAGATCAGCAGCTCCCCCGAGCCCGGGATGTGCGGAAAGAACAGGTACTTGGAATACACCGAGCTGCCGGTGACGTAGGCGAACACGCCCAGCGCCGAGCCCACCATCACCACGGGCATGATGGCCAGGCCGTCCAGCCCGTCTGTCAGGTTCACGGCATTGCTGGAGCCCACGATCACGAGATAGGTCAGGATCACGAAGCCCAGCACTCCGAGCGGGTAGCTGATTTCCTTGAAAAACGGCAGCTGCAGCCCCGCCTTGGGCGGCAAATCGAGCGAGAAGCCCGATTGCACCCAGCCCACGAACAGCTCCCACACCTTGGCGTTGGAGCTTTCCGAGATGCTGAACACGAGGTACAGCGCGGCGATCAGGCCGATGACCGACTGCCAGAAATACTTCTCGCGCGAGCGCATGCCCTCGGGGTCCTTGTTGACCACCTTGCGCCAGTCGTCCACCCAGCCGATGGCGCCAAAGCCCAGGGTGACGATGAGCACGATCCACACGAAGCGGTTGGACAGGTCGAACCACAACAGGGTCGAGATCGCGATCGACAGCAGGATGAGCACGCCGCCCATGGTGGGCGTGCCGCTCTTGGACAGGTGCGTCTGCATGGCATAGCCCCGGATGGGCTGGCCGATCTTGAGCGAGGTGAGCACGCGGATCACCTTGGGCCCCGCGATGAGGCCGATGAGCAGCGCCGTCATGGCCGCCATCACCGCCCGGAACGTGAGGTACTGGAACACGCGGAAAAAGCCGAACTCGGGCGACAGGCCCTGCAGCCATTGCGACAGCATCAGCAGCATGCGGCACCTCCCACGGGCGGCCGCGCCGCACGGACGCAGGCTCCGACTGCTGCTTCCAGCACGCTCTCAATGCGTTGCGCCATGGTGTCCCTCCCGTGCCTGCGTCGGCGGTTGTCGCTCTTGTTGTTCCTGGTTGTCCTGCGCTTGCGCGGCAGAGGCGATCGCCTCCACCACCTGTTCCATCTTCATGAATCGAGATCCCTTGACCAGCACGCTGCCCACCGTGGGCAGGGCCTGGCGCACCGCATCCAGCAGCGCGCCCCTATCGTTGAAATGCCGGGCCACACCGCCGTTGCCCTCGCCAAAGGACGTGGTGGCGTGCACCGATTGGTCTCCCAGCGCAAAGAGGCAGGGGATGCGGGCCGCGCGCGCATGCGCACCGGCCTCCGCATGGAACTGCGGCCCCTGGTCGCCCACCTCGCCCATATCGCCCAGCACCAGCAGCTGCGGGCCGGGCAGTTCGGCCAGCACGTCGATGGCGGCGCGCATGGAGTCGGGGTTGGCGTTGTAGGTGTCGTCCACCACGGTGACCTCGCGGCCCGCGATGCGCACGCTGAAGGCGCGCGAGCGGCCCTTGACCGGCACGAAATCGTTCAGCCCCTGCGCAATGGCGGCCAGCGGTGCGCCCGCCGCCAGCGTGCAGGCCGCGGCCGCCAGCGCGTTGGCCACGTTGTGGCGCCCGGCAATGTGCAGCTGGGTGGCCACCTCGCCCCGCGGCGTGGCCAGCGTGACGGCCCAGGCACCCTGGCCCCACGCAGCCTGTGCGCAGGCCACATCGCCGCCTTCGCCAAAGGTGACGGTGCGGCGCCCCGGCGCCATCGAGCGCCAGAGGGCGGTGTAGGCATCCCCCGAAGGAAACACCGCCACGCCGTCGGCGGGCAGGCTGGCCAACACGGAGCCGTTCTCGCGCGCCACCGCCTCCACCGTGTGCATGAACTCCAGGTGCTCGCGTTGCGCGTTGTTGACCAGTGCCACCGTGGGACGCGCCATGGCGGCCAGCGTGGCGATCTCGCCCGGGTGGTTCATGCCCATCTCGATCACGGCCGCCGCATGGCCGGCACGCAGGCGCAGCAGTGTCAAAGGCACGCCGATGTCATTGTTGAAATTGCCCTGCGTGGCAAACGCGGCCTCGCCTTTCCAGGCGCGCAGGATGGACGCGATCATCTGCGTCACCGTGGTCTTGCCGTTGCTGCCCGTCACGCCGATCAACGGAAGGCCAAACTGCGCGCGCCAGCCCGCGGCCAGCGCGCCCAGCGCGGCCAGGCTGTCCGGCACCTCGATGCCGGGCAGGCCGGCGGCTTGCAGGCCGCCATGGGCGATGGCGGCGGCGGCGCCACCGGCGCGGGCATCGGCCAGGAAAGCGTTGGCGTCAAAGCGTTCGCCCTTGAGCGCCACGAAAAGGTCGCCCGCCTGCAAGCTGCGCGTATCGGTGTGCACGCGGGCCAGCGGCGTGGCCCCATCGCCCACCAGGCGCGCGGCGGGAATGCGCGGCTGCACCAGGGCCAGCGCCTGCTGCAGGGTCATCATCACGGCCGGGGTGGCGCTCATGGGCGTGCTCCGCGGGCCTGCAGCGCGCTCTGCGCATGGGCCATGTCGGAGAACGGCACGCGCACGCCCGCCGTCTCCTGGGTGTCTTCATGGCCCTTGCCGGCGATCAGCACCACATCGGCGGGCGCGGCCTCGGCCACGGCCAGGGCGATGGCGATGGCACGGTCGGGCTCGGCACGCACCACGTTGCTGGCGATGGTGCCTTGCAGAATCTGGTGCAGGATGGCCGCGGGGTCTTCGCTGCGCGGGTTGTCGCTGGTCACGACCACGAGGTCGGCCTGCTGCTGCGCCACGGCGCCCATCAGGGGGCGCTTGCCCGCATCGCGGTCGCCGCCACAGCCGAACACGCACCAGAGCTTGCCGCCGCGCTCCCGGGCCACCGGGCGCAGCGCCTGCAGGGCCTTGTCCAGCGCGTCGGGCGTGTGGGCGTAGTCCACGGCCACCAGGGGTTGCCCGGGGTGGTGGATCCGCTCCATGCGGCCGGGCACGGGCGAGAGCTGGGCGCAGGCGTAGAGCGCGTGCTCCAGCGGCACGCCCAAGGCGCGCAGCCCGGCCAGCACACCCAGCAGGTTGGAGACGTTGTACTGCCCGATCACGCGCGTCTGCAGCACATGCGTGTGCACGCCCTCGGCCACCGTGAAGGAGAGGCCACCCTCGCCCATGGCGATGTCGCGCGCCGCGAGCCGCGCGGGGCCGGTGATGGAAACACTCCACAGGTCCAGCAGCCGGTCCGCCAGCGAGGCATGCAGCTCGGCACCGCGCGGGTCGTCGATGTTGACCACCGCGGCCTGCAGGCCGGGCCAGTCGAACAGCATGCTCTTGGCCTGCCAGTAGGCGGCCATGCCGGGGTGGTAGTCCAGGTGGTCCTGCGTGAAGTTGGTGAACAGCGCGACGCGGATGCGCGTGCCCGCCATGCGGTGCTCGGCCAGCCCGATGGACGAGGCCTCGATGGCGCAGGCCGTGCGGCCGGCATCGGTGAACTGCTGGAACGCGCGCTGCAGCCGCACCGGGTCGGGCGTGGTCATGCCGGTGCTGGTGAGTGCGGGCGGTGTGCCCATACCCAAAGTGCCTACCAGCGCACATCCACCTTGCGGAATAAGCTCATTTTTTGATAGCACATTAAGTGCCTCGGCCAGCCACCAGCTCGTGCTGGTCTTGCCATTGGTACCCGTCACGGCCAACACATCCAGGCGCTGCGTGGGCTGCCCGAACCAGTCGGCCGCGATGAGGCCGGTGGCCGCCTTCAGGCCATGGAGCGCCGCCACCGGCAGGCCTTCGAGCGCAAATGCCTCCACGCCTTCATGCTCCACCAGGCAGGCCACGGCGCCGCGCGACAGCGCGTCCGCGATGTGGGCGCGGCCGTCGGTGGCGGCGCCGGGCCAGGCGATGAAGCCGTCGCCGGGGCGCACCTGCCGGCTGTCGGTCTGCAGCGTGCCGGTGACCCGCTCGCGCAGCCAGGCGACGGCGTCGTGCACCGAGGCGAGCAAAGGCAAGGCCGTTGTCATAGCGATTCCTCCACCTCTTTGGCCACGATCTGCGGCTTGACCGCCATGTCCGGCTGCACGCCCATCATGCGCAGCGTCTGCTGCACGACTTCGCTGAACACGGGCGCGGCCACGGCACCGCCGTAGAACACGCCGTTGCTGGGCTCGTCGATCATCACGGCCACGATGATGCGCGGCTTGTCGATGGGCGCCATGCCGGTGAACCATGCCCGGTACTTGCCCGAGGCGTAGTTCTTGCCCACCTGCTTGCGCGCGGTGCCGGACTTGCCGCCCACCGAGTAGCCCAGGGTCTGCGCCTTCTGGCCGGTGCCGCCGGGGCCCGCGGCCATCTGCAGCATCTTGCGCACCTGGTCGGCGGTGCGTTCGGAGAACACGGGCACGCCCAGGGCGGGCTCGGAGGTCTTGAACATGGTGGCCGGAATCACGCGGCCGCCATTGGCGAACACCGTGTACGAGCGCGCCATCTGGAACAGGCTGGCCGACAGGCCGTAGCCGTAGGACATGGTGGCCTGCTCCACCGGGCGCCAGGTCTTGTAGGGGCGCAGGCGCCCCGTCACCACGCCAGGAAAATGCAGCTGCGGCTTCTGGCCGAAGCCCGCGGCCGAGAAGGTCTCCCACATCTCGCGCGCGGGCATCTGCATGGCGATCTTGGTGGTGCCCACGTTGCTCGACTTCTGGATCACCCCTTCCACCGTGAGCACGCCGTGGTTGCTGGTGTCGGAGATGGTGGAGCCCGTGATATTGATCCGGCCCGGATTGGTGTCCACGATGGTGTCGGGCCGCACGCGCCCCGATTCCAGCGCCAGGCCGATGGTGAACGGCTTCATGGTCGAGCCGGGCTCGAAAACGTCGGTGAGCGCGCGGTTGCGCAGCTGCTCGCCCGTGAGGTTCTGGCGCTTGTCGGGAACATAGCTCGGGTAGTTGGCCAGCGCCAGCAGCTCGCCCGTGTGGGCATCGAGCACCACCACGCTGCCCGCCTTGGCCTTGTGCAGCGCGACCTGGTCCCGCAGCTTCTGGTAGGCAAAGAACTGCACCTTGCTGTCGATGGACAGCTGCATGTCCTTGCCATCGACCGGAGGCACGGTCTCGCCCACGCCCTCGACCACCCGGCCCAGGCGGTCCTTGATCACGCGACGCGAGCCCGCCTTGCCCGCCAGCTCCTTGTCGAAGGCCAGCTCCATGCCTTCCTGCCCGTGGTCTTCCACGTTGGTGAAACCCACCACGTGGGCCGCGGCTTCCCCTTCGGGGTACTGGCGCTTGTACTCCTTGCGCTGGTAGATGCCCTTGATGTCCAGTGCCGCGATCTCCCGGCCCACATCCCAGTCGAGCTGGCGCTTGATCCAGACGAAGGTCTTGTCTTCATCGGCCAGCTTGCGCTGCAACTCGGCCAATGGCATGTCGAGCAGCTTGGCCAGTTGCTTGAGCTTGGCGCGGACCTCGGGCCTGTCCTGCTCCACGTCTTCCGGAATGGCCCAGATGCTGGCCGCCGGCACGCTGGACGCCAGGATCAGCCCATTGCGGTCCACGATCTTGCCGCGGTTGGCCGGCAGCTCCAGCGTGCGCGCGAAGCGCACTTCGCCCTGGCGCTGGAAGAAGGCGTTGCCAAACACCTGCACGTAGGCAGCGCGCCCCGCCAGCCCCATGAAACCCAGCGCGATCGCCGCCACGATGAACTTGCTGCGCCAGACGGGCGTCTTGCTCGCCAGCAGCGGGCTGGAGGTGTAGAGCACGCTGCGGCTCATGGCTGCGCTCCTTCGGTCCGGGACGGCGCCGCACTGGTGGCCGCGGCGGCCGTGGCGGCGGCCACTCCTTGGGGGTCGGACACATACTGCGTGATGGCCGGCGTGGCCGTGCGCATGTTGAGCTGCGCGCGCGCGATCTTCTCCACGCGCAGCGGCGTGGCCTGCGCACGCTTTTCCACCTGCAGGCGCTGGTGTTCGGTTTCCAGGCGGCGCGCCTCGGCGGTGGCGCGGTCGAGTTCGGTGAACAGGCGGCGCGACTCGTACTGGGTGTGCACGAGATAGATCGCGCTGGCCAGCACGGCCACCAGCAAGACGACGTTGAGCCTTGTCATGTCAGCTGCCTGCCATGCCGCAGCATGAAACCGCCACGGCCCCACCCAGGGACACCGGGCCAGGGCCGTTGCGCAGCGAGGGCGTCGTCCCCCTGGAGGGGGAAGGCGCGAGGCGGCTCAGGGGGCGCTTCATCACTGCACCTCGGTGCGCTCGGCCACGCGCATGATGGCGCTGCGCGAACGGGGGTTGGCCGCCACTTCGGCGGCACCGGGCTTGATGCGGTCCAGGGCCACGAGCTTCATGGCCTGGGGCGCGGCAAAGGGCGCACGGCGGTCGTAGACCTCCTTGGAGTGTTTGGCGATGAACTGCTTGACGATGCGGTCTTCGAGCGAATGGAAGCTGATCACCACCAGCCGCCCGCCCGGCTGCAGCACCGAGAGGCTGGCCTCTAGCGCCTGTTGCAGCTCTTCAAGCTCGGCGTTGATGAAAATCCGAAGAGCTTGAAATGTGCGCGTTGCAGGGTTCTGGCCCGCTTCGCGGGTTTTGACCGCGCCAGCCACGAGGTCGGCCAGTTCGGCGGTGGTTGCAAGAGGACCCCGTTCTTCGCGCCGAGCAACAATCGCCTTTGCAATGGGGCCAGCAAACCGTTCTTCACCGTAGTCACGTATCACCTCCGCAATCTGACCGACTTCGGCCGTGGCCAACCAATCGGCCACGCTTTCGCCGCGCGTGGTGTCCATGCGCATGTCCAGCGGGCCGTCAAAACGGAAACTGAAGCCCCGCTCGGGGCTGTCGATCTGGGGCGAGCTCACGCCCAGGTCCATCAGCACGCCCGCCGCACTGGCGGGCGGAAGGTCGGCCAGATGGCGAAAACCCTCGTGCCGAATGGAAAAACGCGCATCGGTGATGCGCGTTGCTTCGGCAATGGCTTCGGGGTCCTTGTCAAAGGCGACAAGGCGCCCCTGCGGCCCCAGGCGAAGCAGGATGAGGCGCGAATGCCCCCCGCGCCCGAAGGTCGCGTCCACCCAGGTGCCCGCGGGCGTGGCGCCGGCGCCGCCCAGCAGGGCATCCACGGCTTCTTCGAGCAGGACGGTGGTGTGTTGCAAGGAGGATGTCACCGCGCGCCTTAGAAGGAGAAGTCCTTGAAGACATCCGGCATCTCGCCCTGCATGGCCTTGGCCTCCTGCTCGTCGTAGGTGGCCTTGTCCCAGAGTTCGAAATGGTTGCCCATGCCCAGCAGCATGGTGTCTTTGGAGATACCGGCCGCCTCGCGCAGCTCGGGCGAAACCAGCACGCGGCCCGTGGCGTCCATCTCCACATCCATGGCATTGCCCAGGAAGATGCGTTTCCACCACTGGGCGGACATGGGCAGCTGGGCGATGCGCTCGCGGAACTTCTCCCACTCCGGGCGGGGGAAGACCATGAGGCAGCCGTGCGGGTGCTTGGTGATGGTGAGCTGGCCGGATGCCGTGGCCGCGAGGACGTCACGATGCCGGGTCGGCACGGACAGCCGACCCTTCGCATCGAGACTCAGCGACGAAGCACCTTGAAACACGGACGGATTTCCCAACTCGGTTTTTGCGCCTCGCCGGTCCGTGCAATGGACCTGGAGGGCACTTTTCACCACTTAATTGCACTTTTTTGCACTGTAGCAGGAAAAGCACACCGAACAAGGGGGTGTCCAACAAACTTTTGCAATGAAATCAACGACTTAGGCGCGACTTTGTAGGCACAGGAAAGCCAAAAGTCGTTGAAAAAGAAGCACTTAGAGAGGCCTATGAAAGTGACCTCTCAAGGCTTGACCGAGTGGTCACAGGATGTAGCGCGACAGATCCTCGTCCTGGCTCAGCGTCTGCAGGCGGGCGTCCACGTAGGCGGCGTCCACGGTGACCGTCTGGCCCGACAGGCGCGTGGCATCAAAACTCACCTCGTCCAGCAGGCGCTCCATGACGGTGGACAGGCGGCGCGCGCCGATGTTTTCGGTGCGTTCGTTCACCTCGAACGCGATGTGCGCCAGGCGCGTGATCCCCTCGGGCGCGAACTCGAGCGTGACGCCCTCGGTCGCCAGCAGGGCCTGGTACTGCTTGACCAGGGAGGCATGGGTCTGCGTGAGGATGGCCTCGAAGTCCTTCACCGACAGGGATTCCAGCTCGACCCGGATCGGGAAACGCCCCTGCAACTCGGGAATGAGGTCGCTGGGCCTGGACAGGTGAAAGGCACCGGAGGCGATGAACAGGATGTGGTCCGTCTTGATCATCCCGTACTTGGTGGACACGGTCGTGCCCTCCACCAGCGGCAGCAGGTCGCGCTGCACGCCCTGGCGCGACACGTCGGCGCCGCTGGTCTCCTGGCGGGCGGCCACCTTGTCGATCTCGTCGATGAAGACGATGCCGTTCTGCTCGGCATTGGCGACGGCCCGGGCCTTGATCTCGTCCTCGTTGACGAGTTTGCCAGCCTCTTCGTCGGTGAGCAGCTTGAGGGCCTCGGCGATCCTGAGCTTGCGCGTCTTGCGCTTGTCCTGCCCCATCTGGCTGAACATGCCGCGCAGCTGCTCGGTCATTTCCTCCATGCCCTGGGGCCCCATGATCTCCAGCTGGGGGCGGCCCTCGGCCACGTCGATCTCGATCTCCTTGTCGTCCAGGGCGCCTTCGCGCAGCTTCTTGCGAAACACCTGCCGCGCCGTGTTGTCCGCCGCGGGCTCGCTGCCTGCCGCGGCCCGGGCCGGCGGGATCAGCACGTCGAGGATGCGCTCCTCGGCCGCATCTTCGGCGCGGGTGCGCACCTTCTTCATCTCGGACTCGCGGGTCTGCTTCACCGCCATTTCGGCGAGATCGCGGATGATGGAATCCACGTCCTTGCCCACATAGCCCACCTCGGTGAACTTGGTGGCCTCGACCTTGATGAAGGGCGCGTCGGCCAGCCGGGCCAGGCGGCGCGCGATCTCGGTCTTGCCCACGCCAGTGGGGCCGATCATGAGGATGTTCTTGGGCGTGATCTCCTGGCGCAGGCTGCCCTCGACCTGCTGGCGGCGCCATCGGTTGCGCAGCGCGATGGCGACCGCGCGCTTGGCGCTGGCCTGGCCCACGATGTGGTGGTCGAGTTCGGAGACGATTTCCTGGGGGGTCATGGACGACATACAGGTCTTCCTGGTATCAAATGAGGCTCCAGCGCATGCTCAACAAGCGCCAAAAGCTATAAAAAACAGAGCAAACCGCTCCCGGGCATCCCCGGGGGCAGGACCATCCCGCGCGCTCAGAGCGTCTCGATGGTGTGGTTCATGTTGGTGTAGATGCACAGCTCGCCGGCGATTTCGAGCGATTTCTTGACGATGTCCTGCGCGGACAGATCGGTGTTCACCAGCAGCGCCTTGGCGGCCGAGTGCGCATAGGCGCCGCCCGAGCCAATGGCCACGATGCCTTGCTCTGGTTCGAGCACGTCGCCGTTGCCCGTGATGATGAGCGACGCGCTCGCATCGGCCACCGCCAGCATGGCTTCCAGGCGGCGCAGCACGCGGTCGGTGCGCCAGTCCTTGGTGAGCTCGATGGCCGCGCGCGTGAGGTGGCCCTGGTGTTTTTCGAGCTTGGCCTCGAAACGCTCGAACAGCGTGAAGGCATCGGCCGTGGCCCCCGCGAAGCCCGCGAGCACCTTGCCATGGTAGAGCTTGCGCACCTTGCGGGCCGTGCCCTTGACCACGATGTTGCCCAGGGTGACCTGGCCGTCGCCGCCAATGGCCACTTGGATGCCTGCCGGGGTCTCGCGGCGCACGCTCAGGATGGTGGTGCCGTGGAACACCGGGGATTGGTTTGGTGATGAGTCCATAGCAGCCGCAGATGGGGACAGGCCCCCATTTTGCAAGCACACCGCCACCACGGGCGCTGCGCGCGGCAGAAGGGGCGGAGGCCGCGGTTCCAGGCATGCCTGCCCGGGCAGGGCGGTTCCGAAGAGCCGCCGTCTCTGGCGGCCGCACCGAGCGGAGCAGCCGGCCAGGGCGTGGCCCTAGTTCTTGCGGGGCACCACCCAGGCGTGCTCGTTGATGCCGATCACATTGAAGAAGATGGCCACCAGCCGCTGCAGGTTGTGAAACTGGATCACATGGCCCTGGCCCTGCTGCTCGGCCGCCCAGTTGAGCACCGAGCCCGCGGCGGCAAAGTCCACGCGGATGAGCTTGTCGCACGCAATGGTGAGCGGCACGCCGGGCCGCAGGAGGGCCTGGAAGGGCTCCAGCAGCGGCGTGGCATCGCCGTCGATGTGGCCGCTGAGCTGGGCCACGGGCCCCGTCTCCGCGGGCGCGGGCACCGACTCGCCCAGGTCGGACGCCAAGAAGTCGCTGTCCACCGACAGCGGCGCGGCCCCGGAAGACACGCCCTCGTTGTCCGAATATCCGCAGCGCGGCGATACCCAGGAGGGCGGCGACACCTCGTAGGTCACGCAGTAATCGAGCGCGACCAGTTCGAACTCGTCGGGCTTGCCCATGAGCCGCAGCGCCGCCATGCGCAGGCGCCACCACTCAGGGCTGGTGGCACGGTCTCCGGACTGGGTCTTGGCGTCGAGCAGCGCATTGAGCTTCTCGACCCCCGAAAACACCAGTTGCCCGTCACGCTCGGCCCACTGGGTGAACTGGTCGGCCAGCAAAGGCACCGCGGCTTCGTCGATGGCGGCCAGGCGCGTCCAGGACAGCGTCCAGGGGGACGCGGCGCGGGCCAGGGAGGCCTGCAGCGCGGCGACGGACGACACCGCCAGAGAGGCCGGGGCATTCCAGCTGAAATCGCGGCGCGCCGCGCCGGCCGGCACGGCGCCCGTGGCACCAGGCCCCGCCGCGGCGGCAGCCGGCGCCATGCCCAGCTGCTGCGGCATGGAGAACCACAGCGGCGCCGAACGGCTGTACTGTGCGGCGAAGTCGATGGCCAGGGTGTCGAACCGGTCGTGCTGACCGGTTGCGCGGTACAGGTCGAAGAGCGTCATCCAGATTTCGAGTTGCTCTTCGGGATCATCCTGCTGGTGCTGGGCCAGCACGTCGAGCAGGCCGGACTCTGCCCCCGCGTGGTCGCCATTGGCGAACCGGATGGCGGCTTCTTCTAGATCGGGTTCGTGCACGAATTCCTCCGGTTCGGATGCCGGCGCTGGCGTTGCCGCTGTAGCCGCCGCAGGGCTGAAGGACGCTTCGCCCGGGCCTGGGCCCGCGAGCATTTGCGCATCGGTGCCGCCAAACCGGCCAATCGCCATGCTGTCATCGGCAAACAGCGGCTGGACACCGGCGGCCTGGTTGTTGTTGTCGCCCAGCGGCGCAGGCAGGCTGCCGGGCGCGGTGGGCGCGTAGGCCCTGGCGTGCGCGGAATCCGTCGTTGCCGCGCTGGGGGGCTCGGGCATGACGCCCGGCTGGGTGGGCGCCTCGGCCCCTTGCTTGCTCTTCCACCACTGCTGCGACATCTGCGCCTCGATCTCGTCGATCTTCTTGAGCGTCACGGCGCGTTCGTCGGGCGACGCCATGCTGCTCTGGAAGAACGACGGCCTGGCGGTGGGGTCCTCGGTGCGCTGCCCCTGCAGCACCTCGCGCTGGCGCAGCTTGCGCAGCTGATCGAACTCGCGGCGCCGCACGAAATCGTTGCGGCGCTTGCGCTCGATCATCTCCTTGAGCATCTGCTTGCTGTACTGGCTCTCCCGGTCATTCTGCGCGGAGTCCAGCTCCGTCCAGTTGACCGTGGGATTGCGCACAAACCGCACCACCTTCGAAAGCAGTCCGCCAGGGGTGGTTTCTTCCTTGCTCATGGCTCAGGGCGCGCGTGGGGATCAGGCCGGGCGGCCAGGTCAATCACCAAACATCTTCTGCTTGAGTTCGCGGCGCTGCTGCGCTTCCAGCGACAGCGTAGCCGTCGGGCGGGCGATCAGGCGGCCCACGCCGATGGGTTCGCCGGTCTCATCGCAGTACCCATAGTCGCCCGCGTCGATGCGGGCAATGGACTGCTCGATCTTCTTGAGCAGCTTGCGCTCGCGGTCGCGGGTGCGCAGCTCCAGGGCATGCTCTTCCTCGATCGTGGCGCGGTCGGCGGGATCGGGCACGACGACGGTGTCTTCGCGCAGGTGCTCGGTGGTTTCGCCGGCGCTGTTGTGGATGTCCTGCTTGAGCTGCACGAGCTTCAGGCGGAAGAACGCCATCTGCTTGTCGTTCATGTACTCGCTGTCAGGCATGGCCATGACTTCGGCGTCGGTCAGCTCGGCGGCGGACTTGGTCTTCCAGTTGTTCGCCAGCTTGGGGTCTTTTTTGGCAGCCGTATAGGTGGGCTGCGCTTGCACGGTCGTGGGCATGGTATGTAGATAACTGGCTTTGGCAGCGGTCGAAGCCACTGTCTGTGCCATGGATGGTACGGTCAATTGGGCCAATCGGGAAGAAGGCCGGGTTGTGCGCACGGGTACCTGCGAACCGGCCTGCAGCACGGGTGCTGGAGCGGGAGTCGCCACGGCCGCCGGGCTGGCGGCGACCTTGGGTGCTGCAGCCGGCTTGGCGGCAGCCTTCGCGCCAGCCTTGGTTGCCGCAGGGGCGGCGGCGGTTTTCGCCGCGGCAGGGGTTGCCTTGGTGGCCCCCTTGGATTTGCTGGTGTCGGCTTTCACTTCCTGGTCTCCTCGCAATACGGGCGGGCCCCAGCCGCATTCGCAGCCAAGGGCGGGTGGCAAGCCTTCCGGGGTTTTACCGGGGCGCGATTGTATCGACCTGGGCTGACGCAAACGGAAACGTTGCAGATACAACACAAACCAGCCGCCAACCCCCTGCCCTCGGGCCGCCCCGCCGGGGTCAGACCAGGCTCTGCTCCAGCCCCTGCAGAAAGATGTCCTTGGGCAGGTCGATGCCAATGAAGACCATCTTACTGGTGCGCGGCTCGCCTTCGGCCCACTGGGGGCCCAGGTCGCTGCCCATGAGCTGGTGCACGCCCTGGAAGATCACCTTGCGCTCGGTGCCCCTCATGTTCAGGACGCCCTTGTAGCGCAGCATGCGCGGGCCATAAATGTTGACAATCGCCCCGAGAAAATCCTCCAGCTTGGCCGGATCGAACGGCCGCTCGGAGCGGAAGACGAAGCTTTTCACGTCGTCATCGTGGTGATGGTGATGGCCGTGCCCGTGGTCGTGCTGGTGCGAGGGGTGGCTGCAGTGCTCGCCATGCTCGTGGTCATGGTCGTGGTGGTCATGGCCGTCGCCCTCTTCCTTGAGGAACTCGGGGTCGATGTCCAGCTTGGCATTGAGGTTGAAGCCCCGCAGGTCCAGCACTTCCGACAGCGGCACCTCGCCGAAATGCACGGCCTTGATGGGCGCGCGCGGGTTCATGTGCTTCAGGCGATGGATCAGCGCGTCGGTTTCCTCGGCGCTGACCAGATCGGTCTTGGACAAAAAGATCTGGTCGGCAAAGCCCACCTGGCGGCGCGCTTCCTGGCGGTCGTTGAGCTGCTGGGGCGCGTGCTTGGCGTCCACCAGCGTGATGATGGAATCGATGAGGTAGGTCTCG
Source organism: Acidovorax sp. GW821-FHT10E04 (assembly GCF_059415185.1). NCBI lineage: Bacteria > Pseudomonadati > Pseudomonadota > Betaproteobacteria > Burkholderiales > Comamonadaceae > Acidovorax > Acidovorax sp. GW821-FHT10E04. Next base: position 64,799 of record NZ_JBWKMT010000010.1, read on the forward strand.
GCGATCTCCTCGTCCATGAAGAAGGTCTGCGCGACGGGGCCGGGGTCGGCCACGCCGGTGGTCTCGATGACGATGCGGTCGAACTCCAGCAGGTTCTTGCGCTTCTTGGCGGCCAGCAGCTGCAGCGTCTCGCGCAGGTCTTCGCGGATGGTGCAGCAGATGCAGCCGTTGCTCATCTGCACGATCTGCTCCTTGGACTCGGTCACGAGGATGTCGTTGTCGATGTTCTCTTCGCCGAATTCGTTCTCGATCACGGCGATCTTCTGGCCGTGGGCTTCGGAGAGCAGGCGCTTGAGCAAGGTGGTCTTGCCCGAGCCCAGGAAGCCGGTGAGGATGGTGACGGGGATCAATGCCATGTTTCTTGTCCTTCAAGGGATGAACCCATGCGCGGCACCCGGCACTGCGGGCCGGGTGTGCGTGGCGCAAGGGGTTGTTTTCAGTGTACCGACGCTGTCAAGCCCTTGCCGCGCTCAGCCCTTGCGCATCACCACCAGCCCCTTGAGGTACTCGCCTTCGGGGAATTCCAGGGTCATCGGGTGGTCGGGCGCGCCGCCCAGGCGCTCCAGGATGAAGCCGTCCACGCCGGCATCCGCGCCGGCCGACGCCACGATCTTGTGGAACAGGTCGGCGCTGATGCCGCCCGAGCACGAGAAGGTGAACAGCACGCCGCCCGGCGTGAGCAGCTGCAGCGCCAGGCGGTTGATGTCCTTGTACGCGCGTGCAGCGCGCTCGGCGTGGGCCGCCGTGGGCGCGAACTTCGGCGGGTCGAGCACGATGGCGTCGAAGCGCCGGCCTTCCTTGAGGAACTGGCGCAGCGAGGCGTTCACGTCCGCGTCCAGGAAGCTCGCGTGGTTCAAGTCGAACCCGTTGAGCGCCACATGGGCGCGGGCGCGCTCCAGGGCGGGGCCGGAGGAGTCGATGGACGTCACATGCCCGTCCGCCGATGCGCCGCTGGCGCGCATGCCGGCCAGCGCGGCCACGCTGAAGCCGCCGGTGTAGCAAAAGCAGTTGAGCACGTCCTTGAAGCCCAGGCGCTGCGCGTAGTCGGCAAAACGCTTGCGGCTGTCGCGCTGGTCCAGGTAGAAGCCGGTCTTGTGGCCTTCGGCGATGTTCAGCGTCAGGTTCCACTGGTGTTCGTGGATGGTGAGCTCGAGCGGCGGGCCTTCGCCGGCGCCCGGCGCGCCCGTGGGGCCGCCGCGCAGCCAGCCGGTGGCGGGCTCGAGGCCTTCGAGCGCGCGCACGCTGGCGTCCGAGCGTTCATAGAGCTTGACCAGACCCGTCTCGCGCAGCAGGGCATCGGCGATCACGTCCTTCCAGCGCTCGGTCCCGGCGCTGGTGAACTGCGCGACCAGGGTGTCGCCGTAGCGGTCCACGATGAGGCCCGGCAGGCCGTCGGACTCGCCGTGCACCAGGCGCACACCGTCGCTTTGTACATCAAAACGGGCTCTGGCGATGATGGATCGTGCGCAAGCAGCTATGAAAAAAGGAGCATCGATGCGCTGCGCCTCATCAAAGCTCCACACCCGCGCGCGGATGCGCGAGCTGGGGCTGAACGCCGCCCAGGCCAGGAACTGGCCCTCGTGCGATTCCACGCGCACGGTCTCGCCGCTGTCGCCGCCGCCCTTGGCGATGGCCGATTCAAAGATCCAGGGGTGGCGGCGCAAGAGCGAGCGCTCTTTGCCAGGGCGAAGGCGAAGGGTTTTCATGATGGGGCGATTGTCGCGTGAATGCGCCCCGCCGCCGGCCAGTGCTGCAGGGCGCTGGCCGTGCCGCCCCGCACTTGCTGACGGCCTGCCCGCGTCAGAGCGGGTGGCCGATGCGCCCGATGCGCGGCGCCCAGTTCTCCAGGATGTCGGCCGACACCAGCACGCGCCGCGCCTGGCCGATGAGCAGGTGACGCGGGACGAAGCCGATGTAGCGGGAGTCCGCGCTGTTGTCGCGGTTGTCGCCCAGCACCAGGTACTGGCCCTCGGGCACCGTCACCGGGCCGAAGCTGCGGTGTGCCGTCACGCCCTGCAGCAATTGCACCCGGCGCTCGTGGCCCTGCAGGTGCTCCGTCCAGCGGGTGGCGGGCACCTGCGCGCCCGCTCGGCCAGGTGTTCGGTCACCGCCTCGGGCGCGTCGTAGCGCGCGGCCTCGCCGTTGAGGTACAGCACCTCGTCGCGCATCTCCACCGTGTCGCCCGGCAGCGCCGCGATGCGCTTGATCAGCCGCGTGCCATCGCGCGGCGACGAGAACGTGACCACATCGCCCCGCGCGGGCTCGCCCAGGCGCGCCAGCACCACATCGGTGAGCGGCAGCTTCAGGTCATAGGCCAGCCGGTTGACGAACACCACGTCCCCTTCGAGCAGCGTGGGCCGCATGGACCCCGAAGGAATCGGATTCCAGTCCGCCACCGCCGTGCGAAAGATGCCGAAGCACAGCAGCAGCACGAGGAACCCACGGTTCGATTTGATCCATTTCAGCAGCATGGCGAGACACTCCAAGGCGCCCTACAGCAAGCACCCCTTGCTCGGATGCACGGCGTCACATCTTGGTTCCGTGGCACCGGCCCACGGCCGCAGCCCACCGGCATGCCCGATCAGCGCCAGAAGCCGTCCACACGCCACCAACGCCCGCAGCGCGCACCGCCCCCACCAGTGCACCCGTGGAACCGGCTTTGCCGGGCCACCGGGTGCGTCCCCCTCCGGGGGAAGGCGCGCAGCGCCTCAGGGGGGCTTCTTTCTAGCCCGAGGATGCGCCGCGTCATACACCTTGGCCAGGTGCTGGAAATCCAGCCGCGTGTAGACCTGCGTGGTGGTGATGTTGGCGTGGCCCAGTAGCTCCTGCACCGCGCGCAGGTCGCCGCTGCTTTGCAGCAGGTGGCTGGCGAACGAGTGGCGCAGCATGTGCGGGTGCACCGGCGTGGTCAGGCCCGCCTGCTGGCTGCGCTGGCGCAGGCGCAGCCAGATCGACTGCGCCGTGAGCCGCTTGCCGCGCTGGCCGACGAACAGTGCCGTGTCAAGGCGCGCCGAGCCCTCGCCGCCGAAGGGCGTGGCCCGCAGCCGCAGCCAGGCCTGCAGCGCCGCCGTGGCCGCGCGCCCCACGGGCACGCTGCGGCGCTTGCTGCCCTTGCCGAACACATGGGCCTCGCCGGCCTGCAGGTCCACCCAGCCCCGGCCCAGGCGCTGGGTGTCGGCGTTGGGGATGGCGTCGAGCCCCGCTAGTTCGCCCACGCGCAGGCCGCAGCCATACAGCAGCTCCACCATGGCCGCATCGCGCGCCTCCAGCCAGGGGTCGGCGCCGGTGTTGTCGAATTCGGCCAGCCGCACGGCGTCGTCCACCCCCAGCGCCTTGGGCAGGGGCTTGGGCGCCTTGGGGGCGCGCACGTCCTGCACGGGGTTGTGCGGGATCAGCCCCTGCCGCCCCGCCCAGATGAAGAACCCGCGCCAGCCCGAGAGGATGAGCGCAATCCCCCGCCCGCTGCGCCCGCCGCTGTGCATCTGCGCCACAAAACGGCGGATGTGCGCGGTCTGCAGCTGCAGCAGGGGCACGCCGACCCCCGCCGCAAACTGCGCGAGCTTTTCAAGGTCCAGGGTGTAGAGCGTGAGCGTGCGCGCCGCCAGCCGCTTTTCGACGCGCACATGCTCCAGGTAACGCAGGACGTGCGGGTCCGGGGGAATCTGTGTGGCCAGCATGTCGGACACGGGGCACTACCCAGGCAACTGGCGCGCCCCAAGGCCAGCGCCACCGTGGAACCGGCTTTGCCGGGCCGGGGGTGGCTTCCCCCCGCAGGGGGGAAGCGGCGCAGCCGCACAGGGGGGCATCACTTCAGCCGCAGCAGGGCGGCACTGGCGAGTTCTGCCATGCGCGACAGAAATTCCGTGCCCATCGTGGCATCAAACCGCTGGGGGTCTTGCGAGCCCAGCACCAGCAGGCCGAACGCGGGCGTGGCGCTGTCGATGGCGCCCTCGCGCAGCGGCAGCAGGGCCAGCGACTGGGCGGGTTCGCCCGCCTCGGCCGCGAGCCAGCCTGCGGGCTCGAACCCCAGGTTGGGGCCGCAGAACGGCATGGTCAGCGACGAGGCGAACGCGCGGGCGTCTTCGCTGGCACCCTGGGTGAAGTCGGCATCGATGTACGGCGCAGCCACCTCCCACACGCGCACCGCGGCCTGGGGCACGTCGAACAGGGTGCGCACGCCATCGACCACCGCCTGCGGCAGGTCGAACGGGTCGCGCACCTGCAGCAGCGCGCTCGTCCACTGGTGCACCTTGTGGGCGATGGCGGCGTTTTCGGTGCTGTTGCGCACCATTTCCATGATGCGCTGCTCCAGGCCCTTGATCTTCTCGCGCAGCATCTCGGCCTGGCGCTCCTGCAGGCTCACGGCGCGCGCGCCGTGGGGGCTGGTGATCTGCACGCTGGCCAGCACCTCGGCATGGCGTTCGAAGAAGCCCGGCGTGTTGGTGAGGAACTGGGCGATGTCGTCTTCGGTGATCGGGGGGATGTGGGACGTCATAGGAGGGTGTCAGGAATGTCGATCCGGCCTTCGAACACCGTGGTGGCGGGGCCGGTCATGAAAACGGAATCGGCCTCCTGGCCGCTCCAGGCGATGGTGAGGCGGCCGCCGCGCGTGTCCACATGCACCTCGTTGTCGAGCAGGCCCAGGCGGATGCCGGCCGCCACGGCCGCGCAGGCCCCCGAGCCGCAGGCCAGGGTTTCGCCCACGCCGCGCTCGAACACGCGCAGCCGCACATGGGCGCGGTCCACGATCTGCAAAAAGCCTGCATTCACGCGCTGCGGAAAACGCGCATGGCGCTCGACCAGGGGGCCCGCTTCCAGCACCGGGGCGGTGTCCACGTTGTCCACCAGCTGCACGGCGTGCGGGTTGCCCATGGAGACAACCGCTACCAAAACAGTAGCTGTCAGCGCTTTACCATCCAGCGCCAGCGGCCATTTTTGTCCTGAACCTTGTGCCACGGCGGTCAAACCACTGGCATCAAACGGCACCCGGGCGGGCTCGAACTGCGGTCGGCCCATGTCCACGGTGACGCGGCCATCGGGGGTGAGGCGGGGGGCGATCACGCCGCTTTTGGTCTGCACCCGCAGGGTGTCCTTGCCCGACAGGCCCTTGTCGTGCACAAAGCGCGCGAAGCAGCGGGCGCCGTTGCCACACTGCTCCACCTCGCCGCCATCGGCGTTGTGAATCACGTATTCGAAGTCGATACCGTCCGCTGGCGAAGGCCGCACCGTGAGGATCTGGTCGGCCCCCACACCGAAGTGGCGGTCGGCGAGGAAACGGTATTGGGCGGCGCCGAGCCCCAGGCGGCCCCGGGTTTCGTCGAGCACCACGAAATCGTTGCCCGCGCCCTGCATTTTGGTAAAGGGAATCTGCATGGCCGGATTATCGTCGGTGGGCCGGCGTGCGCGGCACCCCGCCCGGGGCAACTTGTGACAGAACCCCCACCCCGCCAATGAACCCCGGCCTGCACCGGTTTTTCCGCCGGTTTAGGCTGTGCCGTGTGGCGGCCCGCCCGCGCGCCGGCCGCCGCCTCCCCAACCCCCCCATTCGCCAACGAGGACCCGCATGCCCGATCTCGCCAGTTTTCCCATTACCCGCAAATGGCCCGCCCGGCACCCGGAGCGCATCCAGCTGTACTCGCTGCCCACGCCCAACGGCGTGAAGGTGTCGATCGCGCTGGAAGAGCTGGGCCTGCCCTACGAACCGCACCTGGTGAGCTTCGAGACCAGCGACCAGACCTCGCCCGAGTTCCTGTCGCTCAATCCCAACAACAAGATCCCGGCCATCCTGGACCCGAACGGGCCCGACGGAAAGCCCCTGGCGCTGTTCGAATCCGGCGCCATCCTGGTGTACCTGGCGAGCAAGACCGGCCAGCTGATCCCGCAGGACACGGCCGGGCGTTACGAGGCCCTGCAGTGGGTGATGTGGCAGATGGGCGGCGTGGGCCCGATGTTCGGCCAGCTCGGTTTCTTCCACAAGTTCGCGGGCAAGGACTACGAGGACAAGCGCCCGCGCGACCGCTATGTGGCGGAGTCCAGGCGCCTGCTCAAGGTGCTGGACGAGCGCCTGAAGGGCCGCCAGTGGGTGATGGGCGAGCAGTACACCATCGCCGACATCGCCATCCTGCCCTGGGTGCGCAACCTCGTGGGCTTCTACGGCGCGGGCGATCTGGTGGAGTTCGGTCAGTTCAAGGAAATAAAGCGCGTGCTGGAAGCCTTCGTGGCGCGCCCGGCCGTGGCCAGGGGGCTGAGCATCCCGGCGCGCGGCTGAGCAGGCCCTGGCTGCAGGGGCCGTGGCACCGGTCAGCCCATGCGCTCCTGCAGAAAATCCAGGAAACACGCGATGCGCGCGGCCAGCTGCGTGTTGCGGTAGTACACGGCGCTCACGGGCTGGCGCACGTCCGCCGTGTCCCTGGCCAGCACCTGCACCAGATCGCCGCGCGCGCGGTCGGCGGCGGTCATGAAATCCGACAGGCACACGATGCCCGCGCCCTGCAGCGCGAGCTGGCGCAGCGTCTCGCCGCTGGACGCGGCGATCTCCGGCACGGTGGGCCACTCGTCGCCATGCGCGCCGCGCAGGGGCCAGCGGTTGAGCGATTCCGGCTGCGTGAAGCCCAGCAGGGTGTGCCGCGCCAGGTCTTCCACCGCCCGCGGCCGCCCCCGGGCGGCCAGGTAGGCCGGGCTGGCCAGCACGCGGATGCGGCTGGTGCACAGCGGGCGCGCGTGCAGGGTCGAGTCGCGCAGGTGGCCTATGCGGATGGCCACGTCGGTGCGGCGCTCGAGCAGGTCGATGTTCAGCTCGTCCGTGTCCAGCTCCAGCGTGATCTGCGGGTAGGCCGCGCGGAACGCCGGCACCAGCGGCACCACGGCGTGCAGCATGAAGGGCGTGGCCGCGTTCACGCGCAGGCGGCCCGCGGGCTGCTGGCGGCGCGCGGCCATGTGCTCCTCGGCATCGTCGATGGACGCCAGGATGGCGCGCGTGCGCAGCAGGAAGGCCTGCCCCTCCTCGGTCAGCGCGGCGCGGCGCGTGGTGCGGCGCAGCAGCGTGGTATCGAGCTTCTTCTCCAGCCGCGCCAGCGCCCGGCTGATGCCCGAGACGGTCTGCCCCAGCTGGTCGGCCGCCGCCGTGATGGAGCCGCCGTCCACCACGGCCACAAAGGCCTGCAGTTCTTCGAGCGTGGTTTTCATGGGCCTCCATTGTTGACTTCGGATCAAGTATCTATGGAGCGTAACGGTATTTTTCTGCAAGACTGAAGCGCCCACACTCCTTCCCATGTCCACAGGAGTGTTTCCATGCCCATTGCCTTGCTCGCGCTGACGCTCAGCGCTTTCGCCATCGGCACGACCGAGTTCGTGATCGTTGGCCTGCTGCCCACCGTGGCGGCCGACCTGTCCATCAGCATCCCCTCGGCGGGCCTGCTGGTCAGCCTGTACGCCCTGGGCGTCGCCGTGGGCGCGCCCGTGCTCACAGCCCTCACCGGCCGCGTGCCCCGCAAGGCGCTGCTGCTGTCGCTGATGGCGCTGTTCACCGCCGGCAACCTGCTGGCCTGGCAGGCGCCCAGCTACGAAACGCTGGTGGCCGCGCGCATCCTCACCGGGCTGGCGCACGGCGTGTTCTTCTCGATCGGCTCGACCATCGCCACCGGCCTGGTGCCGCGCGAGAAAGCCGCCAGTGCGATCGCCATCATGTTCACCGGCCTCACCGTGGCGCTGGTCACGGGCGTGCCGCTGGGCACCTTCATCGGCCAGCATTTCGGCTGGCGCGAGACCTTCCTGGCCGTGTCGGCACTGGGCGTGGTGGCCTTCATCGGCAGCGCGATCTTCGTGCCGCGCAACATCGCCCACACCCCGCCCGCCTCGCTGGTGCAGCAGGCCAGGGTGCTGGCCGAGCCGCGCCTGCTGCTGGTGTACGCCAAGACGGCCATCGGCTACGGCGGCACGTTCATCCCGTTCACCTTCCTCGCCCCCATCCTCACCGACATCGCGGGCTTCAGCGCCGGTGCCGTGGGCTGGGTGATGCTGGTGTACGGCGTCTCGGTGGCGGTGGGCAACATCTGGGGGGGCCGCCTGGCCGACCGGCTGGGGCCCATCCCCGCGCTGCGCATCATCTTCGCGCTGCTGGCCGCCGTGCTGCTGCTGCTGCAGTTCACCGCGCCCCACCCCTGGCTGGCCCTGGCCACCGTGCTGCTGTGGGGCGCCGTGGCGTTCGGCAACGTGCCCGGGCTGCAGGTGTATGTGGTCAAGCAGGCCGAGCGTTTCACGCCCCAGGCGGTGGACGTGGCCTCGGGCCTGAACATCGCGGCGTTCAACCTGGGCATCGCCGGCGCCGCCTGGGCCGGGGGCCTGATCGTGACGCACCTGGGCCTGATGCACACGCCCTGGATCGGCGCCCTGGTGGTGCTGGTGTCCCTGGCGCTCACGCACTACAGCGGCGTGCTGGACCGGCGCAGCGGCATCCCGGTGCGCGGCAGCGGGCCGGTGCCCGTGGGGCACTGAGCAGCCCACGCCCCCTCAACTCTTTCTGTCCCACCCCTTTTTTGCTTCGTTTCAGGAATCGCCATGACTTCTTCCCCTTCCCTTCCCGCCTTCGGCCTGGGCACCTTCCGCCTCCAGGGCCAGGTCGTCATCGACTCGGTGCGCAACGCGCTCGACCTGGGCTATCGCGCCATCGACACGGCGCAGATCTATGGCAACGAGGCCGAGGTCGGCCAGGCCATCGCGGACAGCGGCGTGCCGCGCGGCGAGCTCTTCATCACCACGAAGGTCTGGACCGAGCACCTGGCGGGCGACCGGCTCGTCCAGAGCCTGAAGGACAGCCTGGCCAGGCTGCGCACCGACCAGGTGGACCTCACGCTGATCCACTGGCCCTCGCCCGGCGGCGCCGTGCCCGTGGCCGAGTTCATGGGCGCGCTGGCCGAGGCCCAGGCCCGGGGCCTCACGCGCCTGATCGGCGTGTCGAACTTCAATACCGCCCTGCTGCGCGAAGCCATCGCGGCCGTCGGCGCCGACCGCATCGCCACGCACCAGATCGAGCTGCACCCCTACCTGCAGAACCGCGCCGTGGCGGACTTCGCGCGCAGCCAGGGCATCCACACCACCTCGTACATGACGCTGGCCTACGGGAAGGTGCTGGGCGACCCGGTGCTGGCGGACATCGCGCGGGCCCACGGCGCCACCACCGCGCAGGTGGCGCTGGCCTGGGCCATGCAGCTGGGGTATGCCGTGATTCCCTCGTCCACCCGGCGCGACAACCTGGCGAGCAACCTGAAAGCCCGGCCGCTGCGGCTGACCGGCGAGGACATGGCACGCATCGCCGCGCTGGACCGCGGCGAACGGCTGGTGAACCCCGAAGGCCTGGCGCCCGCCTGGGACTGAACCGCCCCGCCCGTGCGGGGCGCGCCGCGCGCCTCGATAATGGCCCGATGCCCCGCACCACCCAACAACTGCACCCCCACCGCGAACCTGTTGCCACCCGCCCGGCCGCCACCGTGCTGCTGCTGCGCGATGCGCAGGGCGAACCGGGCGGACTGGAAGTCCTCATGACCCGGCGCTCGGCCACGGCCAGCTTCGCGCCCGGGGCCTACGTGTTCCCGGGCGGGGGCATCGACGCGCTGGACGCGCAGGTGCACGCCGCCGCCGACCGCCGCCCCACGCAGAGCGACCAGCACCTCACGCAGGCCATCGCCGCGATCCGCGAAAGCTTCGAGGAGCTGGGCATCCTGCTGGCCCGCCATGCCGATGGGCGCATGGCCGACGCACGGGACATCGCCGCCATCGACCGCCAACAGCCGCTGGCCGCCCAGTGCGGCGCGCGCGGCCTGCGCCTGGCGGCCGACAGCGTGTACCTGCTGGCCCACTGGACGGCCGACCGCGACCTGCCGCGCCGTTTCGACGTGCCGTTCCTCGTGGCCCGCATGCCCGAGGGCCAGGAGCCCGTGGCCGACGAAACCGAGCAGTTCGAGCCCGTGTGGGTGCGCCCGGCCGATGCGCTGGCGCGGCACGCGGCGGGGCAGTTCTTCATGATCTTTCCCACCATCCGCACGCTGCAGCGGCTCGCCCTGTTCACCAGCGCGCAGGCGGTTCTTGACGCCCTGGCCGATGAAAAGCCGCTGTGGGTGAGCTGCCCGCGCGCCGGCACGCTGGCGGGCCAGGAGGCGCGCTACATGGAAGGCGACGCCCCCTTTGGCGAGCTGGCCCTGGTGTGCCCCGACGGCCAGATCGTGCACGCGCTCGACTGGCAGACCGACCGGCCCGTGCCGCTGCTGCGCAACGTGCAGCGCCTGACCGCGCCCAACCCCGGCGTGATGACCGGACCCGGCACCAACAGCTACCTGGTGGGCGACCCGGCCACCGGCTACATCGCCATCGACCCGGGCCCGGCCGACGCGGAGCACCTGGACAGGCTTTGGCGCGCCGCCGGCGGCGACATCCGCACGATCGTGTGCACCCACTCGCACCCCGACCACTCGCCCGGCGCCGCGCCGCTGCAGGCGATGTGCACCCGGGCCGGGCGCAGCGCCCCCCCCATCCTGGGCCTGCCATCGGCCCCCACGGCGCGCGCTGCCAGCGCATTCACGCCCGACCGCTTGCTACAAAACAATGAGCTGCTCACGCTGGAAGGACAAGCGCCAGAGGGCAAAATCACCCACACCCTGCAGGTGATCCACACCCCGGGCCACGCGGCCAACCACCTGTGCCTGCTGCTCGTGGAAGACGCCCTGCTGTTCAGCGGCGACCACATCCTCAACGGCAGCACCACCGTGGTGGACCCACCCGACGGCAACATGGCCGACTACCTCGACTCTCTGGACAAGCTCGATGCGGTCTGCGCCGCACATGGCGTGGAGTTCATCCTGCCCGCGCACGGCTATGTGCTGGGCGACGCGCGCGGCGCGATCGCCAGGCTCAAGGCCCACCGTCTGGCGCGCGAGGCCAAGGTGCTGGCCGCCATGCAGGCGCTGCCCCAGGGCAGCGTGGACGACTGGGTGCAGCATGCGTATGACGACGTGCCCCCGCGCATGTGGCCCGTGGCCCAGCGCTCGCTGCTGGCGCATGTAGAGCGAATAAGAATGCTCGCCCCCTGAGTCGCCTGCGGCGCCTTCCCCCATCCGGGGGACGACGCCCTCGCTGCGGGGCGGCCCTCGCTTGGCGTCCCTGGCGGAGAGAGCGCCCGCTGCACGCGCCACGAACAACAAGAGGCGTGCCCACACAATCCATCCAACAAAGAAAGCCGCCCCCACCCATGAATGACAAAAACGCTGACCCCACCCACATCCGCCTGGCCAAACGCGTGGCCGAGCAACTGAACTGCTCGCGCAGCACGGCCGAGCAATTCATCGAAGGCGGCTTTGTGAGCGTGGACGGCCAGGTGGTGGAAGCCCCGGGCGCGCGCGTGCGCCCCGACCAGGCCGTGGCGGTGGCCAAGGACGCCAGCCTGCTGGAGCTGACCCCGGTGACCTTGCTGCTGCACAAGCCGGTGGGGTTTGAAGCGGGCCTGGGCCTGCCCGCCGGGCCAGCGGCGCACGCCAGCCGCAGCCAGGGCGCCACGGCCGCCAGCACGCTGCTGGGCGCTGCATCCCACCTGGCCGAGGACGCCTCGGGCATCCGCGTGCTGCTGCGCCATTTCAGGCAGCTCGAATGCTTCACGCCGCTGCCCACCGAGGCCAGCGGCCTGGTGGTCTACACCCAGGACAAGCGCATCGCGCGCAAGCTGGCGGAAGACATCGAGTCGCTGGAGCAGGAATGCATCGTCGAGGTGAAGGGCGATATCGCACCGAACGGGCTGCAGCGCCTGTGCCACGGCCTGTCGTTCAACGGCCGCCCGCTGCCGCCCATCAAGGTGAGCTGGCAAAGCGAGACGAAACTGCGCTTTGCGCTCAAGGGCATCCGCCCCGGCCAGATCCCGGCCATGTGCGACGCCGTGGGCCTGGCCGTGGTCGCCTTGAAGCGCATCCGCATCGGCCGCGTGCCGCTGGCCAAGGTGCCCGAGGGGCAGTGGCGCTATCTGCAGCCCTGGGAGAAGTTCTGACTCCCCCTGAGTCGCCTTTGGCGCCATCCCCCTAAGGGGGACGCACCCGGTGGCCTGGCAAAGCCAGTTCCACGGGTGCGCTGGCAGAGGTGTGCCAGTTGCCGGCGGCGGGCGGGGCGGGCCGAACCACCGCCAGAACGATTGCTACCAAAAACATAGCTATCAGCGCTTGATGGAAAGGCGCCAGAGGCCCATCTGGCTCGAGATTTTTTCCACAGACCGCTGCTACACTGCGCCACAAACAGGAGGGAGTCCATGAGCCAAGTTCCATCAGACAGAGACGGCGCCGCCGGGCCGATGTCCACGTTCATGCCGCAGAACATCGACGCGCACCCGCTCGAATTCACCGGCAGCGGCGGCGAGTATTTCCGGGTGTGGATCGTCAACGTGCTGCTGTCCATCGTCACGCTGGGCATCTACACCCCCTGGGCCCGGCGCCGCACCGCGCAGTATTTCTACAGCCACACGCTGGTGGCGGGCAGCCCCCTCGAATTCACCGCGCAGCAGCGCAAGATGGTGATGGGCTTCGTGCTGCTGGTGCTGCTCACGCTGGCCTACAACATCGCCGCCAATACCGGACAGGACGCGGCCGTGGGCGTGTTCCTGCTGACCGGCGCCGTGCTCTCGCCCCTGATCTGGGGCAGCGCCATGCGCTTTCGGCTCGGGGCCACGCGCTGGCGCGGCCTGCGCCTGCAGTTCACCGCCAGCTGGAAAGAGGTCTACATCGCCAGCTGGCCCATGTTCGCGCTGGCGCTGGTGTGGTTCGGCGTGTTCTTCGGCATGCAGGTGCTGTCGCCCGGACTGGCCGAGGCGCTCCAGGCCGCCGAGGAAGAAACCACCAAGCGGTCCCTGCCCGCCTTCACCCCCGCCATGGGCGGCCTGCTGCTGCTGGGCCTGGTGCTGACGGTGCTGTGCTTCATCCGCCTCGAATACAACTACAAGAGCCTGCTGGTGCTCAAGGCCCAGGTGGGCGCAGAAAAAGGCCGCTGGAAGCCGGTGTACATGGATTTCGTGAAGGTGTGGCTGGCCACGGTGGCCGTGTTCATCCTGTGCGTGGTCGGCATCTCGGCGCTGATCGGCATCCTGGCGGGCAGCTCCATCGCGCTGGTGGCCAGCCAGAGCGACCGCATGGGCCTGTGGCTGTTCGTGGTGATCATCGTGTCCATCGTGGCGGGCATCTTCATGCTGATCCTGGCCTCGGCCCCCGCCCGCGCGTACCGCGAGGCGCGCATGTTCCAGCTGATGTGGAACAACACCGGCGTGAGCCACGTGGCACGGTTCAAGTGTCACCTGAAGAGCGGGCGCTACGTGTGGCTGCGCATCAAGAACATGCTGCTCACCCTGCTCACGCTGGGGCTGTACCGTCCGTTTGCGCGGGTGAGCGAATACCGCATGAAATGCGACTCCGTCACCCTGCATGTCAAGGGCGGCGTGGAACAGGTGGCGGGCGCCATGGTGCGCCAGCAGCAAGGCGGCCTGGGCGATGCGCTGGCCGATGCGGCGGGCCTGGACCTGATTGGATAGCGGGTAGAGGGCATCCCCCTGAGGCGCTTCGCGCCCCGGTGCGTCCGGCCAGGGCGGCCGCTCGCCCGTGCCGCCGCCAGTTTCACCGGCCCCGGGCCACCTACAACGTGATGGATGACTGACATGAACGACCCCCTTCACGCTGCATCCCTCGTGCCTGGCCGCTGGTTCGACGGCCAGAGCAGCAGAGCCCGCCCCGTGATGGTGGGCCTGCGCCCCACGCCGCGGGGCCCGTCGCTGGTGCTGCACCCGCTCTCGCAGCCAGGCGCCGCGCCGGCCGTGTTCGCCTGCAAGGATGTGGGCTGGCCGGAGGCCTGGAACGAGCGCAAGCCCCAGCCCCGCGTGGTCGTGGACCTGCGGGACCACGGCAGCCTGGAGATCGATGCCGTGAACGACTGGCGCGCCGCCCTGGCCGCCGCTGGCGAACGCCCGGGCCTGGCCCAGCGCATGCAGACCCGCTGGCCCGTGCTGCTGGGCGTGGTGGCGGTGGCGGCCATCGGCCTCACGCTGTTCTACCGCTACGGCACCCCCTGGGCCGCCACGCAGCTCACGCGCTTTGTGCCCCTGTCCTGGGAAACCAGCGTGGCCGAGAACGTGCTGCGCCAGATGGACAGCGGCACGCTCAAGCCCAGCAAGCTCCCCAGGGAGCGGCAGGAGCAGCTCAAGGCGCGCTTTGACGCCCTGGTGCAGCACACACCCCCCGGCCTGCGGCGCTACCCCGGCTACCAGCCTCCCCTGAGCCTGGAATTCCGCTCGGGCATGGGCGCCAACGCCTTTGCGCTGCCGGGCGGCAAGGTGGTGATGACCGACGGCATCGTGAAGGCGGCCGCCGACAAGGGACTGGACGACAACGCGCTGGTGGGCGTGCTGGCGCACGAAATCGGCCATGTGGTGCAGCGGCACACCACGCGCATGGTGGTGCAGCAGGGCGTGCTCAGCATGGGCCTGGGGCTGGCGCTGGGCGATGTGTCCGGCATTGTCTCCACCGGTGCCTCGGTGCTCACGGGGCTGGCCTACAGCCGCAACCATGAGCGCGAAGCCGACTGCTACGCCATCGCGGTGATGGGCCAGGCAGCCCTGCCCACGGCGCCCATGGGCCAGCTGCTGCTGGCCATCGCGAAGGATGAAGCAGAAGAGGAAGAAGACAACAAGAAGAAGGAGAAAGCAGGCCAGGACCAGGCGGCCACAGCGGCCGAACCCGGCGCCAGCAGCCCGGAGCGCTCGCGCAAGCGCAAGATGGCGGAAGACATGGCGTCGCACCCGGTCTGGTCGCTGCTCAGCAGCCACCCCGACACCGTGGAGCGGGCCACGGAGCTGGAGAAGGGGCATGCGCCCCACTGCGCGAAAGGCTGAGCGAGCCATGGCGTGCTCCGCGCCGGGCACGACCGGCACATCAGCGCCTACACCAGGCTGAGGCTGGGGGAAATAAAGTGTGAAGCACGCCGATAAGCCGGATTCTGTGCACCACGGTTGCCCGCAGTGTGACCGCCATTAATCTGGGCCGGGTGTCGCCACCACGGCTCGGTGCTACCTACCCGCCAGCTCTGCGGAACCACATCAACGCTGGCCTACTTGGTATTGCTGCGCGTAGAGATTGCCCGTTTCACCCCGAGCGGGCTTGCCAGCTCGGGGTGGCTGTTCGGACCCGGCTTTCGCCGGGTTCGGACAGCTCTCGCTGTCCTCTCGCCAGCTTGCGCTGGCGCCTCACAGAACACTCCGTGGCAGGTAGTTTCCACCCGGACTCGTCTCTGTTGCTCTGATCCTCACCTCACGGTGGGCAGCCGTTAGCTGCTACGCTGTCCTGTGCAGTCCGGACGTTCCTCCAGTGCCTGGTTTCCCAGATTGCACCAGCGGCGGTCTGGCGTGCTTCACGGGCTGGATTATCCCACCTCCCGTGTGGCGCAACGTGCAGCCTTTACCCAATGCGGCTGACACGCTCCCAATCCAGCCCGAACCGCGCCAGAAACTTGCGCAGCCGGTCCGCATCGTTGACCACGGTGCGCTGCGTGCGCGACGCGTTGAAGAGTTGCCGGCCCGCGTCCGACAGGGTGCGCGACTGCCGGCACACCTGCAGCACTGCGGCCAGTTGCAGCTGGTCGAACAGGTCCAGCGCAGCCACCGCCTCCTCGCCCAGCAGTTCCACCAAGTCGTCGCGGCCGACGGTGCCAGCGCCTGCCTGGGCCATGCCGTCGCGCGCATCCCGGGCGGCCTGCCACAGCCAGCGCAGGCGGGCGATCTCGGCCTCGACCAGGGGCAGGCCAATGCGGCCGCTGTCGGCCAGCGTGGCCAGGCGCGTGGCGCTGGCCGACAGGTCGCGGAAGTTGCCGCTCCACAGCGCGTCGGGTGACTGGGCGTAGCGCAGGTAGGCCGCGCGCGCCTCGGCCGACAGGCGCACCATGCGGCCCAGCTCGGCCCCGGTGCGCGCGAGCAGGTGGTCCAGGTTGGGCTCGATGTCCTCGGGCCGCTGGGCCAGGCCGGGCAGCTGGTAGCTCCAGAGGTTGATGCGTGCGTACAGGTCTTCGCGAAAGCGCCCGGCCGCCACTTCGGTGCGCAGGTCGCGGTTGGTGCCCGCGATCAGCTCGAAGTCGCTGCTCACCTCGCGGTCGCTGCCCATGGGGTAGAAGCGCTTTTCCTCCACGGCCTTGAGCAGCATGGCCTGCTCGTCCAGCCCCAGCTCGCCGATCTCGTCGAGGAACAGCACGCCCTTGTGCGCAGTGCGCAGCAGGCCCGCGCGGTCGGCCGCTGCGCCGGTGAAGGCGCCCTTCTTGTGGCCGAACAGCGTGGAGGCCGCGCCGTCGCCGTGCAGCGTGGCGCAGTTGACCTCGACGAAGTCGCCCTCGACCTGGTGGCGCGCCTTCTTGAGCTCGAACATGCGCCGCGCCAAGTGCGACTTGCCCGCGCCCGTGGGGCCAGTGAACAGGATGGGCGCACGCGACCGCACCGCCACGCGCTCGACCTCTTCGATCAATGCGTTGAAGCGCGCATTGCGCGTGGCGATGCCGCTCTTGAGGAAGTCGAGCGCATCGCGCTGCTCGGCGCCGAAGCGCTGCGCGATCACGTCGTAGCGCGACAGGTCCAGGTCGATCAGCGCGTAGCTGCCCGGGTCGCCCATCTGCTGGCGCTTTGGCGGTGATGTCTGCGCCAGCACACCGGGGATGCGGCGCGACTCCACCAGCAGGAACAGGCAGATCTGCGCCACGTGCGTGCCGGTGGTGATGTGCGTCCAGTACTCCTCGCGCTCGGTGTCGAAGCGGTAGCCCTGCGTCCAGTCGAACAGCGTGGCGTAGACCTCGCCGAAGTCCCACGGGTCGGCGATGTCCAGCTTGACGAGGTGGACGGTGGTCTCAGGCGACGCAGTGTGGATGTCCGTGCGCACCTGGTGGGCCAGTTCATGGTGAGGAGGGGTGTAGAGCAGCTCCATCCGCTTGACGACCACATCCTCGTGCTGGGCCAGCGACACCGTGGGGCGCCACTTCTCCCAGCGGCCTGCCCCCTTGCCTGCGTCCAGCTGAGTGCCCAGGAAGCCGATGACCACTTTTTCTTTGCGCATTGTTCTCAGCTAGTTAACTAGCTTTTATTCTATCTTTTGAAAGCATCCGTAGAGACGACGAATTTCTGAAATTCCAAAAAGTCTATACAAATCAATCACTTGAAATTTTCATTCAGTAATTGCGCTAACTGGCACGCATCTGGCAATAGATAAGTACCAGCCGCAAACGCAGACCGCTCACAGGCCAGGGTTAGGACACAAGTTCGCCCTGCCGGTGCCGAGGTTCCAGGGGCCCTCAAGGCCCTCGTCGACCCTCTGCATGCCGCACTTCGCCAGCGTCTGGTCACGGCACGGTCGTGGTGACCACTCCGAAAGGACGTGTCTGGTTCGACTCCAGGCGTGCCACCACTGGTAGCTCAGAGGTAGAGCAACCCGCAAGGGTCTGTCACAGGTTCGACTCCTGTCCATTCTTCCGGCCGCAAGGCCGGAGCTTTGAAGAAACGGTCGAAAGACCACCCGCCGGACGCGGGGCGCAGGCAAAGGCTGCTGCACGGCAGCCCCGCAGGCACTCCGTCAGCCGGCGGCGGTTTGCACCAGACCCCGGTGCAGCCCGCGCCCGCAGCCAGCCACGCTGCCGCCCTGCTTGCAGGGCAGCAACCACGGCGCACTGCAAGGCCCGCGGCTGCACTGCCTGGAGCCCCGCCGCCGCTGTAACGGCGCCCTTTTGGGATTGGGGTCGTGTTGCCTGCGCTGTGCGGCAGCCTACATGACAACGACGACGAAGAAGAAGAGAAGACGAACGAACGAGGACTCCGCGACGCGGACCGCCACAAGGAGAAAAAAAATGCTGAACAACAAGATCCAACGCATCACCGTCAAGAAGAACGAACGCGCCCTGCTGCTGCGCAACGGCGATTTCGATCGCGTGCTGCAGAGCGGTACGCACTGGCTGTTTGCCGGCCTGGACACGCTGCGCGTGGAAACCTTCGCCCTGGAGCAACCCGCGTTCACGCACGGCCTGGCCGACTACCTGATGGCCCAGGAGCCCGCCGTGGTCGCCGCCCACTTCGTGCAGGTGAACCTGTCGGAGCGCGAAGTGGGCCTGCGCAGCGAGAACGGCGTGCTGGTCGAAATCCTGCCGCCCGGCACGCGCCGCCTGTACTGGAAGGGCCTGGTGGACGTGGCCGTGCAGGTGGTGAACCTGCACAACGGTGCCGAGCTGCCCGCCGACCTGGTCGCCCGCCTGACGCAGACCCCACTGCGCCAGCGCGCAGTGACCGGACTGAACGGCGTGCTGCAGGTGCAGGTGCCCGAGGGCCAGTGCGCGCTGCTGACGCTGGACGGCAAGGTCGAGCGCCTGCTGACCGCCGGTGCCTACGCGTTCTGGAAGTATGGCCGCACCATCGCCGTGGAACTGGTGGATTTGCGCCTGCAGGCCGTGGAGGTCTCGGGCCAGGACATCATGACCCGCGACAAGGTGGGCCTGCGCCTGAACCTGTCGGCCACCTACCGCATCACGGATGTGCTGCAAGCCTTTGCCCAGCTGCAAAAGCCTGCCGACTACCTGTACCGCGAGCTGCAGTTTGCGCTGCGCGCCGCCGTGGGCACCCGCACGCTCGACGAGCTGCTGGAGAACAAGACGGTGATCGACGAGGTGGTGACCGCGCACCTGGCCACCAAGCTGCAGCCCTACGGCATGCAACTGGAGAGCGTGGGCGTGAAGGACATCGTGCTGCCCGGCGAGATGAAAGCCATCCTGACCCAAGTGGTGCAGGCGGAAAAGCAGGCCCAGGCCAACGTGATCCGCCGCCGCGAGGAAACCGCTGCCACGCGGTCGCTGCTCAACACCGCCAAGGTGATGGAGGACAACCCCGTCGCCCTGCGCATGAAGGAGCTGGAGACGCTGGAGCGGGTGGCCGAGCGGATCGACAAGATCTCGGTGTTTGGCGGCCTGGACCAGGTGCTGAATGGCCTCGTGAAGATGCGTTGATTCTCATGAAGAAAGAGAAATCGAGATGAAAGCAAAGAAACTGACCGCACGTGAAAGGCGCGCGAACCGTAAGGAGACGCCCGTGAGTTGCGAGTCGATCAACCTGGATCCAGCGGTCTACAGCGCGGCATTGCGCTACCTTTTCGACCGCCCCGTGCCCGACAAGAGCGGGCAGGAGTGGTACTGGCTGATCGACGAGCCGGAGTTCGACGCCACGCCGCTGCAATGGACACACATCCAGACCGTGCTGTTCGCCAATGCGGGCACCGACCTGGCGCCCTACAGCGACGAGCACGTGGGTATGGGCCTGAACCATGTGATGAGCAACAACGCGGGCGACATCCCGCACATGGCGAACGACCCCTCGGTGCCCTTGGTCGACGCGATGCGCATGATGCGGGCCCTGCCCACCTTGTGGCGCGACTGCCTCGGCCCGCGCCTGGACACCGGGCCGAGCCCCATCGGGAGCCGAAGCGACCGCCTCTACTTCGTGAGCTACATGTGGTTTGACGTGTGGCCCACGTTCTGGAACGCCAAGGACATCCCTGAATGGCGCGACGCGATGTGGCAGGTGTTCTGCGAGATGCTGGCGATGCCGTTCAGGGCCGCACAGGAGTCCGCATTGCACGGGATCGGCCACGAGGGCGTGCGCCTGAAGCGGCCCAAGGAACTGCAGGCGCACATGGACGCCTTCATCCGCCAGGTGAAGAACGACGACGAACTGAAGAACTACGCCCAGGCCGCAGCGCGCGGAATGGTGCAATGAACAACAAAATGCGAAAGAACAATATGACCAACAACAACGACGAACAATACGAAGTGCCGAACGGCGTGCCCGTGAAGATGTGGACGAACGGTGTGCCCGTGGAAGAAGAAGCCCGGAACCAGCTGCGCAACATCGCGCGCCTGCCCATCGTGTTCAAGCACGTGGCGGTGATGCCCGACGTGCACCTGGGAATCGGTGCCACCATCGGCTCGGTGGTGCCCACGCTCAAGGCCATCATCCCTGCCGCGGTGGGGGTGGACCTGGGGTGCGGAATGATGGCGTGCAAGACCACGCTGATCGCGAGCGACCTACCCGATAACCTGTCCGGCGTACGTGCCGCCATCGAACGCGCCGTGCCGGTGGGAATGACGCCCAAGCACTTCGGCCGCGATAAAGGAAGCTGGGACACCCCGCCTGCCGAGACCGACCGCGCATGGTCGGCGCTGGTGGACGAGTTCAAGGAAATCTGCGAGGCGCACCCGCGCATCGAGAAGACCAACAACTACAAGCACCTGGGAACGCTGGGAACGGGCAACCACTTCATCGAGATCTGCCTGGACGAACACCAGTCCGTGTGGGTGATGCTGCACTCGGGCTCGCGCGGGGTGGGGAACGCCATCGGCACCCACTTCATCGAGCTGGCCAAGAAGGACGCCGAGATGAACCAGCGCAACCTGCCCGATAAAGACCTGGCGTACTTCGAGGAAGGCGCGCGGTACTTCGGCGACTACGTGAAGGCCGTGGGGTGGGCCCAGAAGTTCGCCGCCGCCAACCGCGAAGTGATGATGGGCCGCGTGATCGCCGCGCTGCGACAGGTGATCACCAAGCCGTTCGAGACGCACGTGGAAGCCGTGAACTGCCACCACAACTACGTGCAGCGCGAAACGCACTTCGGGCAGGACGTGTTCGTGACCCGCAAGGGCGCAGTGAGTGCCGAGCGAGGCAAGCTGGGGATCATCCCGGGGAGCATGGGGGCCAAGAGCTTCATCGTGCGCGGAAAAGGCCACCCCGAGAGCTTCAACAGCTGCAGCCACGGCGCGGGCCGCACCATGAGCCGCACCAAGGCCAGGAAGATGTACACCGTGGCCGACCAGATCGCCGCGACCCAGGGCGTGGAATGCCGCAAGGATGCCGACGTGATCGACGAGATCCCGATGGCCTACAAGGATATCGACGCGGTGATGGCGGCGCAGCAGGACCTGGTGGAGGTGGTGTACACGCTCAAGCAGGTGGTGTGCGTGAAGGGGTAGCCCCCCCCGGGGCCGCACAGTGGCGAAGGGTTGCGGCGAATACTATACTTTTGATAGCTGCTCGCGCTTATCCAATGAGCGCCACGGCCATTTTTATGCAAACAACAGAACCACAAGAAAATGCCGCGCCCAGCCCACCCGGTGGAGCCACACACCCGCGCCGTGGGTGCGGCGCAGGCATCGCCATGACGGAGTTGACATTGTCCCCCCTCACCCTCGACGGCTCCACCGGCGAAGGCGGCGGCCAGATCCTGCGCACCGGCCTGGCCCTTTCCATGGCCACCGGCCGGCCGCTGCACATCACGCGCATCCGCGCCGGGCGGCCCAAGCCGGGACTGATGCGACAGCACCTGGCCTGCGTGCAGGCGGCCACAGCCGTGTGCGGCGGGCAGGCCGAGGGGGCGGAGCTGGGCTCCCAGACGCTGCGGTTCACGCCCGGCACGGTGCGTTCTGGCGACTACCGCTTTCAGATCGCCACGGCGGGCAGCTGCCTGCTGGTGCTGCAAACGGTCTTGCCCGCGCTGATGCTGGCCGACGGCGAGAGCCGTGTGCAGCTGTCGGGCGGCACGCACAACCCGATGGCGCCGCCGTTTGACTTTCTGGAACGGGCGTTTGCGCCGCTGGTACGGCGGCTGGGGGTGGGGCTGGATCTGCAGCTGCAGCGGCGGGGCTTCTACCCCGCCGGGGGCGGCGAGGTGCTGGCGCACATCACGCCCCCAGCCCAGACCCTGGCCCCGGTGGACGTGCTGGAGCGCGGCACGCTGAAGACTGGGTGGGCCGATGCGCTGGCGCCCGGCTTGGCCCGCAACATTCCCTACCGGGAGCTGGAGACCCTGGGCCAGCGGATGGGCTGGACCTTTGAAGCAGGCCAGTTGCGCCAGCCGCCCACGCGCCAGAACGAGGGGCCGGGCAATGCGCTGATCGCCACGCTGGAGTACGAGCAGGTCACCGAGGTGTTCTGCCAGCTGGGCGCGCGCAGCCTGTCGGCCGAGCAGGTCGCCAAGCGGCTGGTGGACGAGGTGCGCGCCTACCAGCGCAGCACGGGCGCCCTGGGCCCGCACCTGGCAGACCAGTGGATGCTGCCGCTGGCCCTGGCGGTGTGGCGCAGCGGGCAAGCCGCGCGCTACACCTGCACCGAGGTGACGCAGCACACGGCCACCAATGCGCAGACCATCGCGCTGGGCCTGCCGGTGCGGGTGCAGACCACGCCGGTGGACGGGGCCATGCGGGTCGAGATCACACCGGCGTAGCCCGCCCCCCGGGGCCCGCCGCGCGGCCAGGGGCCGGGGACAGCCCCTGCCGGCTGGCCCGCAACCCACAGGCCCCGGCATATCCATATCACCCAGACAGCAGAACAAGTGGTTCAGAATGCGCGTCACACCCCTCTTTGCACCTCACAGGAGACGCCATGAAAGTTGACAACATTCTGCAAACCATCGGCCACACGCCCCACGTGCGCATCAACCGCCTGTTTGGCCCGGCGGCCAACGTGTGGGTGAAGTCCGAGCGCAGCAACCCCGGCGGCTCCATCAAGGACCGCATCGCGCTGTCGATGGTGGAAGACGCCGAGAAGTCCGGCGCCCTGCAGCCCGGCGGCACCATCATCGAGCCCACCTCGGGCAATACCGGCATCGGCCTGGCGCTGGTGGCGGCCGTCAAGGGCTACAAGCTCATCCTGGTGATGCCCGACAGCATGAGCATCGAGCGCCGCCGCCTGATGCTGGCCTACGGCGCGCAGTTCGACCTGACCCCGCGCGAAAAGGGCATGAAGGGCGCGATCGCCCGCGCACAGGAGCTGCAGGCGCAGACGCCGGGCTCGTGGATTCCCCAGCAGTTCGAGAACCCCGCCAACATCGACGTGCATGTGCGCACCACCGCGCAGGAGATCCTGGCGGACTTCCCCGACGGCATCGACGTGCTGATCACGGGCGTGGGCACGGGCGGCCACATCACGGGCGTGGCGCGGGTGCTCAAGGCCAGGTTTGCGAACCTCAAGGTGTTCGCGGTGGAGCCCACGGCATCGCCGGTGATCTCGGGCGGCGCGCCGGCGCCCCACCCCATCCAGGGCATTGGCGCGGGGTTCATCCCCAGGAACCTCGACACCAGCCTGCTCGACGGCGTGATCCAGGTCGATGCCGAACCCGCCCGCGAATACGCACGCCGCTGCGCGCGTGAAGAAGGCATCCTGGTGGGCATTTCGTCGGGCGCCACGCTCGCCGCCATTGCGCAGAAGCTGCCCGAGCTGCCTGCGGGCGCCAAGGTGCTGGGCTTCAACTACGACACGGGCGAGCGTTATCTGTCGGTGGAGGGGTTCCTGCCTGCATAAGTTGCCCCCCGAGGCGCAACCGCTTGGTGCCACCGCCAGAGGCGGTGTCTCTTCGATGCCGTCCAAGCCTGCGCAGGCAGGCTTGGAGCCGCGGCGTCTCAGCCCCCAGGGGGACGCACCCGGTGGCCTGGCAGAGCCAGTTCCACGGGTGCGCTGGCCTGGGGCGCGCCAGTTTCCAAGGTGCTGCGGGGCGGCCGGCCCCTGGTGCCAGCCCTGAACCCAGCACGTAGCCAAGGCACGGGTTCAGGGCCGAAAGCCTTTTTCGGCCAGCGCAGCACACACCCACGGCCAGCCGTCCTACAGCGGCGGCGCACTGCGGCCCCAAAAATCGTTTCACCCTTCGGCCCGCCCCTGGCGGCGCCCCGCGCCGGAGGGCCCCACAACGATTGTTTGCCCATGGACACCCTCCCCTCACAACCCATCGCGTTCAAGGTGCTCACCGTGAACGTGCACAAGGGCTTCACCACCTTCAACCGGCGCTTCATGCTGCACGAGCTGCGCGAGGCGGTGCGCAGCGTGGCGGCGGACCTGGTCTTTCTGCAGGAGGTGCAGGGCACGCACCACCGCCATGCCAGCCGGCTCGCCAACTTTCCGCAGGTGCCGCACTACGAGTTCCTGGCCGACACCATCTGGTCGCAGTACGCCTATGGGCGCAATGCCGTGTATGACAACGGCGACCACGGCAACGCCCTGCTGTCCAAGTTCCCCATCACGCACTATGAGAACCATGACATCTCGATCAGCGGGCCCGAGCGGCGCGGCATGCTGCACTGTGTGCTGCAGCCGCCCGGCCACCACCTGCCCGTGCATGCCGTGTGCGTGCACCTGGGGCTGCAGGAGGCCCACCGCCAGCGCCAGCTGCAGCGGGTGTGCGAGCTGCTCAAGACCTTCCCGCCCGGCGAGCCCGTGGTGCTGGCCGGCGACTTCAATGACTGGCGCCACCGCGCGCACGCCATCCTGCAGCGGGGGGCGGGCCTGCAGGAGGTGTTCGTGCAGGCCTTCGGCCGGGCGGTGCGCACCTTCCCCGCGTCCATGCCGCTGCTCGCGCTGGACCGCATCTACGTGCGCAACGCGGCCGTGCATGCGCCCCTGTCGCTGCCGCGCAAGCCCTGGGACAAGCTTTCGGACCACGCACCCCTGGCGGCGGAGATCCTGCTATGAGCCTATCTTCCCGCTCGTTTCGCGCACCACGCTCATCCCGCTGGGTGCCGGGCAACCACTTCGATCTGCTGGAAAACGGCGAGGAGTTTTTCCCCCGGGTGTTCGGCGCGATTGAAAAGGCACGGCGCGAAGTGCTGCTGGAGACCTTCATCCTGTTCGAGGACAAGATCGGCCAGGAATTGCACGCCGCCCTGCTCGCGGCCGCCCGGCGCGGCGTGGAAGTGCATGTGCTGGTGGACGGGTTCGGCTCGCCCGACCTGTCCGACGGCTTCGTGGGCAGCCTGGTCGAGGCGGGCGTGCGCTTTCGCATCTTCGACCCGGGCCGCCGCTTCATGGGCCAGCGCCTGAACATGCTGCGCCGCATGCACCGCAAGATGGTGGTGGTGGACGGCGAGCTGGGGTTCATCGGCGGCATCAACTACTCGGCCGACCACGTGGCGGATTTCGGCCCCGAGGCCAAGCAGGACTACGCCGTGCAGGTGCGCGGCCCCATCGTGGCGCAGATGCACCATTTCCTTCGCGAGGCCGTGCAGGAGGGCGCGCAGCGCCGGCGCCCGGGCGGCGCTGCCGCCACGGGGCGGCCCCACGCGGGCACCGCCCATGCCATTTTCGTGACCCGCGACAACCACGACCACCGCAGCGACATCGAACGCCACTACCGCGTGGCCCTGCGGTCGGCACGCCACCGCGTGGTGATCGCCAATGCGTATTTCTTCCCGGGCTACCGCTTCATCCGCGAGATGCGGCGCGCCGCCAAACGCGGGGTCGACGTGCGGCTCATCCTGCAGGGCCAGCCCGACATGGCCATCGTGCGCACGGCGGCCAGCATGCTCTACGACCACCTGCTGCGCGCGGGCGTGCAGGTGTATGAATACTGCGAGCGGCCCCTGCACGGCAAGGTGGCGCTGGTGGACGACGAATGGTCCACCGTCGGCTCCAGCAACCTCGACCCGCTGAGCCTGTCGCTCAACCTCGAGGCCAACGTGATCATCCAGGACCGCGGCTTCAACGCCCAGCTCCATCGCCGCCTGGCGCGGCTGATGGAGAACAACTGCCGGCAGATCGAGGCCCCGCCGCCGGGGCGGCTGGACGGCCTGCGCCTGCTGCGCAGCTACGTGGTCTTCCACCTGATGCGGTGGTTTCCCACCTGGGCCGGCTGGCTGCCCCGCCACGAGCCCACCATCACCATGGTCGGCAAGGCGCCGTCCCCCGCGCAGCCCGCGGGCGATGCCGCCGGCAACGGCACCAACAACAGCAGCGCGGGCGTGGCCGCCTAGGCGGCCCCGGCATCCCATGGCAGCCACCACCACGACCCCGCGCCACCCGGCCCTGCCGCCCCTGGCCGCGGGCAGGCAGGCCCCCGGCGCCCCTTCCGGCTGGCGCGGCCTCACCCAGCGCCCCTGGTGGCCGTGGCTCACGCGCGGCCTCGCGGCGGCGTTCTTCGGGGGGGTGGCCTGGCTCATCTTCCTGCAGGCGCGCCTGGTGGACTGGCCCGCCGTGTTGCGCGCCCTGCAGGCGTTGCCCGCCAGCGCGCTCGCCGTGGCGGGAGCGCTGGCCCTGGCCAGCCATTTCACCTACGGCAGCTTCGACTGGGTGGGCCGCCACTGCAGCGGCCACCGGCTCACGCGCCGCGCGACGCTGGGCATCGCGATGACCAGCTATCCCTTTACGCTCAACCTGGGCTCGCTGATCGGCGGCGTGGGCGTGCGCTACCGGCTGTACGCGCGGCGCGGGGTGGACGCGGGCACCATCGGGCAGGTGGTGGGCACCAGCGTGCTGACCAACTGGGTGGGCTACCTGCTGCTCGCGGCGGTCCTCCCCTGGCTGTGGCAGCCCCCGCTGCTGGCCGGCTGGGCCGCCACGCCGTGGCAATGGCGGCTGGGCGGCGCGGTGCTGGGCTGCCTGCCCGTGGCGTACGTGGCGCTGTGCGCCGCGCGCGGCGGACGGGCCCTCACGCTGCGCGGCCACGCCTTTCCGCTGCCCCGGTGGCCCGTGGCCTTGTGGCAGGTGGCGGCGTCGGCCACGAACTGGATGCTCATGGGCGCGGCGCTGTGGGCCGTGCTGCAGGGCGCGGTGAGCTACCCCGCCGCGCTCGCCACCGTGCAGCTGGGAGCGGTGGCCGGGCTGGTCCTGCGGGTGCCCGCGGGCCTGGGCGTGCTGGAGGCCGTGGGCGTCGCGCTGCTGGCCCACGGCGCGCTGGGCCAGGACAAGGTGCTGGCGGCCCTGCTGGCGTACCGGGCGCTGTACTACTTCCTGCCCCTGCTGCTGGCCGCGCTGGGCTTTGGCGTGGCGGAGCTGCGCTGGCGCAGGGGCGAGGCCACCGGCGACGGAAGATCCGCATAAAAACCGGTTGCAGCGCTTATCCACCAAGCGGTAGCAGCTATCATTTTTGAAAAATCGCCTACCCCACGCCAAGGGCGCCCACGGCAGGCACGGGGCCGCGCGCCAGCGGCCCGGTAAAATCACGGCCCCACGACTTTGCACCCCGCCCGATCGACACGGGCCCGCAAGACCATGATCCGCCTCTCCGAAATCCGGCTGCCCTTCACGGCGGCCGAAGACCCCGACGCGCTGCTGCGCGCCGCCGCCGCCAGGCTGCTGGGCCTGGCCCCGGCCGACATCACCCACCTGCACGTCTTCAAGCGCAGCTTCGACGCGCGCAAGGTGGACCTGCTGGCGGTGTACATCATCGACATCACCCTCGCCCAGCCAGAGCGCGAGGCCGCGCTGCTCGCGCAGTTCGCGGGCAACCCGCACATCCAGCCCACACCCGACATGGCCTGGCAGCCCGTGGGCCAGGCCCCGGCCGAGTTGCCCCTGCGCCCCGTGGTGGTGGGCTTTGGCCCCTGCGGCATCTTCGCGGCGCTGGTGCTGGCGCAGATGGGCTTCCGGCCCATCGTGCTCGAGCGCGGCAAGCCCGTGCGCGAGCGCACCAAGGACACCTGGGGCCTGTGGCGCAAGCGCGAGCTGCATGCCGAAAGCAACGTGCAGTTCGGCGAGGGCGGCGCGGGCACCTTCAGCGACGGCAAGCTCTACAGCCAGATCAAGGACCCGCGCCACCTGGGCCGCAAGGTGATGAACGAGTTCGTGAAGGCCGGCGCGCCCGAGGAAATCCTGTACGTGGCCCACCCGCACATCGGCACCTTCAAGCTGGTGAAGGTGGTGGAGAACCTGCGCGAGCAGATCATCGCGCTGGGCGGCGAGATCCGCTTCGAGCAGCGCGTGACGGACGTGGTCGTCGAAGGCACCGGGGAGAACCGCCACCTGCGCGGCCTGAAGGTGCTGAACCAGGCCACGGGCGAGACCACCGACCTGCGCGCCGACCATGTGGTGATGGCCCTGGGCCACAGCTCGCGCGACACGTTTGCGATGCTGTACGACCGCGGCGTCGCCATGGAGGCCAAGCCGTTTTCCATCGGCTTTCGCATCGAGCACCCGCAGGGCATCATCGACCGCGCCCGCTGGGGCCGCCACGCCGGCCACCCGCTCCTGGGCGCGGCCGACTACAAGCTGGTGCACCATGCGCAGAACGGCCGGGCGGTGTACAGCTTCTGCATGTGCCCCGGCGGCACCGTGGTGGCCGCCACCAGCGAGCCGAACCGCGTGGTCACCAACGGCATGAGCCAGTACTCCCGCAACGAGCGCAACGCCAACGCGGGCATGGTGGTGGGGATCGATCCGAGCGACTACCCCACCGATGCCGCCGCATTCGACACCCATCTGGGCCACACCCACGGCATCGAAGCGCTGCCGCAGGGCCAGTTCCACCCGCTGGCGGGCATCGTGCTGCAACGCCAGCTCGAATCCAACGCCTTCGTGCTCGGCGGGCGCGACTACAGCGCGCCGGGGCAGCTGGTGGGCGACTTCATCCAGGGCACTCCATCGAAGCACCTGGGCGATGTGGAGCCTTCGTACAAGCCCGGCGTGGCCCTGGGCGACCTGCACGCCGCCCTGCCCGGCTACGCCATCGCGGCGCTGCGCGAGGCGCTGCCCGTGTTCGGCCGCAAGATCAAGGGCTTCGACATGCACGACGCGGTGCTGACCGGCGTGGAGACCCGCACCTCGTCGCCGCTCAAGATCGGGCGGGGCGAGAACCTGCAGAGCCTGAACACCCCCGGCCTGTACCCGGCGGGCGAAGGCGCCAGCTATGCGGGCGGCATCCTGTCCGCGGGGGTGGACGGGATCAAGGTGGGCGAGGCGGTTGCGCGCGCTCTGCTGGGCCGTGCCTGACGTGGTGGTGGCATGCCTGCTGCGCTGACACTGCCCACCCGCGCGCAGTTCGCTGCCGCTGCCCTGGCCATGGCCGCCGTGGTGCTGGCCTCCAACATCCTGGTGCAGTTCCCGATCAACGACTGGCTCACCTGGGGCGCCATCACCTACCCGGTCGCCTTCCTGGTGAGTGAGCTGGTCAACCGCGCCCACGGCCCGCAGCAGGCGCGCCGCGTGGCCTGGGTGGGCTTTGCCGTGGCGGTGGCCGCGTCGCTGGTGCTGGCACCTGCGCGCATTGCCATCGCGTCCGGCACGGCGTTTTTGCTGTCGCAATGGCTGGACATCGCCGTGTTCGACCGGCTGCGCCACGGCACCTGGTGGCGCGCGCCGCTGGTGGCCACGCTGATGGCTGCGGTGCTGGACACGGCAGTGTTCTGGAGCATCGCCTTTGCCGGTAGCAGCGACCCTTGGGTGACGTGGGCGCTGGGGGACCTGGGGGTGAAGCTGGTGCTGGGCGTGGCGCTGCTGCTGCCGTTTCGGCTGCTGGTGGGCCGGGGCGCCGCGCTCCACACCCGGTCGGGTTGAGCTTGTCGGAACCTGGGTGCGCTCGCAGGCTCGCTGATGGGCAGCATGCCTGGTTGAAGGGCGGAGGCCGGGAGTCGCCCGGCGTGCGAGTAACTTTCTTTCGCTTCGCCGAAAGAAAGTCACCAAAGAAAGGGCGACCCTACAGCCTGCGTCCCCACTCGCCCGCTGGGCGAGCGGGGCAACCTGCGGTGCTCGTGCGGGGGGCGCGCTGCGGAACTCGCTGCGCGCTTCGCGCTCCGCTCAGACAACCGCAGCGAGTCAGTCAACGAAGGCGTGTGTCCTTCGGCACACGCCCGCCCCCCGCACTGCGCTCCTCGGCGCATCCTGAAGGGCTGGGGGAGCCAACATCCACACGGGCCATCGCTGCGCTCGGCCCCCGAACGCGCAGGCGCTTCGCGCCGCGACCGCGCGGCCGAGCGCAGCAATGGCCCGTATGGTTGTTCGGATGTTGGGCTGTCCACCCCTGCTGGCTGCGCCTGCGACGAGGCGGCTGCGGGGTGGCATGCGCGTCGGAGCGCGCATGCTTCGTGCACTGACTCGCCGCAGTTGTCTGAACGGAGCGCCAAAGGCGCGCAGTGAGTTCTGCGGCGCACCCCGCAACCGCACCGACGCAGGTTTGCCCCTTCGCAACGCGAAGGGGTCGCAGACTGGGGGTCGCCTTCTCTTTGGTGACTTTCTCTTGGCGAACCAAGAGAAAGTTACCGCGCCGCCGGGCGCGCACCCCGGCTCCCGCCCTCAACACAGGCATGTCGCATCCATCAGCCAAAGAGCCAACCCAGGTTTCGACAAGCTCAGCCCGCGCAACCTGAAGAGCCCCAACCCCATGCGGCGCCGTCGGCACCAGACCCAGCGCCAAGGCCCACGCCTTACTTGCGCTGCAAGAAATCCACCGCCAGCGCCGCCAGCGTGCGCGCACCCACCGGCAGCTGGTCTTCATCGATGTCGAACAACGGCGAGTGGTTGGATGGAGCCTTGTTGAAGTCCGCGCCCTTGGGCGGCGCGCCCAGGAAGTAGAAGAAGCCGGGCGCGACCTTCTGGAACTCCGAGAAGTCTTCCGAACCGCTCACCTTGGGGATGATCATCGCCTTGCCCCCCGTGGCCAGCTTGAGCGCGGGCAGCGAGGCGGCCGTCAGCTCGGCCGGGTTGGTGGTCACCGGGTAGGCCACGGGTCCGAAGCGCACCTTGGCCTTGGCGCCGCTCGACGCCGCGATCTGCTCGGCGGTGGTGGTGATGCGCTTCAAGGCCTCCTGGCGCATGCCCTCGTCAAAGGTGCGCAGGGTGCCCAGCAGCTCCACGTTGTCCGGAATGATGTTGTAGCGCGTGCCGCCGTGGATGGAACCGATGGTGACCACCGCGGGCTCCTGGCTGATGTTGAGCTGGCGGCTCACCACGGTCTGCAGGCCCAGCACCACCTGGCTGGCCGCCACCACCGGGTCCACCGCGTTCCAGGGCGACGAGCCATGGCCGCCGCGCCCTTCCACCTGGATGCTGATGTTGTCCGATCCGGCCATGAGCGGGCCGCTGCGGTAGCCCACCACGCCGGACGGCAGGTTGGCCGTGATGTGCAGGCCGTAGATGGCCTGCACATCCTTCAAGGCGCCCTCTTCCACCATGGCCTTGGCCCCGAAGCTGGGCACCTTGCCGTTGGCGTCGGCCTCCACGGGCGCGCCTTCCTCGGCGGGCTGGAAGATGAACTTGATGGTGCCGGGCAGCTGGGCCTTCATGCCGGCCAGCGCCTCGGCCGCGCCCATGAGCATGGCCACGTGGGCGTCGTGGCCGCAGGCGTGCATCACCGGCACTTCCTTGCCCAGGTAGTTGGCCTTCATCTTCGAGGCAAAGGGCAGGCCGGTGTTCTCGGGCACGGGCAATGCGTCCATGTCGGCGCGCAGCGCCACCACCTTGCCCGGGAGGCCGCCGCGCAGGGTGCCCACCACGCCGGTGCCGCCCACGTTGGTCTGCACCTCCATGCCCAGTTTCTTCAGGTGCTCGGCCACGAGCTTGGCGGTGCGCACCTCCTGGCCCGAGAGCTCGGGGTGGGCATGGATGTCGCGGCGCCAATTGACCATCTTGGGCGCCACCTTGTTCACGGCGGTGTCGATGGCCTGCAGGCCGGCGGCATCGAGCGCCTGGGCGTGGGCCGAAGAGACGGCGATCAGCCCGCTGGCGGCGAGGCCGGCGGCAAGCGCGATGGCGGAAAGGGGTTTGTGCATGGGCAGATCCATAGGGTGGGTGACAGCTTGCAAGGCTGGAGCAGGGAGCAAAAAGCACGTTCATGCTAAAAGCCGGCACCCTCTTCATGACAAGCGAAAATGGCCATCCAACGAGCCAATACCGCCATGCCGCAGTCACCTTCGTCCTTGCCCCCGAGTCTCGCCAGGCCGCCGGTCTTTCGCGTGGACATTCCGCTGCTGCCCGAGTCCGCCGTGGGCAATGCGCTGCAGTTCATCGACCTGCTGCGCGGCGCCAACCTGCTGGCGGGCCTGCGCATGGGCGCGCAGGCGCCGCGCATGGCCTGGCGGCTGCTCGATGCCGGGGGGCTGCTGCCCCTCGCTTCCCTGCCAGGGCCGCTGGCGGCCTACACGCCGGCCGGGGACACGGCGGCGCCCTCCGCCCCGGCCCACGCGTTGTTCATCCCCTCGTTCCATGCCGCGGACATTCCGGCCATCCGCGCGGTGGCGGCCCGCCACCGCGCGCTGTCGCGGCAGCTGGGCATCGCGCTCGATGCCGGGCAGAAACTGCTCACGGTGGGCAATGGTGCCTGGCTGGCGGCGCAAAGCGGCCGCCTGAACGGGCGCCAGGCCAGCCTGCCCTGGTTCTACATCGCGGGCTTCGAACGGGACTTCCCGGGCATCGGCCACAGCCTGGGCCGGGACCTGTCGGACGACGGCCCCTGGCTCAGCTGCGCGCTGCCGCACAGCGTGAACCTGCTGGCGATCGCCCTGGTGCGCCACGCACTGGGGGAGGAACTGGCCGCCGCCTGCGAGACCGTGATGGCGCCGGACCACCAGCGTGCGCGCGCGGCCCTGCAGGCCAACGCGCAGCAGCACATCCCGGCCACGCGCGACAGCACCCTGGCGCGCGCCATCGCCTGGATGGAGGCCCACCTGGACCAGCCGTACTCCCTGGCCCGGCTGGCCGAGGCAGCATCGGTGAGCACGCGCACGCTGCTGCGGCACTTCCAGCAGGAGCTGTCGCAGTCGCCGCTCGACTACCTGCACGGCCTGCGCTGCCGCCGCGCCAAGGTCATGCTGGAAGTGACGCTGGAGAGCGTGCCCAGCGTCGCCGTGGCCTGCGGCTACGCCGACCCGGCGGCTTTCAGGCGCATCTTCGCGCGCTACACCGGCATGGCGCCGGCGGAGTACCGCAAGCGCCATGCGCTGCGCGCGCCGCGCAGGCGCTGGCGGGTGGAAATATCGTGACCGCCCTGTGGCGCCGGCTTGGCCGCGCCAGCCTTGGACGCCGCGCTTCACTCCAGGGAAGACGCCCTTGTCTAGCGCGGCAGCGCGTTGCCAGCCGGCAGGCGGAACGCCTCCACCAGTTCGGCCAACTGCTGCGCCTGCGCGCGCAGGCCCTGCGCGGCGGCAGAGGACTCTTCCACCAGCGCGGCGTTCTGCTGCGTCATCTGGTCGAGCTGCGAGACCGCCTCGCCCACCTGGCTCAGGCCCGTGGTCTGCTCGCGCGCGGCGGTGCTGATCTCGCCGATGATGGTGGCCACCTGCTGCACGGAGCTCACGATCTCGCCCATGGTGCTGCCCGCCGCGTGCACGAGCTTGGCGCCCTCGTCCACCTGGCGCACGCTGTCGCTGATCAGGCCGCCGATCTCCTTGGCCGCCGTGGCCGACCGCTGGGCCAGGCTGCGCACCTCGCCGGCCACCACCGCGAAGCCCCGGCCCTGCTCTCCGGCCCGGGCCGCTTCCACGGCGGCGTTGAGCGCGAGGATGTTGGTCTGGAACGCGATGCCGTCGATCACGCTGGTGATGTCGGCGATGCGGCGGGACGACAGCGCGATGCCATCCATGGTGCCCACCACGCGGTCCACGGCCTCGCGCCCGCGCTGCGCCACGCCGCTGGCGCCCGTGGCCAGGCTGCTGGCCTGCGCGGCGGCGTCGGCGCTGTGGCGCACGGTGGCCAGCAGTTCCTCCATGCTCGCGGCGATTTCTTCGAGGTTGGAGGCCGTGTGCTCGGTGCGGGCCGACAGGTCGCTGTTGCCCGCCGCGATCTCGCTGCTGGCCCCGGCCACGGAAGTGCTGGCCTGGCGCATGCCCACCACCAGAACGGCCAGGCGTGCCTGCATGCCGCCCAGGCGAGCGAGCAGCGCCTGCAGCTCGTCGCGGTTGCCCGCGCCCGGGGCCGGCACGGCCGAGGTCAGGTCACCTTCGGCGATGCGGTCGGTGACTTCGGACGCACGGGCCAGCGGCCGCAGGATGGAGCGCGACAGCAGCCAGGCACAGGCCAGGCTCAGCAGCAGCCCCACCACGGAACCCGCCGCCAGCAGGGTGATGCCCTGCCGTTCGCTGCGGGCGGCGGCATCGCGGGCCTCCACCACGCGCTGGCGCTGGAAGTCGGCCAGCTGGTTCACGGCCGCCGCATAGGCATCAGCCGCCGGGCGCAGGCGCGTGGCGATGGCGTCGGGCGGCAGGGCCTCGCCGTCCTTGCGGCGCTTGACGAGGTCGTCGCGCACGGTGCGAAAACCATTGCCGGCCTTGTCGATGGCATCGAACAGGGCCTGGGAGTCCGGGTCCGCCGCCAATTCGTCCAGCCGCTTGCGCACGTCGGCGGACCGGGCAGAGGTGACCTTGCGATCGGCATCGATGCGGGCCGCGTAGGCGGGGTTGTCGATTTCCAGCAGGGTTTCGGCCCGCACGGAGCTGAGCACCACGATGGCGTGCAGCTCGCGCGCCAATAGCGCCCGTTCGGACGATGCGCCGCCCAGGTCGTCGGCGATGTCCTGCAACCCCGCCAGCCGCCAGATGCCGACAGCGGCCGACAGCGACATGACCAGGCAGACAACGCCAAAGGCCAGGGCCAGGCGGACCGCAACACGTGCGTGGGAAATGGACATGGAGTGCTCTCGTGGGAATGAAGGTCAATGATGCAACCGCGCGCCGCACGGCATGCGGGCCTGGGTCGCCACCACCTTATCGACACAAGGTGACAAGCCCTTGAGCCTTGCCACGAGGCAGACTGCCCACCCCACCAACAAAAAGGCCGCCGCGGGGGCTCCCGCGGCGGCCTGCAGGGACCGAGGCCCGAGCCGGATCAGCCCTGCTACTGCTGCTGCGCGTTCTGCAGCGCGGCAATGCGCTCTTCAATGGGCGGGTGCGTGCTGAACAGCTTGCCGATGCCGCCGGCGATGCCCATGGCGGCCATGCTCTTGGGCAGCTCGGCCGGGTGCATGCCACCCAGGCGGGCCAGGGCGTTGATCATGGGCTGGCGGCGACCCATGAGCTGGGCGGCACCCGCGTCGGCGCGGAATTCGCGCTGGCGGCTGAACCAGGCCACGATCATGGCGGCCACAAAGCCCAGCAGGATGTCGAGCACGATGGTGGTCACGTAGTAGCCGATGCCGGGGCCCGAGCTGCTCTCGTCGTTCTTGCGCAGGAAGCTGTCCACGGCGTAGCCGATGACACGCGACAGGAACACCACGAAGGTGTTCATCACGCCCTGGATCAGCGTCATGGTGACCATGTCGCCGTTGGCGATGTGGGCCACCTCGTGGCCGATCACGGCCTCGACCTCTTCACGCGTCATGCCCTGCAGCAGGCCGGTGGACACCGCCACCAGCGCCGAGTTCTTGAACGCGCCCGTGGCGAACGCATTGGGGTCGCCCTCGAAGATGCCGACTTCGGGCATGCCGATCTTGGCTTCGGTGGCGAATTTGCGCACGGTCTCGACGATCCAGCGCTCGTCGGGCGAGCCGGAGCCGTCGATCACGCGCACGCCCGAGGTCCACTTGGCCATGGGCTTGCTGATGAGCAGCGAGATGATCGCGCCGCCAAAGCCCATGACGAGCGCGAAGCCCAGCAGCGCGCCCAGGTTCAGCCCGTTGGCCGTGAGATAGCGGTTCACGCCCAGCAGGCTGGCCACCACCCCCAGCACGACAACGACGGCCAGGTTGGTCATCACAAATAACAGGATCCGCTTCATGGAATGAATTCTCCGTGGGGTCAACAACAACAGTGTCCGCTGGTCCAGATGGGGGCCGGGGACCGCGCTTCAAGCGGTACGCCCTCGGGCGTGGCGGGCCGCTGCAGCCCCCGCGCCCGCCGCCCATGGCCGCGATTTCATCGCGCTATGGTAGGTGCAAACCTGTGGTGCGGCCTTATCACACAAGCCTTGACGGGAATTAGGGAGCGGGTGCAGCGCGCGGCGGACGGAACACCTGGGCGTCGGCATAGAAGCCCGGCACCTCATTCGCCCGCCACCAGCCGGGCACGCCCAGCACCGGCAGGGGGGTGAAAGGCTTGGCGTCCCAGGTGGGAGATTGCACTCGCCGCGCGAGCCAGGCATCCAGACCCGCTATGGATTCAATAGCTGCAGGCGCTCGATAGACGTGCGCCGCCATGGGTTTTCGGGGTGCCACCAGCTTCTCCAGCAGCGCATGGCCGAACAGCACCAGCCGGGCTTCGCGCCACAGCGGGCGCAGGTCGACGAACAGGCGCTGCCAGTCGCGCGCCCGGAGCGCATCCCACAGTGCGTCGGGCGCCTGCAGCAGCGCGCCGTTTTCATCGAACACCGTGAGCGCATCGCGCAGCGGCCCGCGCACCGCCTGCACGCCGTCGGCGGCGATGGCCTGGGCCTGCAGTTCGTTCAGGCGGCGCTTGGTGAGCGGGAAATGCAGCCACACCAGGCCGTTGAAGAAGTCGTGCAGGTTGTCGCGCGTGG
Source organism: Acidovorax sp. GW821-FHT10E04 (assembly GCF_059415185.1). NCBI lineage: Bacteria > Pseudomonadati > Pseudomonadota > Betaproteobacteria > Burkholderiales > Comamonadaceae > Acidovorax > Acidovorax sp. GW821-FHT10E04. Next base: position 101,010 of record NZ_JBWKMT010000010.1, read on the forward strand.
GCACGCGGCGGGTGTCCCAGATGTACTGCTCGTAGGCCACGCCGTCGGGCAGCGCGGCCTGCGGCGCGAACAGCATGGGCACCGCGCCGGGCGCCGCGGACTGCAATGCCTCGTGCACCGCGCCGCCGCCCTGCACCTGCCGCGCGATGGGCTGGCCCAGGCCGCGCCACGGCGCCAGCCAGGGAGCGCTCCAGTCGATGACGTCGAAGAAGAGGCTTACACCAGCCGCCACGGAAGCGCTTCACCGGAGCGCAGGGGCTTGAGGTTGGCCTCGCCGAAGACGAAGCTCTCGGGCGGCGTCCAGGATTCGCGGCGCAGGGTGATGGTGCCGGTGTTGCGCGGCAGGCTGTAGAAGTCGGGGCCGTGGAAGCTGGCAAAGCCTTCGAGCTTGTCGAGCGCACCGGCGTTGTCGAACGCCTCGGCGTACATCTCCATGGCGGCATGCGCGGTGTAGCAGCCTGCGCAGCCGGTGGCGTGCTCCTTGAGGTGCGCGGGGTGTGGCGCGCTGTCGGTGCCCAGGAAGAACTTGGCCGAGCCGCTGGTGGCCGCCTGCACCAGGGCCACGCGGTGCGTCTCGCGCTTGAGCACGGGCAGGCAGTAGTAGTGCGGGCGCACGCCGCCGACGAAGATCGCGTTGCGGTTGTACAGAAGGTGGTGCGCCGTGATGGTCGCCGCGGTGAAGCGGTCGGACGCCTGCACGTAGTCGGCCGCGTCCTTGGTGGTGATGTGCTCGAAGACGATCTTGAGCTCGGGGAAGTCGCGGCGCAGCGGGATGAGCTGCTGGTCGATGAAGACGGCCTCGCGGTCGAACAGGTCGATGTCGCTGCTCGTGACCTCGCCATGCACCAGCAGCAGCATGCCGGCCTTCTGCATGGCCTCGAGCGTCTTGTAGGTCTTGCGGATGTCGGTCACGCCCGCGTCGCTGTTGGTGGTGGCGCCCGCGGGATAGAGCTTGCAGGCCACCACGCCCGCATCCTTGGCGCGCACGATCTCGTCGGCGGGCAGGTTGTCGGTGAGGTACAGCGTCATCAGCGGCTCGAACTGCACGCCGGCGGGCACGGCGGCCAGGATGCGCTGCTTGTAGGCCAGGGCCTGCTCGGCCGTGGTCACGGGCGGGCGCAGGTTGGGCATGATGATCGCGCGGCCGAACTGCGCGGCCGTGTGCGGCACCACGGTGGAAAGCGGCTCGCCGTCGCGCACATGCAGGTGCCAGTCGTCGGGCCGGGTGATGGTGAGGGAGTCGATGGGGGGGTGGAGGGCGGCGGTCATGGGCAGCATTGTCCCATCGGCTTTGGAACTATCAATTTGATAGCTGCCGGCGCTTGACAAACAAGGACCAGCAGCCAAAAGCAATCACGAACAGCAGGCCAGCACGACCTCATTCCGCCGTGATGCCCGCCTTGCGCACCACCTCGCCGAATTTCACGAGGCGCTCGGACATCATCTTCTCGAAGGCGGCGGGCGCCATCTCCTCGGGGGCGATCACGCCGCGCTCCTTGAGGTTGGCCAGCATCGCGGGCGAGGTGGCGACCTGGCGCACGGCCTTGTACAGCGTCTGCACGATGGCATCGGGCGTGCCGCCGGGGGCCGCCAGGCCTGTCCACGAGGTGAGGTTGAGCTCCGGGTAGCCCACCTCGGCCATGGTGGGCACATCGGGCAGTTGGGCCAGCCGCTGGTCGGCCGCCACGGCCAGGGCACGCACCTTGCCGGCCTGCACGTGCGGCAGCATGATCACCAGGTTGTCGAGGATGAACTGCACTTCGTTGGCCAGCACGGCCGTGATCAGCGGCGTGCCGCCACGGTAGGGAATGTGGGTGGTGAAGGCGCCGGTGGCGGCCTTGAACATCTCGACGTTGAGCTGGCCCATGCTGCCCACGCCGCCGCTGCCGTAGTTGAGCTTGCCGGGGTTCTTCTTGGCGTAGGCCACGAACTCGGCGAACGTCTTGAACGGCAGGCTGCTGTGCACCACCAGCGCGTTGGGCTGGCGGCCCAGGATGGCGATGTTCTCGAAATCCTTGACCGGGTCGTAGCCCACCTTGGGCTGGGTGAGCGGGTTGGCCAGGTGGCTGCTTTGCGACGACACCACCAGCGTGTAGCCGTCGGGCTTGGCGCGCGCCACGTACAACGCGCCCACCGAGCCGCCCGCGCCCGCGCGGTTTTCCACGATGATGGGCACGCCCAGCACGCGCGAGAGCGGTTCGGAATACTGGCGGGCCATGATGTCCACCGACCCGCCGGGCGGGAACGGCACCACCAGGGTGATGGGGCGCGAGGGGAATTTCTCGTCCGCCTGGGCTGCTACCGGCGCCAGGCCCGCAAGGCCCAGCCCCAGGCCGGCGGAAAGAACATGGCGGCGGTTGGGTTGTGTGGAATGCATGGAGTCTTCTCTCGAAAAGGAATGGGGAGGGATCAGGGATGGTCCAGGATGGCCAGCGCCACGGCCTGGGCGCGCGGCACGAAGGTGGACAGCTCGCAGTACTCGCGCTCGGTGTGCGGGTGGCCGCCCACGGGGCCGGTGCCGCACAGCGTGGGCGCGCCCACGGAGGCGGTGAGGCCGCTGTCGGCCGCGCCCCCGGTGAATTCGCCCTGCACCTCGAAGCCCAACGACTGGGCGCCGCGCTGGTACAGCGCCAGCAGCGCGTCGGGCGTGGGCTTCATGGGCAGCGTGCGGCGCGATTCGGTGATGCGGCCTTTGGTGCGCGGCACGGATTCCTCCTCCACGATGGCACGCACCCTGGCGAGCAGTTCCTCGGGGTCGGTGTCCGAGGTGAAGCGCAGGTCCACCGCGGCCTTGGCGTGCGGCGCCACCATGTTGGGCACGATGCCACCCTGCACCACGCCCACGTTGGCGGTGGTGCCCGTGGCGGGGTCGGTGAGTGCGTGCAGCGCCAGCGTCTTGCGGGCCAGGGCCTCGATGGCGCTCGCGCCCGCCGCGTGGTTGATGCCGGCGTGGGCGGCGACGCCCTCCACCTCGAACTCCACCACCATCGAGCCCTTGCGGCTCGTCACCAGGTTGCCGCTGACGCGTCCCGGCTCGGCATTGAGCACCGCCTTGACGCCGCGCGCCTGGGCCATGATGCGCTCGCGCGTGGCGGGCGAGCCGATCTCCTCGTCGCACGAGAAGAACAGCTGCAGCGGCCCCTGGAGCCCGCCGCAGCGCGCGAAGGCCTCGGCCACGAACACGTTCATCACCAGGCCGGATTTCATGTCGGCCACGCCCGGGCCGTAGGCACGGCCGTCCTCCACGCGGAAGGGGCGCCGCGCCACGGTGCCCGAGGGGAACACGGTGTCCATGTGGCCCATGAGCACGATGGGCGGGCCGTCGGTGGCGCCAGGAACGTGGGCATGCAGCAGCACGCCGTAACCCGGTACGGGCTCGAACCGCACCGCCACGCCGGCGGCCTCGAGCCGCTCGCGCAGGGCGGTGGCCACGGCCGTCACCCCCGCCTCGTCGCGGCTGCCGCTGTCGATGTTCACAACTTTCTGCAACAGGTCTTGCATGGCCTGCGACTGGCCAGCGAGCCAGTCCAGGATGCGCCGGCGCACCTGGGAGCCGCTTGCTTCAAGGGTATCCTGCATCTGTGTCCTTGGGTCCTGCCCCTGAACGCGGGGCGAAAATTGGTCCGAAGTGTTGCACGCGCTGCCTCTGTTTGCAATACATTTTTCACAAAAGAGACATTCATGAAATCATCATTGCAAAAATCCGCCGGCCTGCTGACCGAGCGCCTGGCCCGCCAGGGCGCCGAACTCACGACCAGCGAGCGCGCGCTGGCCGAGGCGCTGGGGCGCGACTACCCGCACGCGCTGCTGGAGTCCGCCACGGCGCTGGCGGCGCGCAACGGCACGAGCGCATCGACGGTGGTGAGGCTGTTCGCCAAGCTGGGCTATGAAAGCTATGCCCAGGCGCAGCGCGAGGCGCGCGGCGAAGTCACCGCGCTGCTGCAAACGGCCGGCCAGCGCGCACCGGTGACCATCGGCACGGAGCGCAGCCTGCAGCAGTGCCTGGACGATGCGCTGCTGCACGACCAGCACAACATCGCCGCCACGCGCGACGGCCTGGACATGGCGGCCTTCGAGGCCATCGCCCGGCGCATCGCCCAGGCGCGGGGCCGCCTGTTCGTGCTGGCCCAGATCAACAGCGCACCCGTGGCCGCGTGGCTGGCACTGCACCTGAACATGTGCCGCCCCGGGGTGCATGAGCTGGGCGTGGGCGCCGTGGCGACCACCGACCAGCTGCTGTGGGTGCAGCCCGAGGACACGCTGCTGGTCTTCAGCATCCGCCGCTATGCGAGCGGCCCGGTGAAGGTGGCCCAGCGCTTTCGCGACGCGGGCGCACAGGTGCTGGCCATCACCGACAGCGCGGCCGCGCCGCTGGCGCGGCTGGCCCAGCACCGGCTTCAGGTGCGCACCTCCAACGCATCGCCGTTCGACTCGTACACCGCGGCCTTCTTCCTGTGCAACGCCCTGGTGTCGGCCGTGGCCCAGCTGCGCCACAAGGCCGTGTCCGAGGCCCTGAAGCATCGCGACGACCTGTGGACGGATTTTGAGTCGCAGCTCATCGTGGAGGGCAGCCCGCCGGCCGGCCGGCGGGGCAAGCGATAGCCTGGGCTCCTTGGCATTGCATGCGCCCATAAAAAAAGCGCTCCGAAGAGCGCTTTTTGCTTTTAATCCTGAACACCTGCACGCCACTCGCCGCATGAAACTGGCGCGGCCCAAGCCAGTGCCACCGGGGAACTGGCTTTGCCAGGCCACCGGTGGCGTCCCCCTGGGGGAAGGCGCCGCAGGCGACTCAGGGGGAGCCATCAGTGCTGCAGGATCTTGTTGAGGAAGTCCTTGGTGCGCGGCTGGCGGGCGTCGGGGTTGTTGAAGAAGTCGTCCTTGGAGCAGTCTTCCAGGATCTTGCCGCCCACGTCCATGAAGATCACGCGGTTGCTGACCTTGCGGGCGAAGCCCATTTCGTGGGTCACGCACATCATGGTCATGCCTTCGTTGGCCAGGCCCACCATCACGTCCAGCACCTCACCGACCATTTCGGGGTCGAGCGCGGACGTGGGTTCGTCGAACAGCATCACGATGGGGTCCATCGACAGCGCACGGGCAATCGCCACGCGCTGCTGCTGGCCGCCCGAGAGCTGGCCCGGAAACTTGTCCTTGTGCGCCATCAGGCCCACGCGTTCGAGCATCTTCAGGCCACGCTTCTTGGCGTCGTCCGCGCTGCGGCCCAGCACCTTGATCTGCGCGATCGTCAGGTTCTCCGTCACCGACAGGTGGGGGAACAGCTCGAAATGCTGGAACACCATGCCCACGCGGCTGCGCAGCTTGGGCAGGTCGGTCTTGGGATCGTGCAGGCGGATGCCGTCCACGGTGATCTCGCCCTTCTGGAAGGGCTCCAGCGCGTTGATGGTCTTGATCAGCGTGGATTTGCCCGAGCCCGAGGGCCCGCACACCACCACCACTTCACCCTTGTTGATGGTGGCCGAGCATTCGTTGAGCACCTGCACGGGGCCATACCACTTGGATACGTTCTTGAGTTCGATCATTTCTTTCTCCAATCTCTTCTCTCGTCACTTGTTCAGGGCGCTGCGCATGAGACCGATCCGGCCCCATGCGAGGACGCCGTGGAACTGGCTTTGCCAGGCCACTGGCGCCGTCCCTCTCGGGGGAAGGCGCCGAAGGCGACTCAGGGGGGCTACCGAATAATTGCGATCTTCTGGTGCAGGCGCTTGACCATCCAGGACAGCGCGTAGCACATCACAAAGTACAGGACGGCGGCCGCCAGGTAGGCCTCGATGGGCCGGCCGAAGTTCTTGCCTGCCACTTCGAAGCCCTTGAGCATGTCGTAGGCGCCGATGGCGTAGACCAGCGACGTGTCCTGGAACAGGATGATGGTCTGCGTGAGCAGCACCGGCAGCATGTTGCGGAACGCCTGCGGCAGCACCACGAGCTTCATGTTCTGGCCATACGTCATGCCCAGCGCCTGGCCGGCATGCACCTGTCCGCGCGGGATGGACTGGATGCCGGCGCGCATGATCTCGCTGAAATAGGCGGCCTCGAACGCGATGAAGGTCACCACGGCCGACACTTCCGCGCCGATGGGCCGCCCGATGATGGCGGGCACCAGCAGGAAGAACCACAGGATCACCATCACCAGCGGAATGCTGCGCATGCCGTTGACGTAGATGGTGGCGGGCACGTCGAGCCATTTCTTGCCCGACAGGCGCATGAGCGCGAGCACGGTGCCGAAGATCACCCCGCCAATGGTGGCCACGAAGGTGAGCAGCAGGCTGAAGTACAGCCCCTTGAGCACGAAATTGGAGATGAGATCCCAGTTGTAGAAGGAGAAGTCGAGATTCATATCAATGACCTCCGCCTGCGCTGCTGGCCACGACCATGCCCGGGATGCGCACGCGCTTCTCGATGAACGCCATGATCCGGTTGATGGCAAAGGCCGAGATGATGTAGAGCGCCGTCACGGCCAGGTACACCTCGATGCCGCGCGAGGTTTCTTCCTGCGCCTGCATGGCGAACATGGTGAGTTCGGCCACCGACACGGCAAACGCCACCGACGAGTTCTTGAAGATGTTCATCGTCTCGCTGGTCAGCGGCGGGATGATGATGCGAAACGCCATGGGCAGCAGCACATAGCGGTAGGTCTGGAACGTGGTGAACCCCACCGCCAGGCCGGCATAGCGCTGGCCGCGTGGCAGCGTCTGGATGCCCGAACGCACCTGCTCGGCGATACGCGCCGAGGTGAAGAAGCCCAGGGCCAGCACGACCAGTGCAAACCCCGGAACGCCCTTGAGCACCGGGAACAGGCTCGGCAGGACGTGGTACCAGAGGAAGATCTGGACCAGCAGCGGAATATTGCGGAATAGCTCGACCCAGGCATTGCCCAGCCGAACGATCACCGGCCGGTCCTGCAGAGTGCGCAGCGTGCCGATGAAAGAGCCCAAAACAAGTGCCAGCACAAGTGCTAGCAGAGAAACAGACACCGTCCAGCCCCAGGCCGACAGCATCCAGTCCAGGTACGTGATGTCGCCGCCCTTGCCAAAGCAGCTTTGCACGACTTCCCGGTCCATGGTGTCCTGGCAGAACACCTGCCAATCCCAACTCATAGGAGCACCCCTTTAATTCTTGGTGTTGCGTTGGCCGCTACCGCTCGCGAGCCCAACAAAAAAGCCCCTTCAAACCGGCTGGCCGAAGGGGCACAAGCGCTCAGAAGATCACTTCTTTGCGTAGTCTTCCATGGGCTTGTCGTTAGGCGATGCCCAGGCGGCCTTGGTGGCATCGGAGATCGGCAGGCCGATCTTGGTGTTGGTCGGCGGCACGGGCTGCATGAACCACTTGTCGTACAGCTTGGCCAGCGAACCGTCCGCGATCTGGCGCTTGATGGAGTCGTCCACGGCCTTCTTGAAGGCTGCATCGTCCTTGCGCAGCATGCAGGCGATGGGCTCCACGCTCAGGACTTCACCGACGATCTTGTAGTCGGCGGGGTTCTTGGACTTGGAGATGTTGGCCGCCAGGATGGAGGCGTCCATCACGAAAGCGTCAGCGCGGCCCGTTTCCAGCATCAGGAAGCTGTCAGCGTGGTCCTTGCCGAAGACTTCCTTGAAGTCGATGCCGCCAGCGCGCTCGTGCTTGCGCAGGGTCTGCACCGACGTGGTGCCCGTGGTGGTGGCAATGGTCTTGCCGTTCAAGTCCTTGATCGACGTGATGCCCGAGCTGGACTTCACGGCGGTGCGCACTTCTTCCACATAGGTGGTCACGGCAAACGCCACGTCCTTCTGGCGCGCTGCGTTGTTGGTGGTGGAGCCGCACTCCAGGTCCACGGTGCCGTTGGTCACCAGGGGGATGCGGTTTTGCGAGGTGACGGGCTGGTACTTGACGTCCAGCTTGGGCAGGCCCAGCTGCTTCTGGATGTCGGCCAGGACGACTTCGCCCATTTCGGTGTGGAAGCCCACGAACTTGCCGTTGCCCAGTGTGTAGGAAAGACCCGAAGACTCGCGCACACCCAGCGTCACGCTGCCCGAGGCCTTGATCTTGGCCAGGGTGTCGGTGGCCTGAGCGAAAGCGCTACCTGCAGCCAGGGCGGTCACGGCAACCGCGAGCAAATGCTTCTTCATTGGTATCTCCTTGTGTGTGAAGCGAAAAAAGGGATGGATTCTAGAGATTCGACCCTGCCGGGGGTACCGGCAGACCGCATTCTCCAAAAATGGAAACCTCGACCAGGGATATTAGTCAGAACGGGACCTGGTCGGTAGGGTATTTCCAGAAGTCCCGCAACAAGTAGCTGACCGGAAGGTTCAGCACCGTGTTGTTCGGGGGGATGGGCTTGTTGAACCATTTGTCATAGATCGGATAGATGTCGCGGCTGGTGATCAGGCGGCGCATCTCCTCGTCGATGAGCTTCTTGAACTCGGGGTCGTTCCTGGGCAGCATGATGGCCAGGGGCTCGGTGGTCATGAAGCGGCCCACCACCTTGAGCGCCTTGGGGTCGGGCCGCCCGGCCGCCAGGCCGTACAGCAGCACGTCGTCCATCACGAAGGCGTCGGCCTCGCCCTTTTCCACCATTTCGACGGCCTTGGCATGGTCGGGCGCCTCCACGATGGTGATGCCCATCAGGCGTTCGCGGTTGGCCTGGTCGGCCGCCTTCAGCGGCGTCGTGCCCTTGGTGGACACCAGTTTCTTGCCGTTGAGGTCTTCCACGCGGTCGATGGGGCTGGCGGACTTCACCAGCAGCCGCGCGCCGGTAATGAAGTGGGGGATCGTGAAGGCCACTTTCTGGCGCCGCTCGGCGTTGTTGGTGGTGGAGCCGCACTCCATGTCGGCCTTGCCCTGCTCGATCACCGCGATGCGGTTGGCCGGCGTGACCGCCACGAACTCGACCTCCATGTCCTTCTTGCCGGTCTTCTTGCGCACCACCTCGGCCAGGCGCAGGCACAGATCCATCGCGTAGCCCACCGGCTTGCCGGACTGGGTGTCGATGTACGAGAAAGGCACCGACGATTCCCGGTGGGCGATCACCAGCTTGCCGCCAGCGCCGATGCGCTCGAGCACCGAGGCCTGCGCAGAAGTCGCAAAAGCGCTGCACAGGGCGGCAAGGCCCCAGGCAATTCCCCAATGCTGAACGTTCATACGGTGTCTCGGTGAGTGGATGGATCGGATTTGCAATGTTCGTGCCACCGTGGGGCCTTCAGAGGGCGCGCGCTGCGGTAACCGACCCGTCGATGGCGCAGACTGTACGTGTCGTTACCGTGAAATTCCAATGCCGTTTGCGCGCGCAACTATGCAAAGTGTTTATATCCGTATTTACCCTTAGCATGACCCTGCCTGGGATTGCAGGTAGGTCCACAGGGCCTGCGCCGTGCCCTTGGGGGCTTCCTTGCCCGCGGGCTTTTCGCGGTAGGCGCGCACGTCCATGGTCATCTGCAGTCCTTCGGTATCGGGCGGCGCCGCACTGACCAGGCGGCGCGAGCGCAGCTCCTTCTTCACCGCGCTGTGCGGCAGGAAGGCCACGCCATGGCCCTCGAGCGCCATGGCCTTGAGGCCCTCGGCCATGTCCGTCTCGTACACCCGCTCCAGATGGATGGGCGTGCCGGACTCCTTGAGGATCAGCTCCGTCACGCGCCCCAGGTAGGCACCGGGCGCGTAACCCAGGTAGGGCAGCGGCTGCCCGGCGCGGCCCGGCAGGCGGTGCAGCGGCTGGCCTTCCGCGTCGGCCTTGCTGTAAGGGGAGAGCACCTCCTGCCCCAGGCTCACCATCTCGTAGCGGTCGGCATCGAGCTGGAACGGCTGCGAAGGGTGGTGGTAGGCGATCAGCAGGTCGCAGCCGCCCTCCACCAGCCGCATCACGGCGTCGTGCACGTTCAGGGCGATGAGGCGGCTCTTGAACGGGCCGAACTTGTCGTGCAGGCTGGACACCCAGGCGGGGAAGAAGGTGAACGCGAGCGTGTGCGGCACCGCGAACTCGATCATGTCCTTGCCGGCGCTGGTGTGCGCGCGCAGCATGGCGCGCGTGTTCTGCAGTGCCTGCAGCATTTCCAGCGCCTGGTCGTACAGGGTCTTGCCGGCGGGCGTGAGGCGGGTGGGGTAGGAGCTCCGGTCCACCAGATCGGTGCCCGCCCAGGCTTCCAGGGCCTGGATGCGCCGGGAGAAGGCGGGCTGCGTCACGTGGCGTAACTGGGCGGAGCGGCTGAAGCTGCGCGTTTCCGCAAGACTGACAAAATCCTCTAGCCACTTGGTTTCCATGGGCGCATTATCCGCGCGCGCCCGCGGACGTGCTTCGTAAAGATATGAGGGTTTTCACAGCCCGCGCCAGGCGCACCAATGGTGTGCATGCATAGCAACCATCGCATAATAGAAAGCAGCGCTTACCGCGCTTTTTTTGCGCTCGGGGCGGGATTCGCCCCAGCCCCCGGTGCACAACACCGCCGGGCAGGGCTGCCGGCATTCGCATATGTTTGTTCCCCTCCACCCCTGCTCCCATGTCCTCCTCTTCCCCCCCCGGGCCCGCGGCCGATGCATCGCCCGGCGCTGCCAGCCCCGACGCCGAGCCCCGCTCGCTGCGCCTTGAAGACTGGCTCACCGTCCTCGTGATGGCGGCGCTCGCGCTCATCACGTTCGCCAATGTCCTGGTGCGCTATTTCACCAACTCCTCCTTCGCCTGGACGGAGGAAATCTCCGTGTTCCTGATGATCGTGCTGGCCCTGGTGGCGGGCTCCGCCGCCGTGGCGCGCGACCAGCACATCCGCATCGAGTATTTCGCCGAAGGCGGCTCTGCCCTGCGCAGCAGGCGCCTGGCGCAGCTGGGAGCCATCACCGTGGCCCTGCTGTTCGGGCTGATCGCGGTGCTGAGCGTGCGCGTGGTGTGGGACGACTACCGCTTCGGCGAGACCTCGCCCGGCATCGGCGTGCCGCAGTGGTGGTATTCGATCTGGCTGCCCGTGCTGTCCACGCTGATCGCGGCGCGGGCCGTCGGCCTGCTGGTGCGGCGCACGCGCGCGGCGCCCGGGGCCACCGATGAATCCGCCGAGGACGCCCGGCCATGATCGCCACGCTCCTGTTCGTGGCCTTCCTGGGCCTGATGTTCGTGGGCGTGCCCATCGGCGCCGCGCTGGGGCTGGCGGGCGCCGCCGCCATCGCGCTGGCCAATGCCGACAGCCAGTGGTTCGGCCTGCTGGCCGTGCCGCAGAACTTCTACGCGGGCCTGGGCAAATACCCGCTGCTGGCCATCCCGATGTTCGTGCTGGTCGGATCCATCTTCGACCGCTCGGGCGTCGCGCTGCGCCTCGTGAACTTCGCCGTGGCCATCGTCGGGCGCGGCCCGGGCATGCTGCCGCTGGTGGCCATTGCGGTGGCCATGTTTCTCGGGGGCATCTCGGGCTCGGGCCCGGCCAACGCCGCCGCCGTGGGGGGCGTGATGATCGCGGCCATGTCGCGCGCGGGTTACCCGCCTTCGTTCTCGGCCAGCGTGGTGGGGGCAGCCGCCGCCACCGACATCCTGATCCCGCCCTCCGTCGCCTTCATCATCTACTCGGTGCTGGTGCCCGGCGCCTCGGTGCCGGCGCTGTTCGCAGCCGGCATGATCCCCGGCATCCTGGCCGGTATCGCACTCATCGTGCCGGCCGTGTGGATGGCCCGCAAGCACAAGATGGGCGCGCTGGAAGCCACGATGCCCCGCCCCCCGTTCTGGAAGAGCCTGCGCGAGGCCACCTGGGGCCTGGCCGCGCCGGTGCTGATCCTGGGCGGCATGCGCGCCGGCTGGTTCACGCCCACCGAGGCCGCCGTGGTGGCGGTGTTCTACGGCCTGTTCGTGGGCATGGTGATCCACCGCACGATCAAGGTGCGCGACCTGTTCCCCATCCTGCGCGAATCGGGCGAGCTGTCGGCCGTGATCCTCATCGTGGTGTCGCTCGCGGGCATCTTTGCGTATTCGCTGTCCACGCTGGGCGTGATCGACCCGGTGGCCAACGCCATCGTGAACTCCGGCCTGGGCGAATACGGCGTGCTGGCGCTGCTCATCGTGCTGCTCATCACCGTGGGCATGTTCCTCGACGGCATCTCGATCTTCCTGATCTTCGTGCCGCTGCTGCTGCCCATCATGCAGTTCTACAAATGGGACCCTGTCTGGTTCGGCGTGATCCTGACCCTGAAGGTGGCCCTGGGCCAGTTCACACCGCCGCTGGCCGTGAACCTCATGGTCTCGTGCCGCATCGCCGGCGTGCGCATGGAATCCACCGTGCGCTGGGTGGGCTGGATGCTGTTCGCCATGTTCCTGGTGATGGTGCTCGTGATCGCCTTCCCGCAACTGGCCCTGTGGCTGCCCGCCAAACTCGGTTATTGATTCACACATTGACCCCTGATTTCTACAAGGAGACTGAAACAATGAAACTGCGCACTTTCCTCACTTCCGCCGTCGCCACTGCGGCCGCCCTCGCCTTCACCGCCCCCGCCGCCATTGCCCAGACGGCCTACAAGAGCGAGTACCGCATGTCGCTGGTGCTGGGCACCGCCTTCCCCTGGGGCAAGGGCGGCGAACTCTGGGCCAACAAGGTCCGCGAGCGCACCAGCGGCCGCATCAACATCAAGCTGTACCCCGGCGTCTCGCTGATCCAGGGCGACCAGACGCGCGAGTTCAGCGCGCTGCGCCAGGGCGTGATCGACATGGCCGTGGGCTCCACCATCAACTGGTCGCCCCAGGTCAAGCAACTCAACCTGTTCTCGCTGCCCTTCCTGTTCCCCGACTACGCGGCGGTGGACGCGGTGACGCAGGGCGACGTGGGCAAGCAGATCTTCCAGACCCTGGACAAGGCGGGCGTGATGCCCCTGGCCTGGGGCGAGAACGGCTACCGCGAGATCTCCAATTCCAAGAAGGCGATCAAGACCCCCGAGGACCTGAAGGGCCTGAAGATCCGCGTGGTGGGCTCGCCCCTGTTCCTGGACACCTTCACCGCGCTGGGCGCCAACCCCACCCAGATGAGCTGGGCCGATGCACAGCCCGCGTTTGCCAGCGGCGCCGTGGACGGCCAGGAGAACCCGATTGCCGTGTACATGGCCGCCAAGCTGCACACCGTGGCGCAAAAGCACGTGACGATGTGGGGCTACGTGAACGACCCGCTGATCTTCGTGGTCAACAAGGACATCTGGGCGTCCTGGACACCCGCCGACCGCGAGATCGTCAAGCAGGCCGCCATCGATGCCGGCAAGGAGGAGATCGCCATTGCCCGCAAGGGCATGGTCGAGGCCGACAAGCCCCTGCTCAAGGACATCGCCGCCAATGGCGTGACCGTCACGCAGCTCTCCACCGCCGAGCGCGATGCCTTCGTGAAGGCCACGCGCCCCGTGTACGAAAAGTGGAAGGGCCAGATCGGCGCCGACCTGGTGGGCTCGGCCGAGAAGGCGATCGCCGCGCGCAAGAAGTGAGCAATGACATCACCGGCGCACGGAAGTAAGCCGGTGCGTGCAGCATGAAAAAGCCCCGCCCTGGCGGGGCTTTTTCATGGGCGTCCCGTCACCGCCAAATGGAGAGCACCCGGCATGCAACACCGGTGCACGCGCCCCCGTTCACTCCAGGTTTTCTGGTGCGGGGTGCTTGACGGCGTTCTTGCGCAGCTTGTGCTCCACCGCTTCGGCCAGGTCCACGCCCGCATGGTCGGCCAGCTGCAGCAGGTACAGCAGCACATCGGCCACTTCATCGGCGATGGGCTCCTTGAGCGCCGGGTCGTCGCGCACCGACCGCGACTGCTCGGGCGTCATCCACTGGAAGATCTCGGCCAGCTCGGCCGCCTCCACCATCAGCGCCATGGCCAGGTTCTTGGGGGTGTGGAACGGCTGCCACTGCCGTTCGGCCGCAAACACACGCAGCCGGGCCTGCAGCGCATTCAAATCGACGGACATGAGTCGCTCCTGATGGAATAGCTGCCAGCGCTTGTCCAGCAAGCGCCAGCAGCCGATATCACTATTGAACCTTCTGTCACACCACCGTGACGGGCGCCTCGCCCGCCAGGTGGCGCCGGGCGTTTTCCATGAACCGGTCCACCGAGGCCTGCACCGCCTCGGGCGACCAGCCCGCCACGTGGGGCGTGAGCACCACGTTGTCCAGGTCCAGCAGCTCGGCCGGGGGCGCGGGCTCGCTTTCGTACACATCGAGGCCCGCCGCCGCGATGCGGCCTTCGCGCAGCGCGGCGGCCAGGGCGGCCGTGTCGATCGCGCTGCCGCGCGCGATGTTGACCACCACGCCGCGCGAGCCCAGGGCATCCAGCACAGCGGCATTGACGAGGTGCCTGGTACCTGCACCACCCGGCGTGGCGACCACGAGGAAGTCCGCCCATCCGGCCAGCGCCGCCACGTCTGCGAAGTAGCGATAGGGCACATCGGTGCGCGCGCTGCGGTTGTGGTAGCCCACCTCGATCTCGAAGCCCAGCGCGCGCTGCGCGATCTTCTTGCCAATGGTGCCCAGCCCGATGATGCCCAGGCGCTTGTGCGACACGTTGGGCGGCAGCGGCAGCGCCGTGCGCCAGATGCCCGCACGCGTGGCCTTGTCCAGCGCCAGGATGCGGCGCTGCGCCGCGATCAGCAGGCCCCAGGTGTGGTCGGCCACGCAGTCGTCGTTGGTGCCCGCGCCCGTGGCCACCACGATGCCGCGCGCCTTGGCGTGCGCAACGGCCACGTTCTCATAGCCTGCGCCCAGCACGCAGATGAGGGTGAGCGCGGGCAATGCGTCGATCTGCGCGGGGCTCAGGCCCACGGCACCGATGGTGAGCACCACGCGCACGCGCCCGCCATGCTGCGCAATGGCAGCCGCGGCCTGGGGCGCGTCGGGGGCGTAGACCACCTCGAAGGTCTGAGCCATCTGGGTGATGTGCTCTTCGGACAGGAACATGAGGGCAAGCAGGACAGGCTTCATGGGTCAATGCAATGTCAATGGAAAAAACTGCGAGAACAAGAGCCGTGCGGCGTGCATCGTCTCCTTGCGCGCAGAGCGTACAAAAACCGGCGCGGCCCGCGCGAGAGGCACCCGTCAAGGGCCGCCCCCGTGGCAGGGGTGCCGCCCCTCAGGGGGAAAGCGCCGCAGGCGACTCGGGGGGGCTTTCCTGTTGCAAGGACCACATGCCCGCGTAGCGGCCTCCCAGGGCCAGCAGCTGGGCATGCGTGCCGCGCTCGATGATGCGTCCCGCGTCCATGACCAGGATCTCGTGCGCTTCCACCACCGTGGAGAGGCGGTGGGCGATCACCAGGGTGGTCTTGTTCTGCGAGACGTTCTGCAGCTCGGCCTGGATCGCGCGCTCGTTGGCCGAGTCCAGCGCCGAGGTCGCCTCGTCGAAGATCAGGATGGGCGGGTTCTTGAGCAGGGTGCGCGCAATGGCCACGCGCTGCTTCTCGCCGCCCGAGAGCTTGAGCCCGCGCTCGCCCACCATGGTGCCGTAGCCCTTGGGGGTGCTGGCGATGAAGTCGTGGATGCGGGCGGAGCGCGCGGCCGCTTCCACCTCGGCCTGGCTGGCGCCGGGGCGGCCGTAGGCGATGTTGTAGGCCACCGTGTCGTTGAACAGCACCGTGTCCTGCGGCACGATGCCGATCGCCTGGCGCACGCTGGCCTGCGTCACGGCGCGGATTTCCTGCCCGGCGATGGTGATGCGGCCCTGCTGGATGTCGTAGAAGCGGAACAGCAGCCGCGCCAGCGTGGACTTGCCCGAGCCCGAGGGCCCGACCACCGCCACCGTCTTGCCCGCGGGGATCTCGAAGCTGATGCCCTGCAGGATGGGGCGGCCACTGCCAAGGTCGCCGCCCTTGCGCACCTCGTAGGCGAAATGCACGTCCTCGAAGCGCACGACGGGCTGGTCCAGCCCGGCCAGGGGCAATGCGCCGGGGCGGTCGGCCACCTCGCGCTCCTTGTCCATCAGCGTGAACATCTTGTCCAGGTCGGTCAGGCTCTGCTTGATCTCGCGGTAGATCACGCCCAGGAAGTTGAGCGGGATGTACAGCTGGATCATGAAGGCATTGACCATGACGAGGTCGCCCAGTGTCATGCGGCCATCGACCACGCCCTGCGTGGCGCGCCAGAGCATGGCCACCAGCCCGGCGGCGATGATGAGCTGCTGCCCCGTGTTGAGCAGGGACAGCGTCGTCTGGCTCTTGAGCCGCGCGCGGCGCAGGCGCTCCAGGCTTTCGTCGTAGCGGCGGGCCTCGAAGCCTTCGTTGTTGAAGTACTTGACCGTCTCGTAGTTGAGCAGCGAATCCACGGCCTTGGTGTGCGCGGCCGAATCGAACTCGTTGGCCTCGCGCCGGAACTGGGTGCGCCACTCGGTCACCAGCACCGTGAAGACGATGTAGAACGCCAGCGCCGCCAGCGTGATCCAGGCAAACCAGGCGTCGAACTTCACGGCCAGCACGGACAGCACCAGCACCACCTCGACCAGCGTGGCCACCACGTTGAACAGCGTGAAGGAGATCAGCGACTCGATGCCGCGCACGCCGCGTTCGATGTCGCGCGTCATGCCGCCGGTTTGCCGCTCCAGGTGAAAGCGCAGGCTCAGGGCATGCAGGTGCTCGAAGGTCTGCAGCGCGATGGAGCGCGCCGCCCCCTGCGTGGCCTTGGCGAACACCAGTTCGCGCAGCTCGGTGAACAGCGACGTGGACAGCCGCAGCGCGCCGTAGGCCACCAGCAGCCCCACGGGCACCACCAGCAGCGCCGCCGGGTCTCCGGGCTTGAAGCTCATCGCATCGACCAGCGTCTTGAGCAGAAGGGGCACGCCCACGTTGGCCACCTTGGCACCCACCATGAACACGATGGCGGCGATCACGCGCCACTTGTACTGCCACAGGTAGGGCAGCAGGCGGTTCAGGGTGCTCCAGTCGGACTGCGCAGGCGGTGCAATGGTGGCGGTGGCGGAAGGGGCGGTTTCGCCGTGGTGGCGCATGGGGGACAATTCCAGTTGTTGTTTTTACCGACCCGGCTGATGCCCAGGTGGTTTTTTGCAGGGCGCGAGCCTGTGATGAAACCCCTGGTTCCCCAAGGATTGGCTCAGCCCCAACCGAGATTGTGCCCATGTCTGCCGTTTTCAGCCCGCCCCCCGCCGCATTGCCCTCCGACAAGGAACTGGTGCTCAAGGTGATCCCCATGCCCGCCGACACCAATGGCAACGGCGACATCTTCGGGGGCTGGGTGATGGCACAGGTCGACCTCGCCGGCTCGGTGCTGCCCGCGCGCTACATGCAGGGCCGCATGGCCACCGTGGCAGTGAACGAGTTCATCTTCAAGCAGCCCGTGCGCGTGGGCGACATCCTGTCGTTCTTCTCGTCCATCACGCGCGTGGGCAACACCTCGGTCACCGTGGAGGTGGAGGTGTATGCCGAGCGTTTTGCCGAGCAGGGCCGGTACGTGAAGGTGACGGAGGCGCGGCTCACCTACGTGGCCATCGACGAGCAGGGACGCCCGCGCCCCGTGCCCAAGCTGGCGCCGAATCCGTCGTAGGGGAGAAACGGCCCGCATGGCCCGGCCTTTGCGCAGGCTTTCCGGGAAGGCCCGGACCGGCATGCGGCCTAGGGCTGCCCGAGCCCCACCAGCCGCATCAGCGTGCCCCGCGCCACCTGCTGGCGCGCGCCAGGCGACAGCTGGGCCAGGAAGCCCTGCACGCTCGCGTACTTCATGTCGTCGCTCGCGGCCGAGCGGTGGCTCGCATCCGTTCCCACCAGAAAGCGCCCGGGCTGCTCCTCGATGAGCGCCAGCCACTCGGGCCAGACGCGCGTGCCATCGCGCAGGATGGTGTAGTCCGGCGAGCGGGGATGGTGCGGCCAGGTGCGCGCACTCAGTTCGTAGTAGAGGTTGGGATGCCGCTCCAGCATGCGCCGCGCCAGGAACAGCGGCGTATAGCCCCCGTGCGCCCAGATCACGGGCACATCCGGGAACCGCTGCAAGAGCTGTGAAAGCTCCGCCATGCGCGTGCTTTCGACATGCACCATCACCGGCACCTTGTGCTTGCGGGCCAGCTCCAGGATGCCCGCCATCATCGGGCCGGCCACGCCGAAGTCCGTCTCCGCGAAGCCGGCCGAGGGAAAGTGCGCCACCGAGATCTCGCCGATGCCCTTGTAGAGGCCGGTCGCCAGCATGGCGTCGAGCTGTGTGAGCAGCTCGACGCCGTTGTGCTCCCAGTGCGGCCGGTACGCCGTGCGTTCGGGCGATATCGAGGCGAACGGAATCAGCACGTCGGGGTGCTGGCGCGCGGCCTCGGCCACGGACTCATTGCTGCTGCGCCCGCCCCAGAACACCACCGCGTGGCTGGCCCCCCAGCGCGCCATGAGCTCCAGCTGCATCGGCAGGCTGTTGAGGTGCACATGGGCATCCACGAAGGGCGTGAGTGCGCCGGCCGGTGCGGGTGCCTGCGCGGGGCCGGGCGCGGCATCGCGCTGCACCGGCTGCCGCGTGGCGCGCCGCACGGGCTCGGACGGCTCGGCCTGCGGCCAGGCGTTGAGCGCAGCCAGGGCAAGGCACGTGGCAAATAGAACTCGTGTCATGGTGGCGATGGCGCGAAGAAAGCGCGCCCGGAGTGCAGGACGACGTGGAAATTCTACAAAGCCATTTCCATGCCGCCTTCTCCGCACCCGCGCCGCGCCGCCACCGGCACGCAGGACGGCACAAGGCACCCGTGACGGCTCCAGCCAGGCCGAGCTGCCGCGGGTGCCTGAATGCCCTGGTTATCTGTGTGCCGCGATGCGGATCAGGCCGCCATCGCCGTGGGCTCGGCCCGCAGCGGTGCAGACGCCGTGCGCTGCGCGCCGGACGACGACGCGCCGCTGGCAAAGCCCGCCTCGATCTCGCCCGCGAGCTGCCCGCCCTCTTCCACCACCAGCTTGCCGTAGCGGATCTTGCCGTTGACCTTGCCGGTGCTGTAGATCACGAGCTTCTGGCGCACGGTGAGCGTGCCGTTGAACTCGCCATGGATTTCGGCGATGTCGATCTCGGCCGAGCCGCGGAAGGCGCCGTTTTCAGAGATCTGGATGACGCGCGAATCCATGGTGGCCTCGACCGTGCCTTCGACCACGAGCGTATCGCAATCGGTGATCTCCACGCCCTTGAGCTTGATGTTGGGCCCCACCGTGAGCTTGCTGCCCGAGGAGTCGCTGGAAGACCGGTTGGCGGCGGTGCCGGCCACGGACTGCGCCGTGGCCGCGCTGCTGGCCGCCGTGCCGCTCAGGCTGGAGGCGGCAGATGAGGACGATGAAGTGGTGGTGCCATGGCGGGGTTGGAACGACTCAGGTTCACGCTTGCCAAAGAAGGGGTTTTGCACGGCCATCAGATCTCCTTGAAAAGAAGTCATCGTAGGTTTGGGGCCCTGTGAAAGATGCCTTCGTTACGCAAGAACGGTAACCAAACGGTTCGTCCGTAGCATGCGCTTGCAAGGCTTGCGGGATCACACATCCACGCGATGGGGGCGCGGCAGCGGCCGTGACCTCGCCCCCGTGTCCGAAGAGGGGTGCGCGCGCAGCGCGTTGGCGGTGAAGCCGCCCCGCAGCGAAGGCGCCGTCCCCGCCCGCGCCGCACAGCGGCCTAGCCGCTCAGGGCGCTACGACACGATGTACGCCGCGGCCCCCGCCGACATGATCTCCCCGTCCGGGCCGAGGAATTCCATGCGCGTGCTGGCCACGCGCGAGCCCAGCCGCAGCACGTTGGCGCGCAGCTCGAAGTGGCTGCCGATGCCGGGGCGCAGGTAGTCGATGCGCAGGTCAATGGTGCCCAGCTTGGCAAAGCGGTGCAGGCGCTGCTCGGGCGCCTCGTCCATGTGCTTGGCGCCGATGGCCGCCATCACGGCCAGCCCGCCCATGGCGTCCAGCCCCGCGCTGATCACGCCGCCGTGGATGCGGTTGTACGCATAGTGGCCCACCAGGTCCGGCTTCATGTCGATGCGGCCCACCACGCCATCGGGCTTGAGGGAGGTGATCTTGAGGCCCAGCACCTGGTTGAACACGATCTTCTCTTCAAAGATGGCCTTGAGCCCGGCAATGAAGTCGGGCTCGAAGGCTTGCGGGGGCGGTGTGGTGGATTTGCTCATGGGTTTCCTGGGGGAGTGCGCGCGGGCAGCTCGGGCCCACGAACGTCATTTGCTATATTTTATATAGCGCACCGCGCTTTCACGATAAGCGCTGGCGGCCATTTTCACTCAAAAATCACCATGGCGTCCCTGCCCGTCGGCGAACCGCGCCGCTCCCCGCAGGGCGTCGGCCAGGCACGCCCGGCCCCCCGCCCACTCGCGCAGCAGGGCCTCCTGCAGCGGCAGCCCTTCGGCCGCGAGCGCGCTGGCCCGGTCGGCGCGCAGCGTGGCCTGCGGGAATGCTGCGATCTCCCGCGCCAGCGCGAGCGACGCCTGCAGCGCCTGCCCCGGGGGCACCACGCGGTTGCACAGCCCCATGCGCAAGGCCTCCGCCGACCCGACCTTGCGGCCGGTGAGGATGAGGTCCAGCGCGTGCGACAGGCCCACCAGGCGGGGCAGGCGCACGGTTCCGCCATCGATCAGCGGCACGCCGAAGCGGCGGCAAAAGACACCGAAGTACGCGTCCTCCTCCATCACGCGCAGGTCGCACCACAGCGCCAGCTCCATGCCACCGGCCACGGCCGCGCCGCTGACCGCGGCGATCACCGGCTTGGTGAGGTGCAACCGGCTGGGGCCCATCGGCCCCAGCGGCAACGGGGTGTCGGCCGTGAAATCGAGCGATCCGGCCAGCGCCTCGGGCGCCACGCCCTGCGCCTGCAGCCGCGCCCCCGACTGCAGGTCCCAGCCCGCGCAGAAATGCCCGCCAGCGCCATGGAACACCGCCACGTCGGCCGCGCCGTCCTGCTCGAACGCCAGGAACGCGGCGTGGAGCGCTCGCGCGGTCGCCGCGTCCACGGCATTGCGCACGTCGGGGCGGTGCAGTGTCACCAGCGTGACACGGTCCTCGGTCTCTATCTGTACGGACATGGCGTTCTCTCAGAGGGTGTTGCGCGCCTTCCCCGGCCCTGCCGGAGGGCGCCCCGGGGTGCGCCTATCGGACGCAACCCTTATTGCGCCCCGCCGCGCACTGCGTCAATATGCGCCGGGACCGATCAGGGTTAGCCCCGAGTGCGGGATGCGTCCGGCACAGGCACCATTATTTATGCAAAGCAATCGCTTTGTAAAAATATTCTGGAGCGCCAGGGTGCAATTCTTGCAACTGTTGATCAGCGGTATCTCCCAGGGGTGCATCTACGGCCTGATAGCGCTGGGCTTCGTGCTCATCTACAAGGCCACGGAGACCGTGAGCTTCGCCCAGGGCGAGCTGATGATGCTGGGCGCGTTCTGCGGCCTGGCGCTCATGACGGTGCTGGGCTTTCCCTTCTGGGTGGCGGTGCTCGCCAGCATCCTGGCCATGGGCCTTTTCGGCGTGGTGCTCGAACGCGCGGTGATCCGCCCCATCCTCGGCCAGCCCGCGTTCTCCATCGTCATGCTCACCATCGGCATCGGCTACGTGCTGCGCGGGCTGGTCACCATGATTCCCAACATCGGCACCGACACGCACACGCTGCCCGTGCCCTACAAGGACCTGTCGTTCCGCCTGGGCGCGCTGGTGCTCAACGCCGAGCAGCTGGTGGTGATCGGCGCCACGGCCGCGCTGTGCGTGCTGCTGTTCGCGATGTTCCGCTACAGCAAGCTGGGCATCGCGATGCAGGCCTCGTCGCAGAACCAGCTGGCCGCGTACTACATGGGCATCCCCGTGCAGCGGCTCAACGGCCTGGCCTGGGGCCTGGCCGCCGCCGTGGCCGCCGTGGCGGGGCTGCTGCTGGCGCCCATCACCTTCGTGCACGCCAACATGGGACTGATCGGGCTGAAGGCGTTTCCCGCCGCCGTAGTGGGCGGCTTTGGCAGCCTGCCGGGCGCCATCGTGGGCGGGCTGGTGATCGGCATCGTCGAATCGCTCTCGGGTTTTTATCTGCCCGACGGCTTCAAGGACACGGCGGCGTACATCGTGGTGCTGATCATGTTGATGGTCAAACCGAATGGGCTGTTCGGCGAAAAGCTGCGCAAGAAGGTGTGACCCCATGAGATTCATCTTCAAGACCAGCTACGAACAAGACCTGCGCCTCGCCAAACATGGCGGGCATGTCTTCTGGTACAGCCTGCTGGCCGTAGGGCTGGTCGCAGCACCCTGGGTGGCGCCAGAGTATTGGCTGGCCCAGCTCACCTTTGTGCTGATCTACGCCATCGTGGGCCTGGGGCTCATGCTGCTGGCCGGGTTCACGGGGTTGTTCTCGCTCGGACATGCGGCCTTCCTCGGCGTGGGGGCGTACACCCAGGCGGTGCTCACGGGCATGGGCTGGCCGTTCGCGCTGTCGCTGGCCTGCGCGGCGGGGCTGTCGGCCGCCGTGGGCGTGGTGGTGGGGCTGCCCGCGCTGCGCGTGAAGGGCATCTATCTGGGCATGGCCACGCTGTCGTTCGGCTTCATCGTCGAGGAGGTGTTCGCGCGGTGGGAGTCGGTCACCGGGGGCAACTCCGGCAAGCACCTGGTGCCGCCCGAGATCTGGGGCTTCAAGTTCGAATCCACGGAGTCCTTCTACTTCCTGTGCCTCGTGATCGCCGTGGTCAGCACCCTGGCCATCCTGAACCTGCTGCGCTCGCCCACGGGCCGGGCCTTCGTGGCGATCCGTGATTCGGAGATCTCGGCGCAGAGCATGGGCATCCACCTCGCGCGCTACAAGACGCTGTCATTCTCGATCTCGGCGGCCCTGGCCGGCATCGGCGGCGCGCTGTATGCGCACAAGCTGCAGTTCATCTCGCCGGACCAGTTCAACATCCTGCAGTCCATCGACCTGCTGCTGATGATCGTGATCGGCGGCCTGGGCTCGGTGCACGGCGCGTTCCTGGGCGCGATCTTCCTGATCTCGATGCCCCAGCTGATCTCGCTGAGCAAGGACTGGCTGCCCGCCGCCGTGGGCCAGGCGCCGGGCCTGCAGGCGGTGGTCTATGGCGCGGTCCTGATCGCCTTCGTGCTGTTCGAGCCCATGGGGCTGTACGGCCGCTGGCTCAAGGTGCGCACCTGGCTGCAGATGTTCCCGTTCTACCGCAAGGGCCTGTTCAAGCGGCAGAAGTCCTTCCAGAAGTCGGACAGGCTGAGATGAAGCACCCCCTGAGTCGCTTCGCGCCTTCCCCCTCTCTCGACCCGCTGTGCGATTCGGGAGGGGAACGCCCCCAGCGCGGTGGGGCGGCCCTTGCGCGGGGGCACTGGCCTCGGTCACGCCAGTCGCAAAGGCAGCGAGCGGCATTCAGCGCAATGGACCAGTGAAATGACCCCAATTGCTGTACCCATGACTGACGACATCTTGCTCAGCGCCCAGAACCTCAGCGTGCGCTTTGGCGGTGTGCTGGCGGTCAACAACGTGAGCTTCGACGTGCGCCGGGGCGAGGTGTTCACCCTCATCGGCCCGAACGGCGCGGGCAAGACCACGGTGTTCAACCTCATCAGCCGCATCTACACGCCCACCACCGGCACCATCGCCTACGCGGGCCCGGGCGGCGCGATGCTGCCGCTCACCGACCAGCCGCCGCACAAGGTGGCGGGCCTGGGGATAGCGCGCACCTTCCAGAACATCGAGCTCTTCGAGCACGCGAGCGTGCTGCACAACCTGCTGATCGGCCGCCACACGCGGCGCGAGACCGGCCTGTGGGCCGACATGCTGTTCACCCGCAAGGTGCGCAACGCCGAGGTGCGAGCCCGCGAAAAGGCCGAGCAGGTCATCGACTTTCTCGACCTGCAGCACTACCGCGACACGCTGGTGGCCGGCCTGCCCTACGGCGTTCGCAAGGTGGTGGAGCTGGCCCGCGCGCTGTGCACCGAGCCGCAGCTGCTGCTGCTCGACGAACCCTCGTCGGGCCTGAACGTGGAGGAGACCGACGACATGGCCTTCTGGATCCAGGACATCCAGCACGAGCTGGGCATCACCGTGCTGATGGTGGAGCACGACATGTCGCTGGTCTCCAAGGTGTCCGACCGCGTGCTGGCGATGAACCAGGGCGAGGTCGTGGCCATGGGCACGCCGCGCGAGGTGCAGTCGCACCCCGGCGTGATCGAGGCCTACCTGGGCACCATCGACGACGTGAGCAACCTGCGCCGCCCGGCGGGTTCCCACCTGGGGGTTCGGGCATGAGCTCCGCGCCGGGCCGCCCCCAGCAAGCTCGCACCGCAGTGCGCAGCACGGAGGTTTCCGAATGAGCGCCGTACTTGCCGCCGTCAACACACCAGTCGCCGCGGCGGCCGACCAGCCTCTGCTGCGCCTGCAGAATGTGGAAAGCGCCTACGGCCCCATCAAGGCCATCCGGGGCGTGAGCCTGCAGGTGCGGCGCGGCGAGATCGCGGCCGTGCTGGGCAGCAACGGCGCGGGCAAGACCACCATCCTGAAGACCATCAGCGGCATCATCGACCCGCGCAAGGGCTCCATCGAGTTCCAGGGCGCCGACATCACCGCCAACGACCCGGCGGCCATCGTGCGCCGGGGCCTCATGCATGTGCCCGAGGGGCGCGAGGTGTTCGCGCTGCTGTCGGTGCGCGACAACCTGCTCATGGGCGCCTACACCCGCGGCGACGCCGACGCGGTGGCGCGCGACATCGAAACCGTGTACGGCTACTTCCCCATCCTGAAGGAACGCGCCGCGCAGGACGCGGGCCTGCTCTCGGGCGGGCAGCAGCAGATGCTGGCCATCTCGCGCGCGCTCATGGCCAACCCCGAACTCATCCTGCTCGACGAGCCCAGCCTGGGCCTGTCCCCGAAGCTCACCAAGGAGATCTTCGAGATCGTGGTGCGCATCAACCGCGAGCGCGGCACCACCATCCTGCTGGTCGAGCAGAACGCCAACATGGCGCTCAACGCATCGGACTACGGCTACGTGCTGGAGAACGGCCGCATCGTGATGGAGGACAGCTGCGAGCGCCTGCGCGAGAAGGACGACATCAAGGAGTTCTACCTGGGCATGAAGGATGAAGGCGTGCGGGGTGAGCGGCGGTGGAAGAAGAAAAAGACTTGGCGGTGAGGACTACATGAGCAATCTCTGGGACCTCGATCACATCCAGCCCGCCGGCACCGACGTGCTGGCCGGCAGCACCATCTCGGCCATGTTCTGGAACGCCGTGGCCGAGCGCGGCCCGCGCGTGTGGATGCGCCAGAAGGAAATGGGGATCTGGAAGAGCTGGACCTGGGACCAGACCGCCGAGGCCGTGCGCGAGATCGCGGGCGGACTCATGTCGCTGGGGTTTGCGCGCGGCGACTGCGCCTCCATCCTGTCGAGCACCAACATCGAATGGGTGCTGGCCGACCTGGCCGTGCTCAGCTGCGGCGGCGTGTCCAACGGCATCTACCCCACCGACGCGGCCGCCCAGGTGCACTACCTGAGCGAAGACTCCAGCACCAGCGTGCTGTTCGTCGAAGACGATGAGCAGCTCGACAAGGCACTGGAGGTGCGCGCCAACCTGCCGCTGCTGCGCAAGATCGTCGTGTTCGACATGGAGGGCCTGCGGGGCCTTCAGGACCCGGGCGTCATCAGCCTGGATGCGCTGCGCGACATGGGCCGCGCCTGGAACCAGCAGAACCCCGACGCGCTCATGCGCCGGGTACAGGCCTGCCAGCCCGAGGACGTGGCCATCCTCGTCTACACCTCGGGCACCACCGGCAAGCCCAAGGGCGCGATGCACACGCACGCCGCGCTCACCTACACGGTGCGCGGCTACAACACGCTGATATCGCGCACCGAAGACGACGAGGCCATGTGCTTCCTGCCGCTGTGCCACATCGCCGAGCGCATGGGCGGCGAGTACTTCTCGCTGTACACCGGCTCGCGCCTGAACTTCGTCGAGAACCCCGACACCGTGCCCGAGAACGTGCGCGAGATCGCGCCCACGGTGTTCACCGCCGTGCCGCGCGTGTGGGAGAAGTTCTATTCGGGCGTGATGATCGCGCTCAAGGAATCCACGCGCCTGCAGCAGGCGGCCTATGCCTGGTCGATTGGCGTGGGCACCCGCATTGCAGACCGCGTGCTGGCGGGCCAGCCGGTAGGGGGACTGCTGAAGGCGAAGTTCATGCTGGCGCGCTTTCTGGCGCTGAACAACGTGCGCAAGCTCATCGGCATCCACCGCGCGCGCTTCCTCGTCACGGGCGCAGCGCCCATCTCGCCCGAACTGGTGAAGTGGTACCTGGCCCTGGGCGTGCCCATGCTGGAGGTGTGGGGCATGACGGAGACCTGCGGCGCCGCCACCGGCGTGCCCGCCAGCCGCATCAAGCCCGGCTCCATCGGCCCGGCGGCCAGCTACAACGAGGTGCGCATCGACCCCGCCACGGGCGAGATCCTGGTGCGCGGCCCCAATGTGTTCAAGGGCTACCTCAACCTGCCCGAAAAGACGGCCGAGACCATCGACGCCGACGGCTGGCTGCACACGGGCGACGTGGGCACCATCGACGCCGACGGCTACCTGCGCATCACCGACCGCATGAAGGACATCATCATCACGGCCGGGGGCAAGAACATCACGCCCAGCGAGCTGGAGAACGAGCTCAAGTTCAGCCCCTACGTGACGGACGCCGTCGTCATCGGCGACAAGCTCCCCTACCTCACGGTGATCATCATGATCGACCAGGAGAACGTGGAGAAATATGCGCAGGACAACGACGTGCCCTTCAGCAACTACGCCAGCCTGACCCGCGCCCGCGAGGTGCAGGACCTGATCCAGGCCGAGATCGACCGCGTGAACACCCGGTTCGCACGCGTGGAGCAGATCAAGAAGTTCTTCCTGCTCGACACGCAGCTCACCGCCGAGGACGAGGAGCTCACGCCCACCATGAAGCTCAAGCGCAAGCTGGTGCAGCAGAAGTACGCGCCCCAGATTGACGCCATGTACCGCTAGGCAGCCTGCGCCAGGTGGCGCGCGGCATAGGGAAAGTGCTGGTGCCCCACCCTGGGCATCGTTCTATAACGACTGATCCATTCAAGGAGACGTGCCATGAAACTTCATCACATTGCCGCGCTGGCCATCGTGGCCATGGCCGCAGGTGCTGCGCAGGCGCAGCCCAGCCAGGGCGTGAGCAAGGACACCATCACCCTGGGCTCCATCCAGGACCTGTCCGGCCCACTGGCGGGCTTTGGCAAGCAGGTGCGGCTGGGCATGATGCTGCGCGTGGACGAGGCCAACGAGCAAGGCGGCGTCAACGGCCGCAAGCTCGACCTGAAGGTGGAAGACTCGGGCTACGACCCCAAGAAAGCCGTGCTGGCCGCGCAGAAGCTCGTGAACCAGGACAAGATCTTCATGATGGTGGCGCACATCGGCACGGCACAGAACCTGGCCGCCATGCCCGTGCAGTTCAGCAAGAACGTGATCAACTTCTTCCCGGTCACCGCCGCGCGCGAGATGTACGAGCCCTTCCACAAGCTCAAGTATTCGTTCGCCGCCACCTACTACGACCAGATCCGCCTGGCCGCACCCAAGCTCATCAAGGAAAAAGGCGCCAAGAAGGTCTGCACCATCTACCAGGACGATGAATTCGGCCTGGAGGTGATGCGTGGCGGCGAGGCGGCGCTCAAGTCCCTGGGCATGGAATTCACCGAGAAGACGTCGTACAAACGCGGCGCCACCGACTTCTCTTCGCAGGTCGCCAAGATGAAGTCGTCGGACTGCGACTTCGTGATCCTGGGCACCATCATCCGCGAGACCATCGGCACCATCGGCGAGTCACGCAAAACGGGCTTCAACCCCACGTTCCTGGGCTCCAGCGCCGCGTACACCGACCTCATCCACAAGCTGGGCGGCAAGCCCATGGACGGCCTGTACGCCACCATGACGGTGCAGCACCCCTACCTGGACGAGGCCAGCCAGCCCATCCGCTTCTGGGCCAACAAGTACAAGACCAAGTTCAACGAAGACCCCACGGTGTTCTCGGTCTACGGCTACGGGGCGGTGGATGCCTTCATCAAGGCAGCCCAGAAGGCGGGCACCAGCCTTACCACCGACAGCTTCATCAAGGCCATGGACACCATGGTGATCCCGCCCGACATGTTCGGCAGCGCCGAGGCCACCTACGGCCCGCAAAAGCGCCTGGGCAGCGATCTTTCTCGCCTGTCGCAGATCACCGATGGCAAGTGGAAGGTGGTGTCCGACTACGTCAAGCCATGAGGGTCTGACCACCCGCTCCCAAGCCGCCTTCGGGCGGCTTTTGTGTTTCAGGGGATGCGCTCGGGCCCAGTCGGTGGCAGAATTTAACCAAGCAGTAACTTTGCATAAATAGACCGAATCCACCGCCATGATCGAACGCACCCTCTTCCAGCCCGACCACCAGGCCTTTGCCGACAGCTTTCGCCGCTTCATCGACAAGGAGGTAACGCCCCACCACGCCGACTGGGAAGACCAGGGCTACGTGGCGCGCGAGGTGTGGAGCCAGGCGGGCGCCAACGGCTTTCTGTGCATGAGCCTGCCCGAGGAATACGGCGGCGCCGGGGCCGACAAGCTCTACTCCGTGGCGCAGATGGAAGAGCTGGCGCGCGCCGGCACCACGGGCATCGGCTTTGGTCTGCACAGCGAGATCGTGGCGCCGTACATCCTGCACTACGGCACCGAGGAGCAAAAGCGCCGCTACCTGCCGCAGATGGCCAGCGGCGCCATGGTAGGCGCCATCGCCATGAGCGAGCCCGCCGCGGGCAGCGACCTGCAGGGCATCAAGACCACCGCCATGAAAAGCGCAGATGGATCGCACTACGTGCTCAACGGCAGCAAGACCTTCATCACCAACGGCTGGCATGCCGATGTGGTGATCGTGGTCGCCAAGACCGACCCGGCGGCCGGGGCCAAGGGCACCAGCCTCTTCCTGGTGGAGCGCGGCATGCCCGGTTTTGAAAAAGGCCAGCGCCTCAAGAAGATGGGCATGAAGGCGCAGGACACCTCCGAGCTGTTCTTCACCGACGTGAAGGTGCCCGCCGCCAACCTGCTGGGCGGCCCCGCCATGGAAGGGCGCGGCTTCATCTGCCTGATGGAGCAGCTGCCGTGGGAGCGCCTGCAGATCGCCATCACCGCCGTGGCGTCCGCGCAGGCCGCCATCGACTGGACGGTGGACTATGTCAAGCAGCGCAAGGTCTTCGGCCAGAGCGTGGCCGCCTTCCAGAACACCCGCCACACCCTGGCCGAGCTGCAGACCCAGGTGCAGGTGGCCCGCGTGTTCGTGGACAAGTGCTGCGAGCTGATCGTGGAGGGCCAGCTCGACACCGATACCGCCAGCATGGCCAAGTACTGGACCACCGACCTGCAGTGCAAGGTGATGGACGAATGCGTGCAGCTCTTCGGCGGCTACGGCTACATGTGGGAATACCCCATCACCCGCGCCTACGCGGATGCGCGCGTACAGCGCATCTACGGCGGCACGAACGAGATCATGAAAGAGGTGATTGCGCGCGCCATGGGCCTGGGCAAATAGCACCATGACCAGCGCCACGGACTGCGCCGCGACGGGCGCCCAACACCGTCACAGGTACCAGGCGGCGCGGGCTTCCTCGGGGCTGAGCGGCGCGCCGGGGCGGCGGTCGGTGACATTCAACCAGGAGCGGACACCCTGGCTGCCGCTCAGGGCACGCATCAGCAGCAAACCCGCGCCGATGCCCCGAATCGCCGCCGAACTGCGGCTGGGTGCCATGAAGGCCGCCACCGCCAGCGCGCTGGATGCGGCCAGTACCACATGGTGTTCCAGCGCAAACCCATCGCGCGTGTCGTCGTATTCCACAGCGCCACGGACCATGCGCTGCAATGCAGAGGATGTATTTCGTTTCATAGCCAAAAATGAGAGAGCAACCGCAGAAAGATAGTGCAAAAACCACCGCACGCGCGTCAGAAAGCGCGCTGTTGTGGTGTGCGCCGCCGAGGCACCGCTCGCTGCCGACCCGCATGGGGCGCGCCTCCCAAGCGCCTGCCCGATCACCCAGCGAGCTTCCAGTTTAAAGACCACCGGAGACCATTCATGACCGAAGCCTATGTATTCGATGCGCTGCGCACCCCGCGCGGCAAGGGCAAGAAGGACGGCACCCTGCACGAGGTCAAGCCCATCGACCTGCTCACCGGCTTATTGATCGAGCTGCAGGCGCGCCACCGCTTTGACACCGCCGCGGTGGACGACGTGGTCATGGGCATCGTCTCGCCCGTGGGCGAGCAGGGTTCGGTGCTGCCCAAAGTGGCCGCGCTCAAGGCCGGGTGGGACTTCCGATGCGCGGGTGTGCAGGTCAACCGTTTCTGCGCATCGGGCCTCGAAGCGGTGAACCTGGCCGCGCAAAAGGTGCGCAGCGGCTGGGAAGACCTGGTGGTGGCGGGCGGCGTGGAGAGCATGAGCCGCGTGCCCATCGGCTCCGACGGCGGCGCCTGGGCGCAAGACCCCGCCACCAATTCGGAAACCCTGTTCGTGCCCCAGGGCATCGGCGCCGACCTGATCGCCACGCTGGATGGCTACACCCGCGCCGACGTGGATGCCTTCGCCCTCGAATCGCAGCGCCGCGCCACCGCCGCGCGCGCAGCGGGCTACTTCAAGAATTCGGTCGTGCCCGTGCGCGACTTCATCGGCCAGACCATCCTGGCGGAAGACGAATTCATCAAGCCCAAGACGACACTCGAAGGCTTGGGTGCGCTCAAGGCATCGTTCGAGCAACTGGGCGGCATGGGCTTTGACGCCGTGGCGCTGCAACGCTACCCGCAGGTGGAGCGCATCCACCACGTGCACCACGCGGGCAACTCGTCGGGCATCGTGGATGGCGCCGCCGCCGTGCTCATCGGCAACGAGGCTGCCGCCAAGGCCCATGGCCTGACGCCGCGCGCACGCATCGTGGCCACGGCGCTCAGCGGCGCCGACCCCACCATCATGCTCACCGGCCCCGTGCCCGCCGCCAAGAAGGCGCTGGCCCGCGCGGGCATGACCATCGACCAGATCGACCTGTTCGAAGTGAACGAGGCCTTCGCCGCCGTGCCCATGCGCTTCATGCGCGAGCTGGGCGTGCCGCACGACAAGGTCAACGTGAACGGCGGCGCCATCGCCATGGGCCACCCGCTGGGCGCCACGGGCGCCATGATCCTCGGCACCCTGATTGACGAGTTGCACCGCCGGGGCCAGCGCTATGGCCTGGCCACGCTGTGCGTGGGCGGAGGCATGGGCATTGCCACCATCGTTGAACGCGTATGAGGAACAACCCCCTGAGCAGCTGCGCCGCTTCCCCCTTCTCTCATCGCTGCGCGATGGGAAGGGGGACGACGCCACTGGCCTGGGAAAGCCAGTTCCACGGCGTCCGCTGGCCTCGGCCACGCTTCATCCAAGGCCGCGCCCCATAGCTGCGCCATGGCGCATTACCGATTCGGAGACATCAGCATGCAAACCATCCGCTACGAACTCATCCCCGCCCAGGACACCGAAGGCCAGGTCGCCGTCATCACGTTTGACGAAACCAACTCCCCCGTTAACACCATGTGCCGCCAGTGGCAGCAAGAGCTGGGCGAGGTCACGGCCCAGGTGCTGGGCGACCGCGAACGCCTGGGCGCCGCGCTCAAGGGCATCGTGCTGGCATCCGCCAAGACCAGCTTCTTTGCGGGTGCCGACCTCAAGGCCACCATGCGCCTGACGCCCGCCGATGCGCCCAACGCGTTTGGCGAAATCGAGCGCATGAAGAAGCACTTCCGCACGCTCGAAACCTTGGGGCTGCCGGTGGTGGCCTGCCTCAACGGCGCCGCGCTGGGCGGCGGGTGGGAGGTGGCCCTGATCGCCCACTACCGCATCGCCGTGGCCGACCCCAAGATCCAGTTCGGCCTGCCCGAGGTCACGCTGGGCCTCATGCCCGGCGCCACCGGCGTGACCAAGATGACGCGCCTGCTGGGCCTGATGGGCGCGCAGCCCTTCATCCTGGAGGGCAAGCTCTTCAACCCCGCCGAGGCGCTGGAGCTGCAACTGGTACATGAACTGGTGGCTACCCGCGATCAGCTGCTGCCCGCCGCCCTGGCCCACATTGCCACCCACCCGCACGCCGTGCAGCCGTGGGACGACAAGAACTACAAAATGCCCGGCGGCACGCCCGCCAACCCCAAGATCGCAGGCGCCCTCACCGTCGCGCCCGCCATGCTCAAGAAGACCACACGCGGCCGCTACCCCGCGCCCGAGGCTGCCTTGGCCGCCATGGTGGAAGGCGCCATGGTGGACTACGACACCGCCCTGCGCATCGAAAGCCGCTACCTCGCCCGCCTGATGACCGGCCCCGTGGCGCGCAACATGATCAACACGTTCTTCTTCGACATGAACGCGATCAAGAGCGGCAAGTCGCGCCCGGGCTCGGCCCCACGCTACAAGCCACAAAAGGTCGGCATCCTGGGCGCCGGCATGATGGGCGCGGGCATCGCCTGGGCCCAGGCCAGCCGGGGCATTGCCACCGTGCTCAAGGACGTGAGTGCAGAGAGGGCCGAGGCCGGCAAGGCCTACAGCGCCAAGCTCGCACAAGCCCGCGTGGACAAGGGCCGCATGACGGCCGAGGCGCAGCAGGCGCTGCTCTCGCGCATCACGCCCACCGCCAGCGCGGCCGACCTGGCGGGTTGCGACCTCATCATCGAAGCCGTGTTCGAAAGCCGCGACCTCAAGGCCCGGGTCACGCGCGAGGCCGAGCCGCAGCTGGCACCCGGCGGATTCTTTGCCAGCAATACCTCCACCCTGCCCATCAGCGGCCTGGCCACGGCCAGCAGTAACCCCGAGAAATTTGTCGGCATCCACTTCTTCAGCCCCGTGGACAAGATGAAGCTGGTGGAAATCATCCGCGGCAAACAGACGGACGACGAGACCGTGGCCCGCGCGTTCGACTACGTGCAGGCCCTGGGCAAGGTGCCCATCGTGGTCAACGACGCGCGCGGCTTCTACACCAGCCGCACCTTCGGCACCTACGTGATGGAAGGCGCCGCCATGCTGGGCGAAGGCATCCCCGCCGCCGCGATTGAAAACGCCGCCCTGCAGGCCGGCCTGCCCGTGGGGCCGCTGGCCGTGCTGGACGAGACCGCGCTGACCCTGAGCGTGCACGTGCTGGACCAGACGCGTGCCGACTACGCGGCCGAAGGCAAGACCTACACCGCCACGCCCGGCGAGCTGCTGGTGGAGCGCATGGTCAAGGAACTGAAGCGCCCTGGCCGCGCGGGTGGCGGTGGTTTTTACGACTACCCCGCAGGCGCCAGGAAGCACCTGTGGCCGGAGCTGAAACCGCTGTTCGAAAAGCCCGGTGTGGAATGGAGCGTGCAGGAGATTCAGGACCGCCTGCTCTACCGCCAGGCCATCGAAACCGCGCGCTGCCTGGCCGAGGGCGTGTTGACCAGCGTGCATGACGCGAATATTGGGTCGATCTTTGGGATCGGTTTTCCGGCGTGGACGGGGGGGGCGATGCAGTTCATCTATGGAACTGGGGTGGAGACGTTCCTGAAGCGCACGGATGAACTTATGGCGAAGTATGGGGAGGGATTCTCCTTGGATGGAAAAAATCGGGAGGCGATTGAGGGATTCAAACCAACTTACCAACAATAAAAGCTATCCGTCCGGCCATCGATTCACTATGAGAATTTTCTTCAATGATCGCAAATAGTGATGCATAGGCGCTCGCAATCATCTAGCCTTATTTTCTAAAGCCATCTACAGCGTGGGGCGCAGTAGGATATTTTGAACGAGGTCAGATATGACCTCGTCCGCGGTTACAGGCATAACAATCACGCTTGACGGGTGCGCCGCGCTATTGCGCTTACCGAGCTTTTCCGACAGCACCTTGGAAGTGGACACACTAAACACCTGTGCACCCTTGGCAACCTCGATCACCTCTGACTCTTTCAAATCCTCAAAATCGGAATGCTTGCCAATAGGCTTTTTCTTCGGATATGCCTTCGCGAGTTGCGCATTGAAAGCAGACAAATGCCCGGCTGCTATGTATGCACACGCATGGTGATAAGCGAGATTCCAAGCCATCACAATCGATGCACGGTATGCACCGTGTGAAAAGCAAGAGATTGTTTCAGCCAAGAAAGTCTTCTGGTGCGGGTCAGAAACCTGCGCCTCTAACTTCTTTAGCTCCGTAACTATTTGCTTGGGCTCCGTCTCTGCAGGCAGCATCTTTGCAACTTGGTCACGCCCAACGCTGCTTAAGCGAAAACCCTTTGCATCGTGCAGCATCCGCTTGTTGGAACCCTTGACTAGGCTTTTTAGTTGGGAAGTCGGATTGGAGGGCCTAGGAAGGTGCAACTCATCAAAAGCGAGGGTTACATTCCCCACGCTAAACCGCTCAAGGTTCTTGATCGAATGCAGGTAATATCCAATGACCATCATCTGGTTGACCACGTTCATCGACTTAAACGTGGGTATCTGCTTGACCCACTCTCCGATGGTCATCAGCCGCCTTTGCCCATCTCTTCAACGACCGTTTCGCCGATATGGTGGATTGTGCAGGTACCTTTGGTTTCGCCCCCTGTGAACTTTCCATTTCGTGCATTACGCAAATCTCGAATCGGCTGCAGAGCATTTTTTGGCGTTGCTACCTTAAGTGCTCGGAATGCGGTGTGGAAGTGGTCAGGTGTGAGGTCTGGTATTCCGCGAGTATTCTTATACCAATATGCGACAACCAAATACTTCGATAACTCGCTTGTTGGATTTTTGGACTCATAAAAATCTTTCAGCGTAGGTTGGGTATCGGTGAAGTTGATGCCGTCCAGAACTTTCACTACCGTCGGCTTCACAACTCTTCGAGGGCCGCTTGACACGGGCCGGGGCTGCACGTCCTGAACAACGTCATCAGCATCCAGTTCTTCGTCCGGTTCCGCCTCGCCTGCACTATTTACGCCAGATGCCTGAATTTGGGTTGGGCGAGCCGTGGTGGAGGATCTTTTGACTTGGACATTTTGTCCTCCGAACGCATTCGAGATAGTCTGCAGACTCTCGCGCAATGCATCATCACTGCCTGTGAGCTTGAAATCGATAATGCGAACTTCGACAGTAGATTGTTCGCTAGGTGAGGATTTTCTGGTGACCATCTAACTTACGCTCCTTTTCAAACGTCACCAATGGTATCCACGAAACCATCAGCGTCCAAGAATTAATGAGCACTGATTTTTTCAAAGCTGCCGCAGCTCCCCGCGAGCTTTGATCCCCAACATCCCCCGCGCCTCCTGCGGCGACGCCACCTCCCGCCCCGCATTGCGCGCGTATTCCGCCAGCTTCTCGATCAACGGCCCGTTCGACTCCGCCTTGCTCCCATCCGGCAGATAGAACGTGTCCTCCAGCCCACTGCGCAAATGCCCGCCCAGCTCGGCCACGCGCTGGTGCACGGGCCAGATCTCGCTGCGGCCGATGACGGTGGCTTGCCAGGGGGCGTCCTTGATTTTCAGCTTGAGCAAGATGGGCAGCAGGTCCGCGTCCGCAGGCATGCCGGATTCAACGCCCATCACGAAGTTGTATTCAGGCAGGCCCTGCGTGTACATACCGGTCTGCACATACATCTCCACGCAGCGCACGATGCCCACGTCAAAGCATTCGAACTCGGGCAGCGTGCCGGTCTCCAGCATCACGTCGATGAAGTCCTTGACCTTGGCGGGCTGGTTGTCGAACAGCATGGGCGGCCAGGCCCAGGTGCCGTTGCTGCGCACCTTCAGGTAGTTGAGCGAGCCGGCGTTGCACGCCGCCATCTCGGGGCGGGTGGCACGCAAGCAGTCGAGCGGGCCCTGGTAATGGGGGCCGACCACGCCGGTGGTCTGGTTGATGATCAAGCCCGGGCAGGCCTCGCGCATGGCTTGCACGCAGTCGCGTGCCACCTGCGGGTCCCAGCTGGGCAGGTGGCCTTTGCCGGGCTCCTGGTTGCGAAAGTGCACGTGAACCACGGCGGCGCCTGCGTCGTAGGCGCGGCGGGCTTCTTTCGCCAATTGCTCGGGCGTGACGGGCACATGGTGCTGGCCGGGGTCCGTCAGCACGCCGGTGATGGCGCAGGTGATGATGGCTTTGCTGCCGTGGTCGGTGCTGTGCATGGGGCCTGTCTCCTTCATTCAAATGCCGAGCTGGCGTGCAGCCAGGTCTTTCATGATTTCTTCCGCACCGCCGCCGATCATCATGACCTTGACCTCGCGGTAGATGCGCTCGCTGACGGTGCCACGCATGAAGCCCATGCCGCCCAGGATCTGCACGGCCTGGTCGGCGCAGAACTGCATGGTTTGGGTGGCGTGGTTCTTGAGCAGGCACACCTGCGCCACCCACTCGGGGCCGGTGCGGCCCACGTCGGCCTGCGCGGCCACGGACTCGCACCACGCGGCGGTGGACTGGATGCGCATCTGCATGTCCACCAGCTTGTGGCGGATGACCTGGTACTCCACCAGCGCGGCGCCAAAGGTCTTGCGCTGGCGGGCCCAGGCCAGGGCTTCGTCGTAGCAGGCCTCGGCAAAGCCAAGGGCCGATGCAGCCAGGCCAAAACGCTCACCGTTGAAGTTGGCCATGATGATGCGAAAGCCCGCGCCCTCTTCGCCCAGCAGGTAGCGGGCCGGCACGCGCACGTTGTCAAAGCGCAGGTGGGCGGTGTCGGAGCAGAGCCAGCCCATCTTGTCGAGGCGCGTGCGCGAGAGGCCCGCGCTGTGGCCGGGGATGAGCAGCATGGAGATGCCGCCACTGCCCTTGCTGCCAGCGTCGCCAGTGCGCACAGCCACCGTGATCCAGTCCGCACGCATGCCCGAGGTGATGAACACCTTTTCGCCATTGACGACGTAGTCATCACCCTCGCGCCGCGCGGTGGTCAAAAGCCGCGCCACGTCGGACCCGCCACCGGGCTCGGTGATCGCCAACGCAGCAATCTGCTCGCCGGCCAGCACGGGCGGGATGACCTCGGCACGCACAGCCTCGCTGCCATGCGCCAGCACGGGCGGCAGGCCGATGTTGTGCGAGAGCAAGCTGGCCAGCACACCGCCGCTGGCACCGTGGCGACTGAGCGCGCGCCACAGCGGCAAGCGCAAGGCGTAGCTGGCAGGCGTGCCGCCGTACTGCTCGGGGTAGCCCAGCCCCAGCAGGCCCAGGTCGGCCGCGCGGCGGTACAGGCTGCGAGGGAATTCACCTGCGGCATCCCACGCGTCCACATGCGGGGCGATCTCGGTACGGGCAAAGCGGGTAACGGTGTCGGTGAGGGCGGTGCGGTCTTCGTCGCTCACAGGGGCGGCATCGGATGTGGCGGTCATGCGGGCGCTCCTTGCGTGGCGGGTGCAAAGCGGGCCAGCATCTGGCCGGGCGACACCTGCTGGCCGGGGGCCACCAATAGCTCGGCCACGGTGGCCGCTGCAGGGCTGGCCAGGCTGTGCTCCAACTTCATGGATTCGATGACCACCACCGTATCGCCCGCCGCCAGCGCCTGGCCTGCGGCCACGGGCAGCGCGACCACCTTGCCGTTGAAGGGCGCGCGCAGCTCGGTGGCGCTACCAGCGGCGCCCGAGCGTGCGGCAGGTTCCCACGATGCGTCTTCCACCCAGCCGTCCACGCCGCCGATCTGCCAATGCCAGCGCAGCGGCTCCACGGCGACGTAGTGCACACCGCGCTGAGGCAACTGCAGCGTGATGGTGGTGGGCTCTGCCCCGGCCTGCTCTACCTGCAGCCGCCCGCCGCCGAGCTCGCGCACGGCGACGGCGTGCACCTCGCCCTGGTGGCGCAGGCGCAGGGGCCGCGCCATGGGGCACGGCAGGTTCGATGCGGGTCTTGAAGCAAAAATGGCCTCCAGCGCAGGAGGGACAAGCGCTGATAGCTCCTCTTTCAATAGCAATCCTTGCAAGCCAGCAGCATGTTCTGCCAGGAACGGCACCAGCGCCTGCCCGCTGGCAAACACCGGGTGCTGCAGGCAGGCCGCCAGAAACGCGCGGTTGGTGGGCAGGCCAAGCACGCGGGTGCCGTTCAGCGCACGGACGAGGGCGTCGATGGCCTCGGCCCGCGTCGGCGCATGCACGATGAGCTTGCCCAGCATGGCGTCGTAGTGGGGCGAGACCTCGGCGCCCTCTTCCAGCGCATGGTCAAAACGCAGCGCGCCGGGCGCGGCCCGTTCAAACGCAGTGGCTTGTGGCGCACTGAACTGCAGCACGCGGCCGGTGTGCGGGCGAAAGTGCGCGTCTTCGGCGCACAGGCGCACCTCGATGGCGTGGCCTTGCAGATGCACCTGATCTTGCGTAAGCGGCAGCGGCTCGCCCCGCGCCACGCGGATTTGCCATTCCACCAGGTCCAGCCCCGTGAGCGCTTCGGTCACCGGGTGCTCCACCTGCAGGCGGGTGTTCATCTCCATCAAGTAGAAACTGGCCCCCACGCTCCCCGCGTCGCGTGGTTCGCTGCCCCCCGAGGGGGTCTTCGCGACTTGGGGCGGCCCGGCGTCGCTCAAGCCACTGCCATCCAGCAAAAACTCCACCGTGCCCGCCCCCACATAGCCAGCGGCCTGGGCCAGCGCCACGGCGCAGGCGCCCATGCGCTCGCGCAGCGCGGCATCCACGGCCGGGCTGGGGGACTCTTCGATGATCTTCTGGTGGCGGCGCTGCACCGAGCAATCGCGCTCGCCCAGGTGGATGCATCCGCCGTGAGCGTCGGCAAAGATCTGCACCTCCACATGGCGAGGCTGCAGCAGCGCGCGCTCGATCAGCAGGTCGCCACAGCCAAAACCCGCCAGCGCCTCCGACCGTGCACTGGCCAGGGCAGCAGGTAACTGCGCCAGGTCGGTTACGAGGCGCATGCCCCGCCCTCCCCCGCCTGCCACGGCCTTGACCATGAGGGGCGTGCCAATGCTTGTGGCCTCGACGGCAAAGCGTTCGTCACTTTGATCGTCGCCCGAATAGCCCGGCAGACAAGGCACGCCATGCGCGGCCGCCAATGCCTTCGCCTCGGCCTTGCTGCCCAGCGCGCGGATGGCGTCGGGCGGCGGGCCGATCCACGTCAGGCCCGCATCCACCACGGCCTGGGCGAAGTCAGCGTTCTCGCTCAGGAAGCCATAGCCGGGGTGCACGGCATCAGCGCCGGTGGCACGCGCTGCGGCCAGCAGCTTGTCGGTGCGCAGGTAGGTGTCGGCGCTGGCCGCACCACCCAACGCCACGGCCTGGGTGGCTTCGCGCACCTGCAGGGCGTTGGCATCGGGGTCGGAGTAGACCGCGACCGTTTCGATGCCCATGCGGTGGGCGGTGTGGATGATGCGGCGGGCGATCTCGCCGCGATTGGCTATGAGGATTTTCTTCATGAGTTCGCACTCCACGGAGGCGCCTTGCGCGCAGCAAACGCCGCCAGCCCTTGTGGCGCCTCGGGCCCACGCAGCGCTTGCGCAAAGGCCATCGCCGCGTCATCCAGCAGCGCAGGCAACGGCGTTTCGGGTTGGGCCAATAACAAACGTTTGGTGGCCGCCACAGCCTGCGGCGCCGCAGCGGCGTGGCGCGCGATGGCTGCTTGCACAGCGGCCTCCATATCGCCCTCCACCACGTCATCGACCAAGCCCAAGCGCTGGGAGGTAGCAGCATCCCACCGCTCGCCCGTCAGCAAACACCGCCGCGCAGCCGCAGGGCCAAGGCGCCGCACCACAAAGGGCGCGATCTGCGCAGGCACGATTCCCAGCGTGACCTCGGGCGTGGCGAACTGTGCGCTGGTGTGGGCCAGCACATGGTCGGCACAGCA
This sequence comes from Acidovorax sp. GW821-FHT10E04, assembly GCF_059415185.1. NCBI lineage: Bacteria > Pseudomonadati > Pseudomonadota > Betaproteobacteria > Burkholderiales > Comamonadaceae > Acidovorax > Acidovorax sp. GW821-FHT10E04. The sequence goes on from NZ_JBWKMT010000010.1 coordinate 140,680, forward strand.
CACCAGGCCAAAGCCACCACCCATCGCAGCACCTTCAACCGCCACGATGAGCCACTGCGGCAGTGCACACAGGGCCAGCAGCAGCGCGCCAAAGCGGCGGTTCAGCGGCACCAGCGGGTCAGCCTCGCCCGCAGCCAGGGGCTGGCCGATGGTCTTGGCGAAACCGCCCAGGCTGCCCCCCGCGCAGAAGTGCCCACCGGCACCCCGCAGCACCACGCCACGCAGGTCGGCATCGGTCGCAGCGCGCTCGCACGCGGCCAGCAGGGCGTCCACCATGGCTTCTGACAGCGCATTGCGGCTGGCCGGGTCGTTGAGCGTCCAGGTTTCCACGCTGCCGCTGGCCAGCGGCGCGCGGTCGATCAACAGCGCATCAGTCATGTCAGTGCACGGGCCGCTTAGCGATGCCCATGAGCTTGGACAGGATGCCGAGCATTACCTCGTCGGCCCCCCCGCCGATGGACGCCAGCCGCCCGTCGCGGTACATGCGCGAGACCTTGTTCTCCAGCGTGTAGCCCATGCCGCCCCAGAACTGCAGGCAGGTGTCGGGCACCTCGCGGTTCAGGCGGCCGGCCTTGAGCTTGGCCATGCTGGCCAGCTCCAGCACGTCCTGCCCGTTCACATACAGGTCGCACGCGCGGTAGGTGAGCGCGCGCAGGGCCTCGACCTCGGTCTTGAGTTCGGCCAGCTTGAACTGCACCCACTGCTGGTCGGCCAGCGTGCTGCCAAAGAGCTTGCGCTCCTGCGCATAGTCGATGGTCCACTGGATGCAGTGGTTCAGCGATTCGAGCGTGCTGGCGGCACACCACAGGCGCTCCTCCTGGAACTGCTGCATCTGGTAGATGAAGCCCTGCCCCTCCGCACCGATGCGATAGCGCTGCGGCACACGCACCTCGTCAAAGTAGATCAGGCCGGTGTCGCTGCTGTGCATGCCGATCTTGCGGATCTTCTGCGCCACCTCGACGCCCGGGGTCAGCTTGCCGCCGGGGCCATCGCGCAGGGGCACCATCACCAGGCTCTTGTTCTTGTGCACGGGGCCTTCGCCCGTGTTGACCAGCATGCACATCCAGTCGGCCTGCAGGCTGTTGGTGATCCACATCTTCTGGCCGGTGATCACGTAGTCATCACCATCCTTGCGGGCCACGCTCTTGATGCCCGACACATCGCTGCCCGCCGCAGGCTCGCTCACGCCGATGCAGCCCACCATGTCGCCCGCAATCGCAGGGGCCAGAAAGTTGCGCTTGAGTTCTTCGCTGCCGTAGCGCGCCAGCGCGGGCGTGCACATGTCGGTCTGCACGCCAATGGCCATGGGCACGCCGCCGCAATGGATGTGGCCCAGCGTCTCGGCCATGGCCAGGCTGTATGAATAGTCCAGGCCCTGCCCGCCGTATTCCTCGGGCTTGCACAGGCCCAGCAGGCCCAGGTTGCCCATCTTCTTGAAGACCTCGTGCGCGGGGAAGATCTCGGCCGCCTCCCACTCGTCCACGTGGGGGTTGATCTCTTCGTCGATGAAGCGCTTGAGGGTCTTCTGGATCTCGCGGTGCTCGTGCGTGAACTGCATGGTGTTTGTCTCCGGTGTTTTGTTTGTGTGGATCTCGATCACGACAACTGGAACTGCCCCAGCGGCTGCGGCCGCCCGTTGAGTACCAGTTCCACCTGGTGCGCGCCGGGGTAGTGGGTGCGCGTGGTCATCTGCTGCAGCGACAGCGTCTTGCCCACGGCCACCGTGGCGCCGGGCGCTATGTCCAGCGTTTGCAGCTTGAACACCTTGGGCGCGGCACCGCCGTGGGCCTTGACGTAGTGCACCTTCAGGTCGGCCAGCACGCGCTGGGGCCGTGGCGTGGGGTTGTGCAGCTCGGCCTCGATGCGCACCTTGTCTCCGATGCGTGCGCTGGCAGGCAGCACGCGCGCGGCCCGCACGTCCAGCGCCACGGCATGCCCCACGCCCAGGGCATCGAGCGCACCAGCGTCGCCACGCTTGATGAGAAAACGCAGGCCGTGGCGCACCAGGGCTTCACGCGGGGCGGATGCGCCCTGCAGCCAGGTGCGGGCGGTGCCCACGGCCAGGTCGGGGTGGTCCTTGGCGATGTCGCCCAGGTGGTTGGCCACGGAGCGACGCACGTAAGACGATGGGTCGTCCTTGAGCGCATCGAGCAACGGCAGGGCCAGTTGCGGGTTGGCCTGGAATGCGGGCAGGCGCGGTGCCCAGGGCAGGCGGGGCCGCATGCCTTCGCTGACCAGGCGGCGCAGGTGGGCATTGCCGTCCTGCGCCCAGTCCCGCAGCCGTGCGAGCGTAGCGCCCTGGTAGTGCAGCAGGTAGGGGCGGATGCAGAACTCGGCGGTAAAGCGCTGGGTGAGCGCGTGCTGCGCGGCCATGGCCGCCTCGAAATGCGGCAGGCCGTGTGTGCCGATGTAGATGCTGTGCGGCAAGTACAGGAAGGCGCTGTAGGGCCGGTCACCCGCGTCGGGCTCACCGGCCGCATCCAGGCCCATGGGGGGGTCCATCGAATCGACCAGCACACCCAGCGCGCGTGGCACGTCTTGCGGCAGGTGCGCCTGCAGGGACTGCGCGATGCGCTGGCCGCGTGCCATCAGCTCCAGCGATTCATAGCCGGGCTCTACTTGCTGCAGAAACGCGGTGGTGTCGAACTTGCGCCACGCGCGCTGCACCATCGCGGCAATGCGCGGCGGCACGGTGTCGTTCAGCAGGTATTTGAGAGGCTCGGCCATCGGGGTGATTGCGTGCTTTGGCGTGGCTCTTACATCCGCGCCACGCCAAAGCTCAGGGGCCGCAGCGTGCGGGCCTGTGCCTCGGCGCAGGTGTCCAGGCAAAACGCCAACACGGCGCGCGTGTCGCGCGGGTCGATCACGCCGTCGTCCAGCAACAGGCCACTGGTGTAGAACGCATCGGCCTGGGCCTCGAACATGGCGACGATCTTGTCGAACTGGGCCTGCGATTCGGCGGGGTCGGGCGTGATGCCTTTGCGCGCGAGCGCCGCCTCGGTCACGATCTGCATGGTGCGCGCAGCCTGCTCGCCGCCCATGACCGCTGTCTTGGCCCCCGGCCAGCTGAACAGGAAGCGCGGCGCATAGCCCCGCCCGCACATGCCGTAGTTGCCCGCGCCAAAGCTGGCGCCGCACTGGATGGTGATCTGCGGCACGGTGGCGTTGGTCACGGCCTGGATCATCTTGCTGCCGTGCTTGATCATGCCGCCCTGCTCGCTGTCCTTGCCCACCATGTAGCCGGTAGTGTTCTGCAGGTAGATGATGGGGTGGCCCAGCTGGCACATCCACTGGATGAAGTGCGTGGCCTTGTTCGCGCCCGCCACGTCGATGGGGCCGTTGTTGCTGATGAAGCCCACCGCGTGGCCGCCAATGCGGCCCTGGGCGCACAGGGTGGCCATGCCGTAGCGCGCCTTGAACTCGAGCAGCTCGGACCCATCCACCAGCCGCGCGATCACCTCGCGCATGTCCACGGGCTGGCGCAGGTCGGCGGGCATCAGCGCCAGTAGGTCGTCGGCCGGCAGTGTGGGCGCAGGTGCTGCGGCGCGCGGCAGCGCGGCCCAGCCGGTCTGCGCGATCACGTCGCGCGCCATGCCGATGGCCTCGCGGTCGTCCAGCGCCAGGTATTCGCCCAGGCCCGAGACGGCGGTGTGCATCTCGGCGCCACCCAGTTCTTCTTCCGTCGCGATCTCGCCCGTCGCAGCCATGAGCAGCGGCGGCCCGGCCAGGAAGGCGCGCGAGCGGCCCTGCACCATGATGACCACGTCCGACAGCCCCGGCATGTAGGCCCCGCCCGCCGTGCCCGAGCCGTGCTGCACCGTGATCACCGGAATGCCCGCCGCCGACAGCCGCGCGAGGTTGCGGAACAATGTGCCGCCGTGCACGAAGCCTTCGACCCGGTAGCGCATGAGGTTGGCGCCCGCACTCTCGACCAGGTGCACGAAGGGCAGGCGCTCGCGCAGCGCGATCTCCTGCACGCGCAGGATCTTTTCCAGGCCCATGGGCTGGATGGCCCCCGCCTCGATGCCGGAGTCGCTGGCCACCACCATGCAGCGCACGCCGCTGACCAACCCGATGCCGGCGATCATCCCGCCGCCGGGCACGGACTTTGCCGGGTCCTTCACATCCTGCAGGTAGCCCGCCAGGGTGCACAGCGGCAGCCAGGGCGCGCCCGCATCCAGCAGCAGCGCCACGCGCTGGCGCGGCAGCAGCTGGCCGCGTTTGTCGAACTGGGGCTGCGACCGGGCCGAGGCGGCGGCGGCACGTTCTTCCAATGCGCGCAGGGCATCGAGGCGCGCGGCCAGGGCAGCGCGGCGCTGTTGCGCATCGGGTGCGCCGGAGTGAAAGCGCGAAGCAAAGGCGGTGGTCATTCAGAGTCCTTGGACGCACTGGAAGCCTGCTCGGCAGACGCTGCAAACACGCGCGGCACCTGTGCGCGGTGAAAGCCCCCGTAGGGCTTCACGGCGGCGCGCTGCTGCGTGGCGGCATCGGGCACGCGCAGCGGCCAGCCCAGGCGCACCTGCGGCCGTGCGCCGTCCACACGCAGCGTGCTGCCGCTGATGAAGCTGGCGGCCGGGCTGAGCAGGAAGACGATGGCCGCCGACACCTCGGCCTCGTTGCCGAAGCGGCCCAGCGGCACGGTCTGCGGCATGGCGCGCAGCGTGTGCGCGGCGGCGGGCGGGTAGTTGTCCATGCCGCTCGATGCGATGTAGCCCGGCGCGACGGCATTCACGCGCACGCCGCTGCAGGCCCATTCGAGCGCGGCGGTTTCGGTGAAGCTGACCATGCCCGCGCGCGCCGCGCCGCTGTGCCCCATGCCCGGCATGGAGCCCCACATGTCGGCCACGATGTTGACGATGGAGCCGCCGTTGGGCGCCATCCACTGCCGGTAGCACTCGCGCGCCACCAGGAAACCGCCGGTGAGGTTGGTGTGCAGCACCGCCTCCCAGCCCTTGGCGCTGATGGATTCGAGCGGCGACATGAACTGCCCGCCCGCGTTGTTCACCAGTCCATCGACGCGCCCGTGCGCGGCCAGCACCTGCTGCACCAGCACTACCACCGCGTCTTCGGAGCGGATGTCGCACGCGTGCCAGGACGCTGCGCCGCCATCCGCGGCGATCTCATCGGCTACGGCCTGCAGCTTCTCTGGCTTGCGGCCCACCAGCACCACCCGCGCGCCCAGGTGCGCCAGCTCGTGCGCTGTGCAGCGGCCGATGCCCGAGCCGCCGCCCGTCACGACGACCACCTGGCCGGCGAACAGGCCCGGGGCAAACACAGACTGATAAACATTCGGAGCCGTCGGGGCCATGGTGGTCCAGCCTTTTTTGTATTTTTTTGTTTATGCGCGGATGAAAAGGGCCAGTGCCTCGTCGGTCAGCGCATCGAGCGACTTGCCCTTCTTGGGCGAGAACCACTGCACGGCCCAGTTGAGCGCGCCAAAGATGAACAGCCGCGCCACGCCAGGATTTGCCTGCAGGGCGCCCTGCTGCGCGAGGGCATCGAGCGCGGGCATCCACGCGGCCTCGTAGCTGTCCTTGATGCGCGCAATGCCCTTGCGCTGCGCGGGCGTGAGCGAGCGCCATTCGTAGAGCATCACCGGGATGAAGCTGCTGCGCGGGCCGAGCAGGATCTCGAAGTGGTGGCGGATCAGCGTGCGCAGCTGCGCGCGTGGCGCTGCGCCAGCAGGCAAGGCCTCCAGCGCCTGCTGCTGGCTCTGCGTGGCCATGGTCATGCCCTCGCTCATCACGGCGTAAAGCAGCGCGCTTTTGCTTTCGAAGTGGTAGAAGGGCGAGCCGCTGTGCATGCCTGCGGCGGCGGCAATATCGCGCGTGCTGGTGGCCGCGAAGCCCTGCGTGCGGAACAGTTTGGCGGCGCCGTCCATGAGCTTGCGGCGGCGGTTGCCGTCGTCGAGTTCTTCGGCGGTCTTGCGCGGGCGGCCGCGGGGGCGGCGTGGGGGGTCTTCGGCTGCCGTGGTTTCTGTGGGGATGGGGTTGGCGACGAGGGACGCTGCGGCCTTGCCACGGGGGCGGGCCGGGGTTTTCTTTTGCAGGGGGGTGATGGCGCGGGTGCGCGGCACGGGTGAGTCCATGCAGGCACGATAGCAAAACTGTTTATTTTTAGCAAGCAATTGCTTGGTAAAAATAGGTGCTGCGATTGCGGGTTGTTTTGCCTGGCGGGATTTTGGGTGTTTTTTTGCCTTTAGCGCTTATCCATCAAGCGCTAGAAGCTATTGTTTTTATAGTGTGCAGCGTGCCTGAACGAAGGGCGGAGGCCGGGGTGTGCGCCCGGCGGCGCAGTAACTTTCTCTTGGGTCGCCAAGAGAAAGTCACCAAGGAGAAGGCGACCCTGCCGTCTGCGCCCCCTTCGCTGCGCTACGGGGCAACCTGGGGTGCTCGGTCACGGGGTGCACCGCAGAACTCGCTGCGCGCCCAAGGCGCATCCAGAAGGGAACCCGCAGGCGGACATCCATTCGGGCCGTCGCTGCGCTCGGCCCAGCCTGCGCAGCGCGTGGCGCGTGGCGCGTGGCGCTTGCGCCCGCGAGATGGGGCCGAGCGAAGCAAAGGCCCGTGTGGCTATTCGGCTGTCTGGATATTTGGCGGTCCACCCCCCTGCTGGCTGCGCCTGCGGCGGGGCGGTTGCGGGGTGAGCATGGGCGTCGCAGCGCCCATGCCTCGTGCTCTG
>NZ_JBWKMT010000011.1:0-47146 GCF_059415185.1 Acidovorax sp. GW821-FHT10E04
AAGAAGGCCTGCGCTTCGCCATCCGCGAAGGCGGCCGTACGGTCGGCGCTGGCGTCGTGGCCAAGATCATTGCTTAATTCATAAGCAGAACAAGGAACTTGCCATGTCCAAGCAAAAAATCCGCATCCGCCTGAAGGCGTTTGACTACAAGCTGATCGACCAGTCCGCTGCCGAGATCGTTGACACCGCCAAGCGCACCGGCGCCATCGTCAAGGGCCCCGTGCCCCTGCCGACGCGCATGAAGCGTTTCGACATCCTGCGCTCGCCGCACGTCAACAAGACCAGCCGCGACCAGCTCGAAATCCGCACGCACCAGCGCCTGATGGACATCGTGGATCCTACGGACAAGACCGTGGATGCCCTGATGAAGCTCGACCTGCCCGCGGGCGTGGACGTCGAAATCAAGCTGCAGTAATGGCTTTTGCGGGGTGGGTTCGCCCACCCCGCAAGGTCCGAAATAACGCGAACTTGCTTGCGAAAGCAGTTCGCGTTATACTTTAGGGCTTCGCTCGATTTGCGCCTTTGAAAGGGTGCCGGCCGTGCGGAGTTTTATTAACCTTCTTTCATGCACGCAGGCGAGAGCTTGCGGAAACGCCGTAGCCAATTGAAGTTGCGGCGGTGAGAGTTTTGGAGAAAACCAATGAGTCTGAGCAACTCCCTCGGGTTGCTGGGTCGCAAAGTGGGCATGATGCGTCTGTTCACCGATGATGGGGACGCAGTGCCTGTCACGGTGGTGGATGTGTCCAACAACCGCGTTACCCAGATCAAAACCCAAGAGAACGATGGCTACGTGGCCCTGCAGGTCACGTTCGGTTCGCGCAAAGCATCGCGCGTGACCAAGCCAGAAGCCGGCCACCTTGCCAAGGCAGGTGTGGAAGCCGGTGAAATCATCCAGGAATTCCGCGTGACCGCCGATACCGCAGCCCAGTACCAAGCTGGCGCCTCGGTGGCTGTGACGTCCGTGTTCTCCGTGGGTCAGAAAGTCGACGTGCAAGGCACCTCGATCGGTAAAGGCTACGCCGGTACCATCAAGCGCCACAACATGAGCTCGCAGCGCGCGTCGCACGGTAACAGCCGTTCGCACAACGTGCCTGGCTCGATCGGTATGGCACAAGACCCAGGTCGCGTGTTCCCCGGCAAGCGCATGACGGGCCACCTCGGCGATGTCACCAAGACCACGCAAAACCTCGATGTGATCCGCATCGACGAAGCGCGTCAACTGCTCTTGATCAAGGGCGCTATTCCGGGCTCCAAGGGTGGGTTCGTGACGGTGCGTCCAGCGGTCAAGGCCAAAGCCTCCAAAGGAGCGAACTAATGCAGCTCGAACTCCTGAATGACCAAGGCCAGGGCGCATCCAAGCTGGATGTTCCTGAAACCGTGTTCGGTCGTGAATACAACGAAGATCTGGTGCACCAGATCGTGGTGGCCTATCAGGCCAACGCACGCCAAGGCACTCGCGCCCAGAAGGACCGCGAGCAAGTCCGTCACTCGACCAAGAAGCCTTTCAAGCAAAAGGGTACGGGTAATGCACGTGCAGGTATGACCTCGTCGCCACTGTGGCGCGGGGGCGGTCGGATTTTCCCGAACATGCCTGACGAAAACTTCACGCAGAAGATCAACAAGAAGATGTACCGCGCCGGTATGTCTGCCATCTTGTCGCAGCTGGCCCGCGAAGGCCGTCTGGCTGTGGTCGACTCCCTGAAGCTGGATTCGCCCAAGACCAAGGTCCTGGCCGACAAGTTCAAGGCGATGAACCTGCAATCGGTGATGGTGATCGCCGAGGAAGTGGACGAAAACCTGTACCTGGCTTCGCGCAATCTGGTGAACGTGCTCGTCGTCGAGCCCCGTTACGCAGATCCCGTGTCGCTGGTCCGTTTCAAGAAAGTGCTCGTCACCAAGGGTGCAATCGACAAACTCAAGGAGATGTTCGCATGAGCACACTCAAGTTTGACGAAGGTCGTCTGATGCAAGTGCTGGTCGCTCCCATCGTGTCCGAAAAGGCCACCATGGTTGCCGAGAAGTCCAATGCTGTGACGTTCAAGGTGCTGCAGAACGCTACCAAGCCAGAAATCAAGGCCGCTGTGGAATTGATGTTCAAGGTCGAGGTCAAGGGCGTCTCTGTGGTGAACACCAAAGGCAAGACCAAGCGCTTCGGCAAGACCGTCGGCCGCCGCGACAATGTTCGCAAGGCATACGTCACGCTGCAGCCAGGTCAAGAGCTGAACCTCTCCGGGGAGGCCGCGTAATCATGGCTGTCATCAAGATGAAACCCACTTCGCCCGGCCAACGTGCCGTGGTGAAGGTCACGCGTGACCACCTGTACAAGGGTGAAGCGTACGCCCCCCTGCTGGAACCACAATTCCAGAAGGCCGGCCGTAACAACAACGGTCACATCACCACCCGCCACAAGGGCGGTGGCCACAAGCACCACTACCGCGTGGTGGACTTCAAGCGCAACAAGGACGGCATTCCGGCCAAGGTTGAGCGCATCGAGTACGACCCCAACCGTACGGCCCACATCGCTCTGGTGTGCTATGCCGATGGCGAGCGCCGCTACATCATCGCTCCCCGCAACCTGGAAGTGGGCGCAACCCTGCTGTCCGGTTCGGAAGCCCCGATCCGCGCTGGCAACACGCTGCCGATCCGCAACATCCCCGTGGGTTCGACCATCCACTGCATCGAGCTCAAGCCCGGTGCCGGTGCGCAGATCGCCCGCTCGGCAGGTGCTTCGGCAACGCTGCTGGCCCGCGAAGGCGTTTACGCCCAGGTGCGCATGCGCTCGGGTGAAGTTCGCAAGATCCACATCGAATGCCGCGCCACCATTGGTGAAGTGGCCAACGAAGAGCACAGCCTGCGCCAACTGGGCAAGGCCGGTGTGAAGCGCTGGATGGGTATTCGTCCTACGGTTCGCGGCGTTGCCATGAACCCAGTGGATCACCCTCACGGTGGTGGCGAAGGCCGCACCGGCGAAGGCCGCCATGCAGTCGATCCTTGGGGCAATCTGACCAAGGGTTATCGCACCCGTAACAACAAGCGCACACAGATCATGATCGTGTCGCGTCGCAAGAAGTAAGGGGTAACAGATGACTCGCTCTCTTAAAAAGGGTCCATTTGTTGACCATCACTTGCTGGCCAAGGTCGAAAAGGCCGTTGCCACCAAGGACAAGAAACCAGTCAAGACCTGGTCGCGTCGCTCTATGGTTCTGCCCGAGTTCATCGGTCTGACCATTGCCGTGCACAACGGCAAGCAGCACGTACCTGTCTATGTCACCGACCAGATGGTGGGCCACAAGCTGGGCGAATTCGCCCTGACGCGCACCTTCAAGGGTCACCCCGCTGACAAAAAAGCGAAGAAGTAAGGAACGACCATGTCTGAAACACGTGCAGTCCTCCGGGGCGTCCGTCTGTCGGTCGACAAGGGCCGTCTGGTCGCCGATCTGATCCGCGGCAAGAAAGTGGACCAGGCTCTGAACATCCTGAACTTCACGCAGAAAAAAGCTGCGGGAATCGTCAAGAAGGTTCTGGAGTCGGCCATCGCCAACGCCGAACACAACGATGGCGCCGACATCGACGAACTGAAGGTCAAGACCATCTACGTCGAACAAGGCACCACGCTCAAGCGCTTCACCGCGCGCGCCAAAGGCCGCGGCAATCGCATCAGCAAGCCCACGTGCCATGTGTACGTGACGGTTGGCAACTAAAGGCTCGGGAAGACTATGGGACAGAAAATCCATCCTACCGGCTTCCGCCTTGCGGTCAGCCGCAACTGGTCCAGCCGTTGGTACGCCAGCAACCGCGATTTCGCGGGCATGCTGGCCGAAGACATCAAGGTGCGCGAGTACCTGAAGGCCAAGCTCAAGAACGCGGCCGTGTCGCGCATCCTGATCGAGCGTCCTGCCAAGAACGCCCGCATCACCATTTACTCGGCACGTCCTGGTGTGGTGATCGGCAAGAAGGGTGAAGACATCGAGAACCTGAAGAAGGAACTCGCTGCTCGCCTGGGCGTGCCTGTCGCAGTGAACATCGAAGAAGTGCGCAAGCCTGAAATCGATGCCAAGCTGATCGCCGACAGCATCACGCAACAGCTCGAAAAGCGGATCATGTTCCGCCGCGCCATGAAGCGCGCCATGCAGAACGCCATGCGTCTGGGTGCCCAGGGCATCAAGATCATGTCGTCCGGTCGTCTGAACGGTATCGAAATCGCTCGTTGCGAGTGGTACCGTGAAGGCCGCGTGCCACTTCACACGCTGCGTGCGGACATCGACTACGGTACCTCTGAAGCCAAGACCACCTACGGTGTGATCGGCGTCAAGGTCTGGGTCTACAAGGGTGACACGCTGGGCCGCAATGACCTGCCTGCCGTGGAAACGCCTCGTCCAGACGAAGAGCGCCGCCCACGCGGTCCACGCCGTGATGGCCGCCCAGGTGGCGACCGTCCAGGCGCAGGCCGTGGCCCACGTCGTCCTGTCGGTGGCAACACTGCTCCAGCCGACGGCAGCGATAAGCCAGCGGAAGCTGGTGGCGCTGATAACAATGCCGTTAAGCGCGTACGCAAAGTCGCCGCGCCCGCTACAGCAGCGGACGGTAAAGGAGAATAACTATGCTGCAACCTGCTCGCCGTAAATACCGCAAGGAGCAAAAGGGCCGTAACACTGGCGTCGCAACACGGGGTGCTACCGTTGCGTTCGGTGATTTCGGTCTGAAGTGCACCGATCGTGGCCGTCTGACGGCCCGTCAGATCGAAGCTGCGCGCCGTGCGATTTCCCGTCACGTCAAGCGTGGCGGCCGTATCTGGATCCGCGTGTTCCCGGACAAGCCAATCTCTACCAAGCCCGCAGAAGTGCGTATGGGTAACGGTAAGGGCAACCCCGAGTACTACGTGGCTGAAATCCAGCCCGGCAAGATCGTGTTCGAGATCGTCGGCGTGCCCGAAGAACTGGCCCGCGAAGCGTTCCGCCTGGCTGCTGCCAAGCTGCCGCTGCGCACCACGTTCGTCAGCCGTCACCTTGGCTCGTAATTCAGGAGACCATGAAAATGACCAAAGCTACTGAACTGCGCCAAAAAGACGTTGTCGGCATCGAAGCCGAAATCAAGGCACTGCAAAAAGCCCATTTCGGCCTGCGCATGCAAAAGGCTACGCAGCAACTGGGTAACACCAACACGCTGCGCACCACCCGCCGCGATATCGCACGTGCCAAGACCATTCTTGCTGAAAAGCAAGCCGCCAAGTAAGGAGCCCATATGACGGAACCTAAAAAATCCCTCAAGCGCACCTTGGTTGGCAAGGTGGTCAGCGACAAGCGTCAAAAGACCGTGACCGTGCTGGTCGAGCGCCGTGTGAAGCACGAGCTCTACGGCAAGATCGTTGCGAAGTCGAGCAAGTACCACGCCCATGACGAAAAGGGCGAGTACAAGCTGGGCGACGTGATCGAAATCACCGAGAGCCGTCCGCTCTCCAAGACCAAGAACTGGGTTGCCACCCGCTTGGTGCAAAAGGCCGGCCTGCTCTAAGCCCTCCCGGCTTCCAGGCAGCACAGCCCCTCAAAACGACCCACAATGTGGGTCGTTTTGTTTTGTGGGCCGCGTTTTTTTGCAGGCCTGCAGGCGAATGTGTTCAATACCCCCAGCAACCCAAGGAGAGATCAATGATCAAAGTCGGTGACACCCTGCCAGCCAGCACCCTGATGGAATACTCGGAAGTCGAGGGCGAAGGCTGCTCCATCGGCCCGAATCCCGTGCCGGTGGACAAGGCCACGGCAGGCAAGACGATTGCCCTGTTCGCGCTGCCTGGCGCCTTCACGCCCACCTGCTCGGCCAAGCATGTGCCTGGCTACGTGGAAAAGGCAGCCGAATTCAAGGCCGCCGGCGTGGACGAGATCTGGTGCGTGAGCGTGAACGATGCCTTCGTGATGGGCGCCTGGGCGCGCGACCAGAAGACCGACGGCAAGGTGCGCATGCTGGGCGACGGCGATGCCACCTTCGCCAAGGCGACCGGCCTGACGCTGGACCTGAACGGCAAGGGCCTGGGCCTGCGCAGCAACCGCTATTCGATGCTGGTGCGCGATGGCAAGGTGGTCACGCTCAACGTGGAGGCCCCTGGCAAGTTCGAGGTGAGCGACGCCGACACCCTGCTGGCCCAGGCCAGGGCGTGATGCCCTGATTTGCTATTCAATTGGTAGCTTCTGGCGCTTGTGAACCAGGCGCCAGAGCCCAAAAACCTCAGAAGATATCGACCTTGAGGTAGTGGGCCCCCGCAATGGGGTTGTGGTAGTAGGGCGGAATCTCCTCGAAGCCCAGGTCGGTGTACAGCGCGCGCGCCGACTCCATGTCGTCAAGGGTATCGAGCAGCACACAGGCATAGCCTGCCTGCCGCGCGAGGTCGAGCATGGCTTCGGCCAGCTCGCGGCCCAGGCCGAATCCACGGAACGCCTTGCGCACGTACAGGCGTTTCATCTCGCTCGCATTGGGGTAGTCGGCCGCATCCAGCGGGCGCAGGGCGCAGCAGCCCGCTATCGCGCCCTCTACCTCGGCCAGCAGCAGGGCACCGCGCGGCGCGGCATAGTCGCCGGGCAGGTGGGCCAGCTCGCTCTCGAAGTCCTGAAAGCACAGATCGACGCCCAGGGTGTCGGCGTATTCGCGGAAGATGTCGCGGACCGCCTGAAGCTCGGCAGGCGAGGAGGGGATCCGCAGGGTGACGGCAGGCTTGTCCAAGGCACGGAGTGGTGTGAAACGACGGAAGCCGCAGTGTAGCCAGTTCGGTTCAGAACCCGGGCGCCGCCGCCAGTGTCGACACCCACCAGGCCAGCCCGAAGCTCAGTCCCAGCACCACCAGCGCGACCACCCGGGTGGCCAGATCGTCGCGCGATGCAGGCGCGGGCGCCGCCAGCAGCTTGTCGCCGTGCAGCATGGGCTTGACCAGGCGCTGCTTGCGCACCAGCACGTAGAACACGATGGCCAGCAGGTGCAAGGCCACCAGCGCCAGCACCAGGTACTGCCCGATTTCCTTGTGGTAGCCCGTGGCCTGGCCCACCACCGCATTGGGCACGAACCGGGTGAGCGGGCCGGCAAAGGCGATCTCGTCATCGCTGAGCAGGCCGGTTGCCACCTGCGCGGCCAGCACGGCCAGCAGCGCGAACACGGACAGCGCCCCCAGGGGGCTGTGGCCGATGCTGTCCTCGGCGTGCGCCGCGCCGCGCACATAGCGCAGCAGCCGGGCGGGGGAGTACAGGAAGCTCGCGAAACGCGACCAGCGCCCGCCGATCAGTCCCCAGACGGCGCGGAACACCAGCAGCGCCAGCACCACGTGGCCCAGCCGGAAATGCCACTCCATGGCGTTGCCGCCCACCTTGGCCGTGACCACCAGGGCCACGACGCAGGCGGCCAGGGTCCAGTGGAAGATGCGGGTGGGAAGGTCCCAGATGCGTACGGTGTGCTGCTGCGTCATGGTGGCGGTGGGCTGGGTGTTGAGGAGGAGGGGAATGGCCGCATTGTGAAGGAGGCGGGGTAAACCCGGAAGGAGGGCGCCGCTGCGAAACCCGTGGTAAACCGGCATACTCCCTGCGGGTCAAAAGGTTTTTGCATTTACCCCCCCCACGAAAAAAGGAAATACCCCCATGAAAGCACTTGCCGCGTTCGCCCTTGCCGCTGCCACGCTGACCGTGTCGGCACCGGCCTCCGCCCAGTTCGCCAAGGCCGAGGACGCCATCAAATACCGCCAGAGCGCACTCTTCGTGATGGGCCAGCACTTTGGCCGGCTCGGTGCCATGGCCAACGGGCGCATTCCGTTCGATGCCAAGGCGGCGCAGGAGAACGCGGATGTGGTGGCCCACATGGCCAAGCTGCCCTGGGCGGGCTTCGGGGCGGGCACGGACAAGGGCGCTCCCACCAAGGCGCTGCCCGAGATCTGGACCGAGCAGGCCAAGTTCAAGGAACACTCCGAGAAGCTCGAGGCCGAATCCGTCAAGCTGGCCGCCGCGGCCAAGACCGGCAGCCTGGACAACCTGAAGACGGCCTTTGGCGCTGCCGCGGGCACCTGCAAGGCCTGCCACGACAACTACCGCGCCAAGTAAAGTGCGTCGCCCTGAGCGGCGTTGCCGCTTCTCCCTTCTCCCTTCTCTCTGCGCGCTCCGGGAGGGGGGACGACGCCAGCGCGGCGGGGCAGCCCTTGTGCGGCGTTCGCTGGCCGGGGCCGCGCGCGCTCAATGCGCATGCTATTAAAGTGGTAGCTGTTTGCGCTGAATCCATAAGCGGCAAAGGCCGATTTCGCATGAAATCGGCCTTTTGCCTTTGAAGGTGCCGTAGCGGCTCAGGTCTCGGCCAGCAGCTTTTCGATGAGCTGGTGCAGCTCGGGGAAGTTGGGTGCGCCCACGTAGGTCTTCACGATCTCGCCGCGCTTGTTCACGATGAAGGTCGAGGGCGTGAGCCGCACATCGCCCCAGGCCTGGGCCACCTTGCCGGTGTTGTCGATGGCGACCTGGAAGGGCAGCTTGCGGGTTTCGGCAAAGTTCACCACGTAGCTGGGCGGGTCGTAGCTCATGGCCACGGCCAGGGTGTCGAAGCCCTTGGCGTGGTACTTGTTGTAGGTCGCCACGATCTCGGGCATCTCGGCCACGCAGGTGGTGCAGCTCGTGGCCCAGAAATTCACCAGCGTGACCTTGCCGCGCAGATCGGCGGTGGACTTGCTGGAGCCGTCCAGCAGCACGAAGTTCGACTCCGGCGCCACGGAGCGGCCCGTATCCAGGTACACATAGGCGCCCACGGCCGCGAACGCCGCCACCGCCACACCTGCTGCCCAATGCTTGATCGCCATGACTTCCTATCCATCCAGAACTGTGGGCCGGGCCCGCGCCGAAACCCGGCCGCAGCCGGTGCCCCGATTGTCGCAGCTTGGGTGGAGTCGTGTGCTGCGCAAAAGTTCGCGCAAAACGGCGCACGCGGCCCGCGCTGCGTGCTGTGCCGATAATCGGCCAATGAACCGAACACCAACCCGCGCGGCCGCCTTGCCGCCCATGCTCCTGCTGGCGTGGCTGGCAGGCTGCAGCCCCGCGCTCAACTGGCGCAGCGTGCCGCTGCCCGAGGCGGCCATCACCATCACGCTGCCCTGCAAGCCCGACCGGGCCGTGCGCCCGGTGGAGCTGGCGGGCTCGCCCGTCGAGCTGGCCATGGCGGGCTGCGATGCGGATGGCGCGACCTTTGCGGTGTCGCATGCCGCGCTGGCCGACCCCGCGCAGGTGGGCGCGGCGCTCACGCACTGGCGGGCGGCCGCGATCGCCAACCTGGGCAGCGGCGCGGCCGCCCGCGCGGTCGACACGCCGTACGCGCCGCCGGGCGTGCTGCCCCTGCCCCAGTCGGTGCGCACCGTGGTCCAGGGCCAGCGCCCGGATGGCAGCGCCGTCACGGCCCAGGCCGTGTGGTTCGCGCGCGCCGTGGGCCCGCAGGTGCGGCTGTACCACGCGGTGGTCTACACCCCCAAGCCCCGCCCCGAGGTGGCCGACCAGTTCTTTGCCGGGATCACGCTCCAATGACGGCCCCCGGCGTGCTGCCGCGGCGGGCCGCGGTGATTGTCTTCCTGGCATTTGCCTTCGCGTATTTCCTGTCGGCCCTGGTGCGGGCGGTGACGGCCACCCTGGCGCCCACGCTGTCGCAGGAGTTCTCGCTGCACGCCAGCGACCTGGGGCTGCTGGCCGGAGGGTACTTCCTGGGGTTCGCGGCCACGCAGCTGCCGCTGGGCACCTGGCTGGACCGGCACGGGCCCAAGAAGGTCGCCCTCGGCTTCCTGGGCGTGGCCGTGGTGGGCAGCCTGGTGTTCTCGGTGGCGACGGGGTTCTCGGGCCTGCTGGCCGGCCGCGTGCTGTGCGGCGCCGGCGTCAGTGCCTGCCTGATGGCGCCCCTCACCGGCTACCGGCGCTGGTTCGAGCCCACCCTGCAGATGCGGGCGAACTCGTGGATGCTGATGACCGGCTCGCTGGGCATGGTGGCGTCCACGCTGCCGGTGCAATGGGCGCTGCCGCTGGTGGGATGGCGGCCTCTGTTCTGGGTCCTGGCCGCGCTGATCGCGGTATCGATGGTGGTGATTGCCGTCTGGGTGCCGGCCTGGGGCGCCGCCACCCCGCGGGCAGACGGACCGGTGTCTCCTGCCGGGGCCACCGAGGGCGCGCAACACGGCTACGCCATGGTGTGGCGCCATCCCTACTTCCAGCGCCTGGCGCCCCTGGGGTTCTTCGTGTACGGCGGCATGGTGGCGATGCAGACCCTGTGGGCCGGGCCCTGGATGCAGCGCGTGGCGGGCTACACGCCGCTGGAGGCCGCCACGGGTCTCTTCTGGATCAATGTCTCCATGCTGTGCACGTTCTGGACCTGGGGCATGCTCAACCCCTGGCTGCTGCGAAAAGGGCTGGGGGCCGACCGCCTGATGGCGGCGGGCCTCCCGCTGTGCCTGGTGGTGCTGCTGGGCACCATCGTGGCGGGGCCCCGGGCCGGGGGCGGGGCGTGGGCGCTGTTCTGCATGTCGTGCACGTTCGTGTCGCTGTCGCAGCCCGCGGTGGCCATGGCGTTCCCGCAGGCGCTCGCGGGGCGGGCCTTGTCGGCCTACAACCTCGTGATTTTTGCGGGGGTGTTCGTGGTGCAGTGGGGCATCGGCCTGGCGGTGGACGCCTTCGCCGCCGCGGGCCTGTCCGCGGTGCAGTCCTTCCAGGCCGCGATGGCGGTGTACCTC
Source organism: Acidovorax sp. GW821-FHT10E04 (assembly GCF_059415185.1). NCBI lineage: Bacteria > Pseudomonadati > Pseudomonadota > Betaproteobacteria > Burkholderiales > Comamonadaceae > Acidovorax > Acidovorax sp. GW821-FHT10E04. Next base: position 10,715 of record NZ_JBWKMT010000011.1, read on the forward strand.
GCGTGCAACGCGGGCGCCTACGCGTGGTTCCTGCTGCGGGGGCGGCGCCATAATGTGCTGCAAACCACCGCGCCATGAGCACCACCAGCATCCTCATCATCGCCCACGCCCCGCTGGCCCATGCGCTGCGCGAATGCGCGCTGCATGTGTTCCCCGACTGCGGGGGCAGCGTGTCCGCGCTCGACGTGCAGCCCAACCAGCCGCCCGAGGAGTCGCTGGCGCAGGCCCGCATCATGCTCGATCAACTGGGCGCGGATTCGACGCTGGTGCTCACCGACGTGTTCGGCGCCACGCCCTGCAACATTGCGCAGCGCCTCATCGGCAACGTGCGCTCGCGCCTGGTGACGGGCGCCAACCTGCCCATGCTGCTGCGGGCCGTGAGCTACCGCCACGAGCCCCTTGATTCGGTGGTCACCCGCGCCGTGGTGGGTGGCACCCAGGGCGTCATGCAGGTGGCCATCTCCGCACCGCAGAACCAGAATACCCGCAACCGACATGATCAAGACCCGTACGACCATCAACAATAAACTGGGCCTGCATGCCCGCGCGTCGGCCAAGCTCACCAAGCTGGCCGGCAGCTTTCCCTGCGATGTCTTCATGAGCCGTGGCGACCGGCGCATCAACGCCAAGAGCATCATGGGCGTGATGATGCTGGCCGCCGGCATGGGCACCGAGGTGGAGATCGAAACCAGCGGCGAGCGCGAACAGGAGGCCATGGACGGGCTCCTGGCCCTGATTGCCGACAAGTTTGGCGAGGGTGAATGACCTTCTCCGTCCACGGTCTCGCAGTCGCCCGCGGCATCGCCATCGGCCGTGCGGTGCTGGTGGCGTCCAGCCGGGTGGACGTGGCGCACTATTTCGTCAAGCCCGAGCAGATCGAGGGCGAGATCGAGCGGGTGCGCAACGGGCGCAATGCCGTGGTCGAGGAACTGCAGCGCCTGCAGGTGGAGATGCCCGCCGATGCGCCGCATGAACTGACCGCGCTGCTCGACGTGCACCTGATGCTGCTGCAGGACGAGGCCCTCACGGGCGGGGTCAAGCACTGGATCACCGAGCGCCTGTACAACGCCGAGTGGGCGCTCACCACGCAGCTCGAAGTCATCGCGCGCCAGTTCGACGAGATGGAGGACGAATACCTGCGCGAGCGCAAGGCCGACCTGGAACAGGTGGTCGAGCGCATCCTGCGCTACATGAAGGGCGTGGCCAGCCCCGTGGCGCCCCCCGCCAGCAGCCCGCGCCGCAAGACCCAGCAGGACCTGCTGCTCGACGACACGGTGGACGTGCCCCTGGTGCTGGTCGCGCACGACCTCTCGCCCGCCGACATGCTGCAGTTCAAGCAGAGCGTGTTCGCGGGCTTCGTGACCGACGTGGGCGGCAAGACCAGCCACACCGCCATCGTGGCGCGCAGCATGGACATTCCGGCCGTGGTGGGCGCGCGCGCGGCCAGCCAGCTGGTGCGCCAGGACGACTGGGTCATCATCGACGGCGATGCGGGCGTGGTCATCGTGGACCCGTCGCCCATCATCCTGGCCGAGTATGGCTTTCGCCAGCGCCAGGTGGAGCTGGAACGCGAGCGCCTGGCCCGGCTGCGCCACACCCCGGCCATCACGCTCGACGGCCACAAGATCGAGCTTCTGGCCAACATCGAGCAACCGGGCGACGCCGCCGCCGCCGTGCGCGCCGGCGCCGTGGGCGTGGGCCTGTTCCGCAGCGAGTTCCTGTTCATGGGCAAGAGCGGCAACCTGCCCGGCGAGGACGAGCAGTACCGCGCCTACTGCGAAGCCATCGACGGCATGCAGGGCCTGCCCGTCACCATCCGCACCATCGACGTGGGCGCCGACAAGCCGCTGGACCACAAGAGCCACAAGGACAGCTACCTGAACCCGGCCCTGGGCCTGCGCGCCATCCGCTGGAGCCTGGCCGACCCGGCCATGTTCCGCACCCAGCTGCGCGCCGTGCTGCGCGCGGCGGCGCATGGCAAGGTCAACCTGCTGTTCCCGATGCTGGCGCACACGCACGAGATCCAGCAGACCATCGCGCAGGTGGACCTGGCCCGCGCCGAGCTGGATGCGCGCGGCGTGCCCTACGGCCCGGTGCAGCTGGGCGCGATGATCGAGGTGCCCGCGGCGGCGCTCATGGTGCGCACCTTCCTGCGGTATTTCGATTTCCTCTCCATCGGCACCAACGACCTGATCCAGTACACGCTGGCCATCGACCGCGCGGACGAGGCGGTGGCGCACCTGTACGACCCGCTGCACCCCGCCGTGCTGCGCCTGGTGGGCGATGTGATCGCCGAGGGCGAACGCCAGGGCAAGAGCGTCTGCGTGTGTGGCGAAACGGCCGGCGACGTGACCATGACGCGCCTGCTGCTGGGCCTGGGCCTGCGCAGCTTTTCCATGCACCCCGCGCAGATCCTGGCCATCAAGCAGGAGGTGCTGCGCGCCGACACGCGCAAGCTCGCGCCGTGGGCGCGCCAGGTGCTGGAGGGGGACGAACCCGCGGCCGCGCTGGCGCCGTAGGGTGGTGCTGAAATGCTCCTTAATTGATAGCTTTCTGCGCTTGATGGACCGGCGCCAGGGGCCGGTTTTGCCAGATTTTTTTGAAAAGTGAAGCGCGGCGTCCGCCAGCCTGCAAGGCCGGCGGATGCACTTCTCCCCGCCCGTTCTGATGGCCTGCGCTGCATCCAGAAAAACCCATGCCTCCCATGCAGCTTGCCCACGCAGACCCGTCCCTCATCGACTCGCCCCAGGCACTGCGGCGGCTTCTTGCGACCCTGGGCCTCGTCGTGCTGGGGAACAGCAGCATGTACGTGGTGTCGGTGGTGCTTCCGGCGGTGCAGACCGAGTTCGGAATCGGCCGCGCCAGCGCCTCGCTGCCGTATACCCTGATGATGGTCTGCCTGGGCCTGGGCGGGCTATGGACAGGGCGGCTGGCGGACCGCCACGGCCTGATGCCCGTGCTCTGGCTGGGTGCCCTGGCGGTGTTTGGCGGCTTCATGGGGGCGAGCCTGTCGGGCAGCATCTGGGCTTTCGGTCTTGCGCACGCGGTGATGGGGTTCATTGGCGGCTCCGCGACGTTCGCGCCCTTGCTGGCCGATACGGCGCTCTGGTGGAATCGCCGGCGGGGCATCGCGGTGGCGGTGTGCGCCAGCGGCAACTACGTGGCGGGCGCGGTCTGGCCGCCCATCGTGCAATACGGCGTCGACTCCATCGGCTGGCGGCCTACCTACATGGTGCTGGGCAGCATCTGCGGCGTGGGTATGCTCGCGCTGTCCCTGCGCATGCGCCAGCGCCCTCCCGCGATTCCGGCGTCTGCGGCAGCGGGCGCGAACCGGGCGGTGCCGGACCGTGCCCGCCCTTTCGGCCTGGCTCCGAACCACGCGATGGCGCTGCTGTGCCTGGCAGGCATCGCGTGCTGCGTCGCCATGGCCATGCCGCAGGTCCACATCGTGGCCTACTGCACGGACCTGGGCTTCGGCGCCGCCCAGGGCGCCCAGATGCTGTCGCTCATGCTGGCCTGCGGCATCGTGAGCCGCCTGGTCTTCGGGCTGATCTGCGACCGCATCGGCGGCATCCGCACCCTGTTGCTGGGATCGGCGCTGCAGGGCATCGCCCTCGTGCTTTTCCTTCCCTATGACGGCCTGGTGCCGCTGTACGTCATCTCGGGGCTATTCGGGCTGTTCCAGGGCGGCATCGTGCCCACCTACGCCATCATCGTGCGCGAGTACTTCCCGCCCGGCCAGGCGAGCGTGCGGGTGGGGGGCGTCATCATGGCCACGCTCGTCGGCATGGCGCTGGGCGGCTGGCTTTCCGGCTGGATATTCGACGCCACGGGAAGCTACCACGCCGCCTTTCTCAACGGCATCGGCTGGAACCTGCTGAACCTCTCCATCACCGGCTGGCTCTACCTGCGCGTGCGCCGGGAGCGCGCGGCCCCGCGCATGCCGTGAATTGCTCCTGAATAGATAGCTTTTCGCGCTTTCCGGACAAGCACGGGAGGCCCGCTGGATGCAGATTCACACGGGCCGCCGCAGGGCCAGCACGCTCCAGCGCACGTCCGGCCGCCCCTGGGCGTCGTCCCGCGTGCCGCTGTGCGCGGTGGCCAGCCCGTGCCGTGCGCCCAGCGCCGCCGTTTCCTGCATCGACACGTCGAACATGCGCCGCCCCCGGGGCACGGGGCCATGGCGCAGAGACATCACCACCAGCGCGCCCGGCGCGAGCAGGTCCGCCACGGCCCGCATGGCGGCGGTGCGTTCCGCGGCGTCCAGATGCATCCACACGGCGGTCAGCAGCACCAGGTCGAACTGGCGGCCCCGCAGGCCGGTGAGCGCGGGCAGGTGGTCGTCCACCCACTCGATGGGCAGCCCCGCGTGGATGCGCTGCCCCTCCTGCAGCAAGGCCGCCGTGGGCTCGGCGGCCACCACATGGTGGCCCGCGCGCACCAGCGCGGCTGCGTCCCGTCCCGAGCCCGCGCCGATGTCGAGCACCCGGCTGGGCGTGCGCGGGAACAGGTGCAGCGTGCTGCGGTGCACATCGGCGAACGCGATGCTTTCATACTGCGCCGCCAGCGCGGCGGCGTTCGTGCCATAGCCCGCCGTGCCGGGGATGGGGAGGGTGTCCATGCGAAGATCAGGTTTGCTATCGGATAGATAGCTATCAGCGCTTGATGGGCAAGCGTCTGGGCCATTTTGATTGAATCAGCGCGCTCGCATGCCCATCACGGCCGCGCCGATGATCATCACCGTGGCCAGCGCGATGCTCCAGGTGAACGGGCGGCCGCTCACCGCGATCAGCAGCGCGGTGGACGCCAGCGGCGTGACGTAGCTCAGGATGCCGATGTGCCGCGCGTCGCCCAGCTTGAGTGCCTTGTCCCACAGAAAGAACGAGGCACCCAGCGGGCCCAGGCCCAGCACGGCCAGCAGCGCCCAGTCGCGCGGCTGCAGCGCCACGGCGGGCTCCAGCAGCGCGTGGCACAGCAGCGACAGCACGCCCGACACCAGCCCGAACAGGCCGATGGCGGTGGTGGGGAACGCCGCCACCCGCTTGGTCATGAGCGAATAGGTGGCCCAGATGAAGGCCGCCGCCAGCGCCGGCAGGTAGCCCCAGGCGAGGGTGCCGCTCAGCGCGCGCCCGCCCGCGATGGCGATGGCGGCCCCGCCAAAGCCCAGCAGTGCCGCCAGCACATGCGGCGTGCGCAGCGACACGCCGGGCAGCACCACGGGCGAGAGCACGACGATGAACAGCGGCCACAGGTAGTTGACCAGGTTGGCCTCGACCGGCGGCGCGTGGCGCAGCGCGATGAACAGCAGGAAGTGGTAGGCGAACAGGCCGTACACCCCCAGCGCCAGCGTGCGCGCCGGAATGCGCCACTGCGACGGATCGCGCAGCACGAAGGGCCAGGCCGGCACGCTGCCGATGATGAGCGCGATGCCCGTGAGCAGGAACGGCGGAATGTGGGTGAGCGACACGCCCAGCGAGGCGAGCGAGGCCCACAGGGCGATGGCGCCGAGGGCATAGAGATTGGCTTGCATGGGCTTGACTGTATGCGCGAGCGGCGGCCCGCATCGTCGCGCAACGGCGGCCGCTCGTCGCGCAGCGGCGGTGCGGCGGCGCCGCACCGGTCATCCCCTCACCGATCCATGCATCCATTCATTTGCTCACTCACCCATTCGCCGGTTCATTCACCGGGGCCCGGGCTCCCCGCCGCGCCCGCCTGGCGCCGCAGCGCCGCGGTCAGCGCCGAGGGTGAACGGTAGCCCGTGCGCTGCGCCACTTCGGCCACGGCCATCCCGCCGCCGCGCAGCAGCCGGGCCTGTGCCAGCCGCTGGCCGCGCAGCCAGGCCATGGGCCCCAGGCCCTGCTCGTCGCGGCAGCGGGCCGCGAACTGGCTGGGGCTCAGGTGCACGCGCGCGGCCAGGTCGGCGACCGAGAGCGCCCCGTCCCACTGCTGGGCGGCCCACTGCCGCAGCGCGGCCCAGTCGATCGGCCGCTGGCGCGAGGGTGCCAGGCCGGGGGGCCAGGCGCGGGGGCCGGAGCCTGCCAGCCACGCCTCCAGCAACAGCGCCGGGCCGTGGGCCTGCGCCAGGGGGCGGCCTTGCTGCAGTGCGCCCGCCAGGTAGTGCGCCAGCGGCAGGGCCTCGGCGGGGGGCGCGCTGGCGCCCTGGCCGTGCGGCCGCAGGCAGCGCGCCCATCCGGGCTGCGCACTGTCGAGCACCAGGCACAGGCTGCCGCGCGCCGACTCGAAGTCATGGCGGTCGCCCGGGGCGATCACGCACCCCCCGCCGGGGCTGACGCGCACGCCGCGCCCCTCGACTTCGAGGTCGAGGGCGCCGGACAGCCCCAGCAGGACCTGGAAGTGGTCATGGCTGTGGCTGCCGGGAGAGGCACCGTAGCGGCGCAGCGAAAGCTGTTCGGAGGAGGGCATGTGCACCGTGGATTTTGCTGCAACCGCACACGGACCACCAGCCGGGCGGGCGCGCGCCGGGGTGGCGATTTTTTCCTTCGCGCTTTGAATTTATGTTGCTAGAGTGAATTTCAACAAGTGGCAACAAGGAATTCATATGGTTTCAAGTGCGGGCTTGGCGCAGCCTGCAGAACTTTCAGGCAGCGGTTCCGACGAGCTGTTGGCGTGCCTGCTCATTGTTGCCAAGGCCCACGGCCTGCCTTCGACGCCCGAGGCGGTGATGGCCGGGTTGCCTGCTGAAAACCACCGGCTGACCCCCGGCCTCTTTGCCCGTGCGGCCCAGCGCGCGCACATGAGCAGCCGTCTCGTGCGGGAGCCGCTGACCCGCGTCAAGGACGCCTTGCTCCCGGCGGTCCTGCTGCTGCAGGGCGAGCGCGCGTGCGTGCTCCTGGGCTGGAGCGACGGCCGCAGCGAAGCGCGTGTCGTGCTGCCCGAACTGGGGGACGCGCCCATCCAGGTGTCGCGCGCGGCGCTGGAGGCGGACTACCTGGGCACCACGGTGTATGTGCGCCCTTCCCAGCGTTTCGATGCGCGCGCCCCGCAGGTCAGGGCGGGCCGCCATGGGCACTGGTTCTGGACCGTGCTGGCCGAAAACCACGGGCTGTACCGCGACGTGCTCATGGCCGCCTTCCTGGCCAACCTGTTCGCCCTGGGCATGCCCATCTTCACGATGAATGTCTATGACCGGGTGGTGCCCAACAACGCCATCGACACCCTGTGGGTGCTGGCGCTGGGGCTGTCCATCATGCTCGTGGGCGACCTGGTGCTGCGCACGCTGCGCGGGCGCTTCGTGGACCTGGCCAGCAGCCGTGCCGACGTGAAGCTGTCGGCCTACATCATGGAAAAGGTGCTGGGCACGCGCATGGAGCAGCGGCCGGCCTCGGCGGGCTCGTTCGCGTCGAACCTGCGCTCGTTCGAGTCGGTGCGGGACTTCATCAGCTCGGCGTCCGTCGTGGCGTTCATCGACCTGCCGTTCGGCCTGATCTTCATCGTGGTGATCGGCTGGATCTCGTGGCCGATGCTGATCCCGCTGCTGTGCGGCGCGGCGGTGATGCTGCTCTACGCCCTGGCCGTGCAGGGGCGCATGCACGCGCTGTCCGAAACCACCTACCGCGCGGGCGCGCAGCGCAATGCCACGCTGGTGGAGGCGCTGGTGGGCTTCGAGACCGTGAAGGCGCTGGGCGCGGAGGCGCCCCTGCAGCGCAAGTGGGAGCGCAGCACGGCGCTGCTGGCCCGCGTGGGCGTGCAGCTGCGCCTTCTGTCGGCCACGGCCAGCAACACCTCGGCCTTCCTGCAGCAGCTCATCAACCTGGTGATCGTGATCGTGGGCGTGCACATGATCGGCGAGCGCCAGCTCACCATGGGGGGGCTGATCGCATGCACCATGCTCGCGTCGCGGGCCATGGCGCCGGTGGGGCAGGTGGCGGGCCTGCTCGTGCAGTACCACACGGCATCGACGGCCCTGACCTCGCTCAACGAGATGATGAAGCGCGAGGTGGACCGCCCCGAGGGCGCCAGCTTCATCAGCCGGGGGCGGCTGCAGGGCGCGATCGAGTTCAGGGATGTCGGCTTCACCTACCCGGGCCAGCAGACGGCCTCGCTGCGCAACGTGACGCTGTCCATCAAGCCCGGCGAGCGGGTGGCCATCCTCGGGCGCATCGGCTCGGGCAAGACAACGCTGCAAAAGCTGATGCTGGGGCTGTACCGGCCGACCTCGGGCGCGGTGCTCATCGACGGCATCGACCAGCGCCAGCTGGACCCCGCCGAGCTGCGCCGCCAGGTGGGCTACGTGCAGCAGGACGTGGTGCTTTTCTATGGCTCGCTGCGCGAGAACATCACGCTGGGCGCCCCGCTGGCCGACGACGCGGCCGTGGTGCGGGCGGCCGAGATCGGCGGCATCCTGCCGCTCGTGAATGCGCACCCGCAGGGCTTCGACATGCTGGTGGGGGAGCGGGGCGAGTCGCTGTCGGGCGGGCAGCGGCAGGGCGTGTCCATCGCGCGCGCCGTCATCAACGATCCCGTGGTGCTGCTGCTGGACGAACCCACCTCGTCCATGGACCATTCCAGCGAGGAGGACATCAAGCGCAGGCTGGCCGATTTCTCGAAGGGGCGCACGCTGGTGCTCATCAGCCACAGGACCTCGCTGCTGGCCCTGGTGGATCGCATCATCGTGATGGACGCGGGCCGCATCGTGGCCGATGGCCCCAAGGAGCAGGTGGTGCAGGCCCTGCGCCAGGGCCGCATCGGAAAGGCGGTGTGAGATGGCCGAACTCAACGAGAAAGCCTTCGAGCAGATCGGCCGTGCCGTCAGGACGGGCGGGGTGGCCAGCGAATCCGTCTTCGGGCGCATGGTCCGGCGCCTGACGCCCACGGGCGCGGCCGACACGCTGGACTGGGCGGACGATGCCGACTGGGCGCGGCTGCAGCAGGAGCCCCTGCGCGCCCGGGTCCTTCTGCGCCTGGCGGTGCTCTTTCTGCTGCTGCTGGTGCTCTGGGCCGCGTATGCGGAGCTCGACGAAGTCACGCGGGGCGACGGCAAGGTGGTGCCCACGAGCCAGGTGCAGGTCATCCAGAGCGTGGATGGCGGCGTCGTGGAAGTGCTGCCGGTGCGGGAGGGGCAGATCGTCGAAGCGGGCCAGTTGCTGCTGCGCGTGGACTCCACCCGGTTCATGTCGAACATGCTGGAAAGCCGGGCGAGCCTGCTCGCGCTGCAGGCCAAGGCCCTGCGCCTGCAGGCACTGACGCAGGGCGGCACATTCATTCCTCCGCCGGACCTCCTGCGGGACGCGCCGGACATCGTTGCGCAGGAGATGCGCCTGTACCGCTCGCGGCGCGAGGAGATCAGCGCGCAGGTGTCCATCTCGCAGAACCAGCTCCTGCAGCGCCAGCAGGAGCTCAATGAGGTGCGTGCCCGCAAGGAGCAGGCCGAGCGTGGCCTGGAGCTGATGCTCAAGGAGCTGAACGCCACGCGGCCCATGGTGGCCACGGGCGCGGTGTCCGAGGTGGAGGTGCTGCGGCTGGACCGCGAGGTGGCGCGCCTGCGCGGCGACCGCGAGCAGGCGGATGCGCAGATCTCCCGCGTGCAGGCCGCGATCCAGGAGGCCTCGCGGCGCATCGAGGAGGTGCAGCTCACGGCCCGCAACCAGATGAGCGCCGAGCTGTCGGAGACCATGAGCAAGCTCTCCAGCCTGTCCGAGGGCGGCCGGGCGCTGGCCGATAAGGTCAAGCACGCGGACATCCGCTCGCCGGTGCGGGGCACCGTCAAGCGCCTGCTGGTCAACACCGTGGGCGGCGTGGTGCAGCCTGGCAAGGAGGTGGTGGAGATCGTGCCGCTGGACGACGCGCTCATCCTGGAGGCGCAGGTCAGTCCGCGCGACATCGCGTTCCTGCACCCGGGCCAGGAGGCCATGGTCAAGTTCACGGCCTACGACTTTTCGATCTACGGCGGCCTGGCGGCCGAGGTGGTGAACATCAGCGCGGACTCGGTCGTCGATGACAAGGGCAATGCCAACTACCTGGTGCGCGTGCGCACGCGCAAGGCCAGCCTGGGGGCGAACCTGCCCATCATCCCCGGCATGGTGGCGCAGGTGGACATCCTCACGGGCAAGAAGACCGTGCTGGCCTACCTGCTCAAGCCGGTGCTGCGCGCCAAGGCGAACGCCTTGTCCGAGAGGTGAATGCGATGAACCACTACCTGGCCAGCGATGTGCCGCAGTCCCTGGACCGCTGGGGGGCCGCATTCCCGCAGGGCACGCGCATCGACAAGGCGCAGTGGCCCGCCATGGTGGCCGCGCTGCGCGGCGGCGGCGGGGGGCGCTCGGCCATCGTGTGGCTGAGCACCGAGTACCCCGAGTGGCCGGCGCTGCTGGGCGAACTGGTCCAGTCGGACAAGCGCGCGCGCGTGGTGGTGGCCACCGGCGTACCGGACGACCGCGAAGGCCTGAAGGCCATCAACGAAGGCGCTCGCGCCTATTGCCACCTGTTTGCCGTGCCCGAGATGCTGCAGGAAGTGGCGCTGGTGGTGCAGCACGGCGGCCTGTGGGTGGGCCGGGCACTGGTGTCGCGCCTGGCCGCCGCCACCGCGGGCCTGACGGCGCCGCACGCCGTGCCACAGGCGCACCAGGACCTGCAGCTGCGGCTGTCCTCGCGGGAGCTGGAGGTCGCGCGCGCGGTGGCCCAGGGGTTGTCCAACAAGGAGATCGCGGACCGGCTGTTCATCTCGGAGCGCACCGTCAAGGCGCACCTGGGGGCCACCTTCGAGAAGCTCGGCGTGCGCGACCGGGTGCAGCTCGTGCTGCGCATGAACCAGGGCCCGCAGGTTGCACAGGGGCCCGCATCCCATGCCTGACAAGAGCCTGCCGCCCCACGGCAATCCGCTGAGCTCCTCCGACGCCGGGCTGGCCCGGGTGACCGAGGACCTGATAGATCTGCTCATCGTGCGCGGCGTGATCCGCTTCACCGACCTGCCGCTGGCCGCGCAGAACAAGCTCCTGGAGCGCAAGGAGACCCGGGCCCGCCTGAGCAATAGCCTGGATCTATTGGGTGACGATTCGGGCAACGAAACTATTTGAGTTTCCGGGGCCGGCGGGCCCAAAAGTGGACCTAAGTCCAATAGTGGATACGGGGCGGCGTCAGTAGCCTTCACTGACATCAGTCACATGCCGTTACTTCCTGCCGCTGCGCAGGGCGTAGGGGTTTACCGGAGCCAGCCCATGTCCCAAATCGCCACCGTGGTTGCCGTCACCGGCACCGCTTTCGCGGTCGATGCCGATGGCCATCGCCGTCCCCTCAAGGCCGGAGACGCCTTGCAAAAGGGTGAAATCGTCCAGACCACGGCAGGAGGCCGGGTGGAGCTGCTGCTGGACGACGGCCAGACGCTGGCCGTGGCGCCCGCGCAAAGCGTCAAGATCGATGACAGCGTCACGCAGACCGCTGAACGCCCCACCGCCCAGGAGGCCAGCGTCGGGCAGGGCACCATCGACACGGTCATCCAGGCGCTGCAGCGTGGGGGCGACCTCAACGAGCAGCTGGACGCCACGGCCGCCGGCCTGGGCGGCGGTGCCGGGGGCGAAGGCGAGGGCAGCAGCTTCGTGCAGCTGCTGCGCATCTTCGAGGGGGTGGACCCGCTGGCCTACCAATACAGCTTCACACCGCAATCGGCGCCCGACATCGACTTCAATCCATTGGCGGTGCTCACCGTCGACGCGGCGCCCACGCCGGCGCCGCCCCCGCCCGTGGCTCCGCCGCCCCCGCCGGTGCCAGCGCCTCCTCCCCCTGCGCCACCCACTCCCCCGGTGCCCGCACCTCCTCCTCCGCCGGCTCCCCCCCCACCCGGCCCTCCCCCTGCTTCGCCACCGCCACCTCCGCCTGCGCCGGAACCGGTGCGCCTGAACGTGAGCACGACGCTGGAAGAAGAATCCGCCCCGTCCGGGGGACCCAGTGGGATCCTGGGCAACAACGAGGAGGACGATGGCCTCCTCAGCTTCCACAAAGGTACCCTGGACTTGGAGGGCGGGACGATTTTCTCCATCGGGTTGCCTGGGTTCGCGAATGTGCCGGTTCCCCCAGAGGGGGTGACCATCTATTTCGACGCACTGGGTCAGCCGATTCCAGAAGGTGATTCCACGCCGCCCGCAGTGCGTCTGTTCATCGCGCCCAACGGGAATTACAGCCTGTCCGTCATCGGACCTTTGCAGCATGCGCCGGGTGACGGCGAGAACTTCCTCGGGCTGCCCGTGGTGACTTTCAGTGGTGTCACGGGGGAAGGTGGGGAGTTCACTGCGCAGCTCAACATGTCGGTCCAGGACGACGTCCCCGTGATCACGACCAGCGCCGAGGATGCGCCCACGCTGACGACGTCGGACCGCGGCGTCAACCAGGCCACCAACACGGGGTACGAGGGCACGGAGAACAACCCGGACGCCGTGGACTCGGACACGGACAGCAACACCTTCAACGGCACGGCCTTTGTGGTGTCCTTCGGGGCGGACGGCCCCAAGCTGCTGCCTGGCGGCAGCGAGGGAGAAGGCCCTGCCGTGCGCGACGGCTATGCCTTCGCATTCCAGATCGGCAATGGCGGAGCCACGGGGCTCTACGCCACCGGCACCAACACAGAGATCGTGCTGAGCACGACCGGGGACCCCTCCGTGGTGGTGGGACGCGACGGCAGCGGCAACGTGATCCTGACGCTGCAGATCGACCCGCAGACCGGTGCCGTGGTGATGACGCAGACCGGGGCCATCCGGCATGCCGCGCCCGATGGCGTGGACGGCGGCGGCGACGAGCTGCAGGCGCTGGGAACCGGGGTTCTCAGCGTGGTGCTGGAGGCCACCGACAACGACGACGATACCGTGGCGGCCGAGCTGGACCTGGGCGGGCGCCTGCTGTTTGGCGACGACGTGCCGGTCCACCGCTATGACGAGGCCCCCGGGCAGGGCGAGGGCCCCGGGGAACCCGTGGAGCGCGTCCTCTCGCTGCAGGCCGAAGAAGAGTCCGCCATGGAGGGCGGACACACGATAGGCAACGACGAGAACGACCTTCCGCTCACATCCGTCGACAGTGGAGGCCTGACCCAGATCAATGGCGCGATCAACTGGGGCGCCGATGGCTTTGGCAAGCTCACGGGCGTGCGCGTGGGCAGCGGTGAAGGCGCGACCAACGTTCCTGTCGGCCAGGCGGTCTGGTTCAATGCCAACGGCGAAGTGATTCCCTCGGGCCCCGGTGGAGCGCAGCCCGACGGGGCCGCCGCCAGCCTGGTGGTCGAGGCCACGGGCAGCTACACGCTCACGGTGCTTGCCACCATGAACCACGCCGCGGGCGGCACCGTGGTGCAGGGCGAGGACTGGCTCAATCTCGAAACCGTGCGCCTCGTCGGCGAAGATGGCGACGGCGATGCCATCACCGTCGCGCTGGAAACGCGGGTGCAGGACGACATCCCCGTGCACGTCAAGCTGCTGGGCATCCCGGTGCCATTGGTCGCGCTGCTGGAGGAGGAGTCCGCGTCCAACGGCGACGGCGGCGTGATCGGCAATGACGAGTCGCTCGACTGGCTGGCCATCATCCCCGTGGGCTCGCTGAGCGCGTCGACGGGTGCCCAGTCCATGACGGGGGTGGTGCGCTGGGGCGCAGACCAGTTCGGCGGCGTGGCCGCCGTCCAGGTCGGCGCTCAGGAATATGCCGTGGGCAACACCATTGCCACCGTGTACCTGGACCGCGAGGGCCAGCCCATTGCAGATGGGGACACCACAACCCCCCGGTCGGTCGAGTTGCGCATCGACGGCGCCACGGGCGGCTACCGCCTGACGGTCATCGGGCCGCTGGACCACGATCCGGGCCAGGGCGAGAACCTGATGCTGCGCACCTTCACCTTCGTGGGTGTCGATGGCGACGGCGACCGGATCGGCGTGGATCTCTACGCCAAGATCCAGGATGATGTGCCCGAGCACGCCAGGGAGAATGGCAGTGCCGTCAAGCTCAGCCTGAAAGTCGAGGAAGAGTCGGTGCCCCACAACGGCGGCACGCTGGGCAACAACGAAACGGCGGATGGACTGAGCCACGCCCACACCGACGCCACGGGCTTCCAGGGCTCCGTGAAGTGGGGCGCCGATGACTTCGGCGGCATCACGGGCGTCAAGGTGCAGACGGGCATCTTCACCGAGAACAGCTACAGCCCGGTGGCCGGCGTGGTGACCGTGTACTTCGACCAGCACGGCAAGGCCCTGCCCCCCGGGGCCACCAGCGGCGCGGCGGTGCTGACGGTGGATGCGGACGGCGCCTACCGGTTCGAGGTGCTGGACAACCTCATCCACAAAGGCGCGGGCGAAGACTGGCTGAACCTGCCCAGGATCACCTTCGTGGGCGAGGATGGCGATGGCGACAGGATCGGCGTGGAGTTGAACGCCTCCATCCAGGACGACGTGCCCATCGTGACGGTGTCCGACGCCGTGCCGGTCGCCGAGCACAGCTTCACGGTGGAGTACAAGGGCGGCGAGGCCGGCTACAACAACAGCTTCGGCTATTACTTCAAGAACCCGGATGGTTCCATCGACACCTCCAGGGGCGGGTTCGTGCTGTGGGACAACGTCAAGACCGAAGGCGGCATGACCGTGTCGCTGCCCACGGGCGTGACGGCCGACCAGATCGGTTTCTTCATCATCCCCAACGGCGACAGCCAGAACGGCGCGCTGGGCGACGCCCAGGCGGTGTCGTTCCAGCTCGTGGGCGGGAAGTGGACCGCGTTCGCCGGCGGATCGCCGCTCGCGGGCGAGGGGGCACCCATCTACTTCTCCGATCAGGCGCTCAACAGCGACGGGCAGTCCCACCTGCAGCAAACCCCGTCGGGCACGGCGGCCGGCCAGGACAGCAGGGGCAACTTCAACTGGGAAGATCTCAAGATCACCTCCGGCAGCTCGGACAAGGACTACGACGACGTCAACCTGGACCTGAACTGGAACGTGCCGCTGCTGGTCAAGGATGCGCAAGCCGATCTGGGAACGAGTTCGGACAACGACGGCAAGGCGCTGGCGGGCAGCTTCCAGTTCCACTTCGGCGCGGATGGCGCGGCGGCCAGCGGCAGCAAGACCTTCGGCCTGAGCGTCGGCGCGCAGGGCCAGGCGTCGGCGCTGAAGGACACCGCGACCGGCTCTGCCGTTCTGGTGAAGATGGAGGGCGGCGCGGCCGTCGGCTACATCCTCATCGGCGGTGTGCAGACCAATGTGTTCAAGGTCTCGGTGGCGGGCGACGCGGCCAACAACGGCCAGGTGACGGTGGAGCAGTACCGCGCGGTGGTGCACCCCACCAACGATCCGCACGAGATAGTCAACATCGGCGGCGGCGTGATCCAGCTCACCGCGCAGGCCAAGGATGGCGATGGCGACAAGTCCAATACCGCCACCTACGACATCGGCCGGCAGATCAACTTCCAGGACACGGGCCCGGTGGCTGCGGACGATGCCGCCAATCTCACGGCCTCGGCGGGGACCATGGGCACCACGGAGCATGCCGTGGGCAATGTGCTGGGCAACGACATGTACGAGGCCAAGGCGGATGGCGCCCATGCCGAAGTGGTGTTCAACCGCGCCGGTGGCGACAGGTCGGGCAACACGACCGACCTGGACGGCCCGTCGTTCGATGCCAACGGCA
This sequence comes from Acidovorax sp. GW821-FHT10E04, assembly GCF_059415185.1. Lineage (NCBI taxonomy): Bacteria > Pseudomonadati > Pseudomonadota > Betaproteobacteria > Burkholderiales > Comamonadaceae > Acidovorax > Acidovorax sp. GW821-FHT10E04. The sequence goes on from NZ_JBWKMT010000011.1 coordinate 26,318, forward strand.
CCCTGGGCACACTCAGGATCGCGGCCAATGGCGATGCCACCTATGCGCTGAATGACCTCAAGGCGATGGCGCTGGGCGAAGGCGCCTCGGTCACCGACAGCTTCAACTACCAGATGAAGGATGCGGATGGCGACACCGACGTGGCCAACGTGCGCGTGACGGTGCAGGGCGTGAACGACGCGCCCGAATTCGTGACCGGCAACGACCAGACGACCGAGATCTGGGTGGACAAGGATGGTGATGGCAACAAGGACGGCGACGAGGTCTCGCGCTATTCCGGGCCGAATGCCGACCAGATCGCGGTGAGCGTGCAGGAAGACGCGCTGGAGCCGGGCAACCGCGAGAGCCCGGACCAGACCACCACGGATGCGGCCAGCTTCGGTGTGGCCGACCCCGACATCGGCGACACCGTGGGCGTGCGCTTCGATACGACGGGCAGCCTGCTGCCAGCGCTGACCTCGGGCGGTGCGCCCATCGTCTGGACCCCCAACGCGTCGGGCACGGAACTCATCGGCCAGGTGGGCGGCACCGAGATCATCAAGGTGACCATCGGGGGCACCTATGAAAGCGGCTACACCAGCAGCGTGGTGCTGCTGGGCCCCGTGGACCATGCACCGCCCCCCGCGGGCACGGCCACCGATGGCGATGTGAAGGAACTGAACTTCACGGTCATCGCGAACGACCGCCCGCTCAACCCGTCCACCGGCCTCACGGACACCATGGCGCTCAAGGTGACGGTGGAGGACGACGCCCCCACCGCCAGGCTCGTGGATGGCGCCGCCATGGTGCTGAGCGCCACGCTCGAGGAAGAGTCCGCACTGCGTGGCGGCGCGAAGATCGGCAATGACGAACGGGATGCGAGCGACCTGGTCCATGGCGCGCAGCTGGAGGCATCGACCGGCGTGCAGGTGATGACCGGCGCCGTGAAGTGGGGCGCCGACGGTTTCGGCAAGGTCACCGGCCTGCAGTTCGGCGGCACCACCGTGAACGTGGATCTGGGCACGGGGGGCAAGGTGTACTTCAATGCCGACGGGCAGCCGCAAGGCAGTTCCACGGGGGCGGCCGCCGTGCTGGAGGTCCAGGCCAATGGCGAATACACGCTCACGGTGACGGGGGCGCTCATGCACTCGGCGCAAGGCGAGGACACGCTGAACCTGGGCCGCGTGCAGATCGTGGGCGAGGACCGTGACGGCGACGCCATCGGCGTGGAGCTGGCCGCCAGCGTGAAGGACGACATCCCCGTCATCACCACGGTGGAGCCCGTGCCCGTGCCGGGCATCACCGTGCAACTGGTGGGCAGCGACGCGGGCTACAACAACACCTGGGGCTACTACATCAAGGACGCCAGCGGCATGCCCACCACGGGCACGGTGGTGTGGGACAACGTGAAGAACCAGCCGGTGACCAGCGTCACCCTGCCGCCGGGCGTGCTGCCCGGCCAGGTCGGCTTCTTCATGATCCCCAATGGCGACAGCCTCAATGGTTCGCTGGGCAACAACACGGCGGTCACCTTCTCGCAAGACAGCGGCGGCCAGTGGGTCGCGCACGCGGGTGGCGCTCCGCTCGCCGGGCAGGGCGCGGCCGCACTGTTCGACAACAGCGCGCTCAATCTCGACGGCCTGTCCCATGTGAACACCCTCGCGGTGGGCCCTGTCTCGGGCAATCAGAACTGGGAGGACATCGCGGGCGGTGGCGACCTGGACTACAACGACGTGCTGCTCAACGTCACCATGCCGCTGCTGGTGGACGACAGCTTCCTGAACATCGACGCTGAGTCCGATGTGGGCTCCACGCGCTTCACCGTGAGCTACGGCGCCGACGGTGCGGCCGCGCTACAGGGCAAGGCCTATGGGCTGGTCCTGACCGGTGGTGAAGGCACGCCCTCGGGCTTCAAGGACACCGCGCAGTACTCGAACGGCCAGCCCGCCGATGTGCTGCTCAAGAGCGGGCCCGGCGGCACGCTCATCGGCTACGTGACGGTGGACGGCGTGGAAAAGACGGTCTTCCAGCTGTCGGTCGATGCCGCCACGGGCGAGGTCACGTTCGACCAGCAGCGCACGGTGGTGCATTCGACGCCGGGCGACTCCAACGAGGTGCAGTCGGCGCTGGCGGGCAAGATCGGCCTGCAGCTCACGGCCACCGATGGCGATGGCGACCATGTCAACGCGAGCATCGACCTGGGCCGCATGCTGTTCATCGCGGACGACGGCCCCGTGGCGAAGGACGACACGGATGGCACGCAGTGGGTGGTGGACCACTGGGTCGCCACCGGCAACGTGCTCACGGGGGCGGGCACCACCTCGGGCGATGCCGGCAAGGACCAGCACGAGGGCATGCAGGACGGCGCCAAGGCCGAGGTCGTGCAGGTGCGCGCGGGTGCAGAGGGCGCCGTGTGGACGCCTGGCACGGCCGTGGCCAGCGGTGGCAGCGCCACGGTGGCGGGCCAGTACGGCTCGCTCACCATCGAGTCCGATGGCGACTACACCTACACCGGGCACCAGACCACCGTGCAGCTCGGAGGGGGCGCGGGCGTGCCGGCCGGCACCGATGCCTTCGACTACGGCAAGCCCTACACCACGAACCTGGGCGAACAGCTGATCACCAGCCCCACGCCCGCGCAGACCGGCGGCGCCGTGGTCACCAGCCAGGGCAATGGCGCGGGCGTGGACGACCCCACCGAGCCCGTGCCGGGCGACGTGGGCGCCAGCACACCCGAGCAGGTGGGCTACTCGCCCAGCCAGGGCACGGAGGCCCTGTCGGTGGACCTGGGCACGATGGCCGTGCGGGCCGTGGTGGACATTTCCAACCTGTTCCAGAACGAATCGGGCCAGACGGGCAACCAGGGCGAGACCGGGCGCTGGGAGGCGTTCGACGCCGCCGGCAACAAGGTGGGCGAGGGCATGATCGGCGGCGCGCTGTTCCACAACGGCGCGAACGGCAGCGACCCCGTGCACCAGGGCCAGGTGGAGATCGAGGTGCTGGGCGCTGACGGCAACCCCATCGCCTTCCAGAACGTGGTGTTCTCGGGCGTGGACTATCTCGCCGGTGACAAGGGCAGCGACAGCTCGGACTACTTCGTCAAGGCGGTCAGCTTCGAGGAAGCCGTGGCGCCCGAGACGACGGACACGTTCAGCTACCAGATGAAGGACGGCGATGGCGACACCGACAGCGCCACGCTGACCATCGAAACCGGCCACCAGCAGAGCACGCAGGGCCTGGGCATGGTGTACGAGGACGGCCTGGCCACGGGCAACGTGGACAGCAGCCCGCACACCACCGATACGGCTGGCACGCTGGGCATGGGGGGCGCCACCTACGCGCTGGTGGCCCCGGTGCAGAAGATCACCTCGGCGGGCGAAGAGGTGCGCTGGAGCACGTCGGCCGATGGCAAGACCCTGACCGGCACGGCCGGCGCGGGCGCCGATGTGCGCACGGTGGCCGTGGCCACCATCGACGACAGCGGCCAGTACAAGGTGGAACTCAAGGGCCAGGTGGACCACGCCTACACCGAGAGCGGCGAGGAGAACCTGTACCTGCAGCTGGTGGCGCAGAAGACGGTGGACGGCGAGACCGAGGTCCAGGGCTTCAACATCAAGATCCAGGACGACGCGCCGGTCTACGTGGGCGGTACGCAGGACACCCTGGTCGCCAACAGCGGCGTGGGCGAGGTCACGGCGGACCTGGGCGCACGCGTGGGTGCCGACGTGGTGGGGGCGGACGTGAACCTCACGGCGACCTCGGCCACCACCGTGGGCACGTCCCCCGTGCGGTATGTCTCCATGTCGTACCTGCAGGGCGGCGATGTGCATTCCACCGTGATGACGGTGGACGGCAACAAGGTGTTCTACCAGGCCACGAGCGACGGCAGCATCAAGGCGGTGTACGACGACGGCGGTGTGCTGAAGACCGCGTTCACCGTGAACGGCGTGGTGAATGCCGACGGCACGACCAGCTACGTCACCAACATGGTGGCGGTGGCCGACAAGGTGCAGGTGGGCGAGACGGTCACACCCGGCAGCACGACGACCGTGGAGAAGACCGTGGTCTTCGGCGACAGCAAGAACGACGATGTGTTCAAGCCCAGCAGCTATACCCACTCGTCGGCTGGCGGCAGCGAAATGGGCGCGCGGTACGTGGACTCCGCCACGGGCATCTACATGCAGATCTCGGCCGACAAGGACGAGACCAATGCCAACACCGTGCAGTGGAAGAACGGGAAGTGGGAGGTCACCCAGGACGACACCTCGCTGCAGACCGACGGCAACCAGGCCAACGACCCCGAGGTCAACTGGTCGTCCACGGGCAACGGCAATGGCGGGGGGGGCTTTGGCGTCGGCGACAACTTCATCGGCAACGACAGCTCGGTGGGCGAGCGCGATTCCGACAGGAGCGATGCCGTGAAGGCCGGCGACGGCGCGGGCGAGCGCCTGGTGGTCGAGTTCTTCAAGGCCGACGGCACGCGCCTGAACGTGACCTCCGCCGACTTCAAGCTCGACCACCTGGGCAAGGAGGAAGCCGCCGTGGTCACGGCGGTGAACACCGGCAGCGGCGGCGCCACGACCGTGGTGGGATCGCCCATCGTTCAGGAGGGCACGGCCAGCGGCGGCAACACCAATGGCGGTACCGCCAGCGTGGAGACGCCCGTCAGGGTGGATCCGGCGGGCTCGGCCACATTCAACACCGTCCAGTTCACCGCCGAGGATTGCACGGACTACCGGGTGACCGATGCGGCCACCCTGACCTACACCGAGACGGTGACGACACCTCCGGTCACGACGCCTGTCTATGCCGACCAGATGTGGATCGACCTGCAGGCCGTGATCGTCGATGGCGACGGCGACACGCTGGCGGACCCGATCGACGTCAAGATCGTCATCGACACCGGCAACACGCTCGATGGCGACGAGGTGGAGCTGTCCGATGCGGCGGCGGGCGGGCTGGCCATCAAGGGTGGCGATGCGCCGGAAACCATCGTGGGCAGCGCGGGCGACGATACCGTGCAGGCTGGCGAGGGCAATGACACCGTGCAGGGAGGTGACGGCGACGATGTGCTGGATGGGGGCCCTGGCAGCGACATCCTGGCCGGCGGCGATGGCGACGACACCATCGAGATCAACCTCGCGGACAGCAGCCCCGGCGGCACCGACAAGGATGTCGTCAAGGACCTGGAGGAGGGCGACAAGATCGAGGTGGCGGACCTGCTGACGGACGACGGTGGCGACCTGCTCGCAAGCCTGCCTCTGGCGGCGGATGCCTCGGGCGACACGAACATCGCGGTGGACAGCAACGGACCGGCGGCGGGCGGAGCGTCCCAGACCGTGGTGGTGGAAGACACCACGCCGGAGGCCCTGGCCGTGGACCTGGCCCTGGGGACCCCCGATGTGGCGACGGTGACCAAGCCGAACGACGACTGAGCCACGCACCCCAGGCGCAAGGGCCTGGGGTGCGTGGGTTGTGGATGGGCAAGAAAAAGGCTGCCACCGCTTGTGGATCAAGCGGTGGCAGCTATCTGTTTTGATGACAGGCAAGAGGCCGGCGGCAGAGTGCCTTCGCCCTCGCTGGCACCGGACCCTTCATGTCGCGCGGAGCCGCCGCGGCGCATGACGCCGCGCCAGAGCGGCATCCCTTGCGTGCGGCAGCGCGCGAGGATGGCAAGGAAGATGCCAGGCGCCGCCGAACGCCTCAACGGATGCCCGGCCCCGTAGCGCCATCAAAGCCCAGCGAGGCCAGCAGGGGCAGGTCGTCCCGCGATTCGACCCCCAGCGCGATGACCTGGATACCAATGGCATGGGCGATGCTGCACAGCCCCTTGAGGAACTCCTGGTTGCCCAGATTGCCCGCGATGCCGCGCACGTAGCTGGGATGCACCTTGATGTAGTCCAGCCCCAGGTCGGCGAGCTTGTTGCCTTCGGTGAACCGCTGGCCGAAGTATTCGATGCCCACGCGGCATCCGAGTTGCTGCAGGGTGTGGGCAAGCTCCTTGAACGCATCGAAGGCGCGGAACACCCCGTACTCCGGCACCTCGAAAAGCAGGCGTGGACAGATGTCGGGGTAGGCGCGCAGCAACTGCATCAGCTCGTTGCGGAAGTGGAAGTCCGCGATGGTCTCGGACGACAGGTTGATCGCGATGTCGCCGGCCGTGCCGCGCAGGTGCTCGATGGCCAGGCGCACCACGCGCAGGTCGATGGGGGCCGTGAGGTTCAGGTGCGCTGCCATCGGCATGAAGTCGCCCGCGGACAGCAGGGCGCCCGAGGCGTCGGACGCCAGGCGGATCACGCCTTCCTGGTGGATGGCGCCTTCGCCGCGTCCGTCGACAACGGGGTAGAAGGCCAGCTGCAGCCTGCCACCGGTGACGGCTTCGGTCAGCAGCGTGCGCCATTGTTCGGCGGGCCGGGCCTCGGCGGGGTGCTCGCCTTCGTCGGCGAACATGCTGTTGGGGCCCAGGGATTGCGCCCGCGCCAGCGCCTCATCCGCCCTGCTGAAAAGCGCGCCCAGGGTTTCCTGGCGCCGGTAGCCCACGGCGCAGATGTGGAACAGGTCGGGGGCCGTGGCAGACCAGTGGGGCAGCCATTGCGATGACAGGCGCGCGAAGATATCCTGCGCGGCCTCGGACGGGGACGGCGTGGAGGGGCACAGGACGCCGAACTCACCGCCGTTGAGGCGCCCCGCGCGCTGGCCGGGCTTGCCCTCGCCGCTCTTGTAGAGCACGGAGCCCAGGTGCTTGAGCAGGGCATCCACCCGCTGATGGCCCAGTTGCGCGTTCAGCCTCTCCAGATTGGCCAGGCGGACAATCACCAGGCTGCCCGATGAGAGGAATTGCTCGCCTTCCAGGGCTTCGCGCAGGTGCGACAGGAAGTACTCGCGGCTGGAGAGGCCGGTGACTGCATCGCGGTTGACCTTCTTGCGCAGCCCTTCCAGGCGGGCCGCCTCCTCCCCGAACATGGACCGCAGGCGCGCGACCATGTCGTTCATGCCCCGCGCCACGCTGCGCAGTTCGGGTGTCCGCGGCTCCGTAATCTTGATGAAACGCCGCTCCGCGATGGCCTCGGCCTGCGCGACCACATCGCGCAAGGGGCGCGTGATGCGGCGCACCGCGATGGTTCCCGCGCCGCCCGCGACAAGGCTGCCCAGGACGAACCAGGCCAGCAGCTCCAGCGTGCCGCTCCAGAGGCTGCGGTAGGCGTACTGGTCGTGGCTTGCGAGGGTCAGCGTTCCATATTGTTTCCATCCATCCTGGATCAGCGCCCTGCCAGGCTCCGCGCTGATCGGGATCAGCCGGGCGAACCAGCCGGGCGCGCCTTCCAGCTGCCCGTCGAAGGTGCGCTGCACGAGCGTCTGGCCCGTGGGCGAGGCGATGCGGATGAAGCGGTAGTGGCCAGCGTCAAACTGCGCGGCGACCTGCAGCTCCACCGTGACCGGGTCCTTGTCGAGCTGCGAAAGCGCCAGCGCCAGCGACGTGGCGTTGTCGAAGTTCTTGATCTGCAACTGCTGCTGCAGGTAGTGCCGCGCGGACAGGACGCTGACGAGCATGCTGCCTCCAAAGGCCAGCGCCATGACCAGTCCGATGGCAAGCCAGAGTTGTTTGGTGAGTGACATGGTCGCTATCTCCGGTGATTGGTGCAGGGGGTCAGAAACCCTCTTGCCGCATGCGTTCGAGTACGTCGCGCCAGCGTGACAGCCGCGTCGTCGGGTCTGCCGACGATGTGGATGCGCCGGACACCCACAGCCCTTCGTTGTTGAAGCTGAACACGGGAGACAGGTCCGGCCGGGACGAGGCCGGGCGGATGGCCGTGATCAGGTTGTCCAGCACCACCGGCTCTTCGGCCGGATGGGCGTAGTAGCCCAGGACCATGTGGGCTTCGCTCTTGCTGCTGCCGGGGCCGCCGATGCGGGCCCTCACGTAGATCATCCGCAGCCTGTCGTTGGGCACGCCCATGTGCAGCAGCGTGATGTACTTGGCGATGGAGAAGTCTTCGCAGTCGCCCGCGCCGCGCCCCATGAATTCCAGCGGCGTGGCCCAGTAGTCGTTTTGCTGCCAGACCACCGCATCGCTTTCAAACAGCATGCGGCGGTTGAAGAAGCTGTTGACGTGGGCGAGCTTGTCCACCTCGCTCAGGTGCTGGCCCTCGTTGAGCATGGCGCGCCAGGCGCTGATCTGCTCGGCCCCCTTGGGGCCGTGGCGCTGGAGGGCGAGGGCTTGAATCCTGTCCAGGTCAGGGGCGCTGAATACGGCCCCCAGCAGGGTTGCGACGGCCAATGCCAGCACCACCCGGAAGTGCGCGGTGGCCCGGGGCGCGTGCTGGAAAAGTGGCTGCAGGAAATGCATGGAACACGCGAAACGCGGCTACCTTGCGCGGAAGTAACTGGATTCAACCAGTGGTTGCAGAGTTGTAAAAAAAAACTGTGCGAGTTTCAATCGAAATGCTACGTTTCAATTCTGCATCACAAATGATTCGGAGTTGTCATGAAACTTCCTCTTACCCTGATCGCCGCGGCCGTCGTGGTCAGCACTAGTGCATCCGCACAAGCTCTCCCGGAAGGCCTTGTGGACGCAGCCCGAAAGGCGGTGGTGAGCAACCCGGACGTCCAGGCGCGATGGTTCGGTTTCCGGGCAGCCGATTCAGAGCGAAGCGTTGCGCGCGCCGGCTTCCTTCCCCAGCTGGACGCGGTGGCCAGCACCGGCCGCGAGAACCGTGTGCGGCCTTCCGGCAGCACGGGCTCGTACCACCATACCGGCGCGGCGCTCACGCTGAACCAGATGCTGTTCGATGGCTTCTTCACCAGCAGCGAAGTGCGGCGGCTCGGCCACGCCAAGCTCACGCGGTACTACGAACTGGTGGAGGCCTCCGAGACAGCGGCGCTGGAAGCGGTGCGCGCCTATGCCGATGTGGCGCGGTACCGCGAACTGGTGGAGCAGGCCAAGCAGAACTATGTGGAGCACAAGCTGACCACCAACCAGATTGACGAGCGCACTTCCGCGGGCGTGGGGCGCCGCGTCGATCTCGAACAGGCGACGGGCCGCCTCGCGCTGGCGGAGTCGAATCTGCTGACGGAAATCTCCAACCTGCACGATGTCAGCGCCCGCTACCAGCGGCTGGTGGGCGAGCTGCCGCCGCCCGCGCTGCCGCCCTTGCCCGAAGGCTTTCGGCTCACCCAGCTGCCGCAAAAGACCGACGAGGTGGTGGCCCTTGCGCTCAACAACAGTCCCACGATCAACGCTGCCATCGAGAACATGCTGGCCAGCGAGGCAGGCATTGCATCGCAGAAGGCCGGCTTCATGCCCCGGGTCGACTTCAGGGCCCGCCAGTCGTGGGACCGCAACCTCATCGGGGAGCAGGGGCGCTCGCGCGACAGCACCGTGGAGCTGGTGCTGACCTACAACTTCTTCAGGGGCGGTGCCGACAAGGCGCGGGAGCAGCAGGCGGTGGAGAACAAGTTCCAGGCCCGGGAGCTGAAGGAAAAGGCCTGCAGGGACGTGCGCCAGACCACGGCGATCGCGTTCAATGATGCGCGGAGGCTGGTGGAGCAGATGACCTATCTGGACCAGCACCGCCTGTCGACGGAAAAGGCCCGGGAAGCCTACCGCCAGCAATTCGATCTCGGGCAGCGCACCCTGCTGGATTTGCTGGACACGCAGAACGAGGCATTCCAGGCGAGCCGGGCCTATGTCAACGCGCGCTACGACCAGGTGGTGGCGCAGGCGCGGACCCTGGGCGCGATGGGGCAGCTGCTGGCCGCGTTGAATGTGAGCCGGGCCGACATGCCCTCGCCCGCAGACGCGGGCCAGCAGCGCAGTGGCATCGACCCCGCCGACCTGTGTCCCGCCGAAGTCCCGGTATCGATCGCCGTGGACAAGGCGAGGGCGGTTGCCGATACGCCGGCACGCCCGCGTGCCACGCTGCCCGCGCAGCCCACGGGTGCGCCCCGGCCCGCCGCTGCCCGCTAGGGGGCGGGGCGAAGGCCCCGGCCGCCTGGCTTCGCGAGGCGTTCGGACTAGGCGGCGGCGACGCCTGCGGCGTGCGCCTGCTGGTCCGCGTGGTAGCTGCTGCGCACCATGGCGCCCACCGCAGCGTGGCTGAAGCCCATCTTGTAGGCCTCCTGCTCGAACATCTTGAAGGTGTCGGGATGCACGTAGCGGCGCACCGGCAGGTGGCTGTTACTGGGCGACAGGTACTGGCCGATGGTCAGCATATCGATGTCGTGCGCGCGCATGTCGCGCATCACCTGCAGGATCTCTTCGTCTGTCTCGCCCAGGCCCACCATGATGCCGCTCTTGGTCGGTACCTTGGGGTGCAGCGCCTTGAACTTCTTGAGCAGGTTCAGGCTGAACTGGTAGTCGGAGCCGGGGCGCGCTTCCTTGTACAGGCGGGGCGCGGTCTCCAGGTTGTGGTTCATCACGTCGGGCGGCGCGGCCTTGAGGATCTCGAGCGCGCGGTCGTCGCGGCCCCGGAAGTCGGGCACCAGGATCTCGATCTGCGTGGCGGGCGACAGTTCGCGGATGTTCTGGATGCATTCCACGAAGTGGCCGCTGCCGCCGTCGCGCAGGTCGTCGCGGTCCACGCTGGTGATCACCACGTACTTGAGCTTGAGGGCGGCGATGGTCTTGGCCAGGTTCAGCGGCTCGTCCTTGTCCAGCGGATCGGGGCGGCCGTGGCCCACGTCGCAGAACGGGCAGCGTCGCGTGCATTTGTCGCCCATGATCATGAAGGTGGCCGTGCCCTTGCCGAAGCATTCGCCGATGTTGGGGCAGGAGGCTTCCTCACAGACCGTGTGCAGCTTGTGCTCGCGCAGGATCTCCTTGATTTCATAGAAGCGCGTTGTCGGGCTGCCGGCTTTCACCCGGATCCATTCAGGCTTCTTGAGCACCTCGCCCTGCTCCACCTTGATGGGGATGCGCGACAGCTTGGCCGCGGCCTTCTGCTTGGCCAGCGGGTTGTAGGCTTCTGTGGATTGCGCTTCGCGGACGACTTCAGGGGTGCTCATGGCGTGTAGGCGGTTCAGGGCGCGAGCCGGATGCTGAGCTGCTGGCCCAGCACCTGTGCGGCTTCCTCCCAGGTGGTGTGGACCCCGATTGTAGAAAGGTCCACCGTTCGCAATCCTGCGTAACCGCAAGGGTTGATGCGCTCAAAGGGTTCCAGGTCCATCGCCACGTTGAGCGCCACGCCGTGGTAGGTGCAGTGCCGGCTGACCTTGATGCCCAGGGCCGCGATCTTGCCCAGGCCCGTGAAGTCCGGCGCGGCGATGGCGCCGTTCTCCGGGCGCTTCTGGGGGCGCTGCGGCAGCAGTGCATGGCTGTGCGGGTCGTCCAGGCGCACGTAGATGCCGGGGGCCCCGGCGACGCGATGGCCCGTGACGCCAAAGTGCGCCAGCGTGCGGATCGCGGCTTCCTCCACGCGGTACACATACTCCTTGACGAAGTAGCCCGCGCGCTGAAGGTCGATCAGGGGATAGGCCACGACCTGGCCGGGGCCATGGAAGGTGACCTGGCCCCCCCGGTTGGTGGCAACGACAGGAACATCTCCGGGGTGCAGGAGGTGGTCGCTTTTGCCGGCCAGCCCTTGGGTGTACAGCGGCGCGTGCTCGCATATCCATAGCGCATCCACGGTCTCGGCTGCGCGGGTGGCCGTGTAGTCCTGCATGGCCTGCACCGTGGCGGCATAGTCCACGCGGCCAAGCACGCGAAGGTCGATGGCCATGAGTGCTATCTCTATCTATCTCTGTCTGGCTGATGCGGGCGCGGGCCTTACAGCACCACCTTCACCATGGGGTGCGACGACAGCGCGCGGTACAGATTGTCGAGCTGCTCCCGGCTGGTCGCGGTGATGGTGATGGTAACTCCGAGGTAATTGCCGGCCCGGCTGTCGCGCAGTTCAATGGTGCCAGCGTCGAAGGTCGGGTCGAACTGGCGGGCCAGTTCCGTCACGGCATGCACGAAGCCATCCACCTTCGCACCCATGACCTTGATCGGGAACCTGGAGGGGTATTCGATCAGAGAGTCCTTGCGGGGATCGTTAGGCTGTGTGTCGGGGCCGTTTTCAGGCGGCAGGCTGGAGGATGTCATGGCGGAAAGTGCTTCGGTTTCAGGAGCTGGCAGGGCTTTGCCATTGTGCTTCAACGGCGTGTCCGTTGTGAAAACCCTGGCGGGGCGGCATGCGCCAGATCGGTGCGCGGGGGCCGCAGGGAAAGGGAAAAAGCCGTTGGCCCGTCACCACAACGGCGCAGGCTTGCGCACCGGTTTTGGACCGGGGTTGCGGGTCTTTGTCGAGCGCCACGGGTTTTTACTTATAATTAGAGGCTTTGTGAAAGTTGCAGTCTGTAACGCGGGCGTCATTCAACAATGAAAACAATCGCGCCTGAGACTGAAACTGAGGCTGAAGAATCTGACTTCAAGCCCCTGACGGCCCAAGAGGCCGAACAGTGGCGCAGTCGCAATCCTCCCATCTCCGTATGGAAGGTGGTGGCGGGTCAGGCGCTGGTCGGGATGCTGGTGGCCCTGGTGGCCTGGCTTCTGACGGGCAGGGCGTCGGTAGGCTGGTCTGCGGCTTATGGCGCTCTGGCGGTGGTGGTTCCGGCTGGCTTGTTTGCACGGGGGGTGTTGCGCCACAAGGCGTCTTCCAATCCGCGTGCCGCCATGGTGGGGTTCTTTGGTTGGGAAATCGCCAAGATCGTGTTGACGGTGGCGCTGCTCGCAGCGGCACCCCGGCTGGTGGCGGGCCTGAACTGGATTGCCCTGCTGGTAGGCATGGTGATCACAATGAAAACGTACTGGGTGGCACTGTTGGTGCGGCCCGGTGTCCGAAAAACCGATTGATAGAGAGAAGAGTTGTCCGATGGCCGCAGAAGCGCACGCTCCGACTGCAAGTGAATACATCGTTCACCACCTGCAGCATCTTCAAAACATCAACCAGACCAAGATTGTTGACTTCACGGTCATCAACTATGACTCGATCATCGTGGGTTTGGTTCTGGGTGCCCTCACTCTTTTGATCCTGTGGTCAGCTGCCCGTAAGGCAACCTCCGGCGTGCCGGGCCGCTTCCAGGCGGCTGTGGAGATGCTGGTCGAGATGGTGGACAACCAGGCCAAGGCCAACATCCACAACGCCGAAAGCCGCAAGTTCATCGCCCCGCTGGGCCTCACGGTGTTCGTCTGGATCTTCCTGATGAACTTCATGGACATGCTGCCCGTGGACCTGCTGCCCGCGATCTGGGCCCAGATCTATGGCGCCGCCGGCCACGACCCGCACCACGCCTACCTGCGCGTCGTGCCCACGGCCGACCTGTCCACTACCCTGGGCCTGGCGTTCGCCATCCTGGTGCTGCGCTTCTGGTACAGCGTCAAGATCAAGGGCGCCGGTGGCTGGGCGCACGAACTCGTGTCGGCCCCGTTCGGCACCAGCAAGAATCCCATCTTCGCCCTGATCCTGGGCGTGGTGAACCTGCTCATGCAGGTCATTGAATATGTCGCCAACACCGTGTCGCATGGCATGCGGTTGTTCGGCAACATGTACGCTGGCGAACTGGTGTTCATGCTGATCGCCCTGATGGGTGGCGCGGCTGCACTGTCGCTGTCGGGTGTGCTGCTGCCTGTGGGCCACGTCATCGCTGGCACCATCTGGACGCTGTTCCACATTCTGGTGATCTCGCTGCAAGCCTTCATCTTCATGATGCTTGCGCTGATCTACCTCGGTCAGGCGCACAACGCGCACTAACGGTTCCCTTTCGTTTCTCTTTCCTTTTCAACCTTTCTTTTTTAACTCAGGAGTCATCATGGAAAACATTCTCGGTCTCGTCGCTCTGGCTTGTGGTCTGATCGTTGGTCTGGGCGCTATCGGCGCTTCCATCGGTATCGCACTGATGGGTGGCAAGTTCCTCGAATCGTCGGCACGTCAGCCTGAGCTGATCAACGAACTGCAAACCAAGATGTTCATCTTGGCCGGTCTGATCGACGCTGCTTTCCTGATCGGCGTGGCCATCGCCCTGCTGTTCGCATTCGCCAACCCCTTCGTCTCCACGTTCTTGGTCAACCTGCCCAAGTAATTCCCACTCAACGCCACTCTAGAAAGGTGTTGCCGTGAGTATCAACGCGACCCTGTTCATTCAGGCCATCGTCTTCCTGATCCTGGTGTGGTTCACGATGAAATTCGTGTGGCCCCCGATCGCGAAGGCGTTGGATGAACGAGCCCAGAAAATCGCCGAAGGCCTCGCTGCTGCCGACCGTGCCAAGTCCGAACTGACCGCTGCCAACCAGCGCGTCGAGAAGGAACTGTCACAGGCACGCAACGAAACGGCCTCGCGTCTTGCGGACGCCGACCGACGTGCCCAGGCCATCATCGAAGAAGCCAAGGCACGCGCCACGGAAGAAGGCAACAAGATCGTTGCTTCCGCCCGTGCCGAAGCCGAACAGCAAACGGTGCAAGCCCGCGAAGCCCTGCGCGAGCAGGTGGCTGCGCTGGCCGTCAAGGGTGCTGAGCAGATTCTCCGCAAGGAAGTCAATGCCGGCGTTCACGCCGACCTGCTCAACCGCCTGAAGACCGAGCTGTAAGGGGACACACATGGCTGAACTCGCCACCATTGCCCGCCCCTACGCCGATGCCCTGTTCAAGGCCGCTACCGCGGGTGCGGGCATGGACCTGGCCAGCACCGCTGCCTGGGTCGATGAACTGGCGGCCATTGCCGCCAACCCCCAGTTGCGTCAGCTGGCGGACAACCCCAAGGTGACGGCAGACCAGGTGTTTGCCGTTGTCACGGGGGTTGCGCGTTCGGCGCTGTCCGACACGGCCAAGAATTTCCTGCGCACGGTCATCGACAACGGGCGCCTCAACGCGCTGCCGGAAGTCGCCGCGCAGTTCCGTGCCCTCGTGAATCGCCGCAGCGGCTCTTCGGATGCCGTGGTGCACAGCGCCTTTCCGATGGACGCAGCAGCATTGGCCGAGGTCAGCGCTGCGCTGGAAAAGCGCTTTGGCCGCAAGCTCAATCTCACCGTTCAGCTGGATGAATCCCTGATCGGTGGCATTCGCGTAGTGGTGGGTGACGAGGTGCTGGACACTTCGGTCAAGGCCCGTCTTGAACAAATGAAAGCGGCCCTCACCGCGTAACGCGCGGCGAGGACAGCGAACCAAAGAAAGAAGGAAAGAGTCATGCAACTCAATCCCGCAGAAATTTCTGAACTCATCAAGAGCCGCATCGAAGGTCTGGCCGCCAGCAGCGATATCCGCAACCAGGGTACCGTGGTGTCCGTGTCCGACGGTATCGTGCGCGTTCACGGCCTGTCGGACGTGATGCAGGGCGAAATGCTCGAGTTCCCCGCCACCAAGGACGGCCAGCCCTCCTACGGCCTGGCCCTGAACCTCGAGCGCGACTCTGTCGGCGCCGTGATTCTGGGTGAGTACGAACACATCTCCGAAGGCGACACCGTCAAGTGCACGGGCCGCATTCTGGAAGTGCCGGTCGGCCCCGAGCTGATCGGCCGCGTGGTGAACGCCCTGGGCCAGCCTATCGACGGCAAGGGTCCCATCAACGCCAAGCTCACCGACGTGATCGAAAAGGTCGCGCCGGGCGTGATCGCCCGTAAATCGGTGGACCAGCCCCTGCAGACCGGCCTGAAGTCCATCGACTCGATGGTGCCCGTGGGCCGTGGCCAGCGCGAGCTGATCATCGGCGACCGCCAGACCGGCAAGACCGCCGTGGCCATCGACGCCATCATCGCCCAGAAGGGCCAGGGCGTGACCTGCATCTACGTCGCCATCGGCCAGAAGGCTTCGTCGATCAAGAACGTGGTGCGCGCGCTGGAACAAGCCGGCGCCATGGAATACACGATCGTCGTGGCCGCATCGGCCTCCGAATCGGCCGCCATGCAGTACGTGTCGGCCTACTCGGGCTGCACGATGGGCGAGTACTTCCGCGACCGTGGCGAAGACGCCCTGATCGTGTATGACGACCTGTCCAAGCAGGCTGTTGCCTACCGCCAGGTGTCGCTGCTGCTGCGCCGCCCACCAGGCCGCGAAGCCTACCCTGGCGACGTGTTCTATCTCCACAGCCGTTTGCTCGAGCGCGCAGCCCGCGTGAACGCCGACTACGTCGAAGCCTTCACCAAGGGTGAAGTCAAGGGCAAGACCGGTTCGCTGACCGCACTGCCGATCATCGAAACGCAAGCCGGCGACGTGTCCGCTTTCGTGCCTACCAACGTGATCTCGATCACGGACGGCCAGATCTTCCTGGAAACCAGCCTGTTCAACGCCGGTATCCGCCCCGCCATCAACGCCGGTATCTCGGTGTCGCGCGTCGGTGGTGCTGCCCAGACCAAGCTGGTGAAGAACCTGTCCGGCGGTATCCGTACCGACCTGGCCCAGTACCGTGAACTGGCTGCGTTCGCGCAGTTCGCTTCCGACCTGGACGAAGCCACCCGCAAGCAGCTGGACCGCGGTGCCCGCGTGACCGAACTGCTCAAGCAGGCACAGTACAGCCCGCTGTCCATCTCGCTGATGGCTTCCACGCTGTTCGCGGTGAACAAGGGCTTCATGGACGACATCGACGTCAAGAAGGTTCTCGACTTCGAACACGGCCTGCACCAGTTCCTGAAGACCAGCCACGCCGCACTGCTGGCCAAGCTGGAACAGGCCAAGGCCATGGACAAGGACGCAGAAGCCGAATTGACCGCTGCCATCGCCGCGTTCAAGAAGTCGTTCGCTTAAACCGGACGAGGATCCATCATGGCAGCAGGCAAGGAAATACGCGGCAAGATCAAATCGGTGGAAAACACCAAGAAGATCACCAAAGCCATGGAAATGGTGGCTGCATCCAAAATGCGCAAGGCGCAGGAACGGATGCGGGCTGCCCGCCCTTACAGCGAGAAGATCCGCAACATTGCAGCCAACCTCGGCCACGCCAATCCGGAATATGTGCATCCGTTCATGAAGGTGAACGATGCCAAGACGGCCGGCGTGATCGTGGTGACGACCGACAAGGGCCTGTGCGGTGGCATGAACACCAACGTGCTGCGCGTCGTGACGTCCAAGCTGCGTGAGCTGCAGGGCGCTGGCGTGTCCACCGAGGCGGTTGCCATCGGCAACAAGGGCCTGGGTTTCCTGAACCGTGTCGGTGCCAAGGTGGTTTCGCACGTGACGGGCCTGGGCGACACGCCCCATCTGGACAAGCTGATCGGCCCGGTCAAGGTGCTGCTCGACGCCTATGCGGAAGGCAAGATCAACGCGGTGTACCTCTCGTACACCAAGTTCATCAACACCATGAAGCAGGAATCGGTGGTGGAGCAGCTGCTCCCCCTGTCGTCCGCGCAGATGCAGGCCGAGAAGACCGAGCATGGCTGGGACTACATCTACGAGCCCGATGCACAGACCGTGATCGACGATCTGCTGGTCCGCTATGTCGAGTCCCTGATCTACCAGGCGGTTGCGGAAAACATGGCGTCCGAGCAGTCGGCACGCATGGTGGCCATGAAGGCCGCCACCGACAACGCCGGCAGCGTCATTGGCGAGTTGAAGCTGGTCTACAACAAGACGCGCCAGGCAGCGATCACGAAAGAACTTTCGGAAATCGTGGCTGGCGCCGCTGCTGTGTAAGCAGCTCAACCAACATCTTTATTGGAGCGAAAAATGGCTCAAGTGCAAGGCAAGATTGTTCAATGTATCGGCGCTGTGGTGGACGTTGAGTTCCCACGCGACCAGATGCCCAAGATTTACGACGCTCTGAAGCTCGACGGTTCGACCCTGACGCTGGAAGTGCAGCAGCAGCTGGGCGACGGCGTGGTGCGTACCATTGCGCTGGGTTCGTCCGACGGCCTGCGCCGCGGCATCATGGTGACCAACACCGGCAACTCCATCACCGTGCCCGTGGGCAAGGCGACGCTGGGCCGCATCATGGATGTGCTGGGCGCGCCCATCGACGAACGTGGTCCCGTGAGCCAGGAACTGACAGCCTCCATCCACCGCAAGGCCCCTGCGTACGACGAACTGTCGCCTTCGCAAGAGCTGCTGGAAACCGGCATCAAGGTGATCGACCTGGTGTGCCCGTTCGCCAAGGGCGGCAAGGTGGGGCTGTTCGGTGGTGCCGGCGTGGGCAAGACCGTGAACATGATGGAGCTCATCAACAACATCGCCAAGGCCCACAGCGGTCTGTCGGTGTTCGCTGGTGTGGGCGAGCGTACCCGCGAAGGGAACGACTTCTACCATGAAATGGCCGATTCCGGCGTGGTGAACCTGGAGAAGCTCGAAGAGTCCAAGGTTGCCATGGTGTACGGCCAGATGAACGAGCCCCCAGGCAACCGTCTGCGCGTGGCGCTGACCGGCCTGACCATCGCCGAGTCCTTCCGTGACGAAGGCCGTGACGTGCTGTTCTTCGTGGACAACATCTACCGCTACACGCTGGCCGGTACCGAAGTGTCCGCCCTGCTGGGCCGCATGCCTTCCGCCGTGGGCTACCAGCCTACGCTGGCCGAGGAAATGGGCCGCCTGCAAGAGCGTATTACGTCCACCAAGGTGGGTTCTATCACTTCCATCCAGGCCGTGTACGTGCCAGCCGATGACTTGACCGACCCATCGCCCGCCACGACGTTCGCCCACTTGGACTCGACCGTGGTGCTGTCGCGTGACATCGCCTCGCTGGGTATCTACCCTGCCGTGGACCCCCTGGACTCCACCAGCCGCCAGCTGGACCCGAACGTCGTGGGCGAAGACCACTACGCCACGGCCCGTGCGGTGCAAGGCACGCTGCAGCGCTACAAGGAACTGCGCGACATCATCGCCATTCTGGGCATGGACGAACTGGCTCCTGAAGACAAGCTGGCCGTGGCCCGCGCGCGCAAGATCCAGCGTTTCCTGTCGCAGCCTTTCCACGTGGCCGAAGTGTTCACGGGCTCGCCAGGCAAGTACGTTCCCCTGTCGGAAACCATCCGTGGTTTCAAGATGATCGTGAACGGCGAATGCGATCACCTGCCGGAACAGGCGTTCTACATGGTGGGCACCATCGACGAAGCCTTCGAAAAGGCCAAGAAGGTGGCCTGATTGCCCGGCGGCTGAGCAGCCTACCGCCGCTCGGCCTTCAGCAATCAAGCAACCCACCTTTTCCTAGGAGCAATGATGAACACCATCCACGTTGATGTGGTCAGTGCCGAAGAGTCCATCTTCTCCGGTGAAGCACGCTTTGTCGCGCTGCCTGGCGAAGCTGGCGAACTGGGCATCTTTCCCCGCCACACCCCGCTGATCACGCGCATCAAGCCGGGCTCGGTGCGCATCGAAATGGCCGACGGCAGCGAAGAGTTCGTTTTCGTGGCCGGTGGCATTCTGGAAGTGCAGCCCAACTGTGTGACCGTGCTGTCCGACACCGCCATCCGCGGCAAGGACCTGGACGACGAGAAGGCCAATGCTGCCAAGGCCTCTGCCGAGGAAGCGCTGAAGAATGCCAAGAGCGAGATCGATCTGGCCAAGGCGCAGTCCGAACTGGCGGTGATGGCTGCGCAGATCGCGGCACTGCGCAAGTTCCGTCAGAAGAAGTAAGCAATTCAGACCCTCGCGGATCTGCCCAGAGAAAACCCGGCTTTGCCGGGTTTTTTTATGCCGCAATGCAATGAAGGAGCCTCCACACCCCGCGCCATCCGGGCTGCAGCGCCTGGGCGGGCGCAGGTGTTTCATGGACTGCCGCAGCCGCAGCCGCGGACGCCGGGCGGAGCCGGTGCCTCCACCAGATGGATGTGCAGGCCTTCGCAGGCCACGCCAAGCTGACCATCCTCCGTGCCGGCCCCCAGCAGTTGGTGGTGGGCCAGAAAGGTGCGTGCCACGGCCAGCGAACGGACCCTGAAGGACAGCAATTCAATCCGCAGGTGCTCGCCCGGCACCAGTTCCAGCGAGACCTCCGGGGTGAGCGCGATGGAGTGGCCGCCGGGGGAAGAACCGCTCAGCGCCTGCCAATGGCGCCGATGGGCCGCCAGATCCGGCGTGCCCATGCGGACCGCGTGCAGCCCGAGCAACCCCAGGGGGCCGCCACCGCTTGCCTCCAGCACCTGCCTGTGCCGCATTCGGCGTTCCACGGGTGTGGTGGCATCGTCCCAGGGGTAGATGGGGGCGCCCGGTGCCCATTCGCAGAAGAACACGCAACAGCTGGGGGCTGACAGATCCAGCAGGACAGAGTTGGTGAAGTTCGTGACCACTTCGCCTCGGTGGCCTGCAGATTGGAAGGGGCGGGCAGGTTTGCAGGCGATGCCCAGCGAGATGGCGTGGGCCATGGCGCCGGGCAAGGGCCCGGAGGGCTCCAATGCGAAACCATGGACCAGCGGCGGCGGCGCGCAGGCCGGCAGGTCGCCATTGTCGGCTGCCGCCCAGAACTCCAGGTCCGTGTTGCCCACGTGCACCCAGCCATAGGTGGCGAAGCCGGTGCGCTGCAGGGGCCACGCCACGGGCAGGCCGAAGGTCCGGCTGAACAGTTCGAACAGAGGCTCTGCCGCAGGGAGCCGCAGCATGACGTGGTCGATGGATCGGAAGGGGGGCATGGCGGCGGCGTGGCGGGAACCATCAGCCCGGCCATTGTGACCGACCGGCCCATGCGAAAAAGGCCGGGGCCCTTCGCGGGGCCCCAGCCTTTTTGGCTTGCATCTGCACCTTCCGTCCCGCATGCGCCGCATGCGGGATCTGGGCATTACATGGCGTTGCCGATTTCGCCCGCCGAAATCTGGCCGGTGCGCACGGCTTCAGCAGCCTGGGCACGCACGGCAGCGCGGTCGGCGGTGGACTTGTAGGTCACCACGCGCGAACCTGCGGGCTCGATGGAGCGGGTCTGGGCCACGGTGGCGGCTTCGGCGGCCACTTCGGCGCGGGTGCGGTT
>NZ_JBWKMT010000012.1:0-39435 GCF_059415185.1 Acidovorax sp. GW821-FHT10E04
GTGGAGACGACGGGGCAGCTGTCGTTCCTGCGGCTGCATGGCTGCGAGGGGTTCCAGGGGTTTCTTTTCGGGCGGCCGGTGCCCATCGACGTATTTGTGCGCGAGCACCAGCTGGGCCTGTTCGCGCAGCCCGTGGTGGCCGTGGCCGAGGGGCGCAAGCCATGACCGCCGGGCCAGGCATCCTCTGGGTGGACAGCGACACGCAGCATGCCGCGGTGGCGCGGCGCCTGATCGCCGCGCACCACCCGGGCTGGCGCGTGGTCAACAGCCCCACGCCGGACACCGCGCGGGCGCCGCTGGCCTCGCAGGCCTGGGATGCCGTGGTGCTGTGCCTCAAGCCCTCGGTGCAGGATCTGCCCGGCGTGCTGGAGCTGTGCGCCGGGCGCCCCGTGCTCATGTGCATCGACGCCCACCAGGAGGCCCTGGCCGCGCGCGCGTTCCGCTGCGGACTGGGCGACTACATGGTGCGCGACGCCGATGGCGTGGCCCACCTGGGCGAGCTGCTGCACCGGCTGGCCGCGCTGCTGCACAGGACCCAGGGGCAGAGCCAGCCCGTGCGCATGGTGGACGCCCGCATCTGGCAGGATGCGCTGACCCTGCTGCAGGAGCAGCGCGCCACGCTGCAGGTCACGCTTGCCAGCATGAGCCAGGGCATCTTCAAGACCGCGCCGGATGGGAGCATCACCGTCTACAACCAGCGCGTGCTCGAGCT
The DNA here is from genome assembly GCF_059415185.1 of Acidovorax sp. GW821-FHT10E04. Classification (NCBI taxonomy): domain Bacteria; kingdom Pseudomonadati; phylum Pseudomonadota; class Betaproteobacteria; order Burkholderiales; family Comamonadaceae; genus Acidovorax; species Acidovorax sp. GW821-FHT10E04. Next base: position 713 of record NZ_JBWKMT010000012.1, read on the forward strand.
GCTGGACCTGCCCGAATCCCTGATGGCCACGCGGCCCACCCTGGCCGACCTGACCCGCATCCAGGCCGAGCGGGGCGACTTTGGCGAAGGCCATCGCCTCGTGGACCGGCGCGGGCATGCCTACGTGGCGGGGGGCGCGGTCGCCGCCGCCCCGTCGGTCTACTGGCGCACCACGCGCGATGGCCGTACCTTCGAGGTGCGCACCACCGAGCTGCCCGACGGCGGCCTGGTGCGCACCTTCGCCGATGTGAGCGACTACGTGCGCGTGGAGAACGAGCTGCGCGAGAGCGAGGCACGCTTTCGCTCGCTGAGCGACCTGTCGTCCGACTGGTACTGGGAGCACGACGCCGAAGGCCGCTTCGTGCAGTTGGCGGGCGATCTCAGCGTCAATGGCATCCCCCTGTCCAACGTGATGGGCCGCACCCGCTGGGAGATCGGCGCGCTCAACATGACCGAGGCCGACTGGGCGGCGCACCGCGCGGTGCTGCAGGCCCGGCAGCCGTTTCGCGACCTGGAGCTGCAGCGCCACCGGCCCGATGGCAGCATGCACTGGATCTCGGTCAGCGGGGTGCCCGTGTTCGATGCCCAGGGCGCGCTGTGGGGCTACCGGGGCGTGGGCCGCGACATCACCGAGCGCAAGGAGGTCGAAAGCCAGATCGAGCGCCTGGCGTTCTACGACATGCTCACCGGCCTGCCCAACCGCCGCATGCTGGTGGACCGCCTGCAGCGCGCGATGGCGGTGGTCGCCCGGTCGGGTGCGCAGGGCGCGCTGCTGTTCATCGACCTGGACAACTTCAAGGACCTCAACGACACTCTGGGCCATGACACGGGCGACCAGCTGCTGCTGCAGGTGGCCCAACGCCTGAAGGGCTGCGTGCGCGAGGCCGACACCGTGTCGCGCTTTGGCGGCGATGAGTTCGTGGTGCTGGTGGAAGGCTTGAGCGCCGACGGCCCCCATGCCAGCGCCGAGGCCGCCCTGGTGGCCAGCCACATCGCCACCACGCTGGGCAAGCCCTACGCGCTGGGCGAGACCAGCCACCACAGCACGCCCAGCATCGGCATCGCGCTGTTTGGCCAGCAGACCTGCAGCGTGGACGAACTGCTCAAGCACGCCGACCTGGCCATGTACCAGGCCAAGGCCGCGGGGCGCAACACCCAGCGCTTCTTCGACCCCGACATGCAGGCCGCCGTCAGCAACCGCTCGGCGCTGGAAGCCGACCTGCGCCGGGGCCTGCAGGAAAAAGAACTGGTGCTGTATTTCCAGCCCGTGGTGGACGGCAAGGGCCGCCTGCAGGGCGCGGAGGCCCTGGTGCGCTGGAAGCACCCGCGGCGCGGTCTCGTATCACCGGCCGAGTTCATTCCGCTGGCCGAACAGACGGGGCTGATCCTGCCGCTCGGGCACTGGGTGCTCGAAGCCGCCTGCGCGCAGCTCGTGGCCTGGTCGCGCAGCTCGCTCACGCGCCAGTTCTTTCTGTCGGTGAACGTGAGCGTGCGGCAGTTCCGCCAGCCCGATTTCGTCGAGCAGATGCTGGGCATCCTGCACAAGAGCGGCGCCAACCCCGAGCGCCTGAAGCTGGAACTGACCGAAAGCCTGCTGCTGGCGGATGTGGAGGACGTGATCTCGCGCATGGAATACCTGCGGCGCTACGGCGTGGGGTTCTCGCTCGATGACTTCGGCACGGGCTACTCGTCGCTGAGCTACCTCAAGCGCCTGCCGCTGGACCAGCTCAAGATCGACCAGGGCTTCGTGCGCGACCTGCAGACCGACCCCAACGACGCGGCCATCGTGCGCACCATCCTGGCCCTGGCGCACAGCCTGGACCTGGCCGTGGTGGCCGAGGGCGTGGAGACCACGGGGCAGCTGGAGTTCCTGCAGCGCCACGGCTGCCAGGCTTTCCAGGGCTATCTGTTTGGCCGCCCCATGCCGGCGGAGGTGCTGGAGCGCGCCCTGCGGCCCGCGCTGTGACGGCGCGCTGCCTTCCTCGCGCGGGCCCTGCGCCATGACAAGCCGCGGCGGGCGTCCACACGGCACAATCGGTGCATGAAGAAGCAGGTACTGGTCGCCGGTGGCGGCATTGGGGGGCTGGCAGCGGCGCTGGGCGCATCGCGGGCGGGCTGGGACGTGCGGCTGTACGAGCGCGCCGCAGCCTTCAGCGAGGTGGGCGCGGGGGTGCAGATCGGGCCCAACGTGGTGCGCCGCCTGCAGGCCTGGGGACTGCAGCAGCCGCTGCAGGCCGTGGCGGCGTTTCCGAGCCGGCTGCAGGTGCGCAATGCCGTCAGCGGCCGCGAACTGGCCGTGCTGCCGCTGGGCCCGACAGCGGTGCAGCGCTACGGCGCCGCCTACGCCACCATCCACCGCGCCGACCTGCATGGCCTGCTGCTGGCGGCGCTGACCAAATACACCGACACGCAGCTGCACCTCGCGCACGCGATCGAGGGCTTTGCCGACGGCGATGGCGTCGTCACCGTGCGCACGAGCCGGGGCAAGGAGGTGGAAGGCGATGCGCTCATCGGCGCCGACGGCCTGTGGAGCCGCACCCGCACGCAGCTGCTGGGCGCGGTGGCGCCGCGCGTGACGGGGCACCTGGCCTACCGCGCCCTGGTGCCGCAGCACGCACTGCCCGGCGCGCTGCGCACCGCGCAGGTCACGGCCTGGCTGGGCCCGCGCCTGCATGCGGTGCAGTACCCCGTGCGCCGGGGCGAACTGCAGAACATCGTCGTCATCGTGCAGGGCCCCGCGCCGCAAGACCTGGAGAACTGGGACCATGCCGCCAACGCCACGGGGCTGGAACACGCCCTGCAGGGCACCTGCACCGCGCTGCAGGACGTGGTGCGCAGCGTGAGCGACCAGGGCGGCGCGGGCGGCTGGCGCCTGTGGCCGCTGTGCGACCGGCCGCCGGTGCGTGGCGCGGGCGACATGGCGCAGGGCCTGGTCGCCCTGCTGGGCGATGCCGCCCACCCCATGCGCCCTTACCTGGCCCAGGGCGCGGGCATGGCCATCGAGGACGCGGCGGAGCTGCAGCGCGCGCTGGCCATGCACGACCTGGAGGTGCCGCTGCGCCTGACCCGGTATGCCCTCAACCGTTGGCAGCGCAATGCGCGCGTGCAGGCCCGCTCCACGCGCAACGGGCGCATCTTCCACGCCATGGGCCCCGTGCGCTGGGGGCGGGATCTCTCATTGCGCCTGCTGGGCGAACGGCTGCTGGACGTGCCCTGGCTGTACCGGGGCGATGGCTCCATTGCCAGTTCGCTGTGATGCCCTTGCGCGATAGCTGGCCGCGCTGGATGGCGGGGCCCTCGCACCAATGAACTTTGCGCGGCATGCCTGCTCTATCCATGGGGGGCCATGGATGTAAAAAGCACCACATGCGCACACAAACACCCTGTTCAAGGGCGGACCATGGTGCTACAAAGAGATGAGCCAGTAGCGATTCCCACTGCAACACCGTGGCACTTCCCGGGCCCGCCAGGGGTGCCGCCACAGGAGGTCGTATGGATGCCATCAGCAGTTTCGCCGCGCGCTACGCCCGCAGCCGCGAAGAGGAAATGTCGATCGACGAGTACCTCGCCGAGTGCAAGCGCGATCCCATGGCCTATGCCACGGCGGCCCAGCGCATGCTGGCCGCCATCGGCGATCCCGAGATGGTGGACACGCGCAACGACCCGCGCCTGTCGCGCATCTTCGCCAACAAGGTGATCAAGCGCTACCCCACGTTCGCCGAGTTCTACGGCATGGAGGATGCCATCGAGCAGGTGGTGAGCTTCTTTCGCCATGCCGCGCAGGGGCTGGAGGAGCGCAAGCAGATCCTCTACCTGCTGGGGCCGGTGGGCGGGGGCAAGAGTTCCATCGCCGAGCGGCTCAAGTACCTGATGCAGAAGGTGCCGTTCTATGCGATCAAGGGCTCTCCGGTGAACGAGTCGCCGCTCGGGCTGTTCGACGCGATGGAGGACGGCCCGGTGCTGGAGGAGCAGTTCGGCATTCACCGGCGCTACCTGCAGCGCGTGCTGTCGCCCTGGGCGGTCAAGCGGCTCGACGAGTTCGGCGGCGACATCCGCCAGTTCCGCGTGGTCAAGCGCTACCCCAGCATCTTGAAGCAGGTGGGCATTGCCAAGACCGAGCCGGGCGACGAGAACAACCAGGACATCTCCAGCCTGGTGGGCAAGGTGGACATCCGCAAGCTCGAGACCTTTGCCCAGGACGACACCGACGCCTACAGCTACAGCGGGGGCCTGTGCCTGGCCAACCAGGGGCTGCTGGAATTCGTGGAGATGTTCAAGGCGCCCATCAAGGTGCTGCACCCGCTGCTCACCGCCACGCAGGAGGGCAACTACAAGGGCACGGAGGGCTTCGGCGCGATCCCGTTCGACGGCGTGGTGCTGGCCCACAGCAACGAGAGCGAGTGGAAGGCCTTTCGCAACAACAAGAACAACGAGGCCTTCCTGGACCGCATCTACATCGTCAAGGTGCCGTACTGCCTGCGCGTGAGCGAGGAGATACGGATCTACGAGAAGCTGATCCGCGAATCGTCGCTGGGCAACGCCGTGTGCGCGCCGGGCACGCTCAAGATGATGTCGCAGTTCGCCATCTTGACGCGCCTGAAGGAGCCCGAGAACTCCAGCATCTTCAGCAAGATGCAGGTGTATGACGGCGAGAGCCTGAAGGACACCGACCCGCGAGCCAAGAGCTACCAGGAGTACCGCGACTACGCCGGCGTGGACGAGGGCATGACCGGCATCTCCACGCGCTTCGCGTTCAAGATCCTGTCCAAGGTGTTCAACTTCGACAGCGCCGAGCTGGCGGCCAACCCGGTGCACCTCATGTATGTGCTGGAGCAGCAGATCGAGCGCGAGCAGTTCCCCTCCGAGCTGGAAACCAAGTACACCAGCTACATCAAGGAGTTCCTGTCACCGCGCTATGCCGAGTTCATCGGCAAGGAGATACAGACGGCCTACCTGGAGAGCTACAGCGAGTACGGGCAGAACATCTTCGACCGCTACGTCACCTACGCCGACTACTGGATCCAGGACAACGAGTACCGCGACACCGACACCGGCGAGGTGTTCGACCGCAGTGCGCTCAACGCCGAACTCGAGAAGATCGAGAAGCCCGCGGGCATTGCCAACCCCAAGGATTTCCGCAACGAGATCGTCAACTTCGTGCTGCGCGCGCGCGCCAACAACCAGGGCAACAACCCGAGCTGGACCAGCTACGAGAAACTGCGCCTGGTGATCGAGAAGAAGATGTTCTCCAACACCGAGGAGCTGCTGCCCGTCATCAGCTTCAACGCGAAGGCCAGTGCCGAGGAGGCGCGCAAGCACGAGGATTTTGTCACCCGCATGGTGGACAAGGGCTACACCCCCAAGCAGGTGCGTTTGTTGTGCGAGTGGTACCTGCGCGTTCGAAAAAGCAGTTGATCGGGGTTGCCAGCGCGTCCCGCCGGGGCGCCTGTCCATGCATGGGAGCTAAGCAGATGGCATTGCAAATCATCGACCGCAGGCTCGCAGGCAAGAACAAGTCGGTCGGGAACCGCGAGCGCTTTGTCCGCCGCTTCAAGGAGCAGATCGCGGACAGCGTGCGCCGCGCTGTGTCCAGGCGCAGCATCCGCGACATCGAGCAGGCCGAGAGCGTCACCATCCCGCGCAAGGACATTGGCGAGCCCGTGTTCCACCATGGCCAGGGCGGCATCCACGACATGGTGCACCCCGGCAATGCGGAGCATGTGCGCGGCGACCGCATCGCGCGGCCCAAGGGGGGAACCGGCAGCGGCTCGCAGGCCAGCGACAGCGGGGAGGGAGAGGACGACTTCACCTTCACGCTGACCAAGGAAGAGTTCATGCAGCTCTTCTTCGAAGACCTCGCGCTGCCGCGCCTGCTGCGCACGCACATCGGAGAGAACCCGAAATGGAAGTCGCGCCGCGCCGGCTACAGCCAGGACGGCATTCCCAACAACCTGGCGGTGCTGCGCACCATGCGCGGGGCGCTGGGGCGGCGCATCGCGCTGGGCAAGGCGCCACACCGCGAGCTTGTGGCGCTGCAGGCGCAGCTCGACGCGCTGCTGGCGCAGGATGACGGCACCAGCGAGGCGGTGGCCGAGCTGCAGCGCCGCATCGACACGCTCCGGCAGCGCATCGACCGGATTCCGTACCTCGACCCCATCGACCTGCGTTTTCGGGCCAGGGTGCAGGTGCCGGTGCCCAACAGCCAGGCGGTGATGTTCTGCCTGATGGACGTCTCGGGCTCCATGGACGAGGCCCGCAAGGACCTGGCCAAGCGCTTCTTCATCCTGCTGTACCTGTTCCTCACGCGGCACTACGAGACGATCGACATCGTCTTCATCCGCCACCACACCCAGGCCACCGAGGTGAGCGAGGAGCAGTTCTTCCACTCCACCGAGAGTGGTGGCACGGTGGTCAGCAGCGCGCTGGTGCTGCTCGACCAGATCATCCGCGCGCGCTACCCCGCTGGGGACTGGAACATCTACGCCGCCCAGGTCAGCGATGGCGACAACTTCACCAACGACAGCGGCAATTGCCGCAGCCTGCTGGTGGAGCGGATCCTCCCGCTGGTGCGCTACTTTGCCTACGTGCAGGTGGCCCAGGAAGAGCAGAACCTGTGGGACGAATACAGCCAGTTGCTGGCGCTCCATCCCCATTTCGCCATGCGCAAGGTCTCCGAGCCGGGCGACATCTATCCCGTGTTCCGCGACCTCTTCAAGAGCGAGGGGGTGCAGGTATGAACATGACCCAATACCCGGTGCTGGAGCGTCGCATCCGCGACAACCCCTGGAAGACCGCCCTCGTCGGCGAGCGCCGCCACCGCACCGTGCCCGAGCAGCTCCTGCCCGCCGGGGCGCGGCCCGCCCAGCCGCTGCCCGACCCGGGCGACTGGACGTTCGAGCTGATCGAGCGCTACCACGGCGCGATCGCCGCCACCGCCGAGCGCTTCGGCCTGGATACCTATCCCAACCAGCTGGAGGTCATCACCGCCGAGCAGATGATGGACGCCTACTCCAGCGTGGGCATGCCGGTGAACTACCGCCACTGGAGCTACGGCAAGGAGTTCCTGGCCACCGAACGGCGCTACCGGCGCGGCCACATGGGGCTGGCCTACGAGATCGTCATCAACGCCAACCCCTGCATCAGCTACCTGATGGAGGAGAACACCACCGCCATGCAGGCGCTGGTGATCGCGCATGCGGCCTACGGGCACAACAGCTTCTTCAAGGGCAACTACCTGTTTCGCATGTGGACGGACGCCTCCTCCATCATCGACTACCTGGTGTATGCCAAGGACTACGTGGCCCAGTGCGAGGAGCGCTACGGCTTCGACGAGGTGGAGCGGCTTCTGGATTCGTGCCACGCGCTGGCCAACTTTGGCGTGGACCGCTACCGCCGTCCCTCCAAGAAGAACCTGGCACGCGAGCGCCTGGAGCGCGAGCAGCGCGAGGCCTACGCGCAGCAGCAGGTCAACGAGCTGTGGCGCACCCTGCCCACCCGGCCCGGCAAGGACGGCGCGGCGCAGGAGCACCACCGCTTTCCGAAGGAGCCGCAGGAGAACATCCTGTACTTCATCGAGAAGAACGCGCCGCTGCTGGAGCCCTGGCAGCGCGAGATCGTGCGCATCGTGCGCAAGATCGCGCAGTATTTCTACCCCCAGCGGCAGAGCCAGGTCATGAACGAGGGCTGGGCCACTTTCTGGCACTACACCCTGCTCACCACCCTGTACGACGAGGGCTACCTGAGCGACGGGGTGATGATCGAATGGCTGGGCTCGCACACCAACGTGATCTTCCAGCCCCCCGTGGGGCACCGCGCCTACAGCGGCATCAACCCCTACGCGCTGGGTTTTTCCATGTACCGCGACATCCAGCGCATCTGCCAGAACCCCACGGCCGAAGACCGGCGCTGGTTCCCCGACATCGCGGGCTCCCCGTGGCTGCCCACGCTCGACCATGCCATGCGCAACTTCAAGGACGAGAGCTTCATCGGCCAGTACCTGAGCCCGCACCTGATGCGCGAGATGCGGCTGTTCGCCCTGCACGACGATGCCAACGAGCGCGAGCTGGTGGTCAGCGAGATCCATGACGAGAACGGCTACCGCGGCCTGCGCCAGATGCTCTCGCAGCAATACGACCTGGGCACGCGCGAGCCCAACATCCAGGTGTGGAACGTGAACCTGCGCGGTGACCGCAGCCTGACCCTGCGCCATACCCAGTACCAGGGCCGCCCGCTGGGCGACGACACGCAGGAGGTGCTCAGGCACGTGGCGCGCCTGTGGGGTTTTGGCGTGCAGATCGAGAGCGTGGACGCCTACGGCAACCACCCGGTGCTGCTGCACACGGTGCCTGGGTCCATTGCGTGAGCGCGTTCCAGCCGCCGCTGCGGTGGCTGGAACGGCCCTGCCGTGCCCGTGGCGCCACTGCAATCACTGCCTTGATGCTATTAATTAAATAGCTTGCAGCGCTTTATGGATAAGCGCAAGAGCCTCTTTTTGCTGAAAGTTCTGAAGCGGAGCGGGCCTCAGCCAGCCTGCGCCGCGCGCAGCGGGCAGTCGGTGGCCACGCGTTCGGCCAGCGTCTGGCGCAACGCCTGCAGCGCGGCGATGCGCGTGTCGATCTCCTGCAGTTTGGTGGCCAGCACCTGCGCCAGCGCGGGCGCGGGGTCGGGCGTGTCCCAGATGCCGGGCAGCCGGTCGCCAATCTCCGCCAGCGTGAAGCCCAGCTGCTGCGCCATGCGGATGTACTGCACCAGCATCACCGCTTCGGGTGGGTAGTCGCGGTAGCCGTTGGCCAGCCTGCGCGAGCGGATCAGCCCTTGCTGCTCATAAAAGCGCAGCGCCTCGCGGCTCAGTCCCGAGGCGGCGGCGAGCTCACCGATCCGCATGGGCGTCCCCGGTGCCGGCCTTTTTTTCCGATGCCAGCACCCAGCGCAGGATGGCAGCCTGTACCGGCAGCAGCAGTTCCTTTTGTGCGTAGCCCACGAAGCCGGGGTAGGCCAGCGGGTCCACCGCCAGCTCGCGGCCCAGGGTGAAAGGCGGCGTGGGCAGCAGGGCGGGGTGGCCCATCGCGGCCAGATGCTCTTCGGTCAACGGCGCCAGGTCGGCCTGCGTGGTGGCGCCGGCCTCGGCGCTGGCGGGCCAGCTGTCGGTGACCACCACATCCACCGCGTCCGGCAGCGCGGACGGCTCCACGAATTGCACGTTCGGCAGCGCCTCGTGAAAGCGCCGGTCGCACACCTGCACCAGCCCGAACCCCATCACCCGTGCCAGTTCGTGCCATGAGCGGAACACGTTGGTGCTGGGCCCCCACAGGCACACGCGTGCTCCCCGCAGCGGCTTGATCCGGCTGTCGACGTAGTACGCGTCGGTCAGCACCTCGCAGGGGTGGCCCTGGGCCGACATTGCATTGATCACGGGCCGGCGCGACGCCGCCGCGAAGGCCGAGAGCCGGGGGTGGTCGGACTCGCGCACCACGTACAGCGCGTAGAACGGGTCCAGGTAGCCGGCCAGGTCCTCGGGCCGCTCCCCGGTCTTGAGCAGATGGGGAAGCTCGGTGAACGCCAGGCCCAGTTGCCGGAACGCCTGGATGAACGTGGTGCGCGTGCGGATGCCGTTGCCCTCGAACGACCACGCCACGGTGCCCGCCAACGCGGGGCCCGGCGCGCCGCCCGCGAGCGCCCAGATCTGGCGTATGTCGGCAGGCTGCAGGTCGGCCAGCTGAAGAAGGTCCATGCGGATGCCCCAAAAAAGTGCTTGACCCTGAAGCGTACTTCAGGCCTGAAGCTCGGGGCCTCTTTCACTTCGATGACCGCACCGCCATGGCCACTTTCGCTGCCACGTTCCCAGCCTTTTCCGAATCCCGCTACCTGCGCGTCGTGCGTGCCAGCGGCTGGTACGACCTGCTCGTGACCTGGCCGTTCGCGCTGCCCTGGACCTTTGCCTGGCTCTACGCGCAGCTGGGGCTTGTCGCCCAGGCGCTGGCCCTGCCAGGCACGCTGCACCCGCTTGATACCACCCACATGCTGCTGGCCAACCTCCTGGGGTCGGTGGTGGTCGTGTGGTCGGCGGCGCGCATCGCGGCGCCTTCGCTGCTGCTGGGGCGGCTCGATGGCGTGGCCCGTTTCCTGTTCGCGGCATGGCAGATCTATGCCGTGGCCCATGGGGCCAGCGCCATCGTGCTGGGCTTCACCGCGTTCGAGCTGCTGTTCGGCGTGCTGCAGTGGTGGCGCGTGGCGGGCGCGGGCCTGGCGGCCTGCCCGCCCGGCCGCGGCCGCGTCAATGCGCGGGAGCCGGTGCGGGCAGCAACCTGAAGGCGAGCACGCCCGCGGCCAGCATGCCGGCGATGGTGAGCATCACGGCCACGTACGGGTCCGCGCCCCGCGCGGCCGCCTGCGAGGCGGCCAGGCCCGTCACCCACTGCATCAGCGCCACGCCCAGGAACAGCGCCATGGTGAACACCGCCATGGCACGCCCCGTCATGGACGCCGGGTAGGACGAGCGCACGTCCGCGTACTGCAGCACCATGTAGCCCGACAGCAGGCCCACGGCGATGGAGCCGCCCACGTCCAGCCACTCGGCGTGCAGGAAGCCGATGGCGGCGAACAGCCCGGCGAGCAGCACGGTAAAGCCCGCCAGCCAGCGCCTGCGCCGCGCGGGGCCCGGGTCCAGCCGGCCGAAATAGGCCGGGGTGAACAGCGACACCAGCGACGACAGCATGGCCACGTTGCCGCTGGCCACCAGCGAATAGCCGTGCCGCTCGATCAACAGCGGCCCCAGCCACAGCCCGCGCAGCGTGAGGAACGACGCATACGTCATCAGCGCCAGCAGCATGATCCCGGCCGTGTGCGGCAGCAGGAACAGGGCGCCGAAGCCGCGCACCGCATCACCCACCGACTCGCGCGGCTGCGGGGCCTGCGCGGCGTGAACGGGGTGGGTGGGTTCATGCACTCTCCAGAAGATCAGCAGCCAGGCCAGCGCGGCCAGGCTCGCCAGCACGGCGAAGCCCATGCGCCAGGACGACTGCTGCACCAGCCAGGCCAGCGGCGTGCCCGTGAACAGCATGCCCAGCCCGCCCACGCCCATGGCCACGCCCGACACCATCGCGAAGCGGCTGGCGGGGAAGTAGCGCGCGATGAACACCGTGCAGACCAGAAACGCGGGCGCGCAGCCCACGCCGATGAGCACCTGGCCCAGCAACACGCCGCCGTAGCTCGGGGCCAGCGCCGAGAGCAGCGAGCCCGCGATGGCGAGCGGAAACGCTACCAGCAGCGTGCGCCGCACGCCGTACAGGTCGATGCCGATGCCCATGAAGAGCTGCATGGTGCCGAAGGCGAAGGCAAACGCCCCCGCGAAGACCCCCAGTGCCTCGGCCGAGAGGCCGAACTCCGCGCGCAGCCCGGTGGCCATGATGGCGGTGATGGTGCGAAACGCCTGGCTCAGCGCGAAGCCGGAGACCAGCGCGAGCAGCATGGCCCAGGCGGCGCGGGGCGCCAGAAGCGGGGAGGGCGTGGGGGAAGGGGGCGCCTGCACGGTGATGGATCTCCTGTAGTGCGCGGCGCCCCGGACTGCGGTTCAACCAGGCAAAGGGCGCGCTGCCCACCGAGGGTAACTGCACGGCGGCGCCCTGGCTGTCGCTGGCGGACAAGCCGGGCGGCTGCGAGGGCGCCGCGCGAAGGGGCGCCTAGGGTATGTCCCGATCCCCTGCCGGCGGCCGGCGCGGCGTGTCGGCCACCCCGCATCTTTGGCGAAATGTGCTCTCAATCGGGCGCAGCGCAGCGCATTGCGCCGCTGCATGGCTTCAATGGCACCCCGCGAAGGGGCTTTGGGGTCCGTCACGAGGGCGCCACAGGGGCGGGGCAGACTTTAGAGGAGGCTCTCGATGTGGGGATCACCCCAATGACGGGCCAGGGGGCCTGAGGCACTCTTGTGGGCATGCCTTGCGCCGGTGTGGGTCATGGTTCTGAAGTCGTTGGTTTCGGTCTCTCGCAAGCAGGATGGCGCAGGCAGTGGGTGGTAGTGGCAAGGTTCGTGCTTACGGGGCCAGGGGGCCTCGAGCCGTTGGACGTTGGAAGTTGTCGGGTGGGCTGCAAGGTGCACCGCGACGTCAGGAGTGACCGATGAAGAAGATGGTTTTGCTGAGTTCAGGTGCGCTGGCGACCCTGATGCTGACGGGCTGTGCCAGCCAGCCGCCCGCCCTGCAGGCTTTCAGTGAGCCGGTGGACCGCAGCAGCATGCAGTTCGCGTGCGGCAACGGCGAAAAGGTGGAAATGCAGTTCTATCCCGAACAGGGCATGGGTGTGCTGCTGCGCAGTGGCTGGACGGTCGATCTGCCCAAGCAGGTGGCCGAGACGGGGTACGCCTACAGCAATGGCCCGACGACCGTGCTGGGCAAGGGCAACGAGCTGACCATCCAGATCGGCCACCTGGCACCGATCTGGTGTCGCAGCAGCCGCCCCATGATGGTGGCCGGCAGCGCCCGGTAGCCTTCCTTTCCGCCCCGCTTTTTTCCTCGCCTTCTCCTTCAGGCGGGGCCGCGGGGCCGGTGGCATGGCGCACGCCGGCCATCCCTGCGGTGTGCTGCGTGGCGCCCGCTCCATGTTCGTGCTCAGGGCCTGTGCGACGCCGCGGGCAGGTGCCCCGCGCGCCAGGCTCCGTGCGGCCCGGGCAATCCCCTTCCCTTGAACCCCGTACTTCGCGTGGCTGCGGCCGAAGTCCAACTATCCGGCGCGCGTGCGTGCGGGCGGATGTGATGACGGAAGGCGGGCTGCGCCGGCCGTTCGCCCGGCCTGTGCCGCCATCCGCACCGCCCGCCGCCCGCCCGGCCCCTAGCTGCCGGCGGTGCACGCCTCGGGCGAGGCGGCGGCCGGGCGCTGTTCCAGCGTCAGCGGCTCCACCAGGTGGTTGCCATGGGCGTCGCGCACCGTGGCGGCCACCTCCCGGCTGTTGTCGGCCCGCGTTTCGCTGAACTGCAGCCGCAGGACCGCGGGCACGGTGCCCGTCAGCGCCAGGCCATTGTCGAAACCCGTGGTCTCCAGGGTGCCTTCCAGCACGGCCAGGCCCTGGGCGTCGATCTCCCAGGGGCCGGTGTGGATGAAGCGCCGGCAGGTGACGGTCAGCTCGACCAGCTCATCCTCCAGCCGCAGATTGACCTGGCCGCAGGTGGGACAGGGCACGCCCGCCGAGAAACCCGAGCCCGAGAAGTTGAGTACCCCGCTGATGGGCCCCGTGCCGGTTCCGCCCGTGCCGGGGCCGCAGGCGGCCAGGGCCAGCAAGGTGGCCAGTGTGAGCAGTCTGGCCCCGCGGGCCAGGCGTTCAGGAAGGACGTTCATCTTTGTCTGCGGCATAGAAGTAGCTGCCAAAGCGGGCGCGCCGGTTGCGCTCGCCGGGCGGGGTGTTGTGCTGGTCGTGGTCGTAGCGGGCCTGGGCCTCGGTCATCACCGTCTTGAACGCCTGGCGCCATGCCCTGGCCGCCACCGCATGCAGGCGCTGGGCGGACTCCTCGCTGAGATGGTCCACGAAGACGGCCTGCTCCAGGTAGTTGTGCCCGCCTTGCAGGTTCAGGCTGGCGGCGGCCAGGTGGTCGTGCAGGTTGTCCTGCATCAGCCGCGCCATTTCCGCGAAGCCCTGGCGCGGCACGAAGCCCGCCGCCAGCAGCCGGACCTGCCCGTCCCCGCTTTCCTCGGCCATGCCCAGCCGCACCAGCTCGTCGAGCACGGCACGGGGCCGCACGTCGCTGCTGATGCCGGCCACCAGCGCATCGAAGTGGGGCGCATCGCCATTGCTGCTGCTGCGGGGCAGCGCGCGGGGCTGGCCTTCGTCGTCCAGGCAATCGGCCTGGCTCAGCCAGCGCGCCGCGACCTGGCTGGCCATGCTGAGGGGGGTCTCGGCGGGCCCGTCCTCGGCGGCGGGCTCGGCCAGGCGGCCCAGGTTGCGCACGTCGCGCCGGTGCACGCCGGACATCAGGCTCAGGGCGCTGTCGGTGGCCTTCTTGCCCGTGCCCTGCAGTTCGTCCTGGGCGGCCTCCAGGAACACCTTCTTCATGGCCGCCGCGAAGGCCGGGTAGGCCACGCCATTGCGCAGCAGCAACCGCGCCAGAGGGCGCAGCACATGCAGGGCGGAAGCCAGGACGATGGCGGAGCGGGAAGGCATGCGGGTGTGGGCGCGGGGCGTGTCAGGGGCGGGTGGCCATTGTCATACGGTTGACCGGTGGAAATTTTGTGGGATATTATCCCACTTATTCAAATCGAGGCCGGTGGCGAAGGCGCCCGGGGCCCAGATCCATCCACAGGGAGAAAAATCGAATGGCATACCGAGGGTTGATGAAGAAGGTCGCGGGCGTGCCGCCCGCCTGGCTGGCCGTGGCAACGGCCGCATTCGTGTCCGGGTGCGGCGGGGGCAGCGGGGATGGCGGCGGGCCGCTCACGCCCAACGAGGCGCGGCTGCAGGTCACGCGCTCTGGCGATCTGGTGGCGTACTTCAAGGCCAAGATCGCCCAGCGTGCCGCGCTGGGCTACAGCGGCACGGCCATCACCGTGCCCACCGTGGGGGCGCTGAGCGCCGCGGGCAGCGTGGTCGCCAACACGGGCGTGCCGCTGGCCGGGCCTGCGGTGGAGGAAGACGGCCTCATCAAGGCCGAGGGCGGCATGCTCTACGGCCTGCACCGGGCCTACGCCACGGACGCGGGCCGTGAACCTCCGCGTTTCTCGGCCCTGGCCCGCGCGGCCGATGGCAGCCTGAGCAACGTGGGCCGCGTCACGCTGGACGCGAAGTTCATCCCCCATGGCCTGTACGTGGCGGGCGGCGGCACGCGTGCCGCCGTGTTGTCCCAGCAGGACCCGTATGCCGATCGGCAGCCCATCGTGGCGGCGGACGCGGGCATCACCGTGATGCCCGAATACAGCCGCATGCTGTCGCTGGACCTGTTCTCGGTCGGCAAGGACGCGGCCCCGATGCAGCTCAAGCAGATGCGCATCGACGGGCTGCTGGTGGGCAGCCGCCTGATTGGCAACACGCTGTACCTGGTCACCACCTGGTCGCCCGACCTTCTGCGCTTCAACGTGCCTGCCGGGGCTTCGGCATCGGCCGTGGAGGCCGCGCTCAAGGACCTGAACACCGCCGCGCTGATTCCGACCCTGCGCGTGGACGGCGGCCAGCCCCAGCCGCTGGTGAACGAAGCCGACTGCCTGGTGCAGACGGGCAATGCCTCGCTGTCGCTGCAGCTCACTTCCATCACGGCCATCGACCTGGCGTCATCGAACCTGGCGCGCACGAGCCGGTGCTTCGCGGGGGGCAGCGAGGCGGTGCACCTGGGCGCGCGCAGCGTGTACGTGGCCAGCTCGCGCCAGTACCGCTATGGCGGCGACGTGATCAACACCGTGTTCCCGGCGGGCAGTCGCACCGACATCCACAAGTTCACCTTCCGGGGCGCGCAGGTGGACTACGACGCATCGGGCAGCGTGGACGGCCACCTGGGCTGGGACCTGCGCCGCATGCCGTCGCGCCTGAACGAGCACCAGAACGACCTGCGCGTGCTGACCTTCACGGGCGCGGCGGGCCAAAGCGGCATGCCGCCGGTGACCATCCAGGCGCAGCAGGCCTCGCCCGCGCTGCTGACGGTGCTGCGCGACAGCGGCAGCGACAGCCGCCTGAGCGTGCAGGCCAAGCTGGCCCTCAAGCCGCGCACGGCACGCGGCGACCAGCAGGTGGACACCGTGTTCTTCGCGGGCCCACGGGCCTATGCCACCACCTTCGCCGCGGCCGAGCCCGTGTGGGTGCTCGACCTGGCCAGCCCGGCGAACCCCACGGTGGCGGGCGAGCTGGCGGCTGGCGGCCATGCGGACCACCTGGTCCCGCTGCCCGGCGGGCTGCTGCTGGGCGTGGGCAAGGACAGCACGCTCGGCGGCACGGCCGAGGGCATCCAGCTTGCGCTGTTTGACGTGCGCAACCCGGCGCAGGGCCGGCGGCTGGCGGCCGGGAAGCTGGGTGGCCGTGGCAGCATCACCACGCTCGACAGCACGCGCCCCGTGCTCGACGTGCAGGCCCTGGACACCCGGGTGCGCCTGGCGTTTCCCGCCCGGGTCTACCAGGCCCCGACGGCCGCCGGCACATCGCCTGCGCTGCGGGGCTACCAGGGGGCCGCACGGCTGGAAGTGAACACCAGCGCGGGCACGCTGGCGCTGCGCTCCATGGCCGTCTCCACGCCCATCCTGAACGGCGACACGCCCGAGCTCCACCAGCGTTTCGACATCACCAGCGAGCGCAGCCTGCAGGTGGACAACGCCGCCTACCAGCTCTCGGGCGGGCAGGTGTTCACCAAGGTGGGGGACTGAAGGCGGCGCCAGGATGAACGTCCCGGCGCGGCCAGTGGCGGGCTGGGCGGGGACGCGTGCTCAAGGGAGAAAAAACTACAAAAATAATAGCTGCCAGCGCTTGTGTGGAAAGCGCTGCCGGCATCTCGAAGGCCTGTTCGCCAGGGGGCGGCAGGCTTCTTTTTTGCGTGCTGGCAGGCCCGTGGTCCCGCTGCTCAGAGGTCCGTGCGCAGCTTCCAGATCTCGGGGAACAGCACCACGTCCAGCATCTTGCGCAGGTAGCTCACGCCGCCGGTGCCGCCCGTGCCGCGCTTGAAGCCGATCACGCGCTCCACGGTGGTCACATGCCGGAAGCGCCACAGGCGGAATGCGTCTTCCAGGTCGGTGAGTTCCTCGCCCAGCTGGTACAGGTCCCAGTGCTCCTTGGGGTTGCGGTACACCACCAGCCAGGCCTGCTCCACGCCGTCGCTTTCCGCGTAGGGCTGGGTCCAGTCGCGCTCCAGGTGGCTGGCGGGCACGGGGATGCCGCGGCGCGCCAGCAGGCGCAGGGCTTCGTCGTACAGCGAGGGCGCCTCGTACGCGGCCTGCACCTGGGCCCGCAGGTCGGCGCGGTGCTCGTGGGGCTTGAGCATGGCGCGGTTCTTGTTGCCCAGGGCGAACTCGATGCTGCGGTACTGGTAGCTCTGAAAGCCGCTGGACTGGCCCAGGTACGGGCGCATGGCGGTGTATTCGGGCGGCGTCATGGTGGCCAGCACGTCCCAGGCGTGCACCAGCTGCTCCATGATCTTGGAGACGCGCGCCAGCATCTTGAAGGCCATCTGCAACTCGTCGTTGGCGATGTGCGCAATGGCCGCGCGCAGCTCGTGCAGCATGAGCTTCATCCACAGCTCGCTGGTCTGGTGCTGCACGATGAACAGCATCTCGTCGTGCGCGGGCGAGAGCGGCTTTTGCGCGGTGAGGATGGCGTCGAGCTGCAGGTAGTCGCCGTAGCTCATCGACTGGCTGAAGTCGAGCTGGGCGCGTTCCTCGTGCACGATGGACTCGGGCAGGGGCGTGGCGGACGCTGCGCCGGCAGCGCCTTGCGACGGGGTTTGCGAGAAGGGGCACATGGTCAATCTCCTTCCCGGTCAGGTCACGGCGTGCGTCTGGTTGAACTCGGGCTTTTGCCAGTCGCCGCTCTCCAGCACCTGGCGCAGGTGCTCCACGGCATTCCACACGTCTTCAAAGCCCAGGTACAGCGGCGTGAAGCCAAAGCGCAGGATGTCCTTGTGCGGGCCCTGGCCGCCGTCCCCCTTGCGGAAGTCGCCGATCACGCCGCGCGCGATCAGCGCCTGCACGATGGCATAGGCGCCGCTGCCCTGGCCGTTGACGCCCGCGCCCTCGTCGCGCGTCAGGCACACCTGCGAGCCGCGCCGGGCATGGTCGCGCGGCGTGGCCAGGCCCAGGCCGTGGCCCGCGCAGCGTTCTTCCACGAGCTGTATGAACAGGTCGGTGAGTGCCAGCGACTTGGTGCGCAGCGCGGCCATGCCGCCCAGCGCCTGCGCGGCCGTGAACACGTCCAGCCCGCACTGCAGCGCCGACAGGCTGATGATGGGCTGCGTGCCGCACAGGTAGCGCGTGATGCCTGGTGCGGGTTTGTAGTCGGGGGTGAAGGCAAACGGAGCCGCGTGGCCCCACCAGCCCGACAGCGGCTGCCAGAAGCGGTCGGCGTGGCGCGGGTGCACCCACACAAACGCCGGTGCGCCGGGGCCGCCGTTGAGGTACTTGTAGCCGCAGCCGATGGAGAAGTCGGCGCCCGCGCCATGCAGGTCGACCGGCACCGCGCCCGCGCTGTGCGCCAGGTCCCACACGCACAGGATGCCCTGGGCATGCGCTGCGGCCGTGATGGCGGCCATGTCGTGCATGGCGCCGGTGCGGTAGTTCACGTGGGTGAGCATCAGCACGGCCACGTCGGGGGCCAGCGCGGCGGCGATCTCCTCGGGCTCCACCAGCACCAGCTCCAGACAGCGCTCCTTGCACAGGCCCTCGGCGATGTACAGGTCGGTGGGGAAGTTGCTGCGCTCGCTCACGACGCGCTTGCGCGCCGGCCCGTCCTCGCGGGCGATGTTCAGCGCCGCGCTCAGCACCTTGTACAGGTTGATCGAGGTGCTGTCGGTGCACACCACTTCGTTCGGGCCCGCGCCGATCAGCGGAGCCAGCTGGTTGCCCAGGCGCTGGGGCAGATCGAACCAGCTGGCGGTGTTCCAGGATTTGATGAGGTCCGTGCCCCACTCGCGCGTCACCACATCGGCCACGCGGGCTGCCGCGGCCTTGGGGGCCACGCCCAGCGAGTTGCCATCCAGGTAGATCACGCCCGGGGGCAGGGTGAAGTGCCCGCGCAGCGGGGCGAGGGGGTCTTGCGCATCGAGGGCGCGGCAGTCTTGTGCGGTGAGGGTCATGGTGGCAGGTGGATGGTTCGCTTCTGTTTTGATAGCTATTGGCGCTTTTCCATCAAGCGGTAGTGGCCAAAAAGGCTTGAAAATGCGGTGGTTCAGGCCAGCCGCCGCAGCACGGCGCGCACCGGCGATGCGTCGGCGGTGGCGAGCCTGAGCGGCAGGGCGATGAGCTCGTAGTCGCCCTCGGGCACCTCGTCGAGCACCAGGTTTTCGAGCACGCGCAGGCCGCGGCGGCGGATGACCTGGTGGCTGTCGAGCGTCTTGCTGTCCGCCGGGTCGATGCTGGCGGTGTCGATGCCCACCAGCAGCACGCCCAGGTCGGCCAGGCGCTCGATGGTGCCGGGGGCGTAGGCCGCCAGCGCGCCATCCCAGCGGTCCACCGGCATGTGTTCGTAGGTGCGCACCAGCACGCGCTGGGGCAGGGTGGCGTCCACCGCGTGCGCGATATGGTCCCAGGTGATGAGCGGCCCGCGCGCGATGGCGTGGATCACGCGGCAGGGGCCCAGGAAGGCGTCGAGCGGCACGTCGCCGATGCTGGCGCCATGCTCGTCGTAGTGCAGGGGCGCATCGGCATGCGCGCCCACGTGGGGCGACAGCGTGATGGCGCTCACGTTCACCGGGCAGCCGGGCCCGATGGTGGCGCACCACTGCTGGCTGTAGGCCGTATCGCCCGGGAACACGGGGCTGCCCGCGTGCACGGGCGGCGAAATGTCCCAGAGCCTGTGGGCTGTGGAAGAAGAGGGGCTGGTTGGCATGGGACAAAGTTTGCATGTCCCGCAAAAACCATGGTGTCGGTTATTTCCAACACCTTTCGCATTTTGTTGAAGCCTAAACGATCTGCGTGGCAGGCCTGGAAGATCGGCCCTGCCCCCAGCGGCGGCAGCCCGTGCCGCGTGCGCGCCCGGTGGCTCTGGCCTCGAACCCCCCGGCAGGGGACGGGCGCCCTGCGCAGATGCCGCAGGCGGCCGGATGCGCCTGGCGGGGCGGCCCAGGAAGGGCCTGTCAGGCAGCGCGCTGGAGGGGAATGCTGACGAAAAAGCCCACGCCCCGGCCATTCAGGCCGTCCCCCAGCCGCACCTGCCCGCCCATGCGCAGCACGGCCTGCCGCACGATGGCCAGGCCCAGCCCCGAGCCGTTGGCGGCATGCCCCAGGCCCCGGTAGAAACGCTCGAACACCCGGCTGCGCTCGGCGGCGGGAATGCCCGGCCCGTCGTCCTGCACCGCCAGGTGGAGCTCGCCGGCTTCCTCGCGCAGGGTGAGCGACACGCTGCCGCCCGACTCGGCATAGCGCACGGCGTTGTCGATGAGGTTGTGCGCGATGGATTCGAAGGCGGGCAGGTCGAGCCGCGCGGGCAGGCTGTCGGGCGCGTCCAGCGACAGCTCGATCTGCCGCGCCATCGCCTGCGGCGCGGCCTGTGCGAGCGCGGCGCGCAGCCACTGCGCCACGTCCAGGTCGCGCGGTGCGGGGCGCTGTGCCTCGTCGAGCGCGGCCAGGTCCAGCAGCTGCTGCGCCAGGTGCGAGGTGCGGGCAATGGCCTGCTCCAGGTGCGCCTGGGCCTGCGTGCGTTCGTCCTCGCTCTGCGAGCGCGCCATCACATGGGCCTGCGCCGTGATCACGGCCAGCGGCGTGCGGATCTCGTGCGCGGCATCCTGCACGAAGGCCCGCTCGCGCTCGACCTTCTGGCGCAGCTGGGCGAAGAGGTGGTCTAGCGACTGTTCCAGCGGCTTGAGCTCGCGGTGCCGCGCGTTGAAGCCCACGGGCTTCAGGTCGTCGGTGTTGCGCTGTGCGATGCGCCGGGCGAGTTGCTGCAGGGGGCGCAGGCCATTGCGCACCGACAGCCAGACGGGCAGCAGCACGAAGGGCGAGGCCAGCAGCAGGTAGGGCACCAGCGCACGGCCGTTGTACTGCAGGAAGTTGGAGTCCGTGCGTTTGGGCTCGATCACCCGCAAGGCCCAGCGCGCGTTGTGGCCCGTGTAGATGCGGTAGACGGTGCCGCCCAGACGGGCCTCCGTGATCACGCCCACCGCTTCTGGCGTGGCGGGCGGCGGCGTCAATGGTTGCAATCCGGGCGATGCGAATACCGGCTGGCCGGTGGCGGCGTCTTTCAGTTCATGCAGCAATGTGCCGGGCAGCAGGCCGATCTGGCGGCGGCGGATGTTGGTCCAGTGGTCGGTCGAGGCCAGAGCGGCGGAGGCTTGCGAACGGTCCGTGAGGTGGGCCAGTGAGTCCAGCACCGCGTCGCCATACTTCTGCAGGCCCGGGTCATAGGTGATGGCCTGCTTGTAGTTGACGTAGTTGTAGCCGAGCAGGACAACCCACACCAGGACGAAGGCCACCATGACCGAGATCACGCTGCGGCGCACCAGCGTGGGCTCCGCCAGCCTGGTCCAGGCGGTGTGCAGCTTGCGGGGAAGGGAGATGGGGCGGGTCATGCCTGCAGCAGATAGCCCACCCCGCGCACGGTGCGGATCAGCTCCGGCCCGATCTTGCGGCGCAGGTTGGACACGTGCACTTCGATGGCGCCGAAATCCACCGGCTCGCCCAGCGGGTCCAGCCGCTGGGCGAGCACGCCCTTGGGCACCACGGCGCCGGGCTCGCGCGCCAGCTCCAGCAGCAGCTGGAACTCGCGCGGCGACAGATCCAGCGGCTCGCCGCCGCGCCGCGCCTGGTGGCGCCGGGGCTCGACCACCAGCTCGCCCAGCACCCAGCGCTCGCTGGCCTGCCGCGCGCTGCGGCGCAGCACCGCACGGATGCGCGACATCAGCTCGGCCGTGGCGAAGGGCTTGATCACGAAGTCGTCCGCGCCGCCGTCCAGCCCCGCCAGCCGGTCCTCGACCGCCGAGCGCGCGGTGATCACGATGATGGGCACCTGCTGGCCCTGCGCGCGCCAGCGGGCGAGCAGGTCGAACCCGCTGCCGTCGGGCAGGGTCAGGTCCAGCAGCACGCAGTCGATGGTGTTTGCGTCCACCGTGGCCGGCGCATCCACGGCGCGGCGCAGCCATTCGCTGGTCAGGCCCTCCACCTTCAGCGCGGACTGCAGCGCGCGGCCCAGGTCGAGGTCGTCTTCGATGAGCAGGATGTGCATGGGAGGCATTGTGGGGGCTGGCAATGCGCGGCGGCCTGTAGCGTGCGCGATCGGCGGACCTTCTTTGGCGTGCCTTAAGCTGGGCTCTTTCACAATCCCAAGCACATCAACAAGCAATATCGGGAGCGGGTGGCATGCAAATGAAACGGTTCTGCACATGGGCAGGTCTGGCGGTGTGTGCACTGTGGCTGGCGGGTTGCGCCAGTGGCCCTGCGCACCCTGCACTGGTGGGCGGTCAGTTGCCCGATCTGGTGCCGGTGCGCGACTTCGTGGCCAGCCGGCAGTCCACCGGTGGTTACCGGGTGTCGCCGGACGGCCAGCGCATCGCCTGGTTCGGCGTGGATGGCGTGGTGCCCGCGATCTGGGTGCAGCCTATCGACGGTGGCAGTGCCAAGGCCTTCCGCATCCGGGCCCGATCTATCCGCTTCAGCGCAGACAGCCGCTGGCTGGGCATCACGGCCGACCTCACGGGCGATGAGAACACGCGCATCTTTGCGGGCGAAGTGGAGGGCCCCGGCACGGACTTGCGCGAGCTGATGCCGGCGCCCCGTTCGGTGGCGCATTTTGTGGACGCCGTGGAGGGCACTGCCGACTTCATCGTCACCTCCAACCAGCGCGACAAGAAAGTCTTCGACCTGTACCGGGTCAGCGCTGCAGGCGGCGCGCCGGTGCTGCTGGCCACCAACCCTGGCAACGTCAACTGGTGGGGCGTGGACCCGGGTGGCCAGCTGCGGGCGCGCGCGCAGTTGCGCGGCGACGAGGCCCTGCTGGAGCGTCCAGGCACGGAGCCCGGCAGCTGGGTCACCGTGGCGCAGCGCAGCCGCTGGGACACCCTGAGCATCTTTGGCCTGCACGACGAGGGGCGCAAGGCGTGGGCTCTGTCCAACCGTGGCCGCGACAAGCTGGCGCTGGTGCGGCTCGACATGATCACCGGCGCCGAGGATGAGTTGTTCGCATCGCCCGATGTGGACCTGGACAGCGTAACGCTGAGCCGCCGAACGCGCGAGCCTTTGGTGGCCAACTTCATGCCAGGCTACCCGGCGCGCCAGGTGTTCGACCCCGCGTTGGCCGCGCGGCTGTCCGCACTGGCGGGCGAACAGTCGGCAGAGGTGTTCGTGACCAGCATGGACCGCACCGACACCGTGTTGACGGTAGCTGTCTCCACGGACCGCGGCACGCGCAGCTATCTGCTGCGCGAAGGGCACGAGCCACGGTTCCTCGGGGAAAACCGCCTGAGCCTGATTGCCAAGGACCTGGCACCGACCAGGCCCATCACCTACACCGCACGCGACGGCCTGACGGTGCACGGGTACCTCACGCTGCCGCAGGGCGTGGCGCCGCAGCGGTTGCCGATGGTGCTGCTGGTGCATGGCGGCCCCTGGGCGCGCGACCGCTGGGGCGACGGGGCCACGAGCCGCGCCATGCAGCAGTTTCTGGCCAACCGGGGCTATGCCGTGCTGCAGGTCAACTACCGGGGTTCCAGCGGCTATGGCCGCGCGCACATGGAAAGAGCCATGGGTGAATTCGCGGGACGCATGCACGATGACCTGGTGGACGGCGTGCGCTGGGCCGTGGAGCAGGGCGTGGCCGACCCGACGCGCGTGGCGATCTACGGCGCGAGCTACGGCGGCTACTCGGCGCTGGTCGGCGCGACCTTTACCCCTGAGGTCTTTGCCTGCGCCGTGGACGTGGTGGGCGTGACGGACATCGCCCGGCTGCTGGAGGCCGCGCCGCCCTATTGGGAGCTGGGCCTGCCCTGGTGGCATCGCTATGTGGGCAATCCGGCCGTGCCGGAGGACCGCGCCCGCATGGATGCCAAGTCGCCCCTGTACCGCGCCGAGCATGCGCAAAAGCCCATCCTCGTCATGCATGGCGTGAACGACCCCCGGGTGAAGCTGGATCAGTCCGAACGGATGGTGGCCGCACTGCGCAAGGCGGGCAAGGAGGTGGACTACGTCACCTTCACCGGCGACGGCCATGGCAACCAGAAGTGGAGCAACAACCTCACCATGTACCGCAAGACCGAAGACTTCCTGGCCCAATGCCTGGGCGGGCGCACAGGTGGGTTCGACTACTACCAGCTGGGCGCGTGGGCGTTTTGACCATGCCGCGCGGTGCCTGGGTTCTGACGGTGTGGGCGATGATCGGTGCTGGCGCTGCCGCCGCCGCCGCGCAGGCGGCTGATCAAGGTTCCACGGAAGCGGTCTACACGCGGGCGCGTGTGGTGTCCGTGGACCGCGAAAGCGGGAGCGGCGGCAAGAAGCTGTATGTGCGCCTGAAGTTGCTGCCCCGCGCGAAGATTCCGTTCGCGACGCAGACCTTTCGGGTCGTCGACGCAAGCCTTCTGGCCGGCATCTCCGAGGGCGCATGGGTCAGGTTTCAGGCTCGGCGCGTGGACGGTGAAAACACGCTGACCGCCATCCACATTGCTGACGAGTGCAAGCGATTCGAACCCTGCGACTGATGGGGGCTCAGGCGTAGAGCGTTCCCGCTCGCAGGGCTGCCAAGGCGTTGCTTAGGTTGATGCGCGCCTGCGCTTCATGGCGTTCATGGAACCATTCCGTGCCATAGATTCGCGGCCGCTCCAGAAACCCCTGCAGCACCGCGCTGCGCCCCGCTGCATACCGTGGCCAGCGCACGAAGAAGTACTCACGCCGCACATTGCGCTCGAACTGGCGGTAGACCGCGTCGATCTGGCCGAGGATGGCCAGATCGATGTCGACAACCCATTGCGCATCACCGGCCAGCGCGCCGGGGTTGTGGCGGGTGTCGAGGATGTGCTGGTGCACGCGCAGGACCATGGGCTCGGGCAGGTTCTGGCTGCGCAGGAAGCGCATGGCCCCGTCGGCACTGCGCTCCTCGTTGTGCTTGCTCCACGGCCAATAGATCGCGTCATGGAACCACAGGGCGAGGGCGGTGGCATGGGGGTCTTGCAGGGCACCGGGCTGCTGATCCTGCACCGTTTGCAGGTGCCGCAGGCAGGCCCACAGATGGGTGGTGTCGTGGTACGCGCGGGGCCAGTGGGCCCAGCCCAGGATGAGGCGCCGGCCCTCGGCGCGCCAGGCGGGGGTGTCGCGGCCCAGCGACTGGCCCAGCGCGTTCCAGTGCGCCTGCAGTTCGGCGCCATGGACGGGCTGGCGGCGCCAGGGCATGGTGGAGAAGTGGATCAGGCCACGCGGCCGAGCAAAAGGTACTCCATGAGTGCCTTTTGCACGTGCATCCTGTTTTCTGCCTCGTCCCACACCACGGACTGCGGCCCGTCGATCACGTCCGCTTCGACTTCTTCGCCCCGGTGGGCGGGCAGGCAGTGCATGAACAGGGCGTCCGGCTTGGCGGCGGCCATCATTTCGGCGTCCACGCACCAGTCGGCGAAGGCTTTCTTGCGCTCTTCGTTCTCGGCCTCGTAGCCCATGCTGGTCCACACGTCGGTGGTCACCAGGTCGGCGCCTTGGCAGGCTTCCAGCGGGTTGCTAAAGAATTGATAGCTGCCAGCGCTGATTCCGCGGGCGCCAGCGGCCAGTTTCTCATCCACTTCGTAGCCGCGCGGCGTGCTCACGTGCACCTTGAAGCCCAGCAGCGATGCCGCCTGCAGCCAGGTGTTGGCCATGTTGTTGCCATCGCCCACCCAGGCCACGGTCTTGCCCTTGATGGCGCCGCGGTGCTCGATGAAGGTGAAGATGTCGGCCAGGATCTGGCAGGGGTGGTATTCGTTGGTCAGGCCGTTGATGACCGGCACGCGCGAGTTGGTGGCAAAGCGCTCGATCTTGGCCTGCTCGTAGGTGCGGATCATCACCAGGTCGACCATGCGGCTGATGACCTTGGCGCTGTCCTCGATGGGCTCGGCGCGGCCCAGCTGGCTGTCGCCCGTGGTCAGGTGCACCACGGAGCCGCCCAGCTGGTACATGCCGGCTTCAAAACTCACGCGCGTGCGCGTGCTGGCCTTCTCGAAGATCATGGCCAGCGTGCGGTCCACCAGCGGGTGGTGCTTTTCGTAGGCCTTGAATTTCTTCTTGATGAGCGCGGCGCGCTCGAACAGGTAGGCGTATTCGTCGGCGGTGAGGTCGTTGAACTGCAGGTAATGTTTCATGGATGCAATGTATCGCGGCGGGCCTATTCGGCCAGGATGGCCTTGACCAGCGGGGTCAGCTTGGCGACGATCTCGTCGGCCTCGGCGGTGGTGAGGATCAGCGGCGGCACCAGGCGGATCACGCTGTCGGCCGTGACCGACAGCAGCAGGCCCGCCTCGGCCGCGCGGCCAATCAGCGCGCCGCAGGGCTTGGCAAGCTCGATGCCCAGCATCAGGCCCTGGCCGCGAATCTCCTTCACGCCGGGCAGGCTGCCCAGCTCGCGCTGCAGCGCCGCGCGCAGGTGGTCGCCCACGGTGACGGCGTTGTGCAGCAGGCCGTCCTCTTCCATGATGCGGATGGTCTCGACCCCGGCGCGCATCGCCAGCGGGTTGCCGCCGAAGGTGGTGCCGTGGTTGCCGGGCTGCAGCACGTTGGCGGCCTTGGGGCCGGCCACCACCGCGCCGATCGGCACGCCCGAGCCCAGGCCTTTGGCCAGGGGCATCACATCGGGCACGATGCCCGCCCATTGGTGGGCGAACCACTTGCCGGTGCGGCCCATGCCGCACTGCACTTCGTCGATCATCATGAGCCAGCCGCGCTCGTCGCACAGCTTGCGCAGCTGCTGCAGGTATTCGATGCGCATCGGGTTGATGCCGCCTTCGCCCTGGATGGTCTCGAAGAACACGGCCACCACGTTGGGGTTGCCTTCGGTGGCCTTCCTGATGGCTTCGATGTCGTTCAGCGGCACGCGGATGAAGCCTTCCACCAGCGGGCCGAAGCCGCTGTAGATCTTGGGGTTGCCCGTGGCCGACATGGTGGCGATGGAGCGGCCGTGGAAGGCCTTCTCGTACACCACGATCTCGGGCTTGGCGATGCCCTTGTCCACGCCGAACTTGCGGGCGATCTTCAGGGCCGCCTCATTGGCCTCCAGGCCCGAGTTGCAGAAGAACACGTTCTGCATGCCCGACAGCTCCACCAGCTTGGCCGCGAGCTGTTCCTGCAGCGGCACGTGGTAGTAGTTGGAGGTGTGGATCAGCTTGGTGATCTGGTCCTGCAGCGCGGGCACGAGCTTGGCGTGGTTGTGGCCCAGGGTGTTCACGGCGATGCCGCCCAGGCCGTCCAGGTATTCCTTGCCGTTCACGTCCCAGACTCGGCTGCCCTGGCCACGGGCCAGCGCGATGGGTACGCGGCCATAGGTGTTCATCACGTGGGGCGAAGCTGCCGGGGTGGTGGCGGTCATGCAGAAATCTCCTGACGGTACGGTGATGGGCTGCCCTTGAGGGATCGAAGCCCGAGAAAGCGAAGCACGATTCTAGGGGGAGCACGATGAACGGCTGTTGACGATTGCGCATTACTGCAATGCGGCGCGGCCCACGCTGTTTCGGGGCCTGATCCGGAGTCCAGCATGTGGATTAGGGTCCCAGCTCTTATATAAGAGTTAGAATGCGCGTTGCGGTGCAGCATGCAGTGATCCTGCCTTGGCCGCGCCCCACTACCACTCCAATCCCGATGGTTTCCCCCACCTCCAAAGAAGTCTTCATCCAGGGCATTACCCATGACGGGAAGACCTTTCGCCCCAGTGATTGGGCCGAGCGGCTGGCCGGGGTGATGAGCAGTTTTCGCCCGGGCGGAGCGCGGCCCGGCAGCCATTTGAGTTACTCGCCCTGGTGCATTCCGACCACGCTCAACGGGGTGAAGTGCGTGGTGGTGCACCGCGACCTGCGCGACCACGAACCCATGGCCTGGGACTTCGTCATCAACTTCGCACGGGACAACAATCTGCAGGTGGCCGAAGCCTGCCTGTTGCCAGACCCGCCCCCGGCGCCTTCCACCAGGCCTTGACCTTTCCCCCGGTGCGCCGGCGGGTGCGGAGCGTCTTTCGTGGCGTGGCCGGCCACTTCCGGGGCCCCGGTCCCACCGCCGTTCAGTGTTTTGCGATCACGCTGCGCCGTGGTCAGGATCCGGTGCGGGGCTGGCGTGCAGGAGCTGGTCCGACCGCAGTCTGGCCATCCAGGCCTTCTCCACGAACGGGTCCGTCACCCCGTAGTGCCCGTGCCGGACGCGCATGAGCAGGTTGGCCGAGGTCATCATCCCGATCACGCCCTGTACCTCCTGGGCCGTGGCCTCGCGGCCAATCTGCGCTGCGTAGGCCTTGAGGGCGTCGGCGGTGAACACGCCCTTGACGTCGCCACCGATGCTGCAGATGCGCGAGAACACGGCCTCGGCCAGAGGGCCCATGGCTTCCACCTTCTGCAGTTCGACGTCGGCCGCGGCCGCGCCCAGCGATTGGGCGATGGTCGGCAGATGTTCGTCGGGCCGCGCGTCCGGCGGCAGGCTGCGCAGGATGTTCAGGGCCTTCATCAGCTCCTCGGGCCGGCTCCCCATGCTTTTGAAGGCCGCCTCCGCGACGTCCGGGGCCGGGAGCATGGGCCCGAGCTGGGGGCGGACCTGCTCCAGCACGTAGTCGATGAAGTCCCGGCCCAGCACCGGAAACTCGTTGGTCACCGCGCCGTTGAACGCCTGGTTGCCCTTGAGCGTGAGCTCCTGCACCCGCGCGCGGTGGGAGCCCGTGCCCAGGAACAGGAAATAGCCGGGCGTGCCGGGGCGGGTGTTGATGGCGTCGCGCGCGGCCTTGAGCGCGTGCAGCATGTTGTCGCCGTCGGCGCTGCCCAGGGCGTGCTGGACCTCGTCGATGATGAGCACCACGTCCGTGCGGGCCTGGTCGATCAGTTCCTTGAACGCCTGGGCCAGGCTCACACCTTTTTCCTTGCCCACATCGGAGAGCTTGAACCCGAACTTGAACCCCGCCGCGCCGGCATCGATGCTGGAGACATCCTTGAGCCGCCTGAGGATGGCCGAGCCCGGCGTCTGGAGCTCCTTCAAGGCCTTGCGGATCGCCTCGTGCACCAAGTCGGCCGGGTTGGCCTGGGGCTGGCTCCACAGGTCCACATAGACCACGATGGCGCCCAGGGCCTCCAGCGCGGGGATCAGGTCGGTGGCCAGGAAGGTGGTCTTGCCCACGCGCCGCTGCCCCGCCAGGAACAGGCCCGAGCGCAGCGACGTGTCGAGAAACGAGGGCCGCAGCAATTGCGTGGCCATCTCCTGCGCGAGGGCGGTTCGCCGGAAGGTCATGGTTTATTGGTTTTTATGAAATTCAAATAATTATGGTTCTTCAATAATTTATCGTAAAGAGACGGGGCGCGCCATTTGCATCCAGAAACAAAAAAACCGCCCGAAGGCGGTTTGTTCGTTTGCTGGCAGCGCACCCGTTACAAACGGCGAACGGCGGATGCCGTTCGGGCTGTTTGCCTGAAGTGGGTCAGGCGGCCAGGGCCAGGGCTTTCACCTTGGCGGACAGACGGCTCTTGTCGCGAGCAGCCTTGTTCTTGTGGAAGATGCCCTTGTCAGCCACGGTGTCGACCACGGCCTGCATCTTGGCGAACAGTTCGGTCGCCTTGGTCTTGTCGCCAGCCAGAACAGCCTTTTCGACGTTCTTGACAGCGGTACGGTATTTGGAGCGCAGCGAGGTGTTCGCAGCGTTGATCTTGACGTCCTGACGGACGCGCTTGCGGCCCGACGCCAGGCGCGGGTTCTTCTTCTTGGGTTTAGCGGATGCCATGGTTTTGATTCCTTGAGTCTGAGGATGATGCCAGCAAAGCCCGCGATTATAGCCCAGAGCCACTTACCGTGGTCACGGCGGCTGCTGCCGGCGCGTTGCCATCGCCTGCGCACCCGTGGAACCGGCTCTGCCAGGCCACCGGGTGCGGCCTCCCTGGGATACGCTCCTGGGGGACGGCGCGCAGCGGCACAGGGGGCTACACTTCTTGCGGTGTCACTGTTCAAAGCCGCCTCCACCGTCTCCCTCCTGACCCTCGTCTCCCGCATCACCGGGCTGGTGCGGGAGCTGCTCATGGCCTCGGTCTTCGGGGTCAGCGCCATGACGGACGCCTTCAATGTGGCGTTCCGCATTCCCAACCTGTTTCGCCGGGTCCTCGGGGAAGGGGCCTTCAGCCAGGCGTTCGTGCCGGTGCTGTCCGCCACCCGTGCCCAGGAGGGCGACGAAGGGGCCCGGGCGCTGATCAACCATGTGGGCACCTTGCTCGCATGGACGCTGGTGCTGCTGTGTATTGCCGGTGTGCTGGGCGCCCCCTGGATGGTGTGGGGCATGGCCAGCGGGCTCCAGCAGTCGCCCCAGGGTTTTGACGCCGCCGTCACCATGACGCGCTGGATGTTCCCCTACATCGGCTTCATGTCGCTGGTGGCCCTGGCGGGGGGCATTCTCAATACCTGGAAGAAGTTCGCGGTGCCCGCGGCGTCGCCGGTGCTGCTCAACATCGCGCTCATTCTCTCCATCATCCTGGGGGCGCCCTGGTTCGCCCGCCATGGCATCGAGCCCATCTACGCGCAGGCCGCCGGGGTCATGGTGGGGGGGCTGCTGCAGCTGGCCATCCAGGTGCCCGCGCTGGCGCGCCTGGGGCTGCTGCCGCGCATCGGGGTGCGCTGGGCGGCGATCCGGGCCGCCTGGTCGGACCCCACCACGCGCAAGGTGATCCGCCTGATGCTGCCCGCGCTGCTGGGGGTGAGCGTGGCGCAGGTCTCGCTGCTCATCAACACGCAGATCGCCTCGCACCTGGCCACCGGCAGCGTGAGCTGGATCACCTACGCCGACCGGCTGATGGAGCTGCCGACCGCGCTGCTGGGCGTGGCGCTGGGGGTGGTGCTGATGCCGCAGCTGGCCAGCGCCCGCGCCAAGCAGGACGACGAAAGGTACTCGGCCATGCTTGACTGGGGGCTGCGCCTGGTGGTGTTGCTGTCGGTGCCCTGCATGGTGGCCTTGCTGGTCTTTTCAGAGCCGCTGGTGGCGGTGCTGTACCACTATGGGGCCTTTGGTGACCAGGACGTGCGCCAAACCACCCTGGCACTCACGGGTTATGGCGTGGGCCTGGTGGGCATTGTGGCCATCAAGGTGCTGGCGCCCGGTTTCTATGCCAAGCACGACATGCGCACCCCCATGCTCATTGCGGTGGCGGTGCTGGTGCTGACGCAGCTGATGAACCTGGTGCTGGTGCGCTACCTGCAGCACGCCGCCCTGACGCTGACCATCGGCATCGGGGCCCTCGTCAATGCCGCCTGGCTGCTGATCGGCCTGCTGCGGCGCGGCAGCTACCGGCCCTTGCCTGGCTGGGGCAAGTTCGCCCTGCAGGTGATCGCCGCGAGCGCCTTGCTGGCCCTGCTGCTGGCGTGGGGCGCGCAGCACTTCGACTGGGTGGCGATGAAGGGGCAGACCCTTCGGCGCATAGGGCTGCTGGCCGGGCTCATGGCTGCGGCGGCCGTGCTGTACTTCGGCGCGCTGTGGGCGGCCGGCCTCAAGCTGCGCCAGCTGCTGCGGCGCTGACGGCGGCAAAGGCCGCAAATGTGCTGCCAAGCGGTGCCTTCTGTCGCTTGACGCAGGCCGGCGCGGCACTTACAACCCTGCCATATGTCCCTGAGCTATTCCGTGCCCACCTCGCTGGAGTACTTTGCATCGCTGGTGCAGAGCGACGACCACTTTCCGCTGCTGGAGGCCGCGGCCAGCCTGGCCCACGACGAGTACCCGGAACTGGATGTGCAGCAGTTGCTGGGCGACATGGACCAGCTGCTCGCCCGCATCAAGCGCCGCCTGCCCGCCGATGCGCCCGCGCTGCAGCGCCTGCGCACCCTCAACCAGTTCTTCTTCGCCGACCTGGGTTTTGGCGGCAACGTCAACAACTACTACGACCCCGAGAACAGCTACCTCAACGCCGTGCTGCGCACGCGCCGGGGCATCCCGATTTCGCTGGCCGTGCTGTGGATGGAGCTGGCCCAGGGCCTGGGCCTGCATGCGCGGGGCATCGCGTTCCCCGGGCATTTCATGGTCAAGGTGCTGCTGCCCAAGGGGCAGGTGGTGCTCGACCCGATCTCGGGCCAGTCGCTCAGCCGCGAGGAACTGGCCGAGCGGCTGGAGCCCTACAAGCGACGCAATGGCCTGGTGGACGACTACGATGTGCCGCTGGGCCTGTACCTGCAGGCGGCCACGCCGCGCGACATCATCGCGCGCATGCTGCGCAACCTCAAGGAGGTGCACCGCACCCAGCAGGACTGGCAGCGCCTGATCACCGTGCTCGACCGGCTCATCGTGCTGCTGCCCGAGGCCTGGGGCGAGCGGCGCGACCGGGGGCTGGCCCATGCCGAGCGGGGCAATACGGCCGAGGCCGTGGCCGACCTGCAGGCCTATCTGGCCCATGCCGAAGACGGTCTGGACATCGACCTGATTGCCGACCGCCTCAACGCACTGCGCGGCTAGAACGGTGCGCTGTGCGCGGGCTGGTCGGCCCGTAGCTGTGCCAGCTGCCGGCGCAGCTCGGTGTTCTCGGCGGTGAGTTCCGCCACGCGGTGGCGCAGGGCCTGCAGCTCGTCGGCACTTCCCTCGGCGCCCGTGCCCGGCTGTGGCGCGGCCTTTTCTTCCTTTTCTTCTTCCTCTGAACGCGCTTCGTCGCGCGGCTTGCGCTTGTTGAGTTCGCGCACGCGCTTGGCGGCCTGCTTGAGCTCATCCTTGCCCGCGGCGACGGCCGCCACCTGCTCCTCGGCGGGCAGCGTGGACACGGCGGCGGCGGCGTTGATGGAAATGGTGCCGGACTTCACGGCGGCCACCAGCTCGGGGGCGGCCTGCTTCTGGATCTTCTCGATCATCACCACCTGGCTGCTGCTCAGCCGCGCGGCCCGGGCGATGGCCTCGCGGCTGGCCAGCGGATCGGGGGCGGGCAGGGCGGCAGTGGCCTCGGGCGCCGCCGGGGCGTCCGCGGCCAGGGTGTCGGGTGACTCCGAAGGCTCCGGGGCGCGTGCCTTGCGCTCGGCCATGATCTCGCGCTTGCGCAGTGCCAGCACACCGCGCTGGAAGTCCGACACGCTGCGGCGCCCCAGGTGCTGGTCGATCATCCACAGGTGCACGTCCTCCATCGACTGGAAACGCGGGTTCTGCACCGTCTGGAAGGGCAGGCCGTGCTTCTGGCAGATGCCGTAGCGGTTGTGGCCGTCCACCAGCACGTCGCCCCACAGCACCAGCGCGTCGCGGCAGCCCTCGGCCAGGATGCTGCGCTCCAGGGCCTCGTGCTCGTCGGGGGTCAGGGGTTCGATATAGGCTTTGAGTTCTTCGTTGACGACGATGTTCATGGTGGAAAGCGGTCCGGGAGCAGGGCAAGGGGCGCGATTGTAGACATGCCCGGGCCCGCACCTACCGATCGCGGGTGTCCCGCAGCGCCAGCCAGCCCGCCACCGCCGTGAAGGCGGCCACCACGGCCACGATGATCCAGAAACCGTGCCCGTTGTCCGCCAGCGGCACGCCGCCCACGTTCATGCCGAACAGCCCCGCCAGGATGTTGATGGGCAGGGCCAGCACGGTCACCACCGTCAGCACGAAGAGGCTGCGGCTGTTGGCTTCCTGCACGTTGGCGGCGATCTCTTCCTGCAGCAGCTTGATGCGCTCCTGCAGGCCCTGCATGTCGCGCAGCACCACCGAGAATTCCTCCGTGGAGTCGCGCAGCTCCTGGGCATCGTCCGCGCCCATCCATGCGGGCGGGTGCTGCAGCAGGCGAAACAGCGCGGCGGGCTCGGGGGCCAGCAGCCGCTGCAGGCGCACGAGCAGGCGCCGCAGCACCCCGAGCCGCGCGCGCTTGTGGTCCAGGCGGCCGGCCAGCAGCTCGTCCTCCACGTCGTCGATGCGCTGGGTCACGCCGCGCACGATGTCCACCAGGCCCGAGGCCTGGGTGCGCATCAGTTCGGCCAGCAGGGCCACGCTGGATCGCGGCGCCTGCCCGCTGCGCACCGCCGTGCGCAGCGCATCCACCGAGCGCAGCGGCCGCGTGCGCCCGGTCACCATCAGGCGCGGCGCTACGCTGGTCCAGAGCGTAGCGATGTCCGAGGGCTCGAACGCGAAGTCGAAGTGCGCGTCGTTGAGGACGGCGATCAGCGTGTCGTCGTCGCGCTCGATGCGCGTCGATACCGAGCGGTCCTTGAGCGCATCGAAGAAGGCCTCGGGCAGGCCGGCGTGCCGCTCCATCCAGCGCACGGCCTGCGCGTGGCTCAGGTTGAAATGCACCCACAGGAAGGTGGTGGCGTGCTCCGCTTGCGGCGCTGCGGTGCCCGTGGCTGGCGGATGCCGCAGCGCGCTCAGCCACTGCGCGGCCTGCGCCGAATCGACTTCGCGCGGGGGTGCGTCGGCATCCAGCAGATAGCCGCAGATCAGCCCGGCGGCATCGCCGCCGTAGTTCAGGTGGGCATTCACGGCAAAGAGGGCGCGCGGCGGAAAGGAGGGAGACAGGCTGGCACCGCCGCATGTTGGCGCGCGGGCGTGACAGCGCCGTGACAGATCACGCCGATGTCACAACACTGTCACCTGCCGGCGCCACGATGGCGCATCTCTCTGTCTATTTGCCTGCACGGATCGGTTGCCCATGTTTCACCAGAACACCCTTGACACCCAGGACTTGATGCAGCGCATCGCCAACGACCTGATCGACAGCTACGACGAAGAGCTGGAGCTGGAGATCGAGGACCGCAACGTGGACGATCTCGGCGCCCCCCAGCCCACGGACAAGCTGGCGCGCCAGCTTTACTTCAAGGAGCTGTTCCGCCTGCAGGGCGAGCTCGTCAAGCTGCAGGACTGGGTGCAGCACAGCCGCCAGAAGGTGGTGATCCTGTTCGAGGGGCGCGACGCGGCGGGCAAGGGCGGTGTGATCAAGCGCATCACCCAGCGCCTGAACCCGCGCGTGGCCCGCGTGGCCGCGCTGCCCGCGCCCAACGACCGCGAGCGCACGCAGTGGTACTTCCAGCGCTATGTGGCGCACCTGCCCGCCGCCGGCGAAATGGTGCTGTTCGACCGCAGCTGGTACAACCGCGCGGGTGTCGAGCGGGTCATGGGCTTTTGCACCGACGACGAATACGAGGAATTCTTCCGCACCGTGCCCGAGTTCGAGAAGATGCTGGTGCGCTCGGGCATCACGCTCGTCAAGTACTGGTTCTCGATCACCGACGAGGAGCAGCACCTGCGCTTCCTCGGGCGCATCCACGACCCGCTCAAGCAGTGGAAGCTCAGCCCCATGGACCTGGAAAGCCGCGTGCGCTGGGAGGCCTATACCAAGGCCAAGGAAACCATGCTGGAACGCACCCACATCCCCGAGGCGCCCTGGTGGGTGGTGCAGGCGGTGGACAAGAAAAAGGCGCGCCTGAACTGCATCGCCCACCTGCTGTCGCAGCTGCCCTACCAGGAGGTGCCGCATCCGGCGGTGGTGCTGCCCGACCGCGTGCGCAACCCCGAGTACCTGCGCCAGCCGGTGCCCGCGTCGATGTACGTGCCCGAGGCGTACTGAAGCCCTCGGGGTAAGATGATTGCTATTATTTATATAGCTGTCAGCGATTTCCCATCAAGCGCTGGAGGCCAGGAAGGCCTCAAGTACAGGACTGCGGCGCCGCACCCCTGAGCCTCTGGACCGTCGGGACCGCATCCCGCTCCTGCAGCGCCTTCGGGAGGGGACTCTGGCACGGCGGTGTCCGTGTGGCCGGGGCAGGGCCCTTGTGGATTGGCCACGCCACGCCGCACAGTGGTCTCCTGTGTGTTCCTTCTCAGTGGGGCCGCCGCGCCGTGCCCTGGGACGGCGTGCCGCCCCGGCCGAACTGGTGCCAGGCGCGGCGCAACTGCGTGTCGGAGCTGAAGCCCGCCATCTGCGCGGCCTGGGTGACGTTGCGCCCGGACTGCAGGGCCGCTTCGGCCGTGGCCAGTCGGATGCGGCGCAGGTACGCCAGCGGCGCGATGCCCGCATGCTCCAGGAACAGCCTTGTGAGGTGCCGGGGCGAGGTGTGCGCCACCTCCGCCATGGCGGGCACGCTCCAGTCGGCCTGGGGTTGCTGGCCCACGGCGTCCTGCACGCGGTGCAGCGCGGCGTGCAGGTGGTTGCGGTGGTGCAGGAAGGGCGAGAACTGCGGGTCGTCCGGGCCCCGGCGCAGCCCGATCACCATGGCCTGCGCCACCTGCACGGCCACGGTGGGGCCGCACAGGTCCGAGATGCGGTGCAGCAGCAGGTCGATGCCGGTGGTGACGCCCGCGCTGGTGTAGATGGGCCCGTCGGTCACGAACACGCGGTTGGCGGCCACGTCGCAGCGCGGGTCCACCTCGGCCAGTTCGTCGAGGTGCAGGTGGTGCGTGGTGGCGCGCCGGCCGGTGAGCAGGCCGGCATGCGCGGCGAGCACCGCCCCGGCGCACACGGTGACCAGCTCGAGCTGCCCGGCCACCGGGCGCAGGCCGCGCAGCCAGTGCAGCAGCGCCTGGGCCTCGCCGTGGCCCACGTCGATGCGCCGGCCCGGCAGGCCCACCAGCACCACCCAGGCGGGGCTGGGCAGCACCTCGGGCAACGGCGCCAGGCCCGTGAGCGCGACGCCCACGGAGGTCATGGACTCGGGCGTGGGGCTCACGAAGTGCTGCACGAAGCGCTCGGGCAGGCCCCGTGCGCGCAGCGTCTGGTTGGCGATGCGCAGCGCCTCCGCGGGGCCTGCCCAGTCCAGCACCAGGCTGCCGGGCAGCAGCGCGAAATAGACGTGGATGGGGGCGGGTGGAATGTCCTGCATCAGTGTTTCCTTGCTTCGTCCGCGGCCTTGAGAACCGGCACGGCCGGGGCCCGTGCCCCCGGAGCCGGCCTTGCCAGGCCCCGGCGGGAGAGGGGGAGGGGCGGCACGGGCGGCCTTCAGGGCGCGGGATTCCAGGGCGTGTCCATCTGGCGGGCGGTGCGCTGGGAGAGCGCCGAGCCCGCCAGGCGCGTGACCAGATGCAGGCTCATGTCGATGCCCGCGCTGATGCCCGCAGACGTGACGAGCGCGCCCCGGTCCACCCAGCGCACATTCTCCTGCACGTTGAGCGCGGGAAACTGCGCGCGCAGGTCCGCGATGTCCTCCCAGTGCGTGGTGACGGGCCCTTCGGTGACCACGCCGGCCGCCGCCAGGATGAACGCGCCGGTGCATACCGAGGCCGTGACCCGCGCGCCGCGCGCGGCCCGGGCCACCCAGGCGCGCGTCTGGGCGCAGGCGGCGGCTGCATCGACCACGCCCCCGGGCACGATGAGCACGTCCGGCGCCACGGCGGTGGCGAAGTCGGCATCGGGCAGCACCCGCAGGCCGGCGCGCGCCTGCACCGGCTGCATGCCGCGCGCCACGCACTGCACGGCAAAGGGCACGGGTGCCCCGGGCCGCAGGCGCTGCTGCATGCGGGTGGCGGTGGTGAACACCTCGTAGGGGCCCGCGAGGTCGAGGGCCTCCACGTCGTCGAAGACGAGGATGGCGATCTTCAGCGGATGGGGGGCAAGGGTGGCTTCGGTCATGGTGCGGTGGCGGGCTGGGGTGGCGTGGGGGTGGAAAAGACGTAGCGCGGGTAGGTGTCCTGCGCGGCGGCGACCGCCTGCAAGTCCAGGTCCACGGTGCAAAAGGGCTGTGCGGGCGTGGTGCGCGCGAGCAGGGCGCCGTCGGGGCTGATGGCCCAGCCCGCGCCGCCATAGGTGCCGGCGGCGGCATCCACGCGGTTGGACGACAGGCTGTAGGCCCCCGTGCGCACGGCGGCCACGGTGCCCACCGCCAGCCATTTGGCGGTGGTGGCCGCCGCCGTGGCACGCGGCGACAGGATGGCCTGCACGCCGCCGAGCGCGGCATAGGCGCCGTAGGTGTCCAGTGCCCAGAGTTCGGAGCAGATATTGAGCCCGAAGCCGAGCGCACCGGCCTGCAGGCGGGGGAAGGCGGCGTCGCCGCGCTCGAACCAGTGCGCCTCCCAGCCGCCCGGTTCGTCGGGCAGGTGGAACTTGCGCCGCAGCGGCAGGTAGCCGCCCTGGCGCGACCAGGCAAAGCCCTCGTTGAAGCGCTGTCCGCCCACCGTGACCGGGCGGGCGCCCACCACCCAGTCGGTGTCCAGCGCGTGCAGGCGGGCTTGCCAGGCGTCGCTCAGCGCCACGGCGGCATCCCAGCGGGCGGGTTCGGGGGGCAGGGTCTCCCACAGGGGTTCGACAAACGCGAACTCGGGCAGCAGCACCAGCCCGGACCGCTCGGCGCGGGTGTGCGCGCACAGGGCGGCCCAGGCGGCCTCCAGCAGCGCGGGTTGGCAGGGAAGTTCACAGACGGTGGCGCGCATGGCGGTGGATCCTCGTGGCATGGGCAGGGTGGAAACGGGTGGGCAAGGGTGCGGTGCCGATCACTATCAGACAGATCTCAAGAGACCTGCTTTTGCAGCAGGTATCTTGCAGCGCCTATGGTGCCTGCGGGTGCTGGATGTGTCCGAACTCGATGGGACAGGTTTCGATCAATTTCCGCCATATATCGGGCGACACCTGCCGCGCGGATGCCGGCAAGGTGCCCAAGGGCTCTGGAAATTCCGAGGAAATGGCCGCCACGCTGGAAGGACAAGGGGTTCCAGCTATCAAATTGAGAGTTTCGTGCGCGGGAGGCCAGATGCTGTTATGGTGATTAGGGTTTTCCCTTGTTCCGTGGGGCGCCCCGCCGCCTGCACTGGCCACGCCCCACCGCTGTTTGTTTGCCGCCCTTCATTTTTTTTCTATTCCCCCACACCAGCACACCATGGCCCCACGCTCCCGCCTGTTCTCCCTGTCAGCGCTGACGCGGGCGTACCAGCGCAACCTGAAGGCCCTGGTGCGCGCGACACGGCCCGCGCGCCCGGTGCGGCGCAAGGCGGCGGTGCCGCTGGCGGCGCCAGTCGCCGCGCGGGCTGGGGCTTCTCTCTTCTACACCTCTGACGCTGCCGACGACCGGTTCCTCGTGTAGATCTC
>NZ_JBWKMT010000013.1:0-13538 GCF_059415185.1 Acidovorax sp. GW821-FHT10E04
GGTTCGGTGAGTCGCCTTGCGGGTTCGGCTCATCGATGGGATGAACTGTACGTGGATGGGGCGCGAAGAAAAACCACTGGGTCGCAAACTAACTGTTCCAGTATTGGAAACAATGAAGAGGGAACTCTGCCGCAACCCGCCGGATTTCGCGGCACGACGCGGCATCTGAAGCCGTTTTTAGAGGAAAACCCTGGTGCGAGTTTGGGACAGTGTGAATGGCTTGGGAAAGGCCGTCGCGGCGGCTGCCGCACCCTTGCGAAGGGTGGCGGCGCACCTGCGTCCCTCGCACGCGGTCGCGGCGCGCACGGTCCGCCCGCCCGTTTCCGGCGGCGCTCGGCGCGCCCCGGGCTGCAGCCGGGTGGACTCCTAGCGCACCACGGGGGCGTCCGGCAATTCGTTGTCGCCGGGCGTGTCCGATGTCCGCGGGAAGTGCCTGCTCAGGCGGGACGACACGGCCTCGATGGCTTGCGCGAGGCCTTCTTCGTAGTGCCGCTGGCGGAAGTGGGTGGACATCTGTGCGATCACATCGCGCCATTCGCTGCCCGCCACGTGGCGGGCCAGGCCCCGGTCGGCCACGATCTCTATCGCATGCTCGGGCAGCAGCAGATAGATCAGCACGCCGTTGTTGTGCTCGGTGTCCCACGCGCGGTATTTGCTGAACAGCATGATGGCGCGTTCGCGCGCGCTGGCATGGCGGCGCAGGTAGCTCCAGGGCAGGCTGGCTTCGGCGACGATGCGGATCTGGCCCGTGTGCCGCCGCTCGCTGGCCGCAACCCGCGCGGCCAGCCGCTCCAGGGCGTCGCTGGAGAGCGCACGGCGCGCGCCGGGTTCGCCCCAGCGATGCCGCGCAAGGCGCCACAGGGCGGTGGCCAGGCCCGGAAAGGTCGAGGGTGCTGCAGTTTCAGGGCCCATGTCACCAGTCTCCCGAGGCGCCGCCGCCACCAAAATCTCCACCCCCTCCGGAGCTGAAGCCCCCGCCGCCGCTGGTGCCGCCTCCCCAGCCACCGCCGCCGCCATGGCCCCAGCCGCCGATTGGGCCGGCGTTTCGGCCCTGCCGGGCGCCGCCGCCCACGCCGCTGAAGAGCCAAGTGTAGAGCAGTGCGATGATCCCCGCGCCGCCGGCCACCAGCAGGCTGGACGTGAACACGAAGGCAAGAAAGCCCACGCCCCCACCCATGAACAGGCCTCCCAGCCGGCCGCCGAAGATGCTGCGCGCCAACGGACCGGCCACCATCACGCCGAAGAACAGGAAGATCGCCAGGTCGGTCCAGTCGAAGCCTCCGCGACCGCTGTCCTGCGGCGTCGATGGGCCTGTGCCGGTATCCGTGGGCGCAGGCAGTGCCTCGCCGGCGATGCGCGCGCCCAGCTGGGCGATGGCGTCGCGCAGGCCGCCCGCATAGTCGTTCTGCTGGAATCTGGGCTTCATGGCGCCGTCGATGATGCGCGCCGCCGCGATGTCGGGGATGGCGCCCTCCAGGGCCTTGGCGACCTCGATGCGCATCTTGCGGTCGTTCTTGGCGACGATCACCAGAACGCCATCGCCCACCTCCCTGCGGCCGATCTTCCACGTGTTGCCCACGCGGTTGGCGAACGACGCGATGTCTTCGGGGGCGGTGGTGGGCACCATGAGCACCACGATCTGGGCACCCCGGGCCTGCTCCAGCGCGCGCAGCTGCGCTTCCAGCGCCGCCGTGTCGGCGGCGTCCAGCGTGCCGGTCTGGTCGATGACTGGGCCGGTGAGCGCAGGCACGGGTAGCAGGCCCCCGTCGGCCCGAGCCCAGGGCAAGGCGAATGCTATAAAAAATATAGCTATCAGCGCTTTGTGGATAAGCGCTAGGGGCATATTTTCTCGGTTGTCCGGTGGAAGGGCAAGTCCGCTCAGGGCTTGGGTTTGGAGGCGGAGAAATCCACGGTGGGGGGCGCGGAGATCTGGGCCTCGTTGGCCACCGTGAAGCTGGGCTTGGGCTGGTAGCTGAAGGCCATGGCCGTCAGGTTGGTGGGGAAGCTGCGCGCGAGCACGTTGTACTCCTGCACGGTCTGGATGTAGCGGTTGCGCGCCACGGTGATGCGGTTCTCGGTGCCTTCCAGCGTGACGCGCAGGTCCCGGAAGCCCTGGTTGGCCTGCAGCGTGGGATACCGCTCGGAGACCGCCATCAACCGCGACAGCGCACCCGACAATTCGCCCTGCGCCTGCTGGAACTTGTTGAACGCCTCGGGGTTGTTCAGGGTTTCGGGCGTGACCTGGATCGAGGTGGCCTTGGCGCGCGCCTCGACCACGCGGGTCAGGGTTTCCTGCTCGAAATTCGCCTCGCCCTTGACGGTGGCGACGATGTTGGGCACCAGGTCGGCACGGCGCTGGTACTGGTTGAGGACCTCGCTCCATGCGGCCTTGGACTGCTCGTCCAGGCGCTGGAAGTCGTTGTAGCCGCAGCCGCTCAGGGCCAGCACGGCTGCCAGAAGTGCAAGGATGCGTTTCATCATCATGGTGGTGTTCGCCAGGTGGAGTCAGGACAAGGGACCGGGGTGCGAATGGGCCAGACAGTGGCCACCCGGCAGATTCTGCAACAAGTGCGCGCGCCGCCACCGCTTTCCGGTGCCGGGCAGGCCGCACATGGTCACCACGCTCGCAAGGGGATGGCCGCACAATAGTGCCCTGCGCGTGGACGGGCCCCCGGCCGCCATGCCTTTCCTTCACCCCATCCTGCCGATCACCATGCCCCGTCCCCGCTCCAGCGCCGCCACCCTTGGAGGTTCCTCGGACGAAACCGAAGCCGCGTTCTACGAGGCCCTGCAGCGTGGCGATATCGAGCTGTTGATGTCCTGCTGGGCCGACGAGGACGACATCGTCTGCGTGCACCCCGGCGGGCCGCGGCTGCTGGGCGCGGGGGCGATCCGGGCGGCATTCGAGGCCATGTTTTCGCATGGCACGGTGCGGGCCCGGCCCGTGCAGGTGCACCGGGTGGTGGCCCTCACCAGCGCCGTGCACAGCGTCGCCGAACACGTGGAGGTGATGCTGCCCGACGGCCTGCACCAGGCCGTGGTGCTGGCCACCAACGTCTACCACAAGACCCCCGAAGGCTGGCGCATGGTGGCGCACCACGCCAGCCCCGGGGCCGCGCCGGACGTGCAGACGGCGGACGCGCAGCGGCCCGTGCTCCATTGAGCCGATGGCCTTCCCATGTTCAAGCCTTTTTGCCTTCTTGCCCAGGAACTGTAAGCGCTAAAAGCTATGAAATATGTAGCGCCCCGCTGGCTGCCCGGAGGCCAGCTCCAGACCATCTGGCCGGCCCTGTACTCGCGCCGGGTGTTCGGGCCCCGCCCCGAGTACCGCCGCGAGCGCTGGGAGACGCCGGATGGTGATTTCGTGGATGTGGACTTCCTGCAGGATGGCGTGGCGGTGGCCGGCGCACCCCGGCCGTTGCTGGTGGTCTTCCATGGCCTGGAGGGTTCGTCGCGCAGCCACTACTGCGAAGCGTTCGCCGACCTGGCGCGCGAGCAGGGCTGGGCCTGCGCGCTGCCGCATTTCCGGGGGTGCAGTGGCGAGATCAACCGTGCGCCGCGCGCCTACCACTCGGGCGACCACGCCGAGATCGGCTGGATGCTGCAGCGCCTGCGTGCATCGCACAGGGGGCCGCTGATGGCGGTGGGTGTCTCCCTGGGGGGAAACGCGCTCCTGCGCTGGGCCGCCGAAGTGGGCGAGGACGCCGCGCGCAGCGCGGACGCGGTGGCCGCCGTGTGCTCGCCCATCGACCTGGCCGCAGGCGGGCACGCGATCGGGCGCGGCTTCAACCGGCAGGTCTACACGCGCATGTTCATGCGCACCCTGGTGCCCAAGGCGCTGCAGAAGCTGGCGCAGCACCCGGGGCTGTTCGACCGGCAGGCCCTGATGGCGGCGCGTGACCTGTATGCGTTCGACAACGTGTTCACCGCACCGCTGCACGGCTTTCGCAACACCGAAGACTATTGGCTGCGCGCCTCCGCCAAGCCGCTGCTGCACCGCATCCGCCTTCCGGCCCTGGTCGTCAATGCGCGCAACGACCCGTTCGTTCCGGCCGCCAGCCTGCCGTTGCCGCAGGAGTTGGCCAACGGGTTCGTCACGCTCTGGCAGCCCCCGCACGGCGGCCATGTCGGCTTTGCCCACGGGCGCTTGCCGGGGCATGTGCGCGCCATGCCCGACGCAGTCGGGGGATGGCTGGCAGAGCATGCGGGGGCCGTGGCGCGCGCGGGAGCACAATCGCCGCATGGATGACATCGTCAAGCAGGCGCTGGCCAAGTGGCCCAATGTGCCCGACTGCTACGGATGGCTCGGCCTGGATGCGCGCGGCCACTGGTACCTGCGCGACGACCAGGTCCAGGCCGCGGGCCCCTTTCCGCGCAGCAAGGGGTCCCTGCTGCAGCATGAAAAGCTGGTCGAATTCATCGCGCGCAATTACGAGCACGACGCGCAGGGGCAATGGTTTTTCCAGAACGGGCCGCAGCGCGTGTATGTGGAACTGGAAGCCACGCCCCTCGTGTGGCGCATACAGCCGGATTTTTCCGTGCTTTCCCACACCGGCCGGGGGGCCGCGGTGCAGGACTGCCTGGTGGATGCGCAGGGGCGGGTCTACCTGGTGTCGGAGCTGGGCGTGGGGCTGGTGCACACCCTGGACGTGCCCTTGGCCGCCGAGGCGGTGGAGGCGGGCCGCTGGGTACCGCTGGATGTGCGGGTAGAGGATTTGCCGGGGCGCTACGGCTTCGTCATGAGCCCGCATGGTCGCTGGAGCGCTGGTGGAATGCAGGGGCGGGCGCCCAGGGCGGGCATGGCGCGCACCTGAAGAAAAAAGAGAAGGAACCAGGGCGCAGAAAGTAAAAAAGCCGGTCCACAG
Source organism: Acidovorax sp. GW821-FHT10E04 (assembly GCF_059415185.1). NCBI lineage: Bacteria > Pseudomonadati > Pseudomonadota > Betaproteobacteria > Burkholderiales > Comamonadaceae > Acidovorax > Acidovorax sp. GW821-FHT10E04. The sequence continues at coordinate 4,866 of NZ_JBWKMT010000013.1, forward strand.
AACCGGCTTTTTCATGGGCCCGCGCGGCGCTCCGCCGCATGCGGGAGAGAAGGGCCTACTTGGCGGCCGCGGCCATGAACTCGACGGCGGCACGCAGATCGGCATCCGACGCCTGAGCGGCGCCACCGCGGGGAGGCATCGCACCCTTGCCCTTGGCCACGCTGTTGTACAGCGCATCGATGCCGGCAGGCAGGCGGGCCGACCAGGCGGCCTTGTCACCAAACTTGGGGGCGCCGGCCACGCCAGCCGCGTGGCACACCTGGCACGCCTGCTTGTACAGGGCTTCGCCAGCGCCAGCGCCTGCGGCGGCAGCGGCCACAGGAGCGGGCGCTGCTGCTGCAGCAGCAGGAGCGGCTTCGGCAGCGGGCGCTGCTGCGGCCGCCGTAGCGGCAGGGGCTGCGGACGCGGCGTCGGCGGCAGCCGCGGGGGCTGCTCCGGCGGGTGCCGCGGGTTCCGCGAACTTGGCGCCGGCGGCGTTGGCCATGTATGCGACGGCCCGCGCGATTTCGGTGTCGTTGAAGTCGCCGCCGCCTTGCGGCGCCATGGCGCCCTTGCCCTTCAGCGCGGATTGGACCAGCGCTTCAAAGCCGGTCTTGATGCGGGCCGACCAGGCAGCGGCGTCCGAGAACTTGGGAGCCCCCGCGGCGCCTGTGGCATGGCAGGCCGCGCACTGGCCCTTGTAGACGTCTTCGCCGCTTCGCAGGGGGCGGTTGGCATCGCGGATTTCGACCATGCCCACCTTCTGGATGCGCTCGGCAATGGCCTTCTCGGGATTGGCTGCGCCAGCGGCCGGCTTGTCGGCCGACGTGACATACAGGACCAAGCCAATGATGGCAAAGATCGGAATCACAAACGAGAAAAGTACCGCGACCAGCAACTGCTTGGGGTTCTTGATCGGGCCGGTATGGGCTTCTTCGTGGTGGTTGTCGCTCATGACGTCCTCAGGGTGTATCGGGGGGCTTTGATGAAATCAACCCTCAATTATATCTGCGGGGCTGGTGCCTCCCCGTGAGCATCGCACAGGCGCCGCGCCAGATGCGCGAGACAGCCCGCGCGCGCCGCCACCCTGCGGTGCGGGCGCGCGTGGCCTGGCGCCGCCGTGCGCGTCAGGACGGATTGCCCGCCACCGCCGCGGCTTCGGGCGCGCCGCCGCCCAGGGCCTTGTACAGCGCCACCTGGTTTTGCAGCTGCGCGAGCTTGACCTGCACGACGGCCTGCTGCGTGGCGAACAGGGAACGCTGGGCGTCCAGCAGGTCCAGGTAGCTCGATACGCCGTTGCGGTAGCGCAGATCGGCTAGCTGCAGCCGCGCGCCTTCCGCCTGGGCCTGCAGTTGCTGGGCCTCGGCCTGCTCACCCAGGGTGGCCTGGCCCGCCAGCGCATCCGAGACTTCGCGGAAGGCCGTCTGGATGGCCTTTTCGTATTGCGCGATGGCGATGCCCCGCCCGGCTTGCGCACTCGCGAGGTTGGCCTGGTTGCGGCCCGCGTCGAAGATGGGCAGCAGCAGGGACGGCGCGATCGTGAACCCCCACGAGCCGCTCTTGAACAGGCCGGACAGTTCGCCGCTGGCGGTGCCTGCCTGGGCCGTGAGCGAGATGCGCGGGAAGAACGCGGCCCGCGCCGCGCCGATGTTCGCGTTGGCTGCGATCAGCTGCTGCTCTGCCTGGCGGATGTCGGGGCGGCGCGTCAGCAGTTCGGACGGCAGGCCCGCGGGCAACTGCGCCATGGCGGGCGCAGCGGCCAGCCGGCTGCCTGTGAGGCTGGCGCGGATGTCGTCGGGCAGGGACTGTCCGAGCAGCAGGGCCAGGGCGTTCTCGTCCAGCGCGCGCTGGCGCTGCTGCTGCGCCAGGGTGGCGCGTGCCGCCTGGGTCAGGGACTCTGCCTGGCGGAAGTCCAGCTCCGAGGCCACGCCCGCGTCCAGCCGCATGCGCGTGAGGCGCACCGATTCCTCGCGCGACGCGAGGGTCTGGCGCGACAGGTCCAGCAGCTCCTCGTCGGCCAGCAGGTTCAGCCAGCCGTTGGCCACGGCGGCCACCAGGCTGACCTGCGCCGCATTGCGGCCCTCTTCGGTGGCAAGGTACTGCGCGAGCGCCTGCTCCTTGAGGCTGGCGATGCGGCCGAAGAAGTCGATCTCCCAGGCCGAAACCGCAAGTCCGACGCTGAACGAGTTGGTCAGGTCGCCCGTGCCCGCGGCCGGTGCGCGGCTGGCGTTGGCCGCCAGGCCCACGCCCGGGTACAGGTCGGCCCGGCGCACCTGGAACGTGGCGCGTGCCTGTTCGATGTTGAGCACGGCCACGCGCAGATCGCGGTTGTTGGCCAGCGCGGCTTCGATGAGCTGGCGCAGCCGGGGTTCGGCGAAATAGTCCTGCCAGGGGGCCGCGGCCGCAGCGCCCTGCATGGTGCCGCTGGCGGAAGCCGCCGTGGTGTACGTGGCCGGCACGGGGGCCGCGGGTCGCTCGTAGACGGGGATGAACGAGCAGCCGGCCAGCAGCGCTGCCGCTGCCGCTGCCAGTGCGATGGAGGTGCTGCGGTGATTAGTCATGGGTTCCAACTCCTGCTTCTTCTGCGTGGCGGCGGTTCATTTCCTGCTGGCGCGCGCTGCCCTTGAACAGGCTGCGGACCACCACGAAGAACACGGGCACGAAGAACACGGCCAGTGCCGTGCCCGTGATCATTCCGCCCAGCACGCCCGTGCCGATGGCGCGCTGGCTGGCCGAGCCCGCGCCCGACGCGATGGCCAGCGGCAGCACGCCCAGGCCGAACGCCATCGAGGTCATCACGATGGGGCGGAACCGCAGGTGCGCGGCCGCCAGCGCCGACTCGATCACGCCCTTGCCCTGGGCCTGAAGGTCCTTGGCAAATTCGATGATCAGGATGGCGTTCTTCGCCGACAGGCCGATGATGGTGATCAGGCCCACCTGGAAGTACACGTCATTGGCATAGCCCCGCAGCAGGGTCGCCAGCAGCACGCCCAGCACGCCCAGGGGCACCACCAGGATCACGGCCAGCGGAATCGACCAGCTTTCGTACAGCGCGGCCAGGCACAGGAACACGGCCAGGATGGCGAAGCTGTAGAGGATCAGCGACTGGGAGCCCGCCAGTTTTTCCTCGCGCGACTGGCCGGTCCATTCAAAGCCGAAGCCTGCGGGCAGCTGGCCCGCGAGCTTTTCCATCTCGGCCATGGCGGCGCCCGTGCTGAAACCGGGGGCTGGCGAGCCCGAGATCCGCATGGCGGGATAGCCGTTGTAGCGCACCGTCTGCTGTGCGCCATTGACCCAGCGGGTGGTGGCGAAGGCAGAGAGCGGCACCGGCTTGCCCTGGCTGTTGGCGGCGTTGATCTTCAGCAGATCGTCGGGCTGCATGCGCGAAGGCGCGTCGGCCTGCACGACCACGCGCTGCAGGCGGCCCTGGTTCGGGAAGTCGTTCACATAGCTCGAGCCCAGCGCGGTCGACAGCGCGGAGTTGATGGCATCGAACGGCACGCCCAGGGCGTTGGCCTTGTCGCGGTCGATGTCGATCTGCAGCTGTGGCGCGTCTTCCAGGCCGTCCGGGCGCACCTGCGTGAGCACCTTGCTTTGCGAGGCCATGCCCAGCAGCTGATTGCGTGCCTTCACGAGCGCCTCGTGGCCGGCGCCTCCGCGGTCCTGCAGGCGGAACGTGAAGCCGCTGGCATTGCCCAGCTCGGGAATGGGAGGCGGGCTCAGCGGGAAGATGAACGCATCGCGGATTCCCATCAGGCCGCCGAAGGCCCGGTTGGCAACGTCCTGCGCCGATTGGCCCGGGCCGTGGCGTTCGCTCCAGTCCTTCAAGGTCACGAAGGCAAGGGCGGCGTTCTGCCCCTGGCCGGAGAAGCTGAAGCCCAGCACGCCCACCATGCTCTGCACTTCGGGCTGCTTGAGAATGAACTCCTCGACCTGCTGCATCACGGCCAGCGTGCGCTCCTGCGTCGCGCCGGGGGGCAGCTGCACGTTGACGATGATGTTGCCCTGGTCTTCGCTGGGCAGGAACGAGGTGGGCAGGCGCATGTACACCACGGCGACGGCGCCAATGATGGCGGCGTAGATGACGAGGTAGCGTGCTGCCCGCTTGAGCATGCGCACCACGAAGCCTTCATAGCCCTTGGCGGTGCGCGAAAAGCCGCGATTGAACCAGCCGAAGAAGCCGGTCTTCTCGTGGTGGTGCCCAGCTTCCACGGGCTTGAGCAGCGTGGCGCACAGGGCCGGCGTGAGCGACAGGGCCATGAAGGCGGAAAAGCCGATGGAGGCCACCATCACCGCCGAGAACTGGCGGTAGATGTTGCCCGTGGAGCCCGCGAAGAAGGCCAGCGGCACGAACACCGAGATCAGCACCACGGTCACGCCGATGATGGCGCCCGAGATCTGGCGCATGGCCTTGCGCGTCGCCTCGAGCGGGGACAGTCCTTCCTCGCTCATGATGCGTTCGACGTTTTCCACCACCACGATGGCATCGTCCACCACGATGCCGATCACCAGCACCATGCCGAACATGGTCAGCACGTTGATCGAGAAGCCCAGCGCCAGCAGCGTGGCGAAGGTGCCCAGCAGGGCGATCGGCACCACGATGGTGGGGATGATGGTGTAGCGCCAGTTCTGCAGGAACAGGAACATCACCAGGAACACCAGCGCCACCGCTTCCAGCAGGGTCTCGGCCACCTGCTTGATGGAGATGTCCACGAAGCGCGAGCTGTCGTAGGGAATGCTCCAGCTCATGCCTTCGGGGAAGTAGCGCGAGAGCTCATTCATCTTGGTGCGCACGGCTTTCGCGGCTTCCAGGGCATTGCCGCTGGGCGACAGCTGGACGCCAATGCCCACGGCGGGCTTGCCGTTCAGTCGCGCGGCCGTGGCGTAGGCCTGGCCCCCCAGCTCCACGCGCGCCACGTCCTTGATGCGCACGGTGGAGCCGTCGGTGTTGGCGCGCAGCACGATGTTGCCGAACTGCTCCACGCTGGAGAGCTGGCCGTTGACCACCACCGTGGCCGCAATCCCCTGGCCCGCGATGTTGGGCAGGTCGCCGATCGTGCCGCTGGCCACCTGGGCGTTCTGGGCGCGGATGGCGGCGGTGATTTCGGCGGCCGAAAGGTTGAAGCTCACCATCTTGGCGGGGTCGATCCAGATGCGCATGGCGCGTTCCGTGCCGAACAGCTGTGCCTGGCCGATGCCCTGCAGCCGCTGCAGCTCGGGGACGATGTTGCGCGACGCGTAGTCGCCCAGGGCCACCGTGTCCGTCGCCGGGTTGGTCGACGAGAGCATGGTGAACAGCAGGAAGTTGGAGCGCGATTTGTCCACGCGCACGCCCTGTTGTGTCACGGCCGAGGGCAGCCGTGGCGTGGCGCGCGAGAGGCGGTTCTGCACATCCACCTGGGCCAGATCGGCATTGGTGCCGGGCTGGAAGCTCAGCGTGATGCTGCCGGAGCCGTCGGCCTGGGCGACGGATTCCATGTAGATCAGCCCCGGTGATCCGTTCATCTCGCGCTCGATGACCGACAGCACGCTGTCTTCGAGCGTTTGCGCGGATGCGCCCGGATAGGCCGCGTTGATGACGATGGCTGGCGGAGCCACCGGTGGGTACTGCGCGATGGGCAGCTGCGTGATCGCCACGCCGCCCATCACCATGATGAACAGGGCGATCACCCATGCAAAGATGGGTCGGTCGATAAAGAACTTGGCCATGCTGGGGTGCCCTTTATGGCTTCGACGAAGACGCGGCAGAAGCGGCGGGTGCCGCAGGTGCTGCTGCGGCGGCCGGCGACGAGGGCGCCGCGGATGGCGCTCCCGGCGCCTGCCATGGAACCGGCTTCACCGGCGTGCCGGGCGGCAGCATCTGCAGCTTCTGGAAGCCGTCCACCATGACCTTCTCGCCAGCCTTCAGCCCGTCGAGAACCACCCAGCGGTTGTTCTGGGCCGCGCTGACCTTGATGGGGCGCTGGGACACTTTGCCGTCCTCGCCCACCACGCTGACCGTGTCACCCTGCTGGGTGCGCGTGACAGCCTGCTGGGGCAGGGTGATGGCATTGCTGGCCTGGGCCTGTTCGATGCGCACGCGCAGGTACAGGCCGGGCAGCAGCTCCCCCTTGGGGTTGGGAACTTCCGCGCGCAGCGTGACCTGTCCCGTGGTGGCATCCACCGACAGGTCGGTGAACAGCAGCTTGCCGGTCTGGGCGTATTCCGATCCGTCGCCCAGGACGAGCTTGACGCTGGCTGCCTCGGTGCCGCCGGCGCGCTTGAACTGGCCGCTTTCCATGGCACGGCGCAGCTGGAAGACATCGCTGGCCGATTGGGTGAAGTTCACGTACACCGGGTCGATCTGCTGCACGACGGCCAGGGCAGTGGCTTCTCCCTGCCCGACCAATGCACCTTCCGTGACCAGCGCCCGCCCGATGCGGCCCGATATGGGGGATGTCACGCTGGCATAGCCAAGGTTGATGTCGGCGGTGCGCACCGACGCCCTGGCGGCGGCCACGTCTGCCTGGGCCTGCTTTTCGGCGGCTTCCGCATTGACGAAGTCCTGCTTGCTGATGGCATTGGCGCTCACGAGCGGGCGGTAGCGTTCCACCTGGGCACTGGCCTGCGCGAGGTTGGCCTGGGCCTTGGCGAGGCTGGCGCGGGCGCTTTCCGACGCTGCCGCGTACGGGGCAGCGTCAATGCGAAAGAGTGGCTGGCCTGCCTTCACGTCGCTGCCCTCCTTGAAAAGGCGCTGCTGCAGGATGCCCGCAGCCCGGGCGCGCACCTGGGCGACGCGGGAAGCTTCCACGCGGCCCGGCAATTCGGTGATCAGCCCCACATCGCCGGGCGTTGCGGTGACAACCCCAACCTCGACGGGGGCCATCTGCTGCCCGCCGGCTGGGGCTTGGCCGTCGCTTTTGCCGCAGGCAGCCAGCAGCACCGCCGCTGCGGTGGCTGCGACCAGGGAGATGGCCTTGTGGGTTGTAGAGGCGCGAAAGGAGGGAATGGCAGATGCGTCACGCGGTGTGGGCATGGGAGTCCTTTTGATTGGCGTCAAGGAATTGGGTTGTAGGGGAAAGGGCCGCTGGCTGGAAGCGCCCCAAGATGAGAGCCCGACAAAATAAGTGCGCGATTATACATACAAACATGAATGTATAATTGTGACCGCCGGATGTCTTGGTGCATCCGGCCGGTGACTAGGCATTGAGAACGAGGAGACATACACCCCATGGCGCGTCGAACCAAAGAGGATGCAATTGCCACGCGCAACAGCCTGATAGATGCCGCGGAGCAGGTCTTCCGGGAGAAGGGGGTTTCGCGTGCTTCCCTGAGCGATATCGCGCAGGCTGCGGGGGCGACGCGGGGGGCGATCTACTGGCATTTCAAGGACAAGGTGGACCTCTTCAGTGCCATGATGGACCGGGTGACCCTTCCGCTCGAGCAGGGCTATGGGGAATTCGAGTGCAGCACCTGTCCGGATCCGGTGCAGCGGCTGCGTGCGGTGATGGCGCTTGTGCTGCGCAGCGTGGCCTCTGACGAGCGGACGCGCCGGGTTTTCGAGATTGCGCTCTACAAGGTGGAATATGTGAGCGAGCTCGTGGGGGTGCGTGATCGTCACGTGGCTGCGTCGGATGGTTTCACCCGCCAGTTGGCGCGCGACTTCGAGCTGGCTGCGCAGTTGCAAGGGGTCGTCTTGCCAATGACGCCCATGGAGGCGGCCGTGGGCTTGCATGCCTTGTTCGATGGGCTCATCCGCAACTGGATCCTGGGCGAAGGCGGCTTCGATCTGGTGGGTGTCGGCGGGGTGAGTACCGATGCCTTTCTTGTGGGGTTGGGTCTGGCATTGCCAGAGGTTGTTGATGCCCAGGATTGCCGTGTTGTGCCCTAGTGCGTCTGTGGGTGCTCGTGTTGGTCGTGGTGCATCGGGGTGGTGTGCGTTTGCTGACGGCGGTTGCATGCGATAATCCGAGGCTGTGCCAGTTCGGTCGTGCGGCTGTAGCTCAGTGGATAGAGTATTGGCCTCCGAAGCCAAGGGTCGTGGGTTCGATCCCCGCCAGCCGCACCAATGACGCGTGCAATCCAGGGAATGTGTCTCTTCGGGTGATCCTGCGGGGGCTGCTAATTTCTCCGTGTTGCAAAAAACTAGTGCTATAATTCGAAATTCTCCGGAGGGGTGCCCGAGTGGCTAAAGGGGGCAGACTGTAAATCTGTTGGCTTACGCCTACACTGGTTCGAATCCAGTCCCCTCCACCAGTGAGAGAGTAGTGTTGAGAGTGATGTCCGGTTTTGCTTGGTTGCAAGGCTGGGCGCGCAGAGGCTGTTGGCCGATGCGGGAGTAGTTCAATGGTAGAACCCTAGCCTTCCAAGCTAATGACGCGGGTTCGATTCCCGTCTCCCGCTCCATTGCTCGCTTGTGCTGGTTTGTTGAGTTAGAGATTTTGATGTTGTGCGAGCGGCATCAAGTTGCCCATGTGGCTCAGTGGTAGAGCACTCCCTTGGTAAGGGAGAGGTCGCGGGTCCGATTCCCGCCATGGGCACCACTTTCAGGTGCGTCCGATTCTGGTTGCGCCGAGATCCTGTCGTATTGGTATAGATTTTTTTCGGAGTCGGAAAAATGGCAAAAGGAAAGTTCGAGCGGACCAAGCCTCACGTCAACGTGGGCACGATCGGCCACGTGGACCATGGCAAGACGACGCTGACGGCGGCCATCGC
>NZ_JBWKMT010000014.1:0-5766 GCF_059415185.1 Acidovorax sp. GW821-FHT10E04
TGGGCTGTAAGAGCCTGACGATGACCTACTTTCACACGGGAACCCGCACTATCATCGGCGCAAAGTCGTTTCACTGTCCTGTTCGGGATGGGAAGGAGTGGTACCAACTTGCTATGGTCATCAGGCATAACTTGGTGCTGGGCTGTTCGTGGAACAGCCTGGCGAATTCATAGAGTATGGAATCAGATTTTGTGTCTTTTGACTGCGTCAACTTGGCATAACAATCTTTGAGCTTTGCACACTTGCGTGTGTTGGCTATCAAAGTTATAGGGTCAAGCCGCACGAGCAATTAGTATCAGTTAGCTTAACGCATTACTGCGCTTCCACACCTGACCTATCAACGTCCTGGTCTTGAACGACTCTTTAGGGGGCTCAAGGCCCCGGCAGATCTCATCTTGAAACGAGTTTCCCGCTTAGATGCTTTCAGCGGTTATCTCTTCCACACTTAGCTACTCGGCAATGCCACTGGCGTGACAACCGATACACCAGAGGTGTGTCCACTCCGGTCCTCTCGTACTAGGAGCAGGCTTCCTCAAATCTGCAGCGCCCACGGAAGATAGGGACCAAACTGTCTCACGACGTTTTAAACCCAGCTCACGTACCTCTTTAAATGGCGAACAGCCATACCCTTGGGACCGGCTACAGCCCCAGGATGAGATGAGCCGACATCGAGGTGCCAAACACCGCCGTCGATATGAACTCTTGGGCGGTATCAGCCTGTTATCCCCAGAGTACCTTTTATCCGTTGAGCGATGGCCCTTCCATACAGAACCACCGGATCACTATGTCCTGCTTTCGCATCTGCTCGACTTGTCAGTCTCGCAGTTAAGCACGCTTATGCCATTGCACTATCGTCACGATGTCCGACCGTAACTAGCGTACCTTCGAACTCCTCCGTTACGCTTTGGGAGGAGACCGCCCCAGTCAAACTGCCTACCATGCACTGTCCCCGATCCAGATAATGGACCTAGGTTAGAACCTCAAACACACCAGGGTGGTATTTCAACGTTGGCTCCATGAGATCTAGCGACCTCACTTCAAAGCCTCCCACCTATCCTACACAGATCTGTTCAAAGTCCAATACAAAGCTACAGTAAAGGTTCATGGGGTCTTTCCGTCTTTCCGCGGGGAGATTGCATCATCACAAACATTTCAACTTCGCTGAGTCTCAGGAGGAGACAGTGTGGCCATCGTTACGCCATTCGTGCAGGTCGGAACTTACCCGACAAGGAATTTCGCTACCTTAGGACCGTTATAGTTACGGCCGCCGTTTACTGGGACTTCAATCAAGAGCTTGCACCCCATCATTTAATCTTCCAGCACCGGGCAGGCGTCACACCCTATACGTCCACTTTCGTGTTTGCAGAGTGCTGTGTTTTTATTAAACAGTCGCAGCCACCGATTTTTTGCAACCCCGTTGGGCTCGCCTTGTACAGGTTCACCTACTTGGGGCATACCTTCTCCCGAAGTTACGGTATCAATTTGCCGAGTTCCTTCTCCTGAGTTCTCTCAAGCGCCTTAGAATACTCATCTCGCGCACCAGTGTCGGTTTGCGGTACGGTCGTCAATAGCTGAAGCTTAGTGGCTTTTCCTGGAAGCAGGGTATCACTCACTTCGTCTGCAAGCAGACTCGTTATCACCCCTCATCTAAGCCCGGCGGATTTGCCTACCAGGCACGACTACAGGCTTGAACCAACATATCCAACAGTTGGCTGAGCTAACCTTCTCCGTCCCCACATCGCACTATTGATCGGTACAGGAATATTGACCTGTTTCCCATCAGCTACGCATCTCTGCCTCGCCTTAGGGGCCGACTCACTCTACGCCGATGAACGTTGCGTAGAAAACCTTGCGCTTACGGCGAGGGGGCTTTTCACCCCCTTTAACGCTACTCATGTCAGCATTCGCACTTCTGATACCTCCAGCATCCGTTACCAGACACCTTCACAGGCCTACAGAACGCTCTCCTACCACTTGCAATAAATTGCAAATCCGCAGCTTCGGTAACTGGCTTAGCCCCGTTACATCTTCCGCGCAGGACGACTCGATCAGTGAGCTATTACGCTTTCTTTAAATGATGGCTGCTTCTAAGCCAACATCCTGACTGTTTTAGCCTTCCCACTTCGTTTCCCACTTAGCCAATTTTAGGGACCTTAGCTGGCGGTCTGGGTTGTTTCCCTCTTGAGTCCGGACGTTAGCACCCGGTGCTCTGTCTCCCAAGCTGTACTCGTCGGTATTCGGAGTTTGCATAGGTTTGGTAAGTCGCCATGACCCCCTAGCCTAAACAGTGCTCTACCCCCGACGGTAATACTTGAGGCACTACCTAAATAGTTTTCGGAGAGAACCAGCTATTTCCAAGTTTGTTTAGCCTTTCACCCCTATCCACAGCTCATCCGCTAGTTTTGCAACACTAGTCGGTTCGGACCTCCAGTACCTGTTACGGCACCTTCATCCTGGCCATGGATAGATCACTTGGTTTCGGGTCTACACCCAGCGACTGATTCGCCCTATTCGGACTCGATTTCTCTACGGCTTCCCTATTCGGTTAACCTTGCCACTGAATGTAAGTCGCTGACCCATTATACAAAAGGTACGCAGTCACCCTTGCGGGCTCCTACTTTTTGTAAGCATGCGGTTTCAGGATCTATTTCACTCCCCTCCCGGGGTTCTTTTCGCCTTTCCCTCACGGTACTGGTTCACTATCGGTCGATTACGAGTATTTAGCCTTGGAGGATGGTCCCCCCATATTCAGACAGGATTTCTCGTGTCCCGCCCTACTTTTCTCTACCTTAGTACCACACGTCTGTTTTCGCATACAGGGCTATCACCTGCTATGGCCGGACTTTCCATTCCGTTTTGCTAACAGTCGTGCTATCAATAGAAGGCTCTTCCGATTTCGCTCGCCACTACTTTCGGAATCTCGGTTGATGTCTTTTCCTCGAGCTACTGAGATGTTTCAGTTCACCCGGTTCGCCTCGCATGACTATGTATTCATCATGCGATACCTCTTGCGAGGTGGGTTTCCCCATTCAGAAATCTCCGGATCAAAGCTTATTTGCCAGCTCCCCGAAGCTTATCGCAGGCTATCACGTCTTTCGTCGCCTGTAATCGCCAAGGCATCCACCACATGCTCTTAGTCACTTGACCCTATAACTTTGACGTTTCTTGCGAAACACCGCCGTCTAATCTTTCAAGGACTTGCCAGGTCTTTCACCTGACGCGTTATGCCGTAAACAACTTCAACCCTTTCGAGTTGTCATCGTATTACTTAAGAATTTCAAACTAGGTTTGAATATTCGTTTTGACGCAATCAAAAATTCTTGTTGCTAGCGGCACGGTCTGCACTAAACCTTTACGAATGTGCAGTTTCCGCTAGCAACTCTGATTCGACTCTATGAATTTTTAAAGAACAGCCGATTGATCAATCGATATTGATCAACAACAAAGAAGCCTTAACCGTTTCCAGTCAAAGCCGCTTTGGTGTTGAGTAATCTTCTTACTACCTACTACCGCAGTGTTGGTGGAGGATGACGGGATCGAACCGACGACCCCCTGCTTGCAAAGCAGGTGCTCTCCCAGCTGAGCTAATCCCCCAGTGTCCTCATACCGTATCCGTGTATTGGAATTTGGTGGGTCTAGTTGGGCTCGAACCAACGACCCCCGCCTTATCAAGACGGTGCTCTAACCAGCTGAGCTACAGACCCATTCCTCAGCTCCGCGAATCGCTTCGCAGGTCTGTGGCTTGTTCCAACAACCGATAAGTGTGGGCGTTCAATCTTGAATGCAGTTTTCCAGAAAGGAGGTGATCCAGCCGCACCTTCCGATACGGCTACCTTGTTACGACTTCACCCCAGTCACGAACCCTGCCGTGGTAATCGCCCTCCTTGCGGTTAGGCTAACTACTTCTGGCAGAACCCGCTCCCATGGTGTGACGGGCGGTGTGTACAAGACCCGGGAACGTATTCACCGCGACATTCTGATCCGCGATTACTAGCGATTCCGACTTCACGCAGTCGAGTTGCAGACTGCGATCCGGACTACGACTGGCTTTATGGGATTGGCTCCCCCTCGCGGGTTGGCAACCCTCTGTACCAGCCATTGTATGACGTGTGTAGCCCCACCTATAAGGGCCATGAGGACTTGACGTCATCCCCACCTTCCTCCGGTTTGTCACCGGCAGTCTCATTAGAGTGCCCAACTGAATGTAGCAACTAATGACAAGGGTTGCGCTCGTTGCGGGACTTAACCCAACATCTCACGACACGAGCTGACGACAGCCATGCAGCACCTGTGTTACGGTTCTCTTTCGAGCACTCCTCTATCTCTAAAGGATTCCGTACATGTCAAAGGTGGGTAAGGTTTTTCGCGTTGCATCGAATTAAACCACATCATCCACCGCTTGTGCGGGTCCCCGTCAATTCCTTTGAGTTTCAACCTTGCGGCCGTACTCCCCAGGCGGTCAACTTCACGCGTTAGCTTCGTTACTGAGTCAGTGAAGACCCAACAACCAGTTGACATCGTTTAGGGCGTGGACTACCAGGGTATCTAATCCTGTTTGCTCCCCACGCTTTCGTGCATGAGCGTCAGTACAGGTCCAGGGGATTGCCTTCGCCATCGGTGTTCCTCCGCATATCTACGCATTTCACTGCTACACGCGGAATTCCATCCCCCTCTACCGTACTCTAGCTATGCAGTCACAAATGCAGTTCCCAGGTTGAGCCCGGGGATTTCACATCTGTCTTACATAACCGCCTGCGCACGCTTTACGCCCAGTAATTCCGATTAACGCTTGCACCCTACGTATTACCGCGGCTGCTGGCACGTAGTTAGCCGGTGCTTATTCTTACGGTACCGTCATGGACCCCCTTTATTAGAAGGAGTCTTTTCGTTCCGTACAAAAGCAGTTTACAACCCGAAGGCCTTCATCCTGCACGCGGCATGGCTGGATCAGGCTTGCGCCCATTGTCCAAAATTCCCCACTGCTGCCTCCCGTAGGAGTCTGGGCCGTGTCTCAGTCCCAGTGTGGCTGGTCGTCCTCTCAGACCAGCTACAGATCGTCGGCTTGGTAAGCTTTTATCCCACCAACTACCTAATCTGCCATCGGCCGCTCCGTCCGCGCAAGGCCTTGCGGTCCCCTGCTTTCATCCGTAGATCGTATGCGGTATTAGCAAAGCTTTCGCTCCGTTATCCCCCACGATCGGGCACGTTCCGATGTATTACTCACCCGTTCGCCACTCGTCAGCATCCGAAGACCTGTTACCGTTCGACTTGCATGTGTAAGGCATGCCGCCAGCGTTCAATCTGAGCCAGGATCAAACTCTACAGTTCGATCTTGATTTTTTCGCTCTTTCGAGCAACTCATAATTAAGAATTGAAGTGAACTTCACTTCTCTCTCATGAGCGTTTGTAGTGCTAAGCACTAGTTCCAAAGAACTTGGCACTCGCCATCAAACGCCCACGCTTATCGGCTGTATGTTTTTAATGAACCGGATCACTCACAAAGACCGTAGTCTTTCTTTGTTTTCCCGACTTAGCTGCGATCAGCTGAGCCTTGAATTCTAGCACAGTTTTTGAAGAACTGTCAAACTTTTGAAAACTTTTTTGTTTTCATCACCTTTCAAACTCAGCACCTTGCGGCATCCAGTTCTACTCAGCGAAGCCTTGAATTATATACCGGTTTTTACACCACCTACAACCCAAAACCAAACTTTCTTCTTCCACCTTCTCAGCCCCGGCAACCACAGGGCCTAGACCCCATCATCACCC
>NZ_JBWKMT010000015.1:0-1298 GCF_059415185.1 Acidovorax sp. GW821-FHT10E04
GACATCACGGACCGCAAGCGAGCGGAGCAGGAGATCGAGCGCCTGGCGTTCTTCGACGCGCTGACGGGCCTGCCCAACCGGCGGCTGCTGCTCGATCGCCTGCAGCGCTCCATCGCCGCGTGCCAGCGCACCAGGAACCTGGGCGCGCTGCTGTTCATCGACCTGGACAACTTCAAGGACCTCAACGACACCCTGGGCCACGACATGGGCGACCAGCTCCTGGCGCAGGTGGCCACGCGCCTGGTGGGCAGCGTGCGCGAGGCCGACACCGTCGCGCGCTTTGGCGGCGACGAATTCGTCGTCATGCTCGAAGCCCTGGCGCCCCAGCTGCCGCAGGCGGCCGCGCAGGCGGAAACCGTGGCCGAGAAACTCCTGGCCAGCCTGAACCAGCCCTTCGAACTGGACGGCGCCCAGCACTACAGCACCCCCAGCATCGGCATCACCCTCTTTGGGGACGAGCGCCTGAGCGTGGACGAACTGCTCAAACGCGCCGACCTGGCCATGTACCAGGCCAAGGCGGCGGGGCGCAACACCCAGCGCTTCTTCGACCCGGACATGCAGGCGGCCGTCAACGCGCGCTCCAACCTGGAGGCCGACCTGCGCCAGGGGCTGGCGCGGGGAGAACTGCTGGTGCACTACCAGCCCGTCGTGGACCACCAGTCCCAGCTCATGGGCGCCGAGGCCCTGGTGCGCTGGCGCCACCCCCAGCGCGGGATGATCAGCCCCGGCGACTTCATCCCCCTGGCAGAGCAGACAGGCCTGATCCTGCCGCTGGGGCAATACGTGCTGCAGACCGCGTGCCGGCAACTGCAGCGCTGGGCAGAGCACCCGGACACGGCGCACCTGTCCATCTCCGTGAACGTGAGCGCGCGGCAGTTTCGCCAGGCCGGCTTCGTGGCCGAAGTTTTGCAGACCCTGCACAGCCACCAGGCGGACCCGCGCAGGCTCAAGCTGGAGCTGACAGAAAGCCTGCTGCTGGGAGACATCGAGGACACCATCGCGCGGATGGTGCAGCTCAAGAGCGAAGGGGTGGGATTTGCGCTGGACGACTTCGGGACAGGGTACTCGTCCCTGTCGTACCTCAAGAGACTGCCGCTGGATCAGGTGAAGATAGACCAGAGCTTCGTGCGGGACGTGCTGGCGGACCCCAACGACGCGGCGATCGTGCGCACGATCCTGGCGCTGGCCAAGAGCCTGGACCTGCAGGTGGTGGCCGAGGGGGTGGAGACGACGGGGCAGCTGTCGTTCCTGCGGCTGCATGGCTGCGAGGGGTTCCAGGGGTTTCTTTTCGGGCGGCC
>NZ_JBWKMT010000016.1:0-1170 GCF_059415185.1 Acidovorax sp. GW821-FHT10E04
CGGACCAAGCCTCACGTCAACGTGGGCACGATCGGCCACGTGGACCATGGCAAGACGACGCTGACGGCGGCCATCGCCACCGTGCTGTCCGCCAAGTTCGGCGGCGAAGCCAAGGCATACGACCAGATCGATGCGGCGCCCGAAGAAAAGGCCCGCGGCATCACGATCAACACCGCGCACGTGGAATACGAAACGGCCAACCGCCACTACGCCCACGTGGACTGCCCCGGCCACGCCGACTATGTGAAGAACATGATCACCGGCGCTGCCCAGATGGACGGCGCCATCCTGGTGTGCTCGGCCGCTGACGGCCCCATGCCCCAGACCCGCGAACACATCCTGCTGGCCCGCCAGGTGGGCGTGCCTTACATCATCGTGTTCCTGAACAAGTGCGACATGGTGGACGACGAAGAACTGCTGGAACTCGTCGAAATGGAAGTGCGCGAACTCCTGGACAAGTACGACTTCCCAGGCGACGACACCCCCATCATCCGTGGCTCGGCCAAGCTCGCCCTGGAAGGCGACAAGGGCAAGCTGGGTGAAGAAGCCATCATGAAGCTGGCCGAAGCGCTGGACACCTACATCCCCACGCCAGAGCGCGCTGTGGACGGTGCCTTCCTGATGCCCGTGGAAGACGTGTTCTCCATCTCCGGCCGCGGCACCGTGGTGACCGGTCGCGTCGAGCGCGGCATCATCAAGGTCGGCGAGGAAATCGAAATCGTCGGTATCCGCGACACGCAAAAGACCATCTGCACCGGCGTGGAAATGTTCCGCAAGCTGCTGGACCAAGGTCAAGCTGGCGACAACGTCGGCCTGCTGCTGCGCGGCACCAAGCGCGAAGACGTGGAGCGCGGCCAAGTGCTGTGCAAGCCCGGCTCGATCAAGCCCCACACCCACTTCACCGCTGAAGTGTATGTGCTGAGCAAGGACGAAGGCGGCCGCCACACGCCGTTCTTCAACAACTACCGCCCACAGTTCTACTTCCGCACGACCGACGTGACCGGCGCCATCGAGCTGCCGGCCGACAAGGAAATGGTCATGCCTGGCGACAACGTGTCGATCACCGTCAAGCTGATCAACCCCATCGCCATGGAAGAAGGCCTGCGCTTCGCCATCCGCGAAGGCGGCCGTACGGTCGGCGCTGGCGTCGTGGCCAAGATCATTGCTTAA